>NZ_JBISCD010000040.1:0-2118147 GCF_044386045.1 Thalassobellus sediminis | reverse complement strand
AAACTACTGCCAACAAAGTATAAGAAATAATGCTTAAATTTATTCCTAAATCAAAAAGTTAGCGCGTATTTGGTCTCTCTGATTTTCCTGCGGAAAATCCTCGGACACAAAACCGCACTATTCTTATACACAACCGTTGTAGCCAATTTGAGAAAAATGACAATCCGAGAGATATTAAACACAACTGAACACCGACCTTGGAAATTGCCGAATGAAAAATGGAAATTTTATCAAGAGTGGAATAATGCAATATTTCTTCATTGGCAAGTGGAATTATCCGAATTGAAAAAGTTTGTCCCAAAGGAACTTGAAATTGACCTTTTTGATGGAAAACCTTGGATTTCGGTTGTTGCTTTTACTATGGAAAAGATAAGACCGAAAAACCTGCCTGCGTTCCAACCGATTTCGGATTTTGATGAAATTAATATCCGAACTTATATAAAATCGAATAACAAAACTGGAGTGTATTTTTTGAGCATTGAAGGCGGAAAAAGTTTGTCTTGTAAAGTTGCGAAAGGAATGTCTGAACTTCCGTATAGATTTTCAAAAATCAAACGGACTGAAAACCAATACGAATCTAATAACTCGGAATTTAATGACAAATTAAATATTCAGTTTGAGATTGGAAAAGCAATTAAGGAGAAAACGGAATTGGAAAAGTGGTTAACCGAAAGATACGCTCTTTTTCAAGACACAGAAACCTCTATTAACGAATTTGAAATTCACCATTTAGAATGGCCAATTAATAAAATTGACTTAAAGAATTTAGAAATTAATTATCCGAGATTTGACAAACTGATAAAAAACGAACCTGACAAAATTCAATACTCAAAAGGAGTAAAAGTTATTGCTTGGGGAAAGAATAAAAAAGAAAAAACTGGCTACAACACAGTATATAATTAATGGCTAGTTTTAGCTTACTTACGAAAATCCTCACGGATTTTCTATTCGGTGTTTATTTGCTAAATTAGGTGCTTAAACACGCCACTAATCATATACATAAACGTTGTAAGTAATGCCTAAAACCACGAATTTGAATGAACAAAACAATATTTGAAATTACCAAAATGGACTGTCCATCGGAGGAAAATTTAATCCGAATGAAATTGGACGGAATTTCAAGTATTGCCAATTTGGACTTTGACATTCCGAATCGAAAATTGACAGTTTTTCACAGCGGAGAAATTGACCAAATAGAAAATTCAGTTATCGAACTGAATTTAGGCGGAAAGAAAATCTCAACGGAACAAACTGACCAAACGGAATTTAAAGAAAGTGAAAATCAGAAAAAGCTACTTTGGTCTGTACTTGCAATAAATTTCGCATTTTTCATAATCGAAATGACAACAGGAATTATCTCAAAATCAATGGGACTTGTTGCAGACAGTTTAGATATGCTTGCAGACAGTTTTGTTTACGGAATTAGCTTGTTTGCGGTTGGCGGAACAGTAATAAAGAAAAAACGGATTGCCAAACTTGCTGGATATTTTCAAATAACGCTTGCGATTATTGGATTTGTAGAAGTTTTAAGAAGATTCTTCGGAGACGAGAAACTTCCTGATTTTTCGACAATGATTACCGTTTCGATTTTTGCACTTATCGCAAACGGAATTTGTCTTTACATTTTGCAAAAGTCAAAGAGTAAAGAAGAAGCACATATGAAAGCAAGTATGATTTTCACTTCCAATGACGTAATTATCAATTTGGGAGTAATAATTGCTGGAATTTTGGTAAATTGGTTGAGTTCGAGTAGACCTGATTTGATTATCGGAATAATCGTTTTTGCATTGGTAATTCAAGGAGCATTCCGAATACTAAAATTGAGCAAGTAAGCAAAAAAGCACTACTTACAACAAAGCATAAAATTAATGGCTAGTTTTAGCTTACTTGGAAAATTCCTTCGGAATTTTCCGCTGGCAAGTTTCTATTTATTAAATTAGTGCTTAAACGCGCCACTAATATTATACGTAACCGTTGTACAACATTTGACCAACTACAATTGAAAAAAAAAGCATTTACAATATTTTTAATTTTTTTGACAATTATTTCTTGTAAAGAAAATAATTGTCAGTATCCAATATCTGAAATTATTGTGATAAATAAAGCTTCAAATTTTTACGGCGGAAAAACTAAATTAATTCTCACCGACAAAGAAAAGATTCAAACTATTGATTCCCTTGTGAATAATCTGAACAATCAAAAATCTACAACTGCTAGTGTAAATTTAAATAATGGATATTTGGAAATTTTCTATTCAACAAAAGATTGTAAAAATCAACCTTATTTGGATATAATATTTACTGAATATTCTGGAACAATTATTCATCGGAATTATAAAACAAATAATGAAAACGAATTTTACATTAACAATGCGCTAACTAATAGAATTAAATCATTAATGAAAATGAAAGAAAAGAAAAGAAATTAAAACGTTGTACAACAAAGTATATAAAAAATTGCTAATTTTAGCTAAACCAAAGTTAGTTGCTCATTTGTTAGCTTCTGATTTTCCTTCGGAAAATCCTCGCACACAAACACGCAACATTTCATATACATAAAAGTTAGGTGCAATTAGAACAAACAACCTGAATGAAAGGAGAATTAATTCAATTTTTAAGAACAAAGGATTATAAATTCATTGAAGAAATTGGTCAAGGTGGAACTGGAAGAACAGTCCTGCTCGAAGACGAAATTATTAATGAACGCTTTGTTTGCAAAAAATATTCGCCTTTCTATGAAGAACATAAGAAATTGTTCTTTAATAATTTTAAAGATGAAATAAAACTACTTCATTTACTCTATCATCAAAATATTGTTAGGGTTTTTAATTACTACTTATATCCCGAAGAACATACAGGCTATATTTTAATGGAATTTGTAAAGGGAGATAACATCGCTTCTTATTTAAAAAACAATCCTGACAAATTAAATGACATTTTTTTACAAACGATTGATGCTTTTGTTCATTTAGAATCTACCAAAATTCTGCATCGAGATATTCGTCCAGATAACATTCTTGTATCAAACAAAGGAATCGTAAAAATAATTGACTTTGGATTTAGTAAAAAAATTGATTTTGAATCGGACTTTGACAAAAGTATTTCTCTGAACTGGCGCTATAATCCACCCAATGATTTTGAAGAAAAAATTTACGATTTCAGAACTGAATTATACTTTATAGGCAAATTATTCGAAGAAATTGTAAAAGAAAATAATTTTCAAAATTTTGCGTACAAGGAATTATTAAAAAGTATGGTAGATATCGATTACAATAATCGTATTTCTTCATTCTTTGATTTAAATAGAAAAATTATTTCGGAATCAACACCAGAAGTTCTTTTTACTGATGACGAAAAGAAAATTTATCAAAACTTTGCTGATGGGCTTCAAAGTATATTTTCAAAAATAGATTACGACTCTGAATATATATCTGACATACCGCAGATAGTAAAAGAACTGCAAGAAGTTCATAAAAATTCTATACTTGAGGAGAATTTACAGAATCAAAACTTATTGGCGCAATGCTTTGTGAAAGGGAATTATAGATATTACAAAAAAAGAGAAGTAAAGGTTGATATTTTGTATGATTTTTCTAAATTTTTGAATTCAGCATCAAAGGAACGACAAAAAATAATATTAAATAATTTATGGCAAAGACTTGATAACGTTGACAGGTACGACCCAAATGCTCACGATGATTTACCTTTTTAAAAACTGCACCTAACAAAGCATAAAATTAATGGCTAGTTTTAGCTTACTTGGAAAATTCCTTCGGAATTTTCCGCTGGCAAGTTTCTATTTACTAAATTAGTGCTTAAACGCGCCACTAATATTATACGTAACCGTTACAAAACATTTGATGAAAAACCTGTACATAATATTAATTTCAGTTATAACACTAAATGCTTGTGCTCAAAAGAAATCAATTAATTTAGTTGATTCTGCTTTGAATGAACTGAAAATTAATAAAACAGAATGCTGGAATGAATTTATAATAGAAAAAAGTATATCAAACTCTGAGTCAATAGTGTTTATTCCAAAAATTAGTAAAAATGAAGGCGGAATTAGATTGGACGCATATCTATTAATAGTTGACAATAAAACTGGAAAAATAGAATCAAAATTTGATAAAAAAGAATGTTGGTATAGTGATGCTGTTAGATTAGAAAATATAAAAATCACATATCAACCATATAAAATCACAGAAAAATCAGAGACTATTGGAATATTAATAAATTATTATGGAAGTAGCAGAGTTAATCCTTATTCCTCTAAAGAACTTTCATTATTTATAAGAAAAGAAAAGACTATTGAGCGAATTTTAGTTGATTATCCAATTTACACATTAAACGGAGAAAATAACGGAAATAGTACTGGAGAATATGTTGTGAAAAATAAATTTATCAAACCCAAAATAGACTCAAAAAATGAGTTTTATAATTTAGTAATTACGGACTCTATTGTGAAAACTGAATATCAAAACGGAACTGAAAAAATTGTTAAAAAATCAGAAAAAATTGAAGAGTTAAGATTTGAAAACGGAAAATATAAAAACGTTTTGTAACAAAGCATAAAATTAATGGCTAGTTCTAGCTTACTTGGAAAATTTCTATTTATTAAATTAGTGCTGAAACGCGCCACTAATATTATACGTAACCGTTAGCCACAAGTTAACCAACCAACGAAAATTAGTGATAAATTCAAATTTTTAGATTTTTAATAAACGAATTTTAATCCGAAAATATAATTGAAAAATGAAATTCCTGATTAACAAACCGCATCTGAGTTTTTTACTCGCAATACCGATTATAATGCTTTTTGGAATTTTAAGTGGAAACAATGTATTGGATATAAATGTTCACGACACTTACTACGTAATTGCTTATTTACATTTAGCAACGCTGGTTTCTATTCTTTTTGGAATAATCGGAATTGGATATTGGATAATGCTAAAAACCAACAGGAAGCTATCCAAATGGCTAAATTTGATTCACATTACGCTGACTTTTGGCGGAATTATTCTGATCTGGATATTAGCTCAACTTTTCCGAGAATCGATAATGGAATATAATTTTAATAATAATCTGACTTTAGCAATATATTCAATAGCTCTAATTATCTTTTTTGTACAAATAATTTTTCCGATTAATCTAATAAAAGGAATAATAAAAAAATAAATAGAACCTGTGGCTAACAAAGTATATAAAAAATTGCTAGTTTTACCTAAACCAATGTTAGTTGCTCGTTTGTTAGCTTCTGATTTTCCTTCGGAAAATCCTCGCACACAAACACGCAACTTTCCATATACACAACCGTTGGGTTTAATGCTAAAAAAACGAACTAACAACAAAAAAACGAGAAAATGATTTATTTAGGAATAATTGGAATTTGGCAAATAATGCTAATATTATTTGGAATTTTACCAACAATTATTGCTCTTGTCGACATATTAAAAAATGAATTTACAGGAAACAATAAAATTGTTTGGCTATTAGTTGTTTTATTTACAAACTTTTTTGGAGCTATTTTGTATTTCCTCATTGGGAGAAAACAGAAAACAAAAGAATAAACAGACTTTAAGCAAGTTTACGGAATATAATAACGCGGACTAAAATTATTGCGGACTTTTGAGTTTGTTTGCGGAACAAAATAAAATCGGACAAATAAAACGTCTGACTTTTGCCAGATTGCGGAAACAATATTTGACAAAAAAAACAAACTGATAAAAATATTTACCTGATATAGAAAGCACTAAAACCCAACATCGCATATAAAAAACGCTTATTTTAGTGCTAAATCAAATGGTTATTGCTCCTTTGCTTGCTTCTGATTTTCCTTCGGAAAATCCTCGCACACAAAGTCGCACTTTCCATATGCAGAACCGTTGTAAGTAATTTGCCAATGAAACTCAATAAAGTTTATAAACTGACTTTTTTTTTGATAATCACATTGATTTCGTGCTCAAATAATAGCTTAAAAAATGAAATTGAAGGACAATGGGCAATTAAAGAAATAACATATAGCGGAAAAAGCTACAAAGACCAAATGTATACTAACGCTCTGATTTTTAGAGAGAATAATGAAATTTCTATTCCTGAAACTTTTCACTTTAAAAAAGACAAAAATGCTACTTGGAAAGTTTTAGAAAATAAAAATAGTATTACGATTAATACTTCGACAACTGTATTTGATGACACTTTTGATGTGGAATTTATAAATCGAACGGAAAATGACCCACTCGGAATTATTTTAAAGTCTGACACTATTTATATAAAAGCATATAAACTATTAGATTTTCATCATTAACGAGGATTATTAAACTGACTGAAAATAAAAAACTACTTACAACAATGGCTATAGTTAATACGGGTTTTGGTGCTTAAACCAAAGTCTGTGCGTATTTATAAAGTCCGCCAAATCTTTTGATTTGGCTTTTAAAATGAAAAGATAAAAACAAAATAAAAAGCTTTGGCTAAGTGCAAATCCGAAAATTATTCTATTTTTAATCCCGTACTAACCATAGCCGAACCGTTAGCCACAAGCTGAAAAGCCAACCGCACAGTCAAGCACATTTCATTTTTTTCGTACCTCAAAAAATAAAAAGAGCTTGCCTTTTCCCAACGTCACCTTAATTGGAAATCACGAAATTATTGTTATATTTGTCAAATACTGACAAGTCTAAATATTCAAGTCAAATGAAACAATCTTTCGGAGAATACATCAGACATTTACGGACAAAAAACGAACTCACTCTAACCCAACTTGGAGCAAAACTTGATTTGGATTCTGCAAATTTGAGTAAAATTGAAAACGGAAAAAGAGATTTTGACGAAAAACGTTTAACTCTTCTTGCCCAAGTTTTTAGTTTAGATTTAGAAGAATTGAAAACAGAATTTTTTGGCGACCTATTTGCTAAAAAACTTTATGAAAGCAGTTCCTCAACAGATGCACTTATTGTTGCAGAAAAAAAAGTTAAATACCTACGTCAGATTAATGCTAAACAAGAAAGTCTTAAACTTTAAAATATGCCAAATAGTTTAAAAAAATATCTAAATAAAGTTATTCAAGGCGACTGTCTTGAAGAAATGAAGGGAATTCCAAGTAAAAGCATAGATATGATTTTATGTGATTTACCATACGGAACTACTCAAAACAAATGGGATTCAGTTATAGACTTGGATAAACTCTGGACTGAATATTATAGAATAATCAAAGACAATGGAGCAATTGTACTAACATCTCAGGGCGTTTTTACAGCAAAACTAATATTGAGTAACGAAAAGCATTTTAAGTATAAAATCGTTTGGATAAAATCAAAGGCAACAAATTTTTTAAATGCTAAAAAACAACCATTGAGAAAGCACGAGGATGTTTGCGTTTTTTATAAAAAACAACCAAACTATAATCCTCAAATGACAGAAGGAGAAGCTTATGATAAAGGATTCAGAAAAGACCAATTAACTGGTAGTTATGGAGACTTTAAATCTAATCACGTCAAAAGTAACGGTAAAAGATACCCGACTGATGTTATTGCTTACGAAGAACAATCCATTGATGATTATGTTTACATAAAAACAGCAGAATCAGAGGGAACAGTTTATCATCCGACTCAAAAACCTATTGAATTAGGTAGATATTTAATAAAAACATTTACAAAGCCAGGAGATGTAATACTAGATAATGCTTGTGGTAGCGGTAGTTTTCTTATTTCAGCTTTACTTGAGAATAGAAATTTTATTGGTATTGAAAAAAATGAAGATGTAATGTTACATAAGGTTGATGTAACGGATTACATTGAAGTCTGTGTAAATAGAATAGAAGAAACAATCAAAGAAATTGAATTTGATAAAATTAATCCAAGACTTTTTAAAGAACCAATTGCAAAATACCATACACTAAATTATGAAACTAAATGAACGCTCTTGGGCAGGACATATAATAAGTTGGATTAAAGAATCAATTAACAATGGAACTACAATATTTCAAGAAGCCACAAATGATGAAGGATTAAAAGTAACAGATGGAAAGACACGCTTCCCAGATGTTTTAGTTTTTATTGACAAAACTGCTGGTATTGTGTTCAATGGTTGGGAGTTGAAATTCCCTGATACTCTATCTGATAATGAAGAAATGCTGATTAATGCTCTTGAAAAGGCTAAATTTTTAAAATCAGATTCTTTTGTTACTTGGAATGCAAATCAAGCAATAATTTGGGGAATAAATGATTCTACCTATGACTTAGAGCATTTGTATGAAATAAAACGATATGAAGCATCTAAAAATATTACAAAACGTTCAGACGTAGATAATAGAATTTCATATCTAAAACACGAAGCAGAACTAAAGGAAACTCTTAATACAATTTTAGCTGACCTTGCCAGTTTGTATAATGAAGGAACAATTAAAGAAGCAATTAATATTTCTTCAGATATTGTTTTGGGTATTAAAAATTCAGCCGACTATCTAATTCCTATATTTCAAGAAACTATCGAAAACCAAGTGAACTCTGATTTAGATTTTCAATCAGAATATGGTAGATGGAAAATTTTAGAAAGAGCAACACTAAACATATTAAAATCTTCTTCAAGACGAAGAGAAAATGTTGTTGAATCGCAAGTTTTAGCAAAGTTTCTCTTTTATAAAGTTATAGGAAAAATACTTTTTTATCAAACCCTTAGTAAAAACTTACCACAACATATTCAACCTTTAGTTATTGAAAATGGTTTGTCTTTGAAAGAACAATTGAACACATATTTTGATACAGTCCGAGATATAGATTTTCAAGCAGTTTTTGATACGGATTTTACAGATAGTTTACCATTTAGTGATGCAACCGAAAAAATTTTAAAAAACTTAATAGAACTACTAAATTCATATGATTTCAGAATCTTACCTTCAGAAGTAATTGGCACGATATTAGAAAATTTAGTTCCAAAATCTGAAAAGCAAAAGTTTGGTCAATATTTCACACCAACAACATTAACGTATTTGGTTTCCCTTTCAGCCTTAAGGACTAGAAACCAAATTGTTTATGACCCAACTTCTGGTACTGGTTCTTTTTTAGACACATTTTACAAAATAAAATTAAGGCTTGGACAAACCGACCATCAAACTTTGTTGTCTCAAATTTGGGGCAATGACATTTCACATTTCCCAGCAATTCTTTCTGTTATTAATCTATATAAGCAGGATGTAACTATCTCAAATAATTTCCCAAGAATCACTAGGCGTAATTATTTGGACCTAACGCCACAAAGTATTTTGTCGTTTCCTGACCCTCAAAATGAAACAACATTGATAGATGAAGAAATTCCATCATTTGACGCTATCATAAGTAATTTCCCGTTCATTCAACAAGAAGACATACAGAATGATTTATTAAGTACACAATTTGAAACTGAATTTGGAACGACCCAACCTTCACTTATAAGAAACAACAGATTTGAACTTAACGAAAGGTCAGATTACTTTGTTTACTGTTTCTATCATTCTTTGAAGTTTCTAAAAGACGGTGGGTTAATTTCTGCTATAAGTTCAAATGCTTGGCTAGGTAAAGAGTATGGTATTCAATTTAAACGCTTTTTATTAGACAACTTTACAGTTAAATATGTTGTAAAAAGTAATGCCGAACATTGGTTTAAGGATTCAAAAGTAAGTACAATTTTCACAACCATTCAAAAAGGAAATTCAGATAACCCAACTAAGTTTATTACGATAAATTCAAAGTTAGAATTATTAACTTCTGATATGAACGAAGTAGAAATAATTGATTATTTCCGTGAATTATATTCCGAGATTGATAATTGTGAATTGGAGGGAAATACAAGTTGGATATTAGATTCACAATTTGAGAACGTGTATCACAAAACGGATGGGACAATAAAAGTTTCAATAGTATCCAAACAACATTTAAGAGACCAAATTGAGACGCAAGAAAATTGGAACATAAATTTCACAGCAGAAAACCCATTACAACAGTTTCAAGATTCATTAATTAATCCTTATCCTGATTTAATTGATAGTGGTAGAGGAACAAAGACTTGTTTTGATGATTTTCATATTTTAAAACAAGAAACAATAGATAGATATTCTATTGAAAATGATGTTTTATTTCCAATTCTAAAATCAAATCGTGACGTAACATCAATAAAACATAGTTTGACGGATGCTTACAAATTATTTGTTTGTGATAAATCGGAAGAAGATATAAATGCTAATTTTCCTGGCATTCAAAGATGGTTAACAGTTGGAACCCAGATGACCAATCAACAAGGAATTCCACTTCCTGAAAAGTTTATAAGAATTGACAAACGGGAACTGTGGTATTCTTTATCACCAGAGGATTCTGCAAATATTTTTATTTCTATAAACCCAAATAAAAGATTATTCTTTGGTTATTCAGAAAACTACATAAGCTTAAACCAAAGATTTACAGCCATTCGAGTTCCCGAGAATGAAGCGAGTTTGTATGCATCATTATTTAATTCAATATTAAGTCTTTTGACTGTTGAATTAAATGGAGTTTCTCGAAGTTTAGGAGCTTTAGACTTGAATGCAAATTTCTTTAAAACTAAAATGAAAATCTTAAATCCGAGTCTCATTAACGCTGAATCAAGAGAAAGAATAGTTGAGGCGTTTGTTTCTGTTTCAGAAAGAGACCAACTAGATTATGACCAAGAATTTTTACAAGCTGATAGAAGGAATTATGATGAAGTTGTGTTTAGAGAATTTGGTTTTGACATAGGTTTCATTCCAAAATTATATGAATTACTTTGTCAAACTATGACAGATAGAATTGAGATGAAAAATAGATAATGAAATATAGAGAGACACCAGATATAACCCTAAAAATGATTATAGAGGCTGGAATTATCAAAATCGGTACCAAGGTCTATTCATCACCGAAAAATGAAATAGTTGGCACTCTGGATAAAGAAGGAGCAATAACATTCGAAATCGACAATGTAATGAAGACTTTTCCTTTTCCTAGCGGAGCTGGAAGAGCAATAACGAAAACCAGTATTAATGGTTGGAAATTTTGGCGAATTTTAGACAATGGGATTTATAATGAATTGAGTTATTATAAGGAGAAATATAAACAGATTGATAGCCAACGCTAAAAGCCATACACATTTGCAATTCGCTTCATCCAACACACAAGCCAAAAATTGCAAAAGAGTATGTCTTTGCCAACGCTAGCAAGTTTGCGGAATAAAGCCAGTGGCTAACAACGTGTATAAAACATAGCTAATATAGGCTTTCCGATAGGTTTTTGCTTATTTACAAAGTACGCCAAATTTTTAATTTGGTTATATTTAGAGAAGAAAATTAAACATAAAAATTAAAAATTCGGCTCGTGCTAAACCCGAAAAGTTAGTGTCTATTTATACGCTACGTTTCATACACAAGACCGTTAGCCACAAGCTGAAAAAACATTGAGATACTACATTGGGGCATATTATTTAATTAAACTTCGTGATTCCAATTTTGGAACTTACGAAGGAAAAAAATTGCATACTTGTAGCACTTGTATCAACGATTCTTTTTTTGACGCTTGGTCGATTTCGTGGGCTGAAAACGGAAAAAATGTTAGTGCAGAAACTAAAACGAATTTTAATCTCAATGAAAAGCTGATTAAAGAAATACAGAATTGGACGGACAAAAAAATGGAGGAAAATAAAATCGGATGGATTTGCACATTTGCCAATTTAGAAACCTTAACCGAATATAAAAGTTCGTTTTTTCCAAAAGCAGAAAGTGAAATATTGAGTATTAACTTTCCCGAATCAGAAAGAACCGAATTACTAGATTTATTCAATCCTGAAAAGACAAGTTTGGGCGAAATCGGACTTTCAATAAATTTAAAAAAAGGAATAACAGAAAACAAAGACGAACTGACTTTAGGCTACGACTTAATCGGAATTGAAGATAGTAGTGAATTTCATAGTTTTCATTGTCACGATTTAGCAAGTGACTTAATCGAAAAGTTCGGAATTGAAATAAACGAATATGGACTGATTAACGAAAATGAGAAATGGACTGAAATGGTGGAATATATGAATGATGAGAAAAACGGATTTGAGTCTTCGCCTTGGTTCTATGTGAAAGTTAATAAAATAACGGAAAAAGCCAGTGGCTAACAAAGTATATAAAAAATTGCTAATTTTACCTAAACCAAAGTTTGTTGCTCATTTGTTAGCTTCTGATTTTCCTTCGGAAAATCCTCGCACACAAACACGCAACATTTCATATACATAAACGTTGTGCCTAATTTGATAAAAAACCTGAAAAGAGCAATTTACATACTGATTTTTGGAGTTTTATTTGGTTGTTATGACAAACCGAAAAAACTACAAATCGACCGAATGAAAATGGACATAGAAATCTATTTGGAGTTTGAACCTGGTGGATATGTTATTTCTTGGAATGACACTTTATGCTCTGAATTTAACTCTGATTGGAATTATTTACAAAAAAGACCTTACGAACTTTACTGTCATATTTTTAATAAGGAAAAAGACACTCTCGGATATTATAGAGGATTAAGTAGTCCTAGACAATTTACTTATTTTCAAACTAAAGAAAATACAGACTCAATAATTGACTTGGAATTTTCAGTCGGAATTAATCACTTTTCGGAATTTCTCGCTGAACAATCTGAAGATTATATAAATAGTTTTAATGAAAAATTTGCGGAAAGAATGGAATTTAAACCAATTCGTATTGATTTAAAAACTGACTTGAAAAAGAAACTGGAAATCGAATTAGTAAATAAAAAAAACTAGGCACAACAAAGCATAAAATTAATGGCTAGTTTTAGCTTACTTGGAAAATTCCTGCGGAATTTTCCGCTGGCAAGTTTCTATTTACTAATTTAGTGCTTAAACGCGCCACTAATATTATACGTAACCGTTGTGTGTAAGTGAAACAAAACTCGAACTGAAATTAAAAATAGAAATATGAAAACAAAAATGAATTTTAAGAGACTATTTTCAATGATGTTAATTGCATTACTTTTTTTGACAGCTTCATCTGAATTAGTAGCTCAAGAAAAAACGGCTGAATTAAAAAATTTTAAAGTAATCGTTGAGAAAACTGAAAACGGAATAAAAATGAAAAGCGAAAAAGGTAGTGCTTGGAAAGACTTGTCATTTAGCCTAAATAATTATCGACCACAAGCGGTTGATGAATATGGAATGACTGAATTGAAAAACGTTTCGGAAAATAAGGACGAAAAACTTGCGGACTTTTTATTTACGATAACCAAGACGGAAAACGGAATTGAACTCAAAGGCATTGAAGGTACAGCGTGGACTGAATTAAAATTCTCTCTTGCCGATAACAAACAACAAGCAATTGACCAATTCGGAATGACAAGTTTGAATTAAAAACACCTACACACAACAAAGTATAAGAAATAATGCTTAAATTTATTTCTTAATCAAAAGGCTAGTGCGCATTTGGTCTCTCTGATTTTCCTGCGGAAAATCCTCGGACACAAAACCGCACTATTCTTATACACAACCGTTGGCAACAAGCTTGATCACAATTCATGAGAATATTTTTATTTATTTTTATTTCATTTCTTCTATGTTTCCAATCAGTTGCCCAAAATTACGAATGGACTAAAACTACTGGTAGTCAACAATACGAAGAATTGGTTTCTTTAGCAAGTGATGTTTTAGGAAATACTTATTCAACTGGCTATTTTGTAGGTACTGTAGATTTTGATCCTGGACCAAACGTATTCAATTTATCTGCAGAAGGTGGTATGTTTGATTATAACATTTTTGTCCAAAAATTAGACCCTCTTGGGAATTTTATTTGGGCAAAATCCATCTCTGGAGTTGAATATGATGACGGAAAATCGATAACTATAGACTCATCTGGAAATTTAATTATTACGGGGAGGACTGATATTCCTAGCACGGATTTTGTTGGTGATGAAATTATAATTTTTAAGTTAGACCCTCAAGGGAACACACTTTTTTCAAAGGTATTTGGAGGTAATCGTCAAGATTTTGGTTCATCTGTTGTTGTAGATGCTACAGATAACATTTACCTTATTGGGTTATATAGCGGCACTGTCGATTTCGATCCAGGAGCTGGTACTTTTAATTTAACTTCCAATGGGGCCGATATTTTTATTCAAAAACTAAATAGCAATGGTGAGTTTGTTTGGGCAAAAAGCATTGGAGGTAGCGGATTAGATTTAGGAAGACACCTCAATATAGATACCCAAGAGAATTTATACATAACAGGCTTTTTCGAAAATACTTGTGATTTTGACCCAGGAGTTGGCATAAGTAATATGACCTCAAACGGATCACGGGATGCATTTATAGTAAAGCTTAACAATTATGGAGAACTTTTATGGCATAAAGGTTTTGGAGCTTCAGATATTGACGATGCGACTTCATCTGTAATAGATAGTAACGGAAATGTTATAATAACAGGACATTTTTCTGAATCAGTAGATTTTGATCCAAATGGAGGAGTATACAATCTAACTTCTAACGGTGAAGATGATGTTTTTGTATTGAAATTAGATAGTAATGGTGAGTTTGTGTGGGCAAATAGCTTTGGGACTATTTATTATGATGTTGGTCAGTCTATAGATATAGACACTTCGGATGAGATTTATGTAACAGGTGGTCTTTTCGACCCTATAGGATATGACCCTAACGCTATAATTCCTATTGCCAACTACGATGTTTTTATTCATAAATATTCTTCAGATGGTAATTTATTATGGGAAATAATACGCGGGGGACCTGATTCTGATATGGGAACAACAATACACATTGATGATTTTTTCAACATTTATGTAGGTGGTCATTTTCATGAAACAGTAGATTTTGATCCCGATGATACCAATATTGATAATTTTACTTCAAATGGATATGCGGACCATTTCATTACAAAATACAGTCAAGAAACCGAAGAACCTATTGCTTATCCCGTCGATACATTAATTGGTTGTGACGATAATATGGATGGTTATTCTGAATATTTTGATACGTTTGGTGTTGAAGATATGGTATTAGGAAATCAAATAGGGTTGATAGTTACTTACTATGATGAAAACAATAATTTATTACCAAGCCCTCTGTCTAATCCGTTCACAAACACTTCTGCTAATAGTCAAAACATAACAATACGCGTAACAGATCCCGTATCCCTTCTTTACGACGAAACCGTTTTAGAATTACAAATTATTTCGACTCCTAGTGTAAATCAACCTAGTAATTTATTTGCATGTGATGATGGTAATGGCTTTGCAAATTTTGACACCTCTAATGTTCAAAATGAAATTATTGGATCACAAACAGGATTGCAAATTTTATATTTTGACCAAAATGGCAATCAGTTAACAAGTCCTCTTTCAAATTCTATACAAAATACAATTCCATATCAAGAGACAATAATTGCACAAATCTCTAATAACAATAGCCCCACTTGTTACACCCAAGTTAATATTGACTTGATCGTTCAACCAGTCCCTTCAGTTTTTCCTGTTAATAATTTTTATGAGTGTGATGATAATACCGATGGTATAGCTAGCTTTAATTTAAGTTCTGTAGAGTCCATTGCACTGGGCGGTCAAGCTGGAATGACAATAGAGTACTATGATAGTGACGGAATTCTATTGCCTAATCCATTACCCAATCCTTATGTGAATAGCATTCCAAATCAGGAAACTATTACGGCCAGAATAACCAATCCAAATACAAATTGTTATAATGAAAGTACTTTTGATTTAATAGTAAATCCTTTACCAGAAGCAAATCAATTACAAATAATTTATGGCTGTGACGATAATAATGATGGAATTTCAGAACATTTTGATACCTCAAATGTTGAAAGTCAAGTTTTGAATGGGCAAACTGGAATATCTGTAAACTATTTTGATCAGTTAGGTAACGAATTACCAAATCCTTTGCCAAACCCATACACGAACTTCTATGCATTCAATGAATTAATAAACGTAAGGGTTACTGCTAATAATACAACTTGTTATGCTGAAACGACTTTGCAATTACAAACTGTTACACAACCCAACATAAATCAACCTAATAATTTGTATGCATGTGACCAAGGGAATGGTTATGCCGAATTTAATACATCGATTATAGAACAAGAACTTATTGGAAATCAAACTGGATTAACCATACAGTACTTCGATTCCAATAATAACCCCCTTCCAAGTCCTCTGCCCACAATCTTCCAAAACACAGAACCTTTTTCTCAAACCATAAATATTAGAATTGAAGATGCCTCAAATCCAATATGTTATTCTGAGACATCCTTTAACTTAATCGTAAATGAATTACCTGAAATTAACTTAGAAGATGAATACTTCATTTGTAATTTAGACCCATCAATTTCATTAAATATAAGTGCTGGTCACAATTCATATAATTGGTTCTTTGAAGATGGAACTCTAATTTCAAGTACAAATAGCGCAGAAATAACTGAAGAGGGCAGTTATACTTTAACCGTTACTCAAATTGAAAATGGTATTACTTGTGAAAATTCCTTTGATTTTAACCTCGTTCGTTCTGTCTTACCAGAAATACAACAAGTAAACTATGGAGAATTAGGAAATAATTATATTGAAATTATTGCATCTGGTGATGGAGATTTTGAATACTCAATTGATGAAATTAATTACCAAAACAGTAATTATTTTTCAAATATTCAAGGAGGAATATATATAGTAATAGTAAGAGACAAATATGGTTGTGGAGAAAATTCAGATGAAGTAATTATAATTGATTATCCTAAATTCTTTACGCCAAATAACGATGGATATAATGATTTTTGGCAAATTAAAGGAATATCACATTTCCCTAATTCAAGGACATTAATTTTTGATAGATATGGAAAATTATTAGCTAGAATATCAGCAAATGAGTTAGGATGGAATGGACTTTATAATGGTAAACAAATGATGTCAAATGATTATTGGTTTAGAACAGATCTTGGTAATGGTCAAACTTTTTCTGGACATTTCTCATTGAAAAGATAAAAAGCCAGTTGCCAACATTGTATAAAAATAATAGCGGTCTAATAACTAAAACAAGAATAAGTGAATATAAAAAAGGTCTGTGTTTAACTGAAAAATTAGTATGTAAAAGTCCGCTACTATTCTTATACTAGACCGTTACAGCACATTTGAGAAAAACATTTCGCTAAACCAAAAGACCAATTCACTCATTTTGAATTTTATAATGGAAATTCTGACTTTAACTTTGGTGGAAATAAATAAAAGATGAAACAAATATTAATTTTCGCTCTACTTCTAACAGTCGGAAAAACAATTTACTCGCAGGAAATAAAAACCGACTCACTTCTGACTGAAAAGCAAAACGCTGAATGGATTGCGGAATTTGAAAAACTAACTTCTGAATCGGAACAAATTGTGGAAATAAAAAAGAAAATTTACGCTGACTCAATTTATATAAGACAAAATGGATATAACCGAATTGTTTGCCGAATAATTATTCAAGATGGAGAAACATTTAAAGAATCTCTCGAAAAAGCGAATTGCGAATGTAAAATTGTTTTTGTTCTCGGATTAAAAAAAAGTGCTTATTTACTTGAGCCAATTGAATATCCGAAAACGAATAGAATACTTGAATTGGTAACTGAAAAAAATATTGACAAAATAACAGTCCTGAAAGGAGATATAGCTTCAGCCTTATATGGAACAAATGGCAGATGTGGAGTTGTCGTATTGTATTCTGACAGTCGGAAATTTAAACGGAAAATAAAAAACGTGCTGTAACAACCGTATAAAAAAAAACTCATTTTCATAAAACGCAGCAACAAAAAAGGCTCAAGTTTAACAATAAAACTTGAGCCTTTTTTAATTTATTACAACTATAATCTATCTAGAATAGTTAGGAGACTCTTTTGTAATAGTTACATCATGTGGGTGACTTTCGTTAATACCACTTGCAGTAATTTTAACAAACTGTCCTGTTTCTTTTAATGTGGCAACATCTTTTGCTCCACAATATCCCATACCTGCTCGTAAACCGCCTATAAATTGATGTATACTTTCAAATAATTCACCTTTATAGGGTACACGACCAACAATACCTTCTGGTACTAATTTTTTAATATCGTCTTCTACATCTTGAAAATAACGATCTTTACTACCTTCTTTCATGGCTTCAACAGACCCCATACCTCTGTAAGACTTAAATTTACGTCCTTCGTAAATAATAGTTTCTCCTGGAGATTCTTTGGTTCCTGCTAAAAGTGATCCTAACATTACTGTATCAGCTCCAGCAGCAATGGCTTTAGGAATATCTCCTGTGTAACGAATACCACCATCGGCAATTACCGGAACACCAGTTCCTTTTATAGCTGCAGCAACTTCTAATACCGCAGAAAATTGTGGAAAACCTACACCAGCAACAACACGTGTTGTACAAATAGATCCTGGGCCAATACCAACTTTAACGGCATCGGCTCCTGCTTCTACTAAATATTTAGCAGCAGCACCTGTAGCAATGTTTCCAACAATTACATCCAACTGCGGGAATTTTACTTTTATTTCTTTTAAAACAGACACCACACCTTTTGTATGTCCGTGCGCTGTATCAATAACAACGGCATCAACACCTGCATTTACTAGAGCTTCTGCTCTATCAACAGCATCACCTGTTACTCCAATAGCAGCAGCTACTCTCAAACGTCCAAATTCATCTTTATTTGCTATTGGCTTTAATGTTAGCTTAGTAATATCTCTAAAAGTTATTAAACCAGAGAGTTTATAATTATCATCTACAATAAGTAGCTTTTCAATTTTATAATTTTGTAAAATAGATTCGGCATCACCTAAAGACGTTCCTACTGGAGCTGTTACTAAGTTTTCACTCGTCATAACTTCAGTTATAGGTCTTTTATTATCATGCTCGAAACGTAAATCACGGTTTGTAACAATACCTTTTAAAATACCATCGGCATCTACAATAGGAATTCCTCCAATACCATGTTCTGCCATATTTTGTTTGGCATCTAATACTGTAGCTGTTAATGGTAATGTAACAGGATCTATAATCATTCCACTCTCTGCACGTTTTACTCTTCTAACTTTTAAAGCTTGAGCTTCAATAGTCATGTTTTTATGTAAAACACCAATACCACCTTCTTGAGCCATGGCAATTGCCATTTTGCTTTCGGTAACTGTATCCATAGCCGCAGAGACAATAGGTACGTTAATGGTAATGTTTCGAGTGAATTTTGATTGAATATTAACTTCTCGTGGAAGAACTTCTGAAAAAGCTGGAACTAAAAGTACGTCGTCATAAGTTAAACCTTCTCCTAGAATTTTGTCTTGATGTGCAGTCATGTTGCAATTAGATTATAATTGCGTGCAAATATACAATTTTATTGACTTGTTTATATATAATTAATTGTTAAGTTTTTTATAGAATCTATACTGTCTTTTTCTGAAGAAGTTGACTTAAAATAACAACTATAGATACAGTAAAAGTAAGCGTCATTAATATACCCGAAATCATAACAATATATTTCATCCAAAGTAAACCAGTCCATAATAAATAAAGACCTCCGAAAGTAAGAATTACGGAAGCAAAAGGCTCCACTATTAAAATTAGTTTTAACTTATTATTAAGCTTTGTGGTAGATACAATAAGCCCTAATAAAAAGAAAATAATAGACATGGATAAGATATGATTATGAACCAACGTGAGCATTTCTTTATCACTTTTTTTAAAGCGCATTACCTGAGCATTTTCATCGTCTTCGTTTCCTAAATATTGCTCTTCAATACCATTTGGATTTGCTGTTGAAGTTTCGCTAACAAATAATAACCCTGTATAAAAACCGACACTTAATACAATAACAAACGCAGCAATTAATAATTTAATTTCTTTTGGTAACGTATGTATAAGTCCGTTTAATTGCATTTACAGGATATTTTTAGTGTGCAATATTTTTAATGATTTAAGAAAATCATTCATAGCATTTGTCATAGAACGAACTGAGATTGTTGCTCCTGAAATGGCAACTATATTATCGCTATAACTTAAACTATCATTATGAGTTTTACCTATAAATTGTTTCAGCCAACGTTTACTTCCTATTTCGCCACCATATTCTTCTCTATAAAAAAGCACTTTAGTTTTTATTATAATTAAATCTTTATCTAGTAAAACTAAATAGTCAAATTCGGCTGTTTTACTTGGTGCTTGAGACAAATAAGCATAACCTAAAAGTTGATTTTCAGACTCTATTTTAAACAAGTTGCTATTGTTGAATTTTGAAGGTAAGCTATCCGCAATTTTATTAGACAAAACAACCTCATTAAAACTAAACGATTCTATAGTAAATATCTCTTTTATTTCTTTATCAACCTTTTTTTGTACATTTTTTGGTAAACCAAAAGATAACAAAACAAAAGTAATAATCGGGAATAAAATATGTTTAAAACTCATATTGCAAAAGTATTATTTTTTCTTGTTCTGACAACTAAGTTGTTTGGTTTCCTTTCTTTAGGGATTAAGTCTTCAATTCTAATTTATTAAACAGAAATCGGGAATATTCATTTGAAGCTTTATTGATCCTCTATTGGTTTTTTATTGGGAATCGACTGCAGCAGAAATATATTCATGAGTTCAAAAATTTTAAATTTTAATCAACGAATAAAGCCCGATCCGATAGGGAAACGCACTAATTATCTTAGAACCAAACTCCTATTCCAAAATTAAGTCTGTTTTGAACATCTGATCCAGAAACTGCATTATCTCTAAACTGATAATCTGCTTTAAAAACTACACCTGGCGCTATATGATAACTTAACCCTGTAGTTAAATCATTTCTATTATAAGCATCGTTTCTTAACAAACTTCCAGCGGTATTGGCATGTGTATCATATTGCTCATATCTTGCAAAGGCAAATAAACGCTGACTTTTTTCTTGAGGTAACAAATTATATGCTGCTTCTATATACCAACCTTGTAATTCGCTTCCCAAATCTTTTCCTGTTAAAGTATTATAAGCTTCTGTACCAGATAATGATCCGTGCACATATTGCCCTCGTGCTGTAAAACGTTGATATGCATATCGAGCATCTAAACCAATCATAGATATTCCAATATTAGCGCCATCAATAGTTTCAACATCATCTTCAGCTTGTGTGTCTCCAAAATAACCTGAAAGCCCTAAACGTAATCCTGGAACTCCATAATAATCGAATTTTAAGGAAAGTGTTGGACTATCTACTGTAGATTTAATGGCCTTTTGGCGACCACCACGTAATCCATTTGATCCTTTTAAATAACCATTTACACCACCTGCTCCATCAAAAGAAGTAGACTTAAAGCCATTAAATACATAAGCTTGATATCCTAATGAAATTTCATTAAATCTACCCGATACACCAACACCAATTTCTCTCCAAGTAGTAGGTATTATTACATTATCTATAGTAGGCCTTTCAACACCATTAAAAGTGGTTGGCTCATGAAATTCATTAACAATTCCAAAAGGCACTAACATTAAACCACCACGTAAACTAACATTTGGTGCTATTACATAATTAACAAAAGCTTGTTCTATAAAAACCTCTTCAACATGTTCAAATTCTACCTCAGTTACAAATTGTGTTTTATCGTTGAACTTATAACCAAAAAGTAATACCAATCGTTGAACATCTAATTCCCCATTATTGCTTTCTGGCTGATTATAAGTTAATTCTCCATATGCTCCTACTGTTACAGCTTTTCCATAATTTCCTGATAAAATACGTTGTGCGGCATTTAATTGTTTTTGAGGATCGAAAGTTATCGAATCCTGAACAGTTTGTGCTGTAATAAAAGATGATGCAAGAATTGAAATAAATAAGGCTAGTTTTTTCATTAGTTGATTTAATTAATCGTCTTTATTTAGACTAATTATAAATAATTTATGTTTTAAAGATGCAAATATAAAACACATAATTACTTGGGCAAATTTTATTTAGATTAAATTTAAATAATTCTGTATAATAAATACAAAACAACTGTCTGAAGTAGTTTAAACAGAAAAACTAATGATAATTTAAGAATATTTTAGAGGCTTCATTGTAAGCACTCTCAAAACTAAGCGCATTAAGGTTGTTCTCTTTTTTAGAAGTAAAATAGGATAATAATTTCTCTGTTGGCATATTACCAGTTAACTCATCTTTTGCCATGGGACACCCACCAAACCCTTGAATAGCTCCATCAAATCGTAAACAACCTGCCTTATAAGCTGCATCAACTTTTTCAAACCAAGAAGATGGTGTAGTGTGCAAATGTGCACCAAATTCTATGTGGGAGTATAAAGGAATTAAGTTTGAAAATAAATAATTGATACTTTCTGGATTTGAATTTCCAACGGTATCGCTTAACGATAGAATCTTAACACCCATTTTTGATAATTTTTCTGTCCACTCTCCTACTATATCAACATTCCAAGGATCTCCATACGGGTTTCCAAAACCCATAGATATATAAACAACAACTTCTTTATTTGAATTATTAGCTATTTCTAAAATTTCAGAAAGCGTTATTACAGATTGCGCTATGGTTTTATGCGTATTACGCATCTGGAAGTTTTCAGATATTGAAAACGGATAACCCAAATACTCTATCTCAGAGTGTAATGAAGCAGATTCTGCTCCTCTTGTATTTGCAACTATAGCTAAGAGTTTACTTTTGGTTTTACTTAAATCTAATTTAGATAATACTTCGGCAGTATCAACCATTTGAGGAATGGCTTTAGGAGATACAAAACTTCCAAAATCAATTGTATCAAACCCTACTCGTAATAATGACTGAATATATTGAACTTTTTGCTCTGTTGGAATGAACTGTTTAATTCCTTGCATAGCATCACGTGGGCACTCAATAATTTTAACTTGATTAGTCATGTATACTTCCTAAATATGGCAATAAAAATACTATTATTTTGTAAGACGCAATTATGTTTAACGACATAAATGTAAATCAACATATTTTACTTCATGAAAACTTTTACTTGCAATCTGTTTTTTTTCCTTTTATTTTCCTCTTATGCTTTTAGTCAAAGTATAGCTAACTATGATATTGTTTTTGAAAGTTTATGGGAATCTGAAATAAACAACCCTACTACAGGTATTAGTATTATTGATTTACCTAGTTCTGCCCATTGGTCGCAATTAGTTGGAGCAACACATAAAACAGAAAACACTTTTTTTATGTTAAATGGTACTGCTTCCGCAGGTATTAAATCAATCGCTGAAACCGGAAGCACAAGCACTTTTCAAACAGAAGTAAATACTAATAATGATGCCGACCAGTACGTATCTGGTTCGGAGTTAGGTTCTGCAAAAGGCACAATAAGTATAAATAATCTAACTGTTAGTGAAGATTTTTCTTTAATAACTTTAGCTTCAATGATCGCACCAAGTCCAGATTGGTTTATAGGTGTTAATGGTATAAATTTAAGATCTGGAAACATTAACATTAATAATGGCTGGAAAGAAACTTTCACCATCGATTTATATCCTTACGATGCTGGTACTGAAGATGGGAACACATACTCTTTAAGCAACCCTGAAACGAATCCTCAAGGTGTTATTACTAGTTTATCAAATATACTTCCTTTTAATGCAAATAGAATTGGCACACTAACTTTTACTTATAATTCATCTACACTTAATATCCAGTCATCTAAATCAGTTGAAAGCTTCAAAATTTTTCCTAATCCTACTAAAAACAAACTCACTATTTCTAATACTAAAAATGTCAATTTAAAAGCTATTGAGATTTATAATATATTAGGACGTTTAGTAAATAATACTATTATAAATAATAGAATAAATAAATTAGAAATTGATTTATCTTCACTAAGTAAAGGTGTTTATTTACTTCGTTTATACGCTAAAAATGGCAACTCTAAAACTGAAAAAATTATTATTAACTAACACAAATGCAATATTAGCGTTAAAATCCTACGCTTTAACGTTTTTATTTTTTACAAAATTCATTAACGGGTACATTTAAAAAATGTTTTTCCCCAAATGAATGTTTTTAAATATATAACTACCAAATTCCTACTAACGCTTTTAATTGTATTTTGCAATTTTTCGTATTCTCAAATCGAAACTAAAACATGTGGGACTATTACTTCAGAAAAATCACTTGAATACCTAAAAAGGATTAAAACTCAAATTAAAGAATACGAACAAACTTTTTTTCAAAAAAAAATGAGTAGTACTAATAATAAAAGCAGTAATGCTAAAATTATTAATTCTATTCCAATTAAAGCACATGTTTTAAGATATACTAATGGCTCAAGTGGAATTAGTAATTCTGAAATTAATAAGGCTATTGATAATTTAAATGCTACTTATGCTGAAGCTTTCATATCGTTTTTTTTGTGTGACAATATTAACTACATTAATAATGATGAAATAGTTCATATAAAAAAAGGTGATGAAATAAACTTAATAGAAAAATATAATTCCCCGGGAGTTATAAATATTTATTTTACTCATTCTATTAAAAATTCTTCCAATGAAAGTATTTGTGGATACTCAGATAACGAAGGCAGAAAAGATGTTATTATAATAAATAATAATTGCGCTAAAAACAATTCATCTTTAATTCATGAAATGGGACATTTTTTCTCATTAATACACACTCATGGTCCAAATGATACCACTACTGAATTAGTAGATGGAAGTAATTGTGATACCGATGGTGATGGTATTTGTGACACACCTGCAGATCCAGGATTATCAACAGCTAACATTAATAATTTTTGCGAATACACAGGTAATACAACTGATGCTAATGGAGAGAAATATACGCCTGACACAGAAAATATCATGTCGTATTCTAGAAAAGCTTGTAGAAATCATTTCACCCCTCAGCAATTGGCACGTATGTACGCTTTTTACCAGACTACAAAAAGTTATTTAGCTTGCGAGTCATTTAATGCAAACTTTACTGTTGATAGTTCTCAAACTTGTGATGATACACTCACTGTTAACTTAAAAAGTAATTGTGACAATATAACTAAATGGGAATGGGATATTGATAGTGATGGCGTTGTAGACTATAACACAAAAGAAATCACCCATACTTATACTCAAGGCATTTATGATGTAACTCTTACTGTTTCAAACAAGTCTAAAACTATTACAAAAACATTTTCAAAACTTATTAAAGTTGGAGAATCAACAACAAATTTTAGTGAAGATTTTGAAAATTCTAATTTGCTTAGCGATTTAAATTGGACCATCAAAGATGCATCTGAAAACGGATATAATTGGTTATTAAACAAAGGAGAAACTGCTTCAAATGAAACAGGTCCTCTTTTACAAAAATTATCTAATAATAAATCCAACACCTATATATATGCAGAAGCTTCTGGAGCAAAACCGGGTGATGTAGCAGAATTTACTTCTCCTTGTATAAACGTTGTTAATGAAAACTCTGCATTAGACTTTTCATACCATATGTTTGGAGAACATATGGGAGCATTACACATAGATTTAATTACAGAAGCAGGTTATGTTAATGATATTATCGCCCCTCTTTATGGCAACCAACAAACTAATCAAAGTGATGATTTTTTATCTAAAACAATAAACTTATCGGCATATACAAATCAAACTGTAAAAGTTAGATTTAGAGCGGTTCGTGGTGATAGTTGGGATGCTGATATTGCTATTGATAATATTTTTATTAAAACTATAGACGTACCAATATCGAGTAATCTAAAGGCTAAAGCATTTCCTAACCCGGTTAAAAATGGTGTAATAAATATTACAACCAATTCACCAAGTGAAATCACTCAGTATCGTATTTCCGATGTATATGGTCAAACGTTTTTAACAGGAACAGTAACAAAACAACCTATTGACGTGAGTAGTTTATCTTCAGGAACCTATTTGCTTACTGTTAGTAATTCTCATTCTAAAACAGTAAAGAAGATTATAAAATAAACCTTTTTAAGATTTAAGGACAGCTTTATTTATCTTTTTAACCAAACTAGGTCCCTCATAAATAAAACCAGTATAAACCTGTACTAAATCGGCACCAGCAGCTATTTTTTCAAGAGCATCTTCTGCAGAATGAATGCCCCCAACACCAATAATTGGGAATGCTTTTTTACTCTTTTCAGATAAGTATTTAATAACCTGTGTACTTTTATTGCTTATAGGCTTTCCGCTTAAACCACCATTTCCAATACTTTCAAGCTGTTCTTTAGAGGCTTTTAAATCACTTCTATCAGTCGATGTATTACTTGCAATAACACCATCTAAATTTGTAGTTGAAACTAACTCAATAATTTCATCTAATTGATTGTTATTTAAATCGGGAGCAATTTTTAAAAGAATAGGTTTCTGACTTTCAAAAGTAGTATTCGCTTTTTGTACAGCTCCAATTAATTCTTCTAAATAATCTTTATCATTTAATTTAGCATGACTACCAACATTAGGACAACTTACATTTAGCACAAAATAATCTACATAAGGATGCAATGCATTAAAACACTCTAAATAATCTTTAGTATAATCTTCGGGCTTCGTATCGGTATTCTTACCAATATTCCCTCCTATAATTAATTTGCCTTGATTCTTTTTTAATTGCGTTATTGCAGTTTCAACACCTTCGTTATTAAACCCCATACGGTTTATAATACCTTGATCATCTTTTAAACGAAATAATCGTTTTTTAGGATTTCCAGCTTGGGCTTTTGGTGTTACAGTACCAATTTCTATAAAACCAAATCCAAAATTTGCTAATTCATTATAAAGCACTGCATTTTTATCGAAACCTGCTGCTAATCCAACAGGATTTTTAAAAGTCAACCCAAATAATTTACGTTCTAGCTTTTTATCATCAATCACATATAAACTTCTAAATATGGCAGAAAAACCAGGGATTTTACAAGTGAATTTTATTAAAGAAAAAGTGAAATGGTGAATTTTTTCTGGATCGAAAAGAAAAAAGAATGGTCTTAACAGTAATTTATACATCTGGTATTATTTGTGCAAAAGTACTTCTAAATAAAAAAATGAACAATTCAAAAGACAAAAAAATTATTAGTCGTATTTTTGAGTTCGTATTTAGAGTGTTTATTTAATTCACTCAAACCCTTAAATTTTTATAATTAATGATTTCAAAAGAACACATTATAAAACGCTTTATAAGTTACGTTACTGTTGACACAGAATCTGACCCAAATTCAAATACAACTCCTAGCACAAATAAGCAATGGGATTTAGCTAATAAACTGGCCGAAGAACTTAAAGCTATTGGCTTACAAGAAGTAAATATTGACGAAAATGCATACATTATGGCAACGCTACCAAGTAATGTTAATCATGACGTACCAACAATTGGCTTTATTTCTCATTTTGATACCTCTCCAGATTTTACTGGCGCCAATGTAAAACCTCAAATTATTGAAAATTACAATGGAAAAGATATTGTTTTAAATGACACTGAAAACATTATTCTATCGCCCGATTATTTTGAAGATTTACTACAATATAAAGGGCAAACTTTAATAACCACTGATGGCACTACACTTTTAGGAGCCGATGACAAAGCAGGTATTTGCGAAATCGTATCGGCAATGGAATACCTAGTTAATCATCCTGAAATTAAACATGGGAAAATACGTGTTGGTTTTACGCCAGACGAAGAGATTGGTAGAGGTGCACATAAGTTTGATGTTGAAAAATTTGGAGCCGATTGGGCTTACACTATGGATGGTAGCCAGATAGGTGAATTAGAATATGAAAATTTTAATGCTGCTGGAGCTGTAGTAAAAGTGAAAGGTAAAATTGTACACCCTGGTTATGCTAAAGGAAAAATGATTAACTCTATGTACATTGCTCAAGAGTTTATAAACTCGCTTCCTCGTATGGAAACACCCGAACATACAACAGGTTACGAAGGTTTTTTCCATTTACATAACATTAAAGGTGATGTAGAAGAAACGACTTTAGAATATATTATTCGTGATCACGATAGAGGTCATTTTGAAGCCAGAAAAGAAGTAATGACAAAACTAACCAACGAGCTTAATTCTCAATATGGCAGAGAAGTTATTGTAACTGAGATTAAAGATCAGTATTACAATATGAAAGAGAAAGTAGAACCTGTTATGCATATTGTTGATATTGCAGAAGAAGCTATGAAACAAATAGGAATTACGCCTTTAATTAAAGCTATTCGTGGTGGTACTGACGGATCTCAACTAAGTTATATGGGGTTACCTTGTCCTAATATATTTGCTGGTGGCCATAATTTTCATGGACGCTATGAATATGTACCAGTAGAAAGTATTATTAAAGCTACTGAAGTTATTTGTAAAATTGCAGAATTAACAGCACAAAAACAATCATAAAATAATTAGCACACCTTCTTTAATGACTATTGAATCTATATTGTCAAAACTTGTCTCCTTTCCTGTTTTAGGTGGAGAAAGTAATATATCTATAATTCATTGGATTAAATCATATATAGAATCATTTGGCATAACATGCACATTAGTTCCAAATAAAAAAGGTGACAAAGCTTCCTTACATTGTAGAATTGGGCCGTCTAAAAACGGTGGTATTATTTTATCTGGACATACGGATGTTGTCCCTGTAAAAGGACAAGATTGGGAAACAGATCCGTTTATTTTAACCGATAAAGGAGATGGTAAATTATACGGTAGAGGTTCTTGCGATATGAAAGGCTTTATAGCTTGTTGTTTAAGTGTTTTACCTAGGTTAGCTAAAGCCGATTTAAAAAAGCCTATCTACTTTGCTTTTTCTTATGATGAAGAAATAGGCTGCTT
Organism: Thalassobellus sediminis; assembly: GCF_044386045.1. Taxonomy (NCBI): domain Bacteria; kingdom Pseudomonadati; phylum Bacteroidota; class Flavobacteriia; order Flavobacteriales; family Flavobacteriaceae; genus Thalassobellus; species Thalassobellus sediminis. Next base: position 2,089,299 of record NZ_JBISCD010000040.1, on the reverse strand, counting down.
AGGAGCTCCCGATTTAATTGCGCATTTATTAAATCATTATCCTGAAACACCAAAATATGCTATAATAGGCGAACCTACATTATTACAGCCTATTATTGGGCATAAAGGCATCTGCTTATATAATACAAAAGTAAATGGTTCTGCAGGACATAGTAGCGGTATTAGAAAAGAAGTGAGTGCCATTAATGAAGCTGCTCGTTTAATTTTATGGCTAGAAAATAAAATGAATGTATTGGTAGATTCCGGCAGTATTGACAATCGTTTTATACCACCGCACTCCTCATTACATACTGGAATTATTCATGGAGGAATTGCTCCAAACGTTATTGCTGATAAAGCTTATTTTTCTTGGGACGCGAGAGTGATTCCTAATGACAATTTATCAGAAATTATTAATGAATTCAAAACACATTGTGATAAAAGAACAGACGAATTAAAACCTATATTTCCCGATTTTAAAATTGAAACTGAAGAAATTCACGCTCCTGTACCTAGTTTTTCAACCGACGAGAATGCAGGTATTGTTAAATTGATGAGGAAAATAAACGCTAATACGCATATTGGAACCGTAGCATACGCATCGGAAGCAGGACAATTTAATGAAGCTGGCTTACAAAGTATTGTTTGTGGTCCTGGATCTATTGACCAAGCACATAGAGCAAATGAGTTTATTAGTAAAGAGCAATTAACAAACTATGTAGAGATATTAAATAATCTTATAAGTCTTTTTTCTGTATCCTCTTAGATTTTAAAACCTTCCTTTTCCAATTCAACTAGTTCCTTTTTATTAAAATGCTCTGAAATTAAACTCATTTTATGTTTACCTGTTTTTCTAAGGTATACCCAAGCATACAATTTCCCCATTCTTGATTTATAATCAAACCATTTTCCGTCTGGGTTTTTAATTTCATCATATCTAAATTCTTTCCATCTCTGAATTCTATCAATATTGGTTTCTGGTTTTTCCCATTTTCTAATATCCCCAAACTTTTTTTTCCAAACCCTATCAAGTTTTTTAATAGTTTGTTGTTTTAAAATATCTTTTTTTGGTAAAACATAAGAATTAAACCTTGTGATATATGCTTGCTTATTAGGCTTTATGTCTAATGAAAGTTGTGTCGTGAATTTTTCTAAGTAATCTTCAGGATTCTTACTATGCATTTTATAATTAACACCTAAACTCTCAATTTTCTTTATTAATTCAGTTTTATTTTTTCTTTTAGCCGATGTTAAAAAAGTTCCTAAGCTTCTGTTTTTATATTTAAACCTGTGATTTACCTGAATAGCAACACCTTCATTAATAGCGTTTTTTAACAAATCTAGCCACTCATCTTCCGATAATCTATTTTTATATTTCATTTTCAGGGAGGTAATATTAATTTAAAGCCTTTCTTTTTAGCTACTTTTTGTATAAAATACAACTTTTATTTAAGAATTTAGTTTAAAACAAAGTGATTTGTACTTCACCTTCATCATCACTATCGTCGTTAGACTTTGCATCTGATTTTGAGTTTCCTGTTGAAACCTCTGTTTCATCTACTACTTCTAAATCATCAGCATGTACTTCTTCAGGAGCTTCAAAAGGAATAGGATCTAATAAATTTATTTGATTTACTTTATCCTTTGTTAATTGATTTCCTAAAGCATTAATACCTTTTATAGAAATGAACTCCTCTAAATTAATCTCTAAATTTTCTTTTCTGTCTTTACCACGTTCTTTAGCAAAAACAATTTCTGCCATAGGTTTCCAATCGGTTGATACTATTTCTAGTTGCGAGTTAGGATGATCGGATATAAAAGATTCTTCTCTACCCTCGTTTTCAATTAAAAAGCGTTTCACATAATAGATCTCTTTTTCACCATTGAAATAAACCGCAGATATAGGTTTTTTAGGCACCCATTTTTCCATAACAATCATATCATCATCAAAATGCATAGTAACCTCAGGTGTTACTGTTTTTAATGCTCCTGACTGATTGATAATAAGTAATTTATCTTCACCTCTAAACTCACCAATGAGTTCTCCTCTACCATCAACATTTAGTCTTTGTACGGCATCATCAAACCAAATTTTACGTGGTTTTAAAGTAGAAACGCCTTTTTCTTTAAGCTCTATACGCTTAATAGGATATTTAGTAACCAAATTTCCTTTTGAAACTCTACCTTTTATTAAAATGTCGGCAAAGTCAATATCCCATTTTAGTTTTTTAATACTACCAGCTTGTCGTAACAAAACAGTAACAACTTCTGCTTCTCCATTTGGATTTGCTGAAAAATATAATGCCTTAGAATTTTTACTGCCGTTCGTTAAATCATATTCTCTATCACGAGTAATAGAGGTTACAGCAAAGCGTTTTATATAAGATGGTCCTTTGCTTCCATCACGATAAATCATATTATAAATAGTACGCTTATCTTTCTTTTTAAATACCGCAACATGAATAATATCTTTACCTATAAAGGTTTTAGAATCTACTTTAGTAACCATCATTTTTCCTTGGCCAGTAAACACTATAATATCATCAATATCACTACAATCACCCACATATTCATCACGACGTAAAGACGTTCCAATAAAACCTTCTTCTCTATTTACATAAAGTTTCGTGTTTCTTATAACAACTTTGGTTGCATCAACATCATCAAAGGTTCTTATCTCTGTTTTACGTTCTCTTCCTTCTCCGTATTCTTTTTTAAGCCTTGTAAAATATGCAATAGCATAATCTATTAAATTTGCTAAATGATGTTTAATTTCGGCTATTTGCTCTTCTAAAGCATCAATTTTTTGTTGCGCTTTATCAATATCAAATTTTGAAATACGCTTAATACGAATTTCTGTTAAACGTACAATATCTTCTTCTGTTACGGCTCGTTTTAAATGCTTTATATGTGGTTTAAGTCCTTTATCAATGGCGCTAATAACACCTTCCCATGTTTCTTCTTCTTCAATATCTCGGTAAATTCTATTTTCAATAAAAATACGCTCTAAAGACGCAAAATGCCATTGCTCTTCAAATTCACCTAATTTTATTTCTAATTCTTGTTTTAAAAGCTGAACCGTATTATCGGTACTACGACGTAACATTTCTGTAACGCCAACAAACAGCGGTTTATTATCTTCAATAACACAACCTAATGGAGAAATTGAAGACTCACAACTAGTAAATGCAAATAAGGCATCAATAGTTTTGTCTGGTGATAAGCCTGATGGTAAGTGAACTAATATTTCAACTTCGGCAGCAGTATTGTCTTCTATCTTTTTAACTTTGATTTTCCCTTTATCATTTGCCTTTAAAATAGAATCTATTAAAGACGATGTGGTTGTACCAAAAGGAATTTCGGTTATAACTAACGTGTTTTTATCTAATTGTGAAATTTTAGCACGAACTCGTACTTTTCCTCCTCGTAATCCATCATTATAATTAGAAAAATCGGCTATTCCTGCAGTAGGAAAATCGGGTAAAATAATAAATCTTTTTCCTTGTAAATGCTTAATAGAAGCATCTATAAGTTCTATAAAATTGTGTGGTAGTATTTTTGTAGATAATCCAACTGCAATCCCCTCACCTCCTTGTGCTAAAAGCAAAGGAAACATAACAGGTAAGTTTACAGGTTCTTTTCTTCTACCATCATAACTGGCTTGCCATTCGGTAATTTTTGGATTAAAAACTACATCTAATCCAAATTTAGAAATTCGCGCTTCAATATAACGAGACGCTGCAGCACGATCGCCTGTTAAAATATTTCCCCAGTTTCCTTGAGTATCTATTAATAAATCTTTTTGACCAATTTGCACCATGGCATCTGCAATACTTGCATCTCCGTGCGGATGGTATTGCATGGTATGCCCAACAATATTGGCAACTTTATTGTAGCGTCCATCATCCAAATCTTTCATAGAGTGCATGATACGACGCTGTACTGGTTTAAAGCCGTCTTCAATGGCTGGTACAGCACGTTCTAAAATAACGTAGGATGCATAATCTAAAAACCAATCTTTATACATGCCCGTTATACGGGTTATGGTTTCTTGAGGTTCGTCTTGTTCGTTAATTAAGTCGTCGCTGTCTTCAATCATTAATTAGGTCAATTTATTTTGGGTTTCCCGCTAAGAGTTACTCTTCCTTTCTTTTTACTTTTATTTAATTTTTCACTTGTTAAAGCAGCATGCAAGTAAGAATAATCTCTTTTAGTTTTTTTATTTTTTTCTTTTGTGTACAACATATCTTTTAGTTTTATATACCTTTTTATAAGGCCATTAATAAATTTACTTTTCTTGTACTGCAAATTTAAAACTAAACTAGTATATGTTGGTAATTTTTAACTTATTATTTTATATAATTCTCAATTTTATCGATTTAAAATACGTATTTCGTTTTCAAAAACACCTTTTATTCAATAATATCTAATTCTACCTTCAAATTATCAATGATAAATTCTTGTCTTGTAGGTGTGTTTTTACCCATATAAAATGCTAATAAATCTTCAATAGACATGTTATCATCTAACATAATAGGGTCTAACCTAATATCGTCTCCTATAAAATGTTTAAACTCATCTGGCGAAATTTCACCAAGTCCTTTAAATCGAGTTATTTCTGGTTTTGGTTTTAATTTTTCAATGGCATTTCTACGTTCATCTTCAGTGTAACAATAAATGGTTTCTTTTTTATTACGCACTCTAAATAAAGGTGTTTGTAATATATATAAATGCCCATTTTTTATAACTTCAGGAAAAAACTGAAGGAAAAAAGTTATTAATAACAAACGAATATGCATTCCATCTACATCGGCATCGGTAGCAATTACAACATTGTTATATCTTAAATCTTCTAAAGTTTCTTCTATGTTTAAAGCAGCTTGCAACAAATTAAACTCTTCATTTTCATAAACAATTTTCTTGCTTAAGCCATAACAGTTTAAAGGTTTCCCTTTTAAACTAAAAACCGCTTGTGTATTTACATCTCGTGATTTTGTAATACTACCAGAAGCTGAATCTCCCTCTGTGATAAACAGGGTCGTTTCTAGATTTCTTTCGTTTTTAGTATCTCCAAAATGAACTCTACAATCTCTTAATTTTTTATTATGAAGACTTGCTTTCTTAGCGCGATCTTTAGCTAACTTACGGATACCCGATAATTCTTTACGCTCTCGTTCAGCTTGCAAAATTTTACGTTGTAATTTTTCGGCAGTATCTGTGTTTTTATGTAAAAAATTATCTAAATGGGTTTTAAGAAAATCACTAATATAAGTTCTTACAGTAGGTAAATCGCCTCCCATATCGGTAGAACCCAACTTCGTTTTAGTTTGACTTTCAAAAACGGGTTCCATAACTTTAATAGCAATGGCACTTACAACAGATTTTCTAATATCTGATGCGTCATAGTTTTTACCATAAAACTCACGAATAGTTCTTACAAAGGCTTCTCTAAAAGCATTTAAATGTGTCCCACCTTGCGTTGTATTTTGCCCATTTACAAAACTATTATATTCTTCGCTATATTGTGTTTTACTGTGTGTTAAGGCAACTTCAATATCATCACCTTTTAAATGAATTATAGGATATAATAAATCGGATTCTGCAATCTTCTCATTTAATAAATCTTTTAATCCGTTTTCACTAAAATACTTTTCGCCATTAAAAACAATTGTTAAACCAGGATTTAAGTACACATAGTTTTTAAGCATTTTAACAATGTACTCACTTCTAAACTTATAGTTTTTAAAGATTAATTCATCTGGAATAAAAGACACTTTCGTTCCTTTACGGCGTGAGGTTTCTTCTAATAAATCTTGATTGATTAAATTTCCTTGCTCAAATTCCGCGGAAGCGCTTTTACTATCACGCGTAGATTCTACTCTAAAGAAAGAAGATAAAGCATTTACGGCTTTTGTACCTACTCCATTTAAACCAACAGATTTTTTAAAAGCTTTAGAATCGTACTTTCCGCCTGTATTCATTTTAGAAACCACATCTACCACTTTTCCTAGCGGAATACCACGACCATAATCTCGAACAGTTACTTTGGTACCTTGAATAGAAATTTCAATGGTTTTTCCGGCTCCCATAACGTACTCATCAATAGAGTTATCTAAAACTTCTTTTAAAAGAATGTAAATTCCATCATCCGGAGACGAACCATCACCTAGCTTACCAATATACATTCCTGGTCGCATACGAATATGCTCTTTCCAGTCAAGTGAACGTATATTATCTTCGGTATAGTTAGATTGTTCAGCCATAGTAGATGTTGCGTAAAAATTCGTGATTGGTTGCTAATATAATACAACCTTATAAAAAAAGAAATAACCTTTGCACAAAGTAATTAACAATATAGAATTGTTATTGTTGAGAACCTTAACACTTAGACTTTACTTTTTTTAATAGAAACGAATAATATACCAATAATAACTATTAAAGCACCAAATAACTGTAGTAAAGTCAGTTTTTCATTTAAAAAAATAGCAGCCAAAATAATAGTTGAAATTGGACCAATGCCGGCTACAATTGCAAAATTTGACGAACTAATCATTTTTATAGAAGTTGACACTAAAAAAGAAGGAATAACGGTTGCAAAAACAGCAATTAAAAATCCTAATAGATATACTTGCCAAGTAAAGCTAAACAGATCTACTTCGTTAATAATACCATAATGAATAAAAACACAAACACATGAAACAAGCATAGCATAAGCTGTGAATTTCATGACTCCAAATTTTGGAATCAACCAACCACTACCTACTAAATATGAAGCATACGTTATTGCACTTAATAAAATATAAAAACCACCTAAATAATTGTCTTTACCAGAGATAACAACCTCATCTCCAAACGCTATAATAATTCCTAAATAAGTTAACCCGATAGCTCCTGCCTGAACTTTATTTATGGGTTGTTTTAAAAAGAACTTATTTAAAAGAATTACAATTGTTGGATATATAAAGAGTATTATACGTTCTAAACTGGCTTTAATATAAATAAGTCCTACAAAATCGAAATAACTTGCTAAATAATAACCAACAAAACCAAAAAATAGAATCCAAGCGTAATCCGTTTTCTTTGCTTTTAAATCGCTATGCTTTTTACCATAAACATAAGCTATAACTACATAAAACGGAAAAGAAAACAACATACGAAGTAATAATATACTAATGGCGTCTACCTTATAATTATAAGCCAATTTTACCATAACTGCTTTTGAGGAAAAAAGAACAATTCCTAAAACACCTATTGCTATACCGTACCAAAAACCTCTTTTTGCTTGCATAGCACGAATTTAGGTTTGTGTTACTGAATGATTTTTCACAAAAATGAAGAATTACGATGTTCAGGTTATAATTTTATAAACGAATACCTGAATACTGAAAAGTATTATTGGAATAAATGTTTATCAACAAACTTAGTATAAACTGCTTTTATGATTCTGAAGACTCTGCTTTTTCTTTTAAGAATTTATTTCTAGTCTTTAAAAGATTTGTCATATATCGCTTTAAAAAAAGAGTATTTGCTATTTTACCTAAAATTCCAAGCGGTGATTCAAAATAGAACACATCTATCATTTCAGTTCCAGCATTTGTTTCTTCAAAATGATGCTCATGACGAAATGATTTAAAGGCTCCCATAACCATCTCATCTACAAAATAATTTGGCTCATCAAACTCTGTAATTTTAGATGTTAAATGTTGTACAAAGCCAAGATGCTTTGCTTCCCAACAAACCCATTCTCCTTGACCTATGAGACCTTTAGTCTTTCCAGCAATAGCTTTTTCTCCAGAAAACTTTAGTGAATCTTGATGTAAATCAATGTTTCTAGCTAAATCAAAACACTTTTTCTTGTCTGAATGTATTTCAGTTTTTATTTCAATTGTAGGCATTTTTAATATATTTCTATTGAGAGGGGAATACAAATATATAATATTTCTTACTTAATAAGCAATAAGTTCTGAGTATAATTACACATTAAACAAAAAATGCATTACATCTCCATCTTTAACGATATAATTTTTACCTTCTACACGCATTTTTCCGGCTTCTTTCACTTTTGCCTCACTACCATAGCTTGCAAAGTCATCATAACCAATAACTTCGGCACGAATAAAACCTTTTTCAAAATCTGTATGAATAACTCCCGCTGCTTGTGGTGCTGTGGCTCCAATATCTACAGTCCAAGCACGTACTTCTTTTACGCCGGCTGTAAAATAAGTTTGCTGATTTAAAAGTTTATAAGCAGATCTAATTAATTTAGCTGACCCAGCTTCCTCTAATCCTATATCTTGTAAAAACATTTGACGTTCTTCATAATCGTCTAACTCATTAATATCAGCTTCTGTTCCAACAGCTAAAACTAATACCTCTGCATTTTCATCTTTTACAGTTTCTTTAACTAAATCTACATAAGCATTTCCTGAAACTGCAGATCCTTCATCTACATTACAAACATACATCACAGGCTTATCTGTAATTAATTGAGATGGTTTTACAAAATCAATATCATCTTCTTCACTAAATTCTAAAGCTCTAACAGAAATTCCTGCTTCTAAACCTTCTTTTAGTTTTAACAAAACCGCTTCTTCTTTTTGAGCTTCTTTATTTCCTGTTTTAGCAGCACGTTTTACTTTATCTAGTTTTTTTTCAACGGTTTCTAAATCTTTAAGTTGCAATTCCATATCGATAGTTTCCTTATCGCGAATAGGATTTACATTACCATCAACATGCACAATATTATCGTTATCAAAACAACGTAATACATGTAAAATAGCATCAGTCTCTCTAATATTTGCTAAAAACTGATTTCCTAAACCTTCACCTTTACTTGCTCCTTTAACTAAGCCAGCAATATCAACTATTTCTACAGTTGCAGGTTGCACGCGTTCTGGGTTTACTAATTCTTCAAGCTTTTCTAAACGAGGATCTGGAACGTTTACCACACCAACATTAGGTTCGATTGTACAAAACGGGAAGTTTGCGCTTTGTGCTTTTGCGTTAGATAAACAATTAAATAAAGTTGATTTCCCTACGTTTGGTAATCCTACGATGCCTGCTTTCATTGAAATTATATTTTTTATTTCCGTGAAAACGGAAATATTTTAATAGCTAAATTTTACTAAAAAGATTATCGCTTTCGCGGAATCTGTTTTGCGAGTGCAAATGTAGTTATTTCCGTAATTATTTAAAGTATATAGATTCGATAAGTTTATAACCTAAAAATATATCTATTATTGATTGATAAAAACAAATAAACTACCTGTTTCAAAAGTAATAGCAATATCATCATCAATTGCTACATTTCTTGTTCCTATTCTGTTTCCAAAAGAAAGCGTTTCCTTATTTAAAGGATACTCCAAGCCTTTTGTTATAATGTTCGTTGCTGTTGGAAAAGGCACTAACGATATTGTTTTTCCTTTACAATTAGATAATTCTAAACGAGTATCAGCTAAAAAATAAGAACCAAAATTATCAAAAAAAGTAAGATTGAGTTTCTCTTTCCATTGAATGGCTGTGTGTAAGTTTCCTAAAAAATGATCTTGTTCTTGCCCACTGGCACCAAAAACATGAATAGATTTATACCCTCTTTCGAATAATATCTGCAACACTTTATCAAAATCTGTATAATCTTGATTAGGTGTATGAATGACTTCAATATGTTCAGGAAGACGTTCAACCGAATCAAAATCGCCACTAATAAAATTAGGAGTAATATTATTTTTTTCTAAAAACCGATACGCACCATCAGTTGCACAAACAAGATGATACTTTGTTAAATCTGGAATCTTATTTGGCGGCTCCCCATTTATAAGAAGAAATACTTTCTTTTCATTCATTGAGACAAAAATACAAATAGCATTTTAATCTATACAAAAAGTAAAATAAAGGTTAGAACCATTCCGAAAAAAGTAAAATACAATCCTTTTTTATAAATCTTGGTTTTTGGTAAAAACATCCAAAAAGATGAAATAGCAAAGAAAAATAAAGACACTCCGGAAAATATATTCAACCAATATAAAGGCTGTTTCGAACTCGCTTTATGAAGTTTTGTCATTTGATTTAAAACATAGGGTAATTCCTTGTTTTTATATTTAGCAACACCTGTTTTCTTATCATATTGCCCGTTCTCAAAAAAAACAAGATTATTCTCTTCTTTCAAAACTTTAAAATTCCTTTTACGTAATTGCCTTCCTAAATCTACCGACTTAATATTAGGCTTTAATTTTTTTTCTACTTGAACTTCACTTTTTAAAAATTCGGTATCTCTAAAAACTAATACAATACCGCTTAAGGCATAAACAGTCATGATTCCTATTAGAAAAAACCCTAGATAGCGATGAATAATTCGCATGTACTTATTTGTCATTATTATTTATTTTTCGTGTAAGACTTAGTTTTTACAAGAAAGTTTAATGGCTTTATAAAAAAGTTTCTATTAGAATTGATTTTTATAAATATCTAAAATAATTTCTGTGGCATTTCTTGCAGATTCGCCTGAAACTAACAGTTCGCTATTTGTATTTATAGCATCAACAAAATTATTTAAAACCGTTTCGTGGTTAGTAGTATCACTCACAGATGCAGTTGCAGCACCAGTATGCGTATTTTCTGTTGATTTTACCGATGTTGGGTTTTCTAAATCTTCAATATCCCAATGGGTAATAACATCATTCTCTAAAATTAGATACCCTTTACTTGTGTAAATTTCCATTTTAGCAGGAAACCCTGGTTTGGTTGCTGTTGATGCCGTAATAGTGGCAATCATACCAGAATTATGAACACAAATAGCGGCACCATGATCTTCAACTTCAATATCATGCACAAAAGTTCCTAACTTACTTACCAACTTAACGGGTTTACCAAAATACCAATAATACAAATCTATATAGTGTGATGCTTGTTGAATAAAAGGTCCGCCTCCATCAATATTATACGTTCCTCTATAAGCTGAGGAATTATAATAATTGTCATCGCGATAATTTTTAATTGACAAATCGACCGAAAATATCTTTCCTAATTTATTTTCATCAATCAACTTTTTTACAATTGGATTATCTGAACTATAACGCCTTTGATAAGCCACTGCTAGCTTAACACTATTTTCTTTACATGAATCAATCATGTTATCAATAGACTCTAAAGTAATATCTATTGGTTTTTCGCATAACACATGCTTTCCTAAAGTTGCGGCTTCAATTGCATTAACATGATGTAATCCGTTAGGCGTACAAATAATAACAGCATCAAAATTTGTAGTAATTTCAGAAATTGCTTTAAAAAAAGGAAGATGATTTAATCCTTCTGGCTTATTAGTTTTGCTAGATACAATACCAACAACTTCGGCATTTGTAATATTATTTATTGCAGAAAGATATGTGCTTGCAATATTCCCGCTTCCTATAATTACAAATTTAATAGTATCATTTTTTATCATAATTTCTCTAAATTAAATAGTCTTAGCGAGCTAAGTTAATTTATTTTTCGCATCCAATAAAAGTATTCGCTTCAATCAATTTCATTTTTAATCAAAAAAAATCCCAAGCTTAAAGCTCAGGATTAATTATAAATTTTCAATTGTAAATTACCAATTGTTAGTCTTCTGGATGCATAAAACGTTGCTTTGCTAAAAGCTCTTCTTCTGTTTCTACAACATCTTCATCAGGCACACAACAATCAACAGGGCAAACTGCTGCACATTGAGGTTCATCATGAAACCCTTTACATTCTGTACATTTATCTGGTACAATATAGTAAAGTTCATCACTTACTGGTTCTTGAGGTTCTTCTGCATCAACCTCTGTACCATTAGTTAAAACCACTTTACCTGTTAAGCTTGTTCCGTCTTTATAGCGCCAATCATCGGCACCTTCATATATTGCTGTATTTGGGCACTCAGGTTCACAAGCACCACAATTTATACATTCGTCTGTTATTATAATTGCCATAGCGTTTTCTTTTTCTAACTTTGCAGTGGCAAAAATAACGCCAAAACCATTCATAACCAAATTAAGAATGCAATTACAAGAAAGAATTGATGCTTTTGTAAAATTAGGAGAATTTTTAAAGCAATTTTCTAATGAAGTTATTCAAAAAGCAGATAATATTGAACATAACGACTTATTCTTCGACGGTTTTAAACATCAATTAAAACTAGCTCAAGAATACAATGGTTGGTTCACTAAAGAAAACATTCTGTTTTCTATTAAAGGCTGGACAGAGCTTTTAACACAAGCCAATTTAAATAAATGGCTAGCACCATATAACATTAATACGACTGAACCTAAACAAGTTGCCATTATAATGGCAGGAAACATTCCTTTGGTTGGGTTTCATGATTTTTTATCTGTTTTAATCTCTGGTCATAAAGTATTAGTTAAACAATCGTCAAACGATAAACACCTACTACCCTATTTAGCTAAATATTTAGAATATGTTGCTCCTAAATTTAAAGGACGAATAACCTTTACTGAAGCTAAAATTGAAAACTTTGATGCTGTTATTGCTACGGGTAGCGATAATACTGCACGTTATTTTGAGTACTATTTTAAAGGAAAACCATCTATAATTAGAAATAATAGGAATTCTGTAGCTGTTTTAACAGGTAACGAAACGACTGAAGATTTAAAAAACCTTTCGGAAGATATTTTTAGATACTATGGTTTAGGTTGCAGGAATGTATCTAAATTATATGTGCCTAAAGGCTATAAATTCGATGCTTTTTTTGAAGCAATCTACCATTGGCACCCTATTGTCGAAAAAGCTAAATATGCTAATAACTACGATTATAATAAAGCCGTGTATTTAATGAGCGAATTCGATATGCTTGAAAATGGTTTTTTTATGATTAAAGAAGATAAAAGTTACGCTTCGCCGATAGCTACTTTATTTTATGAATTTTACGAAGATGTAGAGCATTTAAAGAAAAAACTAAAGCTAGATGAAAATAAAATTCAGTGTATAGTTTCTAAAGATTTTACTAAAAATGAAATTACATTTGGCGCAACGCAAAAACCTCAACTTTGGGATTATGCGGATAGTGTAGATTCTATTGAATTTTTGTTAGCAATTTGACAAAAAAATTATTGATTTTATAGCATAAAATACCCAATTAATTAGCAACTTTGCATCTTTAAATTTTACTACATAAAATGAAAAAACATAACTTTAGTGCAGGACCAAGTATTTTACATCCAGAAGTTTTATTAAAAGCTTCTCAATCTATAATTGATTATAATGATTCGGGGTTATCTTTAATTGAAATATCACACAGAAGCAAAGATTTTGTTGATATTATGGAAAAAGCAAGAGCTTTAGTTTTAGAGCTACTTGGTTTAGAAGGAAAAGGATACAAAGCTTTATTTTTACAAGGAGGTGCGAGCACTCAGTTTTTAATGGTTGCTATGAATCTTTTAGAAAAAAGAGCAGGTTACTTAAACACAGGTGCATGGAGTCAGAAAGCAATAAACGAAGCTAAAATTTTAGACGATATTTACGAAGTTGCTTCTTCTAAAGATGCTAACTTTAACTATATTCCTAAAGGATATGATATTCCTTCAGATTATGATTATTTTCACTTCACAACAAACAATACTATTTTTGGAACGCAAATGAAATCGTTTCCAAAATGTGATATTCCAACGGTTTGTGATATGAGTAGTGATATTTTTTCACGTCAGTTAGATTTTACACAATTCGATTTAATTTATGCAGGTGCTCAAAAAAATATGGGCCCAGCAGGTACAACGTTAGTTGTAATTAAAGAAGACATTTTAGGTAAAGTATCTAGAAACATTCCATCTATCATGGATTACAAAAAACATATTGGTGCAGGAAGCATGTTTAATACACCTCCTGTATTTGCTGTTTACACATCTATGTTAACTCTTGAGTGGTTAAAAGGTCTTGGTGGTATTGCTGCTATTGAAAAAGAAAATGAAAAGAAAGCAACTGTAATGTATTCTGAAATAGACTTAAATCCATTATTCAAAGGGTTTGCTGCTAAAGAAGATCGTTCAAACATGAATGCAACCTTCAATTTAGTGAATGAAAATCTAAAAGAAACATTTGAAACCATGCTTAAAGAAGCTGGTATAAGTGGTGTTAACGGACACAGAAGCGTAGGTGGTTATAGAGCATCTATGTACAATGCATTACCTCTTGATAGCGTAAAAGCGCTTGTAGAAGTAATGAGCGAATTAGAAAGTAAAGCTTAAAAGGTTTTGCAGTAATCAGTCGCTATTTGCAATTGCTTACTCAAACAAATAAAATAAATTATTAAAGTTTTCGCTTACGCGGAAATAAAAAAGTCATAAAATGAAAGTATTAGCAAACGATGGTATTTCACAAAGTGGTATCGATGCCTTAGAAAAAGGTGGTTTCGAAGTTATCACAACTACAGTAGCTCAAGAACAATTAATAAACTACATAAACGAAAACAACATTACTGTTTTACTTGTACGTAGTGCTACAACAGTACGTCAAGACCTTATTGATGCTTGTCCAAGCATTAAAATTATTGGTCGTGGTGGTGTTGGTATGGATAATATCGATGTAGAATACGCAAGAGAAAAAGGACTTTCTGTAATTAATACGCCTGCTGCTTCTTCGCACTCAGTTGCCGAATTAGTATTTGGACATTTATTTGGTTTAGCTCGTTTTTTACATAACTCGAATAGAGATATGCCTCTTGAAGGAGATAGTAACTTTAAAGGCTTAAAGAAAGCGTATGCAAAAGGAACTGAGCTTAAAGGGAAAACTTTAGGTGTTTTAGGTTTTGGTCGTATTGGACAAGCTACTGCTAAAGTTGCTTTAGGTGCTGGAATGAAAGTAATTGCTTTCGATCCGTTTTTAGAAAAAGCAAATTTAGAGTTAGACTTTTTTGATGGTCAGACTGTAAACTTTGATATTGAAACCATTTCTAAAGAAGATGTTTTAAAACAAGCCGATTTTATTACACTACACGTTCCTGCTCAAAAAGAGTATGTTATTGATGAAGCAGAATTTAATATGATGAAAGATGGTGTTATTATTGCTAATGCAGCACGTGGTGGTGTACTTAACGAAGTAGCATTAGTAAAAGCTATAGAAAGTGGTAAAGTTGCAAGAGCTGCTTTAGATGTTTTTGAAAAAGAACCTAAGCCAGAAATGCAATTATTAATGAATTCGGCATTATCATTAACACCACATACTGGTGCTGCAACTAACGAAGCACAAGACAGAATTGGTACAGAATTAGCAGAACAAATTATAAGCATCTTAAAGTAAATAAGATATAAAATTGTGACCTAATCAATTTAATTGAGTCCTAACTAATAGTTGGGACTTTTTTTGTACATTGAAATCTCATTATTTACAAATCTTTTTAAAATAAAAACAAAACAATTATGTCAGGAATTTTAGACTTATTAGGCAGCGACTTAGGAAAAACAATTATTGATGGAGTAGCTGGTTCAACAGGAAACGATACAAACAAAACAAGTAGCGTTTTAACGATGGCTTTACCCGTATTAATGAAAGCTATGCAACGTAATGCCTCAACACCTCAAGGTGCCGAAGGATTATTAGGAGCTTTAAACGGAAAACACGATGGAAGCATTTTAGATAATCTTGGTGGGTTATTTAGTGGCGGCGTTGATGATGATGTAAAAACTGATGGAGAAAAAATATTAGGACACGTACTAGGAGCTAAACAACAAGGCGTTCAAAAAGTAATTGGAGAAAAATCTGGTTTAGATGCTAGCTCGGTAGCTAACATATTAAAAGTTGCAGCTCCAATTTTAATGGGTGTTTTAGGAAAACAAAAACAACAACAAAATGTAAGTTCTTCTAATGGTATTGGCGATTTATTAGGTGGTTTATTAGGCGGGAACTCTGCTCAACAAGAACAAAGCTTCTTAGAATCTATTCTTGATGCAGATGGTGATGGTAGCGTTGTTGATGATGTTGCTGGAATGCTTTTAGGAGGTAACAAAAGCAAAGGAGGGCTTGGAGGTTTACTAGGTGGTCTTTTTGGTAAATAATAATTCCTGTTTTTAAATATATATAGAAAAGCCAAACGTAACTGTTTGGCTTTTTGTTTTAAAACAATAAAATACAATTATTTAAAGAATGATTTTCGTAGATTTATATTAATTTCTATATTAATACATATTCAAAGTCACTTTACTAATTAAAAGGTAGTATTCACTCATTGCTTGTTTCACAATACATAAGTAACTAATAGCTTTGTTTTATAATATTAAAATATTTAGATATGAAAACACTAGCATCTTTATTATTAATTAGTCTCTTTATTTTTAGTTGTAATACAACAAAACAAACAACTCAAAATAAAAATGAAACATTAGAAAACATTAAGCTTAGCGACACTGTAAGCATTACTAATGATGAGTTAGAATATCAAATTATTATTATAGAACCAGGTTTTAATTTTTGGCTGAATAGTAGAGCTAGACCTGAAGGCTTTTATTCGCAACAATTTTTAGAAAACAGAAATTATTTATATGTATTAGAATGGAATAATAGAGTGACACAACCTATGCGATTTGCTCCTAACCTATATGAAATGCAAATTGATTATCAACAAGGTATAGATTACGGCTACGAAGTAAATTACAAACTCTATAATTACTTTATCTATTTTCAATTAACTTACAAACAAAGATTAGGTCCTTTTATTCCTAGAATTTAGAAGTCTTTTAACTATTTTTGCATAATAAATTTATTTGTGTGGAAAAATTAAAGGAACGTTGGGGTATTGAACATAATTGGCAAATCATTGTCATTTTAATAGTATTTGCTATCACTGGATCTACAGCCTCTTTAATTGGAAAACCTATTTTAGCATACTTAAACATTTCACCTGAAACATATACAACATTTGGGTATTGGGTTTTGCGTATAGTACTTTTATTCATTATGTATCAAATAATGCTAGTTGGCTTTGGTTGGCTTTTTGGTCAACATAAATTTTTCTGGAATTTTGAAAAGAAAATGCTTCGTAGAATAGGCTTAAAACGTTTTGTTGATTAATTATTAATGCAAACTATAAAGGAACATATCGTATTTAAAATAGTAACCCTAAGTTTGGTTGCTACATTATTAGTTCCTTCTGTTATTAAGTTTTCTCATGTTTTTTCACACCATCACCATAAACATGATGTCTGTAAAGGAGAAAAATCAACACATTTACATGAAATAGATTTAGATTGTGAGTTTTATAAATTCCAATTAAATAAGAATTATATTCCATCATTAAAATACGAAACCTTTATTTGTAAAGCACCTCATTACAAAATATACATTTTAACATACAAATTCCTTAATAATCATCAGCCTTTATCTTATTCTTTAAGAGGTCCTCCTGCTGTTTTAGTTTAATCAATCACCTTATTTTTAAACTAAAAACGCAATACAATGAAACATTATTTATTGATTGTAGGATTATGCTTTTTCGGTATATCTTATAGTCAAAACTGCACGCATACTTTCTTTGGTGAAATAAAAGATTTTCATGATGGAACTCCTATGTCAGGTGCAACTGTTCATATCGAATCGCTTAACAAATACACAACAGCAGATATTAATGGTAAATTCACCATTAAAAACCTGTGTGAAGGAAAATTGGTTCTAGCAATTTCTCATATCGGATGTGAAAACAAACGCGTGGAAATTGATATGAATGGAGACACTTATAAGGAGATTAATATGGAGCATCATATTGAAGAACTTCATGAAGTGAAACTATTAAGCAATGCTCCTATAAAATTGACTAAAACGGCTCAAGAAACTCATTTAAGTATTGATGATTTCGAACGCTTTAGTGCTTATAGTCTAGGTGATGCTTTAAAGCAAGTAAGTGGTGTTTCGTCAATTAATACAGGAAACACTATTGTTAAGCCAATTATTAATGGTTTACATAGTAGTAGAATTTCTGTGATTTCTAATGGTGTGCTTTTACAAGATCAAGAATGGGGTATAGAACACGCTCCTAATGTAGATTTAAATTCTGCTGGAAGTATAAATGTTATAAAAGGAGCAAACGCTCTTGCTTATAGCGGTGATGCTATTGGCGGAGTAATTGTTTTAAAACCACAAGCTATTAGTTTGAAAGACTCACTATACGGAAAAACAATTTTGAGTGGACAAACAAATGGCAGAGGTTTTAATATAGCATCTACTTTAACTAAATCTTGGAAAAAAGGATGGTTTGTTAATGCTCAAATGTCGAAAAAACGCTTTGGCGATTTTAATACACCTGATTATAATTTAACCAATACGGGATTGAATGCTCTAGGTTTTAACCTAAATGCTGGATATAAAACTTTTGAAAAAGGTTTTAATATTAACTATAGCTACTTAAATAATGAAATAGGTATTTTAAGAGCAGCCCATATTGGGAGTATTAATGATTTAGTTGAGGCTATAAACAGCGGAGAACCGAATGTTATAGATGATTTTAGTTATGACATTAATTCGCCTCGACAGGATGTTACACATCAAGTTTTAAAAACAGAGTTTTACCAACGCTTTAAACGTTTTGGTCGTTTACAAATTCAATATGACTTTCAAAACAATCAACGATTTGAATATGATGTTCGAAGAGGAGATGACAATAAAGCTGCAATAGACTTGAATTTAAAAACACATGCTCTAAAAATTAATTTAAAGTTAGATGCCAGCAACAAAGCAAATTATAATTTTGGTATTCATACTAGTTATCAAAATAACTTTGCAAATCCGAAAACTGGAATTAGAAGATTAATTCCAGATTACGACAAATATGATGTTGGTATTTTTGCTATTTCGAACTTAAAATGGAGTGATAATACTGTTTTAAATTTTGGTGTAAGGTATGATTTTAAAAGAATTGATGCTAAAAAGTTTTACTTAAATAGTAGATGGGAAGAGCGTAATTATAATCAAGACTTTAGCGGTTTTATTATCGAAAATGTTGGGAATCAAATTTTGACAAATCCTATTTATAACTTTCATAATATATCGGTATCTACAGGGATATCTCATAAAATTGATGAACAACAAAGCCTTTTATTTAATTATGGGTTATCTCAAAGAGCACCAAATGTATCAGAATTATTTAGTGATGGGTTGCATCATTCAGCAGCAAGAATTGAGTTAGGTGATTTAAGAATAAAACAGGAAACTTCAAATCGTTTTGGAGGCTCCTATCAATTACATTCACCAAAACTAATATTGAATGCTGAAGGGTATGTAAACCATATTAAGGATTTTATTCAAATTATTCCTTTTGGAACGGAACAAACTATTAGAGGAGCTTTTCCTGTTTGGAATTATACCCAAACCAATGCTTTAATATTTGGAGTTGATGTTTCAGCTAATTATGAGTTCAATAAACAATGGAGTATTAATAACAAATCGTCTTTTATTAAAGGGCGAAATGTAAAAGATAAAACAGCATTAATTGACATGCCAGCATTTAAAACCGTTAATTCCTTAACATATAGTAATAAAAAGTGGTTAGATTTTAATGCTAATTTAGAAAGTGAATGGGTATTTAAACAAAATAATTATCCAGATTATAATTTAGAAACGTTTATTGCATCAACTCAACAAATGGTTTTGGTAGACATAAGTACACCACCAGCAGCATATCATCTGCTACATTTTAGAAGTGATGTTACTGTTTCGTTATCATCAAAATCAAAATTAAATTTAGGACTTAGCGTCTCAAATTTATTAAATACTTCCTATAGAGAATACTTAAATAGATTAAGATATTTCGCTGATGATTTAGGAAGAAATTTTATATTACAAATAAAGTTAAATTATTAAAAAATTAAAAAAAATGAAAAATTTAAAAATTTTATCAATTGCTATTATTACATTATTATTCATATCGTCATGTTCGTCTGATGATGATCCTGAAATTGTTATTGAAGAAGAAGTAATAACTACCATGACCGTAACTTTAGCTCCTGTTGGTGGAGGTACTACTATAGAATTAAAATCACAAGATTTAGATGGTGATGGTCCTAATCCTCCAGTTGTAACAGTTTCAGGGAATTTAACAAGTAATACAACCTATAACGGAAGTATTGAGTTACTTAATGAATTAGAATCTCCAGCTGAAGATATTACTGAAGAAGTTGAAGAACTTGAGGAGGAACACCAATTCTTTTTCGATGCTTCAAATGCTATAGCTACTTTTGATTATAGTGATACTGATGCTGACGGCAACCCTGTGGGCTTAAGTTTTGAACTTACAACTACAGATGCAGGTACTGGAACTATTACAGTTACTTTAATTCATGAGCCATCTAAAAACGCAAGTGGTGTTAGTGATGGTGATAGCACCAATGCTGGTGGTGAAGAAGATATTTCTGAAACTTTTTCTATTACTGTAGAAAACGTTTAAACTCATTAATACAAAAAAAATGCCTTTCAAAATTGAAAGGCATTTTTTACACATATATTATAGTTTCTTTTCCGAATTGAAAACATAAGTATAAATCCACATTAAAGTAAAAGTTGGAATTATATCAAATCCAGGAAGTGCCTCTTCAATAAAAGTTATAACACCTGCAATTTTACCTGGTTTCCCTTTATATAGTTTTGTCATTAACCACCCAGATAGTGGCGCCCAAACAATATCTGAGAATTCACCAATACCCGGAATTATAAAAGACACAAAACCGAGTGCGTCAAATAGAATCCCTATAATTAGTTTTTTATATTTATTCATTCAATAACTTTTTTATTATTTCCTTGAAAAAAGGAAATCTTTATACATCATATTAAACAATAAACATACCAAAACTATTTACCTATTAGTTTTAAAAATTCGTTTCTAGTTTCAATTTTTTCAAACTGCCCTCTAAACCCAGAAGTTGTTGTTGTAGAACTTTGTTTTTGTACACCTCGCATCATCATACACATGTGTGATGCTTCAATTACAACAGCCACACCTTGTGGTTTTAAAGTATCATTTATACAATCTAAAATTTGTTCGGTTAAGCGTTCTTGCACTTGTAAACGTCTTGCAAACACATCTACAATTCTTGGTAATTTACTTAAACCTACAATATAACCATTGGGTATATATGCAATATGCACTTTACCAAAAAATGGCAAAATATGATGTTCGCAAAGCGAATACAACTCGATATCTTTAACAATAACCATTTCGTTATAAGATTCTTTAAACATAGCGCCTTTAAGAATCTCAACCGGATCTTGGTTGTATCCCTGTGTTAAAAACTGCATAGCTTTTGCTGCACGCTCTGGTGTTTTAACCAAGCCTTCTCGCTCTGTATTTTCTCCTAAATCTTCTATAATATTTTTATATCGGTCTTTAACATCATCTGTTACCTTAATATTATACTCTTCAAACTGTTTATATGGCATTATTTATTTTTTAACTAAATATAGAGGATATATTGGACTTAACAATAAAAACAATTCTTAATTGTACATCACAGCTTAAAGTAGTAAATTCACAGCTCTTATTTATTACAAATGATTCAAGCAAAAAACATTCATAAATACTACGGCGATTTACAGGTTTTAAAAGGTGTCGATATTCATATAAAAAAAGGCGAAGTTATTTCTATTGTAGGTGCATCGGGTGCCGGAAAAACAACCTTATTACAAATATTAGGCACTTTAGATAGAGCTTATAAAAAGGAAGATTTTCAACTTAGCATAAACAATATTGATATAAGCTCTCTTAACGATAAAGCTTTAGCCAAATTTAGAAATGAACATATTGGTTTCATCTTTCAATTTCATCAATTATTACCAGAGTTTACGGCTTTAGAAAATGTATGTTTACCCGCTTTTATTAAAGGAACAAAAAAAGCTGATGCTGAAAAACGCGCCAAAGAGCTTTTAGATTTTTTAGGATTATCGCATCGATACAATCATAAACCAAATGAACTATCTGGTGGTGAGCAACAACGTGTAGCTGTGGCTCGAGCTTTAATTAATAATCCTGCTTTAATTTTTGCCGATGAACCTTCTGGAAACCTTGATAGTGAATCTGCTGAAAACTTACACAGCTTGTTTTTTAAACTTCGCGATGAGTTTGGACAAACCTTTGTTATTGTTACTCATAATGAAGAACTAGCCAATTTAGCAGATAGAAAACTTGTTATGGTTGATGGAAACATAGTAGATTAGTTTCTCTTTTTTATATAATTATATTTAGCGAAATCACTATCTCATTTCCTACATTTGGGTATCATAAACCATTGGAAACTGTTTTGGAATATCTTCCAATGATTCGCCTAAATTTTGCCTTAAATCAATTTCAATTCCACGAGCCATTGTTGAAATTGGAACATCATTAGCCAAACCTTCAAATGGATTTTCTCCTGTTCTCCCAATTCTTTCCATGGTATGAAAAACCCAAGCTACAATAACATAAAAAGGAACTGCAAGCCAAATGAAAAAGCTACCTATTGTAGCATGTGCAACACTAATTTCTTTGCCAATTTCTGCAAATTGCGGAACAATAGCTAATGGTAATAACAAGACAAAAACCCACATAAAATAATGATTTAAAGTAGCATATTGTCGCGGATATGGAAAATTCTTAATCCGTTCTGACTTCCCTTGTAACGTAAACATTTCTTGCAAAACACCTTCTAATTCCAAAAATGAAAATTCCCAAACAATACCTTTTTCTTTTAAATTTTGAAGATGATGAGATTGTAAATAAAGCATTGCTGTTTGCTTATTATTTTTACTCATTACGTATTTTAAATCTTCATCTGAAAGATATGGTTTAAGATCTTCGTTAACACTTGAATGCCATTCAGGTGGACTTACTACCTTATTCCATTCTTTATTAGATCTTTCATGGATAACGGTTTCCCAAGGTTTAGAAACTCGCATGGCATGACGTAAAGCAGTCATCCAAGCAATGTGTCTGTAAGTAAGTGTTTTTATTTCTTGTTGCAATGCTTCATTTGAAACTTTTTCAGTTGTATATTCATTATTTACCATATCTTGAACATACATCCCAAAAGTTCTTGATGTATTTACAATACCACCCCAAATTTTTCTTGCTTCCCAAATTCTTCCGTAAGCAGAGTTATTTTGAAACCCTATTACAAAAGCAACTGCCGTACCAATTAACGCTAAAGGTGTCCATGGAATTTTTAGCCATTCTAAATTAAAAAAAGAATATAGCCCTACAAATACTGTAACAATAAGAATAAATAAAAGAGTCTCAAAACGAGTCCATTTTATCATATCCTTTAACTTAAAAACCTTCTTTGTATACATATTATATTTTTTATGCTAGCTAAGTTAGTCTTTAATTTTATAATTTCAAGAGCCATTACTTCTTTCTATCATCAAACTTATTAAGAATACTTACTTTTACATTTTTAAATATTATTTCCTTGAATAAAGCCGAACTAAAAGAATTTCTTGACACCAAAGTTATTCAATACAACAATCCAAAGTTTATTGAAAGTGATCCTATTCAAATTCCACATCAATTTAATTTAAAAGAAGATATTGAAATTTCAGGGTTTTTAACTGCAACCATTTCTTGGGGAAACCGTAAAAGCATAATTAATAATGCCAAACGCTTGATGGTACTTTTGGACGATTCGCCGTATGATTTTGTGATGAATCATGAAGAAACCGATTTAGAAAAACTACAACCTTTTGTACACAGAACTTTTAATGGCGATGATTGTATTCAGTTTATTAAATCGTTACAGCACATTTACAAAAACCATGATGGCTTAGAAAATTTATTTGCGAAGCATGTTGAAAAAGGCTCCATGCAAGATGCTATATCTACATTTAAACAAATATTTTTTGAAATAGACCATTTACAAAGAACACAGAAACATGTGAGTGATCCTTTAAAAAATTCGGCAGCAAAACGTATTAACATGTTTTTACGTTGGATGGTTAGAAATGATAATACAGGTGTAGACTTTGGCATTTGGAATAGCCTATCGCCTTCTCTATTATCTTGTCCCTTAGATGTGCATTCTGGTAATGTGGCTAGAAAACTAGGGCTTTTAAAACGAAAACAAAATGATGGTAAAGCTTTAGCAGAGTTAGACACTTCATTAAGAAAACTAGACGCTAAAGATCCAGTAAAATATGATTTTGCTTTGTTTGGCTTGGGTGTTTTTGAAGGGTTTTAACATCAAGCCTCTTATTTAGTTAATCTAACTGCGTTAGCGATTATTCATTGATTGCTATTTTAAATTAAGGAAATCATGAATGCTTCGCATTTGATGCGGCATCCTTTTTTAAACTGAAAGACTGCAAATTTAATAAACACTAAAAATTAACAGATAGTCTTGTCCTTGCTTCTCGCCACGAGGTTTTAAAAAAGATATAGCGGAAAGCGGGACCCTTTTTGGGTAACGCTATAAAAAAAACGATTGACAAACTCAAAGTTCATCAATCGTTAATCTATAATTATAATTCTTAAATCTGTTACCCTTTTAACCAAGCGTCACGCAATGCCTTTTGAGCATCGGTAGCATCCGCTTTTGCCATCAATCCTTCTCCTGTTGTATAAGCTTGAGTAGTCGTGGTTTTTATAACAATTTCTTCTCCTGCTCTATCAAGCTTCACTTCTACATCCATTCCTGGTTTCCACATAAAAACACCTTGCAATACTTGATTTGCATTTTGCAAAGTAAGCGCTGTCCCACCTATAGATTTTATAACATCATTTGGTTGCGCACCTTGTTCTGCCCAAAAACTATTTTCTAAAACTTGATCGGTAAAAAAGATAGTGCCTTTTTGTGGATCTCCACTAACAATAGGGACACCACCCATTAAAATATAATTAGTTTCTACTTTGCCTTCTCCTATTTCTAATCCAACTTTTTCGAAAAACTCATTATAATTAATTGGAATATCTCCAACAACATGTGTTGTTAAAAACTCTCCTATAGAAGGATAAGTCATAGCTGTAATTTCATCTATAAGTTTATCATCTTCAAAAGGTTTATTCTTTCCGTATTTATTTGATAATTCTTTCATTAAAGATAAAATCCCTCTATGTCCATTGCTTTCTTCACGCATTAAAATATCTATACACATACCAATTAATGCACCTTTTTGATACACATTTAAGTACTGATCTTTATATGGAGCTTTTAAAACATTTTCACTCATAATAGTAAAACTCATAGCATCATTTAACTGCTTAGACCTTTGAATTTTACTCATTACTTTGTTATAAAAATCACTTTTATCAACTAAGTCTTGATTTACTTGAAAAAGCGTAGCAAAATACTCGGTTACACCTTCATACATCCATAAATGTTTTGAGAATGTAGGGTTGTTATAATCGAAATAATGTACATCTTCAGAATGCACACTTAAAGGTGTTACAATATGAAAAAACTCGTGAGACACCACATCTGTCATGCTTTTTGCTAAAGCTTCTGCTGGCATTGCTTCAGGTAAAACAACAACTGTAGATTTGTGATGTTCTAAAGCTCCAAATCCTTTTGCTGAATCTTCTTTTCCATCTGATAAATAAAGGAAAATATCATATCTAGGTGTACTATTAATATCTCCTAAAAAAACTTTTTGAGCCTTCATCATTTTAAAAATAGTAGGTTTTATTGATGCCGCTGTATGCACCTTATTTGGCGAATACACACTTAAAACAATCTTAATATCACCTACCTGAAACTCTTCAACATCTAATTCGCCATAAAACATTGGGTTATCTGTGATATCAAAATATCTAGTGGCTAAATAAGTACTTGTTGTATATTTTCCATCTTCGCTAGTTTTAGTGCCAATGCTTTGTAGAGCAGAGGTACGAACAAAATTGCTTGAAGCTGTTACATCTAATTTATATTGATTGTTTTTTAAAGAATCAAAATACCCAACAAAACCATGTAGATTTAATACATAATTATCAGGTTCAATATTTGTACCACCTGGAGAAAAAGGTTCTTCTTGACCTATACCACCAACAACTTCAATATCAAAAGTATCATTAACCAAATAGGTGATTTTGTCTATTTTTTTTGCATCAGCAATAGTCCAAGTATTTGTGTCTACTTTAGTCACTGGAATTTCATTACCCTCGTAATCATAAGCCTTAAAAGCTTCAATATATTTACCGAAATTACTAACAGAATAAGTTCCTTGTATTATTCTTGGTATACGGTAAGTTACGGTTTCTTGTGTAAAACGTCCAGGGTTTATAGTTACTGGTGCTTTATCGTCTTGAATTTGAGACAAATTAATAGAAGCTTCTATTGGCAAGCTAGTTGCTAAATCGTTAGAAGTACGCTTTGTAGGATTACAACTTGCTATTAAAATACCAGCAAATAATGTTGCTAATGTTTTTGAATTCATTTAGATATGTTTTGATTTTATAAATTGACGTGCAAAATACCATTATGTTACACCCTTTATTCTTAAGGTTTTGTTAAATTCGCAACATGCAGGAAAATTTAGTGAGCATCTTAATCCCCTTTAAAAATACTGAAGCTTTTATAGCGGATTGCATCTACTCTATACTAAAACAAACCTATACTAATTGGGAGCTTTTAATAGTTGATGATGGCTCTACAGATACAAGCTTTAATATTGTTAAGAATTACGCTGAAAAAGACAATAGAATCAAACTATTTAAAAATTCTGGCAATGGCATTATTGATGCATTAAAACTGGCATTTTCAAAAAGTACGGGCGAATTTATTACGAGAATGGATAGCGATGATATTATGCTTCCAAACAAGTTAGAAATTTTAGTCGCTAATTTATTAAAACACGGGAAACAGCACGTTGCTGTTGGTTTAGTAAATTATTTTTCTGAAGCAGGGATTAAAGATGGTTATAAAAGTTATGAGGTTTGGTTGAACCAATTAACTAAAACAGGTACTAATTATTCTGAAATTTATAAAGAATGTGTCATTCCATCGCCTTGTTGGATGGTTTACAAAAGCGATTTAATTGCTTGTGATGCTTTTAATCCAGATAGATATCCTGAAGATTACGATTTAGCCTTTAGGTTTTATAAGCATAATTACAAATGTATTCCTTGTGATATTGTTTTACATGACTGGCGCGATTACAACACTAGAACTTCTAGAACACATAAACATTATGCCGAAAATCATTTTATAGATTTAAAGCTACATTATTTTTTAGAACTCGATTATAACCAGAATAAAACATTAATAGTTTGGGGCGCAGGTAATAAAGGCAAAACAATTGCTAAAAAACTAATTGAAAAACAAGTACCTTTTCAATGGATTTGCGATAACCCAAATAAAATAGGACGCGATATTTACGGCAACATTTTACAGCCTTTTAGTGCTTTAGAAACGATTGAGAATCCGCAAAGCATTATTACAGTTGCTAATAAAACAGCACAAATTGAAATTAAAGATTATATGAAAAAATTGAAAATGCAATCTATTGAAGATTATATTTTCTTTTGTTAATCTCCCTAAAAATGATGCAAAACATACTAACAGACATAAATGTCATAAAAATGTCGCAAATAAACCGTTATCGAAAAGAAGAATTCATAAATAGTTTTGACAAAAATTAAACATAATTAATTATGAATGACCTTGGAAATAAAATTAAAGAAGTAAGAAAAAGGAAAGGGTTCTCTCAAGAAGAATTAGCTGAAGAAGCGAAGGTGAACTTAAGAACTATACAACGTATAGAAAACAATGAGAATGAACCTAGAGGAAAAACACTAAATTTAATTTGTGAAGTTTTAGACTTAAATGCTGAAGATCTTTTAGATTATGGAAAACAAACAGATAAAAACTATTTAATTTACTTACATTTATCTGTACTATCAGGTCTAGTTATTCCAATGGGAAATATTATTCTTCCGTTTATTTTATGGATAACTAAAAAAGATAAAATAATTGGTCTAAAAGATGTTGGCGCTAATCTTTTAAATTTTCAAATTGTTTGGACATTTTTTGCTTCTGCTGTATTAATAATTGGTGCATTTCTAAAAATCACACATTTAGAAATAGGCCCTTTCAATTCTTTTACTTTTCCAATATACTTTTGGGTTATTCTTTATGTTATAAACATTATTTTACCAATAATATTTGTTATAAGAATCAGAAACGGGAAAATAAAAGGCTTTTATCCTAACATCATCAAACTAATAAAATAATCGTTTTAAAAGAATAATCAACTTTGAAAAATCTACTGATTTTATTTCAATATTTCTGAAATATGAAAAAAATTATGTAGGTTTGACTAATCTAAAAAGAAATGCAGTTTAAACACCCAGAACTTCTTTACGCTCTATTTTTACTGCTCATCCCCATTATTGTTCATTTATTTCAATTACGAAAGTTTCAAAAAGTACCTTTTACCAATGTCGCTTTTTTAAAAGAAGCTACATTACAAACCCGTAAAAGTTCGCAAATAAAAAAATGGCTTATTCTTTTAACTAGGCTATTACTACTCGCTGTAATTATTATAGCATTTGCACAACCTTTTACATCTAAGGCCAATACATTTAAAACTAAAAAAGAAACGGTTATTTATTTAGACAATTCTTTTAGCATGCAAGCAAAAGGTAGTCAAGGTGAATTATTAAAAAGAGCCGTACAAGATATTATAAGCAATGTTCCAGAAACCGAAAACATATCAATAATTACAAATGATAAAGTTTATAAAAACACGACTATTAATGCCATAAAGAACGAGTTATTACAGCTTAGCTACTCACCTAATAGCTTAACAACACAAGCTGCTTTATTAAAAAGTAATACCTTTTTTAATAAACAAGGAAACAGTTTAAAAAACTTAATATTTATTTCTGATTTTCAAGAAAATGGAAAACCACTCACTATTGAAAAAGACTCATTAACCAATATTCATTTTGTAAAATTACAATCTGTAAACACGCATAATATTTCAGTTGATAGTATTTTTGTTTCTGAAAAAACGGCTACTTCTATTAACTTAAAAGTTATTTTAAAAAATAATGGCTCTACAGTTGAAAACTTACCGGTCTCACTCTTTAGTAATGATACTTTAATTGCTAAAACTTCGGTATCTATTAATAAGGAAGCTAATACTACTTTTTCTATTCCTGCAAACAAAGTGATTAATGGAAAAATAACCATTGATGACACCAACTTACAATTTGATAACACCTTGTATTTTAATATCAATAATAGCTCTAAAATAAATGTGTTAGCAATAAATGCGACAGACGATTCCTTTTTAAAACGCATTTACACTAATGATGAATTTAATTATACTTCAACAACAGAAAATCAATTAAACTATAATCTATTAGAGTCTCAAAATCTTATTATTTTAAATGAATTAAGTAGTATTCCAAATGCATTAATTCCTGCTATAAAATCATTTACTAATCAAGATGGAACGCTTGTTATAATTCCTTCAAAAGACATAACAAATACTTCATACAACTCACTATTAGTAAATTATCAAGCTTCTTTTAACAAGCTAATTAAAACCGAAAAACGCATTACAACTATTAATTATTCACATCCTTTATATAGTAATGGTGTTTTTGAAAAACAAGTGAGTAATTTTCAATATCCAAAAGTAAACAGCTTCTTTAGTACCAAGTTGAAGCATGCTTCAAGCATCTTAAAATATGAGGATGGAAACCCTTTTTTATTTCAAAATAGTCATGCTTTCATTTTTACTTCAGCTTTAAATAAGGACAATTCAAATTTTAAAAATTCCCCTTTAATTGTTCCTACCTTATATAATATTGGAAAACAAAGTTTTAAAATTCCTGAATTATATTATACTATTGGCAAAAACAACAGCTTTGATGTAAGTACACAACTAAAACAAGATGCTGTTTTATCGCTTACAAGTAATGACGCTAACATAATACCAGAACAGCGCTATTTTAATAATAAAGTTGTTATAAAAACTTCTGAATCGCCTAATTTGGCTAACATTTATGCTGTAAAAAACAACGATGTAACTATTAAAAACGTAAGCTATAATTACAGTAGAAATGAAAGTTATTTGGTTTACAAAGACCTAACAAATCTTAAACACATTACACTTAGCGATTCTATTACAAAAACATTCGATACTATAAAAAGTGATACAAAAATTAATGCGCTATGGAAATGGTTTGTTATTTTTGCATTAGCGTTATTAATTATTGAAATGCTCATCTTAAAATATTTTAAATGAACATACTTATAAAGTCTGCCACAATTATAGATTCTAAAAGCGAGTTTCACAATACAACTCAAGATTTATTAATTGAAAATGGCGTGATTACTAAGATTGCCAGCACCATTAAAAACCCAAACAATTATCAAGAAATAACATTAGAAAACCTCCATATATCTCAAGGTTGGTTTGATAGTAGTGTTTGTTTTGGAGAGCCTGGTTTTGAAGAACGTGACACTATAAAAAATGGACTAAAAACAGCTGCAGCTTCAGGTTTTACAACTGTTGCTATGAATGCGAATACCAATCCGGTAATAGATTCTAATTCAGATATTACTTTTGTAAATGCTAAAGCCAGTAATAATGCAGTAACCTTGCTACCCATTGGAGCACTTACAGTAGGCAGTAAAGGCATTGATTTAGCAGAACTTTACGATATGAATACTGCTGGTGCCGTAGCGTTTTCAGATTACCAAAAACCTATTAGCAACCCAAACCTTATGAAAATTGCTTTGCAATATGCTAGTAATTTTGATGGCTTAGTTTATTCATTTCCTCAGGAAAACAAAATAGCTGGTCATGGGGTTATGAACGAACATATAACCAGTACAAAACTTGGGTTAAAAGGAAATCCAGCACTTGCTGAAGAACTTCAAATTGCACGCGATTTATTTCTGTTAGAATACACCGGTGGAAAATTACATATTCCAACTATTTCTACAGTAAAATCGGTTGAACTAATAAGAGAAGCCAAAAAGAAAAAATTAAATGTGAGTTGCAGTGTAGCTATTCATAATTTATATTTCTCAGATGATGTATTAAGTGATTTTAATACGCATTTTAAAGTGCTACCGCCTTTACGTACCAAAACAGACGTAGACGCTTTAATTGAAGCTGTGAAAGACGGAACCATTGACATGGTTACAAGCGATCACAATCCTATAGATATAGAACACAAAAAAATAGAATTTGACCATGCCGCTTATGGTACTATTGGTTTAGAAAGTGCTTTTGGTGCGCTTAATTCTATATTTACCATCAAGAAAACTATAGAACTTCTAAGTAAAGGAAAAACAAGATTTGGTATAGAAAGCACACCTATAAACATAGGAAATAAGGCAAACATAAGTCTATTTAATCCTGATACTAAATATACGTTTTCAAAAAATAACATTGTTTCTAAATCTAAAAATGCCATTTTTGAAGGTGAAACTTTAAAAGGACATGTTTACGGTATTATTGCAAACAATAAAATAGTTTTAAATTAAAAATAATGACAAATCCAGATATTGAAAGAGGACGCCAAAAT
Source organism: Thalassobellus sediminis (assembly GCF_044386045.1). NCBI lineage: Bacteria > Pseudomonadati > Bacteroidota > Flavobacteriia > Flavobacteriales > Flavobacteriaceae > Thalassobellus > Thalassobellus sediminis. The sequence goes on along the minus strand of NZ_JBISCD010000040.1, from coordinate 2,057,858 downwards.
GCCATTATTAGCTATATAACTATTATAGGCGTTATTATTGCTTTTTATTTGAATAAAGAAGAGCATAAAAAAAGTAATTTTGCTAGTTTTCATATTAGACAATCATTAGGATTGTGGCTTACTTTTTGGGCTTTAGGATATTTTATTGGAATCTTTGATAGTTGGTTAGTTAGTTCTAGTTTTTATCTATTCTTCGCAGTACTGTTCTTTTACGGATTTACGGGTGCTCTAGGAAGAAAAAAACAAGAAGTTCCTTTAGTTGGAGCATTCTATCAAAAAATTTTCGCAAACCTGGGCAACTAAAACATGGTAAACACATCACTATCACTACAACATGTTATTCGTAAATCTTCATTAACCGAAAATGCACCATTATTAATATTACTGCATGGTTATGGAAGCGATGAAAACGATTTATTTTCGTTTGCTAACGAGTTACCCGAAGAACTTTTCATTATCTCTGTAAAAGCACCTTATACATTACAACCATACGGAAATGCTTGGTATGCTATTAATTTTGATGCAGATAAAGGCAAATGGAGCGATAACGAACAAGCAATAGAATCTCGCGATTTAATTTCTAAATTTATTGATGAAGCTATTGCAACCTATCCTGTTAACAAAGAAAGTGTTTCTCTTTTAGGTTTTAGCCAAGGGAGTATTTTAAGTTATGCTGTAGCTTTAACATATCCTAAAAAAATTAAAAACATTGTCGCTTTAAGTGGTTATATAAATCAAGATTTATTCCCTGATGATATAAACCAAAAAGACTATTCGAATTTAGATTTTTATTGTTCACATGGTAGTGTAGACCAAGTAATCCCTGTACAATGGGCTCAACAAACACCTCCATTTTTAAAGGGTTTAAACATTGCTCATAAGTATTCTGAATTTCCTGTAGGACACGGTGTGGCACCACAAAACTTTTACGAGCTTAAAGATTGGTTGAGTAAACGTATATAATAGCAACTTTTATTTTTTCACAACCTATAACCTACTTTTACTTGACTTTGTAAGAAAAATTAGCTAACTTCGTTTAACGTATGATATAAAACATAAAAACGATTTCATATCATACGTTAGCTACAACCAAAAAAAATGAAGACTCTAGTTGCTCAACTCGGGCATTTTAGTTCTAAACCTCTTTCAAAATTTTCAGATGTGTCACGTTTGTATCTTTAAAATTGTCATATACTTAGACACCTAAACTTTAGACATGAAAAATTATCACGATATCCTGTTTCCGTATTCCTACAACATCCTAGGTTCGTCCGAAGATGCAAAAGATACTATACAAGATGTTTTGATAAAATATCTTTCAATAGAAAAGAAGCACATAGAAAATGAAATCGGTTACTTGATTAAATCGACCATTAATCAGTCAATTAACGTAAAGAATAAGAAAAAGACAGTTTCAATGGATAATGTATGGCTTCCCGAACCAGTATCCACAGAGAATCCAGATTCTTCAATTGAACTAGCGGAAATACTATCGTATTCTATGTTGGTTCTTCTTGAGAAACTTTCTGCAAAGGAACGTGCAGTGTTCATTCTGAAAGAAGCGTATAGCTATTCTCATAAAGAAATTGTAAACATTATCGGAGGAACAATTGAGAATTCACGAAAACTACTCAGTCGGGCAAAGAATAAAGTAGGAGGCAGTGAAACAATGGTAGCTCTCCCAAGAGATACGTCAAAATTAGAATTTTACCTTGATGCGATGCAAAATGCTGATATGCCTGCTTTGGAAGAATTGTTGAATAGGGACATAATATTAGCTGCAGATGGTGGGGAAAGTGTCAAGGTAGTTCGAGAACTTACAACTGGCATCCGAAAAACATCGAAGCTATTGCTATATGTCTACAAGGCGTTTTTGACAGGCTTGGATGTTAGAATCACTCAGATAAATCATCAGCCAGCAATTTTGTTTTTTAGAAATGATATACTGCAGAATTGCCAAGTTTTTGAAACCGAGAATGCAAAGATAAAAACCATTTATTCAATCGTCGACCCGAACAAATTAAAGTCAATTTTTCACTAAAACCTGTCACGCTTTTCTATTCTGATTTGTCATTCTATTAAACACAAAGCACTAATAGATGAGAAAATTATTAAGGATAGATGCAAGCGTGAGAGTTAAAGGATCTCACTCTAGAAACTTGGCTGACTTCTTCGAGGAAGCGTGGCGAAAAGCTAACCCAAATGGCGAGGTGTTGAAAAGAGATTTAGCACTAGTTCCAATACCACATTTACGCAATGAGACTGTTGAAGCATTTTATGTTCCAGAACCTGATCAAAATGAACAGAACAAACAAGCAATCGAACTTTCGGATGATCTGATCGAAGAGTTAAAGTCTGTTGATGACGTACTGGTAAGCAGCCCCCTGTACAACCTAAGTATTCCCTCAACCCTAAAAGCGTATTTGGATCATATTATTCGATCTGGACATACGTTTAGCGTGAATGAAGATGGAAGCTATAAGGGCCTCCTTGAAAACACCAATGCATACGTGATTACAACCAAAGGAGAAGTGTACACCGGCACGCCAATGGAAGCTTTAGACTTTCAAGAGCCTTATCTGAAGACGATTTTTGGTTTTATCAATTTGAATCTCAAAGGGGTATTCGCACTTGAAGGAACCGCGCATCAGGATCTTTTAAAGAAGAACGTAATGTTTCAGCAAAAAATGATTCTAAACGAACTATCAAAAAACTAAATTATGGGAGTAAATTACTTTAATGATGAATTAGAAGATGAAGCCTTCATCATTGGACCAAACGAAGGAGAAAAACTTGAGTTGAGTACAATTTCCATCACATTTAAAGTGACAAGTGAAATGTCCAACGATCAACTTGGAGTGTACGAAATAGAATTACCACCGATGGCTATCGGAGCGAAATTGCATTATCACCGATTCATGGATGAGACCTTTGTAGTAAATGAAGGAGAGCTAACAATGCAAGTCGGGACAGAAGAGTTTAAGGCGAAGCCTGGAACGGTAGCTTATGTTCCTAGGTTTACTCCTCACGGATTTAGAAATGATACAGATAAAGCTGTCAAACTCACTTTGATTTTCAATCCATCGCAAAAAAGAGAAGGCTTCTTCAGAGGTTTATACGAAACGCTGAATGAAGTTCCGATTGATCCTGAGAAGTACTTGAAATTGTATAATAAGTATGATAGTTTTCCTGTCGACACTTCTAATATGATTCCTATCAGAGAGTGATGGTCTTCAAACGTGATTGAAAGAGCATGACTTCAAGTTACACATTTTCCAGTTACTGCATTTACAATAGAAATACAAAACTCCATTAACGCAACTATGTTGCATTAGTAGAGTTTTGACTATTTTTAAAAACAAGAATATCGCATGGAAAGAAGAAAGTTTATTAAGTCATCAGCTGGCTCACTCCTACTAGTGTCTTTGCCAACTGTAAACTTTAACATATTCAAGATTATGAACAAAAGAGAAACGAAAAAGACCGAAGTTGTCATTGTGGGAGCTGGTCCAGCAGGTTTGTCAGCTGCACTGTTTTTAGCGAGAGCAAATAGACAAGTAATCATTTTTGACTGGGGTAAGAAGAGAATGCCCGAAAAAGCACAAATTCACGAGTATCTAGGCTTCGATGGAATGAAACCCAGAGAATACTTCGCCAAAATGAGAAAGGAAGTAGAAAAGTATGGAGCTCTATTCGTTGAGGAGAAAGTAGAAACAATCAGAAAGAAGGAAGACTGTACTTTTAGTATTTTCTCCGATAGCCTTGAATTAAATTCAAAAGCTCTGGTTCTTGCAACAGGGGCTGCTGATGTCCTTCCGGAAATACCAGGGCTAATGGAAGGTTGGGGAACGGATATTCATGTATGTCCATGCTTCACTGGATACGAACTGAGTGGAAAGAAACTCGCTTTGTTTGGAATTCAACCGAGATTGGCTCACTTGGGCACTTTCTTGACTTCTTGGTCAGATGATGTCACAGTTATCGCAGAACAGCAGTTCTCTGAGGAGGAGATGGATATACTCAACAAGGCAAACGTGAAGGTTCATGTGGATAAGATCAAGGAATTGGTTAGATCCAGCGGAGAATTAAGCTATATATCCACAAATTCAGGAGAAAAAATTGAAACTGACGGGGTCTTCATTGCAACTCCAATTAAGGCTAACTCCGACTTGACGAACAATCTTTGTGAAGTCGATGAAAATGGATTTGCCGTGACCGATGAATTCTGTCAATCAAGTACGAAAGGTTTGTGGGTGATTGGAAACGCACAAGATCCAAAAGGACACATGTCTCATGCCTCTACCGACGGCACTCAGGTTGGACCATTTGTGGCAAATTATCTAGTGCATTTGAATCTTGAAGAAAACGAATAAGTGCTTTGGAATCATTAAAGTGAGCCCCTTAATAGGGGCTTGTACTAGTATTTTTTTCAAGACTACATTAACAACAAAAACAAATTAATTCACATATAATTATAGAAATAACAAGTTACAAAACTGCAGAGAGCGTAACTCAAGAAAAACTTCTATTGACCTCGGATAAATTTGATATGGACTTTTGTTTAAAATGTAAAGGTTTGGTAAACAGAAAGATGCTCAAAACAAAGAATGACTATATGGACATTTTCCTTTGGAAAACCAAGGAAGATTTGGAGCGTGTTCAAAAGGTATTTTTGAAATATAAAGATGCGGATAAATTCACAAAACTGATTGACCCAACAAGCCTTACCATATCAAACTATGAAGTTCTGAATATTTTACATTTTGATCATTAATTTAACGGTTTTACATTAACTATATGAACTTAAATTGTCTACCCTTTTTTAGATTATGAAATAAGATTAATGCGAATAGTCGTCTAATTAAGAGTTAGAGTCTCTAATTTAAGAAATTAAGGCAGTAGCTAACAATGTGTATAAGTAATAGCGGTTTAAGTGATTACACGAAAGTATAAACATAAAGAAAGGTCAGTGCAAAAACGAAAGGTTTGTGAGAATCAACCCGCTACTACTCATACACTAAAGCGTTAAACGAAACAACCTAAATTTTTAAATTAATTTATAGGCATAAAAAATCCAGCAAAAGCTGGATTTTTTTTGTCTTTAAATACTAAGATTATTAGTTAACTACCAATCTAAAACCTTCACCATGTATATTAAGTATTTCTACTTTTTCGTCTAATTTTAAGTACTTACGTAATTTAGCAATATAAACATCCATACTACGAGAGGTGAAGTAATTATCGTCTCTCCATATTTTAGTTAAAGCCAATTCTCGTGGCATTAAATCGTTTTCATGCAACGCTAATAAACGTAATAATTCATTTTCTTTTGGCGACAATTTAACAGGATCTCCTCCATCAAATTTTAAGAAACGTAATTTAGAATTTAAATCGAAACGTCCAATTTTAAATTCAAACTGTTTACTATCAGATATTGTTTCTGTTGCCTTACGCTGTATAATAGCTTTTATTTTCATTAATAGTACTTCACTATCAAATGGCTTATTTAAATAATCGTCTGCACCAACTTTATAGCCTTTTAAAACATCTTCTTTCATGGTTTTGGCTGTTAAAAACACAATAGGCACATCGGTATTTTTTTCACGGATTTCCTTAGCCAATGTAAACCCATCTTTATAAGGCATCATAACATCAAGAATACATAAATCGAAATCGTCTTTTTTAAACTTTTCAAATCCTTCCATCCCATTTTTGGCATGAACAACGTCATAATCATTCATCATTAAATAATCTTTAAGAACCGTTCCGAAGTTAGGATCGTCTTCAACTAATAAAATTTTCTTGTTTTGTGCTTCCATAGTTATGTTATTATTGGAAGTTTAATTGTAAATGTACTTCCGTTATCTTTTTCACTCTCTGCAGACACATGACCTTGATGATCGTCTACAATTCTTTTCACATACGCAAGACCCAGACCGTGCCCTTTTACGTTGTGTATATTTCCGGTATGTTCTCTATAAAATTTTTCGAACACACGTTTTAACGCGGCTTTACTCATGCCGCTACCATAATCTTTTATTTTTAATATAACATTGTTTCCAATATTTTCGGTATAAACTTCTATTTTTGGTGCCTCTGGAGAATACTTTATTGCATTATCCAAAATATTGACTATAACATTAGTAAAATGCGTTTCATTTGCTAGAATAGATGATTTCTCTGCGTCTAAAAATGTTTTTATATAGCCTTGTCTATCTTCTACTATAAGCTCTACATGTGTAATGGCATCAATAACTAAGTCATGAAGCTCAACTCTATCCTTACTAATATTTAATTCGTTCTTTTCTAATTTAGAGATTCTCAAAACGTTTTCAACTTGAGCGTGCATACGTTTATTCTCCTCTTTTATCATGTTAAGGTAACGCAAAACTTTGTCTTTATCACCAATAATCTTAGGATTTTTAATTGAATCTAAAGCCAAATTTATAGTAGCTATTGGTGTTTTAAATTCATGCGTCATGTTATTTATAAAATCTGTTTTTATTTCAGATATTTTTCGTTGCTTAATTAATTGATACAATGAACTCGTATAAGCTATAATTATTATTAATGTAAAAACGATTGATAGCAAAATCATTCTTATTACAGATGATAAAATAAATCTGCTATCCCCAGGAAAATTAACTAAAAGCTTATATGGTGTTTGATTGTTTTCATCATAAAAAATGGGTGTACTAAAAGTTGATTCTACATCATTTTCAAAATTTTCACTTTGCACTTTTGTTGCTAAGTCGTTACTATAAATAGCAAATTCATAAGGGATGTCTATGTTATTCTCTTTTAACTTCTTTGATAGCAAAGCTTTTATTTCATCTTCAGAAATTCTTCTATAAATTAGTTCTGATTTCAAAATTTGTTTAAAGCTTTTCTTTAAATATCTTGCCTGTTCTTCTAATAATGGACCACTATTAATAATTCTCGATATTGCACTCTGCTTAAAATCTTTGTCTTCGAAATCTGGATTCTTGAATTTTTCAAACTTAGAATTACCTGTGAATTTTTTAATATTTAATGTATCAGTATCAAATCCTGCTTCTAATATTGAAGATGATAATTTAAAGTTTTCTTCAAAAATACTTTGAGAATAAATAACAGTTTCATTAGTATTCTTATTTCTCTGATAAATAAATAATTGAGAAACCGCAGTTGAATCTTCTTTTTCTTCAGGATCTAAACTCTGGTAACCTTCTAAATATCTGTCTAACTCATCATCCTCTAACTTATTAGAAACATAACTTAACGTTTTTTTGACATTATCTTTAAAGCGTTCTTTTTGGTTTACTACAGAATCTCCAATATAATAAGCTTGAATTGATATTATCCCTATAAGAGATAAACTCATTAATACTACTAATAGGAAAAAAATTCTTTTGCTCATTGCTCAAAATTAACATTTTAACATTTAGCCTACTTACGTTTTAACCTTACATTAACAGAAATGTTAAAATTGGTTATTTATTACAAACTTTTAAGAATCTTATTGTGCACTTTAATCACTTGTTCTTTAGTGCTATCAAGGGAGATATTTTCAATAACAAAATGAGAACGTTTTATCTTTTCTTCATCTGTCAATTGATTATTCATAATGGCTTCAATTTTAGCTTCAGTAGTGTTATCACGCTTTAGTAAACGCTTAATTCTTAAATCTATTGGAGCTGTAACCGTTATTACAAAATCGCATTGTTTATAACCTTCATTTTCAAAAAGAATAGCCACTTCTTTTATAACATATGGTGCTTCTTGCTTTGCTACCCATTTTTGAAAATGTTTTGCTACTCTAGGATGAATAATGGCATTCATTTTTTGCAAATAGGTCTTATCATTAAAAATAATATTAGCTATAAAAAGTTTGTTTAGCGCATCATTAATATAAGCATCGACACCAAACAACTGCATGAGTTTTCTTTTAATTATTTTAGACCTTCCCATGAGTTTTTTAGCCTGTTCATCGGCTATATAAACAGGAATCCCTAGTTGCTCAAACTCTTTAGCCACTGTAGTTTTTCCACTTCCTATACCTCCTGTTAATCCTACTATAATCATTCTGTTATTATAAATTCAATGTGTTTTTGGTTAATTTTTACGTTTTTAATAAGCCTTGGTTTCTTAACTAACTCTGGGATTAATACAGACTGACTGTTTGACAATTTATTATAATCGCACACAACCTTAAAACTGGTAGTATTAATAGCATTAAAATTACTTAAACTTACCGAATAAGAGACGTTTACTTCTTTTGGGAAAAACTTCAAATTCATATTAGCAGGAACATTTATAACATTCACGGGTATTTTTAATGTGCCTTCTGTAAACTTTTCTACTGAAGCCTTTAACACAATATTGGTAGCAGTAAACTTTAACTCTTTATTGTTATTTGGTAATTTTAATGGAATAGTTTCTAATAAATTTGTTCTAATATCTGACAGATAAATAGAATCTGTTTCAATCTTGCTTATTTTAGCCACTATAACTTTTGGACCAATAATTTGAACAGAATCTGGATCTATCACATAAGCTTCTGAAACATTATAACCTGGTGTAAACTCAATGTTTGCATTAAGCTTTACAGGAACTTTTTTTATCAAATTAACATCATAACGAAACATTAAAGTATCGGGAGACATATTTAATATTTCTACATTTTTATCAAACTGTGTGTTGTTTAAAAATGCCTTTGATTTACTCCAAATAAAAACTGAATCTTTTTTATAAACATCTTTACTAAAATCAACTTCTATTTTAGGCTTAGAAAAATAATAATCTAACCATTTAAAACCGTGTGTTTTTAATGTAATTGCGAGAACATTATTAGAGTCATTTAGTATAACATTTTCTTGAGGCACATTTACCTCGTTTATTTTAAAAACAATAGTATTGGCATAATCTTTTGAAAGTTTAGTAAATATTAAAATAACAAACGACGACAATAAAAACAAAATGAATACATTAATTCGTTTATTCTTTATTGAAGCGAGTATGTCTGATTTAATTTTTTTTATCATTTCAATTTAAAAAACAAATTTGGAAAATAATTTTCGGGGTCTTTATTTAATATTGAAATAGCAAAAGTAGATTTTATAAACCCGTAGCCATACCCTATAAACTGAACCCAAATAGCTATTAAAGCAAAAAACGAAACTATAATGCTTTTGGTAGTTAGTAATGCTACAACAAAAGCTAATAAAAAATAGAATGCATAGCCTAATAACAACCATTTGAAATTAAGAAAAAATAATAGAATTGCCGCTATAAAACCTAAAGTAAAAAGCGAAGGAAACCAATATGTTAATTTTTTAGTTGTAGGGTGCCATTTGTTTAATATAGGGCGTACCAAACCAAATTTATTGACTTGTTTATAAAAATTACTCCATGAAATGCGTCGTTTATGATATACAAAAGCTTCTGGAATTAACTTTGTTTTATATCCTAAATCCCAAAGTCTTATAGATAAATCGGGATCTTCTCCAGGATGAATACGTCCAAATCCCTTTGAAGATTCAAAGGCTTCTTTAGAAATGCCCATATTAAAACTTCTTGGCTGAAAAGTATCAACACTTTTTTTATTACCACGAATACCGCCTGTGGTAATAAACGATGTCATAGAAAAATTAATAGCTTTTTGAAGATTTGTAAACGATTCGTGAGCTGCATCTGGCCCTCCAAAACAATCTACATAGTTTTGTTTTAAACTCTTTTCTACTTCGCTTAAATAGTTTTCTGGCAGAATACAATCGGAATCTAAAATGATAAAATAATTCCCTTTTGCATTTTGCATTCCAAAGTTTCTAGAATCTCCAGGTCCTGAATTCTCTTTAAAAAAATACGATATATTTAATTTAGATTTAAAGCTATTTACAATAGTTTCTGAAGATACAGAAGACCCATCTTCTACAATAACAATTTCATAATCGGTATTCGTTTTTAACGCTTCAAAACTCTGTAAAAGTTCTTGTGTTTCGTCTGGACGATTATAAACCGGAATAATAAAAGAAAATTGTAATTGCATAACACAAATGTAACAAAAAAGCCACCGTTTTAAAGGTGGCTAGTTTTCTATATTTTAAAGAATTTTATTCTTCTCCCATAAAAGTACTCATTACAGCATCACTAACCCCCATGTTACTAAAACCTCCATCATGGAATAAGTTTTGTAATGTAACACGTTTTGTTAAATCGCTAAATAATGAAACTGTGTAATTTGCACAATCTAAAGCTGTTGCGTTTCCAAGTGGTGACATTTTATCTGCGTAAGCAATAAAACCATCGAAACCTTTTACGCCACTACCGGCTGTAGTTGGTGTTGGTGACTGCGAAATAGTATTTACACGTACATTTTTATCGCGTCCAAAGAAATACCCAAAGCTACGAGCAATACTTTCTAAATACGCTTTATTATCTGCCATATCATTATAATCAGGAAATACACGTTGTGCTGCCATATATGTTAAAGCAACTATACTTCCCCACTCATTCATGGCATCAGACTTATATAAAGTTTGCATCAATTTATGAAAAGACATAGCAGAAACATCGGTTCCTTTTTGTGTCCAGTCATAATTCTGATCTGTATAGTGCTTTCCTTTTCTAACATTTATAGACATTCCAATTGAATGTAATACAAAGTCAATTTTACCACCTAAAATCTCCTGAGATTTATCGACTAGATTTTGTAAATCTTCTAAAGAAGTCGCATCAGCAGGAATAACTTGAGAACCTGTTTTTTCTGCTAACTCATTAATTTGTCCCATTCTCATTGCTACAGGTGCATTTGTTAATACAAACTGTCCGCCTTCTTCATGAACACGTTCTGCTGTTTTCCAAGCAATTGAATTTGAATCTAATGCTCCAAAAATGATTCCTCTTTTTCCTTTTAATAAATTATATGACATATTGGTTATTTTATATCTTTCTTAGTTGATTAATTAAAAAACTCAATTCTAATATTGAGGGCAAAAGTACTAAACTTTTAACTTATAATTTTTAAGTTTTATTTTTTTTCAATTCAGTAGTTCTTTAGCGTGAGCAATAGCTGATGAAGATGCATCTAAACCTCCTAACATTTGAGCAATTTCTACAATACGTTCATCGTGATTTAACTTCACTAAATTAGTTTGAGTGATCTCATTAACATCTTCTTTATACACTTTAAAATGCGAATGCCCTTTGGCTGCAATTTGAGGCAAATGAGTAATAGAAAATACCTGCATCGTTTTACTCATATGCAACATAATATCACCCATTTTATTTGATATTTCTCCTGAAACTCCTGTATCAATCTCATCAAACATAATGGTTGGGAGTTGTATATAATTTGAAAGCATCGATTTAATAGCTAACATAATTCTTGATAATTCTCCTCCAGATGCTGCTTTTTTTAGTTCGTTAAAATGTCCGCCTTTATTAGCAGAAAACAAAAAGGATAAATCATCTTTTCCGTTGGTTAAAAAATTATCACCAAGAACAATGTCTATTTTAAACTGCGCATTTGGCATTCCTAAACTTGCTAAAACACTTTCTAATTGTTGTTTTAATTGAGGAATAACTTCTTGTCTGTTTTTATGAATTGTTTTAGCTATTTTATTTAAAACGGTTTCCTTTCCTTTTATTTCTTCTTCTTTCTCTTTAATAGTACCATCTAAATTCTCAGTAACTGATACTTTTTCGCCTAAAGCTTCTTTTATTATTATTAATTCTGAAACATTTGCTGCTACATGCTTTTGCATTAAATTATGAAGTACTTTTAGTTTTGCATCTACAACTTCTAATCTAACAGGATCTGCATCTAAATTTTCTTGTAATGTATCAACCTCAGTAAATACATCGTCCATTTCAATAAGATTACTGTTTACTCTGTTAAACAAATCTTCATACTTTATAGAAAATCCCGAAAGTTTTTGAAAAAGGTTCTTTAATGATGTTAAACTTGATAAAACCCCTATTTGCTCTTCACTTAATAATTGATAAGCTTCAGATAATTTTTCCTTTATGCTCTCAACATTGTTTAAGGTTTCATATTCTTCCTCAAGTATTTCTAATTCACCATTAATCAAATTAGCTTCAATTAGTTCATTTAATAAAAACGAATTATAATCGTGTTCTTTTATAGCTTCAGATTGAAATTCTAGAAGTGATTTTAACTCTTTTTGAAGCTTTTTATAAATTTTTAATTCTGAATTATAATTTTCTAAAACAGCATCATTACTTGCTAATGCATCAATAATTTGAAATTGAAAATCGTTGCTAGTAAGTTCTAAAGTTTGGTGTTGCGAATGAATATCTATGAGATGTTCTCCCAGCAATTGCAAACTATTTAATTTAACTGGTGTATCGTTTACAAATGCTCTTGACTTTCCGGAAGGCAAAATCTCTCTGCGAATAATGGTTTGAGATTCATAATCTAAATCTTCAGCCTCAAATAGCGACTTTAAATTATAATTAGACACTTTAAAAACAGCTTCAATAACACATTTCTGTGTGGTATCTTTTAAGCTACTTAAGTCGGCTCGTTTTCCTAAAACTAAAGATATCCCTCCTAGTAAAATAGATTTACCAGCGCCTGTTTCTCCAGTAATTATTGAAAACCCTTCGTTGAAATTAACTTGAAGATGATCGATTAACGCGTAATTCTTTATAGAAAGTGATGTTAGCAAAATCTTTTATGACATTAAAATTATGAAAATAAATATAGTGAAAGTGTTTTAATTATATTTTAATTTAAAACGTAATGTTTTGCCATTTGCTACTATGCATTGGCGCAACTTTTTGAAGTGTTTCTTTTAGACTTGTAATATTAACATTAGGACCGCCGCTAAAAATTTGTTCAATTTCATCAGCTTTGGCATCAAAAAAGGTACGTAATAAAAATGAATTAGGTCTTCTACTATTCATTGCCTTAAACTTTAAAACAGACAATGCTATTTGCTCCTTTCCTTGTTTTATATTATCACTCATAACATCAAGTCCATCTCTGTGATATGAGTACATAACATCTCTATACTCTTTAAATGTTGGTGATAATATGTTATCTATTAAGGCAAATCTACTTTGCAACCCATCTTCTACTTTCCATCCAGAAAAATTACCTTGTTGTGAATAGTTCGTAATTATTTGAGCTTGCTTATAGTAAGCATCACCGCCTTTAGAAGAAAAAGAATCGGCATCTAAACCTAAAATCATATAAATATGAAATGATAAAACAGATATTAGATTAGATTCAAACTGATTAGGGTTGAAAATTAAATTTTGAAATTCTAAATATCTAAAATTAAAATCTTTATCATTAAAATTATAAACAGGAGTTGTAAAAGAAGAGCCATAAACAGGTCTTGAAGATTGTACTTGTAACGATGCTTGAAATGACTCGCCACTATAACTTACCACATTTATAACCATACTACAATCTATACGCTCTTGTGCGGCAAAAGTTTTATTGGTCCACTTAGTATTATTTACAAATTCGTTTAATTGCTTTTGTAAAGTCTTGAAAATAGGAAAGTTTTCATTTCCGGTTTGTTGTGCATTTACAACTACCGTACAATTTAATTCTTGCGAAACACCTGAAACTCCAATGCAAAACAATAAAATAACTAAAATATTACGCATCTATTTCTTTTATAATTTTATTTAATAAATCGGTTGCAACTTCTGCTTTAGACTTTAACTCAAATTGAGTCACCATGTCTTTATCATCAATAAAAGTAACCTTATTAGTATCGCCTTTAAATCCAGCACCTTTATCGTTCAACGAATTTAAAACAATTAAATTTAAATTCTTTCTTTTTAATTTTCCTTTTGCATTTTCAAGTTCATTATTAGTTTCTAATGCAAAACCTACTAAATATTGTTGTTTTTTTATAGCTCCTAAAGAAGCTAAAATGTCTTTTGTTTTTTCTAACTCTAAAGTTAACGTAGAATCTTTCTTTTTTATTTTCTGAGAGGCAACTTCTTTTGGTTTATAATCGGCAACAGCTGCAGAAAGTATAGCTACATCAACATCATTAAAATACTCATGAGCTTCATTATACATATCTTGGGCACTTGTTACTGGGACAACTTTAATAAAACTATGTGTTACTTTTTGATAAGTTGGTCCTGAAACTAAAACAACCTCAGCACCTAGATTAGCAGAAGCTTTAGCTATTTCAAAGCCCATTTTACCACTAGAATGATTCCCAATAAAACGTACTGGATCTATAGCTTCGTAAGTAGGCCCTGCTGTAATAAGTATTTTTTTTCCGCGTAACGGGAGCTTTTTTAAAATATCGTTCTCTATAAAAGTTACAATATCTTCTGGTTCTGCCATTCTGCCCTCTCCTACCAATCCGCTAGCTAATTCACCACTTGTAGCAGGAATCACAATATTACCAAAAGATTTTAGTTTTTCAAAAGAAGCTAAAGTAGATGAATGCTTATACATATCTAAATCCATTGTAGGTGCAAAATACACGGGGCATTTTGCAGATAAATATGTTGCTAATAATAAGTTATCGCAAACGCCATTGGCCATTTTAGACATCGTATTTGCTGTAGCTGGAGCCACAATAAATAAATCTGCCCAAAGTCCTAAATCTACATGGCTATTCCATACAGCTTCGTCATCATCTTCATTTACAAAAGAAGAATATACTGGGTTTTTTGAAAGTGTTGATAAGGTTAAAGGTGTTACAAATTCTTTAGAAGAAGGCGTCATAACGACTTTTACGTTAACACCTAATTTAACAAACAACCTTACTAATGAAGCAGTTTTATAAGCGGCAATACCAGCACTGATGCCAAGTAGTATATTTTTGCCGCTTAGTATTGACATTTTAAAAAATTATTCTTGAGTTTCTTCCTCAGTATTTCTAAAATAAATTTTGTCTGTTAGCCATTCTTGAACAGCTAAAGCATGAGGTTTTGGTAATTTTTCATAAAATTTAGATACCTCAATTTGCTCTTTGTTTTCAAAGATTTCTTCAAGACTATCATTATAAGTAGCAAATTCTTCTAACTTATCGATAAGTTCTTTTTTAATCTCTGTGTTAATTTGTTCTGCACGCCTAGAAATTATTGAAATTGACTCGTATATGTTCTCTGTTGGCTCGTCAATTTGATTTCTATCGTATGTTACAGTATTAACTGGAGCATTGGTTTTCTTTAAATCCATTATAATTGTTATTTAACTTTTAGCACTGTATTTTTTTATTTCTTCCTCTAATGTCGCACCCATTTCCTCTACTTCTTCAATATGAGTAGAGTTTGCATAAGTACTTTTAAATACTTCATAATATTCCTTGGCTTCATTTAATCGATTAAATTTTAAAGGAACAATTCCATTAGGAGTTCTTCTTACTTCTAAACTATTAACAGCAAGTTTGTATGCAGAATCAAGCTTAAGAAATAAAGCCTCTTCGCGTAAAGAAGAACCTGGGAAATCAAAAGCAAAATTGTTAAACGATTTTACTGATGCAGGATAATCTGATATTCTATTATATTGCTTTGCTATTTCAAAGGCTTTTTTCTCTAACTTAAAGTCAAGTTCTTTAACTAACTTATTTGCTTCACCAATGTATTGAGAATTAGGAAATAAATTAATAAAATTTTGAAGCTTTTCTATAGCAGCTTTAGTTTCTGTTTGATCTTTACTATAAACAGGAGATTGCATGTAATAACTTTTTGCACTTAAAAACGAAGCTTCTTCTAACTTTTCGCTTTTTGGATAACTAGAAGCAAAACGCTCAAACTGATAACCAGCAACATAGTAGTCTTTCATTTGAAAAAATGAATTAGAATACAAGTACATTAATTTTTCGGCTTGTGGTTTTCCTCTATAATTAGGCACAATTAAAGCAAAAAGCTTATTTGCCTTAGCAAACTTACCTTCTTTATATAATTCTTCTCCCATTTTAAACTTTGTTGCAATATCTTCAGACTTTAAAGCCTTTTGATATTCGCTACATGAGCTTAAAACAGTTAATGTTAATAATATATAAAATAAATTTTTCATAAATATAAAACAGTGTGCAAAATTAAGTTATTAATATGGATTTTAAAAATATATTTTAATGCTAAAATACTTGTTGTATTATACTAAGACTAAGGATTAAGTAATATTTAACTTTTAAATGATTCTACAGCATCAAAAAGTTTATAATCTAAAACCAATTTTCCGTTATCATTGTAATAGTAAGCCTTTTTAAATTTAAAATCTGAAAGTGCATCACTCAAAACATAAGAATGCATTTGATGTACTTCTTGGTTAAAAGATTCATCATAATAACTAATCATTATTATAAATTCACCATGCATTTTAATTATTTCTTCATTAGAAAAATTAAATAACGGACTTTCTTCATCTAATTCATGAACAATTGTCCATGTTGTTGGCAAGTAACTTATAGTATCTCTTTCTAATTTAAGCGTATAGAAATTATTTTCATAATTCCCTAAACTATTTTTTATCGTAAGAGATAAAGTAACCGCTATTTTAGGACGAATCATGGTTGTTTTTCGATTATTAACAAGTCTAAACATGAGCGCCCTGTTTTTGTTAAAATCCCTTAAAACAATATGTTTACTAAACCTTACAGCTGCTTTTGGCTTTGAAAAACGACCATAAATTAGCCCTGTTGCAAAGGCAAATAACATTAAACCTATGAAAGCCTCAATTGAAGATACAATACCACTTGCAATACCACCAGGGGACATTGAGCCATACCCTAGCGTTGTAAACGTTTGCATTGAAAAGAAAAAAGCATTTAAAAAATCGTGAGCAATGCTACCAGTTGTAGGAATAATTTCTTCTATACCAATAACTAGATATATAATTGCAAACACCGAATTTATAAAAAACCCTACTGCAAAAGTTAATACAAAAAACTGTAGCCAGGATATATTAACCAAATAGTGATATGCCTCAGAAAATCTAGCTGATTTATTTACATATTGTATATTAAAAGCCCCGCTAGAATTCATCATACGCTTTGCATTTAGCGATGATGCATTTCCTAAACCTGGATCTTTTATTTTTTTTGCCAAACTAAAATGTTTTTACAAAATCTTGTATCTTTTGTTTCAATTGATTTGACGCAGGCACTAAAGGCAACCTAACAGTATCTTGGCATAAGTTAAAGGCTTGAAAAACAGCTTTAATTCCGGCAGGATTATTTTCTTCAAAGATATAGTCGATAACATCAACTAATCTATAATGAATTTTATACGCTTCTTTTGCATCACCATTTAACCCTAAACGAATCATATTTGAGAATTCTTTAGGAAACGCCTGACCAATCACCGAAATAACGCCTGCTCCTCCAGCTAAAACAATACCTAAAGCCAAGTCGTCATCTCCAGAAATAACTAAAAAATCTTCTGGTTTATTTTTTATTAACTGCAAATAATTATAAACATTATTACCTGCTTCTTTAACTGCAATAATATTTTTAAAATCATGAGCCAATCTTAATGTTGTTTCCGTATCCATACCTTTTGAGGTACGACCAGGCACATTATATAAAATAACATCTACTGGAGATATTTCAGAAATAGCTTTAAAATGTTGATAGATTCCTTCTTGAGTTGGTTTGCTATAATAAGGAGAAACCGATAAAATAGCATCTATATTACTTAAATCTGTAGTTTTAATTTCTTCAATAACAGCCATCGTATTGTTACCTCCTATTCCAAGAACCATTGGTAATCGACCATTATTAGCTTTAGAAATGGTAGCAATAACATCCTTTTTTTCTTGTTTCGTTATGGTTACACTTTCTCCAGTAGTACCACAAATCACAAGATAATCAGTGCCATTTTCAATATTAAAATTCACAATATTTGTCAATGCCTCATGGTCTACACTTAAATCTGATTTAAACGGTGTAACCAAAGCAACTCCAGTTCCTAAAAACTTACTATTCATTTTTGATTTTATTTAATATAGTTAAGTATTTAAAAAGTTCACTTTTAAATACGTTAAATTCTTTTAAACTGGTTTTAATAATTAAATCATTTAAACGCTCGTCTACTTGTAAAACACCTATTTTAAATTTAGCTTTCGACTTAGCAGTAAGCATCTTCAGTTCTAAAACATCTTCTTCATAAAAACTAATTAAAGCATCAAACTCTATATCTAAAAAATATTGAAGTTCAACATTTTTAACAACACCTTGCCATCCAAAGTCCTTAAAACCAAAACACGTATCCCAGGTGTGTAAATCATTAATTTTACCAGAAGAAAAGGCTATGATTTTGAGCTTATTTGGTCTAATTTTTAAATAATCAGCTAAATTTCTAAGCTTTTCAAAATCGGCAGTTTCATCAATATTTAAGATAACACCTAAACTATCAATCTTATTATCAACAACACTTAATTGTCTTTTAGATAACAAATTGTTTAAGTACTTTTTATTAGATTTTTCCTTAAAACCTTTAAAAATCATTTACCTTTATACTTTGCGCAAAGGTAACAAAAGTACTTTCAAATTATCAGCTTAAAGCATGAGGTTCACACATTTATTTTTTTTGTTAAATATTTTATTTTTTTTTAACTGTAAAGAAGATACTTATCATGTAAAAAAAATAGAAGGAAACCAAATATCTGTATCAGATTCTTTATCCTTAAATTCTGAAGTTGAGAACTTCATAAAACCTTACAGAGCTAACCTACAAAAGAAAATAGATAGTGTTTTAGCATATTCAAAAGAAGACTATTCTAAAACTGATAACAAATTAAATACTGCAATTGGTAACTTTTTAGCCGATGCTGTTTTTAAAGAAGCTAACCCTATATTTAAAATAAGAACGGGTAAAGACATTGATATGGTTATACTAAACTATGGAAGTATACGCTCTTCTATTTCGAAGGGGGATATAACAATTAATACAGCATACAGAATAATGCCTTTTGAAAACAGTATTGTGGTAGTGGCTATGAAAGGATTTCAAATTAAAAATCTTGTTTCATACTTAGTTAAATCTAGAGAAGCTCATCCAATATCGAAACTTAAACTATCCATTGATAAAGATTTTAACTTAATTAATTATAGAATAAATGATCATATAGTTGAAACAAATAAAATATATTATGTTGCGAGTAACGACTATTTATATAACGGTGGTGATGGCATGACTTTTTTTAAACCTAGTGATAGTTTATATGTTTTAAACTATAAAATTAGAAATGCTTTGATTGATAATTTTATAAAGATAGACACCTTGCAAACTGCTAGAGATGATAGATTTATTCAAATTATAAATTAAAATGAGACGAAGAGACTTTATACAACACGCTACAACAGGAACAGCATTATTAACTCTTAGTAGCTTAGGCTTACAATCTTTTACAGCACCTCAAAAAATTAAAAAAATCACTATTTTACACACTAATGATGTACATAGTAATATTGACACTTTTGAGGATGGAAAATATGCTAATAAAGGAGGGGTTGCTAGACGCGCTACTTTAATTGAATCTATTAGAAAGGAAAGCCCTAACACACTTTTATTTGATGCTGGTGATATTTTTCAAGGCACACCTTACTTCAATTATTATGGTGGAGAGCTTGAATTCAAATTAATGAGTATGTTAAAATACGATGCCGCAACTATTGGGAATCATGATTTTGATAACGGTATTGATGGTTTATTTGCCCAATTTCCACATAAAAAATTTGAATTTGTAACAGCAAATTATGATTTTTCAAACACGATATTAGATACTCATACTAAACCGTATAAGATTTTTATAAAAGACGATATTAAAATAGGTGTTTTTGGTTTAGGTATTGAATTAAATGGATTAGTTCTTCCCGAATTGAGTAAAGAAACAAAGTATCTAGATCCTATTGAAATAACTCAAGACATGACACGCATTTTAAAAACTGAAGAAAAGTGCGATTTAATAATTTGTCTTTCACATTTAGGATATTATGAAAAAAAGAAACCTAATAAAATATGCGATTTAAAATTAGCCGCAGTTACTAAAAATATTGACTTAATAATTGGAGGACATACCCATACCTTTTTATTAAAACCTACAGTTGTAAAAAACCTAGAAGAAAAGAATGTATTAGTAAATCAAGTAGGTTGTTATGGAGTAAATTTAGGAAGAATCGATTTTTATTTTGATACTAACAATAATAAATCTGCCAATGGTGAAGCTATTATTGTTTAATTTTTTTTATTAAACTGATAGCTATTATAATTTTATGCGACATAATATTTATAAATCACAAAAAATTCTATAATGAAAAAGCACATTCCATTAATACTTAGAATTACTGTAGCAGTTATACTTATTCAAACATTGCGCTTTAAATTCACAGCCCACCCAGATAGTGTTTATATTTTTAGCAAAATTGGATTAGAGCCTTATGGCAGGATTGGAATTGGTATTTTAGAATTAATTGCAGGCATTATGCTACTCATACCAAAAACTGTTTGGGTTGGAGCATTATTAACTATTGGAGTTATTGGAGGTGCCATCTTTATGCATTTAACAACCTTAGGAATCCAAACAAAAAATGATGGTGGCATTTTATTTACAACTGCTGTTGTAACATTTATACTTTCTTTGAATATACTTTACATCTACAAAAAAGACATTCCTTTTATAAATAAATTAGATTAACTTAGAACTATTTCTTCTTTATCTTCATCTAAAAGCTTAGATTGTTTATAGAAAAAATAAAAAGCCAATAGAGATAGTGTTCCCGAAATAATATTAAGCAAAGAACCTGATGAAATATATGTATAAGCCACCCAAATTACTTCTGAAAAAACAATGCATAGCGCCCCGATAAATAAGTATAACGATTTTCTATTATCTCTATAAAAGAAGTTTAATAAAGATGCTGATAAAAACACTAACATAACTATATTATATATCAACTCTACATAATATTCATTTGTCATTTCTACATATGGATTTACTATAACCTGCAAAACATATACTATATAAAAGCTTAATGCCATCAAAACAATTAAATGTATTTTATAATTTTTCAGAACATGAATTACACAAATTGATTTACAAACTTCCAAAAACAAAGAAGCATAAGCCAAAATATACAATGAATTACCTACATAATAATAAATTTCATAATAAACATGATTAACAATAAAAATCATTAAATCTGAAATAGAAAATAATACTAAAAAAAGTGAAAAGAATAAAGTTTTACGCTTAACAAACAAAAAATAAGCTAAAGCAATGATAGGCACTAAAACCGCATCAAAATATTCAGCTAATGTTACTTGGCCTTTAAACTGAAAAAACACAAATACTATATAAAATAGTATTAATAAACCTACCAAGATTTTTGACTTGTACATAACATCTATTTATGGTTACTGCACAAATATAAAAAAAAATCACAATTAAACGATAAAAATATGCTTTTTATCGATTATTTTTTTTAATTATTCTATTTTTTGTAAGAATTCATATTCATTAATAAGCAAAATATTCAATTTTTCTGCTTTCTCTTTTTTACTAGGCCCCATATTATTACCAGCAACAATGTAACTTGTTTTTGAAGAAATAGAACTACTTACCTTACCTCCATTATCTTCAATAAGTTTTTTTAGTTCGTTTCTAGAAATACTTTCAAATACACCAGTAATTACTATAGACTGTCCTTCTAAAATATTTGTTTGCCCGATAAGTTGCTCTGCAGACATTTCTAATTGAACTCCAAATGTTTTCAATCTATTAATTATAGACACACTTTCTTCTGAAGCAAAGAATGCTACAACACTTTCAGCAATCTTAACTCCTATCTCATCAACATTTTCCAGAGCCTCTTGTGAAGCAGTAGCTATAGCATCGATACTTTTATAATGCTTCGCTAATTTTTTAGCAACAGTTTCTCCCACATAACGAATGCCTATAGCATATAAAACACGCTCAAAAGGAATGTTTTTAGATGCAGCAATACCTTTAATCAAATTATCGGCACTTTTTTCTGCCATACGCTCTAAAGGAACTACCTGCTCCTTAGTTAACTCATACAAATCTGAATAATCCTTAATCAAACCTTCATTAACCAAAAGCGCCACTGTTTCTCCTCCCAAACCATCTATATCCATAGCTTTTCTGGATATAAAGTGCTGAATACGACCAATTATTTGCGGATTACAACCGTTATAGTTAGGACAAAAATGTTTTGCATCGCCTTCTAATCTTTCTAAAAGCGTGTTACACTCAGGACAATTTTCAATATAATGTGTAGGTTCAGAATTTAATGGTCGCTTAGTTAAATCGACTCCCAAAATTTTAGGAATAATTTCACCGCCTTTTTCAACATACACTTCATCACCTACTCTAATATCTAGTTTTTCAATTTGGTCGGCGTTATGTAAGGACGCACGTTTTACTGTAGTTCCAGCTAACTCCACTGGTTCTAAATTTGCAACAGGCGTTATCGCCCCCGTTCTACCTACTTGATAAGTAATACTATTTAAACGCGTAGAGACTTGCTCCGCCTTAAACTTATATGCCATAGCCCAACGCGGGGCTTTAGCTGTATATCCCAACTCTTCTTGTTGCTGTAAATTATTTACCTTTATAACAACACCATCGGTTTCATAAGGCAAATTGTGTCGGTGCGTATCCCAATAATCTATAAATTCTAAAACTTCATCAATAGAATGAGTCAATTTAGCAGCTTCTGGCACTTTAAACCCCCATTGTCTTGCCTTTTCTAAACTATCAAATTGAGAATTAATTCCCAAATTAGATCCTGTTAAATTATAAAGCAAACACTCTAAAGGACGTTTAGCAACTTCAGCACTATCTTGCAACTTTAAACTACCAGACGCTGTATTTCTAGGATTTCTATAAGGTTCTTCACCTATTTCAATCCGTTCTTCATTCATTTTATTAAAGCCATCAAAAGGCAAAACAATTTCACCTCTAATATCAAATTTTGGTGGATAATCGCCTTTTAATTGCAATGGCACCGACTTAATCGTTTTTATGTTAGCCGTTACATTATCTCCCTGAAAGCCATCACCTCGTGTTACAGCTTTAACCAATTCCCCTGCTTCATAGGTTAAACTAATAGAAGCGCCATCGTATTTTAACTCGCAAGTATATTGAATATTACCGTCTACTAATTTCTTAATACGTGTTTCCCAATCTTGTAAATCTTCTTTTGAATATGAATTATCTAAAGAATACATACGATGCTCATGCGGAATAGTCTCAAAATTCTTAGTAACCTCTCCTCCGACACGCTGTGACGGAGAATTTGCATCAAAAAATTCAGGATACTTTGCTTCAAGCGCTTGTAATTCTTTTAACTTTATATCAAAATCATAATCAGAAATTGTTGCATTATCTAAAACATAATAATTGTGATTATGCGCACGCAATTCTTCGCGTAAAGCTTGTATTTGCTCTTTAATATTACTCATTATTCTTTTCTCCTTTAATCATTCTATCTTTTTTAAAGATATCTTGTTTTAACTGAATGTTTTTAAAATTGGTTTTAAGTAACAGTCGAATCATATCTTTCCCTAAAAACTCATTAATTTCAAAAAATAATTGGCCACTTTCTTTTAATTTTTCAATAGCAAAATCTGTAATGATTTTATAAAACTGTAACGGATTTTCATCTTTTACAAACAATGCCAAATGGGGTTCATTATTTAAAACATTTGCTTTCATTAAATCTTTCTCCTTACCTCTAACATAAGGCGGATTTGACACAATAATGTCAAATTTAAATTCAGAATCAAACAAAGATTCATCGATATTCAAAATATCTGCTTCAATAAATTCAATATCTACTTCATTTAATTCTGCATTTTTTCTAGCTACTTTTAAAGCATCTTTACTTATATCAAGCGCATACACTTTTGCACACTTTAATTGTTTAGCCAAAGCTATAGCTATACAACCGCTTCCTGTTCCTATATCTAAAATTCTGATTTCAGAATTATAATTTTTATATTCTTTAATAATCCATTCAACCAACTCCTCGGTTTCTGGTCGAGGTATTAAAGTATGTTCATTTACTTTAAATGGTAATCCGTAAAATTCTGTTTCTCCTAATATATATTGTATAGGTTTTTCTTCTTCTAATAAATTTAGAGCATTGAAAATCCTATGTATATCTTGAACATCATAATCTAAATCTAAAGCCAACTGCAATCTTAAAACATTATAACACTCTTCAATTAAAATATAAAAGAAATTATCAACCTCCTCTTTTTCATAAAGAGTATCTAATTTTTGATGAAACGTATTTTGTATATCTTTTAATTTCATGAGTCTAATACTATTGCTGTTTTTAATACTCCCTAACAACAACTCTTTTTGATTTTATGCGACCTTAATTTTTAGAATAACTATAGTATCTTTACCAACTCTAAAAATGCTAATTTTACACAAGTGAAGATACTTAAATCTAAAAAACACCAGATGAAACGACTTATATTTTTATCAACAATATCAATTCTTTTTTTTAACTGCTCGGTTGAAGAAAAACCTCAATTTATAAACGTTGATAACATTAAAGTTTTAGAGTCTACATCAAAAAACATAAGCGTTACCGCTGATGCTCATTTTTTAAACCCTAATGATATTGGAGGTGAATTAAAAACTGATGAAATAAAAATTTATGTAAACGACAATGAAATGGCTTCCGTTTCTACAAAAAGCTTCGATGTCCCTGCTAAAAAAGAATTTTCAATTCCTTTAAAAGCTAATATTCCAACCGACAGCATTTTTAGTAATAAAAATTTAGGCGGTTTACTAGGAAGTTTATTCAGTCGAAAAATAAAAGTACAATATAAAGGTGATATTGTTTATAAAGTTTTTGGTTTTTCATATAGATATAATGTAGACGAAACTGAAACTATTAAAATTAAATAACAAGCATTGCACGAACACGAAACTTACATAAAACGCTGCCTTGATATTGCTAAAAATGGTTTAGGCTCTACAAGACCTAATCCTATGGTAGGCAGTGTTATTGTTCACAACAACATTATTATAAGCGAAGGTTTTACCAGCGCTTACGGCAGCAATCATGCCGAAGTAAACGCCATTAATAATGTAAAAGACAAATCACTTTTAAAAGAAGCCACCATTTATGTAACATTAGAACCGTGTTCGCACTACGGAAAAACACCACCATGTAGCGATTTAATTATTAAACACAAAATACCAAATGTAGTTATTGGTTGTATAGATGATAATATACAAGTAGCAGGAAAAGGTATAGAAAAACTAAAAAAAGCAGGATGCCTTGTAATTGTAGGTGTTTTAGAAAACGAATGCAAAAAACACCACAAACGTTTTTTTACGTTTCACAATAAAAAACGCCCTTATATTATTCTAAAATGGGCTGAAAGCTCAGATGGATTTATAGCTCCAGAATCTAAAAACGAACAAAAACCGGTTTGGATTACCAATAAAAATTCCAGACAACTCGTTCATAAATGGCGTACCGAGGAACAAGCTATTTTAGTTGGTACTAACACCGTTTTAGAAGACAATCCTAGTTTAACTGCTAGAGATTGGACAGGAAACAACCCTACACGCATTGTTATCGATAAAGAAAAAAAACTTTCTGAAGCGTATTCTGTTTTTAATAATGAAGCAGAAACCATTACCATTTCAAAAAACAATATAGATTTCTCAAAAGATATAGCACAACAAATTTGTGATGTTTTATTTGAAAAAAACATAAACTCTGTAATTATTGAAGGAGGTGCCAAAACACTACAAACTTTTATAAATAAAGATTTATGGGATGAAGCGCGTATATTTACAGGCTCTAGTAAATTTAATAAAGGCATCAAAGCTCCAAAATTTTCTGGACAATTAATTTCTGAAGAAAAAATTCTAACAGACAGTCTTAAAACCTACACAAATGATTAAAACCATTATTTTCGATTTTGGCAATGTATTTATCAATTTAGATATTGATGGCGCATTAAAAATAATGTTTGAGACTTTAAAAATTGATACTTTTTCTGAAGAAATGATTGCTTTTAATAGTTTTTATGAGCAAGGTTTAATTTCTACAGAAGAATTTATCGATTTTTATTCTGAAAATTTCCCAAACCTTTCAAAAGAAGAACTAATTGATTTATGGAACTTTATACTGAAAGATTTTCCTAAACATCGCTTAGATTTTCTAAAAACCCTAAAAGCATCTAACAAATACAAACTTATTTTATTAAGTAACACAAACGAACTTCATATTAATTGGATTAAAGACAATGTATCATTTTATGACGATTTTAAAAATTGTTTTGATACGTTTTACTTATCACAAGAAATTCATTTAAGAAAACCGAATAAAGATATTTTTGAATTTGTATTGAATGAAAATAATTTAAAAGCCAATGAATGCTTATTCATAGATGACAACGAAGACAATATAAACACAGCTGATACTTTAAAAATAAAAACTTGGCACATCAATCCTGAAACTGAAGACGTTTCAAATCTATTTAAAATTAAAAACAATTTATTTTAATCTCTTTTTTGCCTAAAAACGACACATACAAAACTATTGAAACGGCTACCGAACTTGTTTTATTTAAAGATAAAAACAGTAAGTTTTTTGGCTATCTTTTTCCTGTCTCTAATGTTGAAGCTATAAAACCTCACATTGAAGCATTAAAAAAAGAACACCATGCTGCAAGACATTGGTGTTACGCTTACCAAATAGGTACAGAAACAATAGTTTACCGCGCTAACGATGACGGCGAACCTAGCAATAGTGCTGGCATGCCTATTTATGGCCAAATACAATCTTTTGAAGTCACTAATCTATTAATTGTAGTTGTACGCTATTTTGGAGGTGTAAAATTAGGGGTTGGCGGCCTCATAAATGCTTACAAAACAACTGCTCAAATGACTCTAGAAGCTTCATCTATTATAGAAAAAACCATCAATAAAGATTTTCTTATAACATTTGATTATAAAAACATGAATACAGTCATGCGAATAATTAAAGAAAAAAAACTAAATATAATTAACCAAAAACTAGAAATGGATTGCCAAATAACTATTTCTGTAAGAAAAAAAGAAGCTGAATCTGTTTTTAAAATCTTCAATCAACTCTTTGAAATTAAAATAAAAGAAATTTATATTAATTCTTAATAGCATCTAAAATATACTTAGGCGCCTTAGTAGGCCTGTTTGTTTTCATATCTACAAAAACTAAAACAGTACTTGCAGTCGTTAAAATCTCACCTTTTTCATTAGTAATTTCATACTCAAATTCAATCTTAGCTGTAGGCTCTTTTTTTAGTTGAGTTTTTACATTAATTACATCATCATAACCTGCTGATTTTTTATAGTTTATATTTAAAGAAACAACAGGTAACATCACACCGTTTTCCTCCATATCTTTATAAGAAACACCTAACTTTCGCAACCACTCAATTCTTCCCATTTCAAGATATAATGCGTAATTCCCATGATAAACAACACCCATCTGATCTGTTTCACCATATCTAACTCTAATTTGTATTTCGTCAATTTTCATAAGGTTTTTTAAATATTTTTTTGTAGCTTCGGCAAGAGGATAAACATGAGGAAAAATTTCTAGAAATTCAACTGTATTTCATTTTTTTTTTAAGAATTTTGTTCACATATTTGCCATTCAATAATAAGGGGGATAAAGTTTCAACATTCTTTATCAAAACTAACTAACAAAAACCACAAAATTAAACAATGAGTGTAACTGCGCAATCGGTATGGAATAACTGTCTATTATTTATAAAGGATAACATCCAACCGCAAGCATACAAAACTTGGTTTGAACCAATCGCTGCAGTTAAACTTACTGACAAAGCTTTAAGTATTCAAGTACCTAGCAAATTCTTTTATGAATGGCTTGAAGAACATTATGTAAAAATTCTTAAAGTATCACTCACAAAAGAATTAGGAGAAAACGCCAAACTGGTTTACATTATTAAAATGGAAAACACGTATGGTAACAAACAACCTTTTACAGAAAAGATCCCTAGCTCTAATAGAAGTGGTTTAAAATCTCAAAATGTAGATATTCCTTTAAATAATAAAAACCCAGAGTTAAGAAATCCTTTCGTAATTCCTGGCATTAGAAATGTTAAGATAGAATCTCAATTAAATCCTAATTATAGTTTTGATAACTTTTTAGAAGGTGACTCAAACCGTTTAGCACGTAGTGCCGGATTAGCCGTAGCTGCAAAACCAGGAGGTACTTCATTTAATCCGCTATTAATTTTTGGGGGTGTAGGGTTAGGAAAAACACATTTAGCACATGCTATTGGTGTTGACATAAAAGATAAATATCCTGAAAAAACAGTTTTATATATTTCTGCTGAAAAATTCACACAACAATATATAGACTCTGTAAAGAAAAATAATAGAAATGATTTTATTCACTTCTACCAAATAATAGATGTTTTAATTATTGATGATGTACAGTTCCTTTCTGGAAAAACAGGAACACAAGATGTATTCTTCCATATATTTAATCATTTACATCAAAATGGCAAGCAAGTTATTTTAACTAGTGACAAAGCACCAGTTGACATGCAAGATATTGAGCAACGCTTACTATCTCGCTTTAAATGGGGACTTTCAGCCGAATTACAAAATCCAGATTTTGAAACTAGAGTTTCTATTTTAAAGAACAAATTATATCGTGATGGCGTTGAAATGCCTGAAGATATTATTGAGTATGTTGCTAAAAACATTAAAACAAATGTTCGCGAACTTGAAGGCGCCATCATTTCATTAATTGCACAATCTTCATTCAATAAAAAAGAAATCACTATTGATTTAGCAAGAACTATCGTTGAAAAATTTGTAAAAAACACAAAACGCGAAGTCTCTATAGATTACATACAAAAAGTAGTATCTGACTATTTCCAAATGGATATAGACACATTACAATCTAAAACAAGAAAACGCCATATTGTTCAAGCTAGACAGTTAGCTATGTTTTTTGCGAAAAAATTCACAAAAGCATCTTTAGCAAGTATTGGCTCGCAAATAGGAAAACGTGATCATGCTACTGTATTACACGCTTGCAAAACAGTTGACAACTTATCTTCAACCGATAAACAATTTAGAAAATATGTTGAAGATATTTCTAAAAAACTTACTGTATAAAATCTAATTACAATGACTAAAATACTGATGGTCTGCTTGGGAAACATTTGTCGTTCTCCTCTAGCAGAAGGTATACTAAAGTCTAAACTTTCAAACGATTCATTTTTAGTAGATTCTGCAGGAACTGCAAATTATCATACCGGAAATCCTCCTGACAAACGTTCTGTTGCTGTTGCAAAAAAATACGGATTAGACATTTCTAATTTAAAAGGAAGGCAATTTGAGGTTTCAGACTTTGAAGTATTTGATATTATTTACGTTATGGACGATTCTAACTATAACAATGTTATTAATTTAGCAAGAAATGAAGCGGACATTAATAAAGTAAAATTCATCTTAAACGAAGTTTATCCTGGTCAAAACTATAATGTACCCGATCCTTATTATGGTGGAAATGATGGTTTTGAAAACATTTACAAAATGCTTGATGAAGCTTGTGAAATTATTGCAGAAGATTTAAATTAAACCAAATGAATACAACTAAAGGTCAATTACACCTAATACCTACTACACTTGGCGATAACGACCCTATGGAAGTTTTACCAATGCTGGTAAAAAAGGTTATTGAAGATACTGATATATTTATAGTTGAAAACGAAAAGACCGCTAGACGGTTCATAAAAAGAATTACACCTGAAAAACCACAACCTTCTTTAAAAATATTTCTTCTAAATAAATTTACAGAAGCTAGTGATTTACCAAGTTTTTTAAATCCTTGCTTAAATGGCACCAATGTTGGTCTTTTATCTGAAGCAGGTTGCCCTGGAGTTGCAGACCCAGGTGCAGATATTGTAAAATTAGCCCATCAAAAGAACATTAAAGTAGTACCACTAGTTGGTCCGTCATCTATATTAATGGCTATTATGAGTTCTGGAATGAACGGACAAAGCTTTGCTTTTAACGGGTATCTTCCTATTGATAAAGGCGAACGGAAATCTGAAATAAAACGCTTAGAACGTCTGTCTTTTGAACGCAACCAATCGCAAATTTTTATTGAAACACCATATAGAAACAATAAAATGATCGAAGATTTGTCTAATGTACTTGAAAACAATACCGATGTATGTGTAGCCTGTGATATCACACTCTCTACAGAATTTATAAAAACGCAAACCGCAAATGCATGGAAAAAAAATAAGGTAGACCTCCATAAAAGACCTACCATATTTATTATTCACAAAAGCTAATAGCGATTATATTGCTTTAGCTAATTTATTTGGCTTTACAAAAGACGTATCGTATCCAGAAAATCGTTTCATATAATACTGAACCGTTGTTCCATAGCCATCTGCAAAATTATCTAAACCATAACTTCTTAAATATTTCTTTACACTACCTGGGCCAGCCAAATGTGCAGCTGCTAAAATACCAGACTCTGTCACTAGAACACCATTAATTCTCCTACCAACAAAATTCTTAATATCTCTACGTAAAATCCATTTATTACGCGCAGAATTAGCAATAAATGCCTTTTCTTGAAGCATTGGATTCTTTAAAAAATGAGCTGGATTATGAATTCCAATCATTTTTAAAGTTCCTTTTCCAAATTGATACTTCCCTAAATACCCTAAAGTATTAACCGAGAAATAATTACCACCAGATTCTTTAAAAGCCAAAGCTTCTTTAAATCCTACAAAAGATTTTCCTAAATAAGGAGAAAACGATTGGTTCACATCATTTGACGCTAAAACATCATCCTTAATGCCCTCGTCTTGACTTACAGTATAATGCAACTGTAAGCCCTTTGTTGAGTACTTACTTAAATCTATCGTTTCATTAGATGAAAACGACACTAACAATAGAATACATATTGTAAGTGTTAGGGTTAAGTAACTTGCAATACTTTTTCTCATAAGTTTAAATTTTTTCAGCGCACTTACATAGTAAAGTTTGCTTGAAAATTTGAGCGTGCAAAATTATATATTTTTTTAATAATATCAAAATTAATCGTTTAACTACTTTTTTTAATAGTAGAATAGATGAAATACACACCCTTTTTTATTAAATTCTAATGTTGGAAAAGGTATTTTTACGGTATTAAAAACGTCAAAAACTACCTTAATAAATTTCGAATTTGTTTTAATCTCTTTCAAATTTACGTCTAAACTTAAATAGAATTGCCGTTGTCTGTCAAAATTTGTTAACAACTGATTGTCAATATCTTTAATACCAGCTAACATTCCGTCGGCACCATAACCTACAGCAACATTCAACCATTTTGGTATGCTTTTTTCCTTAAAAAACGCATGTAAATTTGCACTAAGCCAATACGTTTGCCCATTATAATCTTTTAAAACTTCTTCAAGAAACCCATTACCTAACTTATCTGGTCGCAAAGAAGCATACTTTGTTTGATGAAATGAAAATTTAAGTGCTATACGTTGCTCTTTCCAAAGTAATTCTTGCCCCACGTACAAACCTGTTCCAGATGCATTTGCTAAAACATCGCCCCAGGAAAAACCCCATTCTTCTGAATAACCATCTAAAACTTCAACAGCCGTTAAAAATGTGAAGCCTAAAGTTGCCCCGTAAATTAATTGATTTTTTTCACTAACACCACTCCATTCTAAAAGTTGAGCACCATGCTTACCCAATTGATAAGACGTAAACACATGCCCCATCTTATCCATTTGGAGCCATTCATTATTATCATTAATAGTATGAAACTTAGATTGCTTATAATCTGCATACCAAAGCTGATTTAAACCTAACAAAGTAATACCTCCAATAGCTGCTTCAGAAATAATTACAGCATTTCGTCTTGATGTATTTAAGGTATCACTAGGTGTTAAAAAAGCATCGAGATTAGATTGTGAAAAAGCAAAAAAAGGAAATACAATAAAGCCTATCGCATATTTTAATGCTAATAGTCTCATTACTTATTTATACCTTGAGAAGATAAATACCTTTGATATTCTCTAGCATTCACATTATGCTGAGCCAAGGTTTTTGCGAATTTGTGAAAGCCAAAACGTTTTGCATTTGCCGCAAAATATAAGTATTTATGTTTTTCATAGTTTAAAACCGCATCAATAGCAGATATATCTGGCATAGCAATAAGCCCTGGAGGCAATCCTCGGTTTTTATAAGTATTATAAGGAGATTCTATGTCTTTATAAATATTTAAAACACGTTTAATAACCGTATTTTTATACTTAGGAAGTTTATAAGCAGCAAATTTAAGCGTAGGATCTGCTTGAAGTGGCATACCAATTCTTAATCTATTTAAATAAACACCTGCAATTCTTGGTTGTTCGCTTGCTTGTTTAGATTCCTCATAAACAATAGAAGCTAAAGCTATGACTTGATTTTCAGACAAGCCAATATCATGCGCTTTTTGTATACGCTTCTCACTCCAAAAACGTTTGTATTCTTTAAGCATTCTTGCTCTAAATTTTTCAGCCGAGGTATTCCAGAAAAACTCATAACTATTAGGTAAATACATACCAAGCGCTGTTGCTTCATTAAATTTATTTTTAGCTAAAAATGCTTCATCCTTCATAGCCTTTAATATTGAAAGACTATCTGCTTCAATGTCTTTTGAAATTCTTCCTGCTAATTTTTCTAAAGTACTTTGATTATTGAAAGACACCTTTATAGGCAGGTTATTACTTCTAATAGAGTTAATAATATCATTATTACTCATGCCTTTTTTAATAGCGTATTTACCAGCTTTAATATTAGTGGTGTATTTTTTTTGCTCCGCTAAATCGTCAAAAGAATCAATATCATCTAACAAAGGTTCTAATTGATTACGAACATCATTATAACTATCTGTAGATGCTATATAAATATAAGCTTCTTCGTTATTAAAAGCTGTGTTTGGTTTTAACATGGCTTTGTAAACAAAGTTTGCAAAAAAAGCAGCAGCAACAAGCCCGATAACCACAATGGCTAAAAGTATTTTTTTTATATACATTTAATTATTAATAAGCTGAAATAAATATTCGTTTTTATAAATACCATTAACAAGATTCCAATCTTTTTTAAGACCTATGTTTTTAAAACCTTGATTAGAAAAAAGGTTAATACTTGTTTCGTTTTCTTCTGAAATGTTACAGTATAATTGATGTAAACATAAATGCTTAAAACTATAATCAACCAAAAGTTTAAGCGCTTCTTTTCCGTAGCCTTTTCCTCTTTCGCTAGCATCTTTTACTAAAATACCAATACCAGCTCTACTGTTTTTAAAATCGAAATCGAATAAATCAATCATTCCTAAAGCAACATCTTCATAACTTGAAATGACGAGCCTTAATTGTTTTACCTCAAAAATATCTTTATGAGCTTGCTCTAAATACTGTTTTATTAAATATTTAGAATAAGGCGTAATGGTATTGCTTACTTCCCAAACCGATTCATCATTTTCAATGGCATGAATAAACTCTAAATCTTCAGGTTCTAAAGCACGTAAGTATATATGTTCTCCTTTTAAAGTAATCATATAGTACCTTGATAAACAAAATTTGCAGGCCCAATTAACCAAACGTTTTTGTATGAACCGTTTTCTGTATCAAAAGATACTTTTAATTCGCCACCTTCAACTTTTAAAGTAATACAGTTTTTATTAGTTTGATTAAGTGTATGCATAGCTATTGCTACGGCTGTTACACCTGTACCACAAGATAAGGTCTCATCTTCAACACCGCGCTCGTAAGTTCTTACTCGAAACTCTGTATCTGATATTTTATTAACAAAATTCACATTAGTACCAACTTCATTATAGGGTTCGCCATACCTAATAGAAGCTCCTTTTGTTTTTATATCGAAATTGGCAATATCTTCCTCAAACTGAACATGATGCGGAGAACCTGTATTTAAAAACACATGATCTTCATGATTCTGAACTGTATCAACATCTAACATTTGCAGTTGGACGATATCATTTTCAATGGTTGCATGATGTAAACCATCAATAGCTTCAAAAACAGCTTTGTTTTTTATAACTCCTAATTGCTTTGCAAAAGCCACTAAACAACGTCCGCCATTTCCACACATGGTGCTTTCGTTTCCATCGGCATTGTAATACACCATTTTAAAATCTAAATCTAGATGATTTTCAAGTAAAATAAGTCCGTCTGCCCCTATTCCAAAACGTCTGTCGCATAAAAACGCGATGTGTTTTGCGTCTTTTTTATTGAACGTTTGCTGACGATTATCAATCATCACAAAATCGTTTCCTGTTCCTTGGTATTTATAAAAAGTTTGCTGCATAATAAAGCACAAATATAAAGAAGTCCTTTAAACTTTTTGCTGGTTAACTAAAATTTCAATCTATATAACACTGTTGACAGGTATTGCGTTAGGGATTGCCGTGAAAAGCCCACAGCGAGGTACGAGCGAGGACTTGCAACAAAAAGCCCGACCCTTGTGGTAACGCCCAAATTAATTTTGTTTTTTTGATTGTTAAATAGGCGTTAAAGTGGGCGTTAAAAAAAGTTAAAACGTATTTAGCAATTCAATAAATATTTAATTTTAATCGTTGTTTAATTCCCTCCTTAACGGGAATGACAATTTCAAGAGGAAACCTTAAAAATAATTTTTTGAGGAATTATTTTAAAATAAAATTAAATTGAATGTATATGAAGAAGATTTTATCATTAGTACTAGTATCTGCATTGGGTGGCGTTTTAACACTTGGTGCTTACAAACTGTTTTTAGAACCAGAAAATAAAGTTGTTGTAACAGCAACCAACGAAACCCCTTCCTTTTTGCCCACTAATAATGTTAATACATTTTTAAACACTGCTGAAAACCCAGATTTTTCTATGGCTGCTGAAAACACTGTAAATGCGGTTGTACACGTTAAAAACGTATCGATTAGCAGAGGGCAAATGACTATACAAGATTTATTTTCAGGAAGAAGCCCGCAACGTGCACAAATGGGTACAGGCTCTGGTGTTATTATTAATGCCGATGGTTATATTATTACGAATAATCATGTGATTAATAATTCGGATAAACTATCGGTAACTTTAAATAATAATAAAACATATGATGCCAAAATTGTAGGAACTGACCCAAAAACCGATATTGCTTTATTAAAAATTGAACCCGATGAAGATTTACCTTATGTAACATTTGCAGATTCTGACCAAGCTAAAATTGGCGAATGGGTTCTGGCTGTTGGAAATCCGTTTAATTTAACATCTACAGTTACTGCAGGTATTATTAGTGCTAAAGCACGAGACTTATCGGGTAATAGTGCGCAATCTTTTATACAAACAGATGCGGCTGTAAACCCAGGAAATTCTGGTGGGGCGCTTGTAAACACCAAAGGAGAACTTGTTGGTATTAATACTGCTATTTCATCTCAAACGGGTTCTTATATAGGTTATTCGTTTGCTGTACCAAGTAATATTGCTAGACGTGTTATTGAAGATATTATGGAATATGGTAGTGTACAAAATGGTATTCTTGGTATTAACGGAACACCATTACCGCTAGACCCAAAATCGGCTGAAAAACTAAACATTGATATTAATGATTCTGAAGGCATCTATATTGTTAATGTTATTGAAGATTCTGGAGCTGAAAAAGCAGGACTTATTACAGGCGATATTATAAAAGAAATTGACAATGTAAAGGTTTCAAAATTTGCCGATTTAACTGGTCATATTAATGCAAAAAGAGTAGATGACGTTGTTACAATTAAAATATCTAGAGATGGAGAACTAAAAACTATACCTGTTACTTTAACTAGAAACGAAACTTTTACACTCCCTCCTGTTGGACAAATTAAAAATGCAAAAAAAGAAGACTTGAAAAAATTGAATGCCCCAAACGGTGTTAAAATAAGTAAGTTGAATGGAGAATATGCTGAGTATTGGAAGAATAATGGTGTAGAAGAAGGTGCTATTATAACATCTATTAACAATACCAAAATATACAATGTTGATGATGTAAAAGAAGCTATGACCTCTAAATCATCTTATGAACCTTTAAGAATAGAACTTATAAACTCAAACGGGGAAAAAGAACGTTATAATTTTAGATAATAAACCGCCTATTTGTAAATAATTAAGATTTTACACTTATTATTAAATGTTAAAAATCTAAAAATATTTTTTATTCGTATATAGTATAGCCTCACCTAGTGAGGCTTTTTATTAATTATGCTATGCTTTAATAAACAATATTTTATAACTTCGTAAAACCAAACGAAACCAAATTAAACCAATCTTAAATGAAATCTATTAAATATCTAACTATAGCCTTTCTTTTTATTATAACATCAACATCGTTTTCTCAATCAAATACCAATGAAGACAACTTAT
Source organism: Thalassobellus sediminis (assembly GCF_044386045.1). Taxonomy (NCBI): domain Bacteria; kingdom Pseudomonadati; phylum Bacteroidota; class Flavobacteriia; order Flavobacteriales; family Flavobacteriaceae; genus Thalassobellus; species Thalassobellus sediminis. Next base: position 2,021,456 of record NZ_JBISCD010000040.1, on the reverse strand, counting down.
CTCTAAACAGAGGCACCATTAACAATCAATTTGAATACGTACTTAAAAAGTCGGGGAATTTCAGAGGAACAAATGGTCAAATGTATGAAGCTGTAAAACTTAATATGCTTCTTACTTTAAGAAATCACACTATTGACTCCTTAAAAACTATTCATAAAAATTTAAGTGATACGCAAGCTATTGTAAAAAAACAAGCTAAAGAAATTACAGATTTAAAATCTAACCTAACAAATACACAAACAGATTTAGACAAGACAGAAACTGAAAAAAACAGCATGTCGTTATTTGGTATTCAAATGAGTAAATCGGGTTATAATGTTCTTATGTGGGCTATTATTGCTGGTTTATTTGCTATGCTACTTTTCTTTATTTATAAGTTTAAAAACAGTAATACTATTACTAAAGAAGCTAAAAAAGCTCTTGAAGAAATTGAAGAAGAATTTGAAGAACATCGGAAAGTTGCTTTAGAACGGGAACAAAAAGTAAGACGCCAGTTACAAGACGAAATTAATAAGCAGAAAAAAGCTTAATACTTATATTTTAAAATTTAAAAAATCTGTGATTTCCATTACAGATTTTTTTGTACTGTTTTAAAAACAAACACAAACTTAAATTTATAAAAAATTTAAATTATATTTATTAAAATCAAAAATCACCATAGTTACTAACAACTAAACACATAAATCATCATGAAAATCAATAATATTTTAGAAAGCATAGGCAATACACCTGTTGTGCGATTAAGCAAATTATTTCCAAATGAGAATGTTTGGATGAAACTTGAAAAATCAAACCCTGGAGGAAGCATTAAGGATAGAATTGCTTTATCTATGATTGAAGATGCTGAAAAGAAAAACCTTTTAACTAAAGACACCGAAATTATTGAGCCTACCTCTGGAAACACAGGAATTGGTTTAGCTATGGTTGCAGCTGTAAAAGGATATAAACTTACATTAGTTATGCCAGAATCGATGTCTGTTGAACGACGCGCACTTATGGCAGCTTATGGCGCTAACCTTGTACTAACCCCTAAAGAATTAGGCTTAGGAGGTACAATTGCAAAAGCAAATGAAATGGTTGCTAACAATAAAAATGCGTGGATGCCATCTCAATTTACAAACCAAGCAAACCCAGAAATACATCGCAACACAACTGCTTTAGAAATTATTAAAGATTTCCCTGAAGGCTTAGATTATTTAATTACAGGTGTTGGTACTGGTGGACATATTACTGGTATGTCTGAAGTTTTAAAAGAAAAATTTCCGAACTTAAAAGTATTTGCTGTTGAGCCAAATGATTCTCCTGTAATTTCTGGAGGCGAACCTGGACCACACCCACTTCAAGGTATTGGGCCTGGATTTATTCCTGAAGTATTTAATATTAAAATAATTGATGGTGCTATTAGAATAACCAAAGAAGAAGCTTTTGCTGAAGTTAAAAACATAGCAACTACAGAAGGTATTTTAGTTGGTATTTCTACTGGAGCCTCTCTAGCTGCTGTTAGGAAACAATTACAGAATATAAAAGGAGAAGAAACCATTCTAACAATGAATTATGATACTGGAGAACGCTATCTTTCTATCGAAGGGCTTTTATCATAATTTAAAAACATATCTCATAAAAAAAAGCTTCCAAATTGGAAGCTTTTTTTAATCAACACTTTTTTATTTCCTTATTTTACAGGAGCATTAAGTTTTGTGCTCATTTCCATAGAAATAGCACTTCTGTCAAACTTTAATTTTCCAGCCATTGTTTCAATAACACAACTGTTATCTTTATCATTTAGCTCTGCTATTTTACCATGTAATCCGCTTTTGGTAATAACTTTATCACCACGTTTTAATTCGGCTGCAAATTTTTTCTCTTTTTTTGCTCGTTTCATTTGAGGTGCAATCATAAAGAAATACACAACTACAAACATTAATATAAACGGCAAAAATTGCCCTATTCCTTCTCCCATAATATTCTTTTTTATTTAGTGAGCAGCTGGTACTGCTTTAAGTTTAGCATTTGGGTCTGGTTTTACAAATGCTGTTATTTTTACTATTTCTGACCCCTTTTCAGTATTAGCTGTTACTGTAATTGTTTTTGTTACTTTATTAGATCCTGCTCCACTAAACTTCACTAAAAAGCTTGATGTTTCTCCAGGTGCTAAAGGTTCTCTACTCCAATTTTCGGGGATTGTACAACCACAAGAACTTTTTATATTAGTAACAACAAGTGGTGCATCACCTGTATTTGTATACGCAAATGTAGTTTCTTGAGGTGATTTTGCTTCAATTTCACCAAAATCATGCTCTGTTTTATCAAACTCTATAACTGGAAATTTAGCTGAATTCGCATCTCTTTCTGCTGCTGCAACAACATTACTTTCTTCAATCTTTTTTGCTGCATTTTCTTTACAAGAAACAAATAAAATAACACATAAAGTAGTTAATCCTAATATAACTTTTTTCATTTTAAAAACTGTTTAATATTAAAGTTGTAAAAATAACAATTATTTAATCTATTAAAAACTTTTATCATCTCCAATAACAGAAAATCACATTAATCCGCGCCCAATCTTATTTAAAACCCCTGCTTCTTCATACTCTTTTACTAGCTTATCTAAAATACCATTAATAAAAATACTGCTTTTAGGTGTTGAATACTCTTTTGCTATCTCTAAATACTCATTAATAGTTACTTTTACAGGAATTGACGAAAAGTTTTTTAACTCGCAAATAGCCATTTGCAACAATACATAATCAACATTTGCAATACGATCTGATTCCCAATTTTGAGTTTTACCTTCAATTTCTTTATTAATGGCCGATCTATTTAAAAGCGTTTTTCTAAATAAATCGATAGCATATTGTTTATCTTCAATATCTTTATAAAGTTTAGGCGTAAAATGATGATCTGGCGAACTCGCTTTAGATTTTCTTAGTATTTTTAAAATAGCAGTATTTACTGTAGGTAAATCATCTAACCAAGTTAAATTTTTATCTTCAAGATATTCGTAAAGCTTCTCGTTAGGCGCCATAATATCTTTAAAAACATCAACAAGAAATGCTTTATCTTCCTTAAAATCTGACACCTTAGTTTGCATATACTCTTTATACAAATCGCTAGATACAATGGCTTTAAAAATAACATCCACATACTCACTATCAAGCTCCCAGTTATTTATTTTATAAGCATCTAACCTATCTTTTAATTCTAGGTTATTTTTAAGCAACAGCAATAATTGATTGTTAACAAATTTCCTATTAGGATCTTTATCTTCTTTAGTTGCTAGATGTTTCTGTTGTTTTTTTTGTAAATCGTTTTCTGCTCTTTTTTGAACTTCAAGTAATAACGATATTAATAGTAGGTACAAGTTGTACATATTATCTATACTAAACAATAAAAACTTTTGATCTTTACTTAGGTCATCACTTTCACTACCTTTAAAAGCATACATAGTTTGCATTACCTTTACGCGAATATGTCTTCTGTTTAGCATAATAAAAAAGAACTTAAATTTTAAAAAACGTAATTATCATTAATTCCGTTCGGCAAAAATAATATTATTTTAAAAAACTACTTCATATTATTTACTTTATTATCTAATAGATTTTAAAGTATATTTAACATATACTAAATGTTAATACGAAGATGTGTTTTGTTATAAACCTTTATATTTGTGCTCTCACATTTTTTTATACATAAAAGTGAATCTCTAAATTTATTAATGAAAGAATTAAAACATCTAAATAAATATTTTTTAAAATACAAGGTGCACCTTTTAACAGGTATTGTTATCACAATTGTTGCTCGAATATTTTTGCTTTTTACACCACGATTGGTTAGAGAAATTTTTGTGGTAGTAGAAAAATATAAAGCAGGAGATGTTACCCAAGGAGCAACTATTGAAAGTGAACTAGCCCTAATTATACTTTACATTATTGGTGCTGCCATTGTTGGAGGTATTCTTACTTTTTTTATGAGACAAGCCATTATAAACGTGTCTCGATATATAGAATACGATTTAAAAAACGAGATTTATGCCCAGTACCAAAAGCTTTCTTTAAATTTTTACAAAAAAAATAGAACAGGCGATTTAATGAATCGGATAAGCGAAGATGTAATGCGTGTACGTATGTATGTTGGTCCTGCCATTATGTATAGCATAAATACGATTACACTTTTTGTAATAGCATTAATTTACATGTTTAATACCGCTCCTAAACTAGCGCTTTACACCATTGTTCCATTACCTATTCTATCTATAGTAATTTATAAATTAAGTAAAGAAATACATCAAAGAAGTACTATTGTTCAGCAATATTTATCAAAGTTATCAACTTATACACAAGAGTCTTTTAGTGGTATTTCAGTTATTAAAGCTTATGGTATTGAGCCTTTAACATCTACAAAATTTAACGAATTAGCAGCTACTAGTAAAGAAAAACAAATTAGCTTAGCAAAAGTACAGGCTTGGTTTTTCCCTATGATGATACTTCTTATAGGTATTAGTAACTTATTAGTTATTTACATAGGTGGCATGCAATATATTAATGGGGAGATTGAAAGCCTCGGTACTATTGCAGAATTTATTATGTACGTAAACATGCTTACATGGCCAGTAGCAACTGTAGGTTGGGTAACTTCTATTGTACAACAAGCAGAAGCTTCACAAAAACGGATAAATGAGTTTTTAAAAATTGAACCAGAAATTAAAAACACTATTGAAACTCAAACTGAAATTACAGGTGATATTAGCTTTAAAAATGTATCGTTTACTTATGATGATACTAACATTCAGGCTTTAAACAATATTAGCTTTAGTGTAAAAGAAGGCGAAACACTTGCTATTATTGGTAAAACAGGATCCGGAAAATCTACTGTATTAGATTTAATAGGAAGACTTTATGATATTGATAATGGCAGCATTAACATTAATAATATAGAAATTGACAAGCATAACTTAACAAGTTTAAGAAACGCTATTGGTTATGTCCCACAAGATGCCTTCTTATTTTCCGATTCTATAAAAAGCAACATCAAGTTTGGAAAAGAAGATGCCACCGATGCTAATGTTATTGAAGCTGCTAAAAACGCTCAAGTCCATAAAAATATTATTAAGTTTAATAATGGTTACGATACTATTTTAGGAGAACGTGGTATTACGCTTTCTGGAGGACAAAAACAGCGTATATCTATTGCTAGAGCCATTATAAAATCTCCTGAAATTTTATTATTTGACGATTGCTTATCGGCAGTAGATACCGAAACAGAGGAAAAAATACTAAATAACCTCAATAAATTGTCTGAAGGTAAAACAACAATTATAGTAAGCCATAGAATTTCTTCGGCTAAAAATGCCGACAAAATCATTGTTTTAGATAACGGAGAAATCGCACAAGAAGGCACACATGAATCACTTATTAACGCAGATGGTTACTACAAACACCTTTACTTAAAACAATTAAGTGAAACTGTTTCAAATTAAATTTTGACAATTAAAAACACCTAATTATTCCATTTGCTTTTTTTATGCTTTTAGCACTAAATAGTAATATTTCAAAAAGAAACTACAATATTTGTTGGTTAGTATTGGTTTTTTTTAGATTTTTGGTATACAAATGCTAATCGCATAAATCTCAAAACAACACTATGAATAATTATGATATGATGGAGAAAGAAGAAATTTTTTCAAAAGTATTAAGAGCAGGAAGACGCACTTATTTTTTTGATGTAAGAGCTACTAAAGCAGAAGATTATTATCTAACAATTACTGAAAGTAAAAAATTCACTAACGATGATGGATCTTTTCATTATAAAAAACATAAAATTTATATTTATAAAGAAGATTTTTCTGAATTTAAAGAGATTTTAGCAGAAATGACAGACTACATTATAAATGAAAAAGGAAATGAAGTGATTAGTGAGCGTCATCAAAAAGACTTTAAGAAGGAGTATAATAATGCACCTATAGCTACAGAAACAGAAGGCACTGAAACAACTGAAAGTTTTACAGATGTAGATTTTGACGATATATAATTAAATCCAATAATTTCATTTATACTAAAAATCCGTTACATTTTAATGTAGCGGATTTTTTTATGTTTTTAGCTGCAATTAAAGCTATGCAACCATACTACCATTTTTAACTTTGCACTCGGGATTTAATAAAACAACATCTTTTCCATTTACGGCACCTAAAACCAAACACTCACTCATAAACTTAGCAATTTGCTTTTTAGGAAAATTAACAACAGCTACTATTTGTTTTTTAAGTAAATCTTCCTTTTTATAAAGCGTTGTTATTTGAGCCGATGTTTTTTTTATTTCTAAATCTCCAAAATCAATAATTAGTTGGTATGCTGGATTGCGTGCTTCAGGAAAATCATTCACTTCTAAAATGGTTCCTACTCGTAAATCTACTTTTGTAAAATCTTCGAAAGTTATTGTATCGTTCATTGCCTAAAAATACAAATAATCACGAACTTTGTTAAAAATTCTTATTATGGCAAACACTCCTTCAAATATGATTCCTTTAGGAACCCAAGCACCCGATTTTAATTTGTTGGACACCGTATCTGACAGTATTTTATCGCTTCAACAACTAAAAGGAAGTACAGGTACTGTTATTATGTTTATATGTAACCATTGTCCGTTTGTAATTCATATAAATTCAAAAATAGTAGAAATTGCCAATGATTATAGGCTAAAGGGCATTCAATTTATAGCTATTTCTAGTAACGATGTTGTCAACTATCCACAAGATAGCCCTGAAAAAATGAAAGTTCTAGCTAAAAATGAAGGTTACCCTTTTCCTTATTTATATGATCAATATCAAGAAGTTGCAAAAGCTTATGATGCGGCTTGCACGCCAGATTTATATCTTTTTAATAAAGAACTAAAACTTATTTATAGAGGACAATTAGACGACTCTAGACCAGGAAACGGACTCCCTGTAACTGGCAACGATTTAAAACATGCTCTAGATTGTATAATTGAAGACAAAGAAAACACAGCCATTCAAAAACCTAGTATTGGTTGTAATATAAAATGGAAGTAATTAAAATTTTAATTGCCAAAATCCTATATCATGCCATTTACCAAATTTTAATCCAGCTTCTTTTAAATGAGCCACTTGATTAAAACCAAACTTTTCATGTAATTTAATACTTGGCTCATTAGGAATAGTTAACACTCCTAAAGCTATATGAAAATGACTTTGCTTTAATAGCTTTAACAACTCTTTATATAGCTTTGTTCCAATTTGTTTTCCGTGTGCTCCATGTTTTACATAAACTGTAGTTTCTACAGTATAGTTATAAGCAGGTCTTGCTCTAAACTTACTTCCATAGGCATATCCTAAAATTTCACCCGCTTCCTGATAAACAATAAAAGGAAATTCTGCTTTAATATCTATTATTTTTTTAGTAAAAGAATTTAATTTTGAAACCTCTAAATCAAAAGTTATTACCGTATTTAAAACATAATAATTATAAATATTTAGAAGTTCTTGTGCATCATCTATATGAACCTTTCTAATCATAAACAAATATTTAAATCCAATTATTACGTTTTAGCACATTTTCTATATGTGCATAATGATGGCTGCTATGCCATGCATAATTTCCAATATTAAAACTTAATAAAACTTCGCTATTCGTTTCAGGATGTATAAAACATCTATTTAAATCAGACTCATTGAACGTTTTAAGCAAATACACTAGCTTAGTGTGAATAGCTTTTAAATGCAATAAAGACATCTCTATTGGTGCTATTTTAGAATCTATTAATTCGGCCCATCGTTCTTCATGATATGCTTTAATAACAGGTTTACCTTCTGTTAAAGCCCATTTAAAACGTGTATAGCTATGATGATGACTATCTGACAAGTGATGTACGACTTGTCTTATTGCCCAGCCTCCAGGTCTATAAACTGTATCCAACTGTTCGTTGGTTAAATCTTTAACAAGATTTTCTAACTTATCAGGAAAATGCTCTAAAATGGAAATCCAACTTGCAATATGCTCTTTAGAAATATTTGTTGGGCAATCAAATTGACCTATTGGATATTTAAGTAACTGTAGTTCTTTCTCTGTCATAAAAACAAATATAGAAATTGTTAGGCAACTTCAAGAACTCCTTTTCTAACAAAATTTATTGCAGCATACAAACTATTAAAACGCTTAATTCTATCTTTAAAAAACAAGCTTTCAATCATAGAATTTAAAGTTTTAATCTTATCAGTAGATACTACCAAATACGATTTTAAAAAGTAGCTATGTTTAAAAAACTTTAACCAATCTGAAGCAACTAAAGAATAAGAATTAATCCTGTTAGAAATATATACTAAATCGTTACCATTAGTTCCTAAAAAACAAGAGATATCTTCTGTTATTATTTTACCATGATTGTCCCAATTAAAAACAACACCTCTATTTATTTCTGAAATAATAAATCCATCAAAAATAAATATATCTCCGAAGGGGTAATTAAACTCTTTTATAATTTCTGAATATATATACGTATTTTTTACACTTACCATACTTTAAAAATATTTGATAAAGAACTATTAAAAAAATATAATCGATAAACAAAGTATTACTTAGTTTATGTAACCAAAAAGCACCCAATAATTGAGTGCTTTTAAAAAGTATATTTTCCCTGAATGTTATTTTACATTCATTAACTCTACATCAAAAATTAAAGTAGCATCTGGTGGAATTACGCCTCCAGCACCAGCACTTCCGTAAGCTAAATGACTAGGGATTACAAAACGAGCTTTATCTCCTATTTTTAATAAACCTACACCTTCATCCCAACCTGGAATAACTTGTCCAACACCTAATTGAAAATCGATTGGTTGATTACGTTTGTATGATGAATCAAACACGGTTCCATCAGTTAATTGTCCTTTATAATGTACAGATACTGTTTTTCCTTTTTCGGCTTTTACACCAGAACCTTCTTGAATAATTTGATAGCGTAAACCACTATCTGTTTTATTAAAACCAGAAGCAATTTTTTCTAAAGCTGCTTCGGCTGCAGCTTTTGCTTCTGCTAATTTTGCTTCTCTAGAACCTTCAAAAGTTCTAAAAGCTTCAACAGCATTAAAAGCTTCAGCATCAGCTCCAAATCTTAAAATGTCTAAAGTATCAATAAGATCGCCTTGAGCAATAGCGTCAACAACATCTTGCCCTGATTGTACTTTACCAAAAACAGTATGTTTATTATCTAACCAAGCAGTTTCAACATGCGTTATAAAAAACTGACTTCCATTAGTTCCTGGTCCTGCATTTGCCATAGAAAGAACACCAGGTCCGTCGTGTTTTAAATCTGGATGAAACTCATCATCAAATTTATGTCCTGGATCTCCAGTTCCTGTTCCAAGTGGACAACCACCTTGAATCATAAAATCTGGAATTACTCTATGAAACTTTAAACCATTATAATATGGTGTTCCTTGAGGTTTAACCTTGTTTTCTAAGTTTCCTTCAGCTAAAGCTACAAAGTGACCTACTGTACCTGGTGTTTTTTGATATTCTAAAGCTACAAGAATTTCTCCTTTTGTTGTATTAAATTTTGCGTATAAACCGTCTTGCATTGTTCTAATTTTTAAGTAGCTGCAAAGATATAAAACAAAGTGTGAAGTACGAAGTTAGAAGTGTAAAGTTTAGTTTGCTACTTCGCTAATAAACTTGATACGGTATAAACGAAGTTCTTCATCGTCATAATCGCCATCAAACTCTTCAATTGCTGCATCAATGTTATCAGTCTCAGATTCCATAAAATAATCATGAATTTCTTCTTGCTGATCTTCATCTAGAATATCTTGAATCCAATAATCTATATTCAGCTTTGTACCAGAATAAACAATAACTTCCATTTCTTTAATAAAGTCTTCCATAGACATGCCTTTAGAAGATGCTATATCATCTAATGGTAATTTTCTATCAATATTTTGAATGATATATAATTTATTAGCAGAATTACTTCCTGTAGATTTTACAACTAAATCATCTGGACGCACAATATCATTTTCATCAACATAATTTGAAATTAATGCGACAAAATCTTTACCATATTTTTTGGCTTTTCCATCTCCAACACCATGTACATTAGCTAATTCGGTAAGATTAATTGGGTATTTTAAAGACATATCTTCTAACGATGGGTCTTGAAAAATAACAAATGGTGGGACACCTAGTTTCTTTGCATTCTTTTTACGCAAATCTTTCAGCATCCCCATTAAAACCTCATCTGCAACAGCTCCACTTCCTTTAGATGCTGTAATTATAGAACCATCTTCTTGTTCGCCTTCAAAAATATGGTCTTCGGTCATCATAAACGACTGAGGTTTTTTAACGAATTCTTTTCCAGATTCATTTAATTTAATAACACCGTAAGTTTCTATATCTTTTTTAAGATAACCTGCAACTAATACTTGCCTTAATAGTGCCATCCAATACTTATTATCTTTCTCTTTACCTTTTCCGAAGAAAGGTTGTTCATTAGTTCTATGAGAATTAATTAACGCATTTTCTTTACCTATAATTACACTAACTAAATCTTTAGATTTATATTTCTCATTAGTATTTTGAATGGTTTCTAACAAAAGCTGTGCATCATCTTGGGCTTCATGTTGCTTTTTAGGATGGCGTACATTATCATCCATATCGCCACCGTCTCCTGTTTCATTATCAAACTCTTCTCCAAAATAATGTAAAATAAATTTACGTCTGGAAATTGAAGTTTCGGCAAATGCAACCACTTCTTGCAATAAGGCTTGTCCAATTTCTTGCTCTGCTACTGGCTTACCAGACATGAATTTTTCTAGCTTTTCAATATCTTTATATGCATAATAAGCTAAACAATGTCCTTCACCTCCATCACGTCCTGCTCTTCCGGTTTCTTGATAATAACTTTCAATACTTTTAGGAATATCATGATGAATTACAAAACGAACATCGGGTTTATCTATTCCCATACCAAATGCAATGGTAGCTACAACAACATCTACATCTTCCATAAGAAACTTATCTTGATGACTTGATCTTGTTTTTGCATCTAAACCGGCATGATATGGTACAGCTTTTACACCATTAACTTGTAACACTTGTGCTAATTCTTCAACACGTTTTCTGCTTAGACAATAAACAATCCCAGATTTACCATCATTCTGTTTTACAAAACGAATAATATCAGCATCTACATTTTTTGTTTTAGGCCTTACTTCATAATACAAATTTGGTCTATTAAAAGAAGCTTTAAATGTAGTAGCGCCATTAATACCTAAGTTTTTTATAATATCTTCTTGTACTTTGGGCGTCGCTGTAGCTGTTAATCCAATAATTGGAATATTATCACCTATACGCTTTATAATATGACGTAAATTTCTATACTCTGGTCTAAAATCATGCCCCCATTCACTAATACAATGTGCTTCATCTATAGCTAAAAAAGACACTTTTACAGAACGTAAAAACTCTACATTCTCTTCTTTTGTTAGCGATTCTGGTGCCACATAAAGTAATTTGGTTACACCATTTACTATATCTTCTTTTACACGCTTAACTTCAGTTTTATTTAATGACGAATTTAATACGTGTGCTATACCCTCTTCATTTGAAATACCTCTAATAGCATCGACTTGATTTTTCATCAAAGCTATTAAAGGAGACACTACAATGGCTGTACCTTCTTGCATTAACGCCGGTAATTGATAACAAAGTGACTTACCGCCACCAGTTGGCATTATTACAAACGTATGGTTTTTAGACATGATACTTTCAACAACACCTTCTTGAAGACCTTTGAATTTATTAAATCCAAAATATTTTTTTAATGCAGAATGCAAATCAGTTTTTGCTATTGACATGAATTTTATAAAAATTTATTTTCACTAGTTTAATACACCTTAAAAAAACGATTTTTCAATTACCAATTTAATAGTGCATTTTGAGAACCCTCATATTTTTTTCGTTAGTTTTGTAACGAAATTTCAAATTACAATAAAAATTTAATTTGACTAACATTTAAAGATAATAAAATCTTTAAAAGGATCAACAATTATAAAATAATAAATTTTGAACAGCAAAAATTCCATTATTAAAATCGCTAAGCAAACTATTGAAATGGAAAGTAAAGCCATTTTAAATTTATCAAGCCTAGTAAATGATGATTTTGCAGATGCCGTAAATCTAATTTACAATTCTAAAGGACGTGTTATAATTACTGGTATTGGTAAAAGTGCTATAATAGCAAATAAAATTGTTGCCACTTTAAATTCTACTGGAACACCTTCGGTTTTTATGCATGCTGCCGAAGCTATACATGGAGATTTAGGACTTATTCTTAAAGATGATGTTGTTATTTGTATATCAAATAGCGGCAATACACCCGAAATTAAAGTACTTATTCCTTTAATAAAAAGAGCTAATAATAAAATTATTGCTATTACGGGTAATTCAGAATCTTTTTTAGGCGAGCAAGCTAACTTTATTTTAAGTTCTTATGTTGAGAAAGAAGCTTGCCCAAATAATTTAGCACCTACCACAAGTACAACTGCTCAATTAGTTATTGGTGATGGGCTTGCTGTTTGTTTATTAGAATTACGTGGATTTTCTAGTAACGATTTTGCTAAATATCACCCAGGTGGTGCGTTAGGTAAAAAACTCTATTTAAGAGTTAAAGATATTTCTTCTGTAAACGAAAAACCAAGTGTAAACTTGAATACCAGCATAAAAGAGGTTATTATAGAAATAACTAAAAAAAGACTTGGGGTTACTGCTGTAACTGAAGATGAAAAAATTATTGGTATTATTACCGATGGTGATTTACGTAGAATGTTAACCAAAGTTGATGATTTCTCTAAACTATCAGCTAAAGATATTATGGGAACAAATCCTAAAAGCATTAATGCTGATGCTATGGCTGTTGATGCCTTAGAAATCATGGAAGCTAATGACATTTCTCAAATTTTAGTTGAAGAAAATGGCAAGTATGCTGGTGTTGTTCACCTACACGACTTAATAAAAGAAGGTATTATATAATGGCAAAAAAGAACATAAATGAGATGTCTTTTTTAGACCATCTTGAAGATTTACGTTGGCATTTAATTAGAATATGTTTAGCAGTAGTAATTGTTGGTTCTTTAGTATTTATTTTTAGCAGGTTTGTTTTTGATGCTATTGTTTTTGCGCCATTAGAAATGGATTTTCCAACTTATGAGTTTTTATGCAAAACAGGACAGCTTTTAAATGTTGAAACCTCTTTTTGCAATAGCAAAATGCCAATGATACTTCAAAACAGAACCATGGCAGGACAGTTTTCTGCAGATATATGGACAGCAGTTTTAGGTGGTTTTATTATTTCATTTCCTTATGTTATTTATCAACTATGGAAATTTATAAGCCCTGGTTTACATGAAAACGAACGAAAACATTCTCGTGGCTTCATTATTATTTGTTCACTTTTATTCTTTTTAGGTGCTTTATTTGGATATTATATTATCACTCCGCTTTCTATTAATTTCCTAGCAAACTACAGCATATCTACTAAAGTAGATAATCAAATAGATATAAGTTCAATTATTGGGTTAGTAAGATCTTCTGTATTAGCTTCAGGTTTAATTTTCGAATTACCTATAGTCATATATTTCCTTACAAAAGTTGGTTTAGTTACACCACAGATTTTACGTAAATACAGAAAATTTGCTTTAGTAGGCGTATTAATTCTATCTGCAATTATTACACCACCAGATATTGCAAGTCAAGTAATTGTTGCTGTTCCTATACTTATTCTATATCAAGTAAGTATTTATATTTCTAAAATTGTAATTAGAAATCAAAAACGAAAAGAAAAACAACTTAGTTAAACAAAATATAAATTAAACCATCTGCTACAATAGTGTATATGATTTTACTATTTTTAGCGTTCAGTATATAAAATATGATTTTAAGAGCCGAAAATTTAATGAAGTCCTACAGCGGACGTAAAGTTGTAAAAGATGTTTCTCTTGAAGTAAAACAAGGAGAAATCGTTGGTCTTTTAGGACCTAATGGTGCTGGAAAAACAACATCCTTTTACATGATTGTTGGATTAATTAAGCCTAATGGCGGTCATATTTTTTTAGATAACACTGAAATTACTAAATACCCAATGTACAAGCGTGCACAAAATGGTATTGGTTATTTGGCTCAAGAAGCATCGGTTTTTAGAAAACTAAGTATTGAAGATAATATTTTAAGTGTCCTACAACTCACCAAACTGAGCAAAAAAGAGCAACTTCATAAAATGGAATCACTTATTGAAGAGTTTGGTTTAGGTCATATTAGAAAAAGTAGAGGCGATTTATTATCGGGTGGAGAACGTCGTCGTACTGAAATTGCTCGTGCTTTAGCAACCGATCCTAGTTTTATTTTACTTGATGAACCTTTTGCAGGTGTAGACCCTGTTGCTGTTGAAGATATTCAACGTATTGTAGCACAACTTACCAAAAAGAACATTGGTATTCTTATTACAGACCATAACGTACAAGAAACGCTTGCTATTACAGATAGAACCTATCTTATGTTTGAAGGAAGTATTCTTAAAGCTGGGAAACCTGAAGAACTGGCCAATGATGAAATGGTACGTAAAGTATATTTAGGTCAGAATTTTGAGCTGCGTAAAAAGAAAATTCGCGATTAAAATTATGATTTAATGATAATAAAAAAATTCGTTTATACTATACATTTTATTATCTACTTCGTCAAAATAAAGAATAATTGTATCCTTACTTTTAACTGATTCACAAATAACCCAATTAGTTTTCAACGTATAGATGCAGTCTTTATAATTTACTTTTAAATCACTTTTATAACCATTCTCCGAAATATCCTGACATTTTATGTTTTCAACAGTAACTATAACTGTTTTTAAACGTTCATTTACTATTCTATAATTATAAATATAATAACACAAAACACCTACTAAAAGCCCAACAAAACATTTAACTATGATTATGAGATAAGATGTTCTAACTTTATTCATAATTCTTTCAAACCTCTACTCTTATAAAGATTTTTTTTAATCAACTGCAATATATTCATGATCTCACCACAAAAACTAAAAACATTACCCCTTTCTTCTTTCTAAAAGCACCATCATCATTAATCCTAAAATAACACGTTCTTCATCATCAGAATCGATATCATTAAGTTTGGATAATTCAAATTTTCTTCCGAAGAAAGAAGGTTCTTTTTTCAACCTTACAATAGGTTTATCATTTAAATCAAGTACACTATAACTTGGATTAAAAAGATAGCCTGTAAAAAAACTTAAAACTGGAATTTCTCCAATTAAAGAGTCAAGTACTTTAACCCATGCATTATCTTCTCTAATATGATATTGAAGTTTTTGATGCTGATCTATCAACTCATACTCGGCTTTCCAAATAGATTTCCATCCTTTTCTAGCAACTTTACCTATTTCTTTACCGTCTTTATCTTTTATACTATATGCTGCAGAAAAATCAATCCATCTATCTGCTTTAATTCTATATTGTATATGTTGCTTACTTTCGTCATTATAAACTAGAACATCTTCTTTTAGTTTAAACATTTTCTGCTTTACAAAGGCTATTGTAATTCCTAAAGAATCTTTTGCCGTAAAATCGTTAGCTAGAGTACCAATATTAAATTTAAAGTTTACTGGATATTTAATGTCTTGCATATAAACTAAGGTTACTTATGAGATTCTTGAGACTGTTCTTTTAATAACTTCTTTTGATAGCGCCCTTGAACAACATCCGTAATTACCAAAATAGCTATTACGAAGTAGAAGGTTGTTTTACTCATAGATTCTATTGGCTCTCCAAATAACTTTAAATGTGCTAAATGCCCACCTTCTGTTACCAACATAATACCTACAATAAACAAAATAAATAAACCAAGTACTTCATACATTCTATTTTTAGTTAAGAATTCTGAAATTTTATCGGCTAAAAACAGCATAAGTAAACCACTAATTACAATAGCAATTGCCATAACTATAAACGCAGTTGTAGCATTATCTATTTCACTAGTTAAACCAATGGCTGCCAATATAGAATCAAAAGAAAACACAAGGTTCATTAAAACAATACTAAAAATTACTGCATTTGAAGTTTTAGCACCTTTTCCATCGTCTCCAACGGCATCACTTAAATCGTGTTTAGAAATCATATGCCAAATCTCTTTTATTGCTGTATAAATAATAAAGGCTCCTCCTGCTAATACTATTATGCTATGACCATTAAAAGCAAAACTTGCAACATCTTTAATCTCTCCTGATAAAAAAGAAAATGGATCTTGAAAAAAATCAATGATAGATACTAACACAAACAACAACACAATTCTTAAAGCAATAGCAATAAGAATCCCCACTTTTCTTACTCTTTTTCTATCAAGCTCAGGTGCTTTTTTTGATTCTAAAGAGATATATAAAAGGTTGTCAAATCCTAAAACAGCTTGTAACAAAACGAGCATAAATAGTGTAAAAATAATTTCGAGCATGATTATTATTTAGAAGTTAAATTGTCTAAAACAGACATGAATATGTATAAAACTATAATTAATGGAATAGCTGCAAATTGTAAAACTATTAACGATACCAAACATAAAATTACAAAGATGTAACGGGTAGCATTAGCTTTAAACCCCCAATCTTTAAATTTTAATGCAAATAATTTAATATTACTATTTAGTAGCCAACAGCTCAATATTGTTACACTTAGTAAAAACCATTTATTAAGAATTATGGCATTTATAACATCGCTATTTTGAAATTCTATTATTAATGGAAATGAAACTATAAGTAAAGTGTTTGCAGGGGTAGGCAAACCTTTAAAATAATTTTGCTGTTCTGTATCAATATTAAATTTAGCTAACCGGTATGCTGATGCTAAGGTAATTATTAAACCTAAAAGCGGAACAAGAGGCAATGCAAAACCTTCAGATAAATCTACTTCTCCCCAATCTGATTCTACAATTTCTAATAACTTATACATCACAATACCTGGCACTAATCCGCTAGTAACCATATCTGCAAGCGAATCTAACTGTACTCCTAACTCGCTCTGTACATTTAGTTTACGTGCTGCAAAACCATCAAAGAAATCGAAAAAAACACCTAAAAACACAAATAATGATGCAGTTATAAAATTGTTATTAACAGCAAAAAGAACAGCAATACATCCACAGAAAAGATTCAAAAGAGTTAATGCATTCGGAATATATTGCTTCATATTTTGAAATTTGTTTTTGTAAAAATAATAAACAATTTACGTCTAAAACAAGTATTAAACAATATCTATTACAATTTGAAGTTTTAAAGATTGTAAATTATGTGCATCTTTGTAAAAAAATTGCGATTGAAACCTTTTATAACGGTATTATTTTATATAATATCAATATCAATATTTAGTCAAACCGCTAGAAAATACTCTAATGAGTTTATGAATATTGGTGTTGATGCTGCAGCTCTAGGTATGAGTAGTGCTGTGACTTCTCATTCTGCCGATGTAAATTCTGGTTACTGGAACCCTGCAGGGTTACTAAAACTTGAAGACAATCAATTAGCTTTAATGCATTCTAGCTACTTTGCTAATATTGCTAATTATGATTACGCAGCTTATGCCATGCCTTTGGATGACAGAAGTGCTATTGGTGTTTCATTAATTCGCTTTGCAGTTGATGATATTTTAAATACCACACAACTTATTGATGAACAAGGTAATATTAATTACGATAGAATTAGCCTGTTCTCTACTGCCGATTACGGACTTACATTTTCTTATGCAAGAGAGCTTCCTGTTCAAGGGCTTAATTACGGTGTAAATGCGAAAGTTATTAGACGTATTATTGGGGATTTTGCATCGTCTTGGGGATTTGGTTTCGATTTAGGTATTCAGTTTGAAACTGAAAACGATTGGAAATTCGGAATCATGGCACGCGATATAACAACAACTTTTAACGCTTGGGCTATAGATGAAACAGAATTTGCTAAAGTACAAAACGCGGTAGAAGGCCAAAACCAAGAACTTCCAGAAACTACTGAAATCACCATTCCTAAATTACAAATTGGTATTTCTAAATTAGTAGATTTCAACTACGATTACACCCTTTTAACATCTGTAAATTTAAATGTAAGATTTGAAGAAAACAATGATATCATTTCATCGTCATTTGCAAGTGTTAATACTGCTTTAGGTTTTGAATTTGGCTATATAGACATGGTTTATTTACGTGCCGGTTTAGGTAACTTTCAAAATGAATTACAAATAGATAATACCGAGCAATTAAGCTTTCAACCTAGCTTTGGATTGGGGTTTAAATATAATGGCATTCAAATAGATTATGCTTTTACAGATATAGGCGATCAAAGTGTGGCTTTATATTCTAATGTATTTTCTTTAAAAGTAGATTTAAGTATCTTTCGGTAATAATTAATTATGAAAAAGACTCTTCTTGTATTATTTCTTTTATTAGTTATTAAAATAACAAATGCACAACAAAATGCATTATCTAACGAAGCTGAAATAAGTGTACTTACTATTGGACCTGGTGCTTTATTAAATGATGCGTTTGGACATAGTGCTTTTAGAATAAAAGACCCGCTAAATAATTTGGATAAAACCTATGATTATGGTCGATTCGATTTTGAAGCACCAAATTTCTACTTAAATTTTGCAAGAGGTAAATTAGATTATTCATTAGGAGCTAGTAATTATTATGACTTTCTAAGTTTTTACATAAAACAAAATCGGTCTGTTAAAGAACAAATTTTAAACTTTTCAGATGTTGAAAAACAAAAGCTTTTTAAGTTTTTAGTTAATAATTACAAACCTGAAAATAGAAATTATTTATATGAATTCTTTTTTGATAATTGTGCTACTAAAATTAAAGATGTTACCAAAATCGCAGTAAACAACACCATTGAGTTCAAACTTCCTATAAATTATGAAGAAAAAACGTTTAGATCTTTAATATATGAAAACGTTACCAGGAATTCTTGGGGAAGCATAGGTATTGATGTGGCTTTAGGATCTGTAATTGATAAAAAAGCAACTCCTGAAGAGTATATGTTTTTACCAGAAAACATATATCAATTCTTTGAAGTAGCTACAATAAACAATGGAAATACACCGCTAGTAAAAACTAGTAAAACACTTTACACTCAAAAAGAAACCATAAAAACAGATTCTTTTTTTACGAGTCCGTTATTCATTTTTGGTGTTATTGGCTTCTTTATCATCTTTATCACTTATAAAGACTATAAAAACAACAGACAAAGTAAATGGTTAGATATCACTCTGTTTAGTATTACTGGACTTATTGGCATCCTTATTTTACTCCTTTGGTTTGCTACCGACCACAAAGGCACCCACCAAAACTACAACTTACTTTGGGCTTGTGCTATTAACCTTTTTGTTATAGGTCAATTTTTCAAAAAGAGAATCAGTATTTGGTTTATAAAATACTTGAAATTATTAGTTATTCTTTTATGCTTACTAACCTTACATTGGTGCATGGGAGTACAAGTATTCGCTATTGGGTTAATACCATTATTAATAGCCTTATTTATTAGATATCTTTTTTTAATAAAACATTACAACAAACAATAATTTAATTATTGTCCTCTAAAGAAAATTATTGTACTAATTGTTTTTATAAGGATATTAATATCTAGAAAAAAGCTTTTATGTTTAATATAATATAAATCATACTGAAGTTTTAACAAGCTATCATCTACAGAAGAACCGTATCTAGTGTTTACCTGTGCCCACCCCGTTAAACCAGGTTTGATAATATGCCTAGTTTCATAAAAAGGAAGGGTTTGTGATAGTTCTCTAACAAAATAAGGTCGCTCTGGTCTTGGACCAATTAAACTCATATCACCTTTTAGAATATTTAAAAACTGAGGTACTTCATCTAATCTAGAATTTCTTAAAAACTTCCCAAAAGGTGTTATTCTAATATCATTCTTTTTTGCCCAAACGGCTCCATTCTTTTCAGCATTAGTTACCATTGTTCTAAACTTAATAATTTTAAAAAGATTACCGTTTTTACCTATACGCTCTTGATAATAAAACAGAGGTCCTGTGTTACCTATTAAATTACCTAAAAAAACAAAAGGTAATAAGATTATCCCACATAAAACTCCTAAAAAAGAAATAACAACATCAAAAAAACGGTGAAAAAATTGATACATTTTGTTTTGATTACTTCTACTAAATGGGAAATATTTATAAAAATCTTTTCCAACAAATTGTACTGGTACTCTGTAAGTCATATCTTCATAAACCTGCGTGTATTCTTTTATTGAAAAGCCGCCTTCTAATAGGGTTATAAGATCTTTATAAATTTCTTGAGTTATCGATTCTGAATTATAACTAGCAATAACAATTTCAGATATATTTTCATCTTTTATAACTTGATAAATTTGCTTAGGGTTATATTCAACTATTCCTTTAAACTTAATCTTCGCCGATTTTCTTACTTCACAATTTATAAAACCAACTATTTTATAATTAGGATCTGCACCTTTGAACGCCTTTACAATAGTTTGTATATTAGATGTTTCACCAACTATTAACACCTTTTTATAAAAACGGGGAGATACTATAAAAGTTATATAAGCTAATCGCCAAAAAAATAAAGCGCACAATATCGCAAAATAAAAATAAAGAATTTGTAATCTGTTATCGGGTAAAATAGGAGTGAAAAATGGTGTTAAAAAATAAAACAAAACAGTAACCGATGCCGTTAATATAATATTGGCTATTACTTTTTCTAATCGACTAGATTTTTGTAAATCATAAAGTTCAAAAATAGTTCCGAATAAAGATATATATAGAATTAATACAAATACCCACCTCCAGTTTTCTTTATTAATTGTAAAATAAACAAAATCAAATGTGTTACTTACAAAGTATAATACAAGAAGTATTGAAACAATATCGAATACACGCAATAACACTTTACGCTCGGAAATGTTGAAATGAATCCCTTTTTTAGACATTATCGAAGAGCTTTTTTTGAGAGACTGTAAATATAGTAAGTTAATTCAACTAAAACCAAATATCATTGCAAAACACTAAACCATTTTTGTTTAACGACTTCCCAATCATAATTTTCAACTTTTTCTCTAGCTTTTAAAACTCTTGTAATAGTATCTTCTGTATTATCAAATATATCTTTTAATGCCTTGAAAAACTCATTTATATTATTTGGATCAACTAATATGCCTTCTTTTTTATGATCTATTAAAAAAGGCATCCCACCAACAAAAGTAGAAACAATTGGTAACCCTAATGCCATAGCTTCAATTACACTTACTGGCATATTATCAAAATTTGTGGTATTAATAAAAACATTATGACTCTTAGATAAATGAATCCATTCTTTCTTAGATAGTTTACCTGTAAACTGAACATCTATATTTAATTTAAGCGCATGTTCTTTTGCTTTTTTAAGAGAACCGTCATTTTCAGGGCCAACCATACATAATGATGCTTCAAATCCTTCTTTAAGTAACAGACTTAAAACATCTATTGCCAATAATGGATTATAAATTTCTGAAAAAGAACGCACCCAAAGGAGTTTCGGTTTATCAAAAACCCTTTCTTTAAAAGAATAGTTTTTAAGTTCTATAGAATTAGGAATACATAATAAATTATTAAAGCCCTGCTTTTTAAACTCAGACTGAATATATTCTGAAGGTGTAATATTTTTGTAAGCATTATTAAATATCTTCTGGCTTAACTTTGGATTTTTTTGTAACCTCATTGGTAAATTACCTCCATGCAAAATTGGAATGTATTTTAACTTTAAAAATCGACATAACTGACTACATAAATAGGCGTAATAAAAATTTTGTGTGCTGTAAGTATCAATTAAAACATAATGTACTAACTTTCTATATTTAAAAATATGAAATAGCATATCAAGTAAGCGCAATACTTTATTATTAATTTTTGAAGCAGTTAAAACATGATAGCCTTCTAACTTTAACGATTTACTTAAAGTATCAATAGTTGTTTCTGTTTTACCTTTTTGAGATAATTGATTTCCTATATACAGGATTTTTATCATGTTTTTATATCATTTTTTTTTAATGGCCACATTAGCATCTATTTAATTACTTTTTTGGGGTATGATGATTTAGTTTTAGATGTTTCATAAGTAATATTTAATAAACAAAGTCCGTAAATAAAAGCAGGAGCAGCAATCCGCATTGCGGAATGATTAATAGTTAGTAACCAAAACAAATAAAAAGAATAAAAGAAAATATTATTTCTATTTTTAATCCTATATACTAATGGTACTAATAATAATATTAAAAAAGCAAACACACCAAACAAACCATGCTCTGCAACTATACGACTCATTTCATTATGTGATGCTGCTGCAACACCTGTTTCATCTAAACGTGCTTCTTTTACTTTACCTACACCAATACCTAAAAAAGGATTATCAACAAATTCTCCTATTTCAAAAGCTAACAAATCAGTTCTTCCTGTTGTTACATCTTCCTTTTCTCTTCCTGCAGCATCTTGATTCGCATAACGTTTATCTAAAAACCCACTAGTTTGAATAGAGCTAACCATCCAAGTAACTACCACTATCGTTAAGAAAATAAATAATGAAAATTTTATGCGAAATTTCGTTTTTAAATTAACCTTTAAATAATATATAGCTAAAAAAAAGACAATCATTATAGTGGCAGTGATAACTCCCCCTCTACTAAATGTAACCAATGCTCTAAACCCTAATAATGCAAACAATAGCAAATCGATAACTCTATAATAGAACAATTCTCTAGACATAAAAAAGCGTATTGATAACACAAATACACCTAACCCTAAAACTGTTGATACTTGATTAGGACCAAAACCTCCAGAAGCATCAAAATTAGAACCTGTACTAGTTATAATCTCTTGTAAATTTGGTGTATATAAAACCAAATATACAGCCATACTAATAAGCGGAAACAAAAAAGCTAATAATATTATTCTAATCTTATTAAAGCTTATACTCCGTTTGTAACAATAAAATGCTGAGATTCCTAAACAAATAGGCCCACTTAAATTAAAAGCAATAGCTCTTCTAATATCCGATTCAAATCCCATTTGAGTTACCGCAACAAAAATTCCAGGTATTAGTAGTAATATATAAATCAAATAAATTATGGCTTGATTTGAAAAGCTATTACTTAACAATCCTAAAACAACAAATACAATAACTAAATATTTACTTGCTTCATAAAATACTGTACCACCATTCATCCTTAAAAAAACTTCAATTCCAACTATGTAGGCACATGCTAATAGCACATAAAAGGTTTTATTCTTTTTAGATGTCATTAATATTTTATAACTAAAAAAAACAGTAATAAACAGAAAATAAGCTAAAGCCAAAGGCTTAAATACAAAAACACCAATAGCTAAAACTATATGAAAAACAAGAAGTTTATAGTACAGAGACAACTTCATAGTTGATGCTTTTTGTAAATTTCTATCATTGAATTTAATATTGTTAATTGAGAAAAAGATGCATTAACCTTTGCTTGTAAACATTGTCCAGACTCAAGTCTTAAATCAGTATTATTGATATATTTAAACAAAGCATTTACTAAAGCATCAGTATTATTTGAAGGAATTAAAATACCTTCTACATCATTAGAAATTACTTTATTGCAATCTCCCACATTCGTAGCTATAGTTGCTAATCCTGCTAAGCCATATTCTAATAACGACAAAGGTAAACCTTCTGATTTTGAAGCCAAAACACCTATATCACTCTGGTTTAAAATATTAGAAATATCCGAACAACTTCCATAAACATATACATTGTTTTCTAAGCTATTATCTTTTATAAAATTTTTAATATTTAACGAATACTCATCTTTAAAATCATGTCCCACTATATGTAGCGTCCAATTCTTATTTGTATTCCAGACAACTTTAAAAGCCTTTAAAAGATTTATATGGTCTTTTTGGGGTCTTAAATTTGCTAAACAAATAATTCTTTTACTTTTTTCCCCGTTTAAATTTGTTAAGACACCTTTATTATTATTAACTGGGAAATTGGATAAATAATTAACCGATTTACAATAAAGCATTTCTTTAGACCATCTTTCTAACTTCGAATTAACTACAAAAATATGACTAAACAATTTTGAACAACATTTTAGAACAAATTTCGGACGTTTATCTAGAAACTCACTTTCCCCATAATGATCATGCCATATAACTACAAGCTTTGGAAGCACTATTTTAATAATAATTGCTAAAAAAAAAGAGCTAGAATGTGCATGGAGTATTTCAATTTTTTTTTCTACAATAAAATTTCTTAATTTGTATATGGCTCTAATATCTATCGTTTTTGTTTTATTTAAAAACAAGTATCCTACCTTACTTACAATACTTTCTTTTAATATACCTTCTTGTCGTGTAGTACACAAAAATGATTTATCTATTTTATTAGACAATCCATTTGCTAAATTTACAGCTACTCGCTCTGCCCCTCCTGCATGTAATGAATCTATTAATTGTAAAACCCTCATGAATGCATTAACAATTTAGAAATTTCTTCCTCAAAAAGATCTAAGGTATAACTTTGCGACCAATTTGAAGCCTTTATCGACATGGTTTCTAACAATGAAAAATCACTTAAAACCTTAGCAATATTAGCTAATGCTTCTGGGAATTCTGGTTCAACTAAAATACCTCTATCACCATAACCTAACATATTTGGCACACAAGAAATTCTGGTTCCAATTGGTATCACTCCAAAAAACATGGCTTCTGCAATCGCTTTTGGCCAGCCTTCAGATTTTGATGGTAATATTGAAAAATGGGCTGTTTTTAATGCCGATTTAATAATTTCTTTTGTTTGATTTCCATGTAAAATAACAAAATTTTCTAATTTATTAATCGTAATGTAATTCTGCAATGCCTCTCTTAAAACACCATCTCCAAATAAATCTAGAACAACTTCTTTTCCTTGTTTGTTTAGTGCTTCAATAACTTGAATGGCTAATAACGGACGTTTTCCTTCTACTAAACTCCCCGCGAAAACAAATCTTAATTTTCCTGAATAATCTCTTATTATCGGTTTTTCAATTTCAGAATTTGTATAAGTTGCTGTAAAAAAGGATTTGATATTTTTAGTTTGATTTTTCCAATTGCCATACACCAAAACTTGCATGTTTTTTGTTAAAAACGTATTACTTAAAATTCGTTTTTGAACTTTATAACTTAATGGTTGCTTTGCTTTAGGTTCCCAATTACCAGCATATTTAGCCGTTTTTATTTTATTTGGAAAACCTATTTGAACCAAACAGCCTAATAACCCTATATTTCCTGGGCATCGCAAATGAATATGATCTGCTTTACGACAAGCTTTAAAAATTTTAAAAATAATTTTTGGAAGTTTAATTACAGATAAAAAAACATTTTTAACAGATGTAAATTCGATAGCAGAAATATCTGTTAGCACCATTTTTGGGTGCTTATATGCCATGTCTATTTTAGAAACTTCTACACTTTCTAGTGGCGCTATAACTTCAACCTCATCAACATATTTTAACCATATATTCATTTCACGAACATAAGGTGCGTAACTAAATACAGCAGCATCTTTAGTTTTATGTAAGGCATGAGATATAATTAAAAACTTCATTTTTCTATTTTCGGTGCCTTAAAGATAAGCGAAAACCAACCAACAATACGTCCTAAACTTTCTGTAAAAGCTTCTTTTCTATTTGAAGTTGTTACTATATTAACAAGTCTAATTTTAGTAAGTAATACTACAGTAGCGTGCCATTTTAATCTGGCTTTAATTGAAGGAGTTGGATGTTTTATACGCCAAACATACCAACCATTTCTAACAACCATTTTCCCGTAGTTATATTTATTAGGACGTCCAGATCCGTCATGATAATGAGCTAATTGAGCATTTGTATTCACATAAAGCTTTCCAATTTTTGCTAACCTTAAAGAAAAATCGGCATCTTCATATAATCCGTAACCTTCAAAATAAGTTGAAAATTTAAAAGTATTGAAAATTTCTTTTCTATAAGAAGCAACCCCCCCCATAATT
This sequence comes from Thalassobellus sediminis, assembly GCF_044386045.1. Classification (NCBI taxonomy): domain Bacteria; kingdom Pseudomonadati; phylum Bacteroidota; class Flavobacteriia; order Flavobacteriales; family Flavobacteriaceae; genus Thalassobellus; species Thalassobellus sediminis. The sequence continues at coordinate 1,995,345 of NZ_JBISCD010000040.1, read as the reverse complement.
TGCTCTACCTCATATATCTTTCCTGATGGAGGCAAAAAACTAATAGAGCGCCCATGAGAAAACGTGGGCATAAATCCAGGGGCAACGTCTGGCAACAAACTAAATATACGCCTTATTTTAAATCGTGACGGTTCTTCCCGCATCCAACCATCATAATAAAACTTTGATCTATTATTTTTTTCATCAGATTTCACCCAATTAATTTCATTGACAATATATCCTCCTACTGCTAAGGCTTCTGTTTTTTTTGAATACGTTTTTATTAAGGCTTCAAAATAATTTGAATCTAAAACAATATCATCATCTAAAAAACAAACTATTTCTGATGTTTCTGAAACTAAATTAATCCCAAAATTACGCTGTTTGGTTAATCCTCTATTTAGTTCATCAACCTTTTTATATTTTAAATTTTTAAAAGAATTTTCATTTAAAACCAATTTAGTTTCATTATTGGTTGATCCATCAATTATTAAAACTTCATTAGGATACAAGGTTTGCTCCTTAACCGACTGCAACAACTTGAGCAGAGGTTTTGGACGCATGTAAGTACATATAATTAGTGAAAAGTTCATCCTTATTTTGTTCGTTTTCCTAAAGCTATTAATTTTTTAGCATAAAAGATTGACTTATTAAATTGCAAAATCCTCATTGGAAATTTCAATATTCTTATTGGGAGTTCTATTAATTTAGCCTTAGTAAAATAAAACACAAAATACTTGATTTTATATTCTTTACGCTGTCTTTCATCAAAATGCTTAAATAGCTGATACATAATTGTTGGGCTTGGTGTAGGTACAATATGTTTAACTGGTGTATTTAACTCCCAAGGTTGCTTTTTTCTTTCATTACCTTTTATTCCTGCTTGTTTTCCCCAAAAACGATACCCTCCAATAGGTGGCTTTAAATGTAAATTAACAGAAAACGGATTATGTAAAACCGTGACACCTAGTTTTGTAATGGATAAGCCAAAATCGCTATCTTCACCATAACCGCCATCATAATTAATATCGTTACCTACTAAAATATCTACAACACTTTTAGAAACACAAGAATTAGCATTACTAAAAGATTGTGCTGCTCCAACTTTCCATCGTTTTTCTCCTAAAACTTCTAATTTTTTATCTAAATCTTCTAAAGTTTGTTGTTGATGGTCTGCCCTTATATCTAATCCATTACAAGCTTCAGCATTATAGGTTTGTAAAAACTTAATATGATTTTCAATAAACTGTGGTTGAATTCTAATATCATCATCACCAAAAACAATATAATCTCCTGTACATAATTCTATAGCTTCATTTCTTGCTCTACAACTTCCTTTAGTGGTTTGCCATTTAAAAGTTACATTAAAAGAATAATTAAATGCATTGTATAACGATACATCTCTTGATACTTCTGGAGTAGCATCAACAACAATCACTTCAAAAGGTTTGTAAGTTTGATTTTCTAAATCATTTAAAAGATTTAAAGTAAAATCTTGACGCATCATGGTAGGAATAATATAACTTACTTTGGGGCTATTTTGAATTGATTTTAGTATTCTTGGTTTAAGTAATACAGTCTTTTCTTTAAAATGAAAGTTATTTTTAACGAACCAAAAACTCATAAACTCTTTTGGCTTCCAGATACCTCGTCGTAAAAGCATATATATACTTTGTGAACGTTTAAAATTTTTGATATAAAATGTATAAACATCTTTTGTTGAAATAGTAATAGTTTCAACACTTTCATCAAACAACCCTTTTATATATAAAGGAACTACTCCTTGATAGCGTAGAGTATTAAACCCAAAATCTAGAGCAGCTGTTTGAAGACTTTCATAATCTAAATCAAAGCCTCCAAAGTTTTCCCAAACCTGTTTTCTTATTACAAAAGCATTAGGGTTAATTCTCCAACTAACAGCCTTTTCTACATCATCTATATCTTTAGCATACCAGAAAAACACAACTGTTTGATAAATAATTTCTTGAAATATATTTTTATAACCTTGATCTAAGCTACTATGCCAAATATCGCCTTCACCTATAGCTAATGCATCAAGTAATTTAAAATTTGGATTACCATGATAAAATAAAACGTCTCCGTTAAATGCGATATATTCTTTTAATTGTATCAATATTTAAGTATGGTTTTATAAAATTCTACAGATCTTTTGGCTACCATATCATGACTGAATTTTTCTTTAACTTTTTTTCGTGCTGCTAGACCAAATTGATTTTGTTTTTCATCATCATCTAGCAATTCTAAAATACGTTCTGCATATTGTTTATGCTGTTTTGGATGCACTAAAAAACCTTCTTTACCATCATCAATCATCTCATTTGCCCAACCTATATTTGATGCAACAATAGCTTTTTCCATAGCCATGGCTTCTAGCCAAGATACGGGTAAAGCTTCGGCAAAAGTAGGAAACACACAAACTGTGACGTCTTGAATTAAATCTTGAATTTTCGAATAATCTACAGCTCCTAAATACGTCACGCTTTTAATTGACTGTGCATTAAACAAAGGTTGCATTAATTGCCAAGTAGAAGATGAATTTGTTTTTACATCTCTACTATCTTTACCAACAAGAATCAATTTCACCTGAGTATTGACTTTATGAACTAAATTAAAAATTTCAGGTAACTCCAGAAGTCCTTTTTTCCTAATAAGCGTTCCAAAATAGAGAATACTCATTTTTTTTGTCTGTTTCTTTTTCGGTTGAAACATCGATGCATCTATACTATTAGGAATTACAGTGAATTCTCTATTTAAACTCAACAGTTTATTAGTTACATTTCCTGTAAAAGCACTAACACTGATTATACCATCTGCTTTTTTAAGCGCCCGTTTTTCAAGAAACTTATTTTTAAATTTTACTTTTCTATTATCTAAATGACAAAAATAAGTGTCACTTCCATTTTCTCTAATAACCAATGGGCATTTTGGATTTACAAATGCTGTAAAACCTGTCCAATCTGGAGCTTCAACAATATCTATCTTACCAGAATCATATAACGAATTAATAAATCGCTCTACTTTTTTTTGAGTAAGAATGAGAGATAATCCTTTTACTTTTATGTTTTTTATTTTATAAAAATGAATATTATTTTCTATAAAATAGTCATCTTCTTTTTGTCTATAAACAAGAATACTTATTTCATGACCTAAAGCAGAAAGTGCTTTTGATAAATTTAGAATACTGGTTCCTATACCACCTGCACTTCCTGTTTTCGGGTGTGGATATTCTGGTGTTAAAAATGCTATTTTCATGTCCTTAAAAGTTTCAAGTGCTCCTCCACCATTCTATTTATTGAAAACTCATTTTCTATTAAAGGTCTTGTATTACCCGAAATACACTTTTCTCCTTTAATTGTTTCTGCTAACAAATTAGACAAAACCTTAGTGTTTTTAGTTTCAAATATAAATCCATTTTCATTATTTGTTACAACTTCGGTATTACCTCCTACTGGTGTTGTTATTACAGGAATATTAGCCGCTAAACTTTCTAAAATAGACAAACTAAAACATTCCATGTGTGTGGGTTGAATCATATAATCATATTCTTTATACAACGCCTTTAAATTAGAATGGCTGCCTTTAAAATTAAAAACAGAATCTAGATTATATGTTTTTATTAACGTTATTAATTCCTTCCTATAGGGACCATCTCCATAAACATCTATCTTTAAATCATTTTTTAAATTCTCCGACAATAAATTAACAGCTTGTATTAAATCTTGTATCCCTTTTGAAAACCTTAAATGAGAAACTACTAAAAACTCTGGATTCTCTTTTTTTCTTGCTGTTGTTTTAAGAATAATATCGTCTATTAAAACGCCATTGTAAATAGTCTGAGTTTTGGGTTTTAAAAAGCTTCCGAAATCATGTAAAATGGCCTGACTTGTATAATTTGAAACACCAATAAACAAATCAATATATTTTGAATACAAAAACCCCTTTAGTTTCTTTTTTAACTGTTTTTTTAGCGGATAACCTGCTAATGGTCTTGGATTATGATCTACCGCTATAACTTTAGCTTTTTGGTGTTTTCTAATATCTGCAAAAAAAGAAGTACATAATTCCACAAAATGAGTTACAATATTTGAATATTGAACCTTTTGTTCTTTTATATATGAAATAAATCCTTGTTCTAAAGTATCTCTTTTACAAGATATTATATTAAAGGTATTGTAATCTCCATACATAGCTGTATTAGGGAAAAACCAATCTACATGTATATTTTGCTTTTTACATGATGTGTTGAAAGCCCAGAAAAAATAATCCATCCCTCCCACGCGATCTTCAAGAAGTTCGTAGTTACATATTACTGCTATGTGTTTTGGTTTTAAATCCATTCTTTTAAACACCTCACTAATTTACTACTAGTCTCTTCTAAAGGCACACCTACTTGTTGAGTTATAAAGTTTTTCCTGTTTTCGGAATCTGTATCTTTTTTTAAATAGTTTGAAATAGCAATCAATAATTCATCTTTATTTTTTACAACTTTAGATGATTTACTATTAACTAAATGCTGAATATGAGCATATCCTAAAAAACGCTGATCGTTATACAAACCATTTGTAGCATTTCCGAAAATAGGATTAATTACCGACTTATCAAACAACATAAAATCTAAACTCATGGTAGAAAGCATATTTATATTTAAGTCTGAATACTCTAAAAGTGCTCTTAATTGCTTAACATCTTCAACTGTTGGAATACGTTGTGACCAAGATTCTTGATGATTTGCTCGTACTTGCTTCCATTTTGGAAAATTCCATTTTATAAAAGAAAAGTTTTCAACTAAAGATTGAAAACGTATTGGGTCTTCGGCCGGAGACGTTCTAACAATAAAATTAACCTGCTCTATTTTATTATTTTTAATAGCATTTGCAATGGTTTCAATATACAATTCATCATTCTTACTCGTAGAAATATCACCACAACTAAAACAAATGGTTTTTAATTTACTATCTAAATTAAATTCTGAATTAAAATCTTGCTTCAACACTTTATATTCAGGCATAACATAAGGCACAAATTGAGGTGTGCCCACAACTTTAATTTGTTGTTCTTTTATTGCTTTATAAAACTGAAGTAAATCTTGTTTCATTAAGTCGCTCCAAACTAAATAATAGTCAAAATTTGAAGCCATCCTTCCTTTAGAAGCTAAATTATCCCAACTAAAAATAAAGGCAGATGTTTTTAGTTTAATTTGCTTTGCTGCATAAACTAAAGGCGTAATATATGGTGGACGCTGATGTGTAAAAAACAACATACTAAACTGTTCTTTTTTTAAAACAGCATGATAGTTTTTAGTGATTTTATGATTTTTAAACGTGAAGTTTTGCAGTATCTGAAACTGTTGAATATTATTTTCTGAATGAAACAAAGAAGTTAGCTTATATATAAAGCGTGTTGCATAACCTCTAGTTGTTTTCAGTTTTGAATCGTTTGTCTTTAAATTATCTTGAATGCCTAAATTACCTTTTTTATGTAATTTAAGATGTGCTATTTCTTTAGTCTTTCTAAAAAACCAAGTTTTAAACCTTTCTTCAAACACATCTAATTCTATAACTCGAATGCTTGTGTTATCCTTATAAACATCTTTTGGCAAGCATGATAAAATGACTACCTCATCAAACGTTTCTTCTGCATATTTTAGAAAATTGCTTAAAATAAAATTTCTAAAACCAACACCATCTGTAATTACTAAACCTAATTTTTTCATTACAATTCCTTAAATTGTTTTTGATGATTCGTGTTCCAAAACGATTCTAATTCTAATGCTTTTAAAAATCCTTCAGCACTATTACCTGTTCCAAATTCAGATATTTCTTGAGGTTCAATATTTTTCACCTGTTCTATCCCATTCAGTATATCTTCTTCATTATAATCGGTATTAATTATAGAATTAGAAAACGCTCTGTTATTTTGTCGTGTTCCAATATTTATAGTGGAAATCCCATAATAAGGAGCTTCTCTAACACCTGCACTACTATTACCTATAATAAAGTTGGAATGTTTTAATAAGGTTAAAAAATATTCAAATCGTACTGATGGAAATACTCTAAAATTTGGATGCTTAAGTAACACTTGGTATGCATCTAAAATGGTTTGACTTCCTAAATCATTATTCGGATAAATAACTACATAATTTTTGTTGCTATGTATTAAAGCATTTACAAATTCACTAGCATAATTTTCCATTTGATTATGTTCTGTTGTAACTGGATGAAACATAGCAACTGCATAATCATTAAAAGATATATTATAATACGTTTTTACGGTTTGTAAATCAGGTAAATTATTAGAAAACATAATATCTACATCAGGAGAACCTATACTATAAATAGATTCTGGCAGTTCTCCCATTTGCTCTAACAATAATTTAGCTTTATTATTAGCAACAAAATGGATATGACTCATTTTACTGGTGGCATGTCTCAATAATTCATCTATTGTTCCAGACAATTCACCGCCTTCTACATGTGCAACTAAAATATTATTTAAACTCCCTACAATAGCTCCTGCTAGGGCTTCTACTCGATCGCCATGAATCACAATTAAATCGGGTTGGACTTTTTGAATAAATTTTGAAAATCCTGAGATGGTTTTAGCCAAGGTTAAATCCATGGTAGCTTCATCGGTATCATTTCTAAATGTTGAAATGTTTTTAAAACCACACCGCTCTACTTCTATAAGTGTGTACCCATAGTTTTCTAGCAGATGCATGCCTGTAACAAAAATATGGGCTTCAAAATTGTTGTGATTTTCAACAACTTGGATGAGTGATTTCATTTTACCAAAATCGGCTCTTGTACCTGTAAGAAATGCTATTTTTTTTATTCTATTCAATATCTTCCCAAATTAATTGCTCATCATTATTAATACTTCGAGTAGCCCTCTTTCCTAGAATATTTTCAAATTTTTCAGCTAGAATCTCACCTGTTCCAGGACGTTTTACCCAAATATTATCTTTTGTAAATAAATCGCCTTTTTCAATATTTGAAATACTACACACCGTAGCAAATGCAAAATCAATAGTTACCTGTTCTTCTTTGGCTGGTTCTTTTTTACCACCTCGCATTAAAGCTATTTCTTTACTACTCATAATAAGATTTTTACAAGTGGCCTCATCCATACTACAAACAATATCTGGTCCTTGACGTTCCATATGGTCTGTAAAATGACGTTCTAAAATAGAGGCACCTAATGCGACTGCTCCTAAACAAGCATTATTATTTAAGGTATGATCACTTAGTCCAAAAACTTTATCAGGAAAGGCTTCATGCAATTCCATCAGAGCCCCAAAACGTACTAAATGGCTTGGAGTTGGATATAAATTAGTGGTATGAAGTAAAGCTACCGGCACATGATGTCTGTCAAAAATTGCCACTGCTTTTTTTACACTCCCAATGGTGTTCATTCCTGTACTTAAAATAACAGGTTTCCCAAATTGAGCAATATGTTCTAATAACGGATAATTATTACATTCTCCTGAACCTATCTTATACGCAGATACGTTAAATCTATTTAAACGTTCGGCGGCAGCTCTAGAAAATGGTGTAGATATAAAAATCATGCCTTTACTTTCAACATAATTTTTTAATTCTAATTCGTCGGCTTCATTAAGAGCACAGCGTTCCATGATGTCGTAAATAGACACATCGGCATTACCCGGAATCACTTGTTTAGCAACACTACTCATTTCGTCTTCGACAATATGTGTTTGGTGTTTTACAACCTCAACACCTGCTCTGTGAGCGGCATCCACCATTTCTTTTGCCACTTTTAAAGAGCCTTCATGGTTTATACCTATTTCTGCAATTACTAATGGCGGATAATCTTGACCTATTTTACGTCCTGCTATTTCTATAAATGGGTTATTCATTAATAAATTCTTTTAATATAAATTGAGCATATACAAAATCATCTTCTGTATCAATATCAACATTTTCAAAAGGATGCTCTACAACAAACGGAAAATTATTATTTCCTAAAATTTTATCTTCAAAAATAAGTTTTGCTTTTGTAATATACAGCAATCCGTTTTCATAATATAAGGGTTCTAAATCTTGACTACGTTGTCCCATAGTATAATTAAATGGGATAAAAGTATTTTCAGATATTTTTCCTAGTTTATGATGATTTCTAGTAACTGTCATAATACTATCATAATCTCCGCTAATAAATTTAGTAAACACATCATTTAATAATGCTTTAGGACGTAACGGATTTGTAGGCTGTAATAACACCACATTTTCAATAGCATTATCATTAATAGTTTCTAAAACATGTTTTAAAGCGGTTACAGTAGGTTCTAAATCACCTGATAAATCATTGGGTCTATCAATAACTAAGGCACCGTATTTTAAAGCTATTTGTTTTATATCATTATTATCTGTGGACACATAAATAGCATCAATACAATCAAATTGTTTTGCATAGTTAATACTGTGAACCAACAACGGAATGCCTCCTAACAACTTTATGTTTTTATTTGGTAATCGTTTTGAGTTTCCTCTTGCGGGTATGATGGCTATGGTTTTCAAATTAATTACTTTCTTCCTATTATTTTTTTAATGAATTTCTTAATGTTTTTTAATGACAACTTATAATAATATTGTGTGTGTTTTAAAAATTTAAAATATGTTCCTTTTATTATTAAATTAATATACTTTACACCTAACGACTCTGTTTTTGAATTAAAAGCTAACCACCTGTCTGGAAAATAATCTTTATCGTTATTTGATGCTCTAAATTTACCTCTAAAATTTTGAATAGGTCTAATAATTTTTGAGTCTTGTCTTTCTCCCAACCAAGCTAACCACCAAGAAAATGTAGAATTACTTATTACAAAGTCTTTACATAACGTACCTAGAGCAAGTTGTTCAATTGCAGGAGTATTATCTATAAAAACTGTGTTTTTTAAAAATTTAAAATGTTTTTTGCAATAATTAATATCATCACTCGTAAAAATCAAGGTTCTTTCTTTCCAATCTGGAAAATTTTTAATGATCCCTAAAAAATAATATTTATAATCTAATTGATAATAATACGGGTGATTAACAAAATCGCCACGCCTTACCGATATTAATATATTCCTTTTAGAAAGAACTTCACTATATTTAGTTTTAACTTTATTAATAATTTCTTGCTTGAATTTAAAACAGCTATTAACTGCTTCTACATCAAAATACTTTTCAGATTGAAACCAACCATTTAAGTTATAATTCCCATCAGGTAATTCAACCTTGTTATAACAATATTCATTTTCTTTTATGAGTTGATAATCTAACTTTTCATCATATAAAGGAAAATTGAAGTCGAAATAAGCAGCATATTCCCATTTTGGAAAAGTAAATTCATGTCTATTCTTGTTAGCTATTCCAATAGTTGAGGCTACTTGAAATAGTTGATTTCCGAAATTCCCTTTTATTCCTAAATTTGAAAAGACTAACATAATTACTTAAATTTATTTTGCCTTACTTTATTAGATAATTCATTGTTATCTCCTTTGTAAATAAATATCATATTATGATAAAAATGCATTGCAACAATATGCTTATCATAATACGATTTTTGGTAATTATCAATAATAAACTCTTCATTGTTTAAACAATCAATTAGCGATTTAAAAAAACCATATATAGTTTCCTTGTTATTAAAATTCACTGAGTCTCCTCCATAATCTTTCCAGTATGATGTTTGCGTATCTTCTACAACATAAACACCTCCTTTTTTAAGTTTAGGGAAAAGGTATTTAAAGCTTTCAATAACATGTTCATTTATATGACTTCCATCATCAATAATAAGGTCAATATCTCCAATCTCATTAGTCACTTCATTTAAAAATTCAAAATCTACTTGACTTCCTTTAAAAATTTTGATTCTTTTTTCTTGAAGAAATGATTTATCATATATATCTAAAGCAAATATTTTAGAAAACGGAAAATACGATTTCCACATTCTTAAAGAATTACCTCCTATAAATGGATCTTCATAACCTCCAACGCCTATTTCTAAAATATTATTTCTTTTAAATTTATACTTTTTAAAGTGATTTTGATAATGAGGTGTGTAAAAATGATACCCAAACTTATCAGTTTTATGTGTTACTGCTATTTTAGACAAATTAAATGAGTAAAAGAAAGCTTTAAAAAACCTTAATTTATATTTAATTTTCAGCTTCTGCTGATATGACATATTTTTTTTAAAAAAATTCACAATACTCATCTTTCTTGTTTCTTTAATGGTTGCCAATAAATAATTGAATCTGGTAAACTCATATATTTTTGGTACTGTAAATTAGTCAAAGCGTTTCTTGTAATTAATAATTTCGGAACATTAATTATTAAATCAAAAATAACCCCTAAAATAGCTATAAAAGCTTTCAAATCTCCTTTAAAAACTTTTAACTTTAATTGCATCCATAAAGTATACACTAACTTCCTAGGAATTAGCCTTAATGGATAAAACAATAGATACAAATACCAACCTGATCGTAACGAACGTCTTAATCTTGTGATATAATCTTTATCGTGTATTCTTGATTTTATATCTACGCGATGATGCACCAGAACATCTGGAACAAACCATATTTCCCAATCTTTTTTAAACAACTTAAAACTAGCAAATTCCTCTTCTCCATAAAAAACAAACCAATCTGGATAGTTTGGTATATCTCTCCAGGCATCCATACGCCATACATGTCCACAACCTACAAAGCCTTTTACACGTTCATTTTTAAGTGTATGATTTGTGTGTTCAGGCATTTCTTTTCCCCAAAAAATTCTAAATGCCATAACAGCACATTGTTTATGGGTATTAAAAAATTTAGAAATTATTTCTAAAGCATTATGTGATACAATATGCGCATCATCATCTAAAGTAATAGCATATTTTGCTTTTGTTACATTAAGCAATCTGTTTCTGCTAAATATAAGCCCTTTGCTTTTTGTGTTTTTTATTAACCGTATTGTTCTATAATTAGCCTCAATATAATCTGAAGTACCATCAGACGAACCATCATCACAAATAATAAATTCCACATTATCATTTTTAATAAAACTAGAGAGTCGATTTAACGTTTCTTTTAAATCTTTTAACCTGTTTTTAGTTGTTATTAGTATAGAGAATTCTGGACTATTCTTCATCTTAATATTTTTTTACCACTTGTTTTGGTAATCCTTTCCATTTTAATATTAACCTATTGAAAAAAGAAATAGAAAAAAACTTAACAAACAGTTTATTCTTCAAAAAATAACTAAAACTATTTGTCTTTTTATTTATATTAAAATTTGATATTACTTCTCCTCTAAAATCTCTAGGCTTAGAAACAACTTCCATCCAATCTTCAAAAGTATTCCCCATGTGATACGCATAGTTATCTAGAGTAGTTAATCGCCAATAGTCTTTTTTTAATGGAGCTTTATCTAAGTAAACTTCGCTATCACCTCCTAGTTTATGTCCTAAAAATGATGTTATTACACTAAACACATTTTTTTTATAGGTAGCTACAAAATGTCCAGCTCCAATTAACACAGATAAATCCGAGCTAATTTCTAAACCTAAATTATATTTTAAATAATCTTTATTATAATTACGATCCCAACCAATACTATCGTAAAATCTCTTTAAAGCTTCTGGGTTTTTTACTGCAAAAAACTTTAATTTCTTACTAAGCAAATTATCATATATCACATTGCCACAATAGTTTTCATACATTTTAAATTGAGGCACAATGCCAACAACGCCTGCGTTAGGCACATTGTTAAAAATCTTAACGGTTTCTTGTTGCCAATTAGGAAGAAACAACACATCAGCATCTGATATAGTAACTAGCTCAATATCATTACCAACTAAACCTTTAATAATTGAATTAAGCTTTCCTATGTTTTCTGTATGAATGAGTTCCTGTATTTTACCAGTATTAAATAAAGATTCTAAATAGTCTTTAACTGCTTGACAGCTTCCATTATTTACAATAGTAATAAATGTTTTATCATGTACCGTATTAAATAGAGAAGTTATACATAATTTTAAAATTTTTAAACTGTCTGTAAAATAGCCTTCTAGATTTGGGATATAAACAGGGATAATGACTTGGTGTAAATAATCTGAAGGTTTAGAATGTATATCTTTATTTGGGTTTAGTCCAATTCTCATCTTTAAAATGAATTTGTTTTTAACAAGTATGAAGTAATTTTCGAAATATTTTCTTTTAAAATTAACATTATATAATTATTTTTTATAATAACACCACTTCTCCAAACGATAGAATTAGTATTCATTAATTCTGAAACACTAACTTTAACAAGGTTATGTTTGATAAAATATTTGTGAATGCTCTTCGACTATTCCTAATTTTATATTATAAATAATAAGTAAAATTAACTTCTTTCAAATAAAACATTATCTAACATTTCTTTAAATTTCTCATTACTAAAATAATCCCCAAAAGGACAAATAAATTCGTTTGAAATCATCCGATTATTAATAAGTGTGCGTAATTTAGTTTTTATATCCTCTATATCATTCATATCGGCAAGGAATTCATCATCTTTAATAATAGTACGCAACTCGCTTTTTTCTGGAGATACACAAAGTACAGGTTTATTATGAGCAGCTAAAAAGGCTGCTTTTCCAACTAAAATATTACAATAAAGAGGTCCGTTTTCTAAAATCACTACAATATCACTTTCATAAACCTGTTCATTGTATGAATTCGAAAAATTTAGTGTATCTAAAATTTGAATATTTGAAACATCATTAAATCGTTCTTTTAAATCTTTTAGCCCATCTCCTTTAGCTCGTATAATAAATTCAGTCTGCTCGTTATAAAGCGGGTTTTCATTTATCAAACATTCATAAGCCAACAATAAATTTTCTAAATTCCTACCATACATTAAAGCGCCGTGATAAGAAATACTGATTTTCTTAGATTTCTTTCTTACTTGACTGGTGTTAGACAAATCAAATACTGAAGCATCAAATTGATGAGGCAACGTATGAAACTTTTTTTTAGAAGCAAACAAATGTTGCAAATCATGTGACATAAACTTTGCTGTACTGGCACATGATTTAGAATGTTCTACAACCTCTATAGCCCGTTTTAAACGAAATAGATCTAAATTAGAAGGTGTTTTATTGGCACCAACATACCATGCCAGAGGATAAGGGTCATGAAAAATTAAAGTAGCATGATTTAAAATAGGTAAATTATAGGTAGCCAAAATAGTTTCATGTCCAGTTCCTGAACTTGTTATTAAGATATGATCGTAAATTTCATAATTAATCGAAGCTATAAATTTGGCATATTGCTTATGAATAAAACGTTCATTTAAAGAAACATGAAACAATCTCCAATAAAACCAATTAATAAAAGTTATATAGAATGGTCTTTTTGTCTTTACAATATACTTGGTTAAATTATTAACAGGTAATATACCTAAGTCGTCTTCTGTGTCTCTATGAATAATATAATAAACATCAATAACAGCCTCTGGATATACTTGACGCAATTTAGCTAACAAAGACCTCCTCCCCATCCCTGCACTTGTACCGCTAACCCTTAAATCTTGAGCTATAACTAAAAACTTCATTTAATACTTTTTTTAATCTTTACAAATAACGACAAAAACCTTGAAAATTGAAGGAATTGAATGTATAGACTAAACAGTTTTAACCATCGTTTAGGTGTTTTTTTATTATTACATTGTACTTTTTCAAGCCTATCAAACAACATATTAACTAACTCTTTAGGATATTGTTTCCCATACTGCTTAAGTAAATAAGTATAAAATTCAAACCAAGCTTCGTTTTTTTCAATGGAATCAGACTTACCGGTAATATTTATATCACTTAATCTAAAATACATTAATGCCTCGTTAATGGTAAATATATTTTTACCTTCTGAAAATTCAACTATAGCTAGGGTATCGCTAGACCATGCCAGCGGAAAATTTTTAAACTTAATGGCATCTACTTTCTCCTTTTTAAAAATATATTCGCTTAAAGAACTTCTGGTACCTCCTTTAAATTTTCGTATTAAAAAACCCGTAGGGGTTTCTAACTTAGGATGTTCATATTTTTTTGAAATATGTTTTCCCCTTGAATCTACAACAAGTGAAGAATATCTAACTACATTAATTTTAAATTGATTTATTTCATCTATGTGTTTATAAAAAGCTTCTACAAAATTATTGCTAATAGTATCGTCATCTCCTAAAATCATAACCCATTCTTCATCTTTTACCATATTTATGCAACGTTCCCATTGTTTAACAAGGGAAGTTCCTCCTAAATTAGAATTAAATCTTTTATAATAATAAGTAAATGCACCCTTATACTTTTCTAATAAACCGTTTGGGCTTTCAGTACTGGCATCATCGCCTATATAAACTGTGAATTGCTTATTGGTTTGATTTTTTAGTGAAAGCAAAGTAGCCTCTAAAAACATATATTTATAATAAGGGATAACTATTGCTAACATACTTAAAGCCTTACGCTATTTAGATTTAAGTTTTAAAAAAAACGGAAATAATTTTCTAAAAATTTTTAAAAGTCTTAAAGTCTTTAATACTTTCTTTATCATTAATCCTGTTTGATATGGCCCTGATTTTTTAACGATACCCAACCTTTTTTTCATTTCTTCTTGAATACGATAATATCTAGATATTAAAACTACAGAAAGTTTATTGAATTCACTTTCATTTAGTATGTCTTTTAAATGGGCATAAGCCTTTATTTGATCGTCTAGAAAACTTTTGGTCATGGTTCTGCCACCGATATTTTGCCTATATAAAGCTAATGGCTGGTCTAAAAAAATAACATTAGGATTCAATTTAAATAACTTTACCCAAACAATCCAATCTTCCTGTGCTGTTAAATTTTCAAAAAAACGAATGTTGTCAAATAATACTGCTTCAAAAAAACCACAATGTATGGGTATAGAAAAAGTCTCATTCCATTTATATAATAAACTCTGAAAAGTAAACAGTTCTTCATGTAAACTACAATATGGTTCTTTAGTTATACTTGATTCAATAGAAAACATTCTAAAATTAGATATTACTATCTTTTTACTTTCACATTTAATATCCTTTAAACCTTTTAGCGATAATTCTAACTTTCTACTATCTAATACATCATCGGCATCTAAAAACTGAATATAAGTTCCTGTAACTTTTTCAAGCGCAAAATTTCTGGTAGCACTTACACCACTATTCTCTTTATAATAATATTTAAATCGTTTATCTTTCTCAAGCCAAACCGTAGCTATATTTTCTGAATTATCTGTACTCCCATCATTAACTATAATACATTCCCAATTAGAATAGGTTTGATTGTAAACGGAAAGCAAAGTTTCATCTAAAAATGCTCCTTGGTTAAAACACGGAATTATTATTGAAACTAAATCGTTATTCATTTATTTATAATTTCATTATAAACATGTTTCCATTTTTGGTCTATAATATTTTGTGCATAATTATTATTAACAAATATAGTAGCTTGTTCTCCCATTTCTTTAATTAATGCTCGATTTTGATTAAAAAGCTCGATTTTTAGAGCCGCATCGTTAACATCAAACTCTTTACAAACAAAACCACTTACTCCATCTTTCACAGTATATTTTATACCCCCAGAATCGAATACAACTACAGGTAAACCACAAGCTTGAGCTTCAAGAGTTGCAAGTCCTTGTGTTTCTCTTCTACTAAATTCAACAGGTACAGCTAATAACAAATAAACATCATGATTCCATAAAGCTTCCCGAACCCCAAGAGGCGGCTTACTACCCTCTAAAAACACATGGTCTTCTAATTTGTGTTTTTTAATTAAAGCGTTTAAATTACATCTTTCTTCTCCTTCTCCAACGATCGTTAATATAACATTCACCCCTTTTTTTACTAACTTATTAACTACCTCTATACAATATTGATGTCCTTTTACTTTATCTAACCTACCAACGGTAATTAACTTTATTAATTTTTCTTGTTTTTTTATTCTATTATTTGGGTGAAAAAATGAAGTATTCACAGCTACTGGTATAATATCTAGTTTGTTTTTGTTACATCCTAATGCCTTAACTTTCTCTGCAAGATAATTAGTATTTACTGTAATTAAAACATTGCTGCTAAACAAATCGTCATAATAGCCATTATTTTCAATATAACCGTACAATGGAAAAAATGCATCATGCCCATGAAAAGTTACTATAATTTCAGGTTTAAAAAGCCCTGTTTTTTTTAATAAATCAACAGGATATTTATAAGTTCCATATTGTATATGAATAATATCTAAATTACTAAACTGCTTGTAAAAAACCCACTGATATAGCCATGTTAGGCTAAACGCTGGTTGTTGTTTAAAATAGCTAATTATAAAGCGAATCTGTTTTAAATTAAAAATAAATAATAAGACCCATTTTAAAACTCTAACAATTTTGTTTTTGGGAATTTTATAATCTTCGATGATGATTTT
This sequence comes from Thalassobellus sediminis, assembly GCF_044386045.1. Classification (NCBI taxonomy): domain Bacteria; kingdom Pseudomonadati; phylum Bacteroidota; class Flavobacteriia; order Flavobacteriales; family Flavobacteriaceae; genus Thalassobellus; species Thalassobellus sediminis. Next base: position 1,978,875 of record NZ_JBISCD010000040.1, on the reverse strand, counting down.
ATCGAGAAGCTCATATTCCTCTATTAAATAAATGTTATTATAAATAATCTTTCTAGTAATAATTTTAATATCATAGCCTAAATTAATTGCTGTAATAATTTGTGCTACCAAAAAAGTTTCTGAAATATGAGGAAACTCAGGGATTTTAAAAACTATTTTTCTATTCATATTTAAATATTTTTTTTATTTCTCTACCCTTTTTATTAAGGACCCATATCGCATCCTTTAAATCCAATTTAAATAACGATTTAAATCTCCATTCTTTAGTGATACCTATAGATGATTTTGAAAAGTATAATGAATAATATAATTTTTCTTTAATTATTTTCAAAGCGAGTTCTAATCCATCTTGTGAGTAAATTTGAGATTTACAATTTAACTCTAGTAGTTTTTTCATCCATTTATTGAATAATGAAAACTCGTTTAATGTTATATAATGACTTTGCAAAAGCACTTTTGTAATTATTTTATCTGTAAAAACATCTACATCATAATTTAGCTTTTTAAACAAAAATAGTTTAATAGGAATATCGCCTTTTAATTGCACTTGTTTATATTTTGAAGACACTTGTGTTTCATGTACCCTGTAATAATATAAAACTTCTTGTAAATTATATAAATTAAAAGCCCAAGCTACTCTAGACCAAAAATCATAATCTTCGACATGTAATTTAGTTTCATCAAATCTAAATTCTCTTACTGACTTCTTATCAAACATAACTGCCCCCATACTCATAGGGCAACTTATTAGCATTTGATTTACAATATCACTATGAAACTCTTTATGCTTAATTATATCTTCTTTTATTCCAAATTCTTCTAACCAACACCCACATGCTTTAATTTCTGGATTGTTTTGAAGTATATGCAATTGTTTTTCAAATCTGTTTAAAGCGTTAATATCATCACCATCCATTCTAGCAATATAATCGCCATTTGCTTCACTAAATCCCATATTTAAACTATCAATTAGCCCTTTGTTTTTAGACTTTTTAATAATTCTTATTCTAGAATCTTTAATAGACTCTATTACCTCTAATGTATTATCAGTTGAGCAATCATCTATAACAAGAATTTCAAAATCTTGAATGGTTTGATTTAAAACAGAATCAATCGCCTCTTTTATATATGGAGCTACATTGTAAACAGGTAGCACGACGGATATAAGTGGTGTGTTTTTCATATCCTACCAAAAATTAAAACTACTAAACTTTTAATTTTAAATTTAAATCGATGCCATGGATATACTGTAAAGGCTTTAAACAACAGATAATATTGAGCACTCTTTTTATTTGAAAACTTTAATGCTTCAAACCGTTTTAAAAAATAATTTGAAGCATACGTTTTTATATACGGTTTAGAAAAATTATCGATATCAATTTGATTCTTTTTTCTTCTCTTGTAAGCATTTATCATGGTATAAAAATGCCAATATTCTGCTTTAAAAAGGTTTTCATTGTTTGATATACTATGTTGATGAACTCTGTAACGGTATAAAACTTCATCTAAGAAAGCATGTACGCCTTGTTCTTCCATTTTATAATATAAATCTTGATCTACAGCACGTTTCATTATTGGGTTTATTCCTTCAGATTGTTCGTATTTATCTTTTTTAAAAGTTGCAAAATGTGTCATAGCACCATTTGCGTATGTTAAATACGACTTTCCTGCAGGAATAGAACTACCATATAAACTTGATTTTGTGAAATTCATTTCTAAATCTACAAACTCATATTTCGAAGTAATAATGGCAGCGTCCTTGTATAAATTATGCGCGTCAACCATAATTTCTAAAGCTTTCGGGTACAGTGCATCATCTGGATCTAAAAACCCCATAATAGCACCTTGGGCATATTCTGCACATTTATTTTTTGTAAACCCACACCCTCGATTTACTTCATTTTCAAACAATTTAAACCGCTTATCGTCTCCTACAATGGTAGTTATTACTTGTACAGAATCATCAGAAGAACAATCATCAACAATTATAACTTCCCAATTAGTATATGTTTGCAACATAATACTTTGGTAACAATCCTTAAAAAAATGACCGTTATTGTAATTCGCTATAAGTATTGAGAATAACATGCTTCGTTTTGGTTGTATTCTATTGGTTTATTTATAATGTATAAAAATAGATCTTATTTTATTCTTTTATGAAAAATATAACCTTTTCCAAAAAAACTTAAAGAAATCAATAACAATAATACATAAATACCATTAAGTCTATATTCTTTCAAAACAGCCTTTGAGAAGGATAACTTAGGAACCCAATCTATATTTTTCTCTTCATAGCATAAATTTATACATCGTCGTAATAAAAACATTCGAGACTTTTTGTCGGCTTTCTTTTTTATATCTAAATACGTAAACCACGACACCCTAAAATAACTTTCGTTTAAAGCTGTCTGACTGGTTAATTTACTACGTATGGAATTATCATGATGCCTACGCAATGACACCACTTCATCAATAAAAAAAGCATGAGTTGTTTCTAATACTAGTTTGCTAAAATAATTATACTCTTGCCCTGAACTTAAATTTTCATTAAACTTAATAGATTTTGCGAGTTTAGCTTTAATGCAAACATCATATGTTAACCAGTTTACATACTGCAAAATGTAATTATAAGGCGTTATTTTGTGTTTTTTAAAGGTATAATAACTATCAAGACCTTTATTATCGGCATTAAAATATTGGGTTCTTGTTATTACAAAATCGCAATTATAGCTTTTTATTCCATGATACTTAATTTCTAAATGATTTGGTGTCATTAAATCATCACTATCAAAAAACACTATGTAATTACCATTAGCTTTTTCTAAACCTATATTTCTACAAGCATTGGCGCCTTTTAGTTTATTGTTTGGTCTTTTAAAACTTATAAAGCGAGAATCCTTTTTTATATAACGTTTTATAACGTCGTCACTATTATCACTACTCCCATCATCAACTATAATACATTCCCAATTTTTATAGGTTTGCATTAAAATACTATCAAGCGTTTCATTAATTAAATGGGCTCGGTTATAGGTTGGAATGATTATAGATATTAAATCGCTTTCTAGCATTTCACATATTATTTTGAAATAGAAGTTATAGCAACCGATAGGTTAGAAATATATCTATCCATACTAAACAACTCTGAAACTCGCAATTTACCTTTTTTCCCCATTTCCATTGCCTGTTGCTTATTATCTAACATCCAAATCATATTTTCTGCCATTTGCACTATATCCTTTTCTACACATAGCAAACCTGTTTCATTATTTAAAATTACATCTGGAATCCCTGCATGACTGGTACTTATTACTGGCAAGCCAGCTCCACCGGCTTCAAGTATAGCTACTGGCGTGCCCTCCATATCATTATCTTGCGCCTTTATTGAATGTTGAACAAATGCTAAAGATTCTGTTATATATTTTTGATATTCAAGAGGTGTAATTTGACCTGCAAAAAAAACATTATGCTGTATTTCTAATGCTTCTACTAAATCTTTACAACTATCTAAAAGTACACCTGTTCCTGCTAAAACTAATTTTGCTTCAGGATGCTTTTTTAAAACTTTATAGAATGCCAAAATAGTTAAATGCGGTGCTTTTTTTTCAACAAAGCGCCCTACGCCAATAAATTGAGGTTTTAAATAGTTTAATTCTAAATTTAAAAAATCGGGATTGGGGCCGTATGGATTATATACAATTTTCTCTTTAGGACAGCCTATTTGCATTAAACGCTTTGTCATTTCTTTACTAACAGAAATAACTACCACTTTCTCATAATTAAACATGGCTTTATACGAAGCCTTGTAAGCTTCTAAAACACTTTTTCTAACAGCATCATGCCCATGAAAATGAACCACTAATGGTAAAGAAAGCTCTTTGCAAACCAAAAGTAACTTGGCTCCAATCATTCCATATTGAGCAACTACAACTTTTACCTTATTCTTCTGTAATTCTTTATGCAACCTAGTAGAATTATCTCTTTTAATAAGCTTTAACTTTTTAAAAGTTTTTACTACTATACTATCATTATTACCTACATTAAAAGGTAAATTGTTTCCCCAATAATGTACTATATCAAATGGAAGCCTGTCTATTTGAGCTTTAATAAATGTTTCACACTTATCATAAGGTTTATTGGTAAAAAAGGCTATTTTCATTTTATATTATCTAAATAAATTATTCTAACCATATGTCTTCTTTTTTAATATTTACAAAAAAACATATAAATATTAAAATTCTATTTTTTCGCAATTCCATATAACCCCGTTATCATTTGACCACTTACAAAATTGACTTTGGTCTTTTTATCTTTTTTTATCAAATAATTAATAATTGGTTTTAAAACAATAGAAAGATATTTTCTTTTCTTATTTGACATTTGACTTCTACGCACCCACAACCCTAACATTTGTGCCATTGATGCATGCCATCCGCCTGTTGCTTGTATCTCTATGTCCTTAAATCCTGAATTTTCCAAATGACGTTGTAACGAAAATGGTGTATAGCGATATTCGTCATGTGGCACTTCATGTAAATTCCACAAAAAAGGTACTGTAAAAAAAAAGACCCCTCCTGATTTTAAGACTCTAAACACTTCTTTTAAAACAACTTCTGGCTCTGGACAATGCTCTAACACTTCTGTACCAAAAGCGCAATCAAAACTATTGGTCTCAAAAGGCATTGTTTTTCCGTCCCAAGTAAAGTCTGGTTTTACAGCCTTATCATAAATTAAAGCATTTTCAATATCTAAGCCAATATAGGTTGAAACCTTACTGTGTGCTAAAATATAATTCTTATAAGGCATTTTGCCACAACCAATATCTAACAGATTTCCGTTAAATTTAGGAAGTGTTTCTACTAATGCTTGAAAGATGGCCGTTCGAATACTATACCGATCCATCGTATTGTTTGACAGCTTTATATTTATAAATTGGTTTATAGACATAACTAAATTTTAAACAGGTTTCTTATTTTTAATTTTAAACTAAAACCCGATTTCTTTTTTTGAGGCAATGACATAGTTTTATTAAACAAAAATGTTTCATTATGTTTCAATAAAGAATCATGATATTGTTTTAAAAACGGTTTCAATAAATAATCATTTCCGTTAGCTATAATATTAATAGTTGCATTGGTATAATGTATAAATACAATAGGATATTCACTATTTATCAAAACTGTATCTCCTGCTGATGTGCGTTTACATTCAATCATATTCCAATTAGAAACATTACACCCTTTATGCTCCAAAATCTTCACTTGACTTGGAAAATAAATAGGCATTAAATTTAAATACGCTTGATCCACATAAAAACCATCTTTTTTTTTCATTTTATAAGCACAAACACTTAACCACCAGTCTAATACATTTGTTGAATTTGAATTACACCCAAAAAAACCGGCATTAAACAAACCTCCGGTAAACAAAGAATTGAAATTAGAAACATCTTTAATTGGGTCTTTCGATCTCCAATGCGGGGTAATAATAACATCTGAGTTATTCAAATAATCAAACAAGAATAAAGGACTATTATAAAAATAAAGATCTGGATCAACGAATATTACTTTTTCAAACCTTTTTTCAAGAAGCAAATATTTTAAAAACAATGGTTTTAATGCCCATCTTAAATTACTAGCCTTGTCATCTTCATAATGTTTAATTAAATTATAATCGTTTTTAAAACTAACTTTTAAATCATTTATTACATGTACTTCAACTCCATCATATGAAAAATCACCTTCAAAATCGTCAACTATTAAAACTTGAAGTTTTACTTTTAAATCAAAACTATTAAAAGAGTCGCATATAGCTTTTACATAAAAAAAGTAATTTGATGTAATAATGGTACAAAAACTTTCCATATTATCTTTTTAATTTATCGTTAAGACCTTTTTTAAAAAAGAAAATTAAGTATTCACTTTTTATTAGCTTACTGGTTAAATATAATTTAAGTAAAACTATAAACTCCTTAAAATTCAGTTTAGAAATACCTTCTAAGTAATCATTAACCGATTGTTTAATCTTATTAATATAAATACTCTTATAATGACTGTTAATATACTTTAATGTCTCAATGCGATTTAAAATAATAGAATTTCCTCTATGAAATCTGGTTATCCCTCCTGGATGTCTTCTATACACACACATAACCTCATTAATAAATTTTATTGTTTTTTTACCAATTATTAAGGAATAGAGCGTAATATCTCCACTTGCCGCTTTATAAAACCAACTAGGAAATTCTTTAATATCATTTCTAAAAACAACACTTGCTGTTGCCATAAACGGACCATTAAAGACATCAAAAATTGTATAAATACTCTTTGATGTATCCATTTTATTCCATGCAAACTGGCTATTTAATTTTATGTTGGAATTGAAACTGTTATTTTGACTCCATTCTATAGCTGCCTCATGAAAACAAATACCATAATCATCATTTGCCTCCAAAAAACCAACTTGTTTTTGTAACTTCAATGGATCTGTCCAATAATCATCACCTTCACATAATGCTATATACTTTCCCTTGCTAGCTTTTAAGTTTTCAATAAAATTATAACGCCCTGTTGCATTACCATTGATATAAATAACATCTTTACGTGAACGCAAGAACAATTTAATTTTATCTGGATATTTATTGGCATAGTCGATACAAATTTCCCGTGTACCATCCTCACTCTCATCTTCACCTAATATAATTTCGAATGGAAACGTAGTTTGTTGCATTAAAATGCCATCAAGACATTGCTTGATGTAGTTAACGTGTTGGTATGTTTGTACACAAACAGAAACTAAAGGTTTGTTCATTTTATATTATCAAATTTTGTCTTTAAAAAACTGCACTTGCTCTTTTAAATATTCAACTTCATCTTCTTTTAAATTTACCTTTTTGTTCGCTATAAACGAATTTTGAGATAAGGCATATTCATCATAATCTAAAATTTTATTATTAGATATTTGATTATATTTTTCTGTTAATAATTTTAAAAACCCTTCTGGGTTAGAACAAAAATTATCATAGCTTATATTTAAAACATTTTGCTCTGGTATATTTAATAACCCATCTTGCACAGCTTTTTGCGTATAAATAACTTGCCCCGCAACTTGTTTTATAGGGTCATCATTTTTTAAAAAATTATATTCTGGTGGTTTAAATGAATACCATTTGTTTCTATCGTTAAAATAAGTCTCTCTAGCTAATAATAATGATTGGGCATTATAAAACGGCTCTCTTGTTAAATTAATAAATATAAAATTTTTATTTAATTGATATAAATAAGGAATATTCCAATTAAGCAACATACCCTTTAAAACTAAAGGTTTTTGAGTTAAGTGCTCAAAAGCATATAGTTTATTTACGAATGCATCTCCTTCAATCGTTTTTAGTTGAGCTTTGGTTAGCTTTTGTTTGTCATCTTCAAATTTAAAATACTCTCGCCAAAAGTACCAATATTCACTCGGACTTAAAGCTCCAGTAGTTTTTCCTAATGATGATTTAAAAGCGTCACAACCTTGATTAAAGCCTATTTGATTTAATGGATCGTACTCTAAAAGCGCTTGTTGAACACGTATTCCAATATATGGATTTGAATAAAATCTTGCAATTAAGTTAGAAGGGTAAGAGAACAAACCTAATGAAGCCAACCACTGAAGCATTAATGTAGAACCTGAACGTGCACATCCCATTATTAAAATAATTGGTTGATTACATGAAAAACGCATATCTTTATATTGAACACCATCTATAAGTTGATTTAAATCCAGAAGTGCTTCTTCAAGGCGATTATCCTTTTTATAATAAGATGTTCTGTTTTTATTTTCATACATATCTGACATAAACCCTAAATCATTTTTTTAATTGCAATTGAAACCCTTATTAAATCCTCTTTGGTATAGCGGTGGTCTATTGGTAATGGTAATAATTCTAAACTTAATTTGTTTTCAAATTGAAAACCTTCTACCATTTTTCTTTTAGTAACATCTAGCCAATAAGACGGAATAAATATATTTTTATTGAACAATAACTCTTTATCAATTGGTTTATTTAATAGCAGCGGGTAACAAAAACAGTCCGTTTCATCATTAATACTAATTTGATTAAGTTCCTGAAATTCTTTTTTAAAGAAACTGAAGTTTTCATCTCTAATAGCTCTTACTTTACTATAATTAATTGTTTTTAATATTTTTTCAGAAACTATTGAAATTATATTAATATTGGAATCAAGATTTTTTTCGTAAGAAACAAATTCTTGATAAGCTTGTTTTTGTTTACCAAGTAATCTATTTAAATTATGATTCAAAGAAACTCGATTATTTCTATAAAAATTAGTTGTTATTATTTTATTAGGAGCATATAAAAATGCCCCATCTGGCACTCCAAAATATTTTCTAGCAGTTGTGAATGAAAAATTATTTTTATACCCTTTTATAAAAAACGCATGTGAATTATCTATAATAACTTGTTCTTTATAAACCTCTACCAAATGGTTAACATATGCCGCCTTTATTCCAAAAAAATTACAATATATAATAGCCTCTGTAGGTTTTAAGACAATATTATTACAAATTTCTAATTGCTCATCAATATTATAAAACTCATATGAAATTCCACATAAATCCAAAGGTTCTATTGAAGCATTGCAGCAATAAAAAGGAAGATACACTTTACTATATCGTTTAGTTTGTAAAATTAGGTTTAAACATGCTCTAGCAGTTGACAGTTTAATAGAGTTATCATGAAATAATGACTCCCCGTCTGCTATTTCCAACTCGAAAAAACCTCCTATTTTTTTCATACATTCAACTTTTAATATTTCTTCAACTAAATTAAAGAAAAGACCTATATATTTAATATCATGATGAATCAAAAGATTCAAAATATTTTTAGAGAAACACTACATTTCATTAAATTCATCTATTTGAAAAAATTATATTAAACTACGATATTAAAAGAAAGCAAAATACTTTTCAAATAACCCAAAATACAGTTTCTCATTTAAATTCTCTTTTACATTCATTAGGTAATTGATTAAAACATTCTTTCACCTAATCTTTTCAACAATTAAACTTAACGCTTATAAATTGGTAATATCAACTCTATTTATCATTAATTTAATTTCTTCTTTACCACAAAACATCATAACATCAAGAATAGATAAGTAACCAACAAAGTCTTGGCCAAATTGTTGATATGACTCTCCAAATATTTCTAAAAATTTTAAATCAATCCCTGCCCTACTATATTTTTCCTTATCGAAAAAAGAACGTCCACCAGGAAGATTAAAATAACTCTGCGCTTTTAAAGCTTTACTAATATTTAGTGCCCATTCATCTGGCGCATTAACAGGTTCTATTTCAATATTCATTTCAGACCAAATAGATATAGGTGTTTTTATATCTAAATAGTTACATATTACTTCTAACGATTTATAATTTAAGTCTACAATACTTGTATATTCATCTTTAAAAATAGCATCTAAAAGTTCAATCACATTTTTATAATAAGGTGCCTTTTTCTTATAATGTACTAATTGTGCTAAAATTTTAGATTTCCAATCTATTGTATTATTAATAGCTATTTGACATATCTGGGTATTTCTATGGTGTTTTATCAAAGAAACTTTAACATACATAGGTTCTCCATTTAACTTTAAAACCCTATTGCGCTCAATCCAACCATGCCTTATATATTGAGGTGTATCAAATAGAATAAATTGATCTACTTGATTTATCAATGCAAAATACCCCATATAAGGCATGAAATAAGGTTGCATGATTCCTAATTTCATAAACTCTTTTTTATTAGTTTACACATGTCATCTACTTCACTTAACAATAAACTATCATATAAAGGTAAACACAATATTCTTCTGGTGATGGATTCAGAAATAGGCATGCTGTTATATTTTAAATATGGCAATTCATTTAAACTTGGAAAAAAATAACGCCTAGGAAATATTTCTTTTTTTTCTAAAGCTTCCTTTACCTTTAGCAAGGCTGCTTCAGAATTAAATATAACTGGATAATAGGAATAATTCCATTTAGTTTCCTTTCTGAGCTTTAATGTTTTTATATTAGTTTCTTTTAAAGTATCATTATAATAAGCTACAATTTGTTTTCGTAACTTCAATATAGTTTTCATATAGGGCCTTACTGCTAAACCCATAGCTGCCTGAGGTTCGCTCATTTTCGCATTAATTCCCAACCCTTTAAATGCTTCTTTGCCCTGATGCCCAAAATTATGATGATAAAACATGGTTTCATAATAATTGGTTTTACAAAACAAAGCACCACCTTCTCCTGTATGGAATAACTTGGTGGCATGAAAGCTACAGGTGCTTACATCTCCATAATTAAAAATAGATTGACCTTTATAGGTTACACCAAAACAATGGGCGGCATCATAAATGACTTTTAAGTTATGTTTGGAGGCTATTTGCTCTATAGCTTCAACATCACAAGGATTCCCAAACACATGGGTCGCCAGTATTGCCGAAGTTTTAGGGGTTATTGCAGCTTCAATTTTAGTTTCATCTATAGTCAAATACTCTGGATGAATATCTACAAAAACAGGATTACAACCTTCCCAAACAATACTACTTGTGGTTGCCACATAACTAAAAGGTGTTGTTATAATATCTCCTGTAAGACCTAATGCTTTTATTGCAATTTGTAATGGCAAGGTGCCATTAGTCATAGCAAGTATATTATTAACTCCTAAATATTGTTTTAAATTAACCTCAAGTTCTTGTACCAAAACGCCTCTATTAGTCATCCAACCTGTATCCCAAGCACGTTTTAAAATAGCTTGATACTCTTCTTGAGGTGGCAAGAATGTTTTGGTTACGTTTATCACAAATAGTTATTTAATAATTTTTTTTAAAATTTTAAAACCAGGTATTTTTTTAAATAAGCCTAAAACTTTATTTGTTTTTTTTTCGATGTTAGTGGACAAAATTTCAAGTTTATTAACTTTTTTTGACAAACCTTCTACTTTTAGAGATAAGTTTTTTAAATCTGAGTAACATATTCTTATATCTGCATTCATATCTGATTTATTAAACCAATAATCATCAGGAATCTCCTTTTTAAACGTAAGATGATCTGTAACCTTTAAATCATCCATTAATTTTATAAAATTATCAAATCTATGCACATATAGTTTGTTAAACTCATCAAAATTTGCATCCTCATATATTTCTTGTATTGTTTTATTTCCAACATCCTCATATTTTATATATGGGATTTTATAAAACTCAGCAATTTCTTGAACACGAATATCTCTAGCTATCATTACTGCAGGTATTCCTTGAATAAGGGCTGCTATACACCCATGAAGTCTAGCTCCTAAAACAAAATCATGTTTCTTTATTTCATTAAACCATTCTTCAAATGTTCTATAAAAAACTCCATTCTCAGCTACTTTCTCCAAGGTATAACTTCCGTTCTTATGTTCTGAATACCTATTGAGCTCTAGTTCTTTTATTTTATGCTGATTACTTATACCATTATTAAAAATAACTTCATCTAAAAAATCTTGCCCTAATAATGGAGCTCCATCTACTAAACTTTTATTTAAATTTGCCATAGTTCGATGAAAAACTATAAGCGGCTTATTAAAATTCTGATTTTTAGTGATTTTCAAACCTCTTTTAAGCGGTCTAAATAAAGTTGGGCATCCTAGTCTAATAATGTTTTCTGGTTTGTAGCCTGCCTTTATAAGCACAGAAGCAGTATTAGGCCCCCTTACACCACAAAATCCAGATGAAATTATAACATAATCTAATAATTTTTTTAATGATGGATGGATTGTATTAACATTAGACGATGCTTTTGCATAGTCTTGAATACCTAATGAAAAAGCAATTGTCTTTATTCCTAAAGCTTTAACAAATTCAGAATACCTTGAAACATCTCTCCAATCTGTAACATGTGTAGCGAAAGCAATTACACATAAATCGTATTCTTTTTTATAATATTCTATATTCGAAAAATCATCAATATAATCAGCATTAAAAAATTCAATCAACGTTCTAGAAATTAAACTAGCCCCATGATTACTTGCATACTTGGTATTATCATTACTCCAAACTGAATGATTTTTAACATTATAATTATATTCAGGTCCAAGACCTATAACCATTGTTTTCATATAAATTATTTTTTAACAATTCTCGAATTTGGACTTAAGTAAAAAAGGAGCCCAAACCTGTTCCTTATGAATAATTTGGAAAGCCAAAACATTATTAATTCTTAATAGTGGCTCTTTCCGCTTTGTAATTACAACTATACTTATAGAATAAAGCCCTTTTGATAATTGAATATTTTCATGAGTCATATTAAACTCAATGTAATTATCTTTAAATGATAAAAAAGAATTCTCATTATTCCTTTCAAACATAGCCACTTGCCTCTGTTCTTTATCTAATAAAATTATAGAAAACATAGGTAACCCTATTTTTTTTAATATTTTAAAATTAAAATACAATTTTAAATTAGAACCTCTATCTAATTGAGGTATTTTATCAATAATATTAGTAGGTTTTATTAACTCTACAGTTATCAATTCTATTGAGTTATCTGTGTAAACAATGTCTATTTTATTATCAACAAAACGGCTATAATAAATATCTATGGCTTTACTAATATCTTTTCCTTTAAATTTTGCCCTTCCTTTATCCATTAAAATAATTTGGTTACATATTCTAGAAACCATGGGCATACTATGCGACACAAAAATAATGGCAGTATGTGGTAAAATAGTGTCTATTTGTTTATAACATTTTAATATAAACCCTAAATCCCCCACCGCCAACACCTCATCAATAATCAACACATCAGGTTCCATTTGTGCTGCTACAGCAAAGCCTAAACGTACTTTCATTCCAGAACTATAATTTTGCACAGGCATATCTATAAACTCGCGTATTTCAGAAAAATCTATAATGTCTTCAACTTTACTATCTATCTCTTTTTTAGTAAAGCCTAAAACCGCACCATTATTGTAAATATTTTCACGTCCGCTTAAAACAGGATTAAAACCTGCTCCTAATTCTATAAGCGCACCTACACGTCCTTTTATAGTTACTTTCCCTGCATCTGGGTTAATTAAACCATTTAGTATTTTAAGTAAGGTAGATTTTCCTGCGCCATTATGCCCTATTAAGCCTAAACATTCGCCACGACGCAACTCGAAATTAATATCTTTTACCGCCCAAAACTCTTTATCTCGTAATTCTCTTTCGTTTTTATTACCTCGAACATTAGACACTAAATCTTTAACTCCATACCACAGGCTTGCTTTTAAATCTTTACAGAATTTTTTTGAGAGCCCTTCTACTTTTATCAATACTTCGTTCTCTTTCATATTAAGCACTTAAACGTTCTACAATAATAGGAATGGAAATCCTATAAAACAGCAAGCCTATAAAAAACAGGGAACTACTTACTATAAAAATCCAGCCGAAATAAACCAAATATTCTGGCATGCTTCCTAATGCTAAATCACGTGCGGTTAAAATTAATGCTGTAAAAGGGTTTATCTCCATAACCGTTTTCATTATTCCTGCTTTAGGAATAACATACACTACAGGAGTTATATACATTAACAAGCCTAATGCCATACTAATAATTTTAGAAATATCGTTATAAATAAGACTTATTGGTGTAATAAATAAGCCTAAAGTGGTGCCAAATAAAATGGCTACCATAATGGCTAAAGGAAACAATAATAGTGACCAATGAAACCCGATGCCAAAAGCGAAAATTAAAATAATTAAAAGTCCTATTTTTATAGAACTATTAAAAAGCAGCTTGTAAATACCCGATAATACCAAGGCTTCTTTAGGAAAATTGATTTTAGTTAAAATCCCCCTTGCGGCATTAGTGTTACTTGTTGGTAAATTAATGGACTCTTTTATAATGGACCATATTAAAGTACCTGAAAACACAAACACTGGATATGGCACACCTGTATCAGAAAGTTTTATAGTACCAGTAGTACTTAAAAATATCCAAACAAAAGCAGACATAAGTGGCGTAATAAAAGCCCATATAATACCTAAATACGATTGCCTATACTGCGATTTAATATCGCGGGTCGCTAATTGTTTTGCTAAAAAATGCGAACCAAAAAAATCTTTAGCACTCGCTTTTAATAGCTTGCCAATTTTAAGGTTGTTTTCTTTTTGATATATTTTGGTTTCTAGTTGCATTTTAAAGTACCTAATTTATAGTTTACTTGTTAAAACTGTTAAAATTCTAGCAACAGCCTCTTCAGGACTTTCGTTAACTGTTTTAATTTCTATTGTTGGATTTATAGGCACTTCATAAGGAGAACTAATACCAGTAAAATTTTTAATTTCTCCTGCTCGTGCTTTTCTATATAAACCTTTAAAATCGCGTTGTTCGCATACTTCTAGTGGTGTGTTTACAAAAACCTCAATATAATAATCGCTTCCCACAATAGCTTTTATATCTTCTCGTATTTTATTATACGGCGAAATAAATGCCGCAATAACTACTATGCCCGCATCTACAAAAAGCTTCCCTACTTCGGCAGTACGCCTTAAGTTTTCTATACGGTCTTGTTTTGAAAACATTAAATCTTTATTTAGCCCTTGTCGTAAATTATCGCCATCTAAACTATAGGTATGAATCTTTTTTTTATATAGCTCTTTTTCTAATAAATTAGCTATGGTAGATTTTCCTGAACCAGACAAACCTGTAAACCATATTAAACAGGGCTTATGACTGTTAAGTTCTGCTCTATCTTGTCTGTTTATAGTATAGTTTTGCTTTTTAATCTGTTCCATATACTACTGCACTATAAAATAAGGGTTTAACAAATTTTCTTTATTATACTGCAATTCGTCTTTTTTATTAGCTTGTATCACTTTTAAACCAACGGCATTACAAATAGCATGTCCTGCAGCAGTATCCCATTCCATAGTTGGCGCAAATCTAGGATAGATATTTGCTTTACCTTCTGCTACCAAACAAAACTTTAAAGAACTGCCTTTTGAAACGAGACTAACTTCTTTTCCTTGGTTTTCTATGTTTTGAATAAAAATATCGGTTTCTTTACTTTTATGAGAACGACTGCCAACTATTTTTAGATGGTTACTTAAATTTTCTTCTTTAGATAGTACTACACTATTTTTAAATATATCGTTTGTAAACTCGTGACTATTTAAACAATACTTATAAGCTTTATTCGCAGTACTATTAGTATAATACAAGGTTTTAGATACTGGCACGTAAATAACACCTAAAACAGGCTTATTATTTTTAATTAGCGCTATATTTACTGTAAACTCTCCATTTTGTTTTACAAACTCTTTTGTGCCATCTAAAGGATCTACCATCCAGCAAGTATTCCATTTTTTTCTAACAGTATAGTCAGTTTGTTTATTCTCTTCACTTATAACAGGAAAGTTTGTATCTTTTAAATAAGAGTTTATCACGTCATTTGCCTTTTCATCTGCTTTAGTTAATGGTGAATTATCCGATTTTAAAACCACATCAAAACTATTTGAATAGATTTTCATTATTTCTGCTCCTGCTAAAATGGCTGCTTCTATAGCTATTGAAAGTAACGTATTCATTATTTAATTAACTCAAAACCTCACCAAAACTATAATAAAATCATCTATTTTAAATGATATACTTTTGACTACTACTTCTATTTTGCTTTTAGATTAAACTCGTTTAAATATTTTTTTTAATTTATTTAAAACGCCTTTTTTTGATTTTCCATCATCATGATACCCGTTTGCATAATTTCCATAGCCATATCCATATCCATAACCGTAACCATAACCATAACCATATTTCGCTTTTTGGTCGTAGCCGTTATAAATTAAACTAATGTTTTGTATCTGCTTGGTTTTGTATTTTTCGTTTATAAAATTAAGCATCCCCTTTTTAGTATAATCTTGCCTAATTACATATAAAGATGCATCTACAAAGTCTAATAATCCTAAAGCATCAGCTACCAAACCTACAGGAGGTGTATCAAGAATAATATATTCGTAATCCTTTTTTAAAATTGTAATTAACTCCCCTAATTTTTCACTCATTAATAACTCAGAAGGGTTTGGAGGAATAGGCCCTGATGTAATAACATCTAAATGTTTTATATCTGTTTTTTGAATAACCAATTCTAAAGAGGCTTGACCTATGATATAATTAACCACACCCATATCATTTTCTATATTAAAATCTCCAAATATCTTTGGTTTTCTTAGGTCTAACCCTAACAAAATAGTTTTCTTACCGCTTAAAGCAAAAACAGTTGCAACATTAATGGAACAAAATGTTTTTCCTTCACCACTTACAGAAGAAGTTACCATTAATGTTTTAGCTCCATTTAATTCTTGAGACTTATAAAAGTACTGTAAATTAGATCGAATAGCCCTAAAAGCTTCTGCTACCGCCGATTTTGGTTTTCTATGAACTACTAAATTATTATCAAGCTTGTTTTTTCCAACAACACCCAACATTGGAATAGTCGATAATTTTTCTACATCCATAGGGCTATGAATATTTTTATCTAAAATTGTTAAAACAAAAGCTAAAAGTAACGGTATAAGCAATGCTGTAAAAAAGGCAAAAACGTAACGAACATTTAGATTTCTAGCTAAAAGTTGCGCCCCTATATTTTTAGCTGGATCTATTATTAAAACATCAGACACATTGGAAGCTTTAATCATTTGAGCTTCTCCGCGTTTAGCTAAAAAAACATTATAAGTTTGTTGACTTAGTGAATATTGTCGTTTAATGGTTAATAGTTGTTGTTGATCTTCGGGTAATTTGCTAAATTGAGATTCCAAAACACTTAAATTTGTATTTACAGTAACCAACTCTCTTTTTAAACCATCTGTAACTGAACTAATATTTTCTAAAAGCACATTTTTTAAACCTTCTATTTGCCTGTTTAAATCATTAAAAACAGAGGCATCACTACGAACCGAATATTGCAATTTTGATTTTTGAACCGACAAATCATTTATTTTAGAAACATTGCCTAATATATTAGCATCACCAATTCCCGCAATAGACGGCGCAGGTATATCTGTAAACGAACTACTTGTCAATAAATAGTTTTTAAGACTAGAATAATAGTTTAATTGCCTATCTATAGATTCTTTTTCGCCTTCAAGTTTTGTTAATTTATCATTAAGTAATCCGCCTTCATTATCAAGATTGTAAATTTTATTTTTCTTTCTATAGTTGTTAAGCGCTTCAACATTATCGGTTAACTCGCCTTTAACCCTTGATATTTGTTCATCTATAAAACTTATTGCATTTGTTGCATATTGGTTTTTTATATTTAATTGATCTTCGCTTAGTACAGCTATAACACCGTTTAAATAATCTACTATTTTATGAGTATTTTTATCAGTAAGTGAAATATCTAGAATTGGTGAATTCCTTGTATTACCTACACTTATTCTACCTCGATAACTAGCAACTACACTATCAAAATTTCTAAATTGAATAAAAAACGGGGCGCCAATTATGGTATTTCGGTTTTTAGGCAAATTAATAACACCTTTTAAAAAAGGAAGATCTATAATTTCTCCTAATTTAAATTGTTTTTTATAAACACCTACTGGAACACTAACAGTAGATATATTTTTTGTAATATAGTTTTGCACCTGTGCTACCGGATTTAAAAACTCTGCTTCTAATTGATAGGAATCGGGAGTTAGAAACGTAATTTTTATTGGAATATTTAAAAGCTGTGGTGCATTATAATCATGACGAAACCTAAAAGGAGCAGACTTATAAATATCTTGCATCCTAAACCTACCCTGCTTTAAATAACTTTTATAAAACTCTAAACGATCTACTACTTTTTCATGATGGGTTCGCGATTTTAAGGTTACAATCATGGTTTGCACCTTAGACGTTACACCTCCCCAATTGAAAGTTAAACTCGCGTTAGATGTAAAAAGTGGATTACTATCTTCCTGCACAGATATTTTGGTTCCTAATCGAAATGAAAACTCTTCTCTTATATTTTTTTGATACACATAAAAAACACCAACCGCTAAAAGCAATAAAAAGAATTTCCAATAACTTAAAGCTCTAAATAAAAACTTGTTTATATCGAAACCACTAGCAGTAGATTCTGAATCTTCAAATTCTTCAATCATAATATAAACTTAAAGATTTTTGGTTAAAAAGTAAGTAGAAACTAATACGGACAATATTGACGCTACAGTCGTTAAATTCTGAAAAGCTGTTTGTCCTGCTCCAATAGCTTTACGCTTTAAAGGCTTTACTAATATAATATCGTTAGGCTGAATAAAATAAAAAGGCGAATTCATGGCAGCAATATCTGTTAAATCTATGTGATGTATTTTTTGTCCATCAGGATACTGTCTAATAATTAAAACATCTGTTCTATCTCCTGTTTGGTTAATGTCACCGGCATTTGCTAAGGCTTCAATAATATTTACACGGTCTTGAAACAAAGTATAAACACCTGTACCCACTTCTCCAATTGTTGTATACCTTAACCCTGCTAATTTTACGGTTACAAAAATCTCTGCAGTTTCTTTAAAATACTGTTCTAATAATTCTTTCTTTACCTTTTCTTCAATTTCATCTATAGTAAACCCTAAAACATTAATTTCTCCTAAAATAGGGAATTTAATATTACCATGTAAATCTATTGTAAAACCATTAAAATACAAAGCTGACTGCCCTTGAGAAGCACTTCCTCCATTACTTTCTACTGGATTAAAAATAGAAGTTAACTCATTATCCAATGCTTTAACATTAATACTTAAAATATCATTTACCTGGACTCTATACGGTTTTGATAATTCTTTTAAAACTAACAAACTATCAGAAACAGTTCCTTTGTCTTGTAAATAAACAACATCTTTATTAGTTATACATGAAGAAAACAGGATACTAATTACCAAGCAAATAACTAAGAAAAACTTTTTTAACATAGAGAGATTTGATTTATCACAAATATAAGTTTTCGTCGTGAACAATAAAACTTATAGCTCTTTTTTTGGTTTTTTATCCGTTATTTGCAAAAAACATATCTCTTGAATTACTTAACAGTAGAAAACATATCAAAATCTTACGGAGAATTAACCCTTTTCGAAAACATTTCATTTAGTGTTCACAAAGACCAAAAAATTGCTTTTGTAGCCAAAAACGGCACTGGAAAAACATCCATTTTAAATATTCTTTCTGGTGATTACGAATCAGATTCTGGTAATGTAACTTACAGAAAAGATATTGTTGTTTCTGTCTTATCACAAGACCCAAAATTTGATAGTAATTTAACTATTGAAGAAACCATTTTTGCTAGCGACAATCCTATTTTAAAGGTTATTTCGAACTACGAAAAAGCACTTTTAAACCCCAATGATTCTGATGCCTATCAACAAGCATTTGAAGCCATGGAACAACATCATGCCTGGGATTTTGAAACACTTTACAAACAAATACTTTTTAAACTAAAACTCGAAGATTTAAATCTAAAAGTAGGCGTGCTTTCGGGCGGACAAAAAAAACGTCTCGCGCTAGCAAACGCATTAATAAACAAACCCGATTTACTAATTCTTGATGAACCAACAAACCATTTAGATTTAGAAATGATTGAATGGCTTGAAACTTTTTTTGCCAAAGAAAACATGACGCTTTTTATGGTAACACACGATCGCTACTTTTTAGAACGTGTTTGCAACGAAATTATAGAATTAGACGAAGGACAACTATACAACTACAAAGGGAACTACTCCTACTACCTCGAAAAACGAGAAGCAAGAATAGAATTAGAAGCAACAGAAGTAGGCAAAGCCAAACAACTTTTCAAGAAAGAGTTAACTTGGATGCGCCGTCAACCAAAAGCTAGAACTACAAAATCTAAATCTAGAATTAATGATTTTGCCGATATAAAACACCGAGCACACCAACGTAGAAACGACCATGAAGTTCAGTTAGAATTAAACATGGAACGCTTAGGTAGCAAAATTTTAGAATTCCATAAAGTATCAAAAGCTTTTAAAGATAAAACGATTCTCGATAATTTTAACTACATGTTTCAAAGAGGAGAACGTGTTGGTATTATTGGAAAAAATGGCACAGGAAAAACCACCTTTTTAAATATATTAACCGAAACCTCTAAGCCCGATTCAGGAAAAGTAATTAAGGGAGATACTGTAAAATATGGTTATTACACTCAAAACGGTATTACTATAAAGCCAGAGCAAAAAGTTATTGATGTTATAAAAGAATTTGGCGATTATATTCCCCTTAAAAAAGGCAAGCAAATTAGTGCGCAACAACTTTTAGAACGCTTTTTATTCAGTAGAAAAAAGCAATACGATTTTGTTGAAAAACTAAGTGGTGGCGAACGTAAACGTTTATATTTATGTACCGTTTTAATTCAGAACCCTAATTTTTTAATTTTAGATGAACCTACAAACGATTTAGATATTGTAACTCTAAATGTACTTGAAAGTTTCCTTTTAGATTTCCCTGGTTGTATTATAGTGGTATCTCACGACAGGTATTTTATGGATAAAGTAGTCGATCATCTATTGGTTTTTAAAGGTAATGGTGTTGTTGAAGATTTCCCTGGAAATTATACAGATTACAGAGTTTATGAAGATAGCCAGCCTGTAATTTCTAATACATCTACTGAAAACAAAAAAGATAAGAATGCTTGGAAAAAGAACAATGAAAACAAATTATCTTACAATGAAGAAAAGGAACTTAAAAATATTGAAAGCAAGCTAAAGTCTTTAACTTTTGATAAAAAAGAATTAGAAAACAAATTCAATAATCCAGATTTATCTCAAGACGACATCAATAAACTATCAGAAGCATTACAAGAAATTATTGATACCATGGATGCTAAAGAAGAACGCTGGTTTGAGTTATCATCTAAACTTGAGGAATGAAACAGTATGCAGTCTCAGTTTACAGTCAAAAAACATTATAAGTTCTAGTGAAATATTTTGTATCAAAAAACAATTTTGTAAAATGTTTTATCAAGCTACCCAATACATAAAGTTTCTTTTAAAATCTACCAATCAACATGGAGTTCACTCTCCTTTTGTTTATGATTTGGTTACTAAATGCTTTTATGATAAATCAAAATACAGTTCATATAAAGACATTCTAAACTACAAAAAAGAGCTTCTACAAAATAGTAGCAAAATAAAAGTAACCGATTTAGGAGCAGGCTCACAAGTCATGAAACAACAAGAGCGTACTGTTTCAACAATTGCAAAAAACGCTGGTACCACTAATAAACGAGCGAAACTTTTATACAGGGTTACTAATTACTTTAAACCAGAAAGCACATTAGAACTAGGAACTTCTTTAGGTATTGCAACACATGCCATAAGTTTAGGCAACACAAAAAACAATATTACAACTATTGAAGGCTGCCCAAATACTTCTAAATTTTCAAAAGAAAGTTTAAAAAAGCTTAAATTAAAAAATGTTAATCTCATTACAGGAGATTTTAATACCGAAATAAAGAAACTTAACTCTAATAAATACGACCTTATTTTCTTTGATGGCAACCATCAAAAAGAAGCAACTTTAAATTATTTCGAAATGCTTTTAGAAACAGCTCACAACGATTCTGTTTTTATTTTTGATGATATTTATTGGAGTAAAGACATGACTGAAGCTTGGGAAAGCATCAAAAAACACCCAAAAGCTACCGTTACCATTGATACTTTTTTCTGGGGATTTGTTTTTTTTAGAAAAGAACAGGTTAAGGAGGATTTTATTATTAGAGTTTAATTGTCATTCCAGCAAAGGCAGGAATCTGTTCATGTTTTCTATTATAAATTTCTGTTTCTGTAAGAATAACAAAAGCAATCTGAAATTGAGTGCAAAAACTTTTAATTTTCAACTTATAACTTTTAACTTCGTAACATGAAAATCTATACCAAAACAGGAGATAAAGGTACCACCGCATTATTTGGTGGCACACGGGTACCAAAGCATCATATTCGTATTGATAGTTATGGAACCGTTGATGAGCTAAACTCTCATTTAGGCTTAATTCGCGATCAAGATATCAATCCTCATTACAAAGACCTATTAATTCATATTCAAGACAGATTGTTTACTGTTGGCGCTATTCTGGCAACAGACCCTGAAAAAGCGATTTTAAAAAATGGAAAAGCACGTTTAAACATTCCTACTATTTCTAATGAAAACATAAAACGCTTAGAAGAAGAAATGGATACTATGAACGAAGCATTACCGCCTATGACTCATTTTGTGCTACCTGGAGGGCATCAAACGGTGTCATTCTGTCATATAGCACGTTGTGTATGCCGTAGAGCTGAACGTTTAACGTCTGCGCTTAGCGAGATTGAAACAATAGACCCGAATACTTTAAAGTATTTAAACCGTCTTTCTGACTACCTTTTTGTATTGGCACGAAAGTTGTCTTATGATTTACAAGCAAATGAAATTAAGTGGATTCCGGAGAAAGGATAAACTATTAAACTTTGACTTATAAATTGAACTCGTTTTGCGTTAGGGATTGCAACGGCATCCTTTTTAAAACTTGAATGAAACAAAAAATTGTAACTACTACTGATTTTGGCAGATTGCCATATCCTTCGTCATAACAATAACGTTTTAAAAAGATATAGTGGAAAGCCCGACCCGATAGGGAAACGCCCAAATAAATTAAGTTCTAAATTATTAACAAAGCAACTATAAATTTCAACTGTTTAGATAACAAAAGAGTACGTTCTTAAAATTAATGATTAAATAATTCATTTTTTTCTTGTGTGTTTAAACTAAAAATTTATTTTTGCAAAAAATTAAACACAAAGAAATGTATTGGACATTAGAATTAGCATCTTATTTAAGTGATGCACCTTGGCCGGCAACTAAAGACGAATTGATAGATTACGCAATTAGAACTGGCGCACCGTTAGAAGTGGTTGAAAATTTACAATCAATTGAAGATGAAGGTGATTCTTATGACTCTATTGAAGAAATCTGGTCTGATTATCCGACCGATGAGGATTATCTATGGAATGAAGATGAATATTAGTAAAGCATAAAGAATAGTTAAAAAGTCTCGAATTGAGGCTTTTTTTTTGTCCTAATCTTTAAACAAATGTATCTTTGGATGCATTGAAAAACAAAAAATTAAAACGAACACAACTAGGCTAACCCCTAGCTTAATATAAATATAAACACACATGAGTTTTTTAAATTCTGTCCTTAAAGTATTTGTTGGCGATAAATCGAAGCAAGATGTTAAAGCCATCACACCAATTGTTGAAAAAATAAAGGCTTTAGAGTCTTCCGTTAGCAGTTTATCTCACGACGAACTTAGAGCAAAAACAACCGAATTTAAAGCAACTATTGCAGAAGCTATTAAGCCTATAAACGACGAGATAGAAAGCCTTCTTAATGAAGCTGAAAACACAGAAGACATTGACAAACGTGAGGATATCTATGAAGCTGTTGACAAGCTTAAAGACGATGCTTATAATAAAACGGAAGACGTTTTAAACACTATTTTACCAGAAGCTTTTGCTGTTATTAAAGAAACAGCTAAACGTTTTACAAACAATACCTCTATTACGGTTACAGCAAATAATTACGACAGAGAATTATCTGGAGATAAAGATTATGTAACACTTGATGGCGATAATGCTACTTGGGCAAACTCTTGGGATGCTGCTGGAAAGCCTATTACTTGGGATATGGTACATTACGATGTACAGCTTATTGGTGGTATTGCCATGCATCAAGGTAAAATTGCCGAAATGCAAACGGGTGAAGGTAAAACATTAGTGGCTACATTACCTATGTATTTAAATGCATTATCTGGAAAAGGTGTACATTTAGTTACTGTGAATGATTACTTAGCAAAGCGTGATAGCGCGTGGATGGCTCCTCTTTTTCAATTTCATGGTTTAACTATAGATTGTATAGATTACCACAAACCTAATTCGCCTGAACGTATTGCGGCTTACAATGCCGATATTACTTACGGAACCAATAATGAGTTTGGTTTTGATTACTTACGTGATAACATGTCACATACTCCTGAAGAATTAGTACAACGTCCACATCATTTTGCCATTGTAGATGAGGTCGATTCTGTATTAGTTGATGATGCGCGTACGCCGTTAATTATTTCAGGTCCAATTCCTCGTGGCGAACACCATGAGTTTACAGAATTAAAACCTAAGGTAGACGATATTGTATCGGTACAACGAAAATATTTAACAGGTGTTTTAGCCGAGGCTAAAAAGCTTATTGCTGCTGGCGATACTAAAGAAGGTGGTTTTCAACTACTACGTGTGTACCGTGGTATTCCTAAAAACAAAGCCTTAATTAAGTTTTTAAGTGAAGAAGGCATCAAACAACTACTTCAAAAAACGGAGAACTTTTACATGCAAGACAACAACCGCGAAATGCCAAAGGTTGATGCAGAATTGTACTATGTAATTGAAGAAAAAAACAATCAAGTTGAATTAACCGATAAAGGGGTTGAATACATCTCTGGAAAGGACAACCCAGATTTTTTCATCTTACCAGAAATAGGCATTGAAGTTGCTAAAATTGAAGAGCAAGGGCTTTCTTCTGAAGATGAAGCGAACCTTAAAGAAGAATTATTTAAAGAGTTTGGTGTAAAATCTGAACGTATTCATACGCTTAATCAACTTTTAAAAGCATACGCTTTATTTGAAAAAGACACCCAATATGTGGTGATGGAAAATAAAGTAATGATTGTTGATGAGCAAACCGGTCGTATTATGGATGGTCGTCGTTATTCTGACGGATTACACCAAGCGATTGAAGCTAAAGAAAATGTAAAAATTGAAGATGCTACGCAAACTTTTGCAACGGTAACACTTCAAAATTACTTTAGAATGTACCGTAAACTATCTGGTATGACAGGTACTGCAGTTACAGAAGCTGGAGAATTCTGGGAAATCTACAAATTAGATGTTGTTGAAATTCCAACCAACCGCCCAATTGCTAGAGACGATAAAGAAGATTTAGTTTATAAAACAAAGCGTGAAAAGTACAACGCGGTTATTGATGATGTTACCAAACTATCGCAAGCGGGTCGCCCTGTTTTAATTGGGACAACATCGGTAGAAATAAGTGAATTACTTGGTAAAATGCTTAGCATTCGAAAAATACCACACAATGTATTAAATGCGAAGCAACATAAAAAAGAAGCCGAAATTGTAGATCAAGCAGGTAAATCTGGACAAGTTACTATTGCAACCAACATGGCAGGTCGTGGTACCGATATTAAATTAAGCGACGAAGTTAAGGCTGCTGGTGGTTTAGCCATTGTAGGTACGGAGCGTCATGATTCGCGTCGAGTAGACAGACAGTTACGTGGTCGTGCTGGTCGTCAAGGAGATCCAGGAAGTTCTCAATTTTACGTATCGTTAGAAGATAACCTGATGCGTTTATTTGGTAGCGAGCGTATTGCGAAAATGATGGATAAAATGGGACTTAAAGAAGGTGAGGTTATCCAACATTCAATGATTTCAAAATCTATTGAGCGTGCACAGAAAAAAGTAGAAGAGAATAACTTTGGTGTTCGTAAGCGTTTATTAGAATATGATGATGTTATGAATGCACAACGTGAGGTAGTTTACAAACGTCGTCGTCATGCATTACATGGTGAGCGTTTACGTGTAGATTTAGCGAATATGATTTTTGATACATCAGAAGGTATTGCTGAAACTAACAAAGGCGCTAACGATTATAAAAACTTTGAGTTTGAATTAATTCGTTATTTCTCAATGAGTTCACCAGTGTCAGAAGCTGAATTTGGTAAACTTTCTGCACAAGATATTACATCAAAAATATACAAAGGTGCTTTCGAGCATTATAGAGCAAAAATGGAACGCAATGCCGAAATTGCATTCCCTGTTATTAAAAATGTATACGAAACACAACGCGATAAGTTTAAACGCATTGTAGTACCTTTTACAGACGGTATTAAATCATTAAATGTGGTTACCGATCTTGAAAAAGCATACGAAACAAACGGTAAACAATTAATTACCGATTTCGAAAAAAATATTACACTTGCTATTATTGATGATGCTTGGAAAACCCATTTACGTAAAATGGACGAGTTGAAACAATCGGTACAATTGGCAGTACACGAACAAAAAGATCCTTTACTTATTTATAAGTTTGAAGCTTTCGAATTGTTTAAAGCTATGATAGACCAAGTAAATAAAGATGTTATTTCATTCTTATTTAAAGGTGAGTTACCGCAAGAAACGCAAAGTACCATACAAGAAGCTAAAGTACGTAAGCAAGAAAAACTGAATGTACAAAAAGACGAAATCCCTAATTTAGACGAACGCTCTGCACAAAATAGAGCAGCTGGAAACACGCAACGTCAACAAGAAGTAGTTGAAACTATTGTACGCGATAAACCAAAAATTGGTCGTAACGATCGTGTTACAATCAAACATGTTATGAATGGTGAAAACAAAACGGTTAAATACAAACAAGCAGAACCTTTAATCGCCAAAGGCGAATGGGTTTTGGTTGAAGAGTAACCTGGATTCCTGAGTATTCCGATATTTTATCGGGAGGAATCTTATAATACATTTTTAAAAACCTGATATAAACTATCAGGTTTTTTTGTGCCTAAAAAAAACTCAAACTTGACTTGGTCAGAAAAAATAGCTAAATTCGTTTAACGGATGCTATAAAACATTAAAACGATTTCATATAAACATAGTTGTATTTATTTATAAAACCAGTAAATTATGCCAACCAAAGGACAGATATTAGTAGATAAGTTTACAGGAGATACTTTCGAATTTATTGAAACTTCAGAAGATACAAATGGAGAAAGAGTTACAATAAAAGTGACTCTTTTTAGTAAAGGCCAAACAGTAGACGACCATATTCACATTCTGCAAGATGAATCATTTAAAGCGCTATCAGGTACAATGACCTATTTTATCGATGGAAAAGAATATCAACTAAACAAAGGAGAAGAAGTTACTTTACCTAAGAACAAAGCTCATAACCATTATAATACAAATGATCAACCGGCTGAATATATTCAGACGATCACACCAGGTATTGACATTGATTTGTTTATCGAGAATCTAATTGGCATGACAAATGATGGAAAGGTTAAAAATGGGAAATTTCCTTTTTTACAAGCAATGGTTACTGGAAAGTATTTAGAAAGCCCTTCTAGATTGGCATCAATTCCAATGGGTCTACAGAATTTTTTGATAAATACTTTAGGTCCATTAGCTAGGTTGTTCGGATATAGAGCGATATATAAAAAATACGTTGGTATTGAAAAATAACAAAATACAACAAAGCACAAAAAAATTATACCTAAATTTAATTATAAATCAAATGGGTTATGCATAATTAGTCACCCTGATTTTCCTGCGAAAAATACTCAGGTACAAATCGGCACTATTATTATAAATAAAGGTTAAACGAATCTTCATCACCTAACTTAAAAAACTAATTAAAAATAAATGCTTCTAATCAAATTTACGCTTTAACCTCTGGCAAAGAAACACCTTTTATAAGAATAACAATTCCCATAGCAAGTAACCAAACAACTTTTACATGGAATATAGGTTTGTAAATTTCGTAATTATCTGGAATAGCAAGAATAATCATCATAGCTACGAATCCTAATAGCGCAGTAAACCAACCTAACCATTTGCTAACTATATGCCATTTAACAAAAGCAAATCCTAATAACACTAAACCTACACCAGAAAAAATACGCCCAAAACGGATAAAGCAAGTTACATACTGATTAGTAAATAAAATATTATCTACAAACTCTTTAATTTCTGCAGTAGTTTTACCTGCTGTTTGCCCAACACCCCAAGCGCCATAATTATAAAAATACGCCGATGCAATTGCTAAGGTAAAAGTACCTACAACAAGCATTCCTGCACCTGGTAATATAACAACACGATAAGGTTTTCGGGCTGTAATGGATACTAATGCGAATGTTGCAATGGCCATCGTAACCCAACCAAAAATATGAATTCTATACATCCAAATCCAATACCAAACATCTTTACCAATAGCTGCAAAATCTGAAGCTACAATATACTCTCCAATATGATGTGGCGATAATGCCCATCCTAACCACAATAAGGCAGCTGCAAAAATAAAAGCCCAACCTGTAAACTTGGTTTCGAAATCTTTCTTAATGAATTCCATAATTAATTATTTTTAAGTTAGTTACAATTAGCAAGATATAAGGATTCGTTTTTTTTTCATGTAATAATTGTTACATAAAAAGAAATTAGAATTTGTAAATTGTACTACTTGTTATATAACTTATAATTTTAAACGGCTTGAAAAGAAGAGAATTTGTTAAAAGGGCAACACTAAGTTCATTTGCTACACTTATAGGCTCAGAACTTGTTTTTGGTTCAAAAATCCTTGATGGTTATACCCCTTTGGCATTACAAGACCCTGATCCTTTTAAAATGTTTAATAAACATCCAGACATGATTGTTCTAAACGACAAACCATGGAATATTGAAGCGCAAGCACATTTATTAGATGATAAAATCACACCTAATTCATGCATGTTTATTAGAAATAATGGGCTAGTTCCTGAGGCTATTGATGCTAAGTCATGGAAACTTACTATTGACGGTGAATCTGTTACTAAGATAACAGAATACACTCTTTCAGATTTAAAATCAAAATTCAAACACTACACGTATCAGTTAGCAATAGAATGTGGTGGTAATGGACGTAGCGAATTTAATCCGCCTGCAAAAGGAAACCAATGGACCGTTGGAGCAGTACATTGTGCTTCATGGACAGGTGTTCGATTACGCGATGTATTGGAAGATGCAGGTATGAAAAGTGATGCTGTTTATATTGGCTATCATGCTATAGATAAACATTTGAGTATGGATCCTAATAAAGAACCCATTTCTAGAGGCTGCCCTATGCAAAAAGCATTGCAAGATGAAACTATTTTAGCTTTTAAAATGAATGGAGAAGATATTCCTTTAGTACATGGTTATCCCTTACGCTTGGTTGCAGGTGGATGGCCTGCTTCTGTTTCTGGTAAATGGATTAATCGCATTAGTATTCGAAATAAAGTTCATGATGGTACAAAAATGATAGGAACAGCGTATAGAGTACCTTGTGAACCAGTTGCTCCTGGTGAAAAAGTAAAAGATGAAGATATGTGCATTATTGAGTCGATGCCAGTGAAATCATTAATTACCTATCCTAAAACGGGCGCTATTATTAATAAAGGGAAATCCTTAAATATTAGAGGGCATGCTTGGGCAGGCGAACTTGAAGTTTCTAAAATGGAATATTCTATAGATTATGGATCTACTTGGACAACATGCCCAGTTGAAAAGCCAGCTAACCGTTTAGCATGGCAACATTTTTCGGCTAAAGTAAGTTTTCCTAAAGTAGGTTATTATGAAGTTTGGGCTAGAGCAACAGATAGTAACAACGTTGCTCAACCTATGTTATTACCTGGATGGAATCCGAAAGGATATTTAAATAATGCGTGTCATAGAATTGCTGTAAAAGTTAAGTAATGACTAACGAAAAAGTATTCAAAGCCTTAATTCAAAAAGTGTATCGGTTATTGATACTTCTTTTAACGTTATTTGTAATAACAGGCGGAGGCTTACTTTATTATATGTCTAACCCATCGTTCTTTGATTTTAAATCGGAACCTGAAACTATAGTTGCAGTACCAATTGAAATTGACGAAGATCGTATTGAAAACGGTATTCATGTAAGAACAGGTTTGGTAGATGCAGATGGGTTAATGCTAGTTGTAAATAATTGCACTAATTGTCATTCGGCAAAATTGGTAACACAAAATAGAATGACAGCAGAAGGATGGAATACAACCATTAAATGGATGCAGGAAACACAAAACCTTTGGAATTTAGGAAGAAACCAAGACGTTATCGTTAATTATTTAGTAACCAATTACCCTCCAAAATCAATTGGCAGACGAGCGGTTTTAACAGATATAGACTGGTACGAATTAAACAATAAATAAAATTATATAATATTAAAATACAATTAAAATGGAAAAATATTTAGATGCATTTATTAATGCTTTTCAAGGAACTTTAAATTGGACATGGAAATCGATAATTTTTGAAGTGCCATGGACTTCAAACTATTTTTGGGGACTTATAGCCATTTCCCTATTTGTTTGGGTATTAGAAATTGCTTTTCCGTGGAGAAAAGAGCAATCTATTCTTAGACGCGATTTTTGGCTAGATGCGTTTTACATGTTCTTTAATTTCTTCATCTTTTCAATTGTAATTAGTGGTGTTTATAAGGTTTTAGGACTCGCTTTTGGAGAAATAAACATCACAGCTAAAAGCCTTGCTTTATTTGATATTTCTGAATGGGCACCTTGGTTACAATTATTTGTGTTTTTCATTATACTTGACTTTGTGCAATGGTTTACGCATGTATTATTACATAAATACCCTTTCCTATGGAAATTTCACAAAGTGCATCATAGTGTGAAAGAAATGGGGTTCGCAGCGCATCTAAGATACCACTGGATGGAAAACATTTTTTACAAACCACTAAAAACGTTTGGAGTTATGATTATTGGTGGTTTTGAACCTAATCAAGCTTTTATTATTCATTTCATTACCATAGCCATTGGTCATTTTAACCATTCAAACATTAAAATTACTTGGGGACCGTTAAAATATATTTTCAACAACCCAGTCATGCATTTATATCATCATGCTTATCTATTACCTAAAGGAAAATATGGTGTAAATTATGGCATAAGTTTAAGTCTTTGGGATTATATTTTTAAAACAAATTATATACCCGAAGATAGCGGCACTATAGAAATAGGGTTTAAAGGTGATGATAAATTTCCAACAGATTTTATTGGTCAGAATACCTACGGCTTTAAAAAAGGACAGCGGTAATAGCAATAGAAAACTTTAAGATTTTCTATTGAGCTACCTATAGAGCTGATTACTGCCTGCGCAGGAATAACAAGATTAGTTTACAACCTCGCCATAAAGGTCAAAGTCTTCTGCTTCAATAACTTTTATAGTCGCAAATTCACCTGTTTTTAAATAGGTTTTAGAAGCATCAATAAGCACTTCGTTATCTACATCTGGAGAATCGAATTCAGTACGACCTACAAAATAGTTCCCTTCTTTTCTGTCGATAACGACTTTAAAGGTTTCTCCTATTTTTTGCTGATTCAATTCCCAAGAAATTTGTGATTGAATTTCCATGATTTGATTAGCTCTGTCCATTTTCACTTCTTCTGGCACATCATCTTCTAAATTATAAGCATGGGTGTTTTCTTCATGAGAATACGTAAAACATCCTAAACGTTCAAAACGCATCTCTGTAACCCATTGCTTTAATTCTTGAAAATTCTCTTCTGTTTCTCCTGGATAACCTACAATTAGTGTGGTTCTAATAGTCATATTAGGAACCGATTCTCTAAACTGATGGATAAGCTTTGTCGTTTTCTCTTTATTCGTACCACGACGCATACTCTTTAAAACAGCATCAGAAATATGTTGTAACGGAATATCTAAATAGTTACAAATTTTAGGTTCGCGATTCATAACATCTAACACATCCAAAGGAAATCCTGTTGGGAACGCATAATGCAAACGAATCCACTCGATACCTTCTACTTTTACTAAAGCTTCTAGTAATTCGGCTAGATTACGTTTTTTATATAAATCGAGACCATAATAAGTTAAATCTTGAGCAATTAAAATAAGCTCTTTAACGCCATTGGCTGCTAATTTCTCAGCTTCTATAACTAAGTTCTCTATAGGTGTGCTTTTGTGTTTTCCTCTCATGATAGGAATAGCACAAAACGAACAAGGTCTATCACAACCTTCAGCAATTTTTAAATAGGCATAATTTTTTGGTGTGGTTGTTAAACGCTCACCTATTAACTCATGCTTATAATCGGCACCTAAAGCTTTTAATAAACCTGGTAACTCTGTAGTACCAAAATACTCATCTACATTTGGTATTTCTTTTACTAAATCTGGTTTATAACGCTCGCTTAAACAACCGGTAACAAAAACCTTGTCAACATCGCCATCTTGTTTTTTCTGAACATATTCTAAAATGGTATTAACGCTCTCTTCTTTAGCGTTATTAATAAACCCACAGGTATTAATAACCACAATATTGCCTTCGTCTTCATGAACCACATCTTTTCCGCTGGCTTTTAACTGCCCCATTAACACTTCGCTATCGTAAACATTTTTACTACAACCAAGGGTTACTACATTAATCTTGTTTTTCTTAAGAGTTTTTGTGCGCATACTTTCTATAAATCAGGGCGCAAAGATACATAATGATTGTGAACTAATGAATGTGATTAACGATTAACAAATAGGTTCTTAAATTATTAACTAAACCTTTTTTATATTTGAGAGTCCAAGATTGCAAAAACCTACATTATGAAACATTCATAACTAAATTTTCGATACCCAAGAAAATGATTAAATGAATGCTACATGTGTCCGGTAAAAAACAATAATTATAAACACATGAAACCACTTTATTTTTCAATATTAGCCATCTTTTTTGTTTTAGGTTGTTCTTCTGATAATAATGATGAACTAGAAATTCCTGTTACAGATGCATTATATTTCCCTCCTATTAATTCTGATACTTGGGAAACAAAATCTATAACAGATTTGGGCTGGAATGAAAATGCAAAACAACCTCTTTTAGATTATTTAGAAGAAAAAAACACCAAGAGCTTTATCATTTTACATGAAGGCAAAATTGTTTTAGAAAGCTATTTAAATGGTCATGATAAATCAAAATCTTGGTATTGGGCTAGCGCAGGAAAAACACTAACATCCACCGTTTCTGGAATAGCACAAGATGCAGGCATCATAAATATAAACAATAAAGTATCTGATTATTTAGGCACAGGTTGGACTAGTGCTCCAATAGCTAAAGAAAATCTAATTACTTGTAAAAACCTATTGTCTATGGATTCTGGACTAGATGATAGTTTAGGCGATGATGTATCTCCCAACGGATTACAATATGTAGCAGATGCAGGGACTAGATGGGCTTACCATAATGTATATGTAAAAATGCAAGATGTAATTGCTGCGGCTAGCAATCAAACATGGAACACCTATTTCAACACTAATTTAAAAGATAAAATTGGCATGTCTGGACTATGGTCTCAGTTAAACAACTTAAATGTTTATTGGAGTAATACACGTAGTATGGCACGTTTTGGCTTATTAATTTCTGCTAAAGGAAAATGGGAAGACAATCAAATTATTTCTGAAAGTTTTTTAAATGAAGCAACTAACACTTCTCAAAACATTAATCAATCGTATGGCTATTTATGGTGGTTAAACGGAAAGTCGAGTTATCATTTACCACAAAGTCAATTAGAATTTAATGTCGAACTCATACCAAACGCTCCTGATGACATGTATGCTGCTTTGGGTAAAAACGATCAAAAAATTTATATAGTGCCCAGTAAAAAATTAGTTGTTATTAGAATGGGAGAAGCTGCTGATGGCGACAATTTTGCTCTATCCAATTTTGATAATGATTTATGGGAAAAGATAAATGCTTTGGTTGATTAACATCAGGTTCCTACCTTCGAATATTACTTAAAAAACGAATCTACAAACTCAAATTTATTGAACACTTGTAAATCTTCAATGCCTTCACCTACTCCAATATATTTTACAGGAATTTTAAATTGATCTGAAATACCAATCACTACACCACCTTTTGCTGTTCCATCTAGCTTTGTAACAGCTAATGATGTCACTTCTGTAGCCGCTGTAAACTGCTTAGCTTGCTCAAAAGCATTTTGACCTGTTGAGCCATCTAAAACCAATAACACATCGTGTGGCGCATCGCCAACTACTTTTTGCATAACACGTTTAACTTTAGTTAACTCGTTCATTAAGTTTATCTTATTGTGTAAACGGCCAGCTGTATCTATAATAATAACATCGGCATCTTGATTTACTCCAGATTGTAGTGCATCAAAAGCTACAGAAGCCGGATCGCTTCCCATATCTTGTCTTACCATTGGTACATCTACGCGATCTGCCCAAACTTGTAATTGATCTATAGCTGCTGCTCTAAAAGTATCGGCTGCACCAAGTACTACTTTTAATCCTTGTTTTTTAAACTGATAAGCTAATTTTCCTATAGTGGTTGTTTTTCCAACACCATTTACACCTACTACCATTAATACATACGGCGTTTTAGATCCGTCTGCTTGTTTTGGTAAACTAGGAATGGTGTATTCTGTTTCTTCACCAGTATTGGTTTCACTCAACAAGCCAGCTATTTCTTCTCGAAGAATTTTATTTAATTCATCAGTACCCAAATATTTGTCTTTTGATACGCGTTCTTCTATACGCTCAATAACTTTAAGTGTTGTGTTTACACCAACATCACTAGATACTAGCACTTCTTCTAAGCTATCTAAAACATCATCGTCTACTTTAGATTTTCCTGCTACTGCTTTACTTAATTTACCGAAGAAGCTAGATTTAGTTTTTTCTAAACCTTTATCTAATGTTTCTTTTTTTTCTGAAGAAAATATTTTTTTAAAAAAACTCATTCTTAATTATAGATTGATTGTTATATGTAATCTAATTCTGCGTTAGGGATTGATGCGATATCTTTTTTTGTCTTTCTCAAAAAAGATTTAGCGGAAAGCCCGACCCTTGCGGTAACGCCTATATTATTATTGTCAATTTCCTTACCATATTTACAATACTGCTAATATGTCAGAGAAAACCATTCAAATATAAATATAAAAAAGCAGCTTTCTATACAGAAAGCTGCTTTTGAGTATCTTATAAAAACAAGTATTTACTTTTTAGCTATAAAGTCGTTTACTTGGTCTGGACTCATTATAGATTCAACAAACATGTAAGCTCCTGTTTTTGGAGACTTTACCATTTTTATTGCTTTTGTTAATCTTTTAGATCCTGTTTGTAATGATGCTACTGATTTCTTTGCCATGATCTATAATTATTTAATTTCTTTATGAACTGTCATACGTTTAAGAATTGGATTAAATTTTTTAATCTCCATTCTATCTGGCGTATTCTTTTTGTTTTTAGTAGTAATGTATCTTGAAGTTCCTGGTTGTCCAGACTCTTTATGCTCAGTACATTCTAATATTACTTGTATTCTGTTTCCTCTCTTTGCCATTTCTTTACTTATTTAAATGCAGATATTATTTTAAAAATCCTTTAGATTTTGCATCTTTAATCGCTGCAGAAATACCTATTTTGTTGATTGTTTTTAAAGCAGATGTAGAAACCTTTAAAGTTATCCAGCTGTCTTCTTCTGGAATATAAAAACGTTTCTTAACTAAATTCGCATTGAACTTGCGTTTAGTTCTGTTTAATGCATGAGACACGTTGTTTCCAACCATTGCCTTCTTTCCTGTAAGTTCACAAACTCTTGACATTATTTATAACTTTAAATTCTTGTTGCTTAAAATCGAGGTGCAAATATATAAAATCTTTATGTTCTGACAATCTAATTTTTGTCAATTTTTAAAAATTTCTTTTAATAACATTTCAAAGGCTTTATTTGCCCCTTTATTTATCACTTTTGTTCGATGATTACCAAGCATAAATTTTTCTGAATAAACACCTGCTTTTGTTGCAATTGCTATAAAAACTATACCAACTTCTTCGTCAGATTCTCCTTTTGTAGGTCCTGCATTTCCGGTAGTAGCAATTGCATAATCTGTTTTAAATAATTGCAAAACATGCTGCGCCATAGCCTCTGCAACTTCACCACTAACAACAGAATGTTCGCTAATAGCATCTTTTGAAACTCCTAAAACGTCAATTTTCGAATCGGTTGCATAACTCACTACGCTTCCTTTAAAATATGCAGATGCTCCAGAATTTGTTGTAAATCGTTCTGCTATTTTACCTCCTGTGCAGCTTTCTGCTGTTGCAACAGTTTTACCTATTTTAGTTAAATGTTTACCTATAATTGCTTCAATAGATCCATCTTCATCTTCAAATCCTAGAAATTCATCTTTAATAAAAGGAATAACTGCGTCTATTTCTTTTTGAACATCATCTTTAATTTTATGCTCATCGAAACCCTTTGCAGATAAACGCAGTCTCATATTACCTAAACTAGGTAAATAAGCTAGTTTTATATGCTTTGGTAAAGCATCTTCCCAATCCTCTATTCTTGCAGCTAAAGTGCTCTCTCCTAACCCATGAATTAATAGTGTTCTGTGTAATATATATGGACAACGAAATTTGTCAGTTAATTTAGGAATTACAGCATCATCAATTAACCCCTTCATTTCAAAAGGCACTCCGGGAAGTGAAATAAAAACAGTATCATTCTTTTCTAACCACATACCAGGAGCAGTACCTAGTTTATTCATTAAAACCTTAGATTTAGAGGGCACTAACGCTTGATCTTTATTTACTTGTAACAAGGTTTGTCGCACATATTGTTTCCAAATACTTTCTATATTATCTAATACAGAAGCATCTAAAACTAGAGTGTCATTAAAATATTCAGCTATTGTTTTTTTGGTAATATCGTCTTTGGTAGGACCTAATCCTCCTGTAATTATAATAACATCAACTCGACTTTCTGCATCTTTAAATGCATTTAATATATGTTGTTTATCGTCTTGTATAGATGTTATTTGATAAACCGAAATTCCTATTTTATTTAATTGCTTAGCTATATACGAAGAATTCGTATCAATAACCTGACCAATAAGAAGTTCGTCCCCTATGGTAATTATCTCTGCTAGCATTATAAATTAAAATCTGATCTCATTTCGGCTACTGCCATATCTACTTTAGATATAAAAACTTCTAATTGTTCTGTGATATCTATATCTGTTTTTGTAAACTTTCCCCAATCTTGAATTTCTATTAAAATATCAAGCACGCCTAATTCAAATAAATCGACAGTTGGCTTCATTTTATGAGCCGCTTGATATGCTTCTTGATAGTTCACATCAGCAACTGCTTTTTTCAATCGTTCTGCATCTTCTGGCACTTCTTCTAAAAACGCCTCAGCTAAAGTGGCAATAAAATCTTCATCGTTATCAGCTAATTCGCGTACTCTAAATAATTTGTAATGTTGTTCCATTTATTTTACTGTTATTGAAAACATTTCTTTGTCTTCTATAAATCCTTTTAGTTTATCATTTGCAATTACTCTCCCAACTCCTGCGGGTGTGCCTGTAAATATAATATCTCCAATCTTTAAAGTGAAATATTTTGATACATATTCTATTAATTCATCAATTTTCCATAACATATGGCTTGTATTTCCTTTTTGAACAAAAATATCGTTCTTTTTTAAAGAAAACTCAATAGCATCAATACCATCTATCTCACTAACTGGCAACCAATTACCAATTACAGCAGCCCCATCAAAAGATTTTGCTTTCTCCCATGGTAATCCTTTTGCTTTTAACTCACTTTGTAAATCGCGCGCCGTAAAGTCTATCCCTAAACCAATTTCATTATAATATTTATGAGCAAATTTTCTATCAATATGCTTCCCTACTCTATTTATTTTAACCAAAACCTCAACTTCATAATGCACATCATCAGAAAAATCTGGAATAAAAAAAGGCTGTTTTTTTAAAAGAATTGCTGTGTCTGGTTTTAAGAATACAACCGGATCATCTGGTTTTTCGTTTTCTAATTCTTTTATATGTTCTGCGTAATTTCTACCAATACAAATAAGTTTCATCTCTTGTAAATTTTAATTTGGGCGCTACCTTTATCCTGAATTTAGTTCAGGAACAGGTCAGGCTTTTCGTTACAAGTCCTCGCTCCCAAAAATGGTCACTGTGGGATTTCCTCTGCAATCCCTAACGCAAGTTCTAGTATGCAGTATTCTAACTTCGTGCTTCCGTCTTAATTTCTAACCCAATTTATTATTAAAGCTTCTCAGTTTAATAGCTGTAAGCACTTTTTTAGTATATAATGGAAAATCGGCATTTAATAACCACCCAAAATAACCAGGTTCTTTATCTAAAACTTCAGTTACTAATTTGCCTTTATGTTTTCCAAAAGAAAAACACTCTTCTCCATTTTTATTATAGGCTATAAAACCTGCGAAATCAGCAAATTGTTTTCTAGAGCTAAATTCAGCCAAAAACTTCGTGTCATTTTCTAAATCGTCGTACTTTTCTATTTGAGCTTTTAAAACCTCGTAAGTTGCATTCGTATCAGCTTCGGCTCCATGAGCGCCCTCTAATTCTTTATCGCAATAAAACCTATATGCAGCACTTAAAGTGCGCTGTTCCATTTTATGAAAAATTGTTTGTACATCTACAGCTAAACGATTTTTCATATCAAAATCTATATCTGCTCTCAGCATTTCTTCTGCTAAAAGCGGAATGTCAAATCTATTAGAATTAAAACCTCCTAAATCGGAATCTTTAATCATATTATATATATCTTTTGCAAGCGCTTTAAAAGTTGGCTCTTCAGCTACTTTTTCATTAGTAATACCATGAATTTCAACAACTTCTTTCGGGATTTCCATTTCCGGATTAACCAACCACGTTTTACTCTCTTTATTTCCATTTGGAAACACTTTGAGTATTGATATTTCAACGATTCTATCTTTTGAGATATTAATTCCTGTTGTTTCTAAATCGAAAAAACAAATAGGCTTGGTAAGATTTAACTGCATTTATATTCTTTTAAGAAGTGTAAAGATACTAAATTACTAAGGTGTAGAAAGCAAAAAACCAACCGTTTTATAGATTGGATTTTTATATATTTAATTAAAAAATTATATCTCTCTATTAATGTCCCAAGCTTCTAAATAATCTTTTACAGCTTTAACAAACATACCGCCTAACGCACCATTAACTACACGATGATCGTAAGAGTGTGATAAAAACATTTTATAGCGAATACCTATAAAATCGCCATCTGGTGTTTCAATAACTGCTGGCACTTTTCTAATAGCTCCTAAAGCTAAAATACCAACCTGTGGCTGATTAATAATTGGAGTCCCCATGATACTACCAAATGTTCCTACATTAGTAACAGTGTATGTGCCTCCTTGAACTTCATCAGGCTTTAATTGATTTAAACGTGCACGATTTGCTAAATCATTTACTTGCTTCGTCATACCAACCAAATTAAGCTGATCAGCATTTTTTATTACAGGCACAATTAAATTACCATCTGGTAAAGCTGCTGCCATACCTAAATTAATATTTTTCTTTTTAACAATAGTATCCCCTTGAAGCGAAATATTCATCATAGGATAATCGCGAAGCGCTTTAGCAATAGCTTCCATAAAAATTGGCGTGAAGGTTAAATTTTCACCTTCTCGCTTCATAAAAACATCTTTATTCTTCTTTCTCCAATTCCAAACGTTAGTAACATCGGCTTCAATAAAGCTTTGTACGTGAGCAGATGTTTGAACAGATTCAACCATATGATGTGCAACAAGTTTGCCCATTCTGGTCATTTCTATAATTTCATCTTCACCACTACTAACTACTACTGGTTTAGAAACCTCTTTTGGCTTTTCTACAACAGTTTTTTGAATTGCTTCTGGAGTTTCTACTTTTTGGATAACAGGCTTTTGATTCCCTCTATTTTTAATATAAGATAAAATATCATTTTTAGTAACACGTCCTTCTTTTCCTGTTCCTTTTATAGCATCCAATTCTTGTTGAGAAACACCTTCTTGTTTTGCTATGTTTTTTACTAAAGGAGAGTAAAAACGATTTTCACTAGAAACTACAGGAGCTAATGTTTCTTTTGCAATATTTATTGTTTGCTCTACAACTTCTACAACCGCTTTATGTACTTTTTCTTCTTCAACTACATTTTGAATATCAGAAACCTCATCAACGCCTTCTGTTTCAATAATAGCTAAAACCTGTCCTACTTGTACAACATCATCAATATTAAAAAACTTTTCTACTAAAACACCGTCAACTTCACTAGGAACCTCACTATCAACCTTATCCGTAGCTATTTCTAAAACAGCTTCATCTAATTCTATAGTATCTCCTATTTCTTTTAACCAAGATGTAATAGTTGCTTCTGCAACACTTTCACCCATTTTTGGTAATTTAAGCTCAAATTTTGCCATATAGATAAGGTAATCTTTGTTTTTTAATTTTATTTTGCAAAATTAACAAAAAAACATTGCTATCAATGTGTTTTATCTATGAAAACTCTTTTATTTCCCCTTTTCCAAATCCGTTATCACTACCTATAATAAAATTAGATCCATTAGGTAATATCTTATATGTTAATCCTTCATCTACATTATGCTTGCTTATCACATTAATTATCTCTCTATAAGTTAACACGTTAGCATCAAATATAATTTCAGAATTTGGCTTAACATATTTTATATCGGATTTTAAAATCAGTTTTTTAGAGAGGAAAGATTCTAATTTTTTATTTTCTTTATTAGAAATAAAAACATATTCGGAAATATTTTTAGTCTTAGCTTTTTTTATGTGTCTAAAAGTATGAGCTAACTCGATACCTAACCAAACAAACATATCAAATAGTATGTTTTTTTTAAAATGCTTCTTATAGAATATTTTCATAGCACCAAAAAAGCGACGTGCATAATAACGATCCTTTAATGTGCTTTCTCCTTTAAAATGAATAATCTTAGACTCACCAAAGTAATAGTTCTTATAACCTGTTTTTAAAACCTTAAAAGACAAGTCTATATCCTCCCCATACATAAAATAATCCTCGTCAAAACCTCCAACCTGATCGTAAACTTCCTTTTCAAGGAACATAAATGCACCTACCAAAATATCTACTGCTCCATTTTCGTTTTTAGATACATGATTTGCATAATACTTATTAGAAAAACCTAATATTTTTTTGAATGCGACATTTACTGTGGGTATGTTTCGTTTACTTTCTGGCAAAAACAAACCGCCTCCGTTTATCAACTTACAACCTATGACACCTAAATTATCTTTACTTTCTGAAAACTTCAATAATGCATCAAAAGTATCTTCTGCAACGACTGTATCCGGATTCAGAATACACAAATACTCTCCTTTTGCTTGTAAAACACCAATATTGTTCCCTTTTGAAAAACCTAAATTCTCTTTATTTTCAATAAGATTAACTTCTGGAAACAACTTTTTAACCATCTCACAACTAAAATCTTTAGAATTATTATCTACAACAATAATTTCTGCATCAATGTTTGAAATAGCTTTTTCAACACTTTTTAAACAAAGTTCTAAAAAGTGACAAACGTTATAATTTAAAATAATGACAGAGAGTTTCAAGAATACTAATATAATTTAGTTGGTGGTTTTGTGGTAGCTAAACGCTTTTTAAAATTAAATATTATATTCCTTCTAAAGTTTTAATGAAGATTCGAACGGAATTCTATTTAATATACTTCTTCCTAAAGTTATTTCATCGGCATATTCTAACTCATCGCCAACCGAGATCCCTCTAGCAATTGTTGATGTAAAAACTTTATAATCTTGAATTTGTTTATAAATATAAAAGTTTGTAGTATCTCCTTCCATAGTAGAACTTAATGCAAAAACCAACTCTTTAATTTTACCATCTCTAACTTTATTTATCAAAGATTCTATATTTAAATCATGAGGCCCTATACCATCCATAGGCGAAATTTTACCTCCTAATACATGATACAAACCTTTAAATGAACTTGTGTTTTCTATAGCCATTACGTCTCTAACATCTTCTACCACACAAATAATGTCTTCTTTTCTATTTGGGCTAGAACAAATTTCACAAAGCTCGGTATCGCTAATATTATGGCAAGATTTACAAAATTTCACATCATTACGCATTGTTTGCAGTGCTTCAGCCAAAGCAAGTGTTTGCTCTTTGGGTTGCCTAAGCATATGCAACACCAAACGCAATGCCGTACGTTTACCAATACCTGGTAATTGAGACATTTCGTTTACGGCACGCTCTAGTAATTTTGACGAAAATTCCATGGGTGCGAAATTAATATTTAGACTTGAATTTAACTAATTTAACAAACTCTTTTAAATAACAGCTCATGCGTTTGGATTTTGAAATTTAATATTTGTAATTTGAAAACTTGAAAAAATTGGTTTTATGACTGCAACACAAATTCTATTATTAATAGCGGCCTATTTTGTCGTTTTAATTTTAATATCCTATTTCACAGGAAAAGAAGATTCTAACGACGCTTTTTTTAAAGCAAACAAATCGGCACCATGGTATTTAGTTGCTTTTGGAATGATAGGCGCTTCATTATCTGGAGTTACATTTATATCGATTCCTGGCTGGGTAGAAGCATCACAATTTAGTTATATGCAAGTTGTATTTGGGTATTTAGCAGGGTATTTTGTTATCGCCTACGTATTACTCCCTATTTACTACAAACTTAATGTAACATCAATTTATCAATATTTAGAGCAACGCTTTGGTGTTGTGAGTTATAAAACTGGTGCTTTTTTCTTCTTTATATCTAGAGTTTTAGGCGCTTCGTTTAGGCTTTACTTGGTAGCCATTGTTTTGCAAAAATTTGTATTTGAAGCTTTTCATTTTCCATTTTGGGCAACAGTAACTATTTCTATTTTATTGATTTGGCTATACACTTATAAAGGAGGTATTAAAACCATTATATGGACCGATACGCTTCAAACCCTATTTATGTTAGTAGCTGTAATTATTGCCATCTTTTTAATTACAGACAAATTAGGTTGGAGTTTTTCTGAATTTTTAGCTTCAGATGAATTAAGCAAATACAATAAAACCTTTTTTACAGATTCTCTTTTAGCAAAAAATCACCTTATAAAATCATTTTTAGGAGGTATGTTTATTGCGATCTGTATGACTGGTTTAGACCAAGATATGATGCAAAAAAACCTTACATGTAAAACGCTTAAAGATGCCCAAAAGAACATGATATCTTTTAGCTTGGTTTTGGTTGTTGTAAATTTTATTTTCTTACTTCTAGGCGCACTTCTTTTTATTTATGCAAACCGCTTTAACATAGCTACACCATTACTTGATGGTAAAATAAAAACTGATTTATTATTTCCAGAAATAGCTCTTAATGGAGGTTTAAGTATTTCTTTAGCAGTCGTGTTTTTACTCGGGTTAATTGCTGCAGCTTACAGTAGTGCTGACAGTGCACTAACATCATTAACTACTTCTTTTTGCATCGACTTTTTAGGTATTGAAAAAATTGATAAATCAAAACAAAAAGGTTTACGAAAACGTGTTCATATTTTAATGAGTCTAATTCTCATAGTTGTTATTGTTGCCTTTAAATATATTTTAGACAGTAATGTTATTGATAATCTTTTAAAAGTTGCAGGTTATACCTATGGACCAATACTAGGTTTATTTGCGTTTGGAATATTTACAAAATTCAAAATTACTGACAAATATGCTTGGCTTATTACACTTATATCTGTAATATTTTCTTATATAATTGGAAAAATACCAGCAGAACAAATTGGAGGTTACGTTATTGGATACGAACTTTTAATTATTAATGGCCTAATAACATTTCTAGGCTTAATACTGATTCGTACCAAGTAAAACTAAAGTACAAGCAGCTTCAAAAACAATATTGTTTTCTTTTAAAATATTATAAAACTCAGGGTTTTCAGTTCCTGGGTTAAAAATAACACGCTTAGGTTTTAATGATACCACATAGTCATAATAATCTACTTGCCGCTTTGCATTAAGATACAAAGTAACAGTATCTATATTTTTATAAGGCACTAATTCAGTATCAATAGTTACACCTTCAACAGTCCCTTTTTTCATTCCAAAAGCAACAACATCAAAATTATTAGCAACTAATCTTTGTACTGCATAATTAGAATATCTATTGCTTTTTAATGATACTCCAAGCACCAATGTTTTTTTATTCATATGTATCCATTACTCACTATTAACTCGTAAAACAATATTAATCAATGTATTACAAACTCGTGATTTATTTTCAAACCCTTTATGATGTTAAAAAAATGTTAATATAAAAATTTAAAGTAACAGAATCAAATATTAAACGTCTATCCTATAATTAATCATCAATCAAAAAATAATCAATCAAAATGAAACAATTTATTATTATGTGTTGCATATTATTTGCAATATCTACAAATGCACACACAGATCCCGAAACAAATGCTGACAAAACTGGTTCTATTACAGGTAAAGTATTAGACGCTACATTAAAACAACCCTTACCTTATGTAAACGTTATTATTAAAAACACTACCGGAAACATTCTTACTGGTGGCATTACTTTAGAAGATGGTACTTTTGAAATTGAAAAAATAGCTGAAGGAAATATAACTTTAAGCATTCAATACATTGGATACAAATCTGTTGACAAGAATATTACAATAGGCAAAGGTAATTATAAAGTAAGCCTTGGTAATATTTATCTAGAAGAAGAAGCTGAAGGTTTAGATGCCGTTACTGTAATTGCCGAAACCTCAACAATTCA
The DNA here is from genome assembly GCF_044386045.1 of Thalassobellus sediminis. Lineage (NCBI taxonomy): Bacteria > Pseudomonadati > Bacteroidota > Flavobacteriia > Flavobacteriales > Flavobacteriaceae > Thalassobellus > Thalassobellus sediminis. Next base: position 1,934,337 of record NZ_JBISCD010000040.1, on the reverse strand, counting down.
ACAAAAAGTAGACAGAAAAGTTATTACTATTGGTAAAGACTTGGCGGCTACAGGTACAGCCTCAGAATTAATGATTGGCATACCATCTGTTAGTGTTGATGCCCAAACTGGAGATATAAGCTTACGCGGAAACCAAAATGTTCGTGTTATGGTAGATGGTAAATTATCAAACATTCCTACTGCACAATTATTAAAACAAATTCCATCTACAGCTATAAAATCTATAGAATTAATTACAAATCCTTCTGCAAAATACAACCCAGAAGGTATGAGTGGCCTTATTAATATTGTACTTCACAAAAACACCATGGTTGGTTTTAATGGAACGGTTAATATTAGTTTAACTCATGAAATAGAAGCCAAATTCAATAGTTCTTTAGATATGAATTATCGTAATGGGAAATTTAATTTTTATGGAAGTTATAGTAATAACATTTCTAAAAACAGAAATCATGGAAATATTTTTAGATCTGAAAATAACTCGGAGCAATTTTTAAAATTTTTAGATAAAAGAAATTCTAATCTATATAAAATTGGTGTAGACTATTATTTAAATGATAAAAACACCATTTCAGTTTTCACGACTCAAAATAATTCTGAAAATGGCACAACTGGTGTCACAGATGTTTTCTTTTATAACAATTTGTCTCTTAACCAAAATCAAATCTTTGCTGCAAAAAGCAAGAATAACTCATCTCAATATAATTTTGATTATAAGCATGATTTTACAAAAGATGGTCATAACATAGAATTAGAAGTAGATTATAATGTTTTTGAAGATGACAGACCTGTTGATTTTACATATAAATTTAAACCTGAAGATAATTATAAAGATTTTAATAATACCGACAGAAAAAGCACCACTGTAAACTTAGATTATGTTAACCCATTATCTGAAAATACAAAACTAGAATTAGGCTTACAAGCACGTTTATTTAATTCAGACATACTCTATTCATCTACTGGAGAAACCTTAAATAGTGAAGGTGTTTTAAGACCAACACCAAATACTAATTTTGATTACACTCGAGACATTTATTCTGCATACGCAACATATAGTAAAAAATTTGACAAATGGACCACACAAATAGGTGTGCGTGCTGAAAATGTGAAAGAAGATGCTTTTGCTTTATCATCTGAAGCGTCAAGTACTGAAAGTTTTAAAAATGATTACTTTGAAGTATATCCATCGGCATTTATAACATATTCTGCTTCAGATAAAAATTCTTATCAATTAAGTTATAGTCGTCGTGTAGATCGCCCTGGTATTGGTCAAGTAAATCCTATTAAAGAATGGAGTACGCCTTTAATTTCTCAATACGGCAACATCAATTTAACACCTCAATTCACCAATTCTATTGAAGTAAATTATACACGAACGCTTAATAATAGAAAAGGAACAGTAACTGGCGGTGTGTTCTACAGAATAATAAACGATGATATTAATAGAGCGCTTTTTATTGATAGAAGCGATGTTAATTCTGGTCGCATTATTTTAACAAATGACAATTTTGGCAATACTGATGCATATGGTTTTGAATTATCTTCAAATTACAGACCAACTAAATGGTGGAGTATCAACTCTAGTTTCGATTTGTTCTCTCAAGTTAGCAAAGGTATTGCTGAAAACTTAACAGCCCCTATTGAAACAGCAACCATAAACGATATTGAGACTAAAGTTACTGAAATAGATAATGTTGCATGGAATTTTAGAATGTTTAATAACTTTAAATTAAACAAAACGGTTTCCCTTACTGCATTTGGTTTTTATAGAGGAAAAAATAAATCCTTACAATTAGATAGAGAGCCTATGTACTTCGTTAATTTAGGAGCTAGAGTTGGATTTGCTCAAGGGAGAGGCACATTTAGCTTTAACTATAATGATATTTTTAACACTATGGAATTCGCATTTAACGGCTCCAAACCATTCCCTCAAACAGGTGCTTTTAATTGGGAAAGCAACACTTGGAATGTTGGTTTAAATTACAGATTTGGTGGCGGAAAATACAGTGCTAAAAAACGTAAAAAACGAGATAATAACACAAAATCTGGAGGCGGATTTATGTAAATCAGATTTTAATAACCAACATAATAGTTGATGGTTAGTGTTTATGTTTGGTTATTGAATAAGAAAACCCAAAGTTTTTGACTTTGGGTTTTTGCTTTTATATCAGTAAAACCACTAAAGCACCCAGTGTATTAAACTGAATAACAAATGTTTAATTTCAAACAATTGAATTAACAAAAAGAAAATGGCTATCTTGCGAATAACTTCCATAACAAATTTTATCTTTATTTGAATTAGTCACTCTAACAAAAGTTAATTTTACTATGGCAAGTTAAGTGATCCTTATAGAAAAAAATTAAAAGCAACATAACCCATGATTTAAAAACCATGGGTTTCTTTTTTACTATATTTTTTTACACATAACACAATAATTAATAATTTTGCACGTTATATATAAGTATACTATCTACAAAAACGATATAATTATTTAAGAGTTAGTCACCTTCAAAGTTTAAATTCGTAAAATATGGTATGTATTATTTAAAAGAACTCGGGATATTATATTTCGAGTTCTTTGCTTTTACAATGTTAAAATAAGTTAAACATTAAAATCTATGCAATATTAAACAGATTTACACGTAATATACTAAGATTCATTGCGCTAGTAATAGTGTTATTTGAAGGGTTGGTTAATAGCTAGAAAAACCAGAAACTTTAAAGTTTCTGGTTTTTTGTTTGTTAACTCGTTAAAAAATATATTTTACCTTAATTTAAGCCTATCACTTTAGCTGATAATGCGTTAGGGATTACAGTGAAAATCCTTTTACTTTTCGCAAAAGATTGTAGCGGAAAGCCCGACCATTATACTGAACTAAATTCAGGATAAAGGTAACGCCAAAAAAAATTAAGTTTCTATGCCCACTTAATTATTGCACTAGCCCAAGTAAAACCACTACCAAAAGCAGCTAACACTACGTTATCGCCTTCTTTTATTTTACCTTCCTCCCAAGCTTCGGTTAAAGCAATTATTACAGATGCCGCAGTTGTATTACCATACTTCATAATATTATTAAACACCTGATTGTCTTGCAATCCGAATTTTTTCTGAATAAATTGAGCGATACGCAAGTTGGCCTGATGCGGAATTAACATATCAATATCCTCTTTTTGTAAACCATTTTTCATTAGACCTTCCATAATCACTTCACTAAAACGCACCACCGCATGTTTAAACACAAAGGTTCCATCCATATATGGGAAGTATGACAAATCTTCTTCTTCAGACTCCATAATTTCGGGTACCCAATGCGCAATGCTAGGCGATTCAACAATTAATTTATCGGCATATTTACCTTCACTATGCAAATGCGTAGATAAAATACCTTTTGTATTATCTTCTTCTCTAGAAAGCACACAAGCCCCTGCTCCATCACCAAAAATAACGGTTACTCCACGTCCGCGAGTTGATTTATCCAATCCATTGCTATGATATTCTGCTCCTATAACCAAAATATTTTTATACATCCCCGTTTTTATAAACTGGTCTGCTACAGAAATGGCGTATACAAAACCCGAACACTGGTTTCTAACATCTAGAGCTCCAACGGTTTTCATGTCTAACAAATCCTGAATTTGCACACCACAACCAGGGAAATAATAATCAGGACTTAAGGTTGCAAATACAATAAAATCAATATCATCTTTAGTTAATCCTGAACGCTCAATGGCAATTCTAGCAGCCTTTGCTCCCATAGTAGCTGACGTATCATCAGTACCTTCTTTAATCCATCTACGTTCTTTTATTCCTGTACGTTCTTGAATCCATGTATCATTGGTATCCATCATTTTAGACAAATCGTCATTAGTCACCACATTCTCTGGAACGTATTTACCTAAACCTATTATTTTTGAATTATACATATCACTTCCTTTATTTAATAACAAAATACAAAATTAAAAGTTGAATTCCCAAAATCTTTGAATCAATTCAATTTAAAAGCGTGTCAGTTTGTCACATTTTACGAATTGGCATTTTTGTTGCCTTTCAATGTATAAGTAAATGAAAACTAAAAATTAATCAGATTCCTGCTTTCGCAGGAATGACAAATAAATTATTTATTATGGCAAAAGGAAGTATTAATGTATCGGTAGAAAATATTTTTCCGCTCATTAAAAAATTCTTGTATAGCGATCACGAAATATTTTTACGTGAACTTATTAGTAACGGTACAGATGCAACTTTAAAATTAAAACATCTTACTAGTATTGGAGAATCTAAAGCAGAATACGGTACTCCACAAATTGAGGTTAAAATTGATAAAGAAGGCAAAAAACTTCATATTATCGATCAAGGTTTAGGAATGACTGCAGACGAGGTTGAAAAATACATTAACCAAGTGGCGTTTTCTGGAGCTGAAGAGTTTTTAGATAAATATAAAGATTCTGCTAAAGATTCAGGTATTATTGGTCACTTTGGTTTAGGTTTCTATTCTGCATTTATGGTGGCGGAAAAAGTAGAACTTATCACCAAATCTCATAAAGACGAACCTGCAGCACATTGGACGTGCGACGGATCGCCAGAATTTACATTAGACGCTTCAGACAAAGCAGATAGAGGAACAGAAATTATTCTTCATATTGCTGAAGATTCAACTGAATTTTTAGAAGAATCTCGTATTGCTGAGTTACTTTCTAAGTATAACAAGTTTATGCCTGTGCCAATTAAATTTGGAACAAAAGAAGTAAACGATCCAGATTTTACACCTGCAACAACGACAGATAAAGACGGTAAAGAAACAACAGAACCACATAAACAAATTACGGTTGATAACATCATCAATAATCCGAATCCAGCTTGGACAAAACAACCAGCTGATTTAAAAGATGAAGATTATAGTGGTTTTTACCGTGAATTGTACCCAATGCAATTTGAGGAGCCTTTATTCAATATCCATTTAAATGTAGATTATCCTTTTAACCTTACAGGTATTTTATATTTCCCTAAAATGGGTCAGGATATGAACATGCAAAAGGATAAAATTCAACTGTATCAAAACCAAGTGTATGTAACTGACAATGTTGAAGGTATTGTTCCAGAATTTTTAACTATGCTTCGTGGTGTTATTGATTCGCCAGACATTCCGTTAAACGTTTCTCGTTCTTATTTACAAGCAGATGGTGCAGTAAAAAAGATTTCATCTTATATTACTCGTAAAGTTGCCGATAAATTAAAATCGTTATTCAATGCAAATCGTGAAGATTTTGAAGCTAAATGGAACGATATTAAAATCGTTATTGAATACGGGATGCTTTCTGAAGAAAAATTCTTTGATAAAGCTGATGCCTTTGCATTATACCCAACAGTTGATGACACATACTTTACTTATGAAGAATTATTCAATAAAATAAAAGCAAACCAAACAGATAAAGATGGTAAGCTTGTTATTTTATATGCTTCAAACAAAGATGAACAACACAGTTATATTGAAACGGCTAAAGCAAAAGGTTACGAGGTTTTATTATTAGATTCTCCTATTGTTTCTCACTTAATTCAGAAATTAGAAAGCTCTAAAGAAAACATTACGTTTGCACGTGTAGATGGCGATCATATCAATAATTTAATTAAGAAAGACGAAACAACCATTTCTAAATTAGATGAAGATCAAACTAAAGCTTTAGACGAATTATTGAAAGAAGTTATTCCTTCTGAAAAATTCACGGTACAATTAGAAGCTATGGATAGTAACGAATCGCCTTTTACAATTACACAACCAGAATTTATGCGTCGTATGAAAGAAATGCAAGCAACTGGTGGTGGCGGTATGAATATGTTTGGTAATATGCCAGAAATGTTCAACCTAGTAGTAAACACAAACTCTACGTTAGTGAGCGATATTTTAGCTACAGAAGCTAAGGAAGACAAAGAGCGTATAATTACTCAAAGTTTAGATTTAGCTCGTTTATCTCAAGGCTTATTAAAAGGTGAAGAATTAACAAACTTCATTAAACGTAGCTACGAAATGATTAAATAAGTTGACACGCTGAAATATTTCAGCATCCTTTATATATCAAAAACCACTTTGTAAAAACAAGGTGGTTTTTTTGTTTTAATTCCAACATGATTTTGGTAATAAATCGATAACATCGTTAAACGAAAAAGAAAAAAATTCTTCAATCGCTATTCACAAATCCGTTTAGACTACAACAACCATAGATTTAGATACACGACTCCTTTTGTTTTTAAAGACATTTGTATAAACAAAAAAAGACAGTACAATGAATACAAACAAAATTGCATTAGTTACAGGAGGAAGTCGAGGATTAGGTAAAGACATGGCCATTAAACTCGCAAAAAAAGGAATCGATGTTATCATCACTTACCTTTCTAACGAACAATTAGCAAATGAAGTCGTTGAAACGATACAAGAAAGCGGACAAAAAGCCAAAGCGCTTCAATTAGACGTTAGTAACACAAAAGGATTCGAAGCCTTTTTCAATCGCTTATCATCCTATCTTAACAACGAATACGGGAATCCAAATTTCGATTTTTTAATAAACAATGCAGGTACAGGAATTAACCAATCTATTGCAGACACCTCAGAAGAACAATTTGATTCCATGCTAAACATTCATTTTAAAGGTGTGTATTTCCTAACTCAAAAAGCGTTGCCGTTTATAAATAATCATGGTCGTATAATAAACGTATCATCCGGTTTAACGCGGTTTTCTTTCCCTGGCATGTCTACATATGCTTGTATGAAAGGTGCTATTGAAATATTTTCTCGATATTTGGCTAAAGAATTAGGATCTAGAAAAATCACATCTAATGTCGTTGCTCCTGGTGCTATTGCTACAGATTTTGGTGGCGGTATGAATAGAGACAACCAAGAAAAAAGACAAGTAATTTCTAACATAACAGCTTTAGGAGACGTAGGAGAAGCCGAAGATGTTGGTGGTGTGGTCGCTTTTCTTTGCACAGAAGAAGCACGTTGGGTAAACGGACAGCGCATTGAAATTTCTGGCGGTATGCTATTATAATAACAAATGAAAACCATGAAAAATAAGATTCGTAATATTGAAACTATTAGTGATTTTCATAAAGTACGGGGGCTATCCAGTCCCCTACACCCTTTGGTTAGTTTGGTGAATTATGGAAACACCAAAATAATCCCCGAATACTTGAACGAGCAATGGCATTTCAACTTTTACTCTATTGGAGTTAAACGAAATGTTGGCACCCTTAGATACGGTCAAAAAAAATATGATTATGATGAAGGACTTATGTCTTTCATTGCTCCTGGACAATTAGTAAGTATTGAACCTAATACAAAGGCCAATTTGAAACCTTCTGGCTGGATACTTCTTATTCACCCCGATTTTATATGGAATACCTCGCTTGCAAAAAACTTAAAACACTATGATTTCTTTGATTATGCCATAAACGAATCCTTATTCATGTCTAAAGCAGAAGAAGATGTTATTGAAGGTATTTTGCAAAATATTAAACAGGAAATTGAAAACAACATTGATAATTTTAGTCAGAATATAATCATTGCTCAAATTGAATTATTACTTAATTATGCAGAACGTTTTTATCAACGTCAATTTATTACCAGAAAAAAGAACAACCACGAAATTTTAGATCAACTCGAAAATACTTTAAACACCTATTTCAATAAAAACAACTTAATAGAAACCGGTTTACCATCGGTTCAGCAAGTTGCCGACACCTTAAATTTATCGCCTAATTATTTAAGCGGTTTACTTAAAAACTTAACCGGACAAAATACCCAACAACACATTCACGAAAAGCTCATTGAAAAAGCAAAAGAAAAACTATCTACCACCAATTTATCGGTAAGTGAAATTGCTTTCGAATTGGGTTTTGAACACTCACAATCATTTAGTAAATTATTTAAGTCGAAAACAAATACATCGCCATCAAAATTTCGAGCTTCTTTTAATTAATGAATCATAAAACAACAGCAAACACCATAAGATTAGCATAGGACTTCATCTTTTCAACTATCTTTGTACTCTATACAGCATTAATAATTTTGAAGAAAGACCTTTTACTCATAACACCACCGTTTACACAATTAAATACACCGTATCCGGGAACCACCTATTTAAAAGGTTTTTTAAACACCAAAAATATTGAATCGTTTCAAATGGATTTGGGTATTGAGGTAATTCTCAATTTATTTTCAAAAGAAACATTTTCAGCGCTTTTCGATTTAGCTTTCGATACCAATCAAATTAAAACAGAGAACGCACAAAGAATCTACACTTTAAAAGACAGTTACTTACAACCTTTAGATGATATCATAGCCTTTTTACAAGGTAAAAAATCAAGCTTCGCCAGACAGATTTGTTCCGATAATTTTCTACCGCAAGCCTCTCGTTTTGAACAATTAGACGATTTAGATTGGGCATTTGGTTCTATGGGTTTACAAGACAAGGCGAAACACTTGGCAACCTTATATCTTGAAGATTTATCCGATTTTATTATTGAATGTATCGACTCTAATTTTGGCTTTAGCCGCTATGCAGAACGTTTAGGTATGAGTGCCAATTCTTTTGATGAGTTATATGCGAATCTTCAAGAAGAGACGACCTATATAGACAACATAACCTTAAATATTTTAGACGACACACTAAAAACAGTACAACCAAAACTCGTTTGTTTTTCGGTACCGTTTCCTGGTAATTTATATAGCGCCTTTCGATGTGCACAACATATTAAAACCAACTACCCAAACATAAAAATTGCTATGGGTGGCGGGTTCCCGAATACGGAATTACGCTCTATTTCTGATGTGCGTGTTTTTGAGTTTTTCGATTTTATAACACTTGATGATGGCGAATTACCTATTGAATTACTGTACAACCATGTTTGTCACATTGAGGAGACTCGAAGTGAGTCTAGTCAATTCAAACGCACCTTTCTTATAGAAAACGGTAAAGTCGCTTATAAAAACAACAGCACAAAACCAGATTACAAACAAGCAAATGTTGGCACACCCGATTATTCCGATTTACTTTTAGTCCAATACATTTCGGTTATAGAAATTGCAAACCCCATGCACAGCCTTTGGAGTGATGGTAGATGGAACAAACTCACCATGGCACACGGTTGCTATTGGGGAAAATGTACCTTTTGCGATATTTCTTTAGACTACATAAAAATTTACGAGCCCATTGCTGCCAAACTCTTGGTAGACCGTATGGAGCAACTTATTCAACAAACCCAAGAAACCGGATTTCATTTTGTAGACGAAGCGGCGCCGCCTTCGTTAATGAAAGCACTGGCGCTTGAAATTATAAAACGAAAACTCACCGTAACCTGGTGGACGAACATTCGGTTTGAAAAAAACTTCACCCAAGATTTATGCTTACTACTAAAAGCATCGGGTTGTATTGCGGTTTCTGGCGGATTGGAAGTGGCTTCTGACCGCTTATTAAAGTTGATAGATAAAGGTGTTACCGTAGAGCAAGTGGCACAAGTAACTCGTAATTTTACCGAAGCCAATATTATGGTACACGCCTATTTAATGTATGGCTACCCAACACAAACGGTTAAAGAAACCATTGATAGTTTAGAAATGGTACGTCAGCTTTTTGAAGTGGGTGTTTTACAATCGGGGTTTTGGCATCAGTTTGCATTAACAGCGCACAGCCCTATTGGGTTAAAACCTGAAGATTACAATATCATACCGAATTACAAAGACATTAAATTCGCGAATAACGATATCGATTTTACAGACACCACAGGAATCGATCACAATAAATTTAGTTTTGGGTTAAAAAAATCACTTTTTAATTATATGCACGGTATTGGTTTCGATTTACCTCTACAAGATTGGTTCGATTTTAAAATTCCAGATACCAGTATTCATCAAGATTTTATTTATGATAGCCTAGAAACACCTGTTTCTTTTAAGATAAAACCAAACGCTAAAATAGTTTGGTTAGGTAACATGCCTTTAGTGAGCGAGTTTTCTAAAAAAAAGAAACAACTTTTAGAATTGACATTTCATAATACAAGTAATTCCTTTAGCATTTTAACCGATAAAGACAAAGGTAACTGGTTTTTAGACCATTTAGAAACATCGTTAAGTCCGTATAACGATACGCTCCAATCGTTTTCACTATTAAAAACAGATTTTGAAACACAGTTTAATGATTTTGAATTGTTTTGGTTTTCTAAACCTATGCTTGTTTTGAGGGAGAATGGGTTGTTGGTTTTGTAAGAAAAATTGATTTTGTAAAAATTTTCGACTATCTTCGTTTGACTTTAGACATGAAATATTTATGCTGAATCTGTTTCAATATTAAAACGATTTCATATCAATACCTTAAGCTATAATTATAAACGACATATTCTTAAATAAAAAAACAAATGAAGACATTATCTAAATTAAAACACATAATTATTTTAGCAATTATAACCCTAAGCTTTATTTCTTGCACCAAGCAAGAAGGTGGTTGCGAAACAGAAACAGTTTGTTTTGGGGATGGAAATTGTATTGAAAAACCCATACCTGGAACATGCTTCTAAGAAATCATAACTTAGTAAATGTTAGCTATTGGTATGCTAATTTCGTATAAATACAATTTAGATTTATTAAGACCAACCAAATAAAAACTACAAAAATCTTATCGATTTATCCAAAATGTTTTTTAATAATCATGATAACAACAATATTATTTAATAATGAAATATATTATGATTACACTAATTTTATTAAACAGACTAAACTCCAAAATGATTTTTGATTTTAACAAAGAAGCAGACATTAAAAATTGGAATGTTGTAGATGATGTTGTTATGGGAGGCTTATCGTCAAGTGAATTTAAACTGAACGCTGATGGTTTTGGTGTATTTAAAGGACAGGTTTCTTTAGAGAACAATGGTGGTTTCTCATCAGTTCAATATCAGTTTAAAAAAACTGAAGTAACAAAATACAGGTCTATGAAAATTAGACTGAAAGGTGATGGCAAGAATTATCAGTTTAGAATTAAGGATAAGACAAGTAACTATTATTCTTATATCACCACATTTTCAACTATCAATGAGTGGCAAACAGTAGAAATTGCTTTGAAAGATATGTATCCTTCATTTAGAGGAAGACGTCTTAATACACCTAATTTTTCACATGATTTTATTGAGCAAATTGTGTTTTTAATTGGTAATAAAAAAAATGAAAATTTTAAACTTATAATTGATAAAATTGAATTGATTTAAATACACACTATGTCATTCCGAGGCAAAAGGAATCGCATTAGTTGTCCATGTTATGTGATTTCTCCTTTTAGTCGAAATGACAAATACCTCGAAAATGTTCGCTACTGGAATTCGTTACAAACTAGCGCTAGCCTTAAAAACAAATAAACCTTAAATGATTAAAACAAAAACAGAAATACTATTTTTGTCTTAACAGAAAACTTAACATAAAAAATATAATGATTAACTCTACAAAAACATTAATTCAGTCTCTTTTAGTTTTAATAGTATTGACTTTATTTTCATGCTCTAATCATGAAAAGAAATCAGAAAAATTAAACACAAAAAAACCATACAAAATTTTAATTGAAGCTGAAGATATGATGTTATCTGAGGCTAAAATATATAGTGAAGCAGGAACAAGAGGAGATAAGGTAATAAAACTTTTATCGGAAGCGGCTATGGCTACCACCGAAATTACATTACCAAAGGGAAAATATGTAATGAATGCTTTTATGAAAACACAGGATGAAATGTCTGATGGTTTTTTCCTTATTGCTGATGGTAAAATAAAAAGAACCAACAATTACCGTTTCAACCAATGGTTGCATGGTATGAAATTTATAGTTTTTGACAGTGATGGCGTGAACCCAATAAAAATACAAATTGCTTCTTCATATGAGGGACAAATTTCAAAAGAATTTGGAATGTTTATTGACTACCTAGAAATTATAGATTTCTATAATTCGGCTGAAGCATTAGAACTTTGGATAAAGTAAAACCTTAAAAAAAATTCACTTTTTTCTGTAACTATATAGCAAACAAACCAATCTATATTTAGCTATAAAACGACCTCAGCAGATGATTGCGTTAACGATTGAACGGCCTGTTTGAGCTCCCCGACTTTTTCGGGAGGGAGCGAGTAGTGAAAGCGTGTTAAAACGCACAAAAAACAAAATATAGTTTATCTTTGCGTCACATAAATAATACATGGGTTTTACATTACTTTCATCACCATTACAAGGCTTTACAGATTTTAGGTTTCGTAATGCGTTCCATCATTATTTTGGGGGTATTGATACGTTTTATTCGCCCTATATTAGGCTTAATGGCAAGTTTAAAATTAAAGCGTCGTATGAAAACGATTTACTACCAGAAAACAATACCACATTAGAGGTTATTCCGCAAATTATTACCAACGATGCTGAGGAGTTTTTGTTTGTTGCTAAGTATGTGCAAAGCTTGGGTTATAAAGAATTAAATTGGAATTTAGGTTGCCCATATCCTATGGTTGCTAAGTCTGGCATGGGTTCGGGATTGATTTGTAATCCTGAAAAAATTAATACTATATTAGATCGCGCTCACAAGGAAACCGATATTTTGGTATCTATGAAAATGCGTATGGGTTATGAGAATGCTGAAGAAATATTAGAGGTCTTCCCTATTTTAGATGCATATCCGTTAAAAAACATTGCTATTCATGCCCGAATAGGAAAGCAATTGTACAAAGGCCCTGTAGATCTGGATGCTTTTGAGCGTTGTATTACCAGCACGAAACACAAATTATATTATAACGGAGACATTACAAGTGTAGAGGCTTTTAAAAGCATGCAGGCACGTTTCCCGAGTTTGGATCATTTTATGATTGGTCGCGGATTAATTGCCGACCCATTTCTACCTCAAATGATAAAAAACGACACGACAGAATACCCGAAAAACCGTTGGGATATTTTTGAGGAATTCCACAACACTATTTACACCCAATACGATGATTATCTTTCTGGACCAACACCTATTAAAATGAAAATGTTGGGCTTTTGGGAATTCTTTTCACAATCGTGTTCTAATCCTCAAAAGACTTATAAAGCTATAAAAAAGGCAACAAATCCGTTTAAATACAAACAGGCTGTTAGTACTATTCTGAATAATGAACGGAAATTAAATAACATGAGTTCAAAGTAAAAACAATTTACCTCTTTGAGCACATTCGAAAGACTCAACCTGATATCTAAATAAACCTTTCTTTATTAAAGATTAAAAAAATTTCAAACTAAAAAACACCCCTGACATATTTCGTCACAAAGGCGAATAAATTTGCATTCAAGTTTAACAATTAAATCAATTTAAAAAATGAAAAATGCAATCAACTGGTTTGAAATTCCAGTAAAAAATTACGAAAGAGCAAAAGGTTTTTACAACACCTTATTAAACATTGAAATTGCCGATCATCATATGCCAGATCAAAACATAAAATACGGCATGTTTCCTTATGATAATGACAGCAATGGTGTTGGTGGTGGACTTATTGAAGCCGAAGGTCAAACCCCTACAACCGATGGACCTACTCTGTATTTAAACGGTGGCGAAGATTTAAGCGTATCGTTAAGCAAAGTTGAAGCTGCTGGCGGTAAAATACTAATGCCAAAAACTGATATTGGAGAAAATGGTTTTATGGCCCAATTCACAGATACCGAAGGCAATAGAATAGCACTTCATTCTTGGATGTAATATAAAATACTATTAATCAAAAAAACGAATAGATAGCGAATTCAATGCGGTTCGCTATCTTTGTTTATATGTCGCAATTATCGAGACTCATATCTATACTTACCCTGTTAAAATCGAAACGACTTTTAACAGCTACAGAGCTTTCTGAAAAGTTTGACGTAAGTATCAGAACGATATATAGAGACATTAGAAAACTAGAAGAAGCAGGCGTACCCGTTACCACTATTGAAGGCAGAGGATATTCGCTTATGGAAGGTTACCAAGTAGCTCCTGTTCAGTTTACCGAAAAACAGGCTAATGCATTAATTACTGCTCAACATTTAGTTAATCAAACCAATGATGCCTCATTTGTTGAAGATTTCAAGGAGGCTTTAACTAAAATAAAGTCGGTTTTTAGAACGTCTATTCAAGAGAAAAGTGAATTACTAGATAGCAAAATTCACGTATTCAATAATAATTATGAAAATATTTCTAGCAATGCGCTTTCTGAAATTCAGTTAGCTATTACAAACTTCAATTATATAGAAATTAATTATCGTAAAGCAGACGCCCCAAATATTTCCTTTAGAAAAATAGAACCCTATGCCTTCTACTCTACCAATTACAAATGGATTCTTATGGCTTGGTGCCATTTACGAAACGAGTATCGCGCTTTTAGAATTGACAGAATACAGCATTATAAAATTTTACCAGACACATTTGAAGACAGAAAATTTAATCTTCAAACCTATTTTCAATCCTGTCCTTATGATGGTAAATAATATTATATTTGCTAGAAAAAAACTTATGAAAAACATTTTAATCGTATTTGCTCTAATTTTAGTTACAGCTTGTAGTAAAGATAATGACATTCCTGAACCTATAGATTACACCGTCCAAAACGACGAAGACATTCAAGCTTATATAACTGCTAATAATTTAACTGCGGAAAAAAGCAGTACTGGATTATATTATGTTATTGATGAACAAGGATCTGGTGATCAACCAACATTTACAGATAACGTAACTGTAGCCTATAAAGGTTATTTTCTTGATGGAACTGTTTTTGATCAAAGTAATGAAGCAGGTATTTCATTTAATTTACAAGGTGTTATTTCTGGTTGGACCGAAGGTATTACCTATTTTAATGAAGGTGGTAGTGGTATTCTTTTAGTTCCTGCTCATTTAGGATATGGAAGCTATAACTATAATGGCATTCCTGGAGGCTCAGTTCTTATTTTTGAAGTTAATTTAGTTTCTGTTAATTAAAAAATAAATTTATAACTTATATACAAAACCACTTTGTGAAAACAGGGTGGTTTTTTGTTGCTATTCATTTTAAAATGGAAACATTGAACAAAAACTTTACGAAAAACTAGTTAATTATAGCATCTAGCCTTCTGTTTTAAATAGTAGAATTCTGTTGTAATATGAAGAGCTTCCTATTGATTTTAGATAAATTTAAATCACGTGTCTTTAATTAAAGAACATCTCTTTTTAAATTAAAAACATACAACCTAATAAACCGAAGAGTTATAGCGTACATTCACTAAAAATGAATATGTCTATAGAGCGCAGGGTGAAATTGGTTGAAGAGCTATTTAACAAGTTAGATTTAGAAATTTCAGAATTTCAAAATAACTCTCAATTACACTGCTTAACAGGTTGTGGCAACTGCTGTACCAACCCAACTATGGAAGCCTCGCCTTTAGAATTCTTACCATGGGCTTTTTATTTGTTTTTAAATGAACAAGCAGAAGACACGCTTAGAATACTAAACGCCAAAAAGTGAACCTATTTGCCATATTTACAGTCCGCTTAACTTAGTTGATAGTACTATGGGACGCTGTAACAATTACAAATACCGCGGACTTATATGTAGGCTTTTTGGCTATGCAGCTACTAACGACAAATATGGAAAACAACGTTTAGTAACCTGTAAAATCATTAAAGAAAACCAACCAAATTTATACCAAGACACCGAGGAAGCAATTAACAACGGGTTATATGTTCCTATGTTTACCAATTATTATATGCAATTATCTCAAATAGATTTTAATATGGGCAATGTTATCACACCTATAAATAAAGCATTAAAACTAGCAATTGAAGAAGTATTACAATATTACGCTTACAGACCGTTTCCAGGTGATTTAGAGAACATTGCTTAACTAAATCGTCCCATCAATAGAAATATTTTGTAACCTAAATGTTTGATTTGTCGTCCAACGAGCAAATAATATTTAGACATTACAAAAAATGAAAAAAGCAATTTATTTAAAGTACTTATTAATAGTAATTACTGTTTTATCTTTTAGTTCTCAACCTATAATCCATGCACAAACTTTAGAACATAAAATTGATAGTTTATTACAGAAAAAATATCCACCAAATACTCCTGGAGCAACCTTTTTAATTTCTAAAAAAGGAAACATCATTTATAAAAAAGCATTCGGTCTTTCAAATCTAGAATTGAATCTTCCAATGCATACAGAAAATGTCTTCGAAATAGGTTCTATGACAAAACAATTTACTGCAATATCAATTCTAATACTAGTAGAAAAAGGGAAACTTAATTTGAATGATGAAATAACAAAGTTTATTCCTGACTACCCTACAAATGGACACAAAATAACAGTACACCACTTATTAACTCATACTTCTGGAATAAAAAATTTCACAAGTACCAAGGGGTTAAATGCAATTTCAAAACAAGATTTAAAACCTTTAGAGTTAATAGACTTTTTTAAAAACGAACCTATTGATTTTATTCCGGGAGAAAAATTTAAATATAATAATTCAGGGTATATTATATTAGGTTATATCATTGAAAAAATTACAGGACACAGTTATAGTGATTTTATTGAGGAACAAATCTTTAAAAAATCAGGAATGACCTCTTCACAATATGCTAGTCATAGGAATGTAATTCAAAATAGAGCTTCAGGGTACCATAATAAAGGTGGCTATATTAATAATAGACAAATTAGTTATACTTTACCTTATGCCTCTGGTTCATTGATGTCTACGGTCAATGATATGTTTAAATGGCAAGAAGCATTAAAAAACAACCTTTTAATTAATAAAGAAACAACTAAAAAAGTATTTACGAATTATACATTGAATAATGGAGAATATATTAACTATGGTTATGGTTGGCATATTAAATCTATAAACAATAATAGAATTTTTGAACACGGTGGTTCTATTTTCGGATTCAAAGCCATGGGTGTTTATTTACCCGATTTAGACATTTATGTAATTGGATTAAATAATTGTGACTGCAACTCTCCAACCAAGATTACAAGAAAAATAGCCGAATTAGCTACGGAATATTAAAAAATAACGCCATGTAAAACTCGTTATACAAATGGTGAATGCTACGGCATTTTTCTCTGGTTAGTTTTCTTTTACTAAATTACATACTTAAACAAAAACATTAAACAAACCTTTGAAAATAACCTCTACCAACATAGCAAAACCAACCACTATTATTTGGAATAGAAAAGAAGTAACCACAGGTATTTACAAAACACCAACCACAGAACCTATATTTCTAGGAAAGAGCGATGTTGAAAACGATGAAGTTTCAGATAGAAAACATCATGGTGGTGAGTTTAAAGCCTGTTATTTGTTTTCAGAAAACCAATATAATTATTGGAAAAACTTGTATCCTAATTTAGATTGGAATTGGGGCATGTTTGGAGAAAACCTAACTATTGATTTGTTAGATGAAACGAAACTATATATTGGTGATATTTATAAAGTTGGTGATGCTTTAGTACAAGTTACACAACCTCGTGAACCTTGCTTTAAATTTGGCGTGAAGTTTGGGAATCAACAAGCTATTAAACAATTTATTGAACATGGTTTTTCGGGAACTTACGTTCGAGTTTTAGAAGAAGGTTTTGTAAAATCCGGCGACACCTTTAAACTCGTTAAACAAGCAAAAAACAGTATTACCACGTTTCAGTTTTTTAACTTACTCTTTTCAAAAGAAAAAAGTTCTGAATTAATTCTTTCAATTTTAAACAATGACGCATTACCACAAAGTAAAAGAGATAAATTAAAGTCTTATATAAAGTAGCTTGGGTTTGTTATATCTTTGCTGCAAATACCTTATAAATGTCATTTAAAGACTTACAATTAAACAGACCTATTTTAAGAGCCATTGCTGAAGCTGGATATGATAACCCAACATTGGTTCAAGAAAAAACAATTCCTTCGGTATTACATAAAAAAGATGTGATTGTTTCTGCCCAAACAGGCACAGGAAAAACAGCTGCTTTTGCACTTCCTATTTTGCAGTTATTGTTCGACAAACAAGACGCGTCTAAAAAAGGAAAAAAAATAAAAGCTTTAATTGTTAGTCCTACGCGCGAGTTAGCGGTTCAAATAAACGAGAATTTTATAAAATATAGCACCTATACAAATTTAAGAACTACAGTTGTTTTTGGTGGAACTGCTATAGAACCTCAAATAGATGTTTTAAAAAAAGGCGTTGATATTTTAATTGCAACCCCTGGTCGTTTGCTTGATTTACATAAGCAAGACATTATAAACCTCGATTATATTGAAACCTTGGTTTTAGATGAAGCCGATTTAATGTTAGACATGGGCTTTATAGACGATGTTAAAAAAATTGAGCGTTTATGCACCAACGAGAAGCAAATTTTATTGTTTTCGGCAACCATTCCTTTTAAAGTAGAACAATTAGCAAATACTATTTTAAACGATCCAGAACGTGTTGAAGTCGCACAAAATTCTTCTACAGCAAAAAACATTAATCAGGTATTGTATTATGTACCTAAACAGAACAAAATCGAATTATGTTTACACCTACTTCGAAATACGATAAAAGGTAGCATCCTTATTTTTAGACGCACTAAATATGGTGTTGAAAAACTAGAACAAACACTTATAAAAAACGGTTATAAAGTTGAAAGTTTACATGGAGATAAAAGTCAAAATTTAAGGCAAGAAGCTTTAAAGAATTTCAAAGTTAAAAATGTAAATATCTTAATAGCTACAGATGTTGCTGCACGTGGTATTGATATAAACGAATTAGATGCTGTTGTTAATTTCGATTTACCAAACGTACCAGAAACCTATGTACACAGAATAGGTAGAACAGGTCGTGCTGGAAGCTACGGTAATTCTTATTCTTTCTGTTCTGCAGATGAAAAAGCATATGTTACAAGCATACAACAACTCATCCAAATTCAATTAGATGTTATTGAAGATCATCCGTATCCTTTAGATCCAAAAGCTAAAAAGGAAATTCATAAAACACCTGGAAAAAGCAAACACAGAAAAGGACGTAAAAGCGAAGCCTCTAAAAAGAAAAAGAAACGTTGGTACTAGTTTAGATTAATAGAAAGTTAGGCTATTTAGCCTTTACATGCTTTATGATTCATAACGTTTATCAAAATAATTTTTAAGTAATGGTATTTGTATACAAAGCATCACTCCAAAAAGAACAATAGCGTACATAAATGTTTTAGGCATTCTATAACTTGTTAATGTATTTGTGATTTTATTATTAGAAAATATACTAAAGTCTATAGAACTAAAGATGCTTGATGATTCAGTTTCTACTCCAAGCATCAAATATAATGTAAGGGCTAAAATTAAAGCTATAATAAAACTCCAACCTGTTTTTGAAATTAAAGGTTTATATACTGTAGCACTGCTATTTAAAGCTTCAACTTGAGACATAACAGATGTAGTAAAATCAAAAGACGTACTTTCTAACCCCGTATCCTTCATTACTTTTTTAGTCAAATTTTCTAAATGCTTATCTGCCTCTTTCATAATATTCAATTATTTCTGGTTCTAATCGTTGTTTTAAAATAGACGCTAACTTTTTTCTACTTCTAAACAATTTCACTTTAATATTATTAGATGTAAGCCCCATAGTTATAGAAATCTCTTCTAACGATTGGTCTTCAAAATAATATAAAGTTAGTAAAAAACTATCATCACTTGGCAATAAAGCGATACAATCCTGAATAGCTTGCTCCCTCTCCTTATGCTCCAAATTATCTAAAGCATTATCGATAGTTTTTAATTGATGCTCAGTAAACTCATCAATAGCAACATCATTTAAATACTTTTTATTTTTTTTAATTCTATCTAAACTCGTTCGATAGGCAATTTTATAAACCCATGTTGAAAATTTAGAATCGCCTTTAAACTTATTTAATGATTTATATACCTTAATAAAAGTATCTTGAGATACTTCTTCTGCTTCCTCCCTATTCTTCAACATTCTTAAGGTTAACGTAAACACCAAGTCCTTATAACGTTCTACCAATACATTAAATGCATTAGTGTCTCCATTAATAATTAAGTTGATATAATGTTGGTCGTTAGTGGTCATTTTAAAAGTAAGACGTCTTTATTATATTTAAGGTTACATTAATATTGAAAAAAAATAATTAAAAAAAGTGTAACCAAAATAAAGAACCTATCGTCATAAGCTATGAACACATTAAAAATAATCAATTAAAACAAATAATTATGGGATCAGAATTAATTATCATACCAATAATATTTGGTGCAATTTTCGGAGTATTTTACTTACACTTCTCTACAAGAAATAAAGAACGACTAGCACTAATTGAAAAAGGTGCCGATGCTAGCATTTTTATAAAGGGAAAAACACATGCAGCTCCCATTTGGAAAGTATTTATTTTAAACCTGGCACTTTTGCTAATGAGTATAGGTGTTGGAATATTTATTGCTTCTATCCTTGATTATTTAGGTATTCAAGAAGATATCGCATACTCAGGATCTATTTTCTTAATGGCAGGTGTTGGCTTATTTATTGGTTTTCATATGACTAAAAACTTAGATAAAGAATAATTTCACCAATTAAAAAACAACAAAACCTGTTTTCTAATGGAGAACAGGTTTTGCTATTTTACAGGAAAGTCAAAATAAGTATTAGGAAAAGGCTCTCCATTTAAAGTAAAATGCCACCATTCTTTTAGGTAATTTCTAAAACCATATTTCAACATGATTTTTTGTAACAATTGCCTATTCGCCTTCTGATCATCTGTAATGTTATCATAATTAACCCAAGATGCTTCTCCAAAAAAATCATAAGCACTACCCATATCTATCTGTTCTCCTGTATTACCATCTACAATAGTTAAATCTACTGTACTACCTTTACTATGACCAGATCTACTAGCTATGTATTCTTCTTTAAAAAGATTCTCCTTTGCAACATCTGGATAAAAAAGAGACTTATTAATAGTATCATTTAAATCTTTTGCCCAACGTATAAAATGATTAACAGCTTGTTGCGGTCTATAACCATCATAAACTTTTAAACATAAATTATTATCCTGTAACTCTTCATGTACTTGCTTTAAAGCCATAGCCGTTTGCTTGGTTAAGATGAGTTTATTAGATTGATAACCCTCAATAACCTTACCTACAAAGTTATTTGATGTATTATACCTTAGTTCTACTTTCAAATCTGGTATAATATCCTCTACATAAACAAACCCATCAGGCAGTTGTCCAAACGAAACAAAGCAATAAAAAAACAATAAAGATGTAAAAAAGTAGCGCATAATGCTTATTAGTTTGTAAGCTAATTTAAATAAAATAGTTTTACGCAAAAATAAAGCATAAAAAAACCGAGTTCCCTCAAACTCGGTTTTCTTTCAATTTGCTTTTTTTTATTATGATTGTAGATTTAGGGTCTCTATACCAACAACATAATGCAAATATTAATTAATTAATCCATTGAACTAAAAAGTATGTTATTTAGCACACTCCAAATATATAACTTCCAAATCTTTTAAAACGATTAAAAACACTAAAAATCGATGAAATGCATGTTTTTTTAACATTTATCGATTAAAAACATCGTTTATCGACGATTTACAATATTGGAGTCAAATTGTTAGATAATAATTTTTATTTTATTTGACGCTTTAATAGTAAATTAAAATTACTGATTTTCAAGTTTTTAACAAAAAATCATACCTAAAATCGGGGAATGAACGATGAAATTGTATTTCTTAACGAAAAAAAACAACTTTTAAGTAGTCACTTTATAGTTTTACAAATAATAACCCCAATCAGTTTAAAATGAAAAAACACCTACTATTACTCAGTTTTCTTGCTATATCGTATTTAAGTAATGCACAATTATATACTTTTGGAGTTAAAGCTGGATTAAATCAAAGCAAAATTGGCTCATTGTATCAACGTCCGTATAGAGGAGAGCCAGGAATAAATCACCAAGCTAATAAAAATATTAGTCCGCAATTCGGAGCTTTCTTCAATGTGAAATTTGGAAAATTCTTTGTTCAACCTGAGCTAAACTATGTTAAATTAAAAAATAATTATGATTTACCTTTAAAAAAGTCCTATTGGAATACTTCAAAATTTGAAATCCCTGTAATTTTAGGTTTTGAGATATTCAAACCATTATCACTCTATTTTGGTCCAAATTTCAATTTCTATAATGAAACAACACTAGATGGTGTTCAAATAACCTCATTTAGTGATGGCGGCCCAGATTTAGAAAAGAATAATTTAAGTTTAAATTTTGGGATCAGAGCAGATTTTGGAAGGTTTGGATTAGACTTAAGATATGAATCAGGACAAAAAGCAACACAAGAGGAACTCTTAGACATTATATATTCTGAATATGGCACAAATTTAGCAGATTTAAAATCATATACACCTAGTATAGTAAGTCTAAGCTTATATATAAATCTTATAAGTACAGATGGAAGAAATATTAACACCTTTTTTTCTGATTTATTTAAGAATGACGACTGTTGGTGCTCGAAACAATAAATCCATATAACATATAATAAATCGTACAAAAATCATTTTATTACGATTGTTTTTAATTATTAAACTAGATTTTTTGTTTATAATATAGGATTCTTAATTAAACCGACAACTAATTAGCAATTAAAACAAATTTCTTTGAGTTATACAAATCTTTCTAAACTAAAACCAAAGTACTTGATGTTTTATATTAAGTAATCAAGTAAATCTTTACCACTAAAATTATTAATAGTGTTATAATTAGATTTGTAATTCAAATACAAAAAAAGACTGCCTTTTCAAACAGTCTTTTTTACTAACTAACCAACCAAAAATATGGATTACAATTCTTAAATTTAAAGTAACCACACAATAAACTTTTTTGTAGAATGTAACTAATATTACTATATCAATATTTGTGCCAAAACGAAATTTAATCTAGTTATGTGAGTTATTTAACAATAAATAATTAAATTATTTGCGACTAGTATTTAAAATATAAATGTGAGATATTTGCCTTAATTAAAACAAAAGATAGAAATGAAAAACGCTGTATTATTATTTATTGCTTGTATACTTATTTCATGTGGGGAGAAACAACATGACTTGACAGTAAAGGGACAAATAAAAGGATTAAAAAAAGGTACTATTTATTTAAAAAAAGTAAATGATTCAACATTAACAAATGTTGACTCATTAGCAATTAATGGTCATTCTGAATTTGAATTACATAGTGATTTAGAATCTCCTGAAGTATTCTTTTTATATCTTGATAAAAATAGCTCTGAAGACGATAGAATACGTTTTTTTGCAGATAAAGGTGTTACAGAAATAAACACAACATTAAAAAACTTTGCCTATGATGCTGAAATTAATGGATCTACCCAACAAAAAACACTTGAAGATTACGAAAAAATGATGTCTAGATTTAAAGAACAAAATCTAGAGTTAATTATTGCAAATTTTGAAGCTCAAAAAGAAAATAATAAATCTAAAATTGACAGCTTACAAAACATACAAAATAGCATGCAAAAAAGACAATATTTATTTACTGTGAATTTTGCTTTAAACCATAAAGACAGTGAAGTTGCTCCTTATTTGGCTCTAACTGAAATATATAATGCTAACATTAGTTTATTAGACACTATTAATACTTCTCTATCACAGAAAGTAAAAAACTCTATATACGGAAAGGAATTACAAGTTTTTATTGACGAAATAAAAGCATCTGAAAAATAATATTATTTTAATAAAAACATTCATCAAGTAAAAAGACCTTATTAAAAGATCTTTTTTTGCTCTATTATTAAGTAAAATAAACTGTTTGAATAATATTTTAAATTAAATTACTGAAACAGAATAATTTGCATAAAAAAGCCTCACAAAAGTGAGGTTTTTTTGAGCCGATGGAGGGACTCGAACCCACGACCTGCTGATTACAAATCAGCTGCTCTAGCCAGCTGAGCTACATCGGCGTTTTAACGGGTGCAAATATAATATCTAAAATGATATTAGCAAGCTTTCCGTTAAAAAATTATTATAGTTTATTGATTTTTTCTATTAACGCTGTTCCTTTAGCTTCTAACTCTTGATTAATAGCTTTAAAGTGCGCCTTTGCATTATCGTTTTTAGCATTTACTTTTGCAATTAGTTCATCAAAAGTAGCAATTGCTTCATCAATAATTGCCTCACTCTTTTTAGTATCTTTATCTGTATTTGCATATTCCCAAATATAAACTGCTTCTATAATATCTCCTAAAACATAATTGATATCTTTCTTTAGATCTCTAACATTTGCCATTTTTTACTGTTTTTAAATTTTCACAAAAGTACTTAATTAAATTATATGTTCTCTATTATAAAGAGAATTAAAACAAGTTTTGAATTATACATAAACTTCTAACAAAGTTGCTTTTTCTGAATATATATTGAAATCCTTAATAGCAGCCGGAAGCAAAATAGTTTCTCCGTTATTTATAGTTTCTGTAAATCCGTTAGCTGAAATTTCTACACTGCCTTCAACACAAATATATATAATAAAAGAATCGTGTGTATTTTCTTTTTTCAGTGTTTTAGATACTTGTAAATAATTAGTTGTAAAATAAGGACAACTCACCATTTCATTAGATTGGTTTTTAGTTTTATCATAAGCAACTCTAAAGTTATCTGGCATATCAAAATCGAAAGCATCAATAGCTAAATCGTTATGTAATTCACGCTCATTACCATTATCATCTACTCTATCCCAATCATAAACCCTATATGTTATATCGCTTGTCTGTTGTATTTCGGCAACCATAACACCTGCTCCAATGGCATGTACTCGTCCTACTTCAATAAAATATGTATCTCCTGTTTTTACTTCATCAAAGTTTAAAATTTGAGTAAGTGATTTTTCTTCAAGATGTTTTAAATATAAATCTGGAGTCATCTCTTGATTAAAACCAACTATCAAATTAGCGCCTTCATCTGCTTGTAATGTATACCACATTTCTGTTTTGCCAAATGAATTATGTCTTTTTGCAGCTAATTCATCATTAGGATGCAATTGGATAGATAAATCTTCTTTAGCATCTATAAACTTAATTAGAAGCGGAAATTTATTTTTGAATATTCTATAATTTTGAAGTCCAATTAATTCGGCTCCGAAATTTTTTAAAAGTTGTTTTAAAGATTGCCCTTTTAAACTTCCGTTAGAAACTATAGAGGTATCACCTTCAACATCACTAATTTCCCAACTTTCACCAATATTAGGTAAATCGCTATTTTTATTAAGTAATGTTTTTAATTTTTGACCTCCCCAAATTTTATCTTTTAAAATGGGAGTAAATTTAATTGGGTACAATGTATTTGACATATTATTTTCCTGAATAGGTTACATAATTACGAGGTGTCTCGTAAAGGGTTATTTCTAATTCTAAATGAGTTGCTAACTTAGATTTAAGTTTATTATATATTACAACTGCTATATTTTCTGCTGTTGGGTTTAACTCTTTAAATTCGGCTAATTCAACGTTTAAATTTTTATGATCGAAAGCTTCTTCAATTTCTTCTTTAATAATATTTTTTAAAACTTTCATATCAATTACATAGCCTGTTTCTTGGTCAATTTCACCAGTAACACTTACTATTAATTCGTAATTATGCCCATGATAATTGGGGTTATTACACAACCCAAAGATTTCTTCGTTCTTTTCAAAACTCCAATCTTTTCTATACAACCTATGGGCTGCATTAAAATGTGCTTTTCTACTAACAGTTACTATCATTTTGAAATATTTATATGTTCGTAGAATTTATCGAAAATAATTTTAAACCACTCAGTATATATTTCTGGATGATTTAAAATATCATTTTTTACAGCTTCAATTGACATCCATTTCCAACTAGCAACTTCATCTGTATTTATAACCGGATCATTATTATAATTCCCTAATAATACATGATCAAATTCATGCTCAGTTAAGCCATTATCAAAAGGTGCTTTATAAATAAATGATATTGATTCTTTTAAATCTACCACAAACCCCATTTCTTCTTGTAAACGACGTTTTCCTGCTTCAATGTTGCTCTCCCCATCTCTTTGATGACTGCAACAAGTATTTGTCCATAACAGCGGAGAATGATATTTATGTGATGCCCTTTGTTGAAGCATAAGTTCATTCTTATCATTAAAAACAAAAACAGAAAAAGCACGATGTAACAATGCTTTTTCATGAGCCTCCATCTTTGGCATTAAGCCAATTTGCTGATTTTTTTCGTTAACTAAAATTACTTTTTCTTCTTTCATAGCATAGCAAAAATACCAAGTATATTTTTAAAAATCATATTTCTATTCATAAATTTAAAATGGATATAGTAGGTTATCAATATTGAACTTATAAATATTATCTTTGCAACCCATTTGCACAAATATTTATGAGTTTTTTAAAAGAAATACAACGCAGACGTACCTTTGGTATTATATCGCATCCCGATGCAGGTAAAACAACTTTAACCGAAAAACTATTACTATTTGGAGGCGCCATACAAGAAGCTGGTGCTGTAAAAAGTAATAAGATAAAAAAGGGAGCTACCAGTGACTTTATGGAAATTGAACGTCAGCGTGGAATTTCGGTAGCTACTTCTGTTTTAGCATTTGAATATAACGGCATTAAAATTAATATTCTTGATACGCCTGGACATAAAGATTTTGCTGAAGATACTTTTAGAACACTTACTGCTGTTGACAGTGTTATTGTAGTTATTGACGTTGCAAAAGGTGTCGAGGAACAAACGGAAAAATTAGTTGAAGTTTGCCGTATGCGAAATATTCCTATGATAGTATTCATTAATAAAATGGATAGAGAAGGTAAAGATGCCTTTGATTTATTAGATGAAGTAGAACAAAAATTAGGCTTAAAAGTAACACCTTTAAGTTTCCCTATTGGAATGGGGTACGATTTTAAAGGTATTTATAATATTTGGGAAAAAAATGTGAATCTATTTAGTGGAGATAGTAGAAAAGATATAGAAGAAACTATTGAGATTTCAGATTTATCATCTCCAGAACTGGATACATTAATTGGTAATGAAGCTGCAAATATCTTAAGAGAAGAAATAGAACTTGTTGATGGCATTTACCCTCAATTTGATAAAGAAGCTTATTTAAACGGAAATTTACAACCTGTATTTTTTGGTTCAGCTTTAAACAATTTTGGAGTTAGGGAACTATTAGATTGTTTTGTTGATATTGCCCCCAAGCCAAGACCAAAACAAAGTGAAGAACGTTTAGTACAACCTGATGAATCTAAATTTAGTGGATTTGTATTTAAGATTCATGCCAATATGGATCCTAACCATAGAAACCGATTAGCTTTTGTTAAAATTGTTTCTGGTGAATTTAAACGCAATGCTCCTTATTTGCATGTAAGAAATAATAAAAAAGTAAAATTTTCTAGTCCGAATGCCTTTTTTGCTGAAAAGAAAGAGATTGTAGACATCTCCTACCCTGGTGATATTGTTGGTTTACAAGATACAGGAACTTTTAAAATTGGAGATACCTTGACAGAAGGAGAGGTATTAAATTACAAAGGTGTTCCTAGTTTCTCTCCAGAGCATTTTAGATATATTAATAATGCAGATCCTTTAAAATCTAAACAACTTTTTAAAGGGATTGACCAATTAATGGATGAAGGCGTTGCGCAATTATTTACATTAGAGCTTAACGGCAGAAAGGTTATTGGAACCGTTGGTGCACTTCAATATGAAGTTATTCAATACCGATTAGAACATGAATATGGCGCTAAGTGTACGTATGAAAATTTAAATGTGTTTAAAGCCTGTTGGGTAGATCCTGAAGATCCTAAAAATGACGAATACAAAGAATTTGTACGAGTAAAACAACGTTTTTTAGCTAAGGATAAACAAAACCAGTTAGTATTTTTAGCAGACTCTTCGTTCTCATTACAAATGACACAACAAAAATATCCGAGTATAAAATTCCATTATGTTTCGGAATTTGATTAATGAAGCTTAATTTATAAAAAAAGCCTTTGAAATTAATTTCAAAGGCTTTTTTTATGCTTGACCAGTTGGTCCAAAATTTAATGGAATTGGTGGTTGCTCATAATCTTTTATCTCACCATGAGCATTTTCAAATCTATTAACATTATCTGACAAAGCCTTTAACAAGCGTTTAGCATGCTGAGGCGTTAATATAATTCTAGATTTCACTTTACTTTTAGGAACTCCAGGCATTATGTTGACGAAATCTACTACAAACTCTGAAACAGAATGATTAATAATTGCTAGATTAGAGTAAGTCCCTTCTGCTACTTTTTCATCTAACTCAATATTTATTTGTCCTTGTTTTTGGTTTTCTTTTTGGTCTGCCATAATTTATCTTTTTAAATATAAAAGCCTTCAAGTTAATAAACATGAAGGCTTTTGTTTTAAAGATTCCCGCCTTCGCGGGAATACTTAATATTAATTATAATTTAATTCTTGCTTAACTTGCATCATTTCGTCAAACTCTTCTTTAGAGCCAACAATAATGTCTTTATAAGTTCGCATACCTGTACCTGCTGGAATTCTGTGACCAACAATTACATTTTCTTTCAAGCCTTCTAAAGAATCAACTTTACCTGCTACAGCTGCTTCATTAAGAACTTTAGTTGTCTCTTGGAATGATGCCGCAGAAATAAACGATTTTGTTTGAAGCGATGCTCTTGTAATACCTTGTAATATTGGCGTAGCAGTTGCTGGTTGTGCATCTCTAGCTACTACAAGTTGCTTATCTTCTCTTCTTAAAAGTGAATTTTCATCACGTAATTCTCGAGGAGAGATAATTTGACCTGCTTTAATATTTGCAGAATCACCAGAATCTTCAACAACTTTCATTCCGAAAATAGCATCATTTTCTAGTATGAAATCTGCTTTATGAGCTAATTGATCTTCTAAGAAAATAGTATCACCAGAATCAATAATACGTACTTTACGCATCATCTGTCTAACAACAACTTCAAAGTGCTTATCATTAATTTTCACACCCTGTAAACGGTATACTTCTTGTACTTCATTTACTAAGTATTGTTGTACTGCTGAAGGCCCTTTAATGTTTAAGATATCGTTTGGTGTAATAGAACCATCTGATAAAGGCATACCAGCTTTTACGAAATCATTTTCTTGTACAAGAATTTGACTTGATAACTTCACTAAGTATTTCTTAATATCTCCTGTTTTAGACTCTATAATAATCTCACGGTTACCTCTCTTGATTTTTCCAAAAGAAACAACACCATCAATAGCACTAACAACTGCTGGGTTTGAAGGATTACGAGCTTCGAATAATTCGGTAACACGAGGTAAACCACCTGTAATATCACCTGCTTTAGAAGACTTACGAGGTATTTTTACTAAAACTTTACCGATACTAACTTTCTCTCCATCATCAATCATTATGTGAGCTCCAACTGGTAAGTTGTATGAACGAATTGTTTCTCCTTTACCATCTTCAATATGAAGAGTTGGTATTAACTTTTTGTTTCTAGATTCAGAAATAACCTTTTCTTGGAAACCAGTTTGTTCGTCAATCTCAACTTGGTATGTTATACCTTGCTCGATGTTTTCATATTTTACTTTACCAGCAAATTCTGAAATAATAACACCGTTATATGGATCCCAAGAACAAACAACATCTCCTTTAACCAAATTATCACCGTTCTTAATAAGAATCGTTGATCCGTAAGGAATGTTATTAGTACTTAATGTAATACCTGTTTTCTTATCTATCAATTTAAGCTCAGATGTTCTAGAAATAACGATATCAACCTCATTACCTTCTCCATCTTCACCTTTAACTGTTTTTAAATCTTCAATTTCAGCTTTACCATCAAACTTAACAGCTAAATTATTTTCTTCTGAAATGTTACCTGCAATACCACCTACGTGGAAAGTACGAAGTGTTAACTGTGTTCCTGGTTCTCCAATAGATTGCGCAGCAACAACACCTACAGCTTCACCTCGTTGTACCATTTTATCGGTAGCAAGGTTACGTCCGTAACATTTAGCACAAATACCTTTTAAAGCTTCACAAGTTAATGCAGAACGTACTTCTAAACTATCTATTGGTGATGCTTCAATAGCTTTTGCTGTATCGTCTTCTATTAACTGACCAGCTGAAACTAACAACTCATCTGTTAATGGATCATATACATCATTTAAAGATACACGACCAACAATTCTTTCTTCAAGTGTTTCAACAACTTCATCGTTTTTCTTTAATGGCTCTACTTCTACACCTCTTAAAGTTCCACAATCTTCAGTATTAATAATAACATCTTGAGAAACATCTACTAAACGACGTGTTAAGTAACCTGCATCGGCAGTTTTAAGAGCCGTATCTGCAAGACCTTTACGCGCACCGTGTGTAGAAATAAAGTATTCTAAAATTGAAAGACCTTCTTTAAAGTTAGAAAGAATTGGATTTTCAATAATTGATCCTCCACCTGCAGTAGATTTTTTAGGTTTTGCCATTAATCCACGCATACCTGTAAGCTGACGAATCTGTTCTTTAGATCCACGAGCTCCAGAATCAAGCATCATAAACACCGAGTTAAATCCTTGTTGATCTTCACGAATACGTTTCATTGACAATTCAGTCAATTCAGCATTTGTAGAAGTCCAAATATCAATAACTTGGTTATAACGTTCGTTGTTGGTAATAAGTCCCATGTTATAGTTACCCATAATACCATCAACTAATCCATTGGCTTTATCAATCATTCCTTGCTTTTCTGGTGGAATGATAATATCTCCTAAACTGAATGATAATCCACCTTGGAATGCAAATTTAAATCCTAATGTTCTAATGGCATCAAGGAAATCTGCTGTTTCAGGAACAGATGTTACTTTTAGAATATTACCAATAATATCTCTTAAAGATTTTTTAGTAAGTACTTGATTGATATATCCAGCTGCTTGAGGTACGTGTTGATTAAATAACACTCTACCAACAGTAGTTTCAACAATCATTCTGTCTAACTTCCCTTCTTCATTAATATCAATAGTTCTTACTTTAATACCAGCATTTAAGTCAACTTTCTTCTCATTAAAAGCTATTTCAACTTCTTCAGGAGAATAAAAAGTTAAACCCTCTCCTAAAATTGGCACTTCTGGAGTAGACGTACGTAACTTAGTCATATAATAAAGACCAAGTACCATATCTTGTGAAGGTACGGTTACTGGAGAACCATTTGCAGGATTTAAGATATTGTGAGATGCCAACATTAATAATTGACATTCTAGAATAGCTTCTGGTCCTAATGGTAAGTGTACCGCCATTTGATCTCCATCAAAATCGGCGTTAAATGCTGTACATACTAATGGGTGTAAACGAATTGCTTTCCCCTCGATTAATTGAGGCTGGAATGCTTGTATACCCAAACGGTGTAAAGTAGGCGCACGGTTTAGTAATACTGGATGTCCTTTAAGAACATTTTCCAAGATATCCCAAACCACTGGCTCTCTTTTATCTATAATTTTCTTTGCAGATTTTACAGTTTTTACAATACCTCTTTCAATTAGTTTTCTAATTACGAAAGGTTTGTAAAGTTCTGCTGCCATATTTTTAGGCAATCCACATTCATGTAATCTTAATTCTGGTCCAACAACAATTACCGAACGTGCAGAATAATCAACACGCTTACCAAGTAAGTTTTGACGGAAACGTCCTTGCTTACCTTTAAGTGAATCTGATAATGATTTTAATGGTCTGTTAGAATCTGTTTTTACAGCAGATGATTTACGCGTGTTATCTAATAATGAATCAACAGATTCTTGTAACATACGCTTTTCATTACGTAAAATTACCTCAGGTGCTTTTATCTCAACTAATCTTTTAAGACGGTTGTTACGGATAATTACACGACGATATAAATCATTTAAATCTGAAGTTGCAAAACGTCCACCATCTAAAGGCACTAATGGTCTTAATTCTGGCGGAATAATTGGCACAACTTTCAAGATCATCCATTCAGGACGATTTTCTCTGTTTTCGTTAGATTCACGTAAAGCTTCAACAACTTGTAAACGCTTTAAAGCTTCTGTTTTACGTTGTTTAGATGTTTCTGTATTAGCTTTATGACGTAATTCATACGACAAAGATTCTAAATCTATTCTAGCTAATAAATCAATTAAACACTCAGCCCCCATTTTAGCAAGAAACTTGTTAGGGTCTGTGTCATCTAAGTATTGATTATCTTGAGGAAGCGCTTCAAGAATATTTAAGTATTCTTCTTCCGTAAGGAAATCCATTTTTTGTACTGGCTCGCCTTCTTCATTTTTAGCATTACCTGGTTGAATTACTACATAACGCTCGTAGTAAAT
Organism: Thalassobellus sediminis; assembly: GCF_044386045.1. NCBI lineage: Bacteria > Pseudomonadati > Bacteroidota > Flavobacteriia > Flavobacteriales > Flavobacteriaceae > Thalassobellus > Thalassobellus sediminis. Next base: position 1,901,947 of record NZ_JBISCD010000040.1, on the reverse strand, counting down.
AATCATATCTAATTTCTTAGATGGTAATCCTAATAAATAACCAATTTTATTTGGTAAAGAACGGAAGTACCAAATGTGAGCAACAGGAACCACTAAATTAATGTGTCCAACACGATCACGACGTACTTTCTTTTCAGTTACCTCTACACCACAACGGTCACAAACAATACCTTTGTAGCGAATTCTTTTATATTTACCACAAGCACATTCGTAATCCTTTACAGGACCAAAAATACGCTCACAGAACAAACCATCACGTTCTGGTTTGTGAGTTCGATAATTGATAGTTTCTGGTTTTAAAACCTCACCTCTAGACTCTGCTAAAATAGATTCTGGTGATGCTAAACCAATTGAGATTTTATTAAATCTCTTTACTGTATATTTATCTTGTTTTCTTGCCATAATATATGGATGAAATGATTTTTTTAATTAACTACTCCTCTAATCTGATATCCAACGCTAAACCTTTCAATTCGTGCATAAGTACGTTGAAAGATTCTGGTAATCCTGGATCTGGCATTGGTTCACCTTTTACGATTGCTTCGTAAGTTTTAGCTCTACCAATAACATCATCAGATTTTACAGTTAAAATCTCACGTAAGGTACTTGATGCCCCATAAGCCTCAAGTGCCCAAACTTCCATCTCACCAAAACGTTGACCACCAAACTGTGCTTTACCACCTAATGGTTGTTGCGTAATTAATGAGTAAGGTCCTATAGAACGTGCGTGCATTTTATCGTCTACCATGTGTCCTAATTTCAGCATATAAATCACACCAACTGTTGCTGGTTGATCGAAACGCTGTCCTGTTCCACCATCGTATAAATAACTATGTCCGTATCTTGGGACTCCAGCTTCATCTGTAAATCCGTTAATTTGTTCTATTGTAGCTCCATCGAAAATTGGTGTTGCATAAGTACGACCTAATTTTTGACCTGCCCATCCAAGAACAGTTTCATAAATTTGACCAATATTCATACGAGACGGTACACCAAGTGGATTTAATACAATATCAACAGGGGTTCCATCTTCTAAGAATGGCATATCTTCTTGACGAACAATACGAGCAACAATACCTTTGTTACCGTGACGTCCTGCCATTTTATCACCAACTTTAAGTTTACGTTTTTTAGCGATATAAACTTTTGCAAGTTTTATAATACCTGCTGGTAACTCATCACCTACAGAAATTGTAAATTTCTCACGACGTAAAGAACCTTGTAAATCGTTTTCTTTAATCTTGTAGTTGTGAATTAAATCGGCTACTAACTTATTAGTATGGTCATCTGTTGTCCATTTACCTGACACTAAATGCGCATAATCATCAACAGCATTTAACATTTTAAGTGTGAATTTTTTACCTTTTGGTAACACTTCTTCACCTAAATCATTAAAGATACCTTGAGCTGTTTTTCCGTTTACAATATTGAAAAGCTTTTCGATTAAAACATCTTTTAAATCATCAAACTTTCTATCATATTGTGCTTCTAAAGCTAAAATATCATCTTTATCTTGAGCTCTCTTACGTTTATCTTTTACTGCTCTAGCAAATAATTTCTTTTCTATAACAACACCATGTAAAGAAGGAGATGCTTTTAAAGATGCATCTTTTACATCACCTGCTTTATCTCCAAAGATAGCACGTAATAATTTTTCTTCTGGAGTTGGATCTGATTCTCCTTTTGGTGTAATTTTACCAATTAGGATATCGCCAGGTTTTACCTCGGCTCCAATACGAATCATTCCATTTTCATCTAAATCTTTAGTAGCTTCTTCTGAAACGTTAGGAATATCATTAGTTAACTCTTCGTTACCTAATTTAGTATCTCTTACGTCTAAAGAATACTCATCAATATGAATAGATGTGAATATATCTTCACGAACAACTTTTTCAGAAATTACAATCGCATCCTCAAAGTTATACCCTTTCCAAGGCATAAAGGCTACTTTCATATTTCTTCCAAGTGCTAACTCTCCTTTTTGAGTTGCATACCCTTCACATAAAACTTGACCTTTAGAAACTTTATCTCCTTTAACCACAATTGGCTTTAAGTTGATAGAAGTACCTTGATTCGTTTTTCTGAATTTTACTAATTGATATGTTTTAATATCAGAATCAAAACTTACTTTAGCTTCATCTTCAGAGCGTTCGTATTTAATTTTAATTTCATTAGCATCAACATAAAGCACTTCTCCAGTTCCTTCTGCATTAATTAAAACACGAGAATCTGATGCTACTTGACGTTCTAAACCTGTACCTACAATTGGTGCGTCTACTCTTAATAAAGGCACTGCTTGACGCATCATGTTAGATCCCATCAAGGCTCTATTCGCATCATCATGCTCTAAGAAAGGAATTAAAGATGCTGATATAGATGATATTTGATTTGGTGCAACATCTGTATAATGAAGTGAACTTGGTTCAATTACAGGGAAGTCACCTTCCATTCTAGCAATTACCTTATCATGTAAAATTTTACCATCCTCATCAACTTTAACTGTTGCTTGAGCAATTAATTTATCTTCTTCCTCTTCAGCACTTAAATATGTTGGTTTGTTTTCAATATCTACAACACCATCAGTTACTTTTCTATAAGGTGTTTCAATGAATCCCATAGAATTCACTTTCGCATATACAGATAGTGACGATATTAAACCAATATTTGGTCCCTCAGGAGTTTCAATAGGACATAAACGTCCGTAGTGCGTATAGTGAACATCACGAACCTCGAAACCTGCTCTTTCTCTAGAAAGTCCTCCAGGTCCAAGAGCCGATAAACGACGCTTATGAGTAATCTCTGCTAATGGATTGGTTTGATCCATAAATTGAGATAACTGGTTTGTACCAAAGAAAGAATTAATTACAGACGATAAGGTCTTAGCATTAATTAAATCTATTGGTGTAAACACCTCATTATCACGAACGTTCATACGTTCACGAATAGTACGCGCCATACGAGCTAAACCAACACCAAACTGAGAAGATAATTGCTCACCAACTGTACGTACACGACGGTTAGATAAGTGATCAATATCATCAATCTCTGCTTTAGAGTTTATTAACTCAATTAAATATTTTATAATAGTTATGATATCTTCTTTGGTAAGCACTTGCTTATCCATTCCAATATCTAACTGTAATTTTTTATTCATTCTATAACGACCTACCTCTCCTAAAGAGTAACGTTGGTCTGAAAAGAATAATTTATCTATAATACCACGTGCTGTTTCCTCATCTGGCGGCTCAGCATTACGTAATTGTCTATAAATATGTTCAACAGCCTCTTTTTCAGAGTTTGTTGGATCTTTTTGAAGTGTGTTATGAATAATAGCATAATCACCTTGTTCTGCAGTTTCTTTATGTAAAAGAATCGTTTTTACATCTACTTCAAGAATCTCTTCAATGTTTTCTTTATCTAAAATAGTATCACGATCAAGTACAATCTCGTTACGCTCGATTGATACTACTTCACCTGTATCTTCATCAACAAAATCCTCATGCCATGTATTTAAAACACGTGCAGCTAATTTTCTTCCTAAATATTTTTTTAATCCAGATTTTGATACTTTAACCTCTTCAGCTAAATCAAAAATCTCTAATATATCTTTATCACGCTCAAATCCGATTGCACGGAAAAGCGTTGTAACAGGTAGCTTTTTCTTTCTATCAATGTAAGCATACATTACCTGGTTGATATCTGTAGCAAACTCAATCCACGATCCTTTGAATGGTATAACTCTTGCTGAATATAATTTTGTACCATTTGCATGGAAAGATTGACCAAAGAAAACTCCTGGTGAACGATGTAATTGAGATACTACTACACGTTCTGCTCCATTGATACAAAAAGTACCACTTGGCGTCATATAAGGAATAGTTCCTAAATACACATCTTGAACAATGGTCTCGAAATCCTCATGTTCAGGATCTGTACAATATAACTTTAACCTTGCTTTTAGCGGAACGCTGTAAGTAAGACCTCTTTCAATACACTCATCAATAGCATATCTTGGTGGATCTACAAAGTAATCTAAAAATTCTAATACGAATTGATTACGTGAATCTGTAATTGGGAAGTTCTCCATGAAGGTATTATATAAACCTTCATCTCCTCTTTCTTCAGACTTCGTTTCTAATTGGAAAAAATCCTGGAAGGATTTAATCTGAATATCCAAGAAATCTGGATATTCTGTTCTATTTACAATAGAGGAGAAATTTAATCTTTCAGCTTGTGTTGATAACATCAATAGACGGAATTTTGATTAAAAAAATAGTGATAACGCGTATGTAACCATTATATACGCAAAATGGTTTAGGTCTTGAAGAACATTCTTCAGACCTAAACCTTTATGTTTTTTAGATGGTAAGCTTACTTAAGCTCAACCTCAGCTCCAGCTTCTTCTAAAGATGCTTTTAAAGCTTCCGCTTCATCTTTAGACACAGCTTCTTTGATTGCACTTGGTGCATCATCAACTAAACCTTTAGCTTCTTTTAAACCTAAACCAGTTAATTCTTTAACTAATTTTACAACAGCTAATTTAGAACCACCTGCTGCTTTTAAAATAACATCAAATTCAGTTTGAGCTTCTTCAGCTTCTCCACCTCCAGCAGGACCAGCAACAGCAACTGCAGCAGCAGCAGCAGGCTCGATACCATACTCATCTTTTAATATAGTTGCTAACTCATTTACTTCTTTTACAGTAAGGTTAACTAATTGTTCTGCGAAATCTTTTAAATCTGCCATTTTTCTATCGTTTTAATAATTTTGTAATAATAATAATATATTTGTAATAAAGTGCGTACTATTTAATAATACTATTCTGATTTTTCAGAAAGTGTTTTAATAAGTCCAGCAATTGTTCCTCCACCTGATTTAAGTGCAGAAATAACGTTTTTAGCAGGCGATTGTAATAATCCAACAATCTCTCCTATTAACTCTTCTTTAGACTTGATATCTACTAACATGTCTAATTGATCGTCGCCAATATAAACCGACTCCTCAATAAACGCTCCTTTTAATAAAGGCTTGTCTGATTTTTTACGGAAGGTTTTAATTAACTTTGCTGGTACGTTACCTGTTTCAGAATACATCACAGATGTATTTCCTTTTAAAACAGAAGGAAGATCTCCGAACTCTCTGTCTGAAGCTTCCATTGCTTTTTCAAGTAATGTATTTTTTACAACTGCTAACGTTACGTTTGCTTTAAAACAAGCACGACGTAAGTTTGAGGTTGTTACTGCATTTAATCCTGAAATATCAGTTAAATAGATATTTGCATTATTAGCTAATTCTGCAGTTAACTCCTCAATTACTAATGATTTTTCTTCTCTTGTCATAATAAAAGTTTTAACTTAATTAACCAATTTTAGGATCAACAGCAATACTTGGGCTCATTGTAGAAGACATAAATATGCTTTTTACATAAGTACCTTTTGCAGTTGTCGGTTTTAGTTTCATTAATGTTGTTAATAATTCATTTGCATTACCTGCAATTTTATCAGCACTAAATGATGCTTTTCCTATAGCAGCGTGTACAATACCAGTTTTATCAACTTTAAAGTCAATTTTACCAGCTTTTACTTCTGTTACAGCTTTAGCAACATCCATAGTTACTGTACCTGTTTTTGGGTTAGGCATTAAACCACGAGGACCTAATACACGTCCTAAAGGACCTAATTTACCCATTACACTTGGCATAGTAATAATAACATCAACGTCTGTCCATCCGCTCTTGATTTTATCAAGGTATTCGTCTAAACCTACATAATCAGCTCCAGCTTCTTTTGCTTCGGCTTCTTTATCTGGTGTTACTAATGCTAATACTTTCATGTTCTTACCAGTACCGTGTGGTAAAGATACCACGCCTCTTACCATTTGATTTGCCTTACGAGGATCTACTCCTAAACGTACAGCTAAATCAACTGAAGAGTCAAATTTAGTATTGGTAATTTCTTTTATTAATGCTGATGCTTCTTCAACAGAATAAATTCTTCCTTTTTCTATTTTTGCTGCAGCTTCTTTTTGCTTTTTTGTTAATCTTGCCATTTTAAATGTCTATTATAGATTAATTAGGGAATTGCCCTGTTACGGTTATACCCATTGATCTTGCAGTACCAGCTACCATTTTCATTGCAGATTCAATAGTAAATGCATTTAAATCTACCATTTTGTCTTCTGCGATGGTCTTAACCTGATCCCACGAAACTTTAGCTACTTTTTTTCGGTTTGGCTCTCCAGATCCTTTCTTCACCTTTGCTGCTTCTAATAATTGAACTGCTGCTGGTGGAGTCTTGATTACAAAATCAAATGATTTGTCTTTGTAAACAGAGATAACAACTGGTAATACTTTACCTGCTTTATCTTGGGTTCTGGCATTGAATTGCTTACAGAACTCCATGATGTTAACACCTGCAGCTCCTAAAGCGGGTCCAACCGGTGGCGATGGATTCGCAGCACCTCCCCGAACTTGTAACTTAACTACTTTACCTAATTCTTTTGCCATTTTTAATAATTTAATTTTTTGATGTTATCTTTCATTTGGAAGCGAAAGACTCATCTATCTATTGTAACACTATTATACTACTTTTTCTACTTGCATATAACTTAATTCTAATGGTGTTTTTCTTCCGAAAATCTTTACCATTACTTCAAGTTTACGCTTTTCTTCATTTATTTTTTCAATAGTACCATCAAATCCATTGAATGGCCCATCAATAACTTTTACAGTCTCTCCTTTTGTAAAAGGAATTGCAACATTTGCACTTTCTTCAACAGCCAATTCATCAACTTTACCTAACATTCTGTTTACTTCAGATTGTCTTAACGGCACAGGATCTCCTCCTTTTGTTTCTCCTAAAAAACCAATAACATTAGTTACCGATCTTATAATATGAGGCACCTCACCTGTTAAATTAGCTTGTACCATAATGTAACCAGGGAAAAAAGTTTTTTCTTTATGAATTTTTTTCCCGTTACGAATTTGTATTACTCGTTCTGTTGGAACTAGTACTTGATCAACAAAATCTTGAAGACCTAAACGAGCAATTTCATTCTCGATATATGTCTTGATCTTGTTTTCCTGACCACTTACAGCTCTAACAACATACCATTTTTTTTCACTTACTTCAGACATAATTTTTTTTTAACCGATTAGTTAATCCATTCAAAGTAATATGCAATAACCTTGCTAAACACGGTATCTACTCCCCAAATTGCTAAGGAAAAAACAATTGAAAACACAGCAACTAAAACAGTTAAACTTTGTGCTTCTGCCCATGATGGCCAAGTCACATTATTTTTAAGTTCACCAAATGATTCTTTTACGTAATTTACAAATCCAGCCATTTATTATTATTTTGAATGAATTAAAACTTTGTCTTTCAATATTTGAATTAAGCAAAATTTTAATCTTTATATTATTGAAAGTAATTTTAAAATTACTAACTACTTAAGCACGGGTTGAGAGACTCGAACTCCCGACACCTGGTTTTGGAGACCAGTGCTCTACCAACTGAGCTAAACCCGTAAACATAAGTCAAGGTATTCCGAAAAACGAAATACCTCAACTCTATATTAATTAAACTATAATTTAGTCTAAAATTTCAGTTACTTGTCCTGCACCTACTGTTCTACCACCTTCACGGATAGCGAAACGTAAACCTACGTTCATTGCAATAGTGTTAATTAACTCAACAGTAATAGTTAAGTTATCTCCAGGCATTACCATTTCTACTCCATCAGGAAGCGCAATGTTTCCAGTTACGTCAGTTGTACGTACGTAGAACTGTGGACGGTAGTTATTATGGAATGGAGTATGACGTCCACCTTCTTCTTTTTTAAGAATATAAACCTCAGCTTTAAATTTAGCATGTGGAGTTACAGAACCTGGCTTACAGATTACCATCCCTCTTGAGATTTGAGATTTTTCAATACCTCTTAATAAGATACCTGCATTATCTCCAGCTTCACCTCTATCTAATATTTGACGGAACATTTCAATACCTGTAATAGTAGATGTTAATTTCTCAGCACCCATACCAATAATTTCTACAGGATCTCCAGTGTTAGCGATACCAGTTTCTATACGACCAGTTGCAACAGTACCACGACCAGTAATAGAGAATACATCTTCGATAGGCATTAAGAAATCTTTATCAACTTCTCTTAATGGTTCTTCAATCCACTCATCACAAGCAGCCATTAATTCCATTACTGTATCAACCCATTTTTGTTCACCGTTAAGTGCACCTAAAGCAGAACCAGAAATTACAGGACCATTATCACCATCATACTCATAGAACGACAATAAATCTCTAACTTCCATATCTACTAATTCTAAAAGCTCTTCATCATCAACCATATCAACTTTGTTCAAGAAAACAACGATACGAGGAATACCTACTTGACGACCTAATAAGATATGCTCACGAGTTTGTGGCATAGGACCATCAGTAGCAGCTACCACTAAAATAGCACCATCCATTTGCGCAGCACCAGTTACCATGTTCTTTACGTAATCGGCGTGACCTGGACAATCTACGTGTGCATAGTGACGATTTGCTGTTTGATATTCTACGTGTGAAGTATTAATTGTTATACCTCTTTCTTTCTCCTCTGGAGCATTATCGATAGTATCGAAATCTCTAGCTTCTGATAAACCTGCATCAGCTAATACTTTAGTAATAGCAGCAGTTAAAGTTGTTTTACCGTGATCTACGTGTCCAATTGTACCAATATTTAAGTGTGGTTTTGAACGATCGAAAGTTGCCTTTGCCATGTTTTTAAATAATTTTAATCTTAGTTATATAATAATATTAGTGTATTCTATTTTTTACTCTAAATAAATAGAGCCAATGACGAGAATTGAACTCGTGACCTCTTCCTTACCAAGGAAACGCTCTACCCCTGAGCTACACCGGCGTAAAGTTTTTATTTCCTATTCTCTCAAAAACAATTATTTCTAACTGCATTAATATGAAAGAAGAGATTCCTGCCTTCGCAGGAATTTAGAGCGAGAGACCGGGTTCGAACCGGCGACATTCAGCTTGGAAGGCTGACGCTCTACCAACTGAGCTACTCTCGCAATTTTTACAAGCTTATACTTGTAAGGTTTCCAATATTTTAATAAAATTTGAGAAAAGTTTGTGGGGAGAGCAGGATTCGAACCTGCGAAGACGTAGTCAGCAGATTTACAGTCTGCCCTCGTTGGCCGCTTGAGTATCTCCCCAATTAACTTATATCAATATTTTAAAGAACTTGAGCCGATGGAGGGACTCGAACCCACGACCTGCTGATTACAAATCAGCTGCTCTAGCCAGCTGAGCTACATCGGCTTTTTTTCTTATGTTTTTAAAGCATAAAAAAGTCCGCTATTTCTAACGGACTGCAAATGTATAGATTTATTTATTTATTCAAAACATTTTTTGATAAATTTTATCATAAATATGCTCTTAATTTTTCTTTTCGTTTTTTTAATTGTCTTTCCAGCGACGAAACTGCCATATCTGCACCTTCTTCAAAACTTTTACATTGTTTCTTTACAACAAAACTATCTCCAGGCACACTAACTCTTGCTTCAAAAATTTTATTTTCTTTATCACTGGTATTCTCTACTTTCAAAAAAACATCTGATTTAATAACTTTATCGTAAAACAAATCTAACTTATCCATACGTTTTTGGATAAAATCTATCAATTTTTGATCTGCATTAAAATTAACTGATTGCGTGTTTACTTTCATACTAATTCGTTTTGGTTAGACAATAATTTTTACTCCTATTTCTTACTCCTAGGGTGTGTATTTATATGTACCTTTTTTAATTCTGATATACTATTATGAGTATATACTTGCGTTGCTGCTAAACTTGAATGCCCTAGAAGTTCTTTAACAGCATTTAAATCGGCACCTTGGTTTAACAAATGTGTTGCAAAAGAATGCCTTAATATATGTGGGCTCTTTTTAACTTTTGAAGATGCTAAACTAAAATACTCATTTATTATTCTGTAAACAAGTGTTTCATATATTTTAACGCCTTTTTTTGTTAAAAATAAATAATCAGCATCTAATATACATTCTAATTCATTCCTTAATTTTATATATTTAAGCAATGTTTGTGATACTGTTTCTAATAACGGAACAATACGTTCTTTATTTCTTTTACCTAATACCTTTAACGTTTTTTTATCAAAACTAAAACTTGTTAATTTTAATTCTACAAGCTCTATTCTTCTAATACCTGTAGAATAGAATAGCTCTATTATTAATTTGTCGCGTATACCCTCAAAATCTTTTTCGAAATGTAAGTCATCTAAAACTGTAGCTATTTCTTTTTCTGAAAATGGAACTTGAATCTTTTTACTTGTTTTTAATGCTTTATGCTTTGCTAAAGGATTAACATCAATTTCTCCTATTTTTAACAGAAACTTATAATAGGTATTTAAAGCTGACACTTTTCTATTAATACTTCTATTTACTAAACCACTTTCTACTAAAGAAACTATCCAACTTCGTATTTGAGAATAATTAACATTACTAATAGAATTTGTTTCATAATCATTTTTAATAAAATCTAAGAAACTCACTAAATCTTTTTGATACGCTTTTACAGTTAATGCTGAATAGTTTTTTTCTAACAATAAATAGTCTGCAAATGATTTAAAAGTCATATTAATAATTTGGAATAAACGTTATTGATTGATTAAAGCTAAATTTACAACCTTTTATTTAATTATTAAGCAAAAAAAATCCCGCAAAATGCGGGATTTAAATATCTACTTTATAAGAACAGATTAAATATTTTCTGCATCTTTTAAGCCTTGTACATATTGTGCTTTTTGTATTAGCGCTCTACGTTTTACTGAAGGCTTTATAAATTGTTTACGAGTTTGAAGCTGACGTTTAGTTTGAGTTCTATCAAACTTTCTTTTAAAGCGCTTTAATGCTCTATCTATATTTTCTCCTTCTTTAATTGGTATTATTAACATAGTGTCCTAACCTCCTCTCTTTTGAATTTTCAGGATGCAAATATATAAATATTTTTGAATTTCAAATTCTGATTGTAAAAATATTTAAGTTGCTGGTTTATACTCTTTTTTATCTATTATCATTTTTGATAATATTTCACGTAATATTTCTGATGTTCCGCCACCTATAGTCCCTAACCTACTATCTCTTAACAATCTTGCCATAGGGTATTCTTCCATATAACCATAGCCTCCTAAAAACTGCATACATTCATATATAACGTCATCTGCCATTTTAGTAGACTTCAACTTAGATATAGTAGCTTCTTTAACGACGTATTCACCTTTGTTCAATTTATTAGTAACAGAATAATTATACTCTTTACAGATTTCCATATCTGCATACAAATCAACAAACTTATGTCTTAATGCTTGATATTTATTTAATTCTTTACCAAAAGCTGTACGCTCTGACATATAATTTAACGCATACTCTAAAGCATATTCGGCTCTAGCATGTGCATTAACCCCCATAACTAATCTTTCTAAAGAAAAATGCTGCATTATATAAGCAAAACCATGATTTTCCTCTCCTAACAAATTACTAGCAGGAATCTTCACATTATCAAAAGCAATTTCGGCAGTATCTGAAGCTCTCCATCCTAACTTATCTAATTTTGTTGCCGAAATACCTTCTGTATCTCTATCTACAACAAAAATACTCATACCTTTATTACCAAGTTCAGGGCTTGTTTTAGCAGCAACTACTAAATAATCGCTATAAACACCATTTGTTATAAAGGTTTTAGAACCATTTACAACATAATAATCACCTTCTTTAACTGCTCTTGTTCTCATACCAGCTACATCACTTCCTCCAGACGGCTCACTTATACACAAACAGCCTATTTTATCTCCTGCAATACTAGGTACTAAATATTTTTGCTTAATAGCTTCATCACCTTCAGCTTTAAGATGCGTCATTGCTAAATACACATGTGCCCATATTGCAGCTGCAAAACCACCAGAATTTATTTTCTGAAGTTCTTCTTGCAAAATAATAGTATAAAACAAATCTAAGTTTGAACCTCCATAAGTTTCAGGATAGTTGATTCCGAAAAACCCCATATCTCCAAACTTTTTCCAAATAAAACGATCTATAGTTCCTGTTTTTTCCCAAGCATCAATATTTGGAACCACTTCCTTTTTTAAAAAATCTTGAAGACTTTTTCTAAAAAGGTTATGTTCTTCTGTGAAGTACATACTATTCATTTGCATCTTTTTTTTAATCGAGCGACAAATATAATTTAATTATCTCGATTTTATTTAAAGGGAAGTCTTTAACTTTTGTTAATTCATCTAAGGAGTAATATCTTTTCTTTAGTTGACGTTCCTCTATGATTTTATATGCTAAATCATAATCTATATGCTGAATTGTTACCAATTGATTTACAGTTGCCGTATTAAGCTTTATTTTCTGGATTTGCTTTGGCGTTTTTACCGTAAACAATTTTGTTAGTTTTTCTAATACTTCTGGAGTTAATCCGTAAACATCATTTAATTGCACATCATCAATAAAACCTCCAACAAATTTATTTCTAAATTTTACAATACGATTAGAAAGCACTTTTCCAATACCATTTACTTTTTGAAGTTGTTGCGCTGTAGCTATATTTAAATCTTGTTTTTGCTCGAAAGTTTTCTGTTTATTATTAAAACTAGAAATTGAAGCTGTTCTTGACTTAACACTTGTAACCCATTCTGGGAATTTAAAAAATGGAGTTATTGTTTTTAAAAGCGAATCTGATACTTTAGTTACTTCTTGAAATTGTTTAACTGAGTTTATCCACTTATTTTGCTTTCTATAATCTAATAATCTATCAATTTCCTCATTGCTCATACCTAAATTTACGCCTTTATAATCTGTTATATAATTTGGATTGAAAGGATATATTTTAGGCTTCGATTTTTCAATTTGAATTAATTTAAGAGAATCGATTTCTTTGATGTATGTTGATAATTCATCTTTATTTACTTGAACATCTTCTGATGAAAAATCGACATAGAAATAAACACATTGCAATAAAACAATGATGAGTATTAATAAAAAAATCCCATTTCGCTGTTCTTTAGAAAACGTGAAATGGGATTTCATATTAATTTAATTTCTATTATTTATTATTTAGCTGCTTTTATATCCTTGAGATATTTATTCAACTCTTTTCTGACTTTTGGTGCTAGTATTACTAACCCAATCGTGTTTGGTACCATCATAGCAAAAATCATAGCATCAGAAAACCCTATTACAGAACCTAAACTTGCAGCAGAACCAATTACTACAAATACACAAAACAATAACTTATAAGTATATTCCATTTTTTTAGTTCTACCAAATAAATATGCCCAACCTTGAAAACCATAATAAGACCAAGAAATCATCGTACTAAAGGCAAATAATACTACAGCTATTGTTAATACATATGGAAACCATGAAATTGCTGACTCAAAAGCTCCTGATGTTAACAAAATTGCTTGCGCATCATTTAACGAAGCATTTTCTGCTGCTACATTTCCTGTAATAATAAGTACTAAGGCCGTCATTGTACAAACGACTACAGTATCAATAAATGGTTCTAACAAAGCAACCATTCCTTCACTAGCTGGGTATTTTGTCTTTACAGCTGAATGGGCTATTGATGCAGAACCAACACCTGCTTCATTTGAAAAGGCTGCTCTCCTAAATCCTTGCACCAAAACTCCTACGGCTCCACCAGCAATACCTTTAGGATTAAAGGCTCCATCAAATATTTGAACAAATGCATCACCTACCATATCTATATTCACGAAAATAACAAACAAAGAAGCAGCTACATAAATAACTACCATAAAAGGTACAATTTTATCTGTAACCTTAGCAATCTTTTTAATACCTCCAATAATTACAATTCCAACTAAAATAGCCATTACAATACCAAACACCCATCCCTTTCCATTTAAAAAAGAAGTATCTCCACCTGTAATATTTTCTACTAATTGAAACGCTTGGTTTACCTGAAACATATTTCCACCTCCAAAAGAACCACCAATAACAAATATGGCAAATATAGCAGCTAATACTTTTCCTAAACCTCCAAGACCTTTAGATTTCAACCCTTTTGTTAAATAATACATGGGTCCCCCATATACCGTACCATCTTCTCCTATATCTCTATACTTAACACCAAGAGTACATTCTACAAATTTTGATGCCATTCCTAATAAACCAGCAATAATCATCCAAAATGTAGCTCCTGCTCCACCTATTGATACAGCAATTGCAACTCCTGCAATATTTCCTAATCCTACTGTAGCCGATAACGCTGCTGTTAAAGCCTGAAAATGCGACACTTCTCCTTCATGACCTTCTATAGCTATTGTCTCAATGGCATCTCCTCCTGGTGTTGAATCTCCTGCTGCTATTAAAGATTCATGATGATCTAGATCATCATACTTACCTCGTACAATATTTATTGAAGTTAAAAAACCTCTAAAATTTATAAATTTAAAATAAACAGTAAAATATAAAGCTCCTAAAATTAATGGAAATAATACCCAAAAAACTTTTACACCTCCGCCAAAATCTATTTGATAAAAAATCAAATTAACAAACCATCCTGTTGCATCTCCAAATTTCTCATCAATTAGTTGATCAACACCTTTTTCAGAAGTTTCTTGAGCAAATGTTAAAAATGGTAAAATTATAGTAAAAATTGAAAGAAGATGCTTCTTCATAATAATATGATTTTTGTTAGTTTTAATATTAAATTCTTATTAAAAAGCAGCAAGATGCTAAAAAAAATCGGAATTTTAAAGAAATGATTGTTAAAACAGAAACCTACTAATCAATATTGTATTCAGAATTAAGTGCATCTATTTGTTCAGGTCTACCCAAAACAATAATTTTAGAATTGGGAGCTAATTCTAATTCTGCTTCTGGGTTTACAATATATTCACCGTTTTCGTCTTTATAACCTATTACAGTACAACCTGTTTTTCTTCTTAAATCTAAATCTTTGATAGTTTTTATTGATTGTTTGCTATATAATTTTTCTACAGCAACTTCTTCTATATTGATATTAGACTTACCTACAATAGATAAATTATCAATAAATTCCATTAAACCTGGAACCACTACTAAAGACGCCATATGGTCTCCTCCTATTTTGTCTGGTAAAATAACATTATTGGCTCCAGCAAATTTTAGTTTATCATAAGACGACTCATTTGATGCTCGGCTAATAATATTTATATCTTTATTAATTTGTCTTGCAGAAAGTACAACGAACAAATTATCGGCATCATTAGGTAGCGCTGATATAAAATTAGAAGCCCTATCAACTCCTGCTTGAATTAAAACTTCATCTTCATTTGCATTTCCAATAACATAAGGCACATCATCAAACTGTAAACGCTCTTCCATCTCCTTATTCTTTTCTATTATAACAAACGATCGATTGTGAGCCAATAATTTCCGTACTGTTTGTTTTCCATTTCTACCATAACCGCAAACAACAACATGATTTTTAAAACTATCTATCTTTTTTTGCATCTTTTTATGTTTTAATTCTTCAATATGATCTTTACTTAAAATATACTCGGTAATTGTAGAAAGCGCATAACCTACTATAACAACACTTGCAAGTATTAAAAAAATTGTGAAAATTTTTGATTGATCATCAAGCGGAACTACTTCTCCAAAGCCTACAGTAGTTATAGTAATTACCGTCATATAAACAGAATCAACCCAAGAATAATTAGAAATTAATTTATAACCAACAATACCAATTGTTAATATAATAGCCAATAGAAATACAGCCGTATATATTTTTGTTCTAAAAAATCTTATTAAAGGGTTATTCATAAATTATAAATCGAAAACAGATGATCGTTTTGTATAAACTAAATCTTTAATACGCATCCAAAAAGCTAAAAACAGATACAAGGCAAAACCGAAACCTACGGTAACAAAAGTTAGATACATAAAAGTAGTTCTCACTACCTTAGCTCTAATACCAAATCTATCTGCTATACGTTGGCAAACATAATAGCCATGTTTTTGAAAAAACAATAATGGTTTATAAATACTGTTCATGTTGCAATTTAACTATAAAATTTGAAATTCCTTTGTGTTTAAACATTTCTATCAGTTTAATAAATTTTTAAAACTTATTTTAAATATTTGCTTAAATTAAGATGACTCTTAATCTACTTTTTTAAACATTTACTTTTATCTCAATTGAAGAACATATTTTAAATAAGAACAACCTTCCAGAGCTTAAGTCTTAAAAAGGCATAAAAAAAACCTAGAAAATTAAATGTTTCATTAATCTTTCTAGGTTTAAAATATTAAAAAAAGTTTTTTAATTACTTATAAAACATTATTTCTTAATAATCTTTTTAACAAAAACTCCTTCATTATTTACTATTCTAATAAAATATATTCCTGAATTAAATTGAGACAATTTAATTGTATTGTTTTTATTATTTAGTTTTTTATTTAGCATCAATTTACCTGTTGCATTGAAAACTGTTAATAGAGCATCGTTTCTATATTCATTTAACAAATTAATATTAATAATATTATCTGTAAATGTTGGATAAACGCTGTAAATTTCATTTTGAAAAAGAATAGACTCACTAGTCAATGTAGACAAATTAAACTTAAAATGTTGACTGAAATCATTTTCGTCACAGGCACTAAACACAATACTCGCATTATCTAAAATAGAACTATTTTCCACACTCATACAAGAACTTGTATTTCTATTTTTAAGTAAATAATAACCATCACCGACATCTGTTCTTGTAAACATCTCAGACCAATATGTTGGATCATAAGAATATTGAACAACATTATTACTAGAAGCTCTAAAAGACTTTTGGTTTTCTCTGTTTATAATAAAAGAGTAACCACTAGAATTAGTTAAAAACTTAAACTGCTGTAACAAGCTATTAATATTACTTGTTTCCTGAATAATATTTACATTATCTAAACCACTTCCCCCTTCTACTGAAATGCTTTTTCCACTATTTCTATTTTCTATTTGAAAATATGTAGGTTCACATGCATCTCCATAACTCTCATAATTTCCTGGGTTAACTTTTAAACAAATATCTGTTGCACCATCCCAGATATCAATATTCTTATTTGAGTTAGTAACTGTTCCACTGTTTACCCTAACTCCTACAGAAGTTGTAGCACAACTTATTCCTGAATCTGAACAATCATCAATATCAACTTTATCTACTGTAACATCATGACTATCTGTAAGTGTATACAATCCACGCCCGCAATGTCTGGCATTAAGGTATTTACAATGTGTAGTACCATTATTATTTGCTTGTCTAAAACCTGCATAACTACTGCCATAATCGCAATCTGTAGCATAAATTGCATTAATATTACAATTCTCAGAAGTATTTAAAAGAACACCACACCCCTTTTCTGCTGACACATAAACGGTATCTATTTCAACACCTTGAACTAATAAAGTCTCAATAGAATGTCCTATAGTTTTCAAATTAATATTTCCGTTAATTACTAGATTACTAGTTCCAGCATCTGCAACTCGAATTCCATTTCCTCTAGTTGTATTACATGTAATATTAGTTAAAGTCATATTTTTACAACCTTTAGTATACCAAATCACATAACGTGGCGTTCCAGTTACATCAAGATTCTTAACAGTAATATTTGATTTCCCTTGGGCTTTAACAGGAACAACTAAAAGAGGATCTGTACAGTTCATAGTATTACCATGAAAATCAAGTGTTTGGTTACTTTGTATTAAACATGCTTTAATTGAACTATTTCCAGGTCCTGAATCCCCAGAACTTCTAACATTAATTGTACCTGCTCCCATATTTAAACAGCAAGCATTCACCGCATCAAGCATATTTGTTCCAGTATACTTAGTGACACCATTAATTTTTGATGTCCAAGTATCATCTATTTTAGTCACTTCACCTATTGATTGTCCCTCTGCAAAAAAAACACAAAAAAGCATAGTTGTGCTTAATAGTGCTCTATATAATTTAGTCATGAAATTGTAATTTAGTTAATAATTTTTCTTTTTTATTTAATTCCGAAGGTCTATTCTTCATTTTTATTATTAATTTCTTTCAAACAAAGGTTTGTTTTTTAACAAAAATTAATAAATCATAGCGTTTCAAAATTATTAATATTAGTAAGCTTAACTATCCTGTACTTACCTGTTAGAATTAGGTAAATTAATAATTATATATAATTTTTAGACTAATAGAAAATAGTTAATAGTTTTAAACATTTCTAGAAATTAAAGCGTTACCAACAGCACATTTTAAACATTTGTTTTTATTACAATATTCGTTTTTAAGTTGAATAAGTGCTTGTGATTCTAAAGATGATTTTGATATTTTTTTTAAGTTATTATAAGCATCAATAATACTATTCTTTTCTGAAGCTATAGCGGTTGCTATTTTTATAATATCTACATCAACCTCTTCTCCTTTCTGCTTAGCATAACAAAACTTTATAGGAAGTATGGTGTTAATTAATAATAAATCTATAAATGATTTTGAAAGTATCTTTTTTGATGCTTTTGATTCTTTTTGAAAGGTATAATGTGTTTCCCAAAACGCTAAAGTTGTAACTTTAAACAACTCATAAAAATCATCTATTTTATTTGTCTCAATAATTTTAGAAAATAGGTTTTGATGTTTATTATACAAACCTGCTAATTGAGACAATCTAATAGTTGGAAAATTTGATGGTCGCAATCTAAAGAAATGTAAAGGCAATACTTGAGCGTTATCTAAAGTGAATTTCTGTTTCAAAAATTCATACTCCTTAACTAAATTTTGATAATATCCATTTTGAATATCTTTTTCCAACAATCCAGCTTGTCCAAACATTAAAGCCTCCAAACTTTCTTGTTTAGATTGTATTTTTCTAATGATTGAAAAATCTATAGATTGCGACAAACTAAAAAACGATTCTCCGTTTACTTTAAGTCCGAAATTTTTAGTCAGCATTTTAAACAATACTGCTTCCCAATCGTTTTTAGAATCTTTTAAAAGGATATCTATTGTTTTTGCTTTTCGTTCTAAACGCTCAAAATACAAACGTTCCATCCAATTATTTAAAACAAAACTATCTATGGTAGCAAAATCATTTTCACAATTAATCCATTTATCATGCTTACTAAATAGATTTTCATAATTATTTAGAAGATTCAAATCTACTAAATGCTTTAATTCTAAAGTTGATATTACTGTATTATCTTTTCTAAAAACCTCGGTATCATGCTCCCAAACTACATGCAAAATCACATTATCATAAGCTGAGTCTTGCTCATGACTATGCAAAAACCAATCGGATGATTTCACATGAATTTCAACATTTCCTGCCCAAAGTTGATTTCCTATTTTTAATTGAGCATTAAAAAAATCGGGTCCTGCATTAAAATTATGCTGCCCTACCGAAGTTAACAAAATAGGTTCCCCTGCTTCCGTTTTTAAATTGGTAGTTTGAAACTTTTTATGCTTCCATATATAATGTAAGAATTCTTCTTGCATGGTTTAAATATAAGGCATAAAATCATCAAATTCCAAATTGCTATTCTTCAATAATTATCTAACTTAGTGGTTTTGTGTAAAATTCAAATTTAATGGAACAACTTACCCTTACCACACCTGCTCTTTTATTTTCAGCCATCTCATTAATTATGCTAGCTTATACTAATAGATTTTTAGCTTATGCGGCTGTTATTAGAGATTTACACAGTAAATACAAAAAAAACAAAGAGAAAGTATTAATTGCCCAAATACAAAACATAAAACAACGTCTTTACTTAACTAGGTCTATGCAAATTTTTGGGATTTCTAGTTTATTGCTTTGTGTACTAACTATGTTTTTAATTTATATTGAACAGAATACTATAGCTGTTTGGGCATTTGGTTTAGCACTAATTTTATTAATTATTTCGTTAGCTTTATTAATACGTGAAATCCAAATTTCTGTAAAAGCGCTAGAGCATCATATAAGTGATATAGAGAATAGTTAAGGCTTAACAGTATTTTGAATTTGTTACAAAAAAGGTATAACTTCGTTCAGCAACTAACATAAACAATTGATATGTAAATAGTTTATCTATACCACATATCATACCTGCGTTAACTAATATTATGAAATATTTACTCTTTTTTTTAATAACCATTATATCACAAATTGGTTATACTCAAACAGAACTCGTTAATAAAAACGCTACCAAAGAAGCAAAAAACCTATTAAGTTATATCCACGAATTAAAAGATAACATCTTATCGGGGCAACATTGTTATAGTCATGAAACAGATCGATTTTACGATAAAGCATTTGAATTAACTGGGAAATATCCTGCCATTTGGGGTACTGATTTTTATTGGAGTGGCGGAAATACAGATCCTGGATTTAAAATCGTTAACGACGTTATTAAAAAACATAAAGAAGGCGCCATTATTACTTTAATGTGGCATGTTGGAAAACCATCAGACAATGCACCTTTTGGGTGGAAAGAAAGTGTGCAAAGCAAAATATCTGATGCCGATTGGAAAGATTTAATAACTCAAGGAACTGACATACATAACCGCTGGCTAAATCAAGTTGACCAATTAGCTATTCACCTTAAAAAAATTCAACAGGAAAATATCCCAGTACTCTGGAGACCCTATCATGAAATGAATGGTGTTTGGTTTTGGTGGGGCAATAAAAAAGGTGATGAAGGGTTTTCTAAATTATGGCAATTATTATATGATCGATTAACCAATTATCATCAAATAAACAATCTCATTTGGGTATGGAATGCTAATGCTCCAAGAGATATCCCTGAAGACAACGCATTTGACTATAAAGACTTTTACCCTGGACATTCATATGTTGATATATTAGCTACTGATGTGTACCATTTTGATTATGAACAGAAAGATTATAACCAACTTCTAGAATTAGCAGAAGGAAAGCCTATTGCTCTTGGTGAAGTGGGCCAACTTCCTAAACCAAACATACTAAAAGCACAACCCAAATGGTCTTGGTTTATGGTTTGGTCTGGTTGGTTGTTAACTGCAAATACTGAAGAACGTGTTAAATCCATTTACAATTATCCAAATACGATTAGCAAAAAAAACAACGCTACTATTTTTAAATTAGATTTTGAAAAAAATAATATTGGAACATATAATGAAGACAACTTAACAAACGACATAGGAAATGCTAATTGGAGTTCTATTAAAAACAGAGCTTCTATTGAAGAGGATGATGTACATGGTAAAGTATTAAAAGTATTTTACCCAAAAGGTTCCATAGGCCCAGAACAAGGCGGTATACAATTTGACAAACCATTACCTAATGCAGACGAATATTATCTAGACTATTTTTTAAAATTCAAGGACGGATTCGATTTTAAATTAGGAGGTAAATTACCAGGCTTAACAAGTGGAGGCTCTACATTTACAGGCGGCGTTCATCCAACTAAAGGTGAAGGCTGGAGTGCGCGTTACATGTGGAAAAAACAAGGCGAAGCCATTGTTTACTTCTATTATAAGGATATGAAAGGCAAATGGGGAGATGGTATTAAAATGAATACTGTTTTTAATACCGAAAAGTGGTATAGAATCACACAACATATAAAATTAAATAGTGACGATAAAACAAACGGTATTATGGAAGTTTGGGTAGACGGAAACAAAGTAATAACGAATAACAAAGTACGGTATCGCTTAGCGCCTTTAGGACAAATTAATTCATTCTACTTTTCAACTTTTCATGGAGGTAACACACCGGATTGGGCACCAAAAAATGATTCTTATATTTATTTTGATGATTTTAAGGTAACCATAAACAAGCCAGAAGACCTGAATTAACAATAAGACTCTTATCCTATTTTTTTTAGTAAAATCATCAAAAATTATTTTAAAATGAAGCATCTTTTTTTACCTGTTATCACGCTGTTTTTATTTACATATAATAGTGTTTATTCACAACTCGATCCAAAACTTACAGAAGCTTGGTCACCGGTACCTAAAACTGTTACACCAGGAGACAATCAAAAAGCGCCATCAGATGCCATTATTCTTTTTGATGGTTCAAATCTTGATGAATGGAAAAGTGATACAGGAGACAAACCAAGATGGAATATTGAAAACGGTATACTAACCATATTACCAGGAAGCGGCTCTATTAAAACCAAAAGAAAATTTGCCGATTGCCAATTGCATTTGGAATGGCGAACTCCTACCAAAATTAAAGGCGAAGGACAAAACAGAGGAAACAGTGGCGTCTATTTTCAAGAGAGATACGAAGTTCAAATATTAGATAGTTACGATAATACGACTTATTCTAACGGGCAAGCAGGAGCTATTTACAAACAACATATCCCCATGGTTAATGCTTCAAAAAAACCTGGAACATGGCAAACTTACGATATTATATATACAGCGCCTAGATTTAATGTAGACAGTACGTTAAAAACTCCTGCTTACATTACGGTTTTACATAATGGTATTATTATACAAAATCATGTTGAAATAAAAGGAGACGCAGTATATACAGGACAGCCTTTCTATAAAAAACACAACTTTCAATTACCGCTTTTATTACAAGACCATGGATGTCCTGTATCTTTTAGAAATATTTGGATTCGGGAAACGAATGTTATAAAACTTTTTAATCAGGAAAATACAGAAGGTTGGTATACGTATTTAGATTCTATTGGAGTAAACAAAAACCCAAAACATAATTTTACTGTCGAAAATAATTTACTTCGAATAGAAGGCAAACAACTTGGATATATTGGCACAGAAAAATCGTATTCGAATTATTATCTAAAAGCTGTTTTTAAATGGGGAGACAAAAGGTATCCACCACGCGAAAACATGAAACGTGATAATGGTATTCTTTATCATTTTACTGAAGGCGAAAAAGATAAAATATGGCCAAAATCTATTGAGTGCCAGATACAAGAAGGCGATTGTGGTGATTATTGGTGTATTGATGGTACAACGGCAGACTCTCCAAACAAATCTGAAATAGGCTGGAATATGAAACACATTATTAGAACTGAAAATTTTGAAAACCCTAAAGGAGAGTGGAATACTATTGAAGTTATTTGTAACGGTAACGAATCAGAACATTATGTAAACGGACATCTTGTAAATTGGGTTACGAGTCTATCAGTATCAGAAGGAAAAATTCTTTTACAATCTGAATACGCTGAAACTTATTACAAATCAATTGAACTGATTCCTTATTAAAAAACAAGTATTAATTTGATTTTCAGTAATCCAATTAAACCATTTTTATGATAATAAGTCTTATGTTTAAAATTTCATAAATGAAACCTTTTCTTTTAATTACATTAATAATTTCAATATTATCTTGTTCTAAAACAGACAAAATAGAAACAGAACAAGAAACAATAGACTTCTCATCATCTTCGATTGATTATAACTCTCTAAATAATTGGGCATTTCATCCAAATAAAACAACAATTTTATCAAATTATAATTTAGATATTGCTGTTATAGATGAAAATTTACAAATAGAACAAACAATACAAATTCCTAATAATTCTACTACCAATACAGGAATTGATGTGTTTTTTGTTCACCCAACAGTTTTAACACAAAATTCAACACCTGAAAACATTGACATAGAAGACCAATCCTCGCTTTTAATAAATGGCACCATAATAGCTCAGGGAGGTTTGCTTTCTAAATATGGAAGAATGTTTGCTCCAAGATACAGACAGTCTACTGGTAAAACATATAAAGATGATATAAACAAAGAGCTTCAAGCTAATATTATAGCAACATCATATAGCGATGTAAAAGCAGCATTCCTTAATTATCTTAACAACTATAATGAAGGAAATAAAATTATATTAGCAGGACATTCGCAAGGATCCTATTTATTAGCAATGTTATTAAGAGATTTATTTGATAACAATTTAGATTTACGAGAAAAACTGGTGAATGCTGCTTTAGGTGGTATGGCGTATGTTTATGCAAACCAAGAAACATATAAAGGAGGTTGGTGGGAAAACATTCCGTTGTGCACTTCGACAGACGAATGTGGCTGTATAAATAATTGGGCTACCTTTGATGAGCAACAATCAATAATTGATATAAACTATGGCTTACCTGAATTTAATCCTTTCCTAATAAATAGCGGACTTGTTTATAGAATGTTTGATAAAAGTCAAGATTGGTTTGTTCAAGATTTTAGTTATTATGGAGACAGTTTTTCGCCCTTAAAAAATTACATTATGCCAAACGCAAATTATAATCTTGGAAATGGCACTAATTTTATTGCTTTTGATGGTTTGTATAATGTAAGACAGAGAAGAGAGGGTTTACAAAAAGT
The DNA here is from genome assembly GCF_044386045.1 of Thalassobellus sediminis. Lineage (NCBI taxonomy): Bacteria > Pseudomonadati > Bacteroidota > Flavobacteriia > Flavobacteriales > Flavobacteriaceae > Thalassobellus > Thalassobellus sediminis. The sequence continues at coordinate 1,877,566 of NZ_JBISCD010000040.1, read as the reverse complement.
AGTATTAAGTATAGAACATAATGCGCAAGTAAATGACCAAAGACCTAACGATTTGGAAAATGAAAAAAACAATCCAAATTATCCAAACTGGGGTTATCATGTTAAAGATTATCATATTTATTTATGGGCCTTAATGGAACAAATAGATAAAAAAATAAATACTTGCATAAAATAAAAGTCAATAAAAAAACAATTACTTGTTTTTTTAAACTGTTACCCTACCAAGCTTTATTTTTTTTACAATCTGAATACATTGAACAGATTCCTTATTAAAATTGAAGTTTTATTAGATACAAATGCTATAAAGAAACTAAACACACTTGACTTTGTCAGAAAAAATAGATAACTTCGTTTAACGTATGATATAAATCATTAAAACGATTTCATATCTACGTCATTAAACGAACCTCATCAAAAAAACATTCTACTCCAACCAAGCTTTAAAATCTTTAACACGCTCGCGAGCTACAATAACGTCTTGATTGTTATAGGTTTTTAGTTTTATTTGTAAACGCGAATTGGTATAACTTACCATATCTTTTATAGCATTTATATTTACAAAGAATTTTCGGTTAATACGGAAAAAGGTTTGTGGCTCTAATTCATTTTCTAATAACTCGAGCGTGGTATCTAACAAATAATTCCTGCCTTCTGATGTATACAAATAAGTACCTTTGTTTTCGCTATAAAAACACTCGATATCATCTATATTTATAAGTTTTAGGTGCTGTCCTACTTTTACAGAAAAACGTTTTTTATAAGCACGATCTATTGGGTTTACTAGTAGCTTTTTTATGTCGTTAAAATCTAGAGTAACGGCTTGTTTTTGAGGTGTGCGTGCTTTGTATTTTTCTACAGCGGTTGCTAAATCGTCTTCATCAATTGGTTTTAATAAATAATCGATGCTATTTAATTTAAAGGCTTGAAGCGCATATTCATCGTAAGCTGTGGTGAATATTATGGCGGATTTAATATCTATAGTTTCAAAAATTTCGAACGATAAGCCATCGCTTAATTGAATGTCTAGAAATATTAAATTGGGGTGTTCGTTATTTTGAAACCAATTAATAGATTCTTCAACAGAATGCAGCATAACTTCGGCTTTTAAATCTAAACTTTGAAGCATACGCTGTAACCGGCGTGCTGATGGTTTTTCGTCTTCTATAATTATGACCTTCATTGGTTGCTTTGTTTTTATGATTTACTTTTACTTGGCTGATAGTGCGTTAGGAATTAAACGGTCTGTTTGAGCTCCTCGCAGAGAACGAGTAGTGAAAGCCCGACCAGTTCCTGAACTTAATTCAGGATAAAGGTAACGCCCCAATTATACTATTTATTTTTTCTTTGTTGCTTTTCTATGTGCTCTTTAATTTTTCGTTCTTCCCAACTTTTATTAAAAATTCTTTTTCCTTTAAAAACGTTACGACCATGCAATACTATAAAGATAGTCCATGCTACTAAAAAGAAAATATCTAGCCACACAAAGAAATTTCGATATTCTCCGGCTGCTATATAAATATTATATGAAAGAAGTAGGACCACAATAATATACCCCACCAAGTGAATATAAAAAATTTGAATGCTTTTTACTTTTTCTTTAGCTTTTATATAGCTTTCGTTTTTTTCGTTTAAAGTTTTCATAAGCTATTCAAATTTATGTTTATCGCTTTCTTTTTCGTTTTCCATGAATTCTTGAATCTTTCTGTTTTCCCACGATTTACTAAAAAAAAGGCTTTTACCAAATACCATTATAGCATGAAAACCTAAACCTATTCCCCAAAAAATGGGTGTTGCAAAGACACCAAAATTCCAGATATCCCCTCCAGAATTCTTTACAATCATTACAATAATGAAAATATTTACGACTACATACCAGAAGGCATGCCAATAGAATCCTTTAATATCTTTAAGCCGCTGTTGGGCTCTTAAATAAGCACTTTCTTTATGGTACTGACTTGATTTATTATTATAATCTGAATTTTTCATGATGTGTCAATTTAATTCCAACGCTCTTTTTCTTCTTGATTCATAAACTCTCGCAACTTGCGCTCTTCCCATTTACGGCCTAAAACACCATTGTTTACAAATATGTGGTAGGCATGAATGCTTAATCCTAACCCCCAACCGGCTAACGGAAACCAAAACCATTGAAAGCCCCATGAAGTTTTATAATTAATGAATATTAAAAAAGGGATAACCAAGCAATAGGATGTTAGATTAGAATAAAACCCTTTTAAATCGTCTACCCTTTTACGGGCTCTTATGTATTTTGTATCTGTTTCTGGTAATCTTTCCATAATTTCTAATTCTTTAGTTCCAACGATCTTCTTCCTCGTCCTGCATGAACTCTTTTATCTTTTTTTCTTCCCAGCGTCTTCCAAAAGCTTTATCGTTTACAAAGACTCTAAAACCTTGAATGGTTAAACCAAGTCCCCAACCTGCCATGGGAAACCAAAACCATTGAAAGTCCCATGAGGTTTTATAATTAATGAATATTAAAAACGGAATGACTAAGCAATAAGATATTAAACTATAATAGAAGCCCTTAAGTTCGTCTACATGATTGCGTGCACGCAGATAACTATCATCTATTATTGATTCTGATTCTGGTCTCATAACTGATATTTGTTTGGTTAGCATGGGTATAGCTACAACAAAACTTTTTGCTTCTTTATTTATATCTATTTTTCTATTGGTTAACAAGTTATAACGTTGCATAATATTACTTAAACCTACACCACTACTCTTTTTCACTATTTGTTTGGGTTGCAAATTATTTTCTACAACTAAGCTACCATCATCTTCGTAAATCTTAATATGCAAAGGACTATTTGCTGTTACTATATTATGTTTTACAGCATTTTCTAAAAGTAATTGTAATGATAGTGGCACCACTTTACTTTCTGGGTTTGATGCCCTTTCGGGCATGGTAAACACAATACTATCTTCAAAACGCATTTTAAGCAAAGACATATAAGTTTTTGCAAATTGCAACTCTTCATCTACCGTTACTAATTCCTTACTTTTTTGTTCTAAAACATAACGATACACTTTTGATAATGAGGTTGTAAACCGTTGCGCATTATCTGGGTTTTCTTCTATTAAACTTGTTAGAACGTTTAAACTATTGAATAAGAAATGTGGGTCTAACTGATTTTTTAAAGCATCAAACTTGGCATTTGCTGTTCCAGCTATTACCTTTTGCTCTTTTATTTTATTTTGCTGGTACTTATTATAAAAATAAATAATATGAAAAACAATAACGATAGTTAAGGTTATCCAAACTCCGAATTGATAATTAATAAGTTTTTCTTTAGCGATAAAATCTGTAAATGTGATACCTTCTAACAAGATTGCAGTCAATGATCTTAAAACAAACAACCCCATTAAGGTAACAATGGTGGACCCCAAAACACCTAAAACAATACGTTTAATAGTCTCTTTCTTTTTCCAGCTTATACGTTCCATAAAACCGAAAAAGTACATATTGGAATAACCTAATACAAATGAATATAGTTGATAAAATCCAAAATTGATTAATGCATCGTTGAAACTGTTAAATTGAAACTGATTATAAAAAAAGTTTCCTATTATAAAAACAGCGCAACCTATAAAAAAACTGATTATTATATCTTTAATCCATTTCGTCATAACCTTTTATTTATTTTCCACAAGATTCGAAAACTTGCACAGCACGTTCATTACCCCAATTTGGATAAAATGCTTTTTCTGGTTTAAAGTTAGCAAAAAGTTCTATGGCACGTTCTAAATCTTTACAAAATGGTGTGGTATCTTGTCCAAAATATTTTGCACCTCCCATATCCCACTCTGCTTTACAATACACAACTCTTGGGTTTTCTGGAGCTATCTGTGCTGCTTTAGTGTAAAGCTCAACAACTTTTCCAGATAATGTCATACCATAAGTGGCACCATCATAAGCTACCCATGCAGTATGCAATAAGGCTTGCATCACCATAATCTCTGGGTTATCTTTTGAAATTGCTGTGGCATCGTTAATTAAATCTTGTGCTTTTTTAAGCTTTTCAGATAGTCTTTTTTCATCTTTTTCTCCAAAACTACTCACAATATTAACCTGTGCCGCATAATATGGTGGTAACCAATTATCTGGTTCTGCCTTAGCAATGCGTTCTAATAAATTTGCTGCTTCAATTGGATTGCTTCCCCATAATTCGAAAGCTTTTTGCATTCCTTTTTCATAATTAGTTTGAGCAGTTGTTAATACTGAGACTAATAATGTTGCGATAATAATTACATGTTTCATTTTATTTCTGTTTTAATTATGAAACAAATATCTAACGTAACTACATGTTTATAAAAAGTGAATGACCCAACTGTTATTTTTTTAGGATGAAATGTTACCCTCGTCAAACAAACTTATTTTAAAACACAAAAAAAACCAAGAAAGAGTGGTGCTTCTTGATTTTTTTCGATTTAAAAACTAATTACTAATTACTAAATACTATCCTTCTTGATATTTAAAAAATATGGGCACAGCGTAAGCTACTTTTACTGCTCTACCTCGTTGTTTTCCTGGTTTCATTTTTGGTAATAAACTTATTATACGCTCTGCTTCTTTTTCTAAAATTCTATCTGGTCCTCTAGAACGCACATTAGTAGTAACACCATCTGAACCTATAACAAAAACAACAGACACTCGTCCTTGTATACCTAAATCTAAAGCTGATTGTGGGTAATGAAAATGTTTTACAACATGTTGTTGTATTTTTTTCTGAAAACATTCTTTTGTTGCTACTCTAGACAACCCTTCACAACCAGGATACACTGGTACATTTTCAATAATTGCAAATGCGACTTCTACATCATCATATACTTCTTCAACACTAACATCACTAACTTCAACAACATCTTGAATAGCATCATCTTGATCTGTTTCAGTACTTTCAATTACCGTTTCTACAACCTCTTCTTCATCTTCAACAATTTGTATTGACTCTTGAATTACTGCTGGTGGTGGAGGTGGTGGAGGTGGTGTGTTTATATTAACTATTGGTATATCATCTTCTATTTCTGCTTCTAAATTTAAAACTTCCAATGTTATATCATCCTTCTCATATGTTTTATATTCTAAAGATCTCCAAGATAAAAACAACATTAAATTGAGACCAATAGCGAAATATAAACCACTATTGCGGCCTATTTCCAATTTTGGGTTCTTTTTAACTTCCATGACAATCGAAATTTAATAGGATAAAAATATTTGAATTATCAATATATAAGTATGACAATTATCATATTCTTAAAAAAAATGATTTTCACCTTTTATTCAATAAGTCTTTTTCTGTAAGTCTTTAATTTGCACAAATAAAACATTCGAAGCAATTGCTATAACTATTGTTGCATAAGCAATAAGTTATAACCTTTAGCAAGATTTTTAATTTATATTAGATTTTAAAACCAAAAAGTGTTGTTATCATAGTCATAAACATAAGACTCAAAAAACACTCAAAACAGTTTTAAAAAGAACATAATCACTGGAAAAAATTCCATAAAAACAAAATAGAAGCTCAATATAAAATTTATTTACATTTGAGTTTTTTTTTAGAAAACAACTATAGATGGATATTAATGAAAAGATTTCGTTAAAAGAAAAAATAGGTTACGCACTAGGTGATGGCGCAGCCAATATTGCCTGGAGAGGTGTACAGACTTTTCTATTCATATTTTACACAGATGTATTTGGTTTAAGTCCTGTTACAGTTGGTGTTTTAATGCTTGTTGCTAGATCTAGTGATGGTATTAGCGATATTTTAATGGGAATTATTGGAGACCGTACAAAATCTAAATACGGAAAATTTAGACCTTGGATTTTATGGACAGCCATTCCTCTTGGGGTTATTCTTTCATTATTATTTACAAGTCCAGAACTTGGAGCTAACGGAAAAATAGTTTATGCTTATATAACATATATATTTTTCACATTAATATATACAGCAAACAACATTCCTTATGGCGCCCTAATGGCAGTAATGACTGGCAATGATAAAGAACGAACCAGTATAGGCTCTTTTAGAATGGTTGGTGCTTTTGGCGGTGGTATGCTAGTACAAGGAGCTTTACTTTTTTTAGTAGCATATTTTGGAAATGTAAACCCAACAATTGATGTTACAAAATTAGAAGACGAAAAATTCAAAATCGAAGTGTCATCGGCAAAAGACGTTGAGCATGTTAACATTAAAACCAAAAATGGTATTGCTTTATTTACTTGGGATGCTGCAAATACTAAAATAGATGACAACACATCTACACCTGGCAAAAGTTTTAAAATGATTGAGGATGAGAAATATACTTTCCTTGTTACTGGTGAAAAAAATATAACAGCTAGTAATATTTCAATTATTGATCAAAAACAAGGTTATAGCAAGTCTATGTATATCATGTCGGCTATACTTGCTCTATTAATGCTAGTCACTTTCTCATCAACTAAAGAAAGAGTAAAACCACCTAAAAACCAAAAAACTAATTTAGGTCAAGATTTTAAAGATTTAATTCGCAACAAACCTTGGTTAGTACTACTAGGTATTGGACTTTTATTCAACATATACAACTCCATAAAACAAACTATTGTAATTATATATTTCACCCATTATTTAAATGACCAATTACTCTCAGCATCTTATTTGGTTGGATTAATGATAGCCTCTATTGCAGGTGCTTTTTTTACAGCGCCATTAAGTAGAAAGTTTGGGAAACGTAACTTATTTATTTATGCTTTAATTTTTTCTGGAATAGTAAATGCTTTATTAATGTTTTGCACTGCAAATGATATTGGAGCCATTTTCTCTATTGGTATTATTTCTGAGTTTGCTGCAGCAATTTTCCCAACACTTTTCTTTGTTATGCTAGGCGACGCAGCTGATTTCTCAGAATGGAAAAATAGAAGACGCGCAACAGGGCTTATTTATTCTGCAGGTTCATTTTCCACAAAATTTGGTGGAGGAGTTGCCGGAGCCATAATCGGTTTAACATTAGGTGCTTTTAATTACAACGGGCAAGACCCATCAACAATACAAGGCGCTATTCCAGGTATGATTATGCTAATGAGTTGGATACCTTCAATTATTGCACTTTTTGCTGCAGGTCTTATGTTTCTTTACCCTTTAAACAGAAAAAAAATGAATGAGATTTCTACCGAATTAAGCAGCAGACGCATTCAACTAGAAGACAATTAATATAATTACCAGAAGAAAATAGATTTTTATAAAAATGAATACATTTCCAAAGGACTTTATATGGGGTACAGCCACCTCATCATACCAAATAGAAGGAGCAGCAACAACAAATGGTAAAGGACCATCTATTTGGGATGCTTTTTCAAGCATACCAGGAAAAACACATAACGGAGAAACAGGCGAAATTGCTTGTGACCATTATCATAAATTTAAAGAAGATATTCAATTAATGAAAAACATGGGTGTTAAAGCCTATCGTTTTTCTATTGCTTGGGCAAGAGTTATGCCTACAGGAAAAGGAGACATTAATGAAGCTGGTATTCAATTTTATTCAGATTTAATTGACGAATTAATAAAAGCAGATATTGTACCATGGGTAACTTTATACCACTGGGATTTACCACTTGCTCTACAACTAGAAGATGATGGTTGGTTAGGAAATGCTATCCCAGATTATTTTGCAGCTTATGCCGATTTATGCTTTGAACGTTTTGGAGACCGTGTTAAAAACTGGATTACTTTAAACGAACCTTGGGTCGTTTCAATTTTAGGTTACGGACAAGGTGTTTTTGCTCCTGGTAGACTGTCTGATTCTGAACCTTATTTAGCAGCGCATCAATTAATATTAGCGCATGCTAAGGCATATCATATTTATAAAAACAAATACAGTTATCAAAACGGACAAATAGGTATTACTAATAATTGTGATTGGAGAGAACCGCTTACCAATAGCGATGCTGATAAAGAAGCGGCAGAAAGAGCGCTTCAATTTTTCTTAGCATGGTTTGCAGATCCTGTTTACAAAGGCGACTACCCAGACGTGATGAAAGCTCGCTTAGGAGATAGACTCCCTAAATTTTCTGATGATGAAAAGAAAATGATTATTGGAACCTCTGATTTTTTTGGCTTAAATCATTACACAACCATGTATGCAGCACAAGATGATGGTTCTATTAAAGAACGAAGTGTTTATGGTAACGGCGGTATTTCTGAAGATCAAGCTGTCGATTTATCTCTAGATAAAAACTGGGATCTTACATTCATGAATTGGGCTGTTGTGCCTTGGGGTTGTAAAAAAATGCTAGAATGGATTGATGCCCGTTATAACAGTCCAGAAATTTATATTACTGAAAACGGCTGTGCTTATGACGACCAAATAGTTAACGGAGAAGTAAATGACCAAGAACGTTTAAATTTTTATAAAGGCTACCTACAAGCTTGTCAAGAAGCTATAGAAAACGGTGTTAACCTTAAAGGTTATTTCGCATGGTCTTTCATGGATAATTTTGAATGGGCTTCTGGATACGACAAAAGATTTGGTTTACATTATGTAGATTTTAAAACTCTAAAACGAACTCCAAAAAACTCAGCGCTTTGGTTTAAAGAAGCCATAAAAAACAATAGTGCCGATGTTTAAAAACTATTTATTTCTATGTTCTTGAATACTAGAACATAGAAATAAATAATATTAAACACACATGATGAATTATCTAACTAAACGCCCAGAAGTATTACCATCTAAGATACTGGTTACCTCTCGTACGGTTGCATAATTAACATCGCCCTCATAAGTATGTTTTAAAGCACAAGCAGCACTAGCAAACTCCATAGCTTTATAATCATCAAATTGTTGTAATCCATAAATTAGGCCCGCAGCAAAAGCATCTCCAGTACCAATTCTATCTACCACATGAGTAATATCTAAATCTTGTGTTTCTCTAAACTCTTTACCATTCCACATTCTAGCTCTAATTTTGTGCCAAGAAGAATTTAATGAGGTTCTAATTTTATCAAATACTTTTTCAATAGTTGGAAACGTTTCTATAAGTTGTTTACTCGCTTCAAGGAAATCATCGTTAGAATAATCAAAGTCAGTACCAAGCACTTCATTTATCTCATTAACACCACCAATAAAAATGGTAGAATAATTTAGTAATTCTATTAAAGCTTCTTTAGGATCTTGACCATATTGCCACAAACCACTTCTATAAGTTGGATCTGCAGATATAATCATTCCTTTTTTATGAGCCAATGCCAATCCTTCCTTAAGTGTATCAAAAGCACCTTTAGATAAGGCAGGTGTAATACCAGTCCAATGCATCCAAACGCCTTTTTTAAAGGCTTTTTCCCAATTAACCATAGATGGTTTAATTTCAGAAAATGAAGAATGCGATCTATTATACGAAATTGCACTAGGGCGCATTACAGCTCCAACCTCCAGAAAATATACACCTAACGGACGTTTTGAATAAACGACAGAAGACGTACTTACACCAAATTTATTAATATAAGAAATTGCGGCATCACCAATAAAGTCATCAGAAACACAACTAATGTGCTTTACATTACCTCCAAAATTAGCAATTGAAATACCTACATTTAATTCAGTTCCCCCAAAATAAAATTCAACCATATTAGATTGAATAAACTTTTTATTGCCACGTGGTGAAATACGCATTAAAACCTCTCCGAATGTTATAATCTGGCCCATTATTTTAAAATTTTTAATTTAACAAATTTAACATTTGTATTTGTAATGGCTTATAACAATTAATAAGTTTGTTTTAAGTAATTAACATTTTTACAGAATAATCGATATAATTTAGAAGAAAAGCACCTAATATTAAATAAAAATGATTTCAAAATAAGTAATCTCCTTCAAGCTAAAAAAAAAAAAAAATCGAGCTCAAATTACAACCTAGGCAACCATTTATAAATATTTTTCGTCTTTGTAATTAAAGACATTCAATTTAGAGTTAATAAAATCTTAATAATTATGTTAGAAAACGAAATAAATCAATATCATATAAATTATAATCATGGAATCTTATTGCTCTTCATTCTATTTTATGGTTCAATATTTGCCAACAATTCAACTTCAATTTCAAGTACAATAGATTTAACTAATATTATTGAAGACAAAGTACCTGTCACTATAAATTTAAACAATATTGAAGCAAGATCATTAGTTTATCGATTTCCAAAAGTAATTCAAGGAACATATGCTATTAGTGATTTTGGAAGATTTGTAGAAAACCTACAAGCATTTGATATAAAAGGAAACAAACTACCTATTTTAAGGGTAGACATTAATTCATGGAAAATAAAACATGCTAAAAGATTAAGCAAGATCACATATTTAATTAATGACACGTATGATCTTGACAAAAAAACATACAACAACATTCCTCAATTCCCTGCTGGAACTAATATTGATCCTGAAAATTACGTATTAAACCTCCATGGATTTATTGGTTATTTTGAAGAATTAAATGATAAAAAACATACTCTAAACATAAAAGCTCCAAGTCATTTTTCATATACAACAGGTTTAGAGTTAGAAAATTATAAAACAAATAACGATAATACTAAACACTATACTTTTACTGCACCTAGATACTTTGATTTAATTGACAATCCCGTATTATTTGGAAGATTAGACATTGAAGAATTTACCATTAATGACGTTAAAATTGTGCTAAGTGTATATTCTCCTAACAAGATCTATAATGCCAAAGAAATGAAAGATGTTGTTTTTAAGATGTTAAAGTCTCAACTAACTTATTTAAAAAACTTCAAAACCACTTCTAGATATGATATTCAGATATATTTTGCAGATGGAAAAGAAATAAAACCTAATGATTATGGAGCTCTAGAACATCACTCATCAACAGTAATGGTATTACCAGAATCTATGAAAAAAGACGAACTTTTTTATCACTTTAAGAATTTAGTTGCTCATGAGTTTTTTCATATTGTAACACCATTAAATATCCATTCAGAACACATCCATAATTTTAATTATAATTCACCTAATTTCTCAAAGCATCTATGGTTATACGAAGGCGTTACAGAATATTTTTCTAAGTTATTTCAAATAGATCAAAACTTAATTACAGAAAAGGAATTTTACAATGAAGTATTTAACAAACTAAAAACCTCTAAAAACTATAATGATTCTTTAAGTTTCACTTTAATGAGTGAACACATTCTACAAAAAGAATATCATAAAAATTATGCTAACGTATATCAAAAAGGAGCTTTAATAGCAATGTGTTTAGATATCCTTTTAAGAGAAGAAAGCAATGGTAACAAAGGGTTACTTTCTTTAATGAAGGTACTCTCGCTTAAATATGGCAAAAACACACCTTTTATTGATAACAATCTAATAGATGAAATTTCTTTAATAACATATCCTTCAATTGACAATTTTTTCAAAAAACATGTTATTGGAGAAACACCAATAAATTACCAAGATTTCTTTAGAAAATTAGGGTTAAATTTAACTGACACAAGTTTAACCGCCGTTAAAAACCCATCACCCAAACAAGAAAAACTGAAATCATCTTGGTTAAACTTAAATACTTTTGCTTTTGATAATGTAAATGTTATTCCAATGGATAGAGATACTATCTTAAAGGACCACCGTGTTATTGTTTCTAATGGTAAAATTATTAGTGTTGAACCAAACACTAACAAATCTATCTATAACATTCAAAAAACAATTGATGGTACTGGCAAATATTTAATTCCAGGTCTTTCAGAAATGCATTATCATTGGCGAAATGGGAAAGAAACACCAGAAGATGATTTTAAACTTTTAATTGCTAACGGTGTTACTACAGTTAGAAATATGGCTGAAGAACCAAACCAAAAACAAAAGCAAACAGAAATAAGACATAAAGTTAAAACGGGGGAATATTTAGGCCCTAATTATTACACAACAGGCTCTTATCTTAAATTTGAACACCTTAAAACAAAAGAATTAATATTAAATGAGATAAAAAAACATACCCAAAATGGGTATGACTTTTTAAAATTAGCAGATAATTTACCAAAAGTTTTATATTTATTTTTACTTGAAGAAGCTAATAAAAACAACATTCAAGTAATTGGTCATGCACAACGTAAATTACCTTTAGAATTTTCGTTACGCATGAAATCTATTGAACATCTAGAAGAATTTATATATATATTTAATGGAGAAGAAAATTTTACATACTTAAATGATAATATAAATGAACTGAATTCTATAGCTCAAGAAATTAAAAACAGTGGAATTTACGTAACACCTACCCTCGTTGTGTTTGAAAAAATTCCTCAGTATTTAGATGATAACATGTTTGAAAACATGAAAAAGAGTCATTTAGTTAAATATTTATCACAAAAAGAAAGAGATAAATATTTAACAGATAAAAATAATTCTAGAACCAATTTTAAAGATTTGGTTATTGATGGCATAACAGCTAAAGATTTATTTCAAAGATATATTACCTGGATGCGAAAGTTTACCAAGATATTGAATGATAACGACGTTAAACTATTAACAGGTAGCGATACATTTGGTATGGCGATTGTTGGTTTTTCAATTCATAGAGAAATGGAAATTCTGCAAGAATTAGGAATGAAACCTTTTGATATTTTAAATGCTAGTACTGTTAATGCTTCTCGGTACCTAGATTCATATCCGGTTGATGGAAGTATTACAGAAGGTAAAAACGCAAACTTGGTATTACTAGACAAAAACCCATTTGCTGATATAAAAAACACGCAAAGTATAAATGGAGTTATGCTTCATGGTAAATGGTTTGACAGAAATGAACTCGACAAAATGTTAGTTGAAGTAGAAAACGCTTTTAAATAATACTTTTAAGAACAAAACTCTTCCATAAAGCTTATTAATAAAAACATTCTTTTTTTAAGACATTAAAATCGTTATAAAAAGTTTAAATGAACCTCGTCCTACAAATTATCCAATTGGTTAGTCTTTTTATCGTCGCTAATAGTCCAAAAGAACCCAACAAAAAAGAACTGATCTGCAGCAGGTTGTAATGCACGTCTGTCAAAATGACCATTCATATCTGGAGTATTTGCATATTGATACCCATTAATATTTTTAAAACCTAAAACATTATTAACCGAAGCATATAATATTTTTTGCGGACTTATTAAATACGCCCAATTCAAACTTAAATTGTTATACGGTTTTGTTTTATTATTTAAAAATCCTGGTTGATTAGGATTGGTAAACGTTCTACCAGAAGCCAAAGCATAACTAAATCCAACTTGACTACGCCAATCGTTAATCCAATATTTCCCAACTACCGATAGATTATGAGTATTAGCAAAATTAGGTTGCGCTTTGGTTTCGTAATTTTTATAATCGCGTTCGGTATCTAAAAACGAGTAACTTATCCAATAATCAAAACTCTTGATACTTTTACTATCTCTCCAAAAGAAATCGATGCCTTTTGCAAAACCAGAACCGTTATTATTAAAATTACTTTCGAACGTGGTAAAATCAGAATCATACTTTACTAAATCATCATAGGTTTTATAATAAGCTTCGGCTCTAAAAATTTTTCTATCGGCGTTATACTGATAGTTAAAAATGTAATGCGACGTATTTTGAGCTTTTAAATCCTGATTAAACTTTAAAATATTACTAGATGGATTCTGATAAAAGTTACCATAAGCTAACGACAACTGACTTTTACTGGATGTTTTATAAGCCAAAGACATTCTTGGAGCAACGGTAGCATCTTTAAATAATTCGCTATACTCTCCACGAACACCAGTTTTAAACGCTAACTTTTTAGATATAAAAATATCGGCCTCAGCAAATACGGCTGCTATGTTATTATTGTAACCATACATAGCATCAATAATAGTTTCATCATTATAATTTTCATTAAAATTAGTTGCAAAATATTCAGCACCAAAATAAAGCTTCAAACGATTACTTATTCGGTTTTTAAATTTCCATTTTGTGTGAATAGAGTTTTCTGTACCATCAATAACACTTTCATTAATATTCAAACCATTTATAGCATTAGTATAACTAAATCCACCTTGAATGCTCCAAGTATCGCTTAAAACACCTTGATACGAACCATTAAAATATAAGTTTTTATTATTCAGTTTAAAATACATCCCTTCAGGATCATTTATATCTTCTTGTATTAACTCAAAATTACTAACATCAAAAGCACCGTAAAGTTTAAACAACCCAGAATTAGTTTTCTTTCTATAAACTGCTTCTCCAGAAAGTGTTTCAAAAGGCTTTATCCAATCGTTTCTATTAGAAAAAATAGCATTATACGGTTCTAAATTAATGTAGGATGCATTTACACTTAACGAACTTTTATCCCATTTTTGAGTATTCCCTAAACTTGCAACCACACTCATAATACCAATATCTGTTTTTTCTTGGTCGGGCTCATCAATCGTATTTAATAGCAACACACTCGATAAGGCTTGACCAAACTCTGCAGAATACCCACCCGTTGAAAACGTAATACCATCAAATAGAAATGGAGAGTAACGTCCGCGTGTTGGTGCATTGTTTGTTGTAGGCGTATAAGGTGTAAACACGCGAATACCATCAATAAAAATCTGAGTTTCTTCGGCATCACCTCCACGCACAAACAAACGCCCATCTTCGGCAACCGTTGTTGTACCTGGTAAAGTTTGCAAAGCACCAACAAAATCGCCTAAAGCACTCGCAGTTGTAACCACATCTAATGGTTTTAAAACATTTACTTTACTATTATCGCCTGCTTGAAATGTTCCAGCGGAAAGCACAACAGCATCCAAAGCATTTACATCTTCGCGAAGCTTAACAGTTATATCTTTCATATAAGATATATCGGCATACATCATATATGTTTCATAAGACACATATGAAACCACTAAATTCTGATTTCCGGTTTCTGAAGTTGTAAATAAAAAGGCGCCATTTTCATCCGTTGTACTTCCATCATAAGTACCTTCTAAATAAATATTCGCTCCCATTACAGGTTCTTTTTTCGAATTAAAAACAGTTCCAGAAATAGTTGATTGAGCAGATAACTGCATACTGATTAATGTGATAATAATGATAATTAAGTATCGGTTTTTTAGTAATGGATGTTTCATAATTTAAAATATTCTACAGATCGTTTTCTAATTGATGAAGCAAATTTGCAACAGAAGATTCATTGTAAAAATTCTAAATAACCGAACTGTAAAATATCGATGATGAATTGAATATTTTGTCTCAAAAAGAAAAGAATTGAACCAAAAAATATCAAAAAAAAGAACTTCATTTTTTATAAAAAACAAAACATTTCAAACAGAAAACACGAAACACAAATAGATTGTTTTTACTAATTTTTAATCCTAAATTTCATCTAATTATTTTTTTATATATTAGTAACTCTTAACGCAATAAAAACTCTATTTTCAAAAAAAACCCCCTCATAGATTTTATCTATAATGCACACTTAAATTATTTAAAATCAACTTTCAACAAAAACCACCTAAACCATTAATTTAAACAAAATAAAAACACCTAATAATTCCCAATATTTTCAATTAATGAACAGAAAACCCAATTGTAAAATCATAAAAAACGGCTCACTACCCTACTCTTTTTAAAATTATTTTTCACACATTTGTAACGTTTTAAATATTTAAGCTACTTATAAAGTAACTAACCCATCAACTTGAAAGAAGAACTAAAACATAGTTTTGTAGAATTGCTAGAAAAGCATCAAAATATTGTGCACAAAGTTTGTCGTTTGTACACTAATAATTATGATGCGCATAACGATTTATTTCAAGAAATAACCATTCAACTTTGGAAAGCATATCCTAAATTTAGAGGCGATGCAAAGTTTAGTACTTGGATGTATCGTGTAGGTTTAAATACCGCAATTACACTTTACCGAAAATCTAAAAGAACGATTAACACCCAAGATTTTGAAGGGGTCGCTTTTAAAATAAAAGCAGAAGATTATGACGACACAGAAGAGGAACAATTAAAAGTATTATACAAAGCCGTTCATCAATTAAATGATATAGAAAAGGCCTTGGTGTTTTTATATTTAGAAGACAAAAACTATAAAGAAATAAGTGAAACTTTGGGGATAAGTGAAGTAAATGCCCGCGTGAAAATGAACAGGATTAAAACAAAACTTAAAACCATACTAAATCCGTAACACTATGGATGAATTAGACATATTAAAAAAAAATTGGAATAAATCCAACTCAGACCATAAAAAACTATCGGTAAATGATATTTACCCGATGTTGCTCAAAAAGTCATCTTCTATTGTAAAGATGCTTTTTTACATAAGTATTGCCGAATTTGTTTTTTGGATTTTAGTAAATGCAATCCCCTATTTCACATCAGATAGTTACAGACAAAAATTAGATCAAGTTTACACAAACGATGCTGTTTTTAATGGCCTTACCATATTTAGCTTTGCTGTTATTCTTCTTTTTGTATATCTACTCTACAAGTCGTACAAATCAATATCTATTACAGATAGTGCTAAAAAACTTATGGAGAGTATTCTAAAAACACGTAAAATCATAAAATATTACGTACTCTATAACTTAATAATGATAGTTCTGTCAGTAATCATCGGTTTATATATTAGCGTACACAACGATCCTGAAATGACTCAAAATATAGAAAAACTTGGCGAACATGGCACTATGATTTTCATGGGAATCTCTGTACTTTTCTTAGCTATTGCAACACTAATTATTTGGTTATTTTACAAACTTATTTATGGCATCTTATTAAAACGCCTAAACAAGAATTATAAAGAACTAGAGAAGTTAGATTTATGAAAAAAACATCAAATAAATTTATCTTAATTTTATTTACTCTTTTTTCTCTTTCTTGTCACAAAAAACAAGAAACCCCATTTGAACAGCTCTTTAATAATTCGTTAAAAAACATAAAAACTTATTATATTAAAAATGATGTAATAAATTGGTTTAATATAGAGATTAAAGTTAAAGACTCAATTAAACAATTTAATAGTAATAATGATGTATACAATGCTATCGACTACACTTTGTTTTTGATTAATGATCGGCATAGTTGTTTTTTTAAACCTGAGGATAATATCATTAATAATGATTCTCTCGTTTTACCTGAAGTACAATCAAAAATTATTGGAAACAATATTGGATATATCAAAATCCCTGGATTTGGAGCAAATGAAAGATTATCTAAATTATTCGCATTAAAAATTCGAAAAACGTTAATAGAACTAGACCGATCTTCCTCTCTAAATGGTTGGATTATTGATTTGAAAGATAATAACGGAGGCGCTGGTTTTAGTCAGCCTTTAGGTATTTCTCCACTACTAAAAGACTCAATTATTAGTTATTACAAAGACAATAAAGGGAATTTCAAACCAATAATTTGTTTGAATAACACATTTAAATTTGGTCATGATGATACAGGAGTCTCTTTAAATTATGTAAACACTTTGATTAATAAAGACAAAAAAATAGCTGTCTTGATAAATAACAGAACTGCCAGTTGTGGAGAATTAGTTGCCATGAGTTTAAAGTTTCAAAAACAAACCAAAATCTTTGGATCTAGATCTAATGGATTAACTACTGCTTTAATGCCCATTCATTATTCACCTAGTGGTGCTACTTTACTTTTAAGTTTTTCATATTTATGTGATTTAGATAAAAAAATAGTAAAGGCCATAATTCCAGACGAAAAATGCTCCTCAGAAGAGTCTTTAGAAAAAGCAATTAAATGGATAAAAAACGACATTTAAAAGACAATCCTAAACCAACAACTTATCCACCTCAACCACATCACCAATTTTCATAGGCTTTAAATGAATATCTCCTACCCTAACACGTACTAATCTCAAGGTTGGAAACCCCACTGCCGAAGTCATTTTTCGTACCTGTCTAAACTTCCCTTCGTTTAAAATTATAGAAACCCACGATGTTGGTCCATGCCTATCATCACGTATTTTTCGCGAACGCTCCTCAAAATCTGGATTAGCATCCAACTTAAAAGCGTTGCAAGGTTTTGTTTGATACTTTTTACCATCAAAACCAATTTCTACGCCTGTTTTTAATTGCTCAATAGCTTCTTCCGAAATATTACCATCTACTTGTGCATAGTATTCTTTTTCAACCTTTTTACTATTTACAAAAGCACTCGTTTGTCCATCAGTAGTCAATAACAATAAACCCTCCGATTTCTCATCTAAACGACCAACAGCCATAATACCTTCAGGAAAATCATGAAGTTCGCCCAAAAAATTTTTAGATTGTTGTTTTGAGGCATTACTCATAAACTGACTTAAATACCCGTACGGTTTGTAAATTATAAAATGACGATGTTTTATATCTTCCAAAAGAATTCTAATTAATTACTTCTTTATGTGATTTCTCTCTGCGTTCGAAATGACTCATATCTTGCCGCTCAAGATATCGTGAACCAACTCTTTGGTCGGTGTTTGCCCGTTTATTTTAGTTCTAACGGCATCAAAAGTCATTTTAAAATCACATCCCGATTTATAAGCAGTACACCCATAGGCTGAATTCCCTTTTATAACCGTTCCTTTTTTACATTTCGGACAGATTAACTCATCAGGTTTCGCTTTCGCGGAAGTTTTCTTTGGCTCTAATTTGAGTTTGAAATTTTCATCAAAACGCAATAAACCTTCAACAGTACCTGCATCCGTCTTAAAACCTTTTAAATTAACCGTAGAACCTTTTTGAAGCAATCTAACAAACTGTTTTTCTGATATTTTTTTACCTGAGAAACTAAAAGGCAACACAAAATCGCATCCCGATTTAAAAGCAGAACAGCCATAAGCACTTTTTCCTTTTAGAAGTTGACCTTTTTTACATTTCGGACAAACCTCAGCAGTGATACCCGCTTGTTTTTTTACAGCAGACTTCGCTACTCTAACTCTACTTTTAATAACATTTTCTTGCGAAATATTAGCACGTTTGGTTTCACTTCTCACTTCGTAAACCAAAGCGTCTACCATGCGCTTCATGTTTTTAATAAACGCACCTGCGCTAAACTCACCTTTCTCTATATCTTTTAATTGCTTTTCCCAAGAACCTGTTAATTCTGCTGATTTTAAGATATCGTTTTGAATGGTATCAATTAACTGAATACCCGTAACTGTTGGTAATACTTGTTTTTTATTACGCTTAATATATTTTCGTTTAAAAAGGGTTTCAATTATATTGGCACGTGTAGATGGTCGTCCAATACCATTTTCTTTCATTAAATCACGCAACTCTTCATCATCCACTTGCTTTCCTGCTGTTTCCATAGCACGTAATAAAGTTGCCTCTGTAAACTGATTAGGTGGCTTCGTTTCTTTTTCTAAAAACGATGGTTCGTGAGGGCCTTTTTCACCTTTTTCAAAAGTTGGCAAAATCCCTGATTCTCTTTCTTTAGCATTCGGATTTTCAAATACAACACGCCAACCCTTTTCTAAAATCTCTTTACCAGTTGTTTTAAAAGATACCTCAGCAGCACTACCAATAACCATTGTATTTGCCACAGAACAATCATCATAAAACACCGCAATAAAACGTTTTACAATAATATCGTAAACCTGCTGCTGGTTGTATTGCAGATTAATTTGAATCCCCGTTGGAATAATCGCGTGGTGATCGGTAACTTTTTTATCGTTAAAAACCTTAGTCGATTTTTTTATTTTCTTTCCTAAAAGTGTTTGAGTTAATGTGGAATAATTTGTCAGCTTTTGAAGAATCCCTGCTACTTTAGGGTAGACATCGTTTGGTAAAAACGTAGTATCAACTCTAGGATAGGTTACTACTTTTTGTTCGTATAACTTCTGAACAATCTTTAAAGTTTCATCTGCCGAAAATCCAAACTTCGTATTACAATACACCTGCAAGCCTGTTAAATCGAATAACTTGGGCGCATATTCTTTCCCTTTCTTTTTGGTAATAGATACTATTTCAAAATCACTTTCCTTTACTTTATTTGCTAAAGTTTCTCCATCTTCCTTCTTTAAAAAACGACCTTCTTCGTAACTAAAAAGCGTCTCTCGATACAACGTTTGTAATTCCCAATACGGTTGTGGTTTAAAATTTTCAATTTCTTTAAAACGATTCACAACCATCGCCAAAGTTGGAGTTTGTACACGACCAACTGACAACACTTGCTTATAACCACCATGTTTTACGGTGTATAATCGTGTGGCATTCATACCTAATAACCAATCGCCAATAGCTCTTGAAAACCCTGCGTAATATAAATTATCGTAATCTTCAGCGGGTTTTAATTTTTCAAAACCTTCTTTAATAGCTTCTGTTGTTAATGATGAAATCCATAAACGCTCTACCTTGCCTTTATAATTAGCTTCATTCATCACCCAACGTTGAATGAGTTCTCCTTCTTGCCCCGCATCCCCACAATTTATAACAAGCTCTGCTTTATCAAATAAACTTTTTACAATATTAAATTGCTTTTGTATACCCGAATTCAACACCACTTTGGTTTCAAATTTCTCAGGCAACATGGGAAGATTATTTAAATCCCAACTTTTCCAATGGGGTTTATAATCGTTAGGTTCTTTTAAAGTGCATAAATGCCCAAATGTGTATGTTACCGCATAACCATTACCTTCGTAATAGCCATCGCGCTTAGAATTCGCTCCTAAAACAGATGCAATTTCTCGGGCAACACTTGGTTTTTCGGCTATACAGACTTTCACTCGTTCTTATTTAATTTAGAACTTGCAAAATAGGAATTTTGATATGGTTTATAAAAGAGAATTGTTAGGAGTTATTAACTAATTGGTAAGGTTGAAAAATTGATGTTTTGTGTAACGACGTTGATATGAAATCGTTTTAATACTGAAATAAATTCAGCATAAATATTTTATATCATACGCTAAACGAAGTTAGAAAATTTTCTGACAAACTCAAGTTTACAAACTTAATTAAAAACCTATATTTAACACAAAATTTCTACTGGCATTAATCTAGAGTCACAACACGACCTTCTTCCGCAGATAAATACGCAGAATAGATAACATTCACGCAATCTACAGCGAGATCTATTCCTGAAAATGGATCTCGGTTATCTCGAATAGCATACACGAAATCTTCAATTTCTTGAGCAAAGCCTCGAAACCAATCTTCGTCGCAACTCGGTCTATTCCATCCTGCTTTGGTTTCTAATTTTTCTGTAAAATATTCATCACCAAAAGTCGCAGGATCTACAGCATATGTTTCTATAGCATCGTTAGAAGTCATATTTGCTTTAATAACACCATCCGTCATAAAAGCAGTTACACGTGTATTTAATCCACCAAGCCCAGTATCACTAACAAGTACTGTAGCTCTTGAGCCATCATCAAATCGAATGGTTACATTCGCCCAATCTTCTACATCTACAGGATTTGAACTAATCCAATTATGGGCATTTGCTTTCTTTGCGCGTTCGGAAGCTTCGGTATGAATTAAATCGGCAACATCTGCCATAACAGACACCGGACGAATAGGGCGACCTAGACGTTTTTCGCCTTCCCATTGTTTAATATGCAAACAAGCACCAACGGAATGTGCGCCCATTCGTAATAAGGCACCGCCACCTGTATTTTTCCACTGACGAGAATATAATGAGTTTGACCCCGAATGATTTTCTTCTGCACGTAATTCTAAAATAGAACCTTTAGACGCTGCAATAAGATTACGCATTTTAGCTATGGTTGGCGAATACACCCAGTTTTCGGCATAACAAAACCGAACACCATTTTTTCTAACCGCATCTCTAACAGCCTCTGCATTTTTTCTCGCACCTGCTCTCATTCGAGCACGTGCCACATGAAGACCGATTGGTTCTTGATCTCCTGGCTCACCAAAATAACCAGTAAGCGGTTTTTCCATAATAATATGCTTTCCAGCTTCTGCTGCTCGAATAGCTATTTCATGATGGGTTGCTGGAGGTGTACAAACATCTATAACATCGATATCATCTCGATTAAGAAGTTCGTCAAAATTATTGGTCGCAAAAGAAACACCAATCTCCTTAGCAAAAGCTTCTGCACTTTCTAGAGAACGTGAACAAACCCCTCTAATTTCAATTAAACCTTGAGGTAATTTTTTATAATTTTCATGATGCATGTGCGCACCATATCTTGAACCTACAATACCAATACCAAGTGTTTTCATATCTGTGATTTACGTATTTAATTCCTTTAATAACTTAGTTAATGCATTAAAGGTAGTAAGTTATGAAATTCTTTATTTATAAGAGCAAACTACTCTTTTTCAACAATACTCAATGCCAAACGGATTTTAAAATAATCAATACTTTCGTTAAAATATTCGAAATAAGGTCTCAATGCTTTTGGAGCGCCTAAGGCTTCTTTTGCTTTTCTCACAGCTTCCACATCGCTTTTGGAAACAAAATCGTATAAATTTATTTTTTTTCCGGTGCTATATAATTTAGCAATATGCGAATATATTGTTGTGGTGTTTAATTTGCGTTCAAGCGCTATTTCTTCAATAGACAATCCTGATTTATAAAGCTCGTAAGTAACAGTATAAGTATCTGCTTTTTTAGGTTTATTAACTTTAGAACCCATGAAATTCATGATTTCTGCCATAAACTCATCACCATAAACTTCTAGTTTACGTTGTCCTACACCGCTAATACTTAAAAAATCATCGTCGCTTAATGGACGCTCTCTTTCAATTTCTTTCAAAGTCGCATCACTAAAAATCAAATATGCTGGAATCCCTTCTTCTAAAGCTATTTTATAACGCAACTGGCGGAGACGCTCAAATAAATTATCGGTAACTGATTTCGCTTTAGCTTTCGTTTTTGTTCGTTTTAATCTAGTCTTTCGTTCTTTTACTACAGGCTTAACTTCGGTAACAGCAACAGGTTTTGTTAATGCTACTTTTGCACCTTTAAACAATACATTACTAGAAAATTCTGTAAGTTGTAATGCATTATGTTTATTAAATGCGATTTCACAAAAGCCTTGATTTATAAGCTGAATAACAAAATGTTGCCAATGTTGCCATGAAATATCTTTACCAATCCCGAATGTTGAAACTCCCTGATAGCCTTTTGATACAATAGTAGCGTTTTGCGAACCACGAAGCACATCGATAATAGTCCCCATAGCTTCTTGCTGTTTTAAATGATATACCGTCGACAGGATTTTTTGAGCAATAACAGTACCATCGAAAAACTCTGGCGGATTTTTACAAACATCACAGTTCCCACAATTTGAACCTAACAACTCACCAAAATAGCTCAGCAAAATTTTTCGTCGACAGGTTGTAGACTCTGCAAACTGTTTCATTCTGTCTAATTTCGCTATTTGAACTGCTTCATTAGAAGCGCCACTTGCAAAATTTTGTAGCTGAATAACATCGGCATAACTATGAAACAATAAAGCGTGAGACTTTAAGCCGTCTCGTCCCGCACGACCAATTTCTTGATAATAGCCTTCAATATTTTTAGGCATATTATAATGCACAACCCAGCGTACATTCGATTTATCGATCCCCATACCAAAAGCGACGGTTGCACAAACAATTTGGGTTTTATCATGTATAAACGATTCTTGAACTTTGGAGCGTTTATCAAAATTTAAACCCGCATGATACGCTTCAGCAGGAATACTATTGGCTTTTAATTTACTAGATAATTGCTCTGTAGTTTTTCGGCTTAAACAATAAATAATACCCGATTGATTGGGTCTTGCTTTTATAAACTTAACAACTTGAGAAATCCTGTTATTTGCTGGACGTACTTCTAAACCTATATTTTCTCTATCAAACGATGATATGAATATTTTAGCTTGCTCAATACGTAGTTGCTTTACAATATCTTGTCTTGTAGCCTTATCGGCCGTTGCTGTTAAAGCAATAAAAGGGATATTTGGTAATGTAGTTTTTAAAAAACCTAGTTGCTGATAAGATGGTCTAAAATCGTGCCCCCAAGATGAAATACAATGCGCTTCATCTATGGCTACACAACTTATATATTTTTCGGTTAAAATATTTTGTAATGCTGCTAAACTTTCTGGCGCAACATAAAGTAATTTTATTTCTGCTCGAATTACATTTTCTATAATAGCAAATTGCTCTTCACTACTTTGACTACTATTAAAATAAGATGCAGGAATTCCATTGGCATTTAAACCATCTACCTGATCTTTCATCAAGGCAATTAATGGTGAAATTACAATAGTTACACCTTTAAATGATAATGCTGGAAGCTGAAAGCAAATAGATTTACCTCCACCCGTTGGCATAATAACTAAACAGTCTTTTTTGTTTAGTACAGCCTCGACAATATCTTGTTGATTTGTTCTAAAACTATCGTAACCAAAATAGTTTTTTAAGTTTAAAAACACTTGGTTTTTAACTGCTTTTTCAGGCATTTATGGAAGTCTAAATAGTAAACATTAAAAAACAATCTGTTTTACCATTCACGTTTTTTATTCAATTCTTCAAGTGCAGCAAGTTCTTTTTGAGGAATCACTTTTAAGAATGAAGGATGTTGTTCGATGGCATACTCTATTTTTTTTACGATATCGTCAGTAGATTCGTTATCGTAATCAATTTCTAAAGGTGGTTTTATTTCAAAAGATTGTAAAATATTTTTCTTCTTTATTCGTAAACCTTTTTTATCAAACGATCTTCTAAAACCATCAATAACAATAGGTACTACAATTGGCTTATAGCGTTTTATAATATGAGATGTTCCTTTTCTAATGGGTTTAAATGGTGTCGTGGTTCCTTGAGGAAATGTAATAACCCAACCATCGTCTAAAGCCTTTCCTATACTTGAAATATCACTCATTTTTACTTGCCTTTTCACATCTTGACCTTCCGATCTCCAAGTACGCTCGATACTAACAGAACCCATATAAGCCATGATTTTAGGCAACAAACCTGCTTTCATGGTTTCTTTGGCTGCAACGTAATATATATTCAGTTTCGGATTCCAGATATAACCTATATTTTTTATAGAATCTGTACGACCACTTAAACTTGCATTAAACACATGAAACATAGATACCACATCGGCAAAATAGGTTTGATGATTTGATATAAAAAGCACGTTGGTATCTGGTAAATCTTTAATTATTTCAGAACCCTCTATTTGTAATTCATTAAAGCCTCTAAAACGCCTATGAGTTAGTACTCCAAAAATTCTAATGAGCCATTTTTTTAAAAATAGTATATGCCCGAATGGATTTCGTTTAAATAATCCCATAAATCAAACGTCAAATTGGTTAGTTGCTGCAAATGTAACAAATCTTGCAAACTAGAGTAATTGTTTTAACAAGTCTTTAATTTCACTTAACATCATAGCTGTAGCTCCCCAAACGATGTGTTCGTTCAATTTAAAAGCAGGCACCTCTGTCTCAATACTATATGAGGTTTTTACATTTTTAGTTACCAGATTTTCATCATCTAAAAAATGGCATAAAGACACCTCTATAATAGCCTCAACTTCATCTTCTTGCTTAATAAACAGCGGTTTTACCTTACATGTACCTATAAAAGGATACACATAAAAATTACTTGGCGGAATATAAACTTGAGATAATTGCCGTACTACATCTATAGATTCAATAGGAACACCAACCTCTTCATAAGTCTCCCTAACTGCCGCTGCTTCCATAGAGACATCATCATTTTCCAACTTCCCTCCAGGAAAGGCTACTTGTGCAGAATGCACGCCTTTATATGATTTTCTTAAAATTAAGACAAAATGGGTTTTATTGCTTTCATCTGGATAAAACAAAACCAAAACACCTGCTTTTTTCGCATCTTTTATAGCTTCTTTTTGTTGTTTTAAAAGCGCCTGCCTATACGGAGGCACCATTTTAAAGTGAGAAGCTTCGGCTGGAAGCTGTATATTTTCTATTTTTGATAACGATTTTAAAAATTCATCAAAATTCATTTATATGCGTGTTGTATTGCTTTTATGTTGTTTCTTTTTATTTCTGAATTGTGAAGATAAACATTCTAAGACTAAAAAAACGATTGAAACTACAGTAACAAAATCTGATAAAAAAGAAACAACGAAAGACACTATAAAAACTAAAGAAGAAGTATTTCCAAAGCTAGACACTAAGAATGCTATGTATTTTTTTAAGGAATACGATAAGCATCACAAAGAAAATAAAGTGCGTATTACTACTGATTTTGGTGCTATTGATATTTTACTTTATAATGAAACAAAGTACCATCGTGCTAATTTTATTTATTTAACAAAACAAAAGTATTTTAATGATACCCAGTTTTACAGAGTTATTGATAACTTTATGGTACAAGCAGGAAATAGTGATGATAAAAAAACAGCTAGAAAACGTGGAAAAATTGGAAAATACTTATTACCACCCGATACAAAGCGAGGCTTTAAACATGATAGAGGTGTTATTTCTATGCCTAGTAGCGATATTGATAATCCGCATAAATTAGCATCGCCTTTTGAGTTTTTTATTGTGCAACAAAAAGGAGGCTCACACTTTTTAGATGGCGATTATACTATTTTTGGACGTGTTATTAAAGGTATGGATGTGATTGATAAAATAGCTGCTGTTAAAACCGA
This sequence comes from Thalassobellus sediminis, assembly GCF_044386045.1. Lineage (NCBI taxonomy): Bacteria > Pseudomonadati > Bacteroidota > Flavobacteriia > Flavobacteriales > Flavobacteriaceae > Thalassobellus > Thalassobellus sediminis. The sequence goes on along the minus strand of NZ_JBISCD010000040.1, from coordinate 1,850,959 downwards.
TGATGCAGATTGGCCTTTACAAAATATTTACATTCGAAATGTTGAGATTATTGAGTAATGAGTGTTAAAAAAAATATTATTACTTCCTTAACTTATAATTAAAATTTTTAGATTTGATACTCTCAGGATAAACGATTCGCACAATTTTTGTAAAAACAAAAACGGGCTCTCTGCTTACATGTCTTGGGTGTAAAAATTATAATCTTTTAAAATAACATCTATAAATTCCATATCGGTTTTTTGTTTTACTTCTTTAATTTGAACAACTTCAATGAGCTTTTTTCTTAATTTTATTAATGTTTGAAAATCTCGTGATGCTCTGGCGACTGTAAATGTATCTTTTATAATTCGGGCATCATTATCAGATAATTTAATAACATTAGGATAGGTTGGTTTATAATCGCTTTTTAAATTTTCTAAAATAGTATGATTAATAGTTACTTTGTCTTTTAATGCAATAACGGCTGTTCCTGCTGCCATATCGCCCAATCTCTGTTGTTTTTTATTGAATAGAATTATGAAAAAACCCAATCCGAAAATATAAATGTCTGCAATTCTAAAAAACCAACGTACCACATAATCTGAAAACGACGCTTGATATCCATCAATTTTAACGACTCTTATATTTAGTGCTTTTTTTCCAATAGTTTGTCCTTCTAATAACGACTCTAAAACCAACGTATAAAACATAACAGGAAAACTTAGCACGGTATTAATACCTATTTGCGACCATTCATCCATATTATCGAACACACCAAACGTCCAACTCAACAGCAGCATATAGCCTATTTTTATAGCCATATCAATGATAAATGCCAATAATCTTTCGCCAGCTCCAACAGCCGAGAATTTTATTTTTACATTTTGGGTCGTGTTAATTTGTAACTCTGACATTTTATATTTTAATTTATCAAATATATGAGAGAAGTTTCATTCATCAAACAAAATAAGGAAAAATGGTTGAGTTTTGAAAAGGCTGTCTTTAATAATGACTTTAAAGATCCTGACGAACTAGCCTCACAATACATCCATTTAATAAACGATTTGGCTTATGCACAAACCTATTACCCTAAAAGTAAGGTTATTGTATATTTAAATCAGTTAGCGGCTAAAGCATTTCAAAAAATTTACAAAACAAAACGGGAAGACACCAATAGAATTATTGGTTTTTGGAAAACCGAAGTGCCTTTAATTTGTTATGAATACCGAAAATTTATTTACATAGCTTTTATCATCTTTTTTGCTTTCACTTTTATTGGTGCAATTTCTGCTGCTAACGATGGTGAGTTTGTGCGTTCTATTTTAGGAGACAATTACGTAAACATGTCTTTAGAAAACATTGAAGCTGGCGACCCTGTGGCTGTTTATAAAAGTGGCAGTAATTGGGGAAGTTTTATTGGCATTACTATAAACAACTTAAAAGTTGGTATTATTGCTTTTGTTCTGGGTGTTTTTCTAGGTATAGGTACACTTTACATTATGTTTAAGAACTGTATTATGCTTGGCTCTTTTCAATATTTCTTTTATGATAAAGGTGTGTTTTGGGAAAGTGTTCGTGGTATTTGGATTCACGGTTCTATGGAAATATTTGCCATTGTTATTGAAGCTGCAGCAGGTTTAATTCTAGGTGCTAGTATTTTATTTCCTGCCACACATTCTAGATACACCTCCTTTAAACAAGGTGCTAAAACAGGAATTAAAGTTTTAATAAGCACCTTTCCGTTTACATTTTCGGCAGGTTTTTTAGAAGGTTTTATTACTAGGTATTCTAACATTATGCCACATTGGCTATCTATAAGTATTATTTTAATTACACTAGGCATTATAAGCTATTACTACCTAATATATCCTTTTAAAATTCAGAAAGAAATTACCCAAAATACTACTTTTAACCTAGAATCTATTTGAAGCTAAAACAATTACATATTATACTCTTTTTGTTTTTGGTAATCGTAAATTACCAAACAGTTTCTTGCTCTACTAGTTTTCAAGAACCTAAACAAATAAGGCATTTTGATGAAGATTTTAAAGACCACTACTCTAGTAATAAATACAATTATGAAGGCAAAAAAGTAGTTAACGAAACACCTAGTGGTTCTGGTAAGTATGAAGATTATAAAAACAAAAAGCCTCGTATAAAAGATGATAATGATTCTGATAGTTTTAGTATAAATCTAGGCCCCTTAAGTTGGCTATTTTATGCTGCTTTGGCTATTGCTGTTGTTTACTTGGTTTATTTTCTATTTAATGAAGGCGGCTCTGGATTATTTTCATCAAAACAACATCAAAAAATTAATAATTACGAAGACATAACGGCAGAAAACATTGAAAACGCCGATATAAATTCATTAATTAAAAATGCTGAAAACAGTGATGATTACAGGTTGGCTATCAGGTATTATTACCTACTTGTATTAAAAAATTTAAGCTTAAAAAATTATATAAAATTTGAAGATGACAAAACCAATGCCGAGTATTTAAACGAAATTAGCAACAAACCTTTTAGTGATAAATTTTCATACACTTCGTATTTGTACAACTATATTTGGTATGGCGAATTTCCGTTAGATATTGATCAGTACAATAATGCTAAAAGTAATTTCGCAACCCTTTTAAAGCAAATTAAATAATGAAAAAAGCTCTTCCTATTGTTTTCGTTATTGCCGCTTTAATTGTTACAGCTGCCATTGCTATTGGTATTAAAAACACAAAAACCGTAGATTGGGAAGAATCTTTTAACGAAAAAAGCAACAAACCATATGGCGTAAGTGTTTTTTACAAAGAATTGCCAAAGCTTTTTAAAGACCATAAAATTAGAACTGTTTATCATCAACCTTCAAGTTATTTAAGAGCAAATTCTGAAGATGGTTATGGCGAACATGTTGCAAAAGGTAGCTTTATTATTATTGGAAATTCTGATTATTTAACTGATGAATCTGTTGATGAGCTTCTCAACTTTGTTGATGCGGGAAACACGCTATTTATTTCAGATTATTATTTCCCACAAAAATTTCATGACACTCTAGATGTTAGTGTTGATTATATTGAAAATGAAAAAGATAGTATTTCTTATGAATCTTTAAAACAGATAAATATTGATGCTATAAAAATTGATAAAAATGCTAGCGATCAATATTTTTCAGATTATGATTCTATACATCATATTGTATTAGGACATTCAAAAATTGACTATAAACACGTTAATTTTTTACAAGTTCCTTTTGGTAAGGGCACCGTTTTTTTACACCTAGAACCTAAAGCCTTTACTAACTATAACCTTTTAAAAGAGGATAGATATAAATATATAGAAGGCGTTATATCATATTTACCTGAAAATAATGTCTATTTTGATTCGTACACAAAAATACAATCAGGCTATGATGGCGATGTTGAAAAAGAATCAAACCTAAGTTGGTTTTTAGAACAACTGTCTTTTAAATGGGCTTGGTACACAGCGCTTATTTTTGGTATTCTATTCATGATTTTTAATGCAAAACGCAGACAACGTATTATTAAAATTATAAAACCATTACAAAACACAACGCTTGCTTTTGTTAAAACTATATCTAATTTATATTTTGAAACTCAAGATCATAAGAACTTAATAGATAAAAAAATAACGTACTTTTTAGAAAAAATAAGAAGCGATTTTAATTTAGATACCACAACTTTAAATGAAGATTTCATTCAGAAGTTAGCATCAAAAACAGGAAAGAAAAAAGAAGAGGTAAAAAAACTTATCGATTTTATAAATTGGTTACGAACCAAAAATGAGTTTTTTGAAGACAACTTAATAAAATTGAACCGACACATAGAAGCATTTTATTCAAAATAATTATGGACGAAAATAAAGAACCACAAAACCAACCTGATGCAACACCAAAAGCCGATGTTGTAGACTCTATTGATAGTAGCGCATTAGAAGACACTAATAATTTACAATTTGAAAACCGATTGGATTTATCTGAACTTCAACAAAGTGTTCAAAAAATAAAAGACGAAGTTGGTAAAGTTATTGTTGGACAAAAAGACATGGTAGACATGCTAATTGCATCGCTTTTAGCAAAAGGACATGCCTTAATTGAAGGTGTTCCTGGAGTTGCAAAAACGGTGACGGCAAAATTATTGGCCAAGTCTTTAAGTGTAGGGTTTAGTCGTATTCAATTTACACCAGATTTAATGCCGAGTGATATTTTAGGAACTTCTGTTTTTAACTTAAAAGATTCTGAATTCGAATTTAAAAAAGGACCTATTTTCTCTAACATGATTCTTATTGATGAAATTAACCGAGCGCCTGCCAAAACACAAGCAGCCTTGTTTGAAGTTATGGAAGAACAGCAAATAACTATTGACGGACACCAATATAAACTTAATGCCCCTTTTATAGTATTAGCAACCCAAAACCCCATAGAACAAGAAGGTACTTACCGTTTACCAGAAGCTCAATTAGACAGGTTCCTGTTTAAAATAGATGTAGATTATCCTAATTTAGAAGAAGAAATTGAAATCATTTCTAGAGAACATGCTCTAAAAGAAAAAGTAAAAACAGACGAAATCACTTCCTTTTTAACAGGAGAACAAGTTGTTAATTATCAAAATTTAGTAAATCAGATTTTAGTAGAACAGCATTTACTTAAATACATTGCAGAACTTATTGTAGCAACTCGTAATAATCAGTTTTTATATTTAGGAGCATCGCCAAGAGCCTCTATTGCCATACTAAAATCTAGTAAAGCTTTTGCAGCCATGAGCGGACGCGATTTTGTAACACCAGAAGATATAAAACGTGCTGCCATTCCTGTTTTACACCATAGAGTTATTGTAACGCCAGAACGTGAAATGGAAGGAGTAACGAGTAAACAAATTATCAAACAAATTATTGAAACGGTAGAGATACCTAGGTAAGTTTCAGTTGGCTGTATGCAATCGTAATTCACAATAAATCATTATATATATTATTTTAACAAATAAAAAAAACATGTTTAAAAACCCATTTTCATTTAAAGGAAGAATTAGAAGAACCGAATACGGACTAAGTTATTTAATATACGCAATATTTACTTCAATAATTAATGGCATAGCAGAATCAATAGAAAACGGCTTTGAAATTGTTATTATATTAATCCTTTTAATACCAATGTTATGGTTTTTATGGGCTCAAGGAGCAAAACGCTGCCATGACAGAGGAAATAGTGGTTGGTATCAAATCATTCCTTTTTATGCGCTTTGGATGCTTTTAGCTAATAGTGAAGTAGGACCTAATGAATATGGAGACAATCCTAAAGGTATTGGTAATGGTAGTGAAATTGATGACATAGGAAAAGCTATTGAAGGTTAAACAATTAAGAACAAATCAACACATAAAAAGCAGCAATGAAATTCTTTAAACCATTCTACATACAACCTCGTTTTTTCTATGCTGGTATTGGCATTGTGGTTTTGTTTGCTTTAAGTTATTTCATTCCTATATTATTTAATGTTGCACAACTTTCTATTTTAGTTTTAATTCTACTTTTTGTTTTAGATTTTCTAATGATATTCATAGGAAAAAATAAAATTGAGGCCTCTAGAATTTTACCTGATAAATTTTCTAATGGCGATAAAAATCAAATAAAATTAAACATTAGAAACAACTTCCCTATTTTAATTCATCTAGAAGTTATTGATGAGGTACCCGAGCAATTTCAAATTCGTGACTTTAAAATTAAAGAATCTATTGCACCTCGTAAAACACGGTCTATTAAATACGATTTAAAACCTAGCGAACGTGGTGAATATCACTTTGGAAACTTAAATATTTACGCCTGTTCTATTTTAAATTTAGTTGCTAAACGCTTTACGTTTAACCATGGCGCTATGGTGCCAACATATCCAAGTTTTAAACAGTTAAAAAAGTTTGAACTTTTAAATATTAATCAGAACTCCTTAGAGTACGGACTTAAAAAAGTACGCCGTTTAGGGCACTCTATGGAATTTGAGCAAATAAAAGATTATGTTTTAGGCGACGACTTACGTACCATAAACTGGAAAGCTACGGCAAAGCGCAACCAATTAATGGTCAACCAGTTTCAAGATGAAAAATCGCAACCTGTTTATTCTATTATAGATAAAGGGCGTATTATGAAAATGCCTTTTGATGGATTAAGCCTTTTAGATTACGCTATAAATGCCGCATTAGTAATAAGTAATATTGTACTTAAAAAGCACGATAAAGCAGGCATGTTTTCTTTTTCTAAACGTATTGATAATATTGTTGTAGCCGAAAGAAGAAGCTCGCAAATGCAATTGATTCTAGAATCACTATATAATGTGAAAACCGATTTTTTTGAAAGTGATTTTAGCCGATTATATGCCAGTATAAAAAGGCATATCACACACAGAAGTCTTATTTTAATGTACACTAATTTTGAAACATTAGACGGGTTAAACAGGCAACTCCCCTATTTAAAAGCCATTTCAAAAAGTCATTTATTAGTTGTTATATTCTTTAAAAACACAGAATTAGATATACTAATTAAAAATAAAGCTGAAACTGTACAACAAGTTTACGACAAAGTGATTGCCGAAAAATTTGATTTTGAAAAACGCCTAATAGTTAACGAACTTAAAAAATATGGCATCTATTCTATTCTAACTACTCCTGAAAACCTTACGATAGATACCATTAATAAATATCTAGAAATTAAGGCTAGAGGTTTATTGTAAAAAAAGACCTTAAAAATTAATTCAAGGTCTTAACTGCTATTAATAAACTCTAAAACTACACAGTTTCACTTAACCATGCTTTCATCATCCAAACCGTTTTTTCTTGCTCAACAATAAAATCGCCCATCATAGAATTGGTTCCTTCATCATTAGCATCTCCCGATTTTTCTAAAATAATACGCTCAATTTTTAATAATGCTGTTAAAGAATCAACAATTAAACTAATTGCTTTTTCATCTTGTGAAATATTTTTTCCAATAGGCACTTGCGCATTTGCTGTATAATCTTCAAACGTATGTAAAGGTGTTTCTCCCAAAGTTAAAATACGCTCTGCTATTAAATCTACTTTCATATTCGCATCGGTATATAACTCTTCAAATTTTACATGTAGATCAAAAAAACGCTTGCCTTTAATGTTCCAATGTATCCCTCTTAAGTTTTGATAATATATTTGAAAATTAGCCAGTAAATTATTCAAATCTCCAGCTATTTCTTTGGTTTTTAAGGTATCTAACCCTATACTATTTAATGTCATAATGATCTCTTTTTTTATCTAAAACAAAATTAATTTATAATTAACAGTTTAAACTATAAATTTTATTGATAGTTTTTATATTTTTATAGTCTAAATTGATAACTCATGACAATTACACAACTATATTATGTTTTAGCTGTTGCTGAAAATCAAAATTTCACTAAAGCTGCCGAAAAATGTTTTGTTACACAACCAACATTAAGTATGCAAATTCAAAAATTAGAAGACGAATTAAGCATTCTTATTTTTGACAGAAGTAAGAAACCTATAGAATTGACTGATGTTGGTAAAAAAATTGTAACTCAGGCAAGAAACATTGTAAATGAATCTTATAGAATACAAGACATTGTAGATCAGCAAAAAGGATTTATTGGAGGTGAATTTAAACTAGGCATTATCCCTACAATTATGCCTACGTTACTTCCTATGTTTTTAAAGGCTTTTATAAAAAAACATCCTAAGGTAAAACTTAAAATTGAAGAGTTAACAACCGAAGAAATAATTACCAGAATTAAAGATGGGCATTTAGATGCTGCTATAGCTGCAACACCTTTAGAAGATGAAAACATTAAAGAACGTGTGCTTTTCTTTGAACCTTTTGTTAGTTATATTCCTAAAGGACATAGACTTCACACCAACCAAAAAATTGATGTATCAGACTTAGATATTAGTGATATGCTTCTTCTTGAAGATGGACACTGCTTTAGAGATGGTGTTATTAACTTATGTAAGGCATTCAAAAATCATGAAGACGACAAATTTCAACTAGAAAGTGGTAGTATTGAAACACTTATAAAACTTTCAAATGAAGGCTTGGGTATGACACTGCTTCCTTATTTACATACATTAGAAATAAACGATAAAGAAAAAGAGAACTTACATTATTTTAATGAACCTTCTCCTGCAAGAGAAGTTAGTATTCTTTATCATAAAAGTGAATTAAAAATGCAAATTGTAGAAGCGTTACAAGATGTTATTGCAGGTATTGTAAGAGGAGCCATTGCTTTTCAGAATGTAAAAATTATTAGTCCGCTACCCAAAAAATAGATTAAAAATAAAAAGCGACCTCTTGGTCGCTTTTTTTATGATTTCAAATAAATTAAACATTGGTTTAATTCTGGGTTTTGCTGTACAATAGAATGAATAAAAATTTTAAGCTCTTCAATCTCATAAGGTAGTAAACGTTCTACTGCCTTTTGTACTTCTTTGCAAAACAACGTAGCATCAAAACTAACTTTATTAAGTACAGTTTTTGTATACTCAAGCATTGCTCTTGCCATATTACTTACTAGGTTTTGGTTTAAATTAAAAGTAGATTTTTTGTATAGGCGTTATCTTTAATTAACATCTAAATTTAGTGAAAAATTAGATTAATTATAGATTTTAAATAAACTTTAACAGTTAAAATCGATTATCGCCATCTAACAAATCGCCTAAACCGCCTAAAACACTTCCCTCTCCTTTACTGCTTCCGCCGCTTCTTGGAGCAGAAGCTAATACTCTACCAGCTAATCTGCTAAATTGTAACGATTGTATATAAACAGTACCTGGACCTTGAAGTTTGGCGAAAAATAGACCTTCACCTCCAAATACGGTGTTTTTTATACCGCCTATAAATTCAATATCATAATCTACGGTTTGGTCGAAACCAACAATACAACCCGTATCAACTCTTAAGGTTTCTCCTGCCTGTAATTCTTTTTTTGCCATGGTACCGCCTGCATGAACAAATGCCATACCATCTCCTTCTAGTTTTTGCATAATAAAGCCTTCGCCTCCAAAAAGTCCGCGTCCTAGTTTTTTAGAAAACTCGATACCAACACTTACCCCCTTTGCTGCACAAAGAAAAGCATCTTTTTGGCAGATAAACTTTCCTCTAAATTGCGCTAAATTAATAGGAATAATTTTTCCAGGATATGGTGAAGCAAAAGATACATTTCGTTTACCAACTAAATCATTATAAAAAGCAGTCATAAACAAGCTCTCACCTGTTAGAATTCGTTTTCCTGCTCCTAATATCTTTCCTAAAAAACCAGAATCTTTTTGAGAACCATCACCAAAAATGGTTTCCATTTTAATGCCATCGTCCATCATCATAAAACTTCCTGCCTCGGCTACAACGCCTTCTTGCAGGTCGAGTTCTATTTCTACATACTGCATTTCTTCGCCGTAAATTCTATAGTCTATTTCGTGTGATGTCATTTTCTAATGTTTTTCTTGTGCTGAATTTATTTCAGCATCTTTATTCGTTTATTAGTTGACTTACTTATAGTTTTGTTACAAAGTTTTAAAAACTTTAATGAATTAATAAAATGATTTTTGAGCAAAGACGCAAAGTATAAATGTATCTCATTTTTCTAATTACTGAATACTGCCTACTGTTTACTTCTAAGTTTAACACTCCACTCGAAACTAAAAGTAGAAACAACAACACCTTCTTCATTAACGCCTACAGATTCCATACAGATGGTTTCCCCCTCGCCTGTCTCAATTGTTTTTTTTAATGCGTCATTTATTAAGTTCCCGTCTTTGCAGGTAAATGTTATTCTTCCGGTTGCCTTTTTAGTGAACACCGATTTATTTGAAGTAACTAACATAGAAATTGGTTTCCCAGATTCTTGAATTTTAGCTATCATTAAAGCGCCTGTTGTAAGTTCGGCAGCCATTCCTTGTACAGCCCAAAACATAGATTTGAATGGATTTTGATTTATCCATCTGTGCTTAACGGTTACTACACAAGTCTCATTATCTATAGATTTTACTCGAACACCTGTAAAATATGCGGCAGGTAACTTAATGATATTGAATGTATTGATTTTACTGGGTGTCATCTTCATGTTAGATATATTTTTATAAAAATATTGAAAATAGTTCAGACTAAATAATGTTAAAATTTTGTTAATTTTTAGTACTATGCGAAACAAAGTACCTGTTTTTAGACATATATTTGCATAGGATATTATTATATACTTTAAAATCATGTTAGATAATCATCAAAAAAACATCGCCACATTTATTCATTTATCGACCTTTAGTAGGTTTATTATTCCGTTTGGAAATTTTATTGGTCCTATAATTTTATGGACTGCCAATAAAGAAAAATCGGAGTTTATAGATAACCATGGTAAGCAAGCCATCAATTTTCAAATGAGTGTTTTATTGTACGCTATTATTATAGGAACACTTACTATTCCGTTTTTTATTTTTAAAATATTTAGTGGTTTGGATTTTATAGATTTTAATGGCTTTCATGATTTTCATATTAATGTTGGCAAACCGTCTCCATTACTTTATATAGGTGGTGGTTTAGGAGCTTTAGCTGTTATAGGCTTTATATTAGAACTTGTTTTTATTGTACTAGCAAGTTTAAAAGCTAGAGATGGTGCGTATTATAAGTATCCGTTTACCATTAACTTTTTAAAGTAAGCTATGACTTTTAAAGAAAACATAAATAGCAAATGGGAGCGCGTTAGGGATTGCAGAGAAAAGCCCACAGCGAGGTACGAGCGAGGACTTGTAACGTAAAGCCCGACCCGATAGGGTAACGCCCAAAAAGGCATAAAAAACAAAAATTTCATCAATAATTAAATCAATCAAAAAATGAACAGTTTCACAATATTAAATCGCTTACGAACATGAAGATAGAAAACACAAAAGCGCAAATGCGAAAAGGGGTTTTAGAATTCTGCATACTCTCGGTCTTGAAAGACGATGATGCTTATGTTGCAGAAATTTTAAACACCTTAAAAGATGCCAAGTTACTTGTAGTAGAAGGTACTATTTACCCGCTACTTACAAGACTTAAAAACGCAGGACTTCTTAATTATAGATGGGAAGAATCGACCTCTGGACCACCAAGAAAATATTACGGTTTAACCGAAACGGGCAAACTATTTTTAGCAGAATTAAACACCACTTGGAGCGAATTACACAACGCAGTAACCATAGTAACAAGCCAAAAAACAACAAAGAAATGAATAAAACAGTCAACATAAATTTAGCAGGTATATTTTTTCATATAGATGAAGATGCGTACTTAAAACTACAACGCTATCTTGAGGCTATAAAACGTTCATTTACAGACTCTCAAGGGAGATCTGAAATTATAGCAGATATTGAAGCGCGTATTTCTGAACTTTTTAATGAGCGTGTAAAAAACGACAAACAAGTTATTGGAATTAAAGAAGTAGACGAAGTAATTTCTATTATGGGACAACCAGAAGATTATTTGGTTGATGATGAGATTTTTGAAGATGAGCCACAGGAAACTTACAAAAGAAAAACATCGACGTCGCCTTCAAGAAAGCTATATAGAGATACCGACAACTCTTATATTGGAGGTGTATCGGCTGGTTTAGCACATTACTTTGGCATTGACTCTATATGGATTCGCTTAGCATGGATACTTTTAATTTTTGGTGCTGGTACTGGTGTATTGCTTTATATTTTACTTTGGATTTTAGTTCCTGAAGCTAAAACAACTGCCGAAAAAATAATGATGACGGGAGATCCTGTTAACATTAGTAACATTGAAAAAAAAATTAAAGACGGATTTGAAACCGTTACTGAAACGGTAAGCGATGTTGCAAAAAATGTATCTGAATCTGTATCGGGTGCTGCAAAAAACGTTTCAGATTCGGCTAAGAATATTGATTTCTCTAAACAAGGAAAGAATATAAAATCATCTTCAAGAACATTTTTTGATACCATTGCAGATATTATTATGTTTTTCTTTAAAGTGTTCGCAAAGTTTATTGGTGTCATTTTAATAATTGTAGGTGCTGCTGCACTTATTGGATTAATCATTGGTCTATTTTCGTTAGGCGTGGCTGATATTGTTCACATTCCAGGATTAGACCTCGTAAATATTGTGAATGCTGGCAACACACCAGTATGGCTAGTATCCTTATTAACATTTTTCACTATTGGTATTCCTTTCTTTTTCTTATTCTACTTAGGTTTAAAGATTCTTATAAATAATTTAAAATCTATTGGAAACATTGCTAAATTCACCTTACTAGGTTTATGGCTTATGTCTATTATTGGACTAACTATTATTGGTATTAGAGAAGCTAGTGAGCATGCTTTTAACGAAAAAGTAGTAGAAAAAACGGAGTTACAAATAACCTCAAATGATACATTGAATATTAAAATGCAGAGTAATGATAAATATAACTCTAATTTCTACAGACGCGGTAACAGCTTTAAATTAGCAAATGATGAGAATGGAGAAAAAACGCTTTATTCATCTGATATAGATATTATTGTTAGGTCTACTACAGATTCAGTCGTAACTATTTCTATAATAAAAAGTGCTGATGGCAGAAATTATGATAAAGCTATTGAGCGTGGGAAAAATATAGATTATAACTTTGAATTACAAAACGGCACACTGCTTTTAAATTCTTATTTAACAACAAGTCCTGAAAATAAATTTAGCGATCAAGAAGTAGATATTATTTTATATCTGCCAGAAAATATGATTGTAAAATTTAACGATAATACTAAATCGTTCTTAAACCATAGAACTCGTAATGGTAATATTGTTTCAAAAAAATATGCAAACCATAACTTAAGAATTCTTGATAATACTATTGAATGCTTAGACTGCCCTGTTGAAGAAGAAGAAGATTTTGTAATTGAAGTAAATACCCCTGAAGTAAAAATTAATGAAAATGGTATAGAAATTAATACAGACGAGAATATTTTAAAAATAAATGAAGATGGTGTTAAAGCCTCTACCGAAGAAGTTGAAGTAAATATAGATTCTAACGGCATAAAAATAAAATCAGAGAATTAACAACTCATCACTAAAAAACAACAATTCAGATATTTAAGTTATTAATCAACACTTATTTAAAAGATATTTGAACCAACAAAAACCATCAATCAAAAAACGAACAATCATGACAACACTAATTAAAATTATAGTAGCCACTATATTAAGTTTAACACTTTTCTCTTGTAATTTCGATATTCATACGAACTCTGGAGTACGAGGAAATGGTAATGTACAAACTGAAGAACGCGCTATAGATGGTGCTTTTTCTACCATAAAAGCAACTGAAGGTTTAGATGTTTACTTAACTCAAAGTAATAATGAAAGTATTAAAGTTGAAGCCGATGAAAATTTACACGAGCTTATTATTACTGAGGTTAAAGATGGTGTTTTAAAAATTCACACTAAAGAAAATATTGGTAGAGCCACTGCAAAAAAAATTATTGTAAACTTTAAAGATATTTCTAGTATTATTTCTACCAGTGGTAGCGATGTGTATTCAACAAACACCATAGATGTAGAAGAATTAGAACTTAAAACTACCAGCGGAAGTGATATGACTTTAGAGGTAAACACCTCGATTTTAAACTGTAAATCTACCAGTGGAAGTGATTTAAGATTATCTGGAAAAACAGAAAGATTAATTGCTGAAGCTACCAGTGGTAGCGATATTAAAGCAGAAAACTTAGTTGCCAAATCTAGCCAAGTAAAAGCAACTAGTGGTGCCGATATTACAGTAAATACCTTAAAAGAATTAATAGCCAAAGCTACTAGCGGAGGTGATATAAAATATTACGGAAACCCTGAAAAAGTTGATAAAAACAATAGTACTTCTGGCAGTATTAAAAAGAAATAAAACCAACCTTATAATCAATCAATTGTATAAACCATCCTAAACGAAATTTTAAGTTTAGGATGGTTTAATTTATACACAAATATCTCATATAATATACAAAGAAGCTACATTGTGACATTTTACAATTAAACGTGTCTAATAAAGTATATAATCAATCTGTAGAATCATGAAAAACAAACAGTTCCTAACATTCCTGTTTTCTATAAGTTTTTGTTTTTTTAATAATGCACAAAATATTGAAAAGGTAAAAGGCAATAGAAACCTAACTATAGAGCAATCTTACATTAATTCTTTTCACACTATAATTGTTGATGAAGATTTTGAAATTGATCTAATTTATAATAACGAACCTTCTGTCGAAATTGAAGCTGATGAAAACCTTCATGAATTTATAGTTTTTGAAGTTCGAGACAGTATTCTTTCTTTTAACAAAACAAGACGAATTACTTCAAAAAAGAAACTGCATATTAAAGTATTTTATGATGATTATCTTTCAACTATTGAAACCCGTGAAGATGCTGAAATCTACAGCATATCAAATATAAATTTAGCAAACGTAAACTTAATAACATCAGGAAGTTCTAAAGCTGAATTAACCATTAAAACTGATAATTTTAATTTTGAAGGCTTAGATAAATCTAAAACTAGACTTAATGTAACTGCCGATAGTACGAAAGTTGTTTTAAATAGTAATAGTAAATTAGAAGCCTTAATTAATTCTCCTATTGTAAAAACCGATTTATACCAAAGAGCACAGGCTACAATTGAAGGTGATTGTGATGATTTATTACTAAGAACAGATAATACTTCTAAGTTTACAGGCAAGAACTTCACAACAAAAAACTGTAATCTTATTTGCGAAATGGATAGCGATGCTATTTTAGAAATTACAGATGCAATTACTTTAGAAGCTTCAGGGTCTAGTGCTGTTTACTTATATAACAATCCGAAAATTATTGTAAATAGATTAACTGAAAATTCTAAAATTCAGAAAAAAGAAAAATAAAAAAAGTCGCATTTAAAAATGCGACTTTTTTGTATCCAATAATATTAATTAGTTATGCTAAGCTTTTAGAAATTCCGTATTCTAAACCTCTTAACTCTGCTAATCCACGTAATCTTCCAATGCCTGAATAGCCTGGGTTTGTTTTTTTATGTAAATCATCTAACATTTGATGACCATGATCTGGACGCATAGGAATAGTAATATCTTTTCTTCCTGCTTCTACCCTTCTTTTTTGCTCTACTAAAACTTCTTTAACAATGCTGTACATATCTACATCTCCTTCTAAATGATTGGCTTCATAGAAATTACCTGCTTCGTCACGTTGTGTACTTCTTAAATGTAAAAAATGAACACGATCTGCAAAATGTTTAAAAATTTGCACCAAATCATTATCAGCTCTCACACCTAACGACCCAGTACAAAATGTGATTCCGTTAGAAATAGATGGTACTTTTTCAAATAAATAAGCATAATCTGCTTCTGTACTTACCACTCTTGGCAAGCCTAAAATAGGATATGGTGGATCATCAGGATGAATACACATTAACACCTCATTATCTGCCGCAATAGGGATTATCTCTTGTAAAAAGGACACTAAATTGTCTCTTAAAACATCTGCTGTAATATCTTTATAAGTATCTAAGATAGTTTGAAACTGTTCTAAAGTATAACCTTCTTCAGCACCTGGTAATCCAGCAATTATATTCTTTACTAGTATTGTTTTTTCTTCTTCGCTAATAGCATCAATATATGCTTTAGCTTGCTTTTGTTGTGCTTCAGAATAACTGTTTTCAGCACCCGGACGTTTTAATAAAAACAACTCGAAAGCAGCAAAAGCAATCACATCAAATCTTAGAGCTTTAGACCCATCTTCAACTTTAAAACCTAAATCGGTACGTGTCCAATCAAGTACAGGCATAAAATTATAACAAACTACATTGATGCCACAACTCGCTAAGTTTAGGATGCTCAACTTATAGTTTTCAATATAGGTTTCAAAATTTCCTGAACGTGTTTTTATATTTTCATGTACCGGAATACTTTCAACAACACTCCAAATAAGTCCTGCTGCTTCAATAACCGCTTTGCGCTTATTAATTTCTTCAATTGTCCAAACCTCTCCGTTTGAAATATGATGTAACGCCGAAACAATTCCTGTTGCTCCTGCTTGTTTTATATCTAATAATGATACGGGATCATTTGGTCCGTACCAACGCCATGTTTGTTCCATTTTCATGTTTTTTTGATTCTTTTTTTCCATTTAAACCCCACTAAAAGCACTAAATCCACCATCAATAGGAATAACAACACCTGTTACAAATGATGATCCTTCACCACATAACCATAAAGTAGTTCCAACTAAGTCTTCTGGCTCACCAAATTTCCCCATAGGAGTTTGTTCTATTATAGTATTACCTCTAGGTGTTAATTCACCTGTTTCAGTTGTTAAAAGTGTTCTATTTTGATCTGTCAAGAAAAAACCTGGAGCTAAAGCATTTACACGAATTCCAACTTTAGAAAAATGTACCGCTAACCACTGTGTGAAATTAGAAACTGCTGCCTTTGCACCACTATATGCAGGTATTTTAGTTAAAGGTGTAAAAGCATTCATTGATGAAATATTTAAAACACTACATCCTTTTTTACCTACCATATCTTTAGCAAAAATTTGTGTTGGCAATAAAGTTCCAATAAAATTTAAGTTAAATACAAATTCAATTCCTTTAGGATCTAAATCAAAAAAAGTTTTAAAACCATCGGCAGTATTTGCAAGATCTTCTTCTAACAAATGTGGGTTTGAAGTGGTTCCTAAAGGATGATTCCCTCCTGCACCATTAATTAATATATCGCAAGCACCTAATGTATCATTCACCACTTTTTTTGCAGCTTCTAATGATGCTTTTTCTAATACATTGGCTTCTACTCCAATTGCAGCTCCTCCACCAGCTGTAATTTCACTAGCTATGGTATCGGCAGCTTCTTTTCGTAAATCTAAAACCGCAATTTTATGTCCTTCTTTTGCTAGTGCCTTTGCTAAAGTGCTACATAAAACACCTCCTGCACCTGTTAAAACGATTACTTTACTCATTATTACTATTACTTTTTATTAGTTGAAAACTTATTTTACATGTGTATATATAGCAAATATATTAAAAAATAGTGTGCGCACACGAAAATTTAAATATTATTACTAACTTGCTCCATATTTATTATTTAATACAGGTTTTATTTTCGATTAAAAATATAATATGATTACAATAAAAGACATCGCTAAAGAAGCAAATGTATCAGAAGGTACAGTAGACAGAGTTTTGCATAATCGTGGTGGTGTTTCAAAAAAAACGGAAGCAAAAATCCAAGAGATTATAAAAAAAAGAAACTTTAGTGTAAATCCAGTAGCTAGTGCACTTGCATTAAAAAACAATTATAAAATCTCTGCATTAATTCCAGATTATAATGACTCCGATTTATTTTGGAAATCTCCTTATCTAGGAATTTTGAAAGCAAGCGAGGATGTTAAAAATGTAGGAACTCAAGTCAATTGTTTTAGATTCAACCAATATGATGCAAGCTCCTATTTGTACACTTTTAAAACCTTAATAAAAACAAAACCGACAGCAGTTTTATTAGTGCCGATTTTTATAAAAGAAACAAAACAAATTGTAAACAAATTAGAAAAACTTAAAATCCCATATATGTTTTTGAACATTGACATAGAAGGATTTAAAAACGACGCTTTTATTGGTCAAGATTCTTATACAGCAGGTTATATTGCTGGTAAATTAATGCATTTAAGTTTACCTGGACAGTCTAATTTTTTAATCATTCAATCCAGATATAAAACAACTAAAAACAATGCTATTTCTAGAAGAATTGAAGGTTTTAACAATTACTTTTCTAAAAACAATATAAAAGAAGAAACATCCATATTAACCATAGACAACCTGAATAATACTATTGAAACTAAAGAAAAAATACATTCGTTTTTAAAACTACATGAAGGTATTAGAGGTATTTTCATTCCTTCAAGTAGAATACATGTTTTTGTTGATTATATAGGAAAAGAATCATTAAAAAAACTTAAACTGATTGGATTTGACAATACACCACAAAATATTGCTTGTCTTAAAAATGATACCGTTTCATTTTTAATATCTCAAAAGCCTTTCGACCAAGGCTATGAATCTATTCGACTTATGGTTAACTATTTAAATAAAAAGACCATACCAAATAATAAAATATACCTTCCCATTGACATTCTTACAAAAGAAAATGTTGTCTATAATGAAAGAAGTGAATTTATGTTTGAAAATGAAAACATTAATAACATTGATTAATTTTATTTAAATTGAAAACAAGCTTTTAATTTAATGAGTACTTTACATCTTTAGTAAGCGTTTCCCATGTATCTGTTCTAAAAGGTGAAGCGGGGAAATGTTCTTTATTATATAAATTACAATCGCCTGCATCATCTGCCCAACCATAACGAATAGTCACTGGGTTTGACACATTTTTATTATAAATAACAACCTTATTATCCTTTATATAAGCCTTGGCAAAATGAAACACTTTATCGGCTCCAGCAATTTCAAAGCCTTTTATATAACCATATTTATCAGGAGTCATTAAACCGCTGCCTAAATTATCAAAAGTTGCTATAATTTTATTTTCTTTTACCTCCATAGACTTGAAAGTTGGTCCGCTAAAAACCACATCTTTAGCATAAACTTTATTTAAAGCAACTGCAGCAAGCCTTTTACCAACATCTTGTTTGTTTATTGGATGAATATCTTTGGCGTTACCAATATCAGTCGTTACAGCCATTCCTGTGTTAGAAACTGTTTGTAACGTATAGGATTGTGCTTCCCTAAGTTCAGCCCATTTACTACCTGTATTACTATCATTACCACCAAATTCGTCATAACTAGATAATTGCACAAAGTAGAAAGGAAAATCTCCTTGATTCCATTTTGTTCTCCAATCTTTAATCATCAAAGGGAATGCTTTTTTATACTGTTCTGATCTATAAACATTGGCTTCACCTTGATACCACAACACCCCTTGAAAAGCATAAGGAATTAATGGACTTATCATAGCATTATAAAGTAATGATGGATAACTATTTGGAGATACTTGACTTCTTATATCAACCACTTTAATTTTCCAATTACCAACTAAAGATAGTACTTCGTTTTGAGTTGTTAGTTTTAAGTCGGAAGCGTCTCCCCAAATACCTCCGCCTCCTGCATAATCAAAAATTCTAATAGCAATAACATTTTTCCCTGCCTTTAAAACATTTGCAGGAACATTATAAGCTCTTTTTTCATCATATCTTCTGGTGGTTCCAACAAAAGTTCCATTTACGTACGTTGAATCTTGATCGTCAATTTTCGCCAATTCAAGATATCCTTCTTTGTTTGCATCCTCTTTAGAAATAGTAATGGTTTTACGCATCCATACGGTACCATCTAAATTAGGAAACTGCTGACTTTCCCAATACTCTGGCGCATGTATTTCTGGCCAATTAGCATCACTATAACCAACATTTTTATAAGTCGATTCGTTTTCAAATGACACTTTCGAACCTTGAACTTTTTCAACTTTATCAGTTATCAATTGCATTTGTTCTTCTAAAAGCGATTCAATATCAATATTAGGCATTTTAGCAATCATACTTTTAAATTCATCACTTCCTTCAAAAGCGTCTCTACTTGTCCAAGTTTCAACATGAGTCCCACCCCATGAAGAATGAATAAGACCCACAGGAATTTTAAGTTCGCTATATATCTTTTTAGCAAAAAAGTATCCAACAGCCGAAAAACCACCTACTGTAGTTTTATCGCAGATTTCCCAATTTCCTGATTTTAACTTTGATTTAGGTATAGACCCCATACCTTTTTCAACTAAAAAGTGACGAATCATAGGGTAATTTGCGTCCTTTAATTCTTCTTTAAAATTCTTAGCTCGATTAACAGTAAATTGCATATTAGACTGTCCACTACAAATCCAAACCTCTCCAACTAAAACATCGTTTATTGTAATAGCATTTTCACCTTTAATAGATAAAACGTAAGGACCACCAGCTATTTCAGGCTTTAAATTCGCTTTCCATTTACCTGATTTATTAGCCTTTGTTTTTACAATTTGATTATTAAAATGAATAACTATTTTCTCGTTAGCACTTGCCCAACCCCAAACTGGAATTGGTTTATTTCGTTGTAAAACCATACCATCAGAAAACAATAATGGTAATTCTACATTAGCATATGAGAATATAGTAAATACAAAAAAAAATAGAGAAAATAAAAGCTTCATGTGTTGTAATTTTTATGATTTTGTTTCAATTTTAATTACAAAAGCTTTATCGCTAATTTCTTGATTAGGTGTTTTCAAGTGTAATCCTTTAACATCTATTAAAAAAGGAACTTCATTTTTATAACCTAATATAGAAACAGTTTTAATTTTTGGGATATAATTTCCTAAAACAGCATTTGTAAAAGCTGTTAAAGTTAAAGGTTTATTATTACCTGACCAACCTAAAACTATAGCATAAATTGTGTTTCCATTTCTGGTATAGCGAATGTCATCAGGTGTATAAGTAATCTTATCTAAAAACATACCCGACTTTTCTTGTTTGGTAGGGCCTTCTCCAAAAACCTTCCATGGTCTAGAACCATAAATAGCTTCTCCATTAGTTTTTAACCAATCTCCAATTTCTAATAAAATATCTTGCTGATTTTGAGGAATCATACCATTTGCCATAGGAGACACATTAAGCATTAACGCACCATTCTTACTTACTACATCAGCTAAAACATGAATAATCTCTTTCGTTTTTTTCAAGACTAAAGTATTCGTGTAACTCCAACTACCAACAGATACGGTTTCGTCTGTTAACCAAAAATCCTTAGTGATTTTATTCATGCGGCCTTTTTCAAAATCTTCTAAACTTACCATTTTTGGAAATTCTCCTTCTTTATGTGTAAATACTACTTGCTTATTTTCTTCATCAGCATTATTAAAATAATACGCAGCAAATTCTTGTTTATAAGACTCAGGTATTTTTTGAGTCTGACTATCGAAATAAATTAAATCTGGACTGTAATTATCAATCACTTCCTTTAGTTGACCTATCCAATCGTTATTGAATTTCTCCTTTGAAATATTACCATACATTTTGGATAAAAGTGGATCTTCAGAAGACGTTGCCAGTTTAGGATTATATGGAAAATAGGATGTATCATTCAACCATTTTTCTGGTTGTTCTTTGTATACTTGAAGATTTCGAGCCATATGAAACGACGCTACAAACTTCATGTTTTTTTTCTTAATAGCTTCACTTAGTTCGCCATAAACATCTCGTTTTGGCCCCATATCAAGGGCATTCCATGGGTTAATTTTACTACCCCAGTTAGACCAACCATCGTGATGTTGAGCAACCAAACCCGCAAACTTAGCACCCGATTTCTCAAAAAGATCTGCCCAGGCATTGGCATCAAATTTTTCAGCTTTAAACATAGGAACATAATCGTGATATCCAAATTTTGAATGCTCACCATAAGTTTCTACATGATGTTTAAATTCATCTGAGCCTTCTATATGCATATTTCTTGCATACCAATCGTTTGCAAAGGCTGGTACGGACATCACGCCCCAGTGGGCATAAATCCCGAATTTAGCATCTTTAAACCATTCGGCAGCTTCATCGTATTTCCCTAAAGATTCCCAATTAGCCTCATATTTAGGTTTTATAGGCTCTTGTAGCTCCTTTTTGTTTTTTGCACAGCTTAGTATGATTAAAGCCATGCATAAAATATAAACCGATTTTCTCATGTTAGTAATTATTCTGTCCAAACCGTTACACCACCAGACTCTACTATTTTTGTACCAATTAATACCTTGGCTTTGTTTGGTAATTCTAACGGATAGGCTTTTGATGAATAATTTACGGCAACCCAGAACCCATCTCGCCATTGTACATACACGCCTTCAGGATAATTTTCAGTAGAAATATTAGCGGTATTATAAACACTTCTTAATACATCTTTTTCAAGTTGTGCATCATCTGTATCTACTCCAATATAGGTTACAGTGCCTTCACCTATTTTGTTGCTTACTACAGCTGATTTTCCTGCGTAGAATTGATTCGTATAAGTTGCTAATACATTTTCTGGCTTGTTAGCATTTACCAAATCTGCCCAATTATTCCAGTAATATTCTTTAGTATTTCCAGAAATAGTGCCTTTCATGTGTGGTAATAAATGATCGAAATAATCAATTTTAGCATCAATGAGTGGATATAATTTTTCTCCGTAAGCTGATTGAAATAAATGCCCGTTTTTATCTTTCACACCTGTTCTAACCGTTAAAACAAGATTTCCACCTTGCTTCACATAATCAGTCCATTTTGTAATAGTAGCATCATCAACCAACTCAAAAGCAGGAATAATAACCACCTTGTAATCATTTAAATTATCATCGTCATAAATAATATCTGAAGGCGCTCCAAACGATTTACTTATTTCTAAATATTTCTGAAAAAATGATAAGGTATTCCATTGGCTTGTTTGCCCTTGACGCGACATGCTCCATAAATTATCGTAATTCCAAAGTAAGGCTGTTTTTCGTTTTTTTAATTCTGAAGGCATTTTAGATTTAGGATTATAGGCATCTCGCAAAATTTTCATTTCTTGAATAGCTTGCTTATAATCTTTTCCGCCTTGCGATAAGGATACTCCGTCTAAAGTTGTAATACCACTATGGTACTGTTCTGCACTGTAATTTATTTGACGATACCGATACGAACAAGCAAACGATAAATCCCCTCCAAAACAATGGTAAAGCCACATGCGTAATGCTCCTGGTTGTAGTAACGGATTTATGTTGCCCCAATTCACAAAACCAGGTTGTAATTCCATAACGCCAGATACTTCATTTTCTGGTTTAAAGAAACTCAATGCAAACGAAATTTCTTTAGAATCTCCCAGTCTGAATCCGTTTTCACCAATATTAGCTTGCCCTTTGTTTGGGTAACTTGTAAAAGCGTTAAAATCTAATTTCTTGGTACGCCTTGGGTCTGCTCCATAAGTTGTTGCTGTATAATTAGTAGTGATGTATTGGTTTTCAGATATTAACGGACGTAATATATCGGCTTGAAAATCTAAAAAATCGGCTTGCATGTCTGCCGAATAGCGTTTAAAATCTAATAACGCATGCGGGTTAGCTCCCCACCAACCTACATGATTGGCATTGTGGATTTTTATTTGATTAAAATCAGCATAGGTTTGGTTCCAAAAAGCTGCTCCCCAAGCATGATTTAAAGCATCAATGGTTTTGTATTTATTTTCTAACCATACTTTAAAGGCTTCTTGTGACGATGGACTATAATCTGCTTTAGCTTCGGGTTCGTTATCTAATTGCCAACCAATAACAGCCGAATTATTCCCATAGCGTTCACCTAGTTTTGTTATTATTTTTTTTGAAAAATCTCTCCAAACTGGATTGCTTAACGATTGCTGCGCTCTTGTACCATGTTCTGCTCTTAAATAATTAGAACCCATGGCATAAATTTCAGGATATTTAATACCCATCCAAACGGGAGAAATGGCTGTTGGTGTTCCTAAAATGACTTTTAAATTGTATTTAGTAGCAAGATTTATAACCTCATCTAACCATTCAAAATCGTAAACACCTTCTTGTGGCTCCATGTTGATCCAAGCAAATTCTGCTAGATGGATAAATTCAAAACCTAATTCTGATATATTTCTAATATCACGTTCCCATTCACTATCATCCCAATGTTCTGGGTAATAGTATATACCCATAGACATTAATTCTTCCTTTTGAAAGAAGTGAGAGCCGTCTTGGGTATAAACGGTTGTTGATAATAGTACAAATAATAATATTACAGAAAGCCTGTTTTTCATCTATCCAATTTACTTTTTCTTAATTGTCACAGAAACCTCTGACACTATATTTCTAGAAGAATTACCTATTTTAAAATTATAAGTTCCTGGTTCTACTAACCAGCTTTTTTTTGCTTCATTATAATAAGCTAATTCTTTAGCAGGCACTTGAATGGTTACATGTTCTGAAGCACCACTTTTTAGAAATACTTTTTTAAAACCTTTTAATTCTTTAGCCGCTTTTTCAACAGATGATTCTGGGTTTGAAACATATAATTGAGTAACTTCTTTCCCATCAACACGTCCTGTGTTTTTGATAGTAAATATTACTTTTATAATGTCATTTTCAGTATAACTTTCTTTATCTGTTTTTAAATCTGAAAATTCAAAATTTGTATATGACAACCCGTATCCAAAAGGATACAAAGGTTCTACATTTTTAGTATCGAACCAACGGTATCCAACTAAAAGACCTTCGGTATAAGTAACCGATTCACCTCCAGGAAAACTGTTAGTAGCATGTGCAGGTGAATCTTCAAGTTTTTTAGGCATGGTCCAAGGTAATTTACCTGAAGGATTAACATTGCCTAAAATCACATCGGCTAAAGCATTTCCACCTTCAGAACCATTAAACCAACTCCAAATTAAGGCAGAAGCTTGTTCTTTTACTTTTCCTAAATCGAAAGGTGCACCACCAATCATTACAACTATGGCATTCGGATTAACCTCCAATACTTTTTCTATGAGTTCTTCTTGTCCGAATGGTAAAAACAAATCAGCCCTATCTGAAGCCTCAGTTTCATAATCTCTATTAGAGCCTGCAAAAATGATTGCTATATCAGAGTTTTTGGCTGCTTCTATAGCTTCTTTTAATTTTGCCTCGTCTAATTCATCAACTGTTGTTGGACCATTGTGAGAAACATCTTCTTTTTGATCGTTATTATTTTCACTATATCTTTCTAAATAACCTTCAGCATAATTAATACTAATACTTTCTGGCAATCTATTTTGAAGCCCCTCCAAAGGTGTTACTTCACGCTTTGTTTTAACTCCTGCACCAAATCCGCCTAAAGCATTTTTCTTTGTAGCATTATTTCCAATAACTGCAATAGACTTTACACCTTCTAATTTTAATGGCAAACTATTCTTTTCATTCTTCAATAACACTATAGACTCTGCTGCAATATCATAAGCATCTTTATAATGAGCTTCTGTAGCAAGACTTCCTTCTACTCTATCTTCACCACCAATGGCTTTAACTTGATATAATACAGTTAATATACGTTTTACATGTTTATCTATTTCCTTTTCTGAAATCTCACCTGCTTTTGCTGCTGCAATTAATTTATCAGCTAAAAAATATTCATTAAATGGCTTTGGAGTGCCCATTTCAATATCCAATCCATTCACTAAAGATTTTACTGTAGTATGCACAGCAGCCCAGTCTGAAACAACGACGCCTTTAAATCCCCACTCTCCTCTTAATATTTCATTTAGCATATAATCATTTTCACATAAATAATCACCTCTAAATCTATTATAAGCCCCCATTAAACTATAAGCATTTGCTTCTATAACGGCAGCTTTATATGCAGGAAGATAAATTTCGCGTAGTGTACGTTCATCAACCAAAACATCTACTGTCCCACGATTGGTTTCTTGATTATTTACAGCAAAATGTTTTACACAAGTCATGACATCATTATCCTGTACACCTACAATAAACGGCACAGATAATTTTTTGTTTAAAAATGGATCTTCGGTAAAATATTCGTAGGTACGACCTCCAAGCGGTGTTCTAATAATATTAATTGCTGGAGAAAGTAACATATCTTTTCCTCTCGCACAGGCTTCTTGTCCAACACTATTACCAAAAACATAGGATAAGTCTGGATCCCAAGTTGCAGCCACAGCACCAGCAGCAGGATAATAGGTTGCAAAATCGTTGTCCCATCCTGCAGGAGCCCAACTATCTCTAGAAATTTCTTCTCTAATTCCTAAAGGACCATCAGCCATTTTTAATTCTGGTATTCCCAATCGTTCAACACCACCTGTAGCAAACATACTCTTACCATGCAACATGCCTATTTTTTCTTCTAAAGTCATTTGGGATACTAAAGAATCAATCTTTGTTTCAAATTTTGAAGCATCAAATTCTTTTGGTTGATAAACCTTTTCTGAAGCGTTTGTTGCTTCAGCTATTGCTGAATCATTTTTTACTTCTTGTTTACAAGATTGAAGCGAAAAAAACAAACCTACTACTGTAACTATTAATATATTTTTCTTCATCTTAATAAATTATATTTTTAATTAATTGTTTACAATTTTACTACTTGCTCACTTCCGTTATAATCAACAGAAATTCCAGTTGCATCGTATTCAAATGCTTTTGGATTCTCTTTATTAACAGCAACGATTATAAATTTTCTATTAGTAAGCATCCCTTTAAATTCACCTTTACGTTCTCTAATTGTTAAGGTCTTATCTGCTTCACTATAATGAAATGGAATTTTAGCAAAATGGCCTTTTTCATAATTGTAGTTTATACTTTCATCTTCATACAATTCAAATGTTCCATCTTGACCTTGGTATACATATAAAACAATTGTGTCGGCGGTTTTTTCATCTGCATACTGAAGTTCAGGTCCAACAGGAATGATAGCTCCCTCTTTAATAAATAATGGTATTTTTTTATAAGGCGCTTCAACACTTAGTTTTTGACCTCCGTTTATTTTTTTACCTGTATAGAAATCATACCAATTAGTCCCTGAAGGAAAATAAACATCTCTGCTTTTTGCGCCATAAGCATAGACAGGATTTACCATGATTGATGGTCCAAACATAAATTGATCGCTTACGTTTTCTACTGTTTTATCACTAGAAAAATCCATTACCAATGGACGCATAATAGTATAATCGTCAAAATATGTTTTACCCGCCAAAGTATATATGTATGGCATTAAACGATATCTTAAATTGGTATAATATAAAATAGACTCGTATGCAGGATGTCCTTTAGGAGCAATATTCCATGCTTCTCTAAAAGGGAACTGTCCGTGCGATCTAAATAATGGAGCAAAGGCACCAAACTGATACCAACGTGCATTTAATTCTCTCCATTCTTTATAATCGGCAGATTCTTTTCCATTTTTATCAAATTGATTTTGTGCTGCTACAAATCTGTCTTCAACACAAAAACCACCAATATCCATAGTCCAATAAGGAATACCACTTACTGCAAAATTTAATCCAGCCGAAATTTGAGCTTTCATATCTTCCCAACGTGTAGCAATATCACCACTCCAAGTTGCTGTAGAATACCGTTGTAAGCCTGCAAAGCCTGATCTTGTTAATAAAAACACACGTTTATTAGGAGCCACATCACGTTGACCATTATAAATTGCTTCGGCATTCATTAAGGCATAGGTATTAAAATACTCTGCAGCTGGCCCTAATGATGTTGGCCCTTGTAATGATTTACGATATTCCATATCTGTACAATCTAGTACATTTGGTTCGCTAGCATCCATCCACCATGCATCAATATTTAATGGGTAATAATGTTCATGTATTTGATTCCAAAATAATTTTCTAGCATCTTTTGAATAGGCATCATAAAAAGACCCTATATATCCTGGACCTACCCAGTCTCTAATACTATCTTTAATGGCTTGTTGGTACATCCACCCTTTCTCATCAAACTCTTTAAAATGCTCTGTGTTTTGGTAGAATTTTGGCCAAACAGAAATCATCATTTTTCCGTTCATAGCATGTATAGAATCAACCATACCTTTGGGATCTGGAAAACGACTTTTGTCAAATTCGTGACTTCCCCATTGGTCTTCTTCCCAGTGATTCCAGTCTAAAACAATATTATCTATAGGGATATTACGATCTCTAAATCCTTTTAATGCTCCTAAAATTTCATCTGATGTTTTATAACGCTCTCTACTTTGCCAGTAACCCATGGCCCATTTTGGCATGATTGGAGATTTACCTGTTAAGGTTCTGTATCCTTTAATAACGTGGTCCATGTTATTACCTGCTACAAAATAATAATTCAGGTTTTTATTCATTTCACTCCACCAAACTTGCTGCCCTTTTTCCTCTTCTAATTCTGGAGTTCTAACACGTAAACCACAGTAAGATTTCCCTCCATTTGGTTTCCATTCTATTCGAATAGGCACGCGTTTTCCTGCTTCTAAATTTACTAGAAACTTGTAGGCATTAGGATTCCATGCTGTACGCCATCTTTCTTTTACAACTAATTTATTATCAACATAGACTTTTATGTATCCTGCATAGTACAAGATGAATTTATGTAATCCTGTTTCAGATGCTTCTATATCACCTTCATATACAATTTCGGCATTTTTAAGCGGAAAGTTTTCAGGTAAATTTAAAATGCTTTTTTGATTTTCGAAGTAAACAGAAGGTTCTTTGCGAACCAGTTTTTTACCGCCTTTTTCTGGAGCTTCATAAGTACCTGTTAAATTACCTAGAACGCCATTTTTATCGTATAATTTAAATACACTATTTAATTGTTGATATGGTCTACTATCTCCAAATCGGCTTAAAGAATAACTATCCCATAATAAACCGTAGTTTTTATTTGAAACTATAAAAGGTACAGAAACCTTGGTGTTATATTGAAATAACTCTTCACTTTTACCTTTATAGTTAAATTCGTCTGCTTGATGTTGACCTAATCCGAAGAAAGCCTCATCATCAGGTGAGTTAAATATTTGACGAATGGAATATGCTTCCGTTTCATCTGCCTTGAATGATGTAAACGTTTTACCTCCACCGTCTTTCTCAGCTAAAATTGTTTTACCATCAGTATCTTTAAATTTAATGCCTCCATTTAATTTAGAAACAAAAACATTCAATTTTGACGTTGCTAAAACAATAGAATCATTTTGTTCATTTACCGTAAAAGGAACAGTCTTTGTTTTAGGCATGATAATTAAACTTGAATCTTTAGCGAATTCATTTTCTGGAGTTGCTGAAACATGAATAATTTCTTCTCCTAAAACTTCCATACGGAGTTTTTTTACTTTACTTTTTTCACTAGTTTTTAAAGATACGACAATGCCATTATCAACTTTTTGAAATTGTTTAGTTTGGCATGATGCTAAGATGAGTAAAGAAAACAGGGTTAAATAGATGTTTTTTAATTTCATTTAAATTTATTTGATGTCTAAAAATTATTTTGTGCGTTATTTAAAAAAGAATATAATGTCATTCTACTTATTTATTTGGCATTAACCCTTAAATAACTTGCAAAAAAGGAGGAGATTATTTGGGTAAAAACCTAATTAAAAATCTAAGATAATTTAAATATTTAGGGATTTTGTTTTACCTAATTAGATTGCAACAAAAGTTATAGAATATGCTTCAAGTGTTTCATTTCTGAAGTAGATATCTTTTGAAGATACAGCTATAAACAGATAAAATTAAACATCAATTTAAATTGATGTTTAATTCAAATATTAAAGTTATAAATAACGAAAGAGGATTTCTCATTAAAAAAAATGGACTATATTTTAATGAGAAATCCTGATTTAACAAATAAAAATTTGAAGATTTAATTATGCCAACGGCACCTATTTATTTCTATTTGCCATTGGACTAATATCTGTTAAATCTTGAATTTTAATTGGATTTCCAGACTCTATACTTTTCCTAGCTGCTATTCCAATTATAGCAGACATAATGCCATCTCTAATTCCTGCAGCTCTTTCATATGGGTCTTCTGTATTTGGAGTTTTAAAAATCTTATCGTGTAAACGTTTGTCTCCACCTCCATGACCTCCTTTTTCATAAGGCACTTTAACAGACTCAAAATCATTCCAAAGTTTATGTACAATTATGGATTCAAAATTAGTTTCCTCTAAAGTATTCTGTTCCATTTCTTTAGCATGCATTTCTGCTTGATCTATATTTACTTTTTTATCATAAGGGATATCTAAAGAAGCTTCAATTCTTCCCTCAGTTCCATTAAATGCAATGCGCCATCCTTCAAAAGGTGAATAGGTTGTTAATGAATAATTAACCGTTACATTATTTGCATATTTTATTTGAGCCGACATTTTATCGTAAATATCAATTTCTTTTCTAAACAGACAATTATCTCTTATGTATCCATCGTGTTTTTCATTATCTACATAAAGATTCATAAGGCGTTTATTCTTTGTGATATCATAATAATAATCACAATTTATTTTATGCTCACAAGATCTACAGCTATCTCCTCTAAAAGGTCCGTTAGCCCCATAATGCTCTAAGCTGCCATAAGCAAAAACTTGCTCTGGGTCTGAATCTAACCACCAGTTTACAAGATCGAAATGATGCGTAGCCTTATGAACCCAGAGTGAGCCTCCTTTATCTTTTATACCATGCCATCTTCTAAAATATGACGCACCATGATACGTATTTAAATACCAATTAAAGTCTACCGAAGTGATTTTACCAATAGTTCCACTGGCTAATAATTCTTTAATTTTTGTACTATAAGGGCTCCATCTGTAATTGAAACCAACAATGAGATTTTTATCAGATTTTCTTTCAGCATCTAAAATTGCTTGCGCTTTATTTTCATCTGTAGTTAATGGTTTTTCAGTAAGCACATCGCAACCAAACTCTAAACCTTTAATAATAAATTCATGGTGTGTCGAATCCATTGTAGTAACAATTACTAAGTCTGGTTTTGTTTCAACCAACATCTTATCAAAATCAATAAATGTTGGACAATTAGTTCCTATATATTTTTTTGCATATTTTAATCTTCCAGGATTAACATCACTCAATCCAACAAATTCTAAAATATCTGAATATTCATCAACTAACCTTTTCCCCCAAAAGCTCGTTCCTCGAATGCCTGTACCTACAAGTACTATTCTAAGTTTTTTTGATGCCCCGAAATTGAAAGCATTAATTGGAAAGGCACTGTAAGCTGCCAACATACTAATTGATGCTAAAAAGGTTCGTCTTGAATTTTCCATGTTTTAAAGTTTAATGGTTATAAATATTATGTGGTTTAGTTGGTAATCTATTTACTTAATTTCTATACTACTAACGTTTTCACTTACTAGCCAAGGCCTAGAATCATTAAATTGACTTGTTATATTACAATTCTCAAATAACACATTATCAGTATGTCTTATAAAAAACCCATGCGCATTGGTGTTACCAAACTTGCTACCTTCTGGGTATTTACCATCATACTCCATAACAGTTTGGTTTGTTGTAGTTACACCTCCTTTTAATTCAAAATTTAGATTTTTAAAAGTTATATTTTGAATATTATGTCCTTCAACACCTGTAATAATTGAAGGATATTGCTGTGTAAAATTAGTTCCGATTATATTTTTAAAGTGAATATTAGAAATAGCGCCTATTCTTGGTTGTCTATTAGGAACAGTACGTTTTCTATCTGCTAATAACATAAAAATAGCTTGACCACAATTTGTAATATTAGAATCTCTAATGTTTATATTATCAATGACTGCCCCATCCATAGATTCTATTACCAAAGCAGAGTTTTGATGTGCATTTTTCATGGTTAATTCTGAAACATCAAAATTCATAAAACTTCCTAAACCATCGGTTCCTAGCTTAAAACAATTACCAGCATTTACATTTAACTTATCTAAAACACATCTTCTAACTACAACATCTTTACAGCCGTATTCGCTACCGCTTTTAAAACAAATGCCATCATCTTCAGATTGAATAAGACTATCTTCTATTAAAACATTATGGCAATCTACAATATCAATACCATCACGGTTTGGTGTTAAATTCCCTGTGTTTACTTTAATATTCTTAATAATTATGTTATCAGACTCAATATATACCTGTGTCCAACATGCTGGTTTAATAAGTTGAACATTTGATACAGTTATATTTTTAGATCCAACAAAAGCAAGAATCGAAGGGCGGTCTTTTTCTGTTCCAATTTCCTTGACATGCATCCAAGGCTCATAATCACCTTGTCCGTTAATGATACCACCACCAGTAATGGTAACATTGTTTACTTTGTTTCCGTAGATTAATCTTCTTTGGCAGTCTTGTAACATTCTATTTGGAAATTTTGTTTCAATAAGATGATGCGGGTAATGCGTTTCCTCATCAGATTTAATTCCTAAAACGGTTGCAGTTGAGTCTATATTTAAAGTTAAATCACTTACTAAAAGAAGTTGTCCTGTTAAAAAAACGCCATCATTTAACAAAACCGTTCCACCGTTAGCAGCACAAGCATCAATTGCCTTTTGTATAGCTTCCTGGTCGTTTGTTACACCATCTCCTTTAGCTCCAAAATCATAAACATTATAAACAGTACTTTCGACTTTAGATTTACAACTTTGTGATATAATTACTAATAATACTATTAAAAAATATTTATGCATATTTGTTGATTTATTTTTTTATCATAAAATATAATTATTTTAAATATAATAAATCTTTATATCTAAAATCAAAAAAAAAGGGAATGCTTCAAATTTTTGTAGCATTCCCGATCTAAAACTAGATTGAATATATTACTTCCTTCAATCTCAACTAAAATAAAACTACTTACTATTTTTAATATCCATCATTTTGAGTTAATTCAGCTTCTGTATTGTTCTGAATCTCTACACTAGGAATAGGGTATAAATTATTATGTGGCGATACACTTGCACTTGAATAATGATTATATTTTTTAGTTCTTTCATAAAGCAAACCAAGCCTATTTAATGTTAATCTTCTAGGTTCCTCTAAAAACAATTCTCTTAAACGTTCATCTAAAATAAAATCAATAGTTACATCTGATCCTGAAATTAACGAAGCATTTGCTCTTCTTCTAATAGTATTAATATCAGCTGCTGATAAATCTAAATTATTAGCCCCTCCTAAATTCATATAAGCCTCTGCTCTTAAAAGTAACGTTTCAGGTAATCTTACTGCATAATGATCTGCAAAATACCTTCTAGCATTTCCATTCATTTTAGGTCCAACACCACCATAACTCGCAATTAAATCTTTATGCGTTTGTGTTGCCAAAGTTTCTTGTTCTGCGCTTAAACTACCATCGGTTAAATCTGTATCAAAATGATTATTTATCTGAACCAGTTTTAAAAATACTGGATATACATATCTATTAGAATCATTTTCA
The DNA here is from genome assembly GCF_044386045.1 of Thalassobellus sediminis. NCBI lineage: Bacteria > Pseudomonadati > Bacteroidota > Flavobacteriia > Flavobacteriales > Flavobacteriaceae > Thalassobellus > Thalassobellus sediminis. The sequence continues at coordinate 1,818,015 of NZ_JBISCD010000040.1, read as the reverse complement.
ATAGTAGCAGCATTTAAGTAAGTTTCATAAGCTAACTTGCTATCTGTACGCAAATCAATTGTATCTCCATAGTGTGCAGATAATGGGTTATCTATCCACCATTTTCTAAGCACATTGTTATCTGAGTTTCTTATATCATTATCATAGTCAGTTGGATCGACGTTGTTCCAAATACCGTGTGTAACATGAGTGCTTGGTCTAAAAAAAGCTTGACCTCTTCCCCCGTGATAAGTTGACTCATAAATAAAAGTTCTAACCCCTAAGTTTTCATTTTTAGAAGTGAATCTATTATACTCTGGACCTATTAAACGTTCCCAAAAATTTGCATCTCCCGATGCACGACCATAACCTCCTAAAGTTTCATACTCTACTTGATATAGCCATATACCTTCTGTATTTCCTGTACTTCTATTTTGATTACCTAACCTAAACAAATCCCAATATACATCTCCTTGTTCACTTGCTCTAGTACCAAATCTATTTTGCATTAAAGCATAATTTCCACTATCGATAACTTCTGACGCATTTGTAATAGCTTTATCATTATCACCAACAGTAATATAAAGTTCTGCTAAAAAATGTCTAGCAACATCTTTAGTTAACCTACCATCTGCAGCTTCTTCTCCTAAACTTGGCAGATTAGCTTTAGCAAATTCTAAATCATCTATAATGGCAGCTAAAACATCTGCTTTGGGAGCTCTAACAAAATCTCTTCTTGCTGATGGAACTTCTTCTAATACAAGAGGTACATCTCCATATAAATAAACTAAAGCTCGGTATGCCCATGCTCTAAAAAATCGAGCTTCAGTCAATAATCTATTTTTAGCTGATTCATTATCAAAATTAACATCCGCTATTCTACCAATTACTGTATTGGCATTTGAAACCATTTTATATGCATCAGTCCACCTTTGGGCAACATCACTATTATCTGGTCCAAAACCACCATATTGAGAATATACATGCGATTGAAATTCTCTAGCATGCCAACCAGCATCTGTACCAAACCAGACATCCATATCTGTTGCAGAACCTTCAGGATCTCCAAAATATCGTCTTGCTTGATTATACAACTGAGCTACAGCAGCTTCGAAATTACTTGGAGTAATATATGAGTTATCTACAGTCGTAAAATCTAATGGGGTCTCTTCTAATATTTTTTCTTCATCACAGCCAACAAATGCTGTAAATAAAAGAATTAAACAAATATATTTTATATGTTTCATATTCTTATTTTTAAATGTTTATGTATTAAAATGATAGATTGATACCTAAAGTAAAAGAACGAGTTACTGGTCTTTCTCCGTAGCTAATTCGGAAACCTGCTTCTGGATCTATACCTTTCCAATTAGTCCATGTTGCTAAGTTTTTACCACTAAGAACCATAGTAAGATGTTTTAAACCTAATTTTTCAAGTATTTTATCATCAAAAGAATAACTAAGGTTCACATCTTGTAACCTAACAAAACTTCTATCTCTAAAAACTTTAGCTCGTCTAGAACCATCATAAGCATCATATCTAAGTGATGGATATTCTGAATTTGGATTATCAGGCGTCCAATAATCAACTATAACTGGCAGTAAACCATTTACTTTACCTTTACCTCCAGATGTCCATTGGTCTATTTCCCAATAAGAATTATCTCCTAAATAATTATTTTTCCCTCCTTGTATAGAATTTATAAAAACTCCTAACTTAAAATTTTTATACTTAAAGTTATTAGTTAATCCAAAGCGATATGCTGGATCTGTACTTCCTAAAATAACTTTATCATCAACACTTGAAATACCGCCTCCATTCTGATCTACAAGTCTGTAAAAACCAGGCTCTGATCCTGCAGGAATATCGGTATCACCAATTTGATATATTGGATTATCTGGATCTATCTCATAATCAAATATTGCTCCTAATTGCTCTCCTATAAAAAACCCTGAAGACGGTAAATCATCCTCAATTCCATCTCCATTATCATCTTTACCTAAAACTGAAACGACTTCATTCCTATTAGTTGAAAAGTTAACAGTTGATGACCATGAAAAATTATCAGAAATAATGTTTGTAGAATTTATAATAAACTCTAATCCAGAATTGTGTACTTTACCTAAATTTGCACTAGCTTGAGAAAAACCATTAACTGATGGAATATCAATATTAATAAGAATATCTTCTGTATCTGTGTTATAATACTCAATATTTCCAGTTACTCTATTATTTAAAAGAGCAAAATCTAAACCTATATTAATTCCGGTAGTTGTTTCCCATTTTAAATTTGGTGCTGCTACTGTTGAGGTAAATTGACCTCCAATAGTAGGTCCTCCATCTCCAAAAACATATGCGTTATTTTGGTCTACTTTTGCTAATGTTGAATATCTAGGGAGTGCTCTATTTCCACTTTGTCCATAAGACATTCTAAGTTTTAAATTTGAAAAAATCTCATTAAGGTTTTCAAAAAACTTCTCCTTTGAAATACTCCACCCTAACGCTATCGAAGGAAAAACAGCAAATTTATTATCCTTTCCGAATCCAGAAAACCCATCTCGTCTAACAGTACCCGTTATAAAATATTTACCACCATAATTATAATTAAGTCTACCCATTTGATAAAGGCTACTTTCTTCTTCTGCTGCAGACTGCACATCCTGAACACCCGCTAAACTTAAATCATTAAAACCTAAAATCTCGTTACTAAAATTAGAACTACCAATTTCAGTAGATTCAATATAACGCTCTTCTCTACCATAAACAAAAGTTGCACTTACATTATGTAACTCATTAAATGTTCTATTATAAGATAGAATGTTATCAATTGTCCAATCTTTATTAAAAAACAAGTCTTTCCTAGCCTGAGCAACACGATCTGGTGTAGCATATAAAAACTGATTATGCCTCCTTGTTCTTGTACTATTATTATAGTTCATTCTATAAGACAGCCCTTTAACCCAAGGTATATCAATAACCGTATAAAGCGTAGTATTAAGATGTGTACGCTTGTCAACATCTAAATCGTTAGCAGTAAGCAATGTACTATTTCCAAAACGCTCGGTTACTTTTGGTATAGGGTTTCCTTCATCATCATATGCTGCAGCAAAAGGAGAATATGTAATATCAGCCCTGTTAAATTCTATACCAGAATAATCTGCAGAGGTAACAAATGAATTTGTACCAATTTTCAACCAATCATTAAGTTTTAATTCTAAATTAATTCTACCTGTTACTTTACTATAATCATCACCTATTATAATTTCTTCATTCTCTAAAAAAGAACCTGAAACAAAATAAGTTATATTATCAGTGTTTCCTGCAATACTTAAATTATGATTATTAACAAAACCTGTTCTTGTTAATAGGTCTTGCCAATCAACATTAGTACCGTTGTTATAACCTGCAACTTCTTGTGGATCTAAACCTGTTAAGACATCAAAATTTGGATCATAATTTGGTCCTTGTGAAAATGCTGATTTCCAATTAAAAGCTCTAATCTGATCTAAATAATCTTCTCCTGTTCCATATGTTAATCTATTGGCATCTTCCTTAAAACTATAACGAGCAGAATAATTAAAAGTAGGTTTTCCACTTCCTCCACTTTTACCTGATCTTGTAGTTACAATTATTACCCCATTAGATGCTTGTGAACCATATATTGCTGTAGAACTTGCATCTTTTAATACATCAACCGATTGAACATCATCAGGGTTAATATCTTGCAGAGTTCCTCTAAAAATAATACCATCAACAACTATCAATGGTGCATTGGCACTTGCATCTCCTCCAAGATTATTTTGTCCTCTTACAGAAAAACTTACATCTCCACCTGCTTCTGTACTAACACCAACATTTAATCCTGCAACAGAGCCCTGTAAAGACTGTACAATACTTGTGTTACCTTGCTCTCTAAAAGTTTCTAAATCTGCTCTTGCAACAGAACCTGTTACATCAGATTTTTTTTGAGATCCGTAACCAACTATTACCACTTCGTCTAAACCAGCAGCATCCTCTTTTAATACAATTTTTATATTAGTCTGAGTATTGGCTTTAACTTCCTGAGTTACAAAACCAACATAAGACACTACTAAAATAGCATTTTCATCTTTTACTGATAAAGAAAAATTACCATCAAAATCTGATTGCACACCATTTGTAGTACTCTTCTCAAGAATATTAGCACCAGGTAAAGGCTGCCCATATTCATCTGTAATATTACCAGTTACTTTATATTCTTGAATTTCTATGTGAATTACTGGTTCTTTAGCTCCTAATGTGTTAAGAGCAATTTCTTTGTTTTTTAATACAACTTGTGTGTTTTTAATTTTAAAAGATGTATTTGTATTATAAAACAACCTTTCTAAAACTGTTTCAATTTTGACATCTTCTACTTCAATTGAAACTTTTCTTCTTAGATCTACAAATTTTGTATTGTAAACAAATCTATACTCTGAAGAAGCTTCAATTTTATCAATAATTTGTGCTACTGTTTTATTTTCTACATGTAATGTAATTGACTGTGTGTAACCATTATTGGCCAACATACTAAAAAACGAAGCAAAAAGAAAAAGTGTAGTTAGTTTCATTTTTAAATCAAATTTCATAAAAGGCTGGTTAGTACCCCTTTTGTTATGAAGTTTTTTCATATTTTTAAAGTGTTTAATTGGTGAATGACTAATTTTAGTTAATCACTTAAATATTGCCGGGAAATGTTGCAGCATTTTCCGGTTTTTTTTATCCAAATTTCAAGGAATAAAAGTGATTTTTTTAGTATTGATTTTAGTTTTTTTTATTTCATATGCATAAGGGTTTATAAGGATTAATTAATATATATTGTTTCGTTATTAATTTTATAGTTAATCAAAAAGCTTTCTTTAAAATAATCTAAAACATTTTCAATTGGTTCATCTTTAAAATTAGCATTGAATATTTCATTTTCTAATTGCTCATTTGAAATTATTATTTTCTTGTTGTAGTGACGCTCTAATTTTTTAGCTATATTTTTAAATGTCATTTTTCTAAAAAACAAGCCGCCTTCCATCCATGAAGTATAAATAAGAGTGTCTACATTTTCTGAAGAAATATTTTGATCAATTTTATTAAAGGATCCTTTAGTACCTGGTACTAAAATAGTACCTTCTTTTGTTGTTTCATTATTGGCATACATACCAACAGAACCTTCAACTAAAACGACATTTGTTTCTTTATCTTCTGAATAAGAAGACACGTTAAACTTTGTACCAAATACTTTAACATTTAAACCTTCTGCATTAACAATAAAAGGATGTTTAACATCTTTGGTAACTGAAAAATAGGCTTCACCGTTTAAAAACACTATACGATTCTCTCCTTCAATAAAGTTTACTGGATATTTCAAAGAAGACCCTGAGTTTAAGTGAACTATAGTGCCATCAGACAGTTTTACCTCAAATCGTTTACCATAGGGAATCGTTAAAGTATTGTATACCAATACTTCCTTTTTAATATCATTACTATATATTATTCGTTGGCCATTTTGACTTCCAATAATATTTCCATTTTTATCAACAACTTCAGTTGAACCATCTTCTTTTATAACTTTAACGTTTCCATTTTCGAGTTGAAGTGTTATACTATCTATTGGAATATTGATTTCATTGTTGTTTTGAAAAAAATTGCTTTGATATAAATAGCCAATTCCTAAAAACAAAACAGCAATGGCTGCGTATTTAAAGACAGAATAGGTTAATTTAATTGTCTGTTTTTTACTTGAAGCTTTTTTATTTGTTTTAGAATTTATAAGATTCCAAGCAACATCTTTGTCAACTTTTTTAATAAAATTTAATCTTCTAGATTTCTTGTATAGTAATAAATAATCTGAAAATATTTTTTCATTTTCAGGGCTTTTATTAATCCAGTCATTTAATTCTTTAAATTCCTTTTCATTTATTTCTTTAGAAATATAAGCAGCAATAAGACTTATTATATGGAGATTATCATCAATCATTATTTATGTGTTCTATATTAACAATAAAGTGTGTTATATTAATAATAAAAAAACATTGAAAATGGGTGACAAAAAAATAAAATATTTTTAAATAAAGAAGAAAAGGATAATTATTTCAATAGTATTTCTAAGTTGTTTTAACGCTCTCGAATAATGCGTTTTTACTGTATTCACGGTGATTCCAAACTCTAAAGCTGCTTCTTTATATTTAAGATTATCTAAAACAATTGCTTTAAAAACTTCTTTACTCTTTTTAGGAAGCGCCTCAATTTGTGTATATAATAGGTTTCTTTTTTCGTCTATGTGTTCAGTATCAATATTCTCTTCTACTAATAATTTATTTACCAAACCTTCAATGCTTTCAAAAACATATTTCGATTTTATTTGTTGTAACGTATTATTTTTAACTGCTTTAAAAAGATAAGGCCCTATTTTTTTATCAAAATTCAAGTATAACTTATCATTCCATAATTTAATAAATAAATCTTGTACGATATCTTCGGCTAAAGAAAAAGAATCACAGTACTTTAAAGAATAAGTACTCAGAGGTAAATAATATAAATCAAATAATTCTTTAAAAGCATGTGAATCTCCATTTTTGAGCTTCTCAAGTATTTTAAAGTCATTATTCTTCATAAGAATTAAAAGCTATATTGTTTAAAAAACACTGTATTATTTTAAAATTACTCATATCAAGTAATTTAAAAAAAAAGGGAATAAGCAAAATATTATTTTGTATCCCCTGTTTTTTAAAGGAAAAAAGAATTACATAATAATTCAAATCTCACTAAATACTAAAACTAATTAACTATAAAAAATAAACTTAATCGCAATTAGGTAACTAAGCTAATTACTGATTTATTTCCTATATCAATTTTAATAAAATTTATCATTTAAACTATCCTGTACTGTCCTGAAATTCGAAAAAAAAAGAAAAATAACGAAAATTAACGAAACACAAAGCTATTGTTTTTTGTGCTTAGTAATAAATTGCCAATTTAGATATGCTTCGCTAGGAATATTATAATCAGTATTCGGACTATACTTTTTTATCATCTCTGAAGGTAACTTAGGAAAATCTTTAATTTGTTCCCATAACTTAATTCCTAAACCTGAAACAAGTGCTGCTCCCCATCCAGAGACATCTGTAATACCCATATTTACAATAGGTGTTTTTAGTAAATCTGCAATAAACTGCATTAAAAAGCCATTAGCTGTAATACCTCCGTTAACTTTTAATTCTTTTAAAGCCGTATTCGTTTCTTGTTCTATAGAATGAATAACATCTTTTAACTGAAATGCTATAGACTCTAGAGCTGCTCTTACAAGATGTTCTTTTGTTGTACCAAAAGTAAGACCATGAATTGAGGCTTTCCAATCTTTTTGCCAATAAGGTGCTCCCATACCACTAAAGGCAGGAATAAGATATACACCCTCATTTGTTTTTAAAGATGTTGCCATAGACTCTATGTCATTATGAGATGTAAAAATATCCAATTGATTTTTTAACCACTCTAAAGTAGATCCACAACTAACAATTACGCCCTCAATAGCATAATTTACTTGTCCTTCAATGCTCCAACCAATAGTGGTCAACATACCATTATTGGCCTGCTTATCTATATTTTCAGCATTCCACAAAATAGAAGAACCCGTTCCTAAAGTTGCTTTTGCCATACCATTAACAAAACACTCTTCACCAAAAAAAGCTGCTTGCGAATCTCCAATCATACCTGTTATAGGAAGCGGTTTATTAAAAACGCCTTCAAAAGTAGAATCTCCAAAATTATCTGAAGAAAAAGTAACTTCAGGCAGGTTTATATTTTCAATTTTAAATGCTTTTAAAAGAGACGCATCCCATTCTAAATCATAAATATTATAAAACAACGTACGAGAAGCATTGGTGTAATCAGTTTTATAACTTTTTCCTCCAGTAAGTTTATAAAGTAACCAAGTATCAACAGTTCCGAAAAACGCATTACCAGTATCTATTGCTTCTTTGACAACATCGTTGTTTTCGTATAACCAAGTTACCTTTGTAGCTGAAAAATAAGGATCTATTGTTAACCCTGTACTAGTATTTATCTCCCTTTCTAAGTTATTTTCTTTTAAACGCTCACATACTTCCACAGAACGTTTGCATTGCCAAACCACAGCATTATGAATAGGTTTTCCGTTATTATCCCATAACACAAACGTTTCCCTTTGATTAGAAATACCACAAGACACAATACTATTTTCTTGTCCAGGAAACTGCTCTTTAAATTGATTTATACAATTTGTAACAGCATTTATAACCGATTGATAAATTTCTTGTGGATCTTGTTCTACAAAACTAGATTCAGGGTAATAAGACTTTAAAGGTTCAGTTGTTTTAATAACCACCTTTCCAAATTCATCAAAAATGATTGCTTTTGTTCCGCTAGTTCCTTGATCAATTGATAAAATATATGATTTTGACATGTATAATTTTACTTTAAAAAGGTAATTGTTTTTTAATCTTCGCTTGGGTGATTCAATCTATCCATAATAACAGCTACTAAAATCACTAAACCTTTAATTATTTGTTGCCAAAAAGGCGATACGTTAAGCAATACTAAACCACTATTTAGCACACCAATAATAAGCGCTCCTTGAACAGTTCCCATAATTGAACCTCTACCTCCGGATAATGATGTACCTCCAATAACAACTGCGGCAATTGAGTCTAACTCATAACTCATACCCGCATTTGGTTGTGCAGAATCTAAACGAGAAGTTAGAATAATTCCACCAACCGCAGCTAAAATACCTGCTATGGCATACACCCATATTTTTACTTTATTAATATTTATGCCAGATAATCTTGCTGCACTTTCATTGCCTCCAATAGCATAAATATGTCTACCAAACTTTGTTTTCTTAGTCAATATAACAGCTACAATAACCACTACCACAGTAATCCAAACAGGCATTGGTATTCCTAAAAACCAACCAGTTCCTATAAAAGCAAAATTTTCTCCTAAGCCTGTTATTGGAAATCCACCTGTCCACAACATCGTTGCACCACGCGCAATTGTTAACATAGCCAATGTAGCTACAAATGGTGGCACTTTAAACTTCGTTATCATCCAACCGTTAAAAACACCTAGTATTCCACCAATACTAATACCTGCTAAAATAGCTCCAAAAACAGTAAATCCAATATAAGTATCGGTGGCAGGAAATTCTAACCCATATTTTAAAAGTCCAGCAGTTACCGCACCACTAAAAGCTAACATAGAACCTACTGAAAGATCGATACCTTTAGTAAGTATAATTAGAGTCATCCCTACAGAAATACAAACATTAATAGATATTTGCCTTGCAATATTCCACCCGTTTTCTAAAGTGAAAAACTTATCAGATAAGACAGTTAAAACAATACACAACGCTAATAGCGCTATAATTGATTGAAATTTTACTAAAGTAGATTTTACATCTGTCATTTTATGATCGTCTTATTTAGTTATTGTTTATATATTTTTTTACAAAAAAGCTATGAAGTAGCTGCTTTCATAATAACCTGTTCGTTTGCATTTTCTTGATTAAATTCTCCTGAAATTCTTGAATTACTCAAAACTAATATTCTATCTGAAATAGCCATGATTTCTGGAAGTTCAGAAGACACAACTATAATTCCCAATCCGTCCTTTGCTAAATTATTTATGAGGTGATAAATTTCATTCTTAGCATTTACATCAATACCACGTGTTGGTTCATCTAAAAACAAAACTTTAGGTGTAGTAGCAAGCCATTTAGATAAAACAACCTTTTGCTGATTCCCGCCACTCAAATTTTTAGAAAGCTGTTTTTCTGAAGGCGTTTTAATTTTAAGAGATTCTATATATTTTTTAGAAAGAAGTGCCTCTAATCTAGTATTTAAAAATCCGTTTTTTACAACCTCATCAATGTTAGCCATACTAACATTTTTACTAATCTCCATCTGTAAAACCAAACCATCTTCTTTTCTATCTTCAGGAACCAGTCCTAAACCATTTTCAATGGCATCCATTACCGATTTTATTTTTACAGCTTTATTATCAACAAAAACAGATCCAGACATAACTTTTGAGTGTAACCCAAACAACGTTTCAAGCAACTCTGTTCTTCCAGCTCCCATTAATCCAAAAACCCCTAAAACCTCTCCTTTTTTAACAGTGAAATTGATGTCCTTTATTAAAAAATTAGATTTATTATTTGGGTTTGGAAGTGAAATATTTTCTACCCTAAGAATTTCATCTCCAAACGGAACATCATCTTTCTTATATAGATTTTTTATATCTCTACCAACCATTAAACGAATAAGATCGTCTTTATTAGCATCTTTTGCATTCTCAATAGTTCCAACCGTTTTACCATCTCTTAAACCAATAAATCTATCAGCAATTACAAAAAGCTCATCTAGTTTATGAGAAATGTATAAAATGGAAACATTGTCTTTTTTAAGTGATGCTATAATTTTAAAAAGGGACTCCACTTCGGTATCTGAAATCGCCGAAGTAGGCTCATCCATAATAACTATTTTAGCTTCCTCTAAAAGTGCTTTAGCAATTTCTATAAGTTGTTGTTCTCCTACTCGTAACTCAGAAACTAAGGTTTTCGGATTTAAGTTACAATCTAAACGCGTTAACAGTTCTTTGGTTTTCTGATTCATTTGTTTAGAATCAATGATTCCAAACGCATTTTGTATTTCTCTTCCTAAAAAAATATTTTCGGCAATGCTTAAATAAGGAATTAAATTTAATTCTTGATGAATTATAGCTATCCCTTTTTGCATAGCTTCTTTTGGGTTATTAAAGTTAACTTGCTCATTATTTAAAAGCAGTTTCCCTTCATAGTCAGGATATACACCAGATAAAATTTTCATCAAGGTCGATTTTCCTGCACCATTTTCACCAACTATAACATTTACTTTTCCTGTATGTACATCAAGATTTACATCGTTTAACGCAACAACACCTCCAAATTTTTTAGTAATACTTTTGGCTTGCAATAATATGTTAGGTTGATTTTCCAAAGTCTTAATTATTAAGTTTTAAAATAAGTGGAATCACTCTTAACTCTTTTAAATCAGGATTTTTTATATTGATTTTAGTAGCGCCTTTAAAATATATGGCATCACCTTCTTTTACTGTTTTTAAAAAAGAAGGCACAATAGTCTCTCTCACAATATTGTTTAATTCAACTGAAATAGTATTAAAATCCATCGTGTTTTGAAAAGTCCCAATATCAGCTAAAGCACTTCCATCTCTAATGGCATTACCAAAAATAAAATCGGTAGCAATCTTTATATTTTGTTCGTTATTCTCATTAAGTTGAACAATAACATTTTCTTCTTCAATAGAAATAACTGTAGCATTTCCTTCCAAAATAAAATTATAATCATTACTAATCCCAAGCTTTTTACCATTTTGCTCAGCATAGCTTTTAACATCTTTTACTGCCTCTAATAAAAATTCACTTGCATCTATAGCTAGCAAAGCTTCTTTTTTATTAGTCATGAAATCACTTGCATATTCTTTGGCATCAAACACTAATGCTTCTTGTCCTTTTTTAACTTTATCTAATGATTCGAAATAAACAGAATTATAAAGAGACACAATTACAATAACTGCTATAATAATGTATTTAATAATTTTCTTCATTTATATGTAAATTATATAAATTAATGCTTTATTTATGAAGGTTTAAAATCTTACTGAATATCCTGTTTCAGATTAATTCTTTGAACCGTAAGCACCAAAATCGTTAATATTTTCTTGAGTAACTACTTCTACCTGAAGCGGTGTTTTTGCGCTGAAATCTCTTTTACCTTTTATGTATTCATCAGCTAGTTCTGCAGCAGTTCTAGCCATATTTTTAGGAGATTGCATAACAGTAGCCATAATTCTTTTATCGGCAATAGCATTCATAACATCATCTTCTCCATCAAAGCCAAAAATCATAACTTCTTTTTCTTTTCCAGCTGCTACTAACGCTTGATAAGCTCCCATAGCCATAGCGTCATTTCCGCAAAAAACGGCATTGATATCTGGATTGGATTGCATCACCGATTCCAATTTATCCATAGCTATACTTCTATCAAAATCGGCACTTTGTTGCGACACCATTTCCAACTCAGGAAAATGATCTACTACACTATGAAACCCTTTTGATCGGTTCCAAGTATTATTATCGCCTACTAATCCTAATAATTCAACATACTTACCTTTCTTATTCAGTTTTCTAACAAAATACGCTCCCAACTCAACACAGCCTGAAAAACTATCTGAAATAATTTGAGATGTAGCCGCGTCTAAAGAATTAACTTCTCTATCCATACAAAAAACAGGAACACCTGCTGTTTTTGCTCGTTTTACGTTAGAAACAGACCCTTCTGAATCGGTAGGATTAAACAAAACCGCACTGTAACCTGCTGCTATTAAATTTTCGAAATGTTCTGCTTCTTTAGATGTATTATTTTGAGAATCGAAGATAGTAGCTTCATAACCTAATTCTCTGGCGCGTTCTGCAGCAGATTCTCCCAACACAACAAACCATGGATTGTTTAAGGTTGAAATAACTACTGCTACTTTTTTAAGCTCATCATTCTTTTTATTATTACAACTAGGTAATGTAAATAATGCAAGTAATAATATGATTAGATTTTGTGGTGTAAATAGTTTAGTTGGTATGTTGGTCATAAAAATCTAATTTTTAAATAACTAATAGTTCTTTACAGGTATTATATAATCCTTCTTGTGAAATACCATAGTGATTAAAAATTTCTACTTGAGAACCTGTAACCGTATACTCGTCTGGTATTCCTACTATTTTAAACTTATTTTTGAATCCGCTTTGAAATAAATAAGATGCACAAGCCTCACCTAAACCACCATTAACCATATGTTCTTCAACAGTAATAATTGGTCTACCATTAGAAGCTAACTCTTTTAATAAACTAACATCTAAAGGTTTAATGGTATGCATACTTACAACCGTTGCTTTTACACCGTGTTTATCTTCAAGCATTTTAGCTGCTAACCAAGCTGGATAAACAGTTTCGCCCGTTGCTATAATTACTATATCATCACCTTCTTTAACAACACGACCTTTTCCAAACTCGAACGTTTTATTGTCTTCATTTAAAAATGGCATGGCTTTTTTTCCATAACGCATGTAAATAGGTTTATCTGATTCTGCTGCTAAACGAACCGCTTGTTCTGTTTCAAAGTTATCTGCAGGCGCTACAATAATTAAGTTATTTATAGCACGAAGTACTGCATAATCATGCAAACTATGGTGTGTTGTTCCTAAAGCACCATAACTAACTCCAGAACTAATACCGACTAATGTTACAGGGTTATCTGAATAACACACATCGTTCTTAATTTGTTCTAGCGCACGTGCACTCAAAAAACAAGCTGGAGATATTGCAAATGTTTTTTTACCTGCCGAAGCTAATCCTGCTGCAACACCTACTAAGTTTTGCTCTGCAATACCTACTTCAACTATTTGATTAGGATATTTTTGTCCGAAAGGCACTAATTTCCCTGATCCACGAGAATCACTAGTTACGGTAATAATATTTTTATCATTTTCAGCTAAAGCTTGCATGGTTTCAGAAAAAACCACCTGATTAGCTTTACCCATTTTCAAATCTTTCTCTTCTATTTTATCTAACTCCATAACTTTAGATTAATGCTTCCGCTTCATTTAATTCCGACAAGGCTAATTCGTATTCTTCTGGCGTTGGTACACCATGATGCCATTTTAAATTGCCCTCCATATAACTAACTCCTTTTCCTTTAATAGTATGCGCTATAATAAAACTTGGTTTCCCAGGTTCTAAAGGCCCGTTATTTAAAGCTTCCTCTATTTCTTCAAGATTATGACCATCTACTTCTTTAACTGCCCAACCGAAAGCTTCTAGCTTTTCGCGAACCGAATCGGTATTCATCACTTCAGTATTACTGCCTGTTATTTGTTGCTTATTGTAATCTAGAATGGCATATAAATTATCTAATTTATAATGTGATGCCGATAAAAAAGCTTCCCAGTTAGAACCTTCTGGTAATTCACCATCGCCTAACAAAGTAAATACACGATGTGTTTTATTATCTAATTTTGCAGCAATAGCTTCACCAACACATATTGGTAATCCATGACCAAGTGCTCCTGTATTTTGTTCAACACCATTCACTTTTTTAGTTGGATGTCCTATGTAATGTGATTGGTATTTACAAAGCGTATCTAAATCGGACTCTGGAAAAAAACCTCTATCTGCCATCGTAACAAAAAGTGCTTCAACGCAATGACCTTTACTTTGAATATATCGATCTCTATTTGGATTTTTAGAATCTGCTGGATCTACATTTAAAACTCTATTATACAAAACATTTAGCGTGTCTACACATGATAAACTTCCACCAGTGTGTCCTGCTTTAGCTTTATAAATGTATTTAAGAAGGTTTCTTCTTAAGAAAACAGATTTTAATTTTAGTTCTTTATTCGTCATTCTTTCTAATTTATGAGAATTCTAATCAGTTATCCTTTATGATTATAAATATCCCAACCCATATAATTTCCTAGAGCTTCTTCTAGAATTTTTCCTGTTTTTGAAGCATTCATTACTACATGGTGTTCAAAACCATTAGTACATACATGATTCATTAAACCTTGCAAGTCTCCAATTTTTGCAACGGCTCTATTACCAAAAGTTTTTAGAGGATCGTCTGTTAATTCTCCTTCACCTATATATGCTTTTATAATTCCTTTAGGATCATCTGTACTAATCCTTCCATAAGTAAGCGGCATTGCTGGTGTACGACCATCTAAAGCACCATAGGTGTTTTCAACACCAACACTAGTTCCTAAAATAGGCGCATTACTTATTTCAATATCTGGTAAAAATGATTTTGCCCAGTTTCCACAATGGAATAGCACACATTTTTCTGGATCGTCTGCATAATTATTATTCCAATCTACTAAAGCACTTGGAGACCCCGATGCTAATTGCATAGCATACATACTTAGAGTTCCTGTAACATCTACTTCACAAGCCGATGGCATCATATTTTCTGACATGATACTCATACTTGTACACACGTTACAACCAAAATTTTGTTGTAAAGATGTCCAACACTGAATAGCTGTAGCGTCTAACTCATATTCCTCTACATATCCATTTAAAACCACATCTAACTTTGCTATTTGCAACATCGCTTCATTAGGCGTTTTTCCTTTTGAAGCATATGCATTAATACTTTCTAAATGTCTTTTTACAGAAGCATCATCTTTAGTTAATTTATTTGCTTTTCCTAGTATTTCTGATAAATCTACCGTAGTAACAGTAATACCATTTCTTTGTAATATTTTTTCTGAATAGCGCACCGTATTAAAAGCACCTGGTCTTGCTCCAACAGCACCAATTCTAACATTTCTTAAACCTTTTACAACACGACAAACAGCAACAAAATCGCTTAAATCTTTTTGAAAAACAGGATCTGTTGGATGACAAACGTGTTGGCTAGTTAATGAATATTTTATACCATATTGATATAAGTTATTACATACCGATATTTTACCACACCAAGAATCGCGACGATTAACCACATTCATTTTAGATAATTCATCTGGATAAGCCTGCACTAATACAGGTACGTTTAGGTTTGCTAATTTTAAAGTATCTGCAACACCTCTTTCATCTCCAAAATTTGGCAAAAGCACTAAAAATCCTGCTAACTCAGCACTATGTTTTTTAAATAGATTTGCACATTTTTGTGAATCCTTATAAGTTTCAACACCACCTAGTTTAGTATCTGTTGTTTCTAATAAAATAGGCTTTATGTTTAGTTTTGAAAAAACTTCTAGAATTTCTGTTCTTGCTTTTTCTACTAAACTATCAGGAAAAAAATCACGATTCCCTATTATTATCCCTATACTTAATACTGACTTTGACATTTTATTTTTATAAATTTTAATATTCTTTTTATTAAGCTATAATGACTTCAATTTCATGACGCTTAAATATCTCTTTATCTTTTTCTCCTATTCCAGGATCAGTAATTATATAGTCAATCAACGAAAGCGCCCCTAAACTAGCTAATGCACTTTTTCCTATTTTAGAGCTATCAGCAACTAAATAAGTAATATCTGCAGCATCAATCATCGATTTTTTAACAACTAAATCACTAATACTAGGATAAGTTAAACCAGATTTAAGGGAAATTCCTGCTGTTGCTAAAAATAACTTTTGCACATTCAACCCTTTAAAAAAGTCGGCAGCTTTTTGACCTGTCAAAGACAATGTTGGCGGCTTAAATTCACCTCCAGTCATTATCACTTCTATTCCAGGTTCTGTACCTAACATTAAAGCAATATTTAAAGCATTCGTTATAACAGTAAGATCTTTATAACCTATTAACTTCTTAGCTATTTCAGTAGTTGTGCTACCTGAATCTAAAATAATAGTATCTCCACTTTCAATAAAATCAAGACATTTAAGAGCAATCACTTCTTTTTCTCCCAAATTATCTTGCTGTACTAAAGAAAAGTTTTTAACATTATCTTCAATATTCTTTAAATAAGCACCTCCATGCTCTCTAATAATTAAATCTTGTTTTTCTAATTTTTCTAAATCCTGTCTTATTGTTACTTCTGTAACTTTAAACAATTTTGCTAAATCTACTACTTTAGCAGACCCATCTTCTTGGAGAAATTCGATAATTTTTTCACGACGCTTGTTCGGTAATATAGCCATAATACAAATAAAAGAAAATAATCATAAACAAACGAAGGTTTTATAGTAAAAAAAGTAAAAACAATTACTCTCTACCACTTAATACGTTTACTTATGCTGATTAATAAAAAATTTTCGTAAAAGTTACAATAAAATGTTAACCTATTATATAAACATATGAAGTAATAAAAAGGCATTAATTATTTTACAGAATTTCTACTAAATCTACTTCGCTTTGTTTTCTCTTCGCTTACGCCAATAATTTGCCAACAAAGAACCCGAAATATTCATCCATGGGCTAAACACAGCAGCGGCTAAACCTAAAGTTGCTAATTTCCCCATAGAACCTGCTAGACCAGAAGCCATTCCTCCATTTTGCAAGCCAACTTCGAAAGCTATGGTTTGACTTTTCACTTTGTCCAAGCCCCCTAATCTACTTAACCAATACCCAAAAAAGTAACCTGCGCTATTATGAAGTATGGCTGCAACAAAAAGCAAAACACCTATTTGAATTAAATTATCTCTGCCTGCAGCCGTAGTAACTAAAGTAAAATAAACGATACCAAACATAGAAAAATAGGGCATAAATTTATCTATATTAGAATACGCTTTATATAATAAATGATATAAACTCCCAACAACAAAAGCAGCTGCTAAAAAGCTGACAATTTCCAATGCATTACTTGTTGTGCTAGTTCCTGATAATGCTAAATGATTTCTAAAGAAAAAGACTCCAACCAACCAAATACCAGATAGTATAGACAGGATGTTGATTTTTTTTCTTATTCCTGATCCATATATTTTTAAAGCATCATGAATCATAGCTGCCAAAAGAGGCACCAATACAATTTTCACAATATTCATCATCATACTGAAAAAATCAATTTCAATAAAAGTACCTGCAAACATTTTCATAAGCAAGGTTGTCATTATTGGTGCTGTTAAAGTTGAAATAGCTGTAACAGTAACCGATAAAACCAAATCGCCTTTGGCTATATATGTCATTACATTAGACGCCAAACCACTACTACAAGAACCTATTAAAACAATGCCCGCCGCTATTTCTGGTTCAAAACCAAAGATTTTTGCCATAGTAAAACCAATAATTGGCATGATGGTAAATTGCGCTAATAAACCAATAAGTACTGCTTTACCAGATTTTCTAATCCCTGTAAAATCTTTTATACTCATTTGAGTACCCATACCAAACATAACCAATTGTATAATTATGAGAATAAGCCATTTATTACGCAAATCGAAACCTCCAATATTTAAGAAAAAATCTGGAAACAATAACCCCGCAAATACAGCAGCTATAATCCAAAAGGTATATTGGTAATCTTTTAAAGCTTTCAATGAACCAACACCAATGGCAAAACTTGAAATCATTGAAAGCAACCCTACTTTCCAAACCAATTCATTGTCTTGAATAAATCCGAAAAGAAAAACGACTAATAATATAGGGGCTAACCAAAGAAAATATTTACGCATTGTGGTGGTGGTTTTAAATTAGTTTAGTTATTGGTACTTTTTTTAAAAGTATACCTCAGCCAATTTCTTCATAGCAATAGCTGGACTTGCTAAAATAGGCACTAACTTTTCATCTGCACTTAAACCATCAACCACACGCGCCATAGATGCTTGGGCTAAAACAATAACATCAACCTCTTTCATTAATTCTTTTAATCCGCTAGCAACCATTTCGTCATGCTTTGCGCCATCTCCACTCATTAATGCTTCAAATGCACCTTCACATAATTTTGAAGTAATGGTCGCATTCTTACCTGCAACCTCAGCTCTTCTTTTAACCAAATCGCTTGTTGGTTCTAAAGTTGTTGGTAATGTAGCAATAACACCAATTTTGTTACTAATTTGAACCGCTTCATCAGCCATAGCTTGATCGACTCTAATAACAGGAACATTACATAAAGTTGCTGCGGTTTCAATAGCAGATCCTATTGACGAACAAGTTGCTAAAATAACATCGGCTCCAGCAGCTTCTGCTGCTTGAATATGGCTTACAACTCTTGCCGCTGTATTTGGTGTTAATTCATTCTTATTTATTACATCTTTAATCACACTATCATCAACAATATTAAAAGTATCAGCACCTGATATAAACTCATTTGTTAATTGCTGAAATATTGGTACTAATGTTGCCGATGTGTGTACAAAACCTAATGTTTTTCCCTTCATAACTTTTCTCCTTTTAAAACTTTTATAAAATAATTATCGGTTCCTACTTGACCGCCTTTAAAATTTAATTCTAATCCGTTTACAAATTCATCATCTGAAATTGCTTTACACAATGGAGCTCCTGGAGCTAATGGCGCAATCATTTCAAGCGCAGAAATATTTAATTCTGAAGCCGCATAACTTGAGGTATCGCCTCCTGCAAAAACTATGCGTTTTATGTTAATTTCTGAAACGATCTTTTTAGTAATTTGACCAATAAGACCTCCATAAATTTTACTACATTGTTTTTGAATCGCTTCTTCTGCTAAGCCTTGAGTTTTAAAATACTGCTCTGTTTCATCAATACGAGGATCATTTGGTCCTATACTTGTATGTATGACTGTACTTTTTCCTTGTTTGAAATTTTCAACAACTGTAGCTACTGATTTCTGAATGATTTCTGAATGATTCTGAACATCTACCGCATTACTTCCTAGAGCAACTTCTTCAAACCCGCTATCTAATGCGTATTCAATTTGTTTTGCTGAAACAGGCGAACAACTACCTGATAATACCAATATAGGACCAACGTTCCCTAAAGGATTGAATACTTTAGAATCACCTATAATATTTTGTTGTTTCCAAGCAAGCCCTAATGACATTTCTATTCCAGATGATCCTACAGAAAACACAGTTTCATTATTAGCTAATTGATGAAACACCGTTCCTATAGTTTGTAAATGATCTTTATTAAAGCCATCGAAAAACAAAATATCTTCTGTATTATCTTCTATTTCATCAAACACTGCTTCTGCTCCTTTTTCTATCGTGTTTAAATTTACAAGTCCTATAGTTTTAGAGGTTTGTTTTGCTAAATGAACGGTTAAATTAGCTTCTGTAGCCGGTGTTACAGGATGCTTACTCATAGATGGATGTTTATCAATCCTATAAATCTCACCATTTCCGAAAGTCCCCATTTTTGCAAATAAATTTCCAAACACACAATAACGTCCTAAATGTGGGGCTGATGGTGATACCATCACAGTTTTTTGATTAAAAACGTCACTTCCAATTTCTATTGCTTTTCCAATATTTCCAACATGTGGTGCAGAATCGAACGTCGAACATACTTTATAATGAAAATGCGCAGGCTTAAAGCTATTTAAATTTTTAAATGCTGGTATTAATTCTTGTTCCATTTCATCAGGTGATAGCGATCTGCTTTTTCCTGCTAACCCGATGGCTTGAATACCTTCAAACTTATCTAAGTCTTTTTGCCCTGGTATTTTTAGGAATAAAACTGTTTTCACACCTGCTAATGTTAAAAACTCTAAAGCATCTGTAGAACCCGTGAAATCATCACCGTAAAATGCTAATAGTATTTTATTTTCCTGACCCATTATTTAGAAAATTTCTTAACCGATGCTGCAAATTCTTTATGTTGACTTGCTGTTTCTTCAATAGACAAGCCATTTACTGCGCCTTCCCATGCTTGTTGTAATGCATTAACACCTGCTTTTGGCCCCATTGGATGTGCCAAAATGCCGCCACCAGCCATATACAATAAATCTGTTGTTTGTGTTCTTCTGTAAGTTTCCATAGCTTGTCCGCCCCATTGCCCTGAAGATACTACTGGTAAAATTTCATGTCCGCCTAAAAAAGGTTTTAAACAAGCATTTATTGATGTTACTACAGAATCATCAGACTCCCAAAACTTATTGTGAATACCGTTTACATGTAACTGATCGACACCGGCTAAACGTTGTATTTTTTGATAGGCTGGAAACTCTATGCCCAACATAGGATGTCTGTTTAACATGCCCCATCCATTTCTATGTCCGTGAATAACTAACTGACCATTATCACAAAGTTTCTTTGTACCTGCCAAACCAACACTATTTATGCTAATCATGGCACAACTACCACCTTCTTTAACTATGAGGTCATATTTGCGTTGCATAGCGTCAATTTCATCAGAAATATTAAACGCATACATCACTTTTTTTCCTGTTTTCTGCTCATTATTTCTAATTACTTTCATAATCGCTTTCACGCGCTCATCAAAAGGAGAATTAGCAGCAGATCCCATTAACTCATCATCTTTAATAAAATCGATACCTGCATCAATTAATGTTTGTACCAATGTTGCCGTTTCTTCAACCGACATGCCAATACTTGGTTTTATAATGGTTCCAATCATAGGGCGTTCACTACCTACACCACAAGAAGCTTTTGATCCTTTTATGCCAAACTGCGGCCCTTTATAATGATTTTTAAACGTATCTGGTAATTCTAAATCCATCAACTTTAAGCCCGTAAACTGGGTGATTTCATAAAGATTCCCCTGTAAAGTACTAATTAAGACAGGCAAGTTATAGCCAAAATTCTCAATAGACCAGCTTACTTTTACTTTTGCTTTTTGATATTTTTTACCAGGAATCATACCACCTGGAATAGAAGGCGCATCAACCACCTCCAACAATTCAATATCTTCCACTCGAGCTGCAAAACGCTGTTTTAACGCTTCTGTTTCACCTGGTACAGAAACAAAAGTTCCCGAAGATTGTTCGCCTGCTAATACCGCAGCTGCTTGTTCTACATCGTATGGTGTTTCTATAAGATATTCAGCAAAAATTCTCTCCATTGTATTTAGACTTTCTCTTTTATTGAAATTCAAACGATTCTATTCGTAATCCTTTCATATTATTTGATTCTAATGTGATTTTATACGTTCCTGCATTAATAAATCCGCCAGAAGTGGTATTTAAAATTTTCCATTTTTTATTCTTTATAGGAAATTCTATATCATCATTTCGCAATAAAATACCGTTGGCATCTTCAATTTTTAAACGCACTTTTACAGGCTTATCATTCATATTCATAAATCGGTAACGCATCAAATAAATGTTAGCGACTCCTGGATTTACTATAAATGTAATACTGTTTTCTGTGTTTTCGGTAAACTCAACATAATCACTTTTCTTAAAAAACGCTTTTTTAATGCCTTTCCCTTTGGTTTTTGCATCTTCAGCTTCTAACTTAAGAATGGTTCGATTATCCTGTTCTTCCATCGAATATGTTGGAACAACTGCTATGGAATACATAGCATTATCAAGCTTTCCAAAGGCTACTTGTTCACCTTTTTTAACCTCTTTTTTAAACACGTTAAATTTTGTTCCTGTCGAATTTACAACCGTATCATTTGTTTTTTCGAAATCATTATACCATAAAGATGTGTTCTTTGTTTTTGAATCTACCATTGCATAAACATTGGCATTCTCTTTAGAAGTAAAGGTTCCTGAAACATCATTTTTATCTGAATTTGAAAACCGAATATAATCAGCTCCATGCAATTCTGAAGGTAATTTTGTGAAGCTAATATTTGAATCTTGATATTGTTTTTGGTTTTCACTTAACCATGAACCCATTTGAAACGGCACATTAGCATCTACTTCTAAAATATTTTTTGATGATGCTTTTGCTGGCTTCATATTTTCATCTTTTGTAGCAACAGCTATTGCCGAAATAACCGCTTGCCCAGACCCTATATTTGGAAATGAAATTGTTATTTTTCCGTTTTTACTCTTTGCTTTAAAGGTCTTTTTTATTGCTGAATCATGCCCTACTTCTTTCCAAACATCAAAATCTTTTAAAACCACTTCGTCATTTATAGCAACATCAAAAACGCGCCAATCTTTGCAATTCATACCGCCACCAGTTCCATACCAGGGCTCTATAAAATAGAGTTCGACTTGATAATCGCCTTCCGCTGCTGGAAATTCATATTTCAGTTTATCTGCACCATATCTGAAACTTTGAAACAAACTCCAATCTTTAGTGTTTTTTATAGGATCGTATGTTTGACGCTGACTCGCATAAAAGGCAGGTAAATCATTAAAATCATCTGTCCATGATAAAGATCCCCAAGTATTAACATCTGTTTTATGTACATCGGCTAACCATGTGTTTCCATAAGAATCTTTATAATCATCACCGCCACTATTAACACGATACAAGTAATTTAAATTTTCTTCTGACTTTAAAACATCATCAGTTTCTTCTATTAAATCATTAAAATGAGGTGCTTTTGGCAAGTTGTTTAAAACAATATAATCTTTAGCAACTTGTTCCCCATTAACATAACCAACAGCATACAGTACATTATATTTTATATCGACATTATTCCATTGAAAATGATGTCCTAAACCTGGATTTTTAAGTTTCCCTAACGATTGATGATTCACATCATTAAAGAGCTCGACTTCATCGCAATTTGAATATACATCGATACCACTTTTCTCTCCAATAGAATTCCAACGATTTGGCCAAGAATGAGACACAATATACACCATAGGACTTTCTTCCTTTGACACATAATTTGCTCTGTACATATAAAAGGCATCCAAAGGTTCTCCCCAAATTGTAAAAACACCTTTGTAATTTACAGGACCTACTTTGTCTATATCTCTATAACCTTCACCATTTTGTGTGCGCCCTGGGTTTTCATGAGAATATAATAACCAATGGTATTGCCCGACAACACTATCTTTAACCGATTCGGCTTCTCGCACTTTTATCTCCATAAGTTGTGAAAATCGATTTTCACTTAATGCGCCTTTTTGATTAAATTCACCTTCGGTATGTAAATCTGCCGAACGCCATGCGCCGTATTCGCCATTCAACAATTTTTCAGAAAGCTCAACATCATAATTAAAAGGATCGCCTCCATAGGTTCCTGACCAATTTTGTATCACATTCCAATCTGTGCCTTCTCCTCCATTACAAGTGGTTACAGGACGTTGTTTCGCTGATGTTGGATCGAGTTCTCGTATAATTTGCGTGCATTCTTCTGCAAAGGCTTTTGGAATCGTACTTTCGTTTTGTAACCCCCACATAATGACTGATGGATTATTTCTACGCTCTTTAATCCATTCTCTTAATAAGTTTTTAAAATTGGCTTTAAATTCGGGCGTATCATACCAAATATGAGCAGAAAACTGACTCCAAAATAAAATACCTGCTTCATCTAAATGCTCTAGATATTTTAAATTATGTGGCTGATGTCCTTCTCGAAACGCATTATATCCAGCAGCTTTAACTTGTGCTACTCTTGTTTTTATTTCGGTATCTGAAAAAGAATGACTTTTCCCAATTAAATGCTCATACTCACATGTTCCGTTTATAAATACAGGTTCGTCATTTACAAAAAAGCGTTTATCATTTCCTGTTCTGTTAATTGGCCAACTTACCCAACGAATACCGTAAGGCGTTGTTAATTCGTCTATAAGCTTCCCGTTTTCGTAAATCTTAGTAGAAAGCTGATATAAATATGGCTGCTCTGGCGACCATAATTTCGGATTCAAAACCTCTGGTAATATTTGTTTTATTTCTTTTGAATTAGAAACATTTTGAATCTCTGTTTTTACTGAAATAACTTCTGTACCTGCTTCATCTAATAAAGCATTTTCAACCGTGATGTTTTTAGGTGATTGGCTATAATTTTTTACTTCGGTAGTAATATTAAGAATGGCTTTTTCTTTGTTTGTTGAGTTATCGTTCCAAATATGAACACCAAAGGGTTCTATTCTCAATTTATCTGTAACAACTAACGATACCGGTCTAAAAATGCCCATAGGTTGTGAGCCTTCAGAAAAACCCCACTCTCCAGAACAACCACCACAAACCCAAGGTAAATCGGCAATAAAAGCAGGATGATACGCTTTTACAACAATAGTATTTTCAGTATTAAAACTTATAGCTTCAGTGATATCTAAAGTAAAAGTTGTTCTACCACCTTTAAGCTCGCCTACTTGCTTGCCATTCACCCAAACCGTTGCATAAGAACCAACACCTTCAAAAAACAAAAAGTGTTGTTTTTCGGTATCAGTTTTATCTAATTTTAAAGTTTTATAATACCAAGCTGTACCGTGTAAATTACCATGTTTCATTCGGCGAAAGCCATAATATTGATCCCAATTATGTGGTACGGAAACTGGTTTCCAATCTTTACTAATTTCTAGATTTTCAACAAAATCACTTTCAGATTGATTTAAACTATCCAACATAATAGTTTGCCAATCTTTATTTAAAGATATTGTTTTACGCACCGCGTATTCACTTTCACTTCCGCATGAAAGCAAAGCGACAAACACTAGAACAATTATGTAATTTATGTACTTCATTAATATAAATAACCTAAAACAAATTTTATTCTTTTTCTACTCGCCTTTAAACACTTTTTTAAGATACGCCGCATTAGCACTGTAATTTGCTTTTACATTATGCACTTGTGTGGTATCTCTAGAACGCTCAACAATAAGCCAGCCTTTCCAATGCATTTTATCTAAGGTTTCTTTAATTTTTGGTAAATCGATAGCCTTATCATTTTCAATCCAAACGCCATCGGTATTTGTGGCATGAATTTCTCCAATATTATCCCGCCCTAATGTTTTTAATTCTTTAGAAATATCGCGACCATTTTTAATTGCATTGGCGAAATTGAATGAAATTTTTATATTCTTATTTCTAATTTCTTCTAACAACTTTTTCTCTTCGGCTGCCGATAAGGATGTCTCAATAGCTATGACACCATTCACTTTTTCGACTTCTTTAGCCGCCCAACGTAAACGCTCTACAATAGCAGGTCTTAATTCAGGATTTTTAACCAAGTCGCCTTGCGTTCCTAAAGGTAAATAAGCCACTTGCACATTGAATGTTTTCATGACTTCAATACAATCTGAAACCATTTTTTTATAGGTTTCACGTTTAGCAAAAGACTGTGCATAAAATCCAGACATGGCAATAGAACTAATACCAACACCTGTTTCGGCTGATTTTTGTTTAAAAACTCTCACGCTTGCTGTATCGCCATTTACAAATTTACTATCGAATGTTTCACGATTTCCTAAACCGCCCATATCCATTTCAATACCATCGGCACCAACTTCTTTGGCACGTTCAAAAGATCCTAATTTCTGACGTTTTAAAATCATCCAATCGCAAACCGCCACTTTATAACGTTCTTTAGTTGGCCCTGGCCAAACGCCATCTTTTATTGGAAAAGACACCAATTTAGATGGATCTATTTTTACGTACTTAATTTTTTGTCTGCGCCACGTATATACACAATGTAACATACCGTCGGATCCTTGAATAATAGCTGGATATGAGTATTGGCTAATTTTTGAATCTTCTAACACTAATGATGCCTCCCAATTAACACCATCGTTTGATATGGCAATATTCAACGGGCTTCTATAACTTTTTGTAGTGCCTTCTGCAGGCCAAACATGATTATAAATTAATACGTGCTGTCCGTTTTTCATAGTAACAGCATCTGTTCCTGAACTGTTATTAGGCATGTTTAGTAATTCTAAATCTGACCATGTTTTACCATGATTTTCAGACCAAGTAGTAAACAATTTTCTATTTCTAGTCCTTCCTATTTGCTGTAGTTTTCCGTTTTCATGAAAAAGAATACTTGGCTGAATGGCATTTATTTTATTTTCCCCTTTAGGAATTGTATCTGCTACATGCCAAGTTTTACCAAAATCTGGTGTAGATTCTAAACGTAAGTTCCAACCATTTCCTTCTACACTCGATGGCAATAAAAGGGTTTCATCTTCTAACAAAACAGGTTTGTTTTTTATAGGCCCTAAATAACCTTCTGGTAATCTTTCTGGTGTAGACCATGTTTCGCCATCATCAGACGATCGCATTAACATACCCCACCAAGTAGCTGGATGTGGTCCTACTTTATAAAACAATAATAAATCGCCATGCGGAATTTGATACAACACAGGATTCCATGTTGGGTATCTTAATGTATCATTTTGTACGCCATTTACAACTTCTTTTGCTTCTGTCCATTTTCCGTTTTTAAGTTTACTAACCCAAATACCTACATCTGGATTACGTTCTTTTGTGCCTCCAAACCATGATGCTACCAATTCGCCATTAGTTGTTTCAACTATTGTAGCGGCATGACACGATGGATATGGCGCATTATTATTAATAAACTCATCAACCAAAACACCTTCTCTCCATGTTTTGTCTTGTAATGCTATTTTCTTTTCCTCAGGTTGTTTACAGCTTCCTAAAAGGACACTAATAAAAAGTATTAATACAACTTGAATGGTTCTTAATTTCATATGTTTTATAATTAATTTTATAAATTTAGTTTACGTTTATGGTATAATTTCCTGATTTTAACTCAACAACTAATTTACCATCTTCTATTTTTATTGTTTTAGAAGTAGTCTCTAACTTTTCTTTATTCACTTTTACTTTTGAAGCAACTTCCGTTGGTAAATAAACAAGTGCACTCGTATTAGCAGGCACTGTGATGTTCCATTCTAATTTGTTTTTCTTTTTCTTCCAATGGCTTTTTATTAATCCGTGACTAGATTTATATGACGCATTCACATAGGTTAAACCTGCATCAAAATCTGGTTTCATTATGATTTGTTTAAATCCTGGATATTTGGAACTACTTTTTATTCCAGCCATATTCTCGTAATACCAAATCATTAAATCACCTAAAAGCATCACATGATTTTGAGAATTCATTTTAGGATTTGCTGTATTACCATTCCATAACTCCCAAATAGTTGTAGCACCATTTTCAACCATATAACCCCAACTTGGATAGGTTTTATTTGATGCTAGTTTATACGCTAAATCGCCTCTACCAAACTCCGTTAACGTTCGCATTAAAAACTGAATCCCAACAACACCTGTACTTACATGACCTTCTTTAACAACCTCAACTTGATGCACCATGTTTTGAAATACTTTATCCTGAAGATTATCTGGCACCATATTAAACGCCAAAGGCAACACATTGGCTGTTACAGTATTGTTTGCATAACTATACGTTTCTGAATGAAAATATTTAGCATTAAATGCTTTTTTAATACGATTAGCTAAATCATTATAGTAAATAGCATCTGATTTATCTGCTCCTGAGATCGTTGCAAATTTTTTCATGATTTGCAATAAATGATAATAAAATGCACTTGATAATACTTCCCCATCCGTTAAACGGGTTGGGTCTTTAGAACGAATAATTTCTAATGATTCTGGTGGCACGCACCAATCGCCATATTTATCCTTAGTCATTAAATCATTCTTCAAATAGCTCTTCTCCATATACAGTACCCATTTTTTCATAAACGGATAATGATCTTTTATAACTTTTTCATCACCAAATTGTTGATATAACATTTCAGCAACTTTAATGTAAGCCCCTTGCCAAGTTACACCATCACCATAATAACGCCAAAAAGCTGGTGCTACATCTGGAATACCACCATCTAAAGTTTGAGAAAACTTAATATCGTCTAGCCATTTTGCATACAACGTTTGGTTATCGAATAGAAAACTTTCGCCATAAGCACCAGTTGTTCTATCTCCTAACCATGGTTGACGCTCGTTACGTTGCGGACAATCAATTGGCATGCCCTTATAATTTCCTCGAATACCCCAAAAGGCATTCTTAAAAATTTGATTCATTGTTGGGTTTGAACATTCAAATGAACCCGTCGTTTTTATATTATCGTAAACTACTTTTCCTAAAAAATTATCTAATGTCGGTTTATAGTTAAAACCTGATATTTCAACAAATCGGAAACCATGGTATACAAATTTAGGCTCCCAAATTTCTTCAGCTTCACCTTTTAAAATATAAGTGTCGGTAACGCGAGCATCTCTTAAATTAGCAATATAAAGCGATCCGTCCTCTTTTAAAGATTCGGCAAACTTCATAGTAATTTTGTCTCCACTATTTCCTTTAACCTTAAGCTGTAACCATCCAACCATATTCTGTCCCATATCTAAAATATAAGTCCCGTTTTTAGTTGGCGTTATAGATATTGGCTTTACCTCATCCATCACCTTCATGTTAGGTGTCATTTGTGCTTCAGGAAAACCACCTGGTTCTTGTACCCAGATTAAGTTCTTCCAATCGCTATCATCAAAACCAACCTTATTCCAATTTGGTATTTCTTTACGAGCATCGTATGTTTCACCATCGTATTCATTATTAGCTCTAATAGGACCATTTGGAGAAAACTTCCATGATTGGTCTGTTTTTATGGTTTGTTTGGTGCCATCTTCATATTCAACAACTAATTGCATTGCCATTTTTGGCAAGCCGAAACTTTTAATTTTATAAGGCTTATATTCTTGTCGCATGGCAAAAAAGCGTCCGTTTCCTAAAATAGTTCCTATAACATTTTCGCCTTGTTGTAATTGAGAGGTAACATCAAATACATTGTACTTTACGTTTTTTGTATAATCGGTAGGTACTGGTGCTAAAACTTGATTACCAATTTTTTCGCCATTGATATATAGTTCATATAAGCCCATGCCCATA
This sequence comes from Thalassobellus sediminis, assembly GCF_044386045.1. Classification (NCBI taxonomy): domain Bacteria; kingdom Pseudomonadati; phylum Bacteroidota; class Flavobacteriia; order Flavobacteriales; family Flavobacteriaceae; genus Thalassobellus; species Thalassobellus sediminis. The sequence continues at coordinate 1,788,755 of NZ_JBISCD010000040.1, read as the reverse complement.
ATATATACTTTGGCTTTTTTTACTTTTTTTTCTAAATCAATTTGCTTTCTAATATATCGTGCCGATAATTTTGAAAACTGGCTTATACTGTCTCCAGGAAAAAGTTCGTTATACCCAATCCATCGTGTAGATTTCCACTCAGAATAGGTTAAAACACCTAAGCTCCAATGTGCTGATTCACTCCAATTAGCATCTCCTTTATTAGTCCAAATTTTCACCTTCCAGAATGCTTCATCTCTACTATCTAATGCTTTTCCTGAATACAAAATATTGATAGACGCGTCACTTTGCACCTTTCCGCTATCCCATAAATCGGCATCATTATTTTCTAATTTTTCTAGTGTTGATGCTACTAAAATTTGATACGCTGTTTGTTCAACCTCAGTATTATCCGTTTGAAACTGCCAACTCAATCTAGGTTGTAAAACATCTATTCCTAAAGGATTGGTTAACATTTCACATTGAAGATCATGCAACTTTATGTCATTTTGAGCTATTGCAGAAAATGAAAAAAGAAGTATAACTAAATATTGTAACGTTTTTTTCATTGAATTTTACACCTACAAGGTTTCAAACCCTTGCAGGATTTTTATAGTTTATTCTGAAATTAATCGTTCTAGTTTTTCCGAAGCAGCTATTTCTTGTCCGTTTCTAAAAATCTTGAATCCTTTTCCTTTGTTATATTTTTCACCTGTTTTATCCCAAATAATAGTTACTATATCTCCGTGATACAAGACATTATCTAAACAAAACCAATCCCATGTATCTTGAGGAATTAACGGATTTACTTCTATTTTATCATCTGCTCTAGGACGTAACCCTACCAAACCAGTAATCATTAAATCGTTGAATGTAGAATGGTTATAATACCTACTACGCTCTCGATCGCCCATAAGCCAATAGCCTGTAGTTTCATCTAAATATTCTCCTATATATGGACGTCCGCGATAATATTGAGACTCTACATACAAATTCATTTGTTTAAAATAATCAGCTTCGGAAACGACATCCTGATTATAATTATTTAACACATTTGCCATTGCTGTTAAGGTTTGTGATGTAGCAAAAGGCCAAACGGCTCCATCCCATTCACAAGTTCCTGTACCGTGACTTCTAAAACGCGGACTTCTACGTTCGGCAGTTGTTAAACCAAAAGGCGCAGCGAATCCTTTTTCATCTTTTACTTGTCCCCAAGCTTTTTCAAAACCTTTATTTTTTGTTGGTAAATTGAAATACCATGGAATAAAACCTATCGCTTCCCTAACATTAGACGAAGTATCTTTTTCGGTTAAGGTTTCAAAAAACTCAGCATTTTTATTCCATAACCTTGTTTCAACCAAACGTTTAAGCGTATCGGCTTTGGCTTCAAAATAGGTTGATCTATCAGTATCATTTTGCATATTAGCCATAGTTGCTAGGGCTTTTGCATTAGCATACATATAACTATTAATGGTTGGTCGCACGTTTTGCACATGACGCCCGCCACTTAAGGATTCTTCCATACCATCTTTAACATCAATTTGCCAAAACAATCCATCAGGTCTTTGTCTTTCATCTTCCCAAAGCGCATAATCGCTTACTAAATCTGGATACATGTCTAACAAATAAGAAGCGTCTTTATTTACTAAATAACGATTGTATAAAGCATCGGCTGTCCAACTACTAAACTTATGCAACCGTTCCATTGGTTTTGCATCATTTCCTCGATACCATAAATGTACGTTTTGCTCAATATATTCTGGATTATGCACCCATCTAAATTCATTTATATGGTGTCCTAAAGCACAGGCTATTAAATTGTATTTATCGGCATACGAACGATCTACCAAAAACTCAGTTATTGCAAATCCTTGTGGTGTATTGGTAATATGTTTGCGTAAACTCCACCATCTGAAATAATACATTTCTTCAAAGTTTTGTTGCGGGCAATCAAACAACGGGATGTTCGTTTTTATCCAAGACCAAGCACTATCATTAGGTACAGCCTTAGCAATATTCTCATCTTCCATCGTGTTGAAATAATCAACATAATGCTTATAATTTTCAACATCTAAAACATAACCTGCTTTTTCTGATGATGATTTTTCACAACCTGTAAAACTTGCTATAATAATTGCAACTAATACTATTCTAAATTTCATTTAGTCTACTTTTATATATTTAACACCCGTAAAAAACATATGTTTTTCCAGCTTTCATTTCCACATCGTATTCATAATACTTTGGAAGTTTTAGTTTTTCAATTTTTGCTTTATCAGAAATAATTGGTGCTTTTACTTCAACATCAAAAAACAAAGCATTTGAATTTTCACCTTTCGCTTTTTTAATATTACTTCCTTTTATTTTGCTTGCTAAACGCAATCTGCAATTACCATCTCTTTTTGCTGTTATTTTAAGCTCAGACACTTTATTGTTTTTCCACGTCATATCAATCTGAAAACCACCTCTTGCAACCAAACCTTTAATAGTTCCCGCTTTCCAAAAACTTGGTAAGGCTGGTAATAAATGAATGGCGCCTTCCTGACTTTGCATTAACATTTCTGCAATTCCCGCAGTACAACCAAAATTGCCATCTATTTGAAATGGTTGATGCGCATCTAACATATTTGGGTAAGTTCCGCCAACTTTTCGCTGTTTTGCTGTTACTAAATGTAATTGATCTTGCAATAATTTATAAGCATGATTGCCATCTAACAATCTAGCCCATAAATTAACTTTCCAACCCATAGACCAACCTGTAGATTCGTCGCCTCTGAATTTTAAAGAGTTTTTTGCTGCTTCAAATAACTTAGGTGTTTTAAATGGGGATATTTGGTTACTCGGAAACAAGCCATATAAATGCGATACATGTCTGTGATGATCTTCAGGATCGTCCCAATCTTTCATCCACTCTTGAAGCTGACCGTGTTTACCAATACGCATGGGCGACATTTTAGAAAGTGCCGTATTTAATTCTTCCGCGAAAGCGTTGTCTGTATTTAATAGTTTTGAAGCGTTCATGACATTGGTAAACAAATCGAAAACCAATTGATTATCCATGGTCGTACCTGCTGTAATAGTTGATTTCCCATCTTCACCAGCATGTGTGTTTTCTGGTGAATTTGAAGGCACTACGACTAAATACCCTGTTTCTGGTTCTGGAATCATGAAATCTAAAAAGAAGGTCGCAGCTCCTTTCATGATAGGGTAAATTTCTTTTAAATATGTTTCATCACCTGTATACAAATAACGTTCCCATAAATCTTGACATACCCATGCACCTCCTGTTGGCCACATTCCTGATGCAGCCATATCTATTGGGCCAGTAATACGCCAAATATCGGTATTATGATGCAATACCCAACCTCTAGCATTGTACATAATTTTAGCCGTTTCTTTTCCTGTTTCAGCCACCTCTTTTGCTAATTGAATAAAAGGCTCATGCATTTCAGAAAGATTGGTTAACTCTGCTGGCCAATAATTCATTTCGGCATTAATATTCATCGTGTATTTACTTTCCCATGGTGGAAATAACATATCGTTCCATATACCTTGAAGATTTGCTGGCTGCCCTCCTGGTTGCGAACAAGAAATAAGTAAATAACGTCCAAATTGAAAATACAAAGCCGCTAACTGTGGATCGAATTGCTGTGAATATTTTAAAATTCGTTGATCTGTCGTTTCTTTTGAAGCTTCTGTTGTACCTAAATCTAAAGACATACGCTTAAAGAAATTCTGATAATACACCACGTGATTTTTCTTTATCGTTTCAAAATCCTTCGGCATTGCCTTATCTAAAAAAGCTTTACTTTTCGCTACGTAATCTTCGGTAATGTCTTTATAATTTTTGAAGTTTGTTGCTATTGAAATATAAAGCGTGACTTCATCTGCTTTATTTATGCTTAAAATACCGTTACGTACTGAAAGATTTCCTCCTTGGTTTTTAGCAGCTAAACGTCCTTGAAACTTCACGCGTCCTTTTTGTCCTTCAATAGTACTTGTAACTCCAGAAAGCGTTACTTGGTTTTCTTCCGTAGTCGTCTTTGTTTTATCGAAAGGGCTATTCATAAACACATTACAAGTAATGCTTCCCGGTTTACTTGCTGTTAATTTTACGGCAATAACTTGATCTGAAAATGCGGTTAAAATTTCTCGAGTATATTCAACACCATCAACTGTATATTTTACTTTTGCTGTAGCATTTTCAATATTTAAGTCTCTGTAATAGTTACTGTAATTTTGATGCCCTGGAAATGACAGGTACACACTTCCAAAGGTTTGATACGGCATGCCATTATTAGTTTGCGAACGAATATCGGACGTTGCCAAATCTTGAGCTTCTTTATATTTTCCATCAAAAATAAGCTGACGCACCTTAGGCAATGCCTTTAAAGCTTTTCCATGTGCATTACTATTAGGCGAACCTGCCCAAATAGTTTCCTCATTTAATTGTAAACGCTCCACTGCAGGATCTCCAAAAACCATAGCGCCTAAACGCCCGTTTCCTATTGGCAATGCTTCATTCCAAATTTCTGCTGGTTCATCGTACCACAATTTTAATTCTGGTGAAGACTGTGCTACAACACTTTGTATTCCAAAGAATAAAAAAATAAAACTATAATATATGTTATTACCTAACTTCATATTCTTTATAGTTTTGTTCTCCAAATAATTCATATAACTTATCAATATCTTTTAATGCGTTTTTAGGTAAATTCTTTTCATCATTACCAAAAACATATAATTTCTCATAAGGCTCAATAGTACATGTAGATTCGTCTATGTCTCCTTTTATATTTTTCACTTTGCTTAAATCTAAGCTTAAATATTTCGCCATAAATGGATACATCGCCATACGTTTTGACACACCATAATTATGACCTTCTTCTGCAAAATGCTTATTTTCAGCCAAACTCTTTTCATCATAAAACCCATAGGTTCTTTGAATAAAAGGGAATTCTAATTCTGGTACTTCGTGTGTCCAATCTTTACCATCGGAAATAACTAACTGTGGCTTTGGTGCTGCCATTGCTGCGACCTCTGCATTATTAGTTCCGTTTCCACACAAATGAATACCTCGACCACTTTCGCATGGACAACCACCAGAATGATTAGCCGATACCATAACAACAGGCACAGATACTTTAACTCTATCGTCTAATGCTGCTAAAAACATAGTATGCGAACCGCCACCTGAGCCACCAGTAACACCTACTCTCGTGGCATCTGCATGTTTAAGTGTTAGTACATAATCTAGCAAACGCATACCGCTTAAAAGTTGCATGGTTGATGCTATACTATTTCTATGTGTGGTTGATGGAAATTGAAGTCGAGATTCTCCCCATGCAAATAAATCATAATTCACCACAATAGCGCCCATTTTAGCTAACATAGCACAGCGTATTTGTTCATTTTCGCGATAACGTCCGTCACCAAAATGCCCATTAGGCGACACAATTACAGCTGCTTTTTTTCTTAATGGATACGGTTTATAAATAGAACCTGTAGTATAAACACCCGGTAAAATTTCTAACGCAATATTTTCAACACTATAGCCTTTATACTTTCTTTTTTTTGTTAGAATAGGTTTAGAATTTGGTGATTTGGGTGCTTTATCAATTCCAAAAGCAGCAATCATGCAGGACTTCAATTCGGCTTTTCTAGCCTCCCATGTTGCTTTATCTTGATATAAATCTGATAAATAAGCTAATCGTTTTTCAGCCTTAGCTTCAGAAACTTTATGATATTTAAACTTTCTAATTTTATACGATCCGTCTTCTTGTTTAAAGGTTCTTAAGTTAAAAGGCGCCAATACATTTGCTAGCGATACTTCTAAATTCCCTTGTTCTATTCTCCAATCTGCATAATCTAAAACCTTCTCTTTTAATAGCCCTCTATCATCGTTTATTCGAACATTAAAAATAGTTTCTATTTTTTTTATTGTTTCAGATATAGGTGATTTAAAATTAGTATCAGATGTTTGAGCACTAACCATTATGGCTAGACAAAAACTAATACTTAGTAATATGGATTTTAAAAATTTCAACTTACAACTTTTTTGTAATGAGTGATTTAATATTAAAAACAGCTTCAGGAACAGATGCTCCTGTAAAAGGCACATCGTCATAATCTGGTGTATCAACTGGCGTGTCTACAGTTGGGTAATGACGTTGTTCTCCTGTACGGAACATAACGCGAGATATGCCTTCAACAGGTTGAAAAAGAATACCTCTAATGTCTTCACCTCCATTTACACTAAAGGTATAAGAACGCGATTTAGCATTTAATGACACCTTAATAGTATAAGTTTTTCCAGCTTCGTAACTCGTAATATTTCTTAATCGGTACCCAGCTTTATGTTTTAAATTCCCTTCCGAATCAAATATAAATCGAATAGCAGGCATGCCTTTTTGATTTTGAAATTCTACTTGTAGCATACCATGATTATTTTGTTCTGGAATCACTGTAAAACTGGCTTCCATTTTTTCTGCAAAAGGAATGATACGTTCTACTCGAGGATAATCAAACGGATCTTCATCACGAAGTGTTAAATATTTCTCACCAGATTTAGTTTCAATTTTAGCTGAAGCCCATGATAAATCATAGGTATTCCAAAGCTTTAATTCTTCTCCATTTGGAAGTGTATTAAAAACATCATTAACATCGTCATCAACCGTACTTGTTACAGGAACAGGAATTGAAGCCACCCACATGTCTTCTTTATTCATACTGTAAGTCACCCAAAGTTTTCCATCTGGAGGCGTACCATTACCTTCTACAATACCACGTACATATTGTGGACCGTGCGATTTATAAGCACCACCATAGCGTATTCTAGATATTTCGCCATGTACTAAAAATAAGTTGTTATAATTTAAACCATCTTCACTTGTAGAAACCGCCAAAGGCCAACGGAATTCTGAAGGATTATAAACGGTTGCAAAACGACCATCAGACGTTTTTTGTCCCCAAATTTTAGCATTATTATTTACAAAACCTGGTGCTCGTAACGGCTTATAATCCCATGTTAAGCCATTATCCTTACTTATTGATGTTAAAGCATATTTCCATAAACCAACAACATTGCCATTTGGTAAATGGTAATAACTAAAGGCTTTGAATTGTTTTTTAAGCGGAATTAAAGGATCGTCTCTATCGGCTTCTTCAACCCATTGTTGCATCATTAAAGGTTTAGCTAGTAGTTCTTTACATGCTTTTTTGAAACCTTTATCTTTAGATTTAGTATAAAACGGATATGCAGATTTTGAAGTATCCCATGTTTTATTATAACGAATAAAATAAATAGGTCCGAAACTACCATCTTTATAGATCTCTCTAATTACACGACCAACACCCATTCCATCATTTGGATGGTCTTTTAATTTCATAACAATACCATAGTATGCTAAAGCAAAAAACCTATTATCGGAAGATGTGAAGAAACTCATACGTTGATGCATAACTGCTGTTAAATTTTTGGCAACAGCATCAACACCTTCTTTTACATAACCATCTGGAATGTTATAAATAGGAAAAACAACTTCTGGAAACGTCCAGTTGTCTCCATTTGGTGATGTTTGTAAAAACGATTGACTTGGTGGAATATGCTCTCCCACAGGGTCGCTTAAATATTGAACAAAAAAGGTGTTATTCCAATATGCTATGTTTGGTGCATGGTTATATGTCCAACCGAAACCATCAGCTTTTTCAGGATGTTCTCTACTTGCTCGCATAATTTGAGTGGCATGAACACCTACTGCTGGACTTAATTGTCCGTGATGATAATCTATATTAGAGAGTGTTTTTCCAACATACTTTAGAGTATCTTGTTGTGCGTTTATTGTAAAAAAAACAAAACATATTAAAACCCCTGATACTAAACACTTCTTTATACTTTGAAAATGATTCATTATTTCTCTTTACTTTTTTCTATTAATCCTTTTAAAATATCTTCTGAAATAGTTGATATTGTACCATGCTTATGCCCTTCTGGAAGTTTTATGTCGACAGATATGTCTTCAAATGTTTTAAAATCTAATGTACTTAACGCTTTATAATTCTTCTCACCATAATTATCGTAATAAATGATGTATTTTCCATCCTGTTCTAACACGGTTGGTCCTTCTGAAAGAAAACCAGAATAAGGTTCTGAAATATTTTCAAAGGGTCCTAAAGGTGTTTTACCGAAGGCGACTTTTAAATTTCTATTTGGCCTTGTATTATCTTTTATAATTAATGCATAATCGTCTTTAGCACGTTTAACAATAACACAATCTATAACACTAAAGCCTGGATCTAAAAATAATTTTGTGTCTGAAAAGGTTTTAAAATCTTTGGTTGTAACATAGTACATTCGATGATTATTCTTTTCGTCTTCAATACCTTTTTCAAATCGGAATGGAATGGTTGAAGCCCAAATAATAATATAACGATCGTCTTCATCATCATAAAAAATTTCGGGTGCCCAAATATTAACAACATCGGGTTCGTGAGCCATTACAGGAATATATTGTTGTTCAGACCAGTTAATTAAATCTTTAGAACTGGCATACCCAAAACCATTACCGCCTTTCCAGTCGGTTGTCCAAACCATATGATAGGTATCATCTTTCCCTCTAACAATAGAAGGATCTCTCATAATTTTACTAGCGCCAGCTTCAGGTTTTAAATAAGGCCCTTTAAGGTCTTCCCAATGGTAACCATCTTCACTATATGCTAAATACAACCCATCAGTTGCGGGCTCTCTAAAAGACGTAAAAATGTAAGCCTCTTTTGGGGACGCACAATTAAAAATAAAAGGGAATAGTATTAGTAACAGTAATTTCTTCATCTATACTGAGTAATTTAATCTATTTTAATTTCAGAATTCAAATCTTTACCTTTTTCCAATACTGTTTTTACGTTTTCAAACACGTTATTTTTTAAGAAAACTGATTCTGTTTCAGAACCATTTACTTCTAAGAAAACATCGGTTTCTTGCATTGGAAAATTATTATTAATCATCACATTAGACACATTACTTAGTTTTATAACAGGTGTTTTTTCTAAAGGTGATTTAGTAGCTGTATTATCTAAAACAATATTTTTAGAATTTTCAATTTCAAATGAAGCGCCTAAAGTTGTTGTAATATTAACATCATGAAACTCAATATCTTTTGCTGTACTTATTGAAAAGCCTTTTTTAGCTTCAATATTAATATCATTAAATGATATATTTTGAATAGGCATTTCTGGAATCCCTAAAATACGTCCCGCTACATTAACATTGCTTCCTGTGATATTACTCATATGAATATTTCTAAAAATAGGCGTACGCTCTGAAACAGGTTCTACTTTTGTGTTTTTATCATAAAAAAGATTCATCATAAAAGCTTCTAATTTGATATTATTCATAACAATATTAGACACACGAATATCTTCTACAACTCCACCTCTACCACGTGCTGCTTTAATACGAATACCTCTATCGGTACCATCGAAAACACAGTTTGAAATTACTATTTTTTTAATACCTCCAGACATTTCACTACCAATAACCACTCCGCCATGACCATCTAACATGGTACAATTTGTAATGGTAACATTTTCAGTTGGTGTTGCCCATTTTCTACCATCGGCATCTCTACCAGATTTTATAGTAATACAATCATCACCAACACTAATATGGCAATTTGAAATATGCACATTTTTACATGATGTTGGATTAATACCATCGGTATTTGGTGAATACGGGTTAAAAATAGTCACCCCATCAATTGTTACATTATCGCAAAACGCTGGATTAATGGTCCAGAATGGAGAATTTTGAATAGTAACACCTTCAATTCTAACATTCTTACAATTATATGTTTGGAATAACGGAGGTCGATGAAATAAGTAACTTCTTGTTCTTTTATAGTAGTCTGATGTTACTAAACCAGCATTGGCTTCCTGAGCCATTTTTTGATACTTAGTAAGCTCCAACTTTTCTTTAGAAGATTCTATTCTCCAAATTTCTTTCCACCAAGCTTCTCCTTGTCCGTCAATAGTTCCGCGACCTGTAATAGTCACATTCTCTAAATCTTTACCATAAATTAGAGGTGAAAAACTTTTCATGACTGTACCTTCCCAACGTAATTCTACAAATGGCAAATAATGATCGAAATTGGTAGAAAACTTTAAAACAGCTCCAGATTCTATATGAATTGTGATGTTGTTTTTTAATTTTATAGGTCCTGTTAAATAATTACCTGCCGGAAAATAAATAGTCCCACCACCATTCTTTGAAGCTTTTTCAATAGCACCTTGAATCGCTTCGGTGCATAATTCGCCTTTATTATTTCCGCCTTCTTCTAAAATATTCAACCATCCATTAGTTGCATAAACAGATGAAAACGACACTATAAAAATTAATATTAAACTTGCTTTTTTTAAATTCAAAATACGCTTATTTAGATGTTAGTATTAATACCCAATCGTTGCCTTCTTCTTGTTCTCCAGAAGGGTCGAACGCTTGAGTACCTTCATTTTTAAAAGTTCCTATCTTGCTAACCTCACCATTTTTAGGATTAAACCAAGAAGCAGCTACTTCTTCTCCAGAAATTTTGCCCATATTAACCGATATGGTTCTACCATTATAAGTATAAATTAAAGCATAATTGCCACCTTGTGTAGCAGCTAAATAATCGTATTTAACGCCTTGATTAGCGATTAAACTTTCATCTGGAATACGCTCGAAATAAGGATACTCTAAAATTAAATTTTTAAGATGTTCCATTTGTCCTGCTCCAGGATCATTCAATGCTTCACCCCATAGTTTTTTGTTTCCGTATGCCGGATTATCACCAGTTCTAAACATTTGCATTACTGCACTATGCCCATAAGTAAATCCTGCGCCTCCTGCAAAAACAGACCAGTATGCATAACGACGTAAATCGTTATCATTCCATAAGGGTTGTAACGTATCGTGTAAACCTTGAGGAATACCTTCATAAGACGGTTCGCCATCTAATGTTGGTTTCGCTGGCTTTAATTTAAAATCAGGTTGTACGTACTTATAATTATCTTGTCCGTATGCACGTTCTGTATCATCCTGATCGTAACGTCTGTGTCCCGATTGAAACATATTAAAATCTAACCAGCTTGCATTATGAAAATTATCAGAAGAATCTGTGCGACCAAAAGGATGAAAAGTTACTAAACACTCAGGGTTTTTAGCTTTCAAAATTTCACCAATAGCATTCCATATTTCAACATTCTCATCACCTGGTGTATCACCTCCGTTTAACCAGATAATATTTTTTCTACCTTTAAAACGATCTCCTAAAAACGTTGCATAGGCTTTTGCTTGCTCTAAACTCACTTTGCCTCCTTTAACAGATGTTCCCCAAATAGGCACCATTCCTACATACAAATCCTTTTCTTCTGCAACATCTAAAGCATAATCTACATGATCCCAGAAATCATATTCTTCAGGATTTTCAAAACTATTTCCTTCTGTTATTAAAGGTTTTGAGACATCTTTATTTACTACAGCCGAATCGCCATAAACATTAGACATTTCTTCAGAATGCATGGTCATGATTTGAATAACATTATACCCTTTTTCTTTTCTATCTTGAAAGTAGCTTACAATTTCTTCACGTTTTAGCTTTTTAAACGTTAACCATCCTGTATCACCTAACCAAAAAAATGGTTTTCCGTCCTCTGTTTGAAAATAATGTCCGTTTTCTGATACTTGAAGTTTAGACATTCCTAATTCTTCTGGTTCTATATTTTCTTTTTTAGATTCTTTACAAGAAATCACTGTAGACATTATTAATAAGGCAGTGAAAACTTTAAAAAAATTAATATTCTTATTCATAACTAAATTTATTTTCTTTTGATATAAACTACTGTTTTGTTGTTTGTTGGTGATGTTAATGTTTGCTTTTCTGAGCATTTAAAAACGGTTTTAGACACTATATTTCCGTTTTCAGGATCCATCCAAAACACTTCATATTTCCCTTTATAATCAGATAAATCAATAGTGATTTCTTTTGTATTTTTCAGATAAAAAAGATAAGACTCCCCTTTGTTTTCTAACGACCAAGTATCGCTATTAAAAGCATCGTTAGCATGGACTGTCATTTGCGATAATGACTTATAAAAACCATCAATATTTACTTGAGGAATATTAGCCATCGAGCCGCCTGCCATTAAAACGGCCCAACCAAATTTTGAAGCTCTATTTGTTGAATACAACACAGATTTCTCTGGATATTTATCTCGATATTCTCTAACCGCTCTATAAACCTGTGCTTCGGTTTCTTTGCCAACTTTTATTTTACGAGCATGTTGTCGTGGCGCTAAGTTTTTACCTCCTTCGGGCGCATAAACACTTCCATCTTCGCGGTAATGCCAATAACGAATATCAATTAAGTCAACTGTTTTATTTCGTTTTGCATCATTTAAAATAGCATCTTGAACATCTTTTGTGGCACTCAAACCAATAATAGCAGACTTTCCTGTTTCCTCTTTCCACGCTTCAACTTCATCTATCCAAAATTGCATAAAATGAAGAGGCCCTGTATATTCGGCACTTGTAAGCTGAATAACATTCGAATTGTTTTGAAAATTATTTAACGATTTCCTTATAAATTGTTGGTGTATTTTTTTTCTAGTAGGATCTGAAACATCATAAAATTGTTCCGCCATAAAAATACGCTTATCACCAGCATATGGCACTGGCTCTGGAAACCCTGTATTGTTTATATTATTAGCAGAACGCCAAGGCGAACTAGACCAATGCGCACCAGCTTCTAAAATATTATGCTGAAAATATTGTTGATGTATTAATAACTGCCCTTCAGATTCTGCTAAACTAGCAAAACGCTGTAAACGGTTCCAATACCAATCGTTGTATTTTGTTAAATCGTATTTACTTAATTGATCCCATGCTACTCCTTGTCCGCTTCTAGCAAATGGCTGTTCGTAAAAAGGCGCCCAAACATCTGCATCAATTCTACGTGTACGCTCATGGTCGTCCATTCTGCGTTCGTACCATAAACCATAATTATGATCTACAGCTATTATATTTTCAGCTTTATTATATGCAACAACTTCTTTTAAATTATCGGTAAACCCTGTCCCGCTTTTACCTGGAACAAATCGGGTAATATGTGGCGATGATTTTTTAACATCATAATCTCTAAGACTTCCACGCCACCACATAACATTGGCTTTTTTACCAGTAAGAAGTGTTTCGTTAAAAGTTAGCTTCCCGTTTTTTGTTTCTACTTTAGAAATAGTATTCTTTTCGCTTTCGCGGAAAACTTTAAACTTTAAATCATCAATAGATTTAAGCTTTGATGTATTTACAGGAATACTATTTAATGCTGAAACTTGCTTAATCCATTCTGGTAATGTTAGCAATTTGTTTTCTGCTTGTTTCGTCAACATTTCTGCTTGTTCTATAGTAGGACTTGATGTTTGTTCTGAACCTAAATCTTTAATATAAGGTTCTACAGGAAGCGTTGATAATCGATTACCTAATTGTGCATAAAATAAACTTCTTGGTTTGATATGATTATTTACATCTTTCCAATGTCCATTTCCTGCCATAATTCCTCCCCAAACACCGAATGCCCAATTATGAGCTGTTGGCGGACTGTAACAATCTATTTTTGATGCAGATGATTCCCAAATTACACTATTAGCAGCAGTCCATCCTGCACCTCTACCGTTTTGCTCTCTGTTATTAAAACTTAATGCATTACCATCAACATAAACGACATCAAATAAAACACCTGTTGCCCAACTACCAATCGCGCCATTATTACTATATGGCATAAACGATTCGCATTGTACAAACGCATTAGGGCCTGTAGTACCATAACCGCCTACTGCAAAATCATGATACCCATATTCTGAATAACAACGTTGAAAAAGTGTTTGCTGACCTTCAGTATAAAACGTATGTCTTCTAAATCCTGCTATTTCAGAAATAGACTCGGTAGCCATACAATCTTCAACTGTTATTTGTTGTGCTGATTTTAATACTGAAACGGCTCCTCCTGCAAAATGTTTAAAATTGACTTGACGTACCCATGCATTTTTTATGTTTTCAAAACTAATGCCTAACCATCGGTGTAATTCATCTTTAGAATTAGAAGCATCGAAGGTAGACTGCATAGTTAAATTCTCAATACCAACATACTCTATTCTGCCTTCCCAAGTATATCGAATGGCTTTGGCTTTACCATACCCATCATCTAGAGTCATGGTTAAAGGTGCATTCAACGTAATCTCATCACCTTCAATATTGGTAACAACACGATTCCATGTAATATCCCAATCTCTAGTTTTCCATCCTATCCAACCTGTTTCACCTCCAAAGTCAGACATATTCAACGCATCAATCCAATGATTGGTTAATAATTTTTGAATCACTACATCATCTGAAACCTTTAATTTAGAACTATTTTTAAGTTGTATTTTTCTAGCTCCAAGTGGTGAATAAGTGGTTTTAAAAGCTAAAGTATCTAGATATTTTCTATCATCAACGCCTAAAACACGAATTAAAGCTTCTCGTTTTAACCCAGTACCTAAAAGCTGTGTTTCGTTTTTATTATTTCCGCTTCCGCGCAACACAACACCTGATTTTTCAATATATAAAGTGCCGTTAATTTTAAAAACACCTTTATCTAAAAGAATGGCGCCTCTAAACCCATTTGTGTTAGGTTTTAAATTACCAACGTAATCAATGGCTGCTTGTATTTTTTGAGTCGCATCTTCGGTTTGATTAGGTACAAAAATTTTAGTCTCAACATTAGGAATTGGCTTTTCGGAAGCCATATAACCTGCATATGAAAAATCAGGAATTTCGTTTCCTAAAGAATCCGAAACCATTTCAATACCCTCTTTTTTATTTTTCTTTATATCAGGAAAAGTTGTTTGAGCTACACTGCTTAAAACATTAAAAAACAGAACGAAACATGACAAAATAAGTTTACCTTGTTTATAAAAATTTCTCTTTTTTAAATTAATATCATTCATCTTTAAGCACGACTACAATTTAATTTATAATTATTGCAATAATCCCTTTGATAATTTAGCTAAAGTATCGGTGTTATTCTCTGGATTTGTCCAATCTACTCTTTGAGTGGGATCAATTCCATTAATATATTTCTCAATATTCGTATAACCATCACCATTCATATCTTTATTAGCATCTGAGGCATCATTTGGGTTTAACCCATATTTTTTCTCCCATTTATCAGATATACCATCACCATCAGAATCTTTATACGATTTTCCTTTATAATCTGGATAACCGCCTACTTGACTAGGATGTGTAATAATCCCTTTTTTATAAGAGTCAATAGGCAATCGTCTTTTTATAAACTCGTTTCCTATAGTGTTTTCCTGTCCATCTTCATATTCTATTTTACCAGTTCTTACTTGCTTTATAATACGTGCGTCTACGGCGTCTCTTTTAGGTAAAGTTGCACCCACATTATTTAACACAAACTCATAGGCTTCTTCCGCTTTCATAATAGGAAAAACAGGCATGCTAAAGGGTTTGTTTTGCTTTATATAAGCCAATTCTTTTTTGTCTACTTGTACACCACCATCCCAATTATTAGCAGTAATCTTTGGAGATCCAAACATAAAATTTCCAGAAACATATGCACGTCCGTATGTTTTTGGTTTGTAATATCCTGATTCTGGTTTTAATATTCTATATCGAATGGGTTTATCGGTTGGCGTAATAGGTCCTGGTTTAAAATAATTATTAATAATATTAAACATAGAACTTTGATCGCCACCATCAATGGTACGATGCCACCAATTAAACACGACGTTATTGACAAAATTAAAATCGCCACTCATACCGTTTGAACAATTTCTCCCCGTATTATCTGCCCATAAGTTTCTCATAAAAGTACTATTATGTCCGCCTATGGTACTTCCAAAAGAATGGTTGTATGTATCTAAAGCTTCAGAAGAAATACTATTTTGAATGGTAACATTAGAAGCTGGTAATTTTTGACGTTTCGATTTTTCATTAGCTTTATACATGTGTCTGTACATCGACATGTTTTCATCTAATCCCCAACTTGTTGAACAATGATCTATAATAAGGTTTCCTATTAAATTACCACCCAAAGCATCGTCTCTTCTAGTAACATCGGTTTCACCTCTACGAAAACGCATGTGTCTAATAATAACATCATGAGTATCTATACTTAAAGTTTCTCCAGCAATACAAACGCCATCACCAGGCGCTGTTTGACCAGCAATAGTAACATACGGCGCTCGCATATTAAGCGGTTTTTTAAGTCGAATAATTCCTGAAATATTAAATACAATGGTTCTTGCTCCTACAGCTTCAATAGCTTCTCTAAAAGTTCCTTTTCCGCTATCCTCTAAACTTGTTACTACAAATATTTTTCCACCTCTACCGCCTTGGGTATATGCACCGCCTCCTTCTGCTCCTGGAAACGCAGGAATATCTGCACTAGAAAGTTCTTTTGGGTAAGAAGCCCAAGGTGTATATGGTCTCCCTAATAAAGCTTCTTCTTTTATAATATGATAATTTTTTGTCCAGATTTCTTGTAACCTAGCTTCTTCTAACATTAAAAGCGAATCTGTTTTAGCTTGAAGTTCGTGTGGAATTTCAGGATACTGAGCAAACATAGGTTGTACTAATCCAAAAAACAGCACAACTACCAATACTTTTTTTATTAATTTGAATATTAAAATTTCCATATTAAGACTTTTAAGAAAATTAAATAATGCTTTTATTTATTGCCTTTGGCATTTTTACGTTCCTCAATACGTTTATACCAGCCCTCTCGCTCTTTTTCTAAATCATAGCCTTGTGCTGACAAATAGTTATTGATTCTTCCTTTATATTTACCAAACCAAGCATGCTTTTCTTTAGAAGAGCCTCCATCAATAGCCTTTTCTCTAGCTTCTTTTAAATTACTATAAATATAGTCTTTCTGCTCTTGATTTAAACTTGGAATCATATCTAAAAAAGCAGCATAGGTTTTAGGCAATACGCCATAAGTCATACCATCTTTTACAGCATCAATTTTATCGTTAGTTAATTCTTTCGATAATTGTTTTAAATATGATTTATGAAGCCTCGATATACTCTTTTCTGCCTTCTTTTTTAACTTCTCAATTTTATCTTTCTGTTTTGTTTTAGAAGTTGCTTTTTTTAACGCATCTATTTTAGCGTCTCTTGCTTCTTGAATTTTACTTATATTTCTATATTGCTGACCAATAATACCAGCAACTGCTTGTTCTTTTTTAGTATCTGATAATTCTAATTTTGAAACAATTTTAGCAGCTCTTTCATTGGTTACTTTTACATATTCTGGATCTATATGCTGTTGTGCACTTAAAGTACAAAATGTGACTACTAAGAATAGTATATTTATGCTATATTTTTTCATGGACATGACTAACTTTTAACAATTTATTTCAATAAAGGCTTAACTAAAGTCTCTTTATTGTTTTTTAAATCTGACCAATCTTTACATTTATTTTTAGGATTTACACCGTTGATATACTCTTCGATATTTGTATAACCATCCTTATTTAAATCGGTTTTTGCATCTGAAGCGTCATTAGGATTTAAACCATATTTTTCCTCCCAAAAATCTGGCATACCATCGTTGTCAGTATCAACATAAGGTGTTCCTTTATATTCTGGATAGCCTCCAACTTGAGCAATATCTGTAATGATACCTTTCTTATAAGAATCGGCAGGTAAACGTCTGTGTTTAAATTGGTAAAAAGAATCCATATCTAGTCCTTTAACATATTCTGGAATTCCTGTTTTAACTGTTCGTGCTATTCTTGTATCTACAGCATCTCTAATAGGTAATGTTGCCCCTGCGTTATTAATTACAAAATCATACGCATCATCTGCATCCATTATATTTCTAAACCAAGGCATAGGCATTGGCTTATCTGCTTTCATTTTTGGAAAGTAGGTTTTAGCTTCTTCTAAACTCATTTCTATTCCTTTCTTGCTTTCCATTTGCACACCACCATCCCAGTTGTTTTTAGAAACACGTTCGTTGTTTTCAACAATATTTCCGTCAATGTAAGCACGACCAAATTCTAAATAATCAAGTTTACTTCGTCCTGATTCTGGTTTTAAAATTCTATAACCTATTTGTTCATCTACCTTAGTTAAAGGCCCTGGTTTAAAATAATTATTTATGATGTTATATTTTGCTGTATAATCGCCACCATCAATAGAACGGTGCACCCAATTGAACATAACATTATTAACAAAATTAAAAATACCATTCCACCCTATTGAAGGGTTTCTACCAGCATTATTTGCCCACATATTTCTTATGAAAGCACAATTTTCACCTCCTAGCGTACTTCCAAAAGCATGGTTATAAGTGTCTAAAGCTTCACCAAACAAACTGTTTTGAATGGTAATATTTACTGTTGGAAATTTTTTATCTTTATAAGTAGCTCCAGGACTGTACATATGGCGGTAAATAGACATGTTTTCATCTAAGCCCCAAGTTGCCGAAATATGATCTAACATAATATTCCCAACAGGGTTTCCTCCAATTGCATCATCTCTACGACCAACAAAGGTTTCTCCTCTACGAAAACGCATATGACGAATTATAACATCGTGTGTATCTATCCAAACAGACTCTCCAGCTATACAAACACCATCACCAGGTGCCGTTTGACCAGCGATAGTAATATATGGCGCTCTAATAATTAACGGCGTTTTAAGTTTAATGATTCCTGCTACATTAAAAACAATAATTCTTGCTCCTCCCTTTTCACAGGCTTCTCTAAAACTTCCTGGACCATCATCCTCTAAACTTGTAACGGTATAAACATTACCACCACGACCACCGAAAGTGTACATACCACCACCCTCTGCTCCAGGGAATGCAGGAATTTCTGCTTGCGGTAAATCGGTTGGTCTACCTGCCCAAGGAATATAGGGTTTACCATCTCTGGCTTCTTTTTCTACTATTATTTTCGCTTTCTCCCAAGCTTCATCTGAATGCTTGTAAGCTTCTGTTTTTATAGCTTCTTCTTGTG
Source organism: Thalassobellus sediminis (assembly GCF_044386045.1). Taxonomy (NCBI): domain Bacteria; kingdom Pseudomonadati; phylum Bacteroidota; class Flavobacteriia; order Flavobacteriales; family Flavobacteriaceae; genus Thalassobellus; species Thalassobellus sediminis. The sequence continues at coordinate 1,769,714 of NZ_JBISCD010000040.1, read as the reverse complement.
CTCTATCTTCACTTGTTAACTTTGGATATTGCGCATAAACATTTGTAATTCCTAGACAAAGGATTACTAAAATAAAATTAAACTTAGTCATTTTTTGTATTAATTGTTTCGATGTAGTGGCTTACATCTATTATAAATTTTATAAATTTATTTTAGTTGGTAGTAATAGTTATTTTATTAATGTAAATAAACAACCTGAATCTGAAAACAAGTTGGAATTATTTAAAAAAAATACCTGTATTTAAAACAAATACAGGTATTTTTTTAATATCCACTAGGTATTAATTTAGAGGATTAAAAGAGCCACCCCATCCTTGAGTTTGTTCTAGATAAGAAGCGTTGTTTATTAAATTTTGAGGAATTCCAAAGAAATAATACTCACTATACCATTTAAAAGTAAAATCATCACTATTTTCAATATCAAAATCTTTAACGCTAACATCAAAATGATTATCATATAAATAATCTACATATTCTTCATACGAATTAACTCCAGAAGGATAGGTTGTTGCATCTCTATTAATAATAGGTGCACTACCACCTTTCAAAGGGTCAACACCTAAACCATTTTCATAAATTGTAGAAGCATCTAATTTCACAAAGGTTATATACCCTTGTCTTCTAGATCCTTCTATTGGCATTTGATTTAACCTTGTACAAGTACCAAAATCATCATTATAAAGTAACCAACGTCTTAAATCGTGAAAACGTTTATTCTCATATGCAAATTCCACTTTTCTTTCATTAATAACAGCAGCAAAATGTTGGTCTCTTGAACTAACACTGGATAAACCATACTGACCATCTAAATTCTGAACACCTACTCTTTCTCTAATATCCTCAATAAAACCTTTACCTTCAGCCAAGTTATTTATGCCAATAGCTGATTCGGCCAAATTTAATACAACCTCAGCGAAACGAATCTCCATATAATCAGCTCCACTATTTCTAAAAGAATTTGTGTTAGAAGCATTATCATCAGTAAACTTTCTTAAATATATACCTGTATCATTTTGCGGCGTTGTTGGTATTCTAGGAGTACCTGGTCCAGCTGCTAGCGGATACCAATAATAAGACCAATTTTTATATTGGGGATTTTCTTTATACGGCCAAACACTTCCATTATAAGCAAAAGTATAATAAAATCGAGGGTCTCTATTTCTATAAAATTCATTCAAGTTACCATTAGGATTATATGGTGTACCATCTGCCATTGGAAAAGCGTCCATAATGTTTTTTGTTGGAGAAACCGCTCCATTTCCACCTTGATCTAAAGAACGAGATTGACGCTCTGTGTCATTATTTTTATTTCCAGAATTATTTGATTCTAAATTATTAAATCCAAAAGCAAAAACAGACTCCATTCCATTATCTTGAAACCACATATTTTTCCAATCTAGATCAAGTCCTTTTCCTGAAGATAAACAAAAATTATAAGCAGCCAAATTAGCATCATAAGCACGTTGCCATCTTGCTTGATCATCTGTTCTATTAAAAAGCGGGCTTGCCCAAGTTAATAAAACACGCCCTTTTAAAGCTATTGCTGCTGCTGCTGTTATCCTACCTTCTTCCTCTTCTGTGTACGGTCTCGAATTTTCAAGTAAATTTTGCGACATTTCTAAATCAGCTACAATTTGATCAATGACATCACTAGAAGAACTTCTAGGAGTTTGCACATCTTTATCATTTACATTTGCTGGTTGAGGTTCTAAAATTAATGGTACACCTCCATACAGTCTTACTAGTTCAAAATATTGCCATGCTCTCCAAAAATAAAATTGTCCTTTTACTTGATTTTTAAAATCTTCATCAAGCCCTGTATAATTATCAACATTGGCTAAGTATAAATTACAATACCTTATTCTTGTCCAAACATTATTACTCGCACTGGACTGTAATCTTTGCCCTAATGATTGTAATGCATGGTCATTTTCAGGAGAAACCTCAGTATATTCCCTATTTATAGAAGTTCGTCCTGCAAATTCATCTGAACTTTTAGCAAATAAACCTGCATCAGAATGTTCGACAGCAGCTTTAGACCATCCAGTCATATTTCGATTATCATCTGGTAACATAGAATAGTATAAAAAATCTAAATATGCTGTTGCTAAAAATTCTTCTTGATAAATTCCAATAGTAACACTACTAAAATTTTTCTTTTCTTCTATAAAATCGTCGCTACAACTATTTAAAAAGGCTATAGCTAAAATTATTAATAAACTTTTTATTTTTATATGTTTCATGGTGTAATGCTTTTATATTATAAATTAAAACCCAATATTAACTCCTAAAGAATAAGTACGGAGTACTGGATAATTATTATATGACCCATAAGGTGTTAAACCGTAATCTTTATATGGATTAAATAGAATAAATGGGTTTATACCTACCAAATTAAGTTTAAAACGACTTAAACCTAACTTATTTGCTAAGTTTTTTGGCAAATTATAACTCAAATTTATATTTCGCATAACCATACTAAAACTACTTACTTGCCAAAATTTTGAACTTACCGTATTTATTCCCCCTTCACTACCACTAACTCCTGATGTTCGCACACTATTATTTATATTATTTGAAAGGTTTGGTATGGTTCCATTTGGATTTAGAACAGGGTCATACATATTAGCCCAAAAAGCAGGTCTGTTTTCATAATTATTACCTATACCATTTGTTCCTAAAGTAGACTTAGCGGAACCAACTTCTCTGTAACCACCCCAATTCACACTTAAAACGGTATTCAAACTAAAACCTTTATAAGCAAGTCTAAAAGTAGAGGCAAAGCCTTGTGGGCCTTTTGCTCGTTTTTTAAGTTGAATTTTGTCAAATTCATCTATAACACCATCTTTTTCTGCAAATGTTCGAGTTTCTGGATCCCAAGCTCCTCTAATATCTCTATAATATAGCATCCCTGGCCTAAGGTCAGCTGCATCAATATCAATTATCTTAGTGACACCAGTTTCTGCAAGGTAATTATCAATATCGTCCTGCGTTCTAAACATACCTAAATAATCATATCCCCATGTACCTCTATCAGAAGGTCCTGGTTGTTTTTCTGTCCATGGTAACCAATTCTGTGGCTTATCAAAATTTCCCTCTATAAAATTATTATTATACCAACCTATGTTAACATTAACACCATAACTAAAATCTTTACCTACGGTATCACTCCAACCTAAGGAAATCTCTGTTCCCCATGTATCAGCTAAACCAGAATTTGATGCTGCTGTTGCACCTCCTACTGTAAAAGGCACGCCTTCATTTAAATTGATGAGCAACTCCGTCCCTATATTATAAAAAGTTTCAGCAGACACAGATAACCTATTATCCAAAAACCTAGCTTCAATACCAAAATTTGTCTTTAACTCTTCACCCCACCTAACATCTCTATTAGCTTGCCCGCTATCTTTTAAACCATCTGTTATTGTTCCATTTCCTCCAAAGACTGCTCCTTCACCTGTTCTAAAACTAAAATTCTGAAGCCATTGCCAAGGCTTAATATCATCTTTACCCAAAAAACCGACAGAACCTCTAAACTTTAAAAAATCAAAAACATTTGATTTGAAAAAATCTTCATTAGAAATAATCCAACCTCCAGAAATGGAATAAAAATTACCCCAATAGTTTTCGGGTGCAAATTTTGCTGAGGCATCTGCTCTATATAAAAACTCCCCATAATACTTACCATCATAGTCATAATTTATCCTACCGATGTAACCTAAATCTCCTGCCTCAGTTTTCCAATTATAAGCAGCTTGTTTAGCATCAAAATCATCAGTAGCCTGCCATAGTAAATCACCAAAAGACCAATCTGGCACACCTCCTCTAATTATACGATCTTTGTCAGAATATCTTTCTGATTTTTCTATAGCAAATAATCCAGATATTTTATGCTTTCCAAAAGCTTTTTCGTAAGTTGTTTGAAAACGTGTTTGCTCTGTACCTCCTCTAGTATTATCAATAAGAAGCCTATCTCCATTATCAACTTCTAGAAATTGAGGATCACCTTGTGCATTAGGCTTAATATCATTTGTACCTAAAGGACCTGAACCACTTTCGTACATAATATATGTTTGTCCTAAAGTAGAAAGTTGATCCGCTCCAAAAAACTGATAAAGATTATATACACTACCCTTTTGGTTACTTCTCCCATTAGATTCTTGACGTCCATAATTTGCTTTAAATTTTAAACCTTTTACAAATGGTACCTCATATTCAACATTAATATTTACTGAAAGAGTGTTAGATTCATTATTGGATAAATTATTTAGTCTTTGTAACTCACCATAGTGAAATCCTATTCGCTGATCAGCTGCACTCGCACCATTAAGCACAGTAGGAAGTCCATTAACGTACATAGGAACAAAAGGTGTTCTATTTTGTAATTGCCTAAAATCATCTTCTGGATTTTGACTTCCAATATTACTTACTGTTTCACTTTGATCTGTAAAATTTCCAGACACTTGAAAATCGGCCTTAAACCCTTTAGCTAATTTCACATTTGAACCAGCTCTAAACGACCACCTATCATAATTAAGTGTTCCCAAATTACCGTCCTGTGTATAATATGATATTCCTCCAAAATACGTAGCATCATCAGTTCCTCCAGTTAAATTTAAATTATGCCTTTGTGTTCCTGAAGATGTCCAATACTCATCTAAAGCATCATAATCTATAGTTTTAAAATGCTCTAACTCTGCTGGCGAAAAGAAATATAAATTGTTTGGAGCAGGGTCCGCAGGATCGTAAGCCAGATCCGCTCCATTAGGACCATTCATTATGTTAAATACTTTAGCATAATCATAAGCATTCAGCATTTTTGTTCTATAAGTTTCGTCTGCTACTGAAAAATTTCCACTATATGAAAACTTAGCAGGCCCTTTTTTTCCTCTTTTTGTAGTTACTAAAACCACACCCTGAGCCGCTCTAGACCCATAAATTGCAGCTGATGCATCTTTTAAGAAAGAGATACTTTCAACTTCTGATGCATCTAAGTTATTAAATAAAGTTGGATCGCTAAATCCTGTATTAGGATCTAATTGAATAATACCATCAATTACATATAAAGGGTCTAAACCGTAAGCATCCTTTGCTCTAATTTGGTTACCAGCTAAAGGATTACGAATTGTAATTTGAGCTGGCTCTCCTGGTCTAGACTCTCCACCAGAGACACTAACACCTAAAACACGTCCAACTAGTGCGGAAGCTAAATTCCCTACTGGAAGATCTTCTATCTCAGCAACCTTAACTGTTGCTACAGATCCAGTTACAGCTTCACGTTTTTGAGAACCATACCCTACAACTACGACCTCATCTAATGATTCTGTATCTTCTTGTAAAGTTACATTAATTAAAGTCTTTTCTTCAACTGGTATTTCTCTAGTTTTCATACCAATAAAAGAGAATACTATTATCCCTTTTGAATTTACAGCAAGAGTGAAATTTCCATCAAAATCTGTAACAACACCATTATTAGTGCCTTTTTCAATAACATTAACACCAGGTAAAGGTACTCCTGCATTATCTACAACCGCACCTGAAACCTTTATTCTACTGCTTGTATCTTGTCCAAAACTCGATAGAGTTACTAGACTGAAAAGCAACAAAATACACGCATTAGCAATTACGTTTTTCATACTTATTTGTTTAGTTTATTGTTTAGTTTAATTTTTATATAAAGTATATTAGACTGCAATATTGTTAATATAATAATAATTCTATGTTATTTTCGAACGGCGACCAATTTTGTAAATCCCCAATTTAATAATTATTTTTTTTACTAATACGGCATCCAAACTGTCATTTCTCTTTTGGAACGGTTGCCCCATGAAAAGTAAGGTACTAAATTTATCTCAACTGTTTCTTTTTCTTTAGATATTGGCTTATATAATGTTTTATTCCAATCACCTTTTTCAACAAAAGCTTTTCCTTTTATTGCATGTACTTCTCTGTTAGCAATCTTAATTTTATTCGTTGTAAACTGAGAATCAATATCTAATACAATATTATTAATATCTGTTGTTTTTGAAATATCTTCAGACTCTAAACAATACACAATAGGACCGCGTTTTATTGCTACTTGATTTTTTATTTCTTCAACCAACGGATTTCCTTGCATTAACTCTACTGGCATTGGGATATTAAGTTCTATAACATCTCCTTTTTTCCATTTCTTTGAAATTCTTGAATAACTACCAGAAACAACGTCTTCATGAACCATATTACCATTAATAGTAATTGTAGATTTTTGACTCCATCCTGGAATTCTTAAAAACAAGGTAAAATCTTTTTTAGGTGCTTTTATTACTTTTAATTGTATGTTTCCATCCCAAGGATAATTTGTTATTTGTTCTAATTCAATTTTATCACCTTCTATACTTTTAGTAATTAAATGGTTACTTCCGTAAAGATTAACATAAAGCCCTTCTTTTGAAACATTATAAGCATAATTACTAACCTGTGCCAACGTACGTGTTACATTAGGCGCACAACAGTTTGACCATGCGATATAACCTTCTCTCTCACTTCCCCATCGTTGTTTGAAAGGCATATTACTTGATACACTTAAAGGGTTGTTATAACAAAACTTAGTACCCTCAAGACTTATACCTGATAGCACACTATTATAAAGTGCTAACTCCATAACATCTGTATATTTTGCATCTCCTGTTAATTGTAACATGCGCCAGTTCCATAATACATTACCAATATTAGCGCAGGTTTCTGTATGCGCCGTTGCATTTGGTAATTGATATGGGCGACCATAAGCTTGATGTATTTTTTGTACCTCTGTAGGATCATAAGACGTTCCATCTGGTGACACACCATCGTACAAAGAACCACAACCTCCTGTAATATACATTTTTCTATAAACCACATCATCCCAAATAGATTCTAAGTTTTCTAATAATTTAGCTTCGCCTGTTTCGGCATATAAATCTGCAATACCTGCATATAAATAATTTGCTCTTACGGCATGCCCCATAGCATTTGTTTGCTCTCTAAACGGAATTCTATCTTGATTATCGTCTGTACCATCATTCGTGGTTCCTCTAATATCTATTAAATTATTTGCTAACTCTAAATAGCGAGGATCTTTTACAGTACGATACATTTCGATAATACCCATATAATGCGACGGGCAAATAGCATTTCTCGCTAGTTCTGGTGACGCTTTTTTATAAAAATCATATAAAAATTCGGCAACACCTTTTGCTACTTCTAAAAAGTTAGTTTTTCCTGTTGCTCTGTAATGTACACATGCCGATGTCATTAAATGCCCCATGTTGTATTTTTCGAAACCTAATTGTTTTTTTAATTCTTCTGGTCCTAAAGTCCCCCAACGTTCTTCAATTAAAACAGGTGTGTTTATATAACCATCTGCTCTTTGAACTTTAGCAAACATGGTAATAGCCTCATCCATTTGAGCATCTAACTCAGGATTTTTATTAATAGCATACGCCGATGCCATACCTTCCATGATTTTATAAAAATCACCATCATGAAAAGAAGGGCCTGCATGCTTTCCTTTTATTAATCCTGAAGCTATTTTAAAATTAGCATAAGCATGACTAACGGAATCATTATGATACAAGTCCCACATAAAAGGAATTGTATTTTTAGTTTCTACATCAAATTGTTCTTTCCAAAAACCATCTGTCCATTTCACATCTTGCAATGCAATACTTTGTAATTTTGTATGCGGACTATTTTCATTTGCTACTAAACCTTTTCCTTGCGAAAACACAAGTGTACTTAAACTAAGTAGACAGATTAATATAAATTTACTTTTCATCATGATTTTATTTAACAAATAAATTAATAATTCGACTCATAGAATCCCCATCGGCATCCTTAACTGTTATTTTAAAAGAAGCCAACCCTTTTTCAATTGCTTTAAATTGAATTGTTCTGTCTTCTATAGAAACATTACAATTCTTCTCATCTAAAAAACTATAAACAGGATTTTTTTCATAGCCTTTAAAATAATTGTTTAAAGAAACGTCCTTAGCTTCATCTAAAGTGATAAAATAATGTGGTTGAGCCATCCAATGTAAATATTCTTCCAATTCAGTATACCCATTTTTATCGTCATCTGCATTTGAATCAGAAAAGTCATTTGATGGCGACTGCGTATTTAAACCATGAATTTCTTCCCACCAATTTGGTAATCCATCATGATCTGTATCCCAATCATCAGATCGTATTTTACTAACAAATTCTGGCCATCCGCCAGTATCTTCTTGGGTATCAATCATACCAGGAAATCCACTTTTACTTCCTTTAAAAGTATAACTTCCTTTAAGGGTTTCATCTACAATACGTGTATCATGATTATCAAAAAATGGTTGATTTGCCCCAACATCAGACAACACATTTTTATACGCTGCACTGGCTGATTGTGTTTTTACAAAAGATTCGAAAAATGGCTTTTCTACAAAAGTTTCAAAATCTACAATAGCCCCTTTACTTAAGCGTATAGTTGCACCATTTTCTTGTGAGTTTTCATCAAAATGCCCAGGCATAACATTTCCTCTAAAAAAATACTGCTGCATGCCTTTACCAAGTCCTTCATGCTGTACTTTTAAAGCATAAAAGAATTTAGTACTAGCACCTGGTTTGTAATAATTATTTACAAAATTCACCTCACTAGCACCTCCATCAGTCGCTCTTTTCCCCCAATTATAAACTACATTATTTCTTATATCTAATTTACCTGCATAGTAGCCATCTCCATTTAAGCCTCCACCTAAGCTCCAATTTCTTCCATAATTATGCGCTAATAAATTATGATGAAAACTTCCAATATCACCACCAATAGTTGCTGCATAACCGTGCATGGCTCCATTACCATACTTATGATGATCGGCTAAATTTAAAGCTTCAGAAATTAGGGTGCGCTGTAATGTAATATTATGTGCACTTCTTGAACTAAACGATTCATCAATTGTCCAACTTATAGAACAATGGTCGATAATACTGTTATTAGCACCTGTAAGCCCCATGCCATCAAAGGTTTTTCCTGCTCCTATTCTCACTTTTAAAAATCGAACAATACCATCATTTCCTGTAAGACCAATGGGAGCTCTAGTTATAGTAATACCTTCTCCTGGTGCAGTTTGACCTGCAATAGTTGTATAAGGCTGATTGACAACTAGTCTTGATTTTAATTCTATATTACCAGATACATTAAAGACAATAGTTCTTGGACCAATATCTTGATTTACAGCATCACGTAAACTTCCTGGACCGTCATCATTTAAATTAGTGACTTCAACAACTTTTCCACCTCGTCCACCAATAGCAAAACGTCCATACCCTTCAGCTTCTGGAAATGCTAATTGTGCGGGTTTAAACGACCAAACGTTTCCTTGAGTTTCATTACCTTCTGCATCTACCTCATCAACACGCCAATAATAGGTGTCCATGCTATATAAATTATTGACATTAAATTTATTTTCGGTTAATACACCTTTAAATTCTGAAGTGTTTTCATTAGCTTCTAATATTGCTTTTTCATCTTCACCAAAATATAATTTATGAGACACTGTGCCTTTTGGCGATTGCCATTGTAACTGTAAATCATCTTCAAAAACAACATGTTCATCTTTTGATTCTGGCAATGGCGTATGCGCTTGTTTTTTTAAATCTGGTGTATCAATTTCAAAGCCATTCATTATCATTTGCCATATATAAAATCTAGGACGCACCACTTCACCACCTAAATCCATTACAAATTTGATTAAAACGTCTTCATTTGTTTTAGCATTAAAAGTAACATAACCTGTTCCGCATCCTATTTTCGAAAAAGCTCTATTTGATGGTTGTACTGTTTCAGAAAGCTTATCGTTTACATAAATTTTAATATCAGGAAAAATTTTAGCTTCAATTTTATCGAATGTATTATGAAAAGTAAGCAGTGAGTGTTTACCTGTTTTTAATCCACTAATCGACATTTCTAAAGTATCACCAGTTGCTAACCCATCACTTCCTAGTCTATTATAATGAGGCGCTTGAATACCAACCTTAAACCACTTAGAGCTAAAATCCCCTTTTAGTTTTACCGAAACGTCTCCAAAGGTTTTTTCAGCTTCTTTTTGTTCTTCAATAACCCATGACTCATAATTAGGATCGGACACTTCTTTTAATTTTCTACCTGAAAAATCAAAATCTACTTTTACAATTTGTTTTTCTGTTTTTTCTTGGCATTGTACATTTAAAATTAGCACAATAACTAATACAAAATAACCTAACAGGCTTTTAAGTGTTTTCATTTAATTCAGATTCTTTTTTTCGTTTAAATTTAATTCTATCAGATTTATTATATCTTTTTCTCTTGATGCTGGTAAAACTTCTATAATATTTACCTCGCCATTTTTAAGCGCTACTTCTACTGTTGTATTGTTGGTAGCATGCAACTTAAAATGTACATTCCATTTTTTTGGCCATGCAGGAAACAAATAGATTTTACCACTTGCTTCTTGCAAAAGCATGTCTTGCATACCAATCATTCCTGAACCTCCCCAGTTATGATCTGGAACCCAATCGAATCCTGGTCCCCAAAATGCAGGAAACCTTCTTCCTGAATCGGCCATTTTTAAAAGACTATATTTTGCTGCTTCATCAGTTAACCCTAAATGTGCTGCAAAAATATTATCCTGTTTCCAACCTACATGACTTCTAAATTTTATGGCATCTTTATCGTACTTCCATGTGTTTTGCGCTACTTCTAAATCGGGTAACCCAATGCCATAAACACCCCAAGGGAACACAGGATATAATGCTGCAGGTTCGGTGTTATTTATACGTTCCCAAGCTATTGCTGGCGCTAATACTTTATGATGATTTATTTCTCGAAAATTTAAAGGCGGAATTCTGGTTTGAAAGGCTTTTATATAATCAATGTTTTCTTTACTTAAATCTTTAGCTGAAACGTTTAATAATTTTTCTGAAATAACTTTTAAAGCTGAAATAGTACTATTTGCATTGTATGCCATTTTATAAGTCTCGACTGCAGAACCTGGATATAAAATTAAATGCCCATCGGCATCCAACGCTTTTCGCCCTCTTTTTTTAGCTAAATACTGATAGTGTTCATCAAAAAACCGCAGGCAACTTAAAATGAAATCATTGTATTTTTCAACATCAAGGTTAGCATATTCGTTTTGCTCTAACATCATTTTACAAAACTCGAAAACCGTATCCCATTGATATTCTAACCACGCATTGTATTGCATTCCTGGATCGTAATCTGCTGGTCGCTTCCAGCTGTATTCAGCAGGGTTTGGCAATCCAAAATTCTCTAATTGTTCGGTAAATGAAGCACCATCATGATTCCAATACACTTGCGTTCGCAACTCAGCATTCTTCTGCAAGGTTAAATAATAATCTAATTGTGATGTCATCATATCAAAATCGCCGCTTTTCAACATCGGAAAATATACTAAACGCTGATTTTGTTGTGTCATCGTACCGCCTCCCCAGTTTCTGAAATCTGGTGTAAAGTTTAAATCAGATTTTACATAAACAGGATCATAAGTAAATAATCCGCCGTTAAACTTTGTTGGATATTTTCCGTAGGCATTACAACCTAACATGTATCGGAATAACTGATAATTTTGACCTATTTGATAGACTGAATCTTTTTCTGTAGCATTACTTTTTTGTGTGTAAATAAAACTTCTATTCCAAAATTGATTCCACCATGCTATTGTCTTTTTTTCTGCTCGCTTTTCTTTTAATTTGTATGATGCTATTAAATCATACAATCCATCATTCCAAATAGCAATGTTTTTATCTTGATTGGTATGTAAATACAGTTTTAACTGATGCTTTTTTGATGGTTTTACACTTTCTAAACTAAAACCTTTAAAATCGGTATCTTGATAAACATCTGTATACGTTCCAACTGGTTTCATGTTTTTACCAATCATAACACCACCAAATGTTCTATTTTTTAAAGGATTCATCATTTGATCCTTAACTGATTCCATTTTTTGCTGCTTAACAGCTACATCAAAAACAGTCTGGTCACGGTTTTGGTGATAAAACTTAACCCCATTTTTTTCAAAATTAATAGAATCTTTATACGTTATAATCTCGCCTTGCGGTGCCCATTTATAAGAATTCGCATTATTTGCCTTCCCTTTTACTTGTCGGTTTTTATAACGCCATGTTTCATAAGACGCTACCATTTTCAGAGGTGTTTTACTCTCTAAATCGAAATGAATAACAGGATTAAAAACATCGACCCAAAGTTTTATTTTAGTATTCTTTTTACTAATTGAAATACAACCTTCTTTTAAATTTAATTCTTGCTTGAAACCATCGTTATCTTTAAACGGATTGGGTTCTAACTGAACTTTAACACGCCCTAACTTCAACAAGGTATTATGCTCATCGAATGTGCCACTTCTTGACACATAAAAGTATACATCGCCTTTTTCAACCCACACATTTAAGCCTATATCGCCACCTCCTAAAGGCATGGATTCTGAGGAGTTCTCACTTTGGGTAGTCCAAATTTGGTTGTAATTTTCAAGTACAGGAATTTGCGCTTCAACATAAAGCGTAAAAAGTAAAAACAAACCTAATACCTGATATTTCATGTCTTTAAATTTTATTCTTCATACCAATTATCGGTTCTAAAAGAAGACATTGGTAATCCACCTGCGCTAAAAATTTCAGCTTTAGTAAAATCTTTAAACAAATAGCGAATGGCTACTGGTTTTTCTACTCTAGGAGAAGATAATAAAACCGATTTTCTTCTAACCACAGCTTGTGCTGGATAAAAGACTTTATTTTCGCCTGCTATCTCAAAACCTATAGATTCTTCACCAAACGTTGTAATACCATTAGGTATATTTTTAAATGATACTGTTACCGTACTTCCTTTAATTTCCATGGCATTAAACTCTGGGCTTTCATATTCAAAACCTTCCATTCCGTAGGTTTTAGCCAATGCTAAATAGGCCAATCGTTGTCCGCCCTTTTCTTTATTTACGGGGTGAATATTTTGTTTTTCGCCTACATCCATTAAAACAGCCATAGCTGAATTTGGAATTTCTTTTGAAGCTTGTAATTGCGCCTCTCTTAAATAAGCTGAATTGTATTTTTCTTTATTATCATTTGGGTGGTAAACACTATAATCAAACGGTGCAATTTGTGCAAAATAAAACGGAAACTCCCCTTGATTCCATAAGTCTCTCCAACTGCTAACCATTTTTTTAAATAAGTCTTTATATTCAAAGGGTCTATCGCGATTCGACTCGCCTTGATACCAGATAGCGCCTTTAATACCGTAACCAATTACTGGTGATAGCATCCCATTAAATAAAGTTGTTGGCTTTCTGTTTGGCGCCCCTTTTAACTCAGTTTCATTTCTAGGAATGGGCAGTGTGTTTTCAAAATCTTTTAGCATTTCTTCGTTCATCCAAGCTTCTACATTAGAGCCTCCGTAAGACACTTCAACCATGCCAACAGGGATATTTAACACCTCTTGAAGTAAAGATCCAAAATACCATGCCGTAGCACTAAAATTACCAGTAGTTAGTGGTGATGCTTCTTGCCAATGCCCTTCAAAATCATTTTTAGGCTCTAAAACTGTTGCTCTAGGAACAGTAATAAAACGAATTTGATTATTTCTAGAATGCACAATAGCTTCATTGCCGCCTCTTACAGATTGCCCTGTAAATCCTTTTAAAGGCATTTCCATGTTTGATTGCCCTGAACACAACCAAACTTCGCCAATTAATACATTTTTAATCGTAATAGCTTCTGAAGCTTGTTGGATTTTAATGGTATAAGGCCCTCCAAAAGCAGGTGTTTTTATTTTTGTTTTCCACGCACCATGTTTATCAACTTTAACCTCATAGGTTTTAGAATCCCAAGATGTTGTTATAAAAAGCGTTTCGCCTTTAGTTGCCCATCCCCAAATTGGCGCTTCCATTTTCTGTTGAAGCATCATATTATCTGAAAACAAAGCAGGTAATTTTATCTGTGCATTCACATTTAAAACGCTTAATACACCTAACAATAGAAACAGTAACGGCTTATATTTTATCATTTTCTAAAATTTGTTTTTAATACTGAAATTTTTCAAGACTTTTATTTAATCCTTCATGAGATAAATTAAATGGCACTAAATAAAAACTGTATTCATAATCCTTTGCAGGAATTTGATAGTTATCTATAGGTGCTGAAACTGGCGACCAACTATCATTCCCGCCAATACCCATTTGAATTAAATCGATATTTACAGTTAAATACTCTGCGTCAATTAAATCGAATGTATGCTTCGCTTCATTTAAATTTTCTTGGGTATATGGCCAAACGCTCATACTTAATGGTTGTTTTTCTTTAACCACCAAAAGACCTTCGTTCCTGTTTTGTTCTGTAAACGCCATCCATCTTACATCCGTACGATTACCATTTTCTTGAGGCATTACGTAAGGTTCTGTGAATTTATCTAATGGCAATGAGTAGCGTTCAATTGGGAATCCGAAATTACGATCGATATAGTTTTCCAACTCGCCTTTTCCGTACCAAGATACTTGTTTAAACTCCTTTTTAACCCCCATTTGCATACCAATTTTCGGTATGTTTGGCAAATCGTTGGTAGCCTTTAATTTGTAATCTACTTTAATAGTGCCATCAGATTTAATATGATACGAAACAGATACTTGAGCACTATCTTTAATCACTTCATAATTAGAAATCACCAAAACATCATTTCCAGACTTTTCAGTTTTTACTGAAGTTAATTTTGGTATCGCTTCATACCACTGCTTTAAAAGCTTATGTGGTTTCCAACCTTTTTGATCGTTATCAGTTAAAGGCCGTTTGAAATTTGGTAATAAGGGTGCGAATACTTGTTCTTTTCCTTTAAAAACATACGAACTTAAAGCGCCTTTTTCTTTACTAAATTTAATATCGAAATTGAAGCCTTTTATATTGAAATCTTGTTCTGTTTCAGATAATGAAATATCATTTGCATTTTTTAAAACCTTATAATCAACTGCATCTTTTGCTTTTAAAAGGAATTGATCTTCTGCAACTACAAATCCTTTTTTAGCCCAAACTTCATCTTGAGTTAATTGAAACTGCAACTTCACAAAATATTCACGCTCTGTTTTCAATTTAGGTAAATACTTTTCTATATTGAAAACCATTTTATCTCCTGCTTCTATATCAAAAACCTTTAAAGTTTCTTCCTTTATAAGCTTACCATTTTCAAAAAATTGTAAAACAGGACTATACGCCGCTAAAGATTGTGTTGCTTGTCTATTTTTAATAGTTAGCTGATTATTTTCTAAACTACAAGTCGCTGGCTGATAAATCCATTTATTTTCAAACATGGCGGCTTTTGGTCGCCCATTGGAAGCTACAATGCCGTTTATATTAAAATTACCATGATGTCTTTCTTCTCCAAAATCGCCACCATAAGCATAAAATTCTTGTCCTGTTTTTTCGTCTACTTTTAATAAACCTTGGTCTTTAAAATCCCAAATACAACCACCTATCATTCTTGGTAATGTTCGAAACTCATCCCATAATTCTTTTAAATTCCCTGTTGAATTTCCCATAGAATGCGAATACTCCACAAATATAATAGGACGAATATCTGCTTTTAAATCGACTAAAAATTTAGGTGTAAAAAGCCCTGGATAAAAACGACTCACCATGTCCACATAAGGTTCGTCTTGCGGATTTTCAAAGCGATGTGCATGATCTACCGTTTTTGGGTATTTAGGATCTCGCGGATCGATATAACCATCTAAACGCGGGTTGCCTTGTGCTGGCTCATAATGTAGCGGTCTGGTAATATCAAAATCATGAACCCAACCTGCCATAGCTGCATGGTTTGGTCCTTTACCAGATTCGTTTCCTAAACTCCAAAACACAACACTTGGATGGTTTTTATCACGCTCTACCATACGACTCATACGTTCTACATAGGCATTAGTCCATTGCGGATTATTACTTAACAATCCACCTAAACCATGGGTTTCTAAATTAGCTTCATCCATAACCATAATACCATATTCATCACATAAATCGTAGAAATAAGGATCGTTAGGGTAATGACTCGTTCTTATAGTATTAAAATTGAATTGTTTTATGGTTTTTACATCGTCTTCAAGGTCTTTGCGTGTTAATGCTTTTCCGCGAATATGATGGTGATCATGACGATTTACACCGTACACATAGGTTTCTTTTCCGTTAATTAAAAGCTTCCCATTATCTTTAGAAAATTCAATAGACCGAAAACCAACTTTACACGATTTAACTTCTGAAATGTTGCCGTCTTCATCTTTTAAAGTTAATAGTAATGTGTATAAATTCGGAACTTCAGAACTCCATTTTAAAGGATTCTTTATAGTTTCTTCAAAAAAGCCAAAACGCACATTATCCAATCTTGGATAGCTTTCATTTATAATATCGGCAGCTGATGTAGATATTGGTTTTTCGAACAAAGGTTCTTTCTTATTGTTATATAGTTGAAACTCGAAGGTTTGTTTTCGAATGGTATCGCCTGTAAGATTCTCTAATTTGGGTCTTAATTGAAAAACGGCATCTTCATAAGATTTATCTAGTTTTGTTTGATAAAAGAAATCTTGAATACGCAACTTAGGTTCT
This sequence comes from Thalassobellus sediminis, assembly GCF_044386045.1. Classification (NCBI taxonomy): domain Bacteria; kingdom Pseudomonadati; phylum Bacteroidota; class Flavobacteriia; order Flavobacteriales; family Flavobacteriaceae; genus Thalassobellus; species Thalassobellus sediminis. The sequence goes on along the minus strand of NZ_JBISCD010000040.1, from coordinate 1,753,076 downwards.
GCCATGATAAAGACTTCGCGCTGAATTCCACTCATTCGCCAATGGTCTTGATCTTCTAAATATGAAGCATCACTATGACGTATTACTTGAACCGAAATAGTATTTTCTCCTGATTTTAAATAAGGCGTAATATTAAATTCTGAAGGCAAAAAACTATCTTCTCCATACCCTAAAAAATCGCCGTTAAGCCACACTTGAAACGCAGAACTTACTGCTCCAAAATGAAGCGTAACTGTCATATCCTTTTGCCACTCTTTAGGTACTTTAAATTTTCGTTGATAAGACGCGATGCCATTAGTATCTTTAGGAACATATGGAGGATTTATAGGGCGGAATGGATACATGGAACTCATATAAATAGGAATACCATAACCTTTTAATTCTATATTAGAAGGCACTTCTATTTTATCCCAACCTTGAACGTCTTTTTTATAAAAATCTGTAGGGGCTTCTTTTAAATTTACACTGTATTTAAAATCCCATTCGCCATTTAACATTTTAAGACGACTCTTCGCTCTATTGCCTTCTAATGCATCTTCAATAGTTGCATACGAATATGCTGTAACTCGCGCAGGTTGCCTATTAATACTTGTAACCGTTGGGTCTTCCCAAGGTGCATAACTATATTTTTGAGGTTGTTCTGGAATACCTGCAGGGTCACCAGAAACTGTTTGTGCTTGACCGCTCCAAAAGCTACTTATTGCTAAAACAAATAATAAAATATTACTTTTTTTCATCTTCAAGTATTACAATTTAATGCATTAAGCTACTTCATTCTTTCTTTTAAAGCCTCTCTGTTTAGCTTCACTTTAACCATGCCCATTGGGTGGAATCTTTTCTTTAAATCGATAGCAGCGTACACAATAGTATACACATCATTTCCTTCTGGAATTAAGCATAATGGCGTGCGCATAATATCCCACCATTTGTCAACTTTTGTTTCAATTGGTAAATACCTTGCTTCTTCCCAATTATACCCATCTTTGGACAATGAATACGCCATCATATTTGGTAAATGATGCCCCCAACCATCTGGTCCGCCATCAAAAACAGCGATATAAGTTCCATCTGGTAACTGACTAACAATAGGGTTTTCAACAAAAAAAGGATGCATAGATGTTATAGGATTTACGCTTTTATCCATACGTTTCCAAGGCCCTTCTAAACTATTCGATTCTACTAAAGCTACAAACCAACCTTTTCCTGTTTTCTTTGGATAATCGTCCCATGATTTAAACGGATAAGCACCACTATAAAATCCTAACCATTTATCGTCGCCAACCTTATATGGAAAAAAAGAAGCCACACCTTGACGTCCTTCCCAAGGTTGAGAATTTAAACCTGGTTCAATAATAACGCCTATATCTTTGTATGGACCTCCAATGCCTTCAATACCATCAACAACCGATTCGCAACGCCAAATTCTACCAAATGAATGATTAGGTTCAATTTCTTTATGAACGGTATAAGCTAAATAATAACCATACCATTTATTTGCTTCTTTATTAAATACAGGCATATAAGACCAAATAGCGCCACGCCTGTCGTTTAAAGGGTTATCATCTTCGGTTACTGCATAATTGCCACTCGCTTGATAAATAGTAGATTGACGCGTCCAATGGATAGCATCTTTACTGGTCCAATGTCCAATTTTAGTTTTAACACGATCAAAATAAGCTTCTACACCTATTTCGCCAGCTCGTTCTGTTGGAAACATATGATAGGTATCGCCTATTTTCACACACCTACCACCTTCAAAACCACCTTGTATGCCTTCGGTTCCAGACATGCCTTCATCTATAGTTGGTGCATTTTCACCACCTAGTATTTCAAAAATAGGCGCTTCATCTGAAAAACCTTCAACGATATAGGTTGGATTCCATAAATTTCCATCAGGAAATTCTGCATCACGAAATACGAATTCTTGATTGCTTTTTACCACACCTAAAACAGTATACAAATCGGTGTAATTAGAATTAATGTTATGAGTGCCTTTACTATACGGAATTGCATATACATCAACTGGTGGTAAACCTGTTATAGTCAGTGCGTTTTTTAAAACAAGATTTGCATTTTCTATTGGGGTATTTCCTTGAAATACACCTACAAGTACTTTTACAGATTCTCTAAATTTTAATCTTAATGGCTTCGCGTTCTGAAGTGGTAATTTAATCCCTGTTAAACCTTCTAATTCTGGAGCTATTCGTACTATATTATGCTTACTTTCAGAAAACACATGTCCGTATTCCGTTGTTTCAAAGGTTTCATAAGTACAACCTACCAATTTAAAAGATGCTGCTTCCCAAGCAACTTGTTTTAAATCCTCTTGATTTTGAGCAACAGAAACTAAACTCCCAAAAATTAAAAAGAAAACTACTATATATTTGAATTTATTCATCATCTAAATTATAATGCGTTGTATGCTATTTGATATGATACATTAGGCGCTATTATTAATTGATATTTATTTTCGCCTAATACTGTTATTTCTCCCGAATTGGTTTCTGGCTTACTTGTACTATTAATGATTAATGTACCTGTACCTTCTGAAGCTTTTACTTTAATTTCGTTTGTACTACAATATAAATCTACAGAACCATTAGGTGTTGGTACTTTGCCTTCTATCCATTTTAAACCACCTAAATTAGGTTGCACTTCGTATGTTTTATATCCAGGTGAAGTTGGTTTTACACCAAAATAGTATTTTCCAAAAAGATAAATAGGGCTTGCTCCCCAAGCATGACAAAGGCTTTTTCCATAAGGCCTGCCATACATTGCTAAATGCTCTTCTCCTTTATCATTAGGGTTATATAATTCCCAAAAAGAGGTAGCGCCAAGTTTTAACATGCCGCCCCAGTAATCACGAATTTCATTTAAAACAAATTCTTGTTCACCCATGGCACAAAGCGCTTCCAACTCGTAAAAACGCATATAAGGTGTCGTGATTTTCTGAATATCGTCATTTAATAACACCTTGTTTTTTACACTTTGCTTTTGTGCTTCATCAAAATAATCAAAAAAGATGCCGAACATATTAGCATATTTAGTAACTGTGTCTTGCACCTCACCATCTATATACTGATGTTTCATGACTTGCGCTTCTTTATCCCAGAAGACATCAAACAATTTCTCGTTTAAATCATCTGCTAATTTTTGATATTCTTTTTGGTCTTCATATTCTCCTGCTATGTCTGCACTAACTGCTATAGCTTCTAAACTTCTTACCAATAGCATTTGCTCAAAACTAACTTCGCCTGTTTTTGCTAATCCATCAGCCCAATCAATAAACACCCAATCACCTTCTAAAGGCTCTAAGAAACCGTTTTTATTTCTTCTGCCTAAGCAAAATTCCATAAGTGTTTTTATGCGCGGATAAAATGTCTTTATAAAACTGGTATCGCCCGTATATAAGTAATAATCATATAAGCCCATAAACCAATAGAGCGAATAATCCATAATGGTATTTACATGAGCAGTTACAGGCTCTTTTCCGCGAAGCGCTAAGAATGTACGTTCTACAGACGGCGAATCAAAGAACAAATAATAATTCATTAAATAACTTTGATAAGCGTCACCAGACCAAACCCAACGATCTCGCTTAATACCATCTATAAAAAATTCGCGAGATGTTAAATGCATCGTGTATGCTGATACATCCCAAATATCATTCAATAAGTTATCAGATGATTTAAATTCGCCACGATATTCTAATGGCAAATATTCATAAAGCATCGAAATAGAATCATATTCTACTGTAGCGTCTGCTTGTACTTGAACATACCTGAATGCTTTAGATTTATCATGTGTATATATTTCAGGCTGATTACCATCAAAATGGATATAATCTAATGTTTCACATTTTTCAGAATCTAGCGCTTCCTCACGAGATTCTCCATAATACAAGGCTAATTTACCTTCTCCTTTTAAACCATGAATGCGGATATAACCAAAAGTTTCTTTTCCAAAATCAATCAACTCACCAGTTCCTACTTTCTCTGTTTTTTTTGCATTCCAAGGTTCTGTTGTTAAGCTAAATTTGGAAGGCTTATTTTTAGGTGAATTAAAATTCCAAGAACCAACAGGCACCCAAGGTGTTCCAGATTGTTGTGCTTTTCCTGTCTCATCAATCCATAGTTTATCTTCGTTGGTTACTTTCCAACTGGCATTGGATTTAACGTACTTGCCTTCAATATAAATAGCTGGCAATACTTCTTGATTATATACTTTAAAGGAAATTTTATGTTTTCCTGCCGGAATTATAATTGATTTGGGTACACCATAAATTTGAACATCGTCTACCAGTAATTGAAAAGAACCCTCTGAAAATATTTTTACTTCATCTTGTTCCGGAATATCAACTTCTGCTTGAAAAGTAACCAAAGGGTCTGGGCTATAATATTTCCAAAGTGGAGGAAATACAGCTTCGCGTTCGGTACGTCTTACTTGCATTTTATTGCTCAACCAAACTTCAAAATCACCTGGATACCATATCCAAGTTGCATTAGAATCACTATTTGGCAAAAAATTTTCACCCATCTATTTTATTTTTTATAATCCTATAAATTCTGTGTTAGATATTGTCTCCGTATCTTTCTTTTGTTATTTCTTGTAATGTTTTACCACGCGTTTTTGGCGTCCAAATAGTTCCTATTATTAATGCGACAACAAGTAATCCCATCATAATTTTAGCCGCCATGTAAAAGCCTTCGCCGTTTTCGCCATATATGTAAACAAATCCAAAGCCCCATAATGCCGCTATACCTCTTACAACAAAAAACATAATACCCTGAGCTGCTGCACGGTATTGAGCTGGAAAGAGCTCTGAAGCCCAAAGCGCATAAAATGCTTGCACACTAATTCCTGCGTGAACTCCCCAAAGAATAGTAAACGTCCATAATGCAACATAGTTTTTAATTCCAATAAAAATAAGGATACCCCAAGCAACAATACCTATACCCGTTCCTATAAAATACAGCCAACGTTGATTTACTTTATCGACAAACATAGAGAACCCAAAATAAGTAACAGCAATAATTACGATCCATTGTACAGCTGAAATCATATTAGCATGTTCGTTTGAAAGACCACCTGCCGTTTCATAAATATGTTGTTGAAAAAAGCCCATTACAGAAGCCACCATATTCCATGTTACATAAATTCCTGCAAGGAAAAGCATGGTACGAATATTTACTTTTTTAGTAAAAAGGGATCCAAATGAAGCAAAAACACTTGGTTGCTTCTCCTTACTTTCCATTTGCTTTTGTTTAGCTTCTTCCCAGTCTTTTGACTCATTAAGTTTTCGTTGCAGATTCCATGCAAAAAATGCTACAATAAACAACGAACCAAAAATAATACGACTACTGAATACATTAACGGCTTCAACGCTCGCATCACTACCAATAAATAGTTCTGCTACTTTTTGTACATAACCAAACAAAACACCATCTGAAGCATTATCATTACCTGGAGCAAGCAACATTCCTAAAATTAAAATAATCATTGGACCTACTCCCCAAGCAACCTGAGAAATACCCATATTACGTCCTCGATTATTAACTTCAGAATTTTCAGAAATATAAGTCCAAGAAGCAGGAACACCAACGCCTACAGATATACCTGTAACCATAAAACCTGTTAATAACATTGGGAAATTTACCGTAAACATAATAATTGCAACCCCTAACATATACACAAGCATATTGTAGGTGTAAATTGTTTTTCTTCCGTATTTGTCGGCAAGAAAACCACCTATAATGGCTCCAATAGCAGCTCCAAAAGCATTTGCACTAAGCGCATTAAGCCAACCTAGGTCCCCTTCTGCTAGTCCGAGATAATTTTGCCAAAGCGTTAATCCACTTGCTCCAGCTACAATTGCACCTGCATCAAGATAATTAGTAAGCGATACAGCTATCGTGCTTTTTAAGCTTCCTTTTTTATGTTCCATGTTTTATGTTTTTAAAATTTAGTTGTAGGTGCTAATAATGACCTTATTTAAACTTTTCTATTTATAATTTTAGTAAATATGTGAATACTTTTTGCTATTTCCATCCTGTTCTTTCATGTTAAAAATAAACAAAAGAAAATAAAAGAAAATAAAAGAAAGTTTTGTTTTAAATATTCTACTTGGTATAAAATTCTTTATTGGCATTATCCCAACATTCCTGAACGATTTCTTTGTACAATAATGCTTGTTGCCAACGATCTCCTTCTTCTTGCTCACCTTCGCCTGTAAGAATTGTTCTTGCATAAAAAATATCAGCTTTTAACAATTCTACTGTAAAACAAATATAATCTCCAGGTTTAGCTGAATTTAAAAACCCAAGAAAAGAACGCTTCCACATCTCTTTAAAATGATTCACATACTCTAAATTTTTATCGTCTTTAACATCAACTTGAATACATCCAGGATTCCCTATACGACCATGCATAAAGCGAACACGATCGAAAACGGGTTGAATAAAATCCCATTTATTTTCAATACCTCCATAAACCATTTCTTGTCCTGTGTACCAATGTGAAAAATCACCATTAAAACGAACTTCAGGAAAACGCTTTGTTAATTCTACAGTTCTGAATAAATCTTGTGTTATAGTTGCCCGATGTGTTTCAATATAAATAGGAATATCGTAAGCAATAGAACTCTCATTAATGTAGCTTACTAAAGCATCCATCTCATCATCTGACTCCATTCCCCACCCTAAATGTACCGTAGCACAGTTATAATTTAAGGTTTTCCAAACAGGCAATAAATCTTTTAAATCTCCTACTTCATTAACTCTTGCATGCGCTGTTAATTGCAAGCCTAATTCGTTACACAACTCAGGGTTTCCATCTTGAACACCTCCAAAACCTGCATTTGCAATGACTTCGTGTTTTTCTCTATCATTTCCTTTTGGCCCTATAGAAAAAGCAGGTAAATCTTCGCAGGTACCATAATTTATATCAATACGTAATGATGGTTTATTATTACTCCCATCGTTCGTGTTTTTTATCATCTTAAACTAATTATTAATGTCCGTTAAAATAGATATATAAGCCTATCATTGTAATAATAAGAGCTGCCCAAAGTATTTTTACTTTCGGAGTTACTTTTCCTAGTTTACTATAATCTAAAGTACTTATGTATGGGTTCTTTTCTTTATCTAAATAAGAAATAATGACAATCATAACCGATAAGAACACAAAAATATAAAATGATAGTAATAAGAAATGAGGCCATATTTTAACACCTGAAGCTGGGTCGTTTGGAATTACCCAAAGGTATAATACGCCTACTGTTAAACTAAGAAGTGTTCCGAAAATTAAAATACTATTCGCTGCTTTTGTAGTTGTTTTTTTCCATAAAACACCAAACAAAAACACAACTGACATAGGAGGTGCAATAAAGCCTAAAACCGATTGAAAAACATCGAATAAATTAAGACCTTTAATACTATCTATTGCCATCGTAACAAAGATGGAAATGACAGCTCCAGAAATGGTAACTAAATGGCCTACTTTAACTATTTTTTTCTGACTTGCATCTGGCTGAATTTTTTTAACATAGATATCCATAGTAAAAACCGTACTCAAAGCATTTAAAGCCGAATCGATTGTACTTACCAAAGCTGCTATAAGAACCGCCATAACTAAGCCTTTCATGCCTGTTGGAAACAACTCGGTTACCATAGTCATGTACGCTTCATCTGGATTACTTAAATCAGGAAACAAAATAAAACACATGATACCTGGCAATATAAAAAGCGGTACATCAATAATTTTTAACCAACCTGTAAAATTAGCTCCTAACTGACCATGCTTAACACTTTTAGCTCCTAAGACTGACTGTACCATAGATTGATCGGTACACCAAAACCAAACCCCCATAATAGGATATCCTAACAATATAGCTACCCATGGGTAACTAGCATCATTGGCAGGTAAAAACAGATTCCAATAATTGGACGGTGTTTTTTCAACTAAAGCACTAATACCTCCTACTTTTTCTAATCCTACCCACATTAAAGCAAAAGACACCACAATAAGCAATACCATTTGAATAACGTTTGTGTATGCTATGGTTTTAAGTCCGCCTGCCATGGTAAAAAACCCAGCAATAAGGAGTAATAAAACAACCGATAACCACATAGGTAAATTAAGAATTTGCTGAATTAAAACACCTCCAGCAAACAAGGTTAATGACAACCAGCTCAATAAAACAGTTACAATAGTATACCACGCCAAAATGTTTTGAGTAGAATTACCAAAACGTTTACCCATAAATTCAGGTAAAGTTTGTACTCTAGCTCCTAAGTACCTAGGTGCAAAAACAACTGCTAATAGAAAAATAAAAATGAATGCATACCAAGAAAAATTTCCTGCTACAATACCTGTTGAATAACCGATACTCGCAGAAGCAATTAACATAGAAGGCCCAACATTGGTTCCCCACATATTAAATCCAATACTTGTCCAATTAAGCGAATTACCTGCTAAAAAATAATTTTCATCTGCAGGACGTTTTTGTCTAAAGCTAATCCAAGCGCCAATACCTATTAATGCTAAAAGATAAATGCCTACAACAGCAAAATCTAGCGTTGCTAATTGATCATATATGTTCATGTACTATGTCTCTTATTATTTTATCGATTAAAGTTAATCAATAAATTAGTTTAGTTGGTAATTGGTTTTAGGTTTAATATAATTACAGCTAGTATTCACTAACGTTTTCACCTGCTTTAACAAATGGTTCTGCCCAATACAGAGGCTCTTTTTCATTCTTCATAATAGGTTCTGCAGAATACTGAATTAACAATACACGTCTTGATTTATCAGTTTTATTAGACCCACTTCTATGAAAACATGTACTAGAAAACAAAGCCACATCTCCTGCATTTAAAACAGCAGGAACACCTGGATTATTACCAAAATACCCAATTTTATCATTTGTTCCTTCTTGCAATACATGATCTATTCTATCTTTTACACCAGCATCTTTATAAGGTAATAGGTAAACGGTTCCGTTTTCTTCGGTTACATCATCTAAAGGACACCAGATAGACAAATATGGTTTATGCTCAAAATCTAAATAACCAGAATCTTGATGCCATGAAAAGGTCATTCCTTTATCGGCTGCCTTTACTACGTATTGTTCTAAAAACAAAAAGACATCTTCACCCAATACTTTTCTGGTAATTTCTTCCATTTCTTTACCAAAAATTAGGTCTTGCATCGTTTCACTGTCTTTATACCTTAAAGCAATAAAATAGCGCTTTCCTTTATGATTAATCTCATCGACCTCAACGCCTTTAGCATCCATCTCATCATCCTTCTCTTTTATAAATCTTTGGCATTCACTTTGTAAACGTGCTATAAGTTCTTGTGGAATTACATTTTTCACAATACAAAAACCATCTTCTTTAAACTGACTTAATTGGTCATCTGATAAAATCGCACTCATTAATTCTAATTTTTAAATTATTATTTGGTTTAATTGGTTTTATATAAAATTTAAAGACTTCCAAATACCTTTAAAATTGGCATCTATCTTAATATTTTCTATCTTATTCATATCCATATCGTCTGTACAGCTTACAGCTTCTGGATATATTGGAATTATAGCACCTTCTTTAACCCAAACTGGCATGTCATCCATTGAAACTTCAAAATCTTTTAACCAACCATTCGCTTCAAACTTTTCTCCTGTAAAGAAATTGATCCAATTACCTTCTGGCAAATACACATCTCTTTTGTTTTCTGAATTCATCATAGGAGCTACTAAAAAATCGTCTCCAAAATAATATTGATCGTCTATATGCCAACACATTTTATCTTCTTGATGATGCATTAACAAAGCTCTAATAACAGGAAATCCTGAAGACGTTGTTTTTTCACTTTCTTGTAAAATATAAGGCAGTAATGCATAACGTAATTTCCACCATTTTTTTACTATTGAAGCTATGTTTGGATAATAATAAGGCTCTCGTTTTGAGGTACCATGATAACGCATATGTGAAGTAAAGACACCAAACTGTGTCCAACGCACATACAAATCGTCTGGAATTACCGAATTCATAAAATTAGGCACACCATGAAAGCCTGGAATATCGTGACTCCAAAAGCCGAAACCAGATAACCCTAAATGAAGACCACCTTTTAAGGATCCAGCCATACCATCCCAAGAAGCTGCGGCATCTCCTCCCCAATGGATAGGATAACGCTGGCAACCACTCCAACCGGCTCTTGCCCAAACTACACCGTCACCTGCAACTTCTTTTGTTACCTCAAATGCTGCTTTTTGATATAATAAGGCATATAAATTATTTAATTTTTCAGGTGCCATATTATGATAATTGGCATCTAAATGAATCTCTTCTCCAAAATCAGTTTTTATACAAGTTACTCCCATATTTAAAAGCTCTCGTAATAAATCTTTATACCACTCTACAGCTTTTGGATATGTAAAATCTATGGTACCTGCATAATCTAGATTACTAAAATTAGATCCACCTCTCATTACTCCAGCATCTAATTGCCCCATGTAATTATTAGCTTTCGCCTCTTCATACTGTTCTGCATCTTCAGATATATATGGCATTTGCCAAAGACTTAATCGGTATCCTTTACTCTTTAAATTTGAAACAAATTGTTTCGGATTTGGAAATCGTTCTGCATTAAATTTCCACTCACATAACCAATCGGTTTTAAACCAACCAGTATCTAAATGAATTACATCACACGGAAAATCTTCATCTCTTAGTCTATCGCATATTGTAGTGACTTCTTCTTCTGAGAAGTATGTCATTTTACTCATCCAAATACCATAACTCCATAACGGTGGTACTGTTGGAAAGCCTGTAATTTTTTTATATTGATAAATAATTTTATCAGGAGTATCCGCTCCTATTAAAAAGATATCTAAAACGGGTTCTTCTACTAATAACTGAACAGATCTTGTAGAAAAATCTGCTATTGAAAATTTACAATACGTAGATGTATGTAGAAACATCCCATACATTTCACTAGATAAATAAAAAGGAATATTTTTATATGTTCTTTTATTATTTACGCCTTGTCCGTCTTGATTTTTTAGTTGAAACGTGTTTCCAGACAAATCCATTTTACTAAAACGCTCGCCTGTACCAACAAACTTTTCGTCTGGTTTTGCATGAAAAGAAATAGAAGCTTTACTTGGCTCTCCATATTTTTCTATAAAAGATAGACACATCGCGTCCATTCTATTTGGAAAAAACTGATCGTAAGCACTCACCGTTATTGCTTTTTTTCCGTCTGGATAAAAAACAGCTTGCATAGATTCTTCTGGTTCTGGTAATAAATCACTCCAATAATCAATCTCTGGATTAGATAAATCAAAAACCGCTCTTAATACGCCCTTAGCATCTTTAACACTCCATGTTTCATTAGATTTTTCAATATTCAATTTCACTTCTTGAATATCATCAGTCATTTCTAACATAGGAGATGTTTGAGCAACCTCCTTTTCAAAACCAACACTAACTCTTAATATTTTTTCTCCAAAAGCTCTTAAAAAAACTTGATAGTTCTTTTTGGGAATAGATGTATCTGGTGCAATTTCATTAGATAATAATTGACACTGGAAAGGAACGGTAAGCATCACACCTAATCCTATATTTTGAATATCAATTGGTTTACAGGCTTTCCAAAGTCTAGAAACACCTTCTTCTAAAGATAAATCGGTATTAAAATCTAGAAAGTCAAAAAATTGATGGTTGGTTTGTTTCATCTACTTATATCTATTATTTTTTAATGATCAGATGTAACATCCAAATAATAATTCCTTTATTCATTTTCAATTTAATCAAGAATGTTTCATTTAGTCTAGTTTGTCAAAAAACACCCAGGTTTCGTTAGATTTTGTTCCTTCAATTCCTGTTTGATATTTACTCATTAAAGCATTCCACTCGTTTACACGCGGATTACCTTCGGTTGTTTTAGGATTTAATTCATCCAAGCTTTCACCTTTTGGAATACTTATTACTAGCATTAACTGTCTGCCATTTTTAAATACTTGCAATTGCTGAAAATCGGCATTACAAAATCCTTGTGCTACTTCTGGCCATTCTTCAAATTGCGTTTTATGGTAATCTAAATACTCTTGTTGAAGCTTTTCTTCTTCAACTAAATTGGCTGTTAATACAATATGTTCCCATTCTGATTCTGGTTTTGAATCTTCACATCTTTCAATCTTTTTAAAATCGTAAACCGGATGTTCATAAATTTTAATTTTAAGAGATGGGAATTTCAAAGACAACTTTCTTTTTACGCGTTCTGGTTGATTCATTTTTCCATAAATAACCAAATGATTTTTCCATTGATATAATTGTTGGTCAACAATCCTAAACCCTTTTAATTTTGATTTAATTGTAGAAATATCAAAATCCGAACCTACTAATTCAATAGCTACAGGGTCTGGTAATTTTTGCATACCCCACGTTTTATCAATAACAACTTCGCTCTCTAATAAACTTTTATAAGGCGCTCTTATTCCTGCATTTTCTTTAATGCTTTCGCTTACATAAGCATTATTATCTTTCCAAATATTACCCGCAGGCCCATTGTTATTTCTTAAGTTTTTTTCTGTTGGAATCCAGTTATTCTTTATGGTAAAATAAGACGAGCCTTCATCAGTATATAAATACAGCCATAAAAATGGATCGTGCGCATACGGACTGTGATATACTTTATCAATATAATTCTCTTCTATTCTGCTATCTGGTTGAGAAGACAATGTATAAACACCTGCTACATCATGTAAATGTTTTGCATAATGATGAATTTTATTGGCTATAATTTTATTATTACGCATAACACTTAAAGTTGGTGTCCAGCCCCAACCTAAACTGATGCCTGAATATGACACATCAGATATTTCATTATGAGCAATAGTAATATTTTTAACGAATCCTGCAGCAATTCCTATAGTTCCCCAATCTTCGTTAGTCACATTAGTAATTAAATTATCGGTAATAATTTCATCTGAACATACTACGCGTTCATCTTTAGGATTATAAGGTAAATGCGCTTCAAAACCTTCTTCAGAAAACACACCAACATTAATAGCACTTCCTCCAATATCTTTAAATAAATTACCTTTTATAGCATTATGATTAGTGCCTTTATTTAAATCTAACCCTGTAGAAGATAAATGTTCAAAAGCACAACCTTCAAATTGAATATTATTAGCATAATTAACTTCTACACTTGCTCTTGGTCTACCAACCCAAGCTTGGTTTTCTAAACTGGCTTTATCTGGAGTTCCTGGAGTTTTTAATTTATAAGCATCTAACAAATACATACCTGCTTGTAATGGTACATGTCCTTGTTTTGAAGGTCTTAACCAATTACTATACTGAAAAGAAATACCTTTAAAAGTTATATGATGAACAGGAAAATCAAGAGTTCCTTTAATCTCGACTAGATTTTCTAAAACTGGCACAGTTACCTTTACGTCATCAATAGTTTCTCCAGCTCTAGGATAATAATAAATTTTTGCATTGTTTTTATCTAAATACCATTCTCCAGGTTCATTTAACATGGATATACCATTGTTTAAATAAAAGGCAGAATTACCATTATTTTTTGAAATCCACGGAGCTGGCCAAGGATGCTCACTTTGAATTCTACTTTCTGGTTGTTCAAAAGACACTCTAGCACTATCTTGATGCACTTCTATATCTTTAACACGAAGATTTGCAATGGCCCACCATTGAATAATGAACATTTCAACACCAGGTTCAAACTTAATTGACTTGTCTTTATAAGGAATCCAACAGGTTTCAGTTGCTTTATCCCAAGATAAAATGCGTTCCATTTTATTTCCAGGCGTGCTTTTAGCTCTTACAGCCTTTTTATCATTTACCCATAACTGTCTATAATTAATTAAATCACCAGCTTTTTTTGGTGCATTGGCAACCCAAACAACTCCTGGTTTTAATCCGTTTATTGAAACTTTAGATTTTTGCCATCCAGTTACTTCTAATCCACCACTCAAAATAGGTTTAGCGCCATTTTGTGCTTCAATAATTGTTGGACTTGACTCGGTCCCTGAATCTTCAGACCTAATAAAGACAGGCTCATCAAGAAAATAAGTAGCGTCCATTAAAATAATACGAATACCATCTTTTATTGAAGGATCATTTAGACGCCTCATATTTCTTGCTTTTCTTAAAGCCATATTTAAGGTTGCAAGTGGACTTTCTTTAGTTCCTACATTAGTGTCTTTTCCTGAATTACTTACCCATATTTCGGTAGCATGACATGAAAAGGCAATAAATAAAACTAATAGTAACGTTATATATTTAGAGTATTTTAGTATCATAATTTATTTAACTTTAAACTGATTTCTCTTTATTTTTTTACTTAAAAAACGAAATCGCGTTTTCTAACAATATAAAAATAAGCTCTTTAATTATCTATTTCTAAAAATAAAGACAATATAAATCTGATTTAACAGCAAAGTGCTGCTAATATTAACATTAAAACAATAAAATAATGTTATTTTTAAACGATGGTCAATTTTATAAACCAAATTTCAATAGAAGCAAAAAAAGTATTTATTAAATATTTTATTATAAATCTGTCGTCTTGTAAAATAAAATTTTACTAAACAAACTAGATACCGAACTCCAACCTAATATCTGCTATTTTAATAGGCTTCCCTGTTTCTAAAGCCCTATCCATAGCTTGCAACAAAGCTACTGTTCCTATACCCTCTTCCATATTTGGGCAGGCCGTAAAACCTTGCTCTATACTATCAACAAAATATTCTAAATAATTTTGATATTCTCCAGCATGGTGTGTTTGACCTTCAAAACGATAATAATATTTAAGCTTATCATCTCCCCAATGAATAATTTTCTCCTCTCCATCTTTAGATTTAACGGAATAACGCAACTCATGATAATCGGCTTGATTTGATCCATGTGTACCCCTTAATATACAACTTAAAGGACTATCTCTTTTTGTAGGTTGAGCAGGTGAAGAATATACGCCACTAATTCTAGCAATTCTTCCATCAGTAGCTTTAAAAATAAAATGCATAACATCTTCATTTTTCAAACCTGCAAGCTCACCATTACTACTTATCATACCATATCCCATTACCTCCTCTATATCGGGCAAATACCATCTTACAAAATCTACTGGATGACTAAGACCTCCATACAACCATTTAAAAGATTGCAATAAAGACCATTCTTTTGCTAAAAACCAACGATTATCAGCATGATAATGCGCCTCAACAGTAATTAAATCACCAATTAGCCCTTCTTCAAAATCTTTTCGCTGTCTTTTCATTGGCTCAGAAAACCTTGAACTCTGACCAATAAAAACCTTTTTACGAGATTGTTTACTTAATTTCAATAATTCTTTTGCTTGTGATAAATCATCTATAAATGGTTTAGTGCAAACCACATGTTTACCATGAATTAAAGCTTGTTTAACATGTTCTGCATGTAAATGATCTGGTGTATATATGGCTATAATATCAATAGACTCATCTTTTAACAAATCGTCATAATTTGTTGTATAAAATGGAAAGTCAAATTCTTTAACTCTTTGTTTACAGAGTGCTTCGTTTGTATCACAAATTTTTACCAACTCTAATTTAGAACTTTGCAAAACTGCAGACATAGTACTACGACCTTCTCCTAGACCTAGAATAGAAATCTTTAACATTTAATATTTTATTTATTCAACTTAATAAAAAATTAAAACTATAGAAAATCTAAATAAAAAGGTTTAGTGCCTTTTTCTGCTATTAAACAGATTATCTTACATTATTAATTTATAGCTAATATTAATGTTTTTATAATAAAATAATGTTATTTTTAAACGATGGTCAATTTTATAAAACCCTAAAAAATATTATAAATAACATCTAATAATTATAAATTAATACAGAACTTTGATTTTCAATAATTTGCTATGGAAAATTTAGACGAAACTAATATACCTATTACTAAAACTAAGACAGGCAATCAGGGTGTTTGGTGGCACAAAGATAACATGGGGCCACTAGGAAGCCTTCCCTATATCGTACAATTTGGTAGTATGAAATTTTCTAAAGTTAGAATGGACGAAACTATGCGTCCTCATTTAAACGATGGGATTGAAATACATTTTGTAAATAGTGGTAAATACAAATGGGTAGTTGATGAAAATGAAATAGAACTCTTACCTGGTAATTTATCAATAACAGCACCATGGCAGTTAAATGGTAGTCCAACAGGAAAAATGGATATTGGTCAAATAAATTGGATGGTAATCAAACCGAAACAATACACTTTAAACACCCCCCTTAACTTAGGCAATTGGACTAAATTACCAGCCAGATTGCAAGAAAACATAGGTGATATGATTGCTAACAAAAACAATTTAGTAATTGAAAAAGCAAAAACATTTAAAAAATACTTTATAGAGTTAGAAAAAGAATTATCTAGTCAAGAAGAAGGTTTTGAAATAATGGTTGGCAATATTATTGAAAATTTATTTATTGATTTACACAGACACTTATCACTTAGAGAACAAAAAAATTATGAAGAAGATAATTTCATCGAAAAGCTTACTCAAATAGTTACTAACGATTTAAGTAAAAAATGGATTATTGATGATTTAGCTTATATGTTTGGAATGGGTAAAACTAAATTTACTTACGAAGTAAAAAAGCTTACAGGATATCCACCTAATAGTTTTATCATCAATTTAAAAATTGAAAAAGCTATTGATTTAATTAAGAACAACAAATCAATGAATATGTCTGATATTGCTTTTACTTGTGGTTTCTCTTCTTTACAACATTTTACCGCTACTTTTTCGCAACGTATAGGAGTTAGTCCAAGTAGGTATGAGAAATAAATATTAACATTTTGTTTTTCCTTAACAGTATTTATAACTATTATTTATTTTCCACTTCATCAAATTTCGATATACAATATAAAAAGAATCCACTATTATTCATTTAAAAGTATTACTAAACTTCTCTCTTAATCATCTACATTCTTAGCTATATAAAATTTAACATAATTTTAATAAGGGAGACAGCTCTTTTTTTCGTCTTACTTATAAGAAGAGCGTATTTTATGTGAATTTCACATTATTAAGAATAATATGTTTTACTAAATTTTTTTAAAATAGTTGAATTAGTCACTTAATTATTAAAAAGACCAGGGCTGTAAAAGCAGCCCTTTTTATTATTTATTAATACCCAATAATACATTTAAAATATAATATATGAAACGCATTTTAATTTTTAGTCTAACTTTTTTTATTGCCTTTAGCGCAAAAACTTTTGCTCAATCCATTAATTTAAACGATCCACTACCAGTCGATAACACTATAAAAAAAGGAGTGTTACCTAATGGCATGACGTATTATATAAAAAGTACAGATGTTGTTAAAGATGCAGCGACATATTATATTATTCAAAATGTAGGTAGTATTTTAGAAAACGAAGAGCAAAGAGGTTTAGCGCATTTCTTAGAGCATATGGCTTTTAATGGTACTAAAAACTTTCCTGGAAAGGGACTTTTAAATACACTACAAAAACATGGTGCAGTTTTTGGTAAAGATATTAATGCTTATACTTCTTTTGACGAAACTGTTTATAATTTAAATAACATTCCAACAAAAGATGGTTTAGTAGATACCTGTTTAACCATTTTAAATGATTGGTCTAACTATTTATTATTAACCGATGAAGAAATAGATTCAGAACGTGGTGTTATAAAAGAAGAATGGCGTACACGTCAAAATGGACAAATGCGTTTATTAGAAACATCGTTACCTATTATGTTTAACAATGCCAAATATGCCGATAGAATGCCTATTGGTTTAATGTCTGTTGTAAAAGGATTCGAATACAAAGCGCTTCGCGATTTTTATCATGACTGGTACAGAACAGATTTACAAGCTATAGCGGTAATAGGTGATGTTAATGTTGATGAAATTGAACAAAAAATTATAGAAAAATTCTCTAAAATACCTGCAGTTAAAAACCCTAAAGAGCGTTTTACAGTAAGTATACCAGAATACAAAGGCATGCTATACCTTTTAGGTACAGATCCTGAAATTTCTACTGCTTCAATTAATTTTGGTATTCACCATAAAAAATCTTTAAAATCAGAAACGGTAGCCGATTTAAAACGTTCGCTATTAGAATCTATGGCTGTTGGCATGCTATCGGCTAGAATTTCAGAACTTTCACAAAAACCAGATGCTACATTTTTAAGAGCTGGTGTAAGCTACAGAGGTGGTTGGGCGAGAACATCTAATGATTTTAGTATTTCAATCTCCCCAAAAGAAAACCAACAACAAGCAGCATTCAAATCTGTTTTAACAGAAGTTGAACGTGCTGTTAAATTTGGTTACATCCCATCTGAAATAAATAGAATGACAGCTAATTTTAAAAGTTCTTATGAAAATCAAATCGCGCAAAAAGACGATATGAGTCATGGTGCTATTGAAAGCGTTATTCAAAGTAATTATTTACAAAACAAAACCATTGTAGATGTTGAAAAAGAATATGCTATTGTAAAAGAGTTACTAAAAACGATTACAGAAGATGATATTCATCAAACTATAAAAAGACTATTTACGGAAGACAACCGTTATTTAAATGTTACAGGTGTTGAAGGTCAAAACAATTTAACAGAAGCACAAGCAAAACAAGTTATTGTAAACGTGAAAAATGATGCTTCAATAAAACCTTATTCAGAAGATTTAGCCGGAAAAACGCTAGTATCAGATTTAAATATAAAAGCAGGAACGATTGCAAACACAGAAGAAAACAAAGATTTAGGTGCAATAACTTATACGCTTAGTAACGGTATAAAAGTACACTATAAGTTTGTTGATAAAGAAAAAGACAATGTAAGCCTAAATGCTATTAGTTATGGTGGCACATCGCTTTTAAGTGATAACGATTTACCATCTGCTTCATTATTAGGTAACTTAGTGGCGATGTCTGGGTTAGGAGATTTTACCGCAGTCGATTTACAAAAAGTTTTAGCAGGTAAAACAGCAGGAGCAAAAGTAAGTTTAAGCGGTATTACAGAAAATGTATCTGGAGGTTCTAATACTAGAGATGTGGAAACTATGTTACAAATGGTATACTTACGTTTTGTAAAACCACGTTTTGACAAAGATGCTTTTAAAGTTTTAGAAAGTAATATTAAAAATTATATCGTTAGAAGAGGCGCAGATATTGGTGAGAAAATGCGAGATAGTTTAACAACATCTATCTATGGAAAAAATAATCTTAAAAAACCAATTTTTAATGAAGCCTATGCCTCTAAAATCTCTTTTGATAAAATAGAAGCTATCTATAAAGATCGTTTTGCTGATGCTTCAGACTTTGAATTCTTTATAGTAGGTGATGTAAAAGAAACACAATTAAAACCGCTTTTAGAAAAATATATTGCTTCTTTACCAACTAAAAACATAAAAGAGACTTATAAAGACAATGGCGCTAAATGGATTTCAAATAAAATTGATAAAGATATTTATCTAGCTATGGAAGATCCAAAAGCTTCTGTAAATGTTGTTTACAAAAAAGAGATGCCTTTTTCTTTAAAGAATTCTATTTACACTAGTGCATTTGGAGATATTTTACAATTACGCACTACAGAAACCGTAAGAGAATCTGAAGGTGGTGCTTATAGCCCAAGTGCATTTGCAAGACTTAGTAGAGAGCCAAAATCACAAGGGTATATATCATTTCGTTTTGATTGCAACCCAGATTTAGCCGATAAATTAGTTAATATTGTAAACGCTGAAATAGAAAAAATAGCTAGTGGTAATATTAATGAAGACGATTTAAACAAAACAAGAACAAACTTTTTAAAAGATAGAGAACAATCTAAAGATAAAAATAGTTATGACATGTCATTGTTAACAAATTTCTTTAGATTTGATTACAATATGAACAATCCTAAAAACTTTGAAGATATTGTTACTAAAATGAGTAAAAAGGATATTCAACACATGGCAGAACAAATACTTGATGGGGCAAAATCTTATGAAGTTATCTTTAAGCCAAAACAATAATTAAATATGAAAAAAATAATTTTAGTATTTGCTCTTATAGCAGCAACCATTTTACAGGCTCAAATATTAGAGCCTGTAAAATGGTCTACATCAACCAAAAAAATATCAGAAACTGAATACGAATTAATTGCAATTGCAACCATAGAAACGCATTGGCATTTATATTCTCAAACGGTTCCAGAAGGCGGACCAATTGCAACAACTTTTTCTTTTACTGGTAACGGTAATTATTTAAAAAAGGGTAATACCTCTGAAGAAGAGGGGCACACAATTGATGACCCAGTTTTTGGAATGAAAATTAAGTTTTTTGAAACTAAAGCATTATTTAAACAACGTATAAAACTTAAAACAAAAGAAGCTTTTAAGGTAAATGCTACTGTAGAATTCATGGTTTGTGATGACAGCAGATGTTTACCCCCTACAGAAGCCGATTTAGTTTTTAGTATACAGTAGTATAAATCATAATTAATATGAAAAAAATCATTTTAATAGCGCTAATTACAATATCATTTTTTGGTAATGCACAAATGTATGATCCTGTAAAATGGTCAACATCTGTAGAAAAACTATCAGACACAGAATATGAATTAATTTCTATAGCAACTATTGAGTCAGGTTCTCATTTATATTCACAAACTGTACCAGAAGGAGGCCCAATTGCAACAACATTTATGTTTGATGATGCAAATGGTAGTATAAAAATAATAGGCAATACTTCCGAAGAAGAAGGACATACAGTGGATGACCCAGTTTTTGAAATGAAAATTAAATACTTTGAAAACAAAGCTATTTTTAAACAAAAAGTAAGCCTTATTAAAGCCATAAGCGAAGTAAGAGGGTCTGTGGAGTTTATGGCTTGTGATGATAAAAGGTGTTCTCCTCCAACAGAAATAGATTTAGTATTTAAAATCGCCTCTAATAAAACAAATGGAGCGTTAATAAATTCAGAAAACTTAAATGATTTAAAAGTAGATGACAATTTTACAAATGCGTTACTCTATGGAATGTCTTCTGATGATTTAAAAAGAATAAGCATTGCAACAGATAAAGCGTCAGAAAAACAAACAAGTAATAGTTCTGTAAGTTCAACTCTTATAAAGATTTTTGGCTTAGGATTTTTAGGCGGTTTATTAGCATTATTAACCCCTTGTGTATTTCCAATGATTCCTTTAACGGTTAGTTTCTTTACAAAAAAGAGTGGCCAAACAAAAGGAGCAGGAATTTCAAAAGCATTGCTTTATGGGTTCTTTATTTTTGCCGTTTATATACTATTAAGTGTGCCATTTCACCTATTAGACTCTGTAAACCCTGATATTTTAAATGAAATTTCAACTAATATTTGGTTAAATATTATCTTTTTTGTCATTTTCATCTTTTTTGCTTTTTCATTTTTTGGATATTATGAATTAACGCTACCATCTAAATGGACAAATAAAACAACACAAGGCGAAAATATTGGAGGTATAGTAGGTGTATTTTTTATGGCCTTAACATTAGCCCTCGTATCATTTTCATGTACGGGCCCTATTTTAGGCTCTTTATTAGCAGGCTCTTTAACAGCCGATGGTGGCGCATGGCAACTTACTGCAGGTATGGCTGGATTTGGTGTGGCATTGGGGCTCCCTTTTGCGTTATTTGCAATGTTTCCAAATATGATGAATGCATTGCCTAAATCGGGTGGATGGCTTAATACTACAAAAGTTGTTTTAGGTTTTCTAGAGTTAGCATTGGCTTTTAAATTTTTATCAAATGCCGATTTAGTAGCGCATTGGGGGATTTTAAAAATTGAGCCTTTTTTAATTATTTGGATTATTGTATTTGCTGGTTTAGCATTATACCTATTAGGTAAAATAAAATTCCCTCATGATTCACCAATAAAAAAATTATCTTTTTTAAGAATAGCTGGAGGGATATTAGTTGCAGCATTTACAATTTACTTGGCATCTGGATTCAGAATTAATAAAGAAACTAATACCTTTTCTTCTTTAACACTTTTAAGTGGATTAGCACCACCTGTTGGTTATAGTTTTATATACCCTAATGACTGTCCTAATAATTTAAATTGTTTTAAAAATTTAAAAGAAGGATTAGCATATGCTAAAAAAGTAAACAAACCAATTATGATCGATTTTACAGGATTGGCTTGTGTTAATTGCAGAAAAATGGAAGAACACGTATGGTCTGTAGATAAAATTGATAACTACTTAAGAAATGAATATGTTTTAATCTCTCTGTATGTTGATGATAAAAAAGAACTTCCAAAAGAAGAGCAAATTAAAGTAAGTAGAATAAATGGAGGCACAAGAGAACTTAAAAACTATGGACATAAATGGGCGCATTTTCAAACGCAATTTTTTCAAACGAATTCTCAGCCTTATTATGTTTTGTTAAGCCCAGATGGAAAACAAATTTTAAATACTCCTGTGGGATACACACCAGATGTAAATGAATATCATAACTGGTTGAAAGAAGGTGTAACAAATTTTGAATAATTTAATATGGGTAAGCTAAGTAGTTTCTTCAAAGGAAATAATACAGCAAAAGAAACACCTTCAAACCTAGAAACATATTTTGCGCCTTTTAGACAAAATATAGTAGGTATTAATACTGAATTTGATTCACCTTACGGAAAGAAGAAAATTATTTATGCCGATTGGACAGCAAGCGGACGCTTATACAGACCTATAGAAGAAAAGCTTATAAATGAGATAGGTCCTTATGTTGCCAATACTCATACCGAAACATCTATAACTGGTAGTGTTATGACGCATGCTTATCATGATGCTAGAGCCATTATAAAAACGCATGTAAACGCTTCAAAAGATGATGTATTAATTACTGTAGGAACAGGAATGACGGGAGCTATAAATAAGTTTCAGCGTATTTTAGGTATTAAATTAAATGAAAATTTAAAAGATTACACCCAAGTTCCTGAAGAAAAGAGACCTATTATTTTTGTGTCTCATATGGAACATCACTCTAACCAAACTTCTTGGTTAGAAACCATAGCACGCGTAGAAGTAATTCCTTCTAATAGTGAAGGTTTACCATGTACAGTAAGTTTAGCTTATTTATTAAAAAAGCATAGTGAAGTTCCAATTAAAATAGCAGCCATTACAGGGTGCTCAAACGTAACCGGAATACGAACAAATTATTATGAAGTTGCAAAAATGATGCATCAAAATAATGGTTTATGCTTTGTTGATTTTGCATGTTCTGCTCCGTATGTTAAAATTGATATGCATCCAGAAGATGAAGACGAGTATTTAGATGCTGTTACATTTTCTCCACATAAATTTCTAGGAGGTCCTGGAACATCTGGCGTTTTAATTTTTAATAAAAAATTATATAAAAACTTAGTACCAGATAACCCAGGTGGTGGCACTGTAAGTTACACCAATCCATGGGGTGATCATGATTATATTGACGATATAGAAACACGCGAAGATGGTGGCACACCTGGTTTTTTACAAGCTATTAAAATAGCAATGTCCATTAAGTTAAAAGATAAGATGGGTATTGAAAACATACTTAAACGCGAGCATGAACTCATTACTATCATTTTTGATAGCCTAACTAAAATTGAAAACTTAAAAATACTTGCTCCAGAAAACACTGATAGATTAGGTGTAATTTCTTTCTATATAGAAGATGTACATTATAACTTAATTGTAAAATTGCTTAATGATAGATTTGGAGTACAAACAAGAGGAGGTTGTTCTTGTGCTGGAACTTATGGACATTATTTATTAAATGTGGATCAGCCAACATCTAAATCAATAGAAAAGAAAATTTTAGAAGGTTGTTTAATTGAGCGTCCAGGATGGATTCGTATGTCTATTCACCCAACCATGACAAATGCCGAGGTTCGATTTATCTGTAAATCTATTGAAGAAGTTGGAAAAAACTACCGCGAATGGCAAAAAGATTACACACACGATGCTGTAAAAAATGAATTTATTCATAATAGTAATATCGTTATTGAAAAAGATATTATTAAAAACTGGTTTTAACTGGTTATCACATAGGAAACAGCTCTTTTTTTTTAATATAAAAGGCAGACTTTTTAAAGACTGCCTTCTTTTAACTTCTATTATTTAGAGTGACTAATTCAAATAAGAAAACTTAAATAAAGTTTACAGCTAGAAGCTTAATTTTGGTTAATTACATCCAATCTGGTTGTTTTTCATCTTTTAAATAAAAATCAAAAAAGGATTGCATTTTCTCTGTCCAATCAATTCTGTTTTTATAGGCATTTAAGGTGTGTCGTTCATCTTTATAGTTAATAAGCCAACTTGGTTTACTCAAGCGTCTTAATGCAAAAAACAGCGACATCCCTTCTTGAAAAGGCACCGAAAAATCATGATCGTTATGAAATATTAATGTTGGCGTTTGAATATTTTTAGCAGAAAAAACAGGTGAGTTTTTTATGTAAGTATCTGGCGCATCAAATAACGATGCTTTCATTCGGTATTGATCGGCTTCGTATTTAAACATGTTAGACAAACCATTGCCTCTATAACTTAAATAACTAGAGGTAAAATTACTAACACCAGAACCTACAATAGCACAGTTAAAAACATTGGTTTGGGTTAGTAAAAAAGAGGTTTGATAACCACCAAAACTATGCCCTTGAATACCTATTTTACCTTTAGTTGCAATACCTTTTTTTATTAAATATTCAACACCACTAACAGCTGCATTATATGCACTCATTCCTGGTTCGTTTAATGTATAATGTACATCTGGTTGAAAAACAATATAACCTTGACTTACATAGGTAGGAATATTGATACTTGAGGTACTAAATTCAGGTGTATGATAGTGATGTAATTCTTGAGTATGCTTTTCATAAAAATGTACAAGCATAGGATAGGTTTTATTTTCATCATAACCTTCTGGTAAATAAAGTACACCTTCGTTTTTCTCGCCTTTATAGGTTTTCCATGATACTAATTTAGAAGTTCCCCAAGCGTATTTATTTTGCTGAGGATTTATATTTGTAATTTGCTTCTGATTTTTGAAACTTTTATCAGCCCACCAAATATCTGGAAAACGAGAATAGCTTTCTCTACTAAATAAATAAGCATTATCATTTCCTGAGGCTTCTAAAATTTTTATATCACTATCATCATATTCTACGAGTTTTTCAACAGTGTTATTTTGCAATGTATAGATGCCTGAAGATTTCGTTTTTATATTAAAACTTTTTAAAAGTAATGGCTTTTCTAAAGACAAATCACCCATAAATGATGATTTATTAAAGCGAAATTGTAAATGGTGTTTTCTACCATATTCTCTAGTAATTGAATACGATTTTTTACGCCCAGTAAGATCTATTGCCCACAAATCATATTTACCATAAACAACAACTGTTTGTCCGTTATCTAACCAACCTGCAATATCGTAAGAAGTAGATTCTAATCCCATATCGCTTTCTGTATTCCAAAGTGGGTATTTGATATCGTTACCTATGTCTTTAAATACAGGCTTTTCATCGTTTGGGTTTAATGCCATCCAAACTTTCTTCTTACTATTAAATAATACAGCATAAGCACCGTTAGAATTCCAATATGGAGGATTTAAAACACCTTCCATCAATAAAGTTCTAGAATTATTTTTAAGATTTACTAGATACAAATCAAACCGTTCGCTAAATTCCCAATCTAATGCAACCTCATATTTTTCTTTATTAGTTTCAAAAACACTTGTGTAATTTTCGGTATTGGGAGCTATGACTTGGTCATAATTACCTGAAGATATTTTAACGCATGTCTTTTCTGCTATATTATAGATATAACGTGATGGTTTCTTTTTGATTTTCTGACCTCGTAATTTTTCGAAACGGCGCGCCTTAGTGCCTTCATTCCATTTCCAAATATCAACATCTGTTTTAGCTTGGTTTCTACCTCTATTTCTGTCAAAATGTGGTTTTAATTCAAGGCTAATGGTATTTGTATTGGCATTTAAAAGATATGCTTTTCTTAAAAATTCAACCGATGTATCTTCACATGTAATGGTATCAAAATCTAAAATTTGCTTAGTTATTCCAGATTTTAAATTGAAATAATACAACAAGTTAGTAGTTTCTGAATTTTCAGATTTTAATGTAAATGTACCTTCTGTTTTATTTGAGTTTAGTTCGAAATCGCCAAAATCGTTCGCATTACAGGTATAAAAAGTTTTATAAGGACCTCCAATACCACCTTGTTTTAAAGATACTTTTCCTGCTTCTTCTTGAACAAAAATGATATCGTGATCGTTATTATAGGCTTTAAATCTTTTTACATTATTTATAACAAGGCTGTCATTTTTTTCAAGATTATAATACACCAATTTTTGTAAAGCGCCTCCATTTACAAAGGGACCGAAATGATTATAAAATAAAAAATCACTATT
Organism: Thalassobellus sediminis; assembly: GCF_044386045.1. Lineage (NCBI taxonomy): Bacteria > Pseudomonadati > Bacteroidota > Flavobacteriia > Flavobacteriales > Flavobacteriaceae > Thalassobellus > Thalassobellus sediminis. The sequence continues at coordinate 1,726,613 of NZ_JBISCD010000040.1, read as the reverse complement.
CTTTATTGCTCTAGTATAATCGGTAACCGACCAATAACGTTTTTTATTTGAAGCTAAATCATGTAAAAAAACGCTATCGTTTTGAGTGTATTTCAACCAGTTTTTAGTACCAACAAACTCTAAATCATTTACATTATTTAAAATAATTTGTTGGTTGATTTTAACGTTTTCAATTGTTATTGTATTAGCATTAGTTTCTCTTTCATCTTGATATGCTATGCTATAAAACAGCCAATTACCATTGTGTGACATACCTTTATTTGCTAAATGTTTCCATGATTTATAAGCTAGCGTGTCTATACTTTTTTTCTGACCTTCTACATGTTGCACCAGTAAAATAGCAAAGCAAATTAGGATAAATTGTTTCATAACAAATTAGATGTCTTCAGATTTTAAAATATCTATAACGGCAGATAATTCATCAACCAACTCTAAAGGGTTTACTCCAGAACCTTCTGATGAATATCTTATTTTTCCATTTTTAATAATAACTTTTCTAGGAATACCACTTGAATTAAAAAACGCTGCGAATTTTGAAAAAGTAACATTATTTGTTTTATCGGCAGCTGGTTTTTTATCAAATAACACATTGAAATTATAACCTTTTTTCTTGATATAAGCTTCAGCTTGTACTTGATAACCTTCTTTCGTTTCCATAGTAGAAATAAAATAAAAACGAATTTTAGGATCATTTTTGTATTTATCAACTGCCATTTGCATACCAGGAAATGCTTTTTTACAAGGCCCACACCATGTTGCCCAAAAATCTATGATAATAATGTCATCCTTGTTTTCTGAAATAGTAACAGGATTACCTTGAGCATCTTCTACACTAAATTTAGGGCTTTCTGTTTTTAAAATTTCGGTCTTTAAAATTTCAATATTAACAGCCTTATTTTTCGTTTTTAGTTTTTCTAGATATGTATCAAAATTATTTTCTTCATGCCCTTCTTCTAAATATACCTGCTTTAATCTTTCTATCATTAGAGGCGATAGCGCATTATAACTTGCTGCTTTTTCTAATAATGGTAAAACTGGACGTTTAAGTACTTCTAAAATAGACATATGCAATTCATTTACATTTGAATTTTCATATAATGTATCTTTAGATAGTTTGTCGAAAAAGCTTAAAGCTTCTTGATATTCTTTTTCAGCAAAAAGTAATTTTATATGTGTTTTAAGTTTTGCATCTAATTGCTGTATTGCATTATCAGTACTTTGATTAGGTGACCAGTATAAACCATTCATATAAGATAGATCTTCTTTTTTATCCATCATATTTGCTATCATTATTTTTGAAAGCTTTAAGAGTGTTTTTGTGTCTACTGTTTTAAAATGAAGTGCTTTTGAAATATTATGATGGTAACTATCATTAATACTTAAAAAATTCATTTGAGGCAATAAAGCTTCTATTTTGTTATATTCTTTTGTTGAAAAATACAATCTAAATAACTCGCTGTAAACTTTATTATAAATATACTGCTGCTCATCTGGTACATTTTCATCATCTGGAAAGGTTGTTAAAAATGTATTTAAAGCTAGAATTTTATCCGAGCTATCTGTAATCGTTCTAAGTTTTTGAAATTCTAAAAAACGCATTTCAATTCCCCTTGGGAATTTTTGTAAAATGACAGTTTCTAAGCTATCTGCTGCTGATTTATTTTCAAGCGTATATGCAAACAGATTCTTTATTTTTAGATATTCAGGTTCGTATAATTTGGGGAAATCATTTAAAAATCGATGTAGCATTTTATTACCAAACGCCTTATAATCATCCGGTTTTCTAAGTTTTGCAATTTTAATATAGCTATTGATAAAAAGAGGAAAAAAAGTTGTGTTTTCTTTAATTTCTTTTTTTATCCAAAGCTCTGTTGCTTCTTGAGATACCGAAAATTCTTTAAAATAATTTCCAAATTGCTGATTGAAATCTGAGTTTCTAAAAGTTCCCCAAGCCAAATAGCTTCCTGGGATTTTTTGTTGCGCCTCTGTAATAGGCGTGTACATAAAACCAATATCATTATTAGTATCTGTAACAACACCTTGATCTGTATTGGCTAAAAATTTAAAGGCTATAAAAGCACAGTCTTTAGGAATTGTATATTCACCATTCCAAATACCGCTACCTTTTGTAAGTTTTACATCAGCTATTTGCCATTTGTAATTTATAAAAGTATAAACAACACCTTGTATGTTAGCTGTTTTCTCTAACGGCCCTCCTACTGGGTTATATGTAAAATGAAGAGTTGTTTCTGATATTACAGGTTGTGTAATGCCTTGTAATCTTGACTCATTTTCGGATGCTTGTGCATGACAAACAAATAACCACATCATCATAACGATGATGTGGTTTAGTGTTTTTTTCATAAAAAAACAGGTTGCTATTAATTATCTAATTCTGGGTTTAAATCGATATAATTTTGAAATATTGGAAATACATAACCGTCACTATTTGGTTCTAGGGTAAATGTTTCTCCTAAAAATTCTCGAGTTTTAGTTTCTTTATAACGGTCTTCTAAGTTTAATCGTTTTTGATCAAACCATCTAAAACCTCTTCCTATAAATTCTTTTTGTCTTTCGGCTATAACTAAATCAAGAGCATCTTCTTTAGTTGTTGCTGTTGCTTCATAATCAGAACCATCATCAAATCGCTTTGCTCTTAAGGTATTTAATTGCTCTAAACCAAGTTCTACGTTGTTTAATCGCACTTGACTTTCTGCTGCTATTAAATACATCTCTGGTACAGACACCCCTACATTAATACCATTTGTATAACTATAACTGTCAAGACCAAAACCTCTACCTTCAAAAGATGGCCAAAAATTGAAACCTGGCGCTGTATACACATCATATCTAGCATCTACTGCATCAAAACTATCTATCAAGCTTTGAGAAAGTGACGCTCCTTTAAAACTAAACTGTATTTTTTTACTGAAAATAATTTCTGGATTATCTAATAACGCAGGGTAACCGTAAGGGTTATATCGAATAGCTGCGATATCGATAAGTCCATTTTGTAAATTCAATGCGTTTTCTGCATGTTCTAAAGCCAATTCGTAATTACCCATATATAAATATGTTCTTGCCAAAAGTGCATAAGTAGCAGCTTTAGATGGCAATACATTAAATTCTGGTAAATTTTGAATGTTATATGCTAATGCATTTTCTAAATCGGAAATAATTTGCTCATAAACCTCATTTACTGTAGATCTTTCTAAACTGCTAAATAAATCTGGAGTTAATAATAAAGGCACAGCTTTTTCATTAGCTGTATTTGCTCCATCGTAATGTGGCGCATAAATATTAACTAGTTGTAAATATGAATATGCTCTGTTTACATAAGCTTCAGCAATAATTTCTTCTTTTTCTGATTCGCTACCGTTTTCACTTTCCAAAACACCATCTATAATGACATTAGAATAGTAAACGGTTAAATACAAGCTATTCCAATCTGAATCGCCTTGGCCAGAATTATAAATAGCTGGTTGCCATGTATAACTATTAGTCCATATATCGTCTATTTGAGATTGGAAATCTCCAGTAATTTCAGTATCATCATTAGCTAAAAGATACATCCCTCCTACATTTTCTGTAGGCATATAATTATTAGCCACCCCTCTATAATCTGACGTGTATTTTAACACACGGTCATTACCTACGGGTTCAATTTCTACATAATCGCTACAAGCATTTAAACAACATAAAATGCCAGTAAAAAAAGTTATATATTTTATTATTTTCATCTGTTTTTATTTTAATTAATTATACTTGTTTAAAATCCTAAGTTAAATTGTAACGTGTAATTTCTCTCAGGAGGTAGTGTACTATAATTATTATTTGACAAGTACAGAGGATCTATACCTTCATCGTTCTTACGCCATATAATACCTAGGTTTCTTGCAGTAAAAGATACACTCATAGACTTGAAGAAAGTATTTTTTAACCATTGACTAGGCATATTATACCCTAATGAAATTTGTTGCAACCTTAAATGATCGGCAGGTAGTACATTGATGTCGGCATTTTGAAATCTATTTAAACTATTATAGCTAATATTAGCTAAACCAGGCACATTAGTAGTTAACTCATCTCCAGGAGTTTTCCATCTATTTGCAACAATAGCATCATTACTTACACTACCAAAATGTCCACCAACATATGTAGGATAATTTTGTAGCACTCTATTTCTAAATACATGTCCCATATAATAGGTCATACGCACTCCTACACTGAAGTTTTTATATGAAAACGTATTAAAAAGGCCTCCGAAATAAGGTGCTTGAGCTACTCCCATATACTCAACATCTTCTAGATTAATTTGATCATTCCATACAGAAGCATCAATAATATCACCATTTTCAGCAAATATTTGAGATTGTCCTGTAGCATCTAAACCAGCCCATTTATAAGCATACACACTTCCAAGAGGTTTACCTGTAATAGGAGAACCTTGACCACCTATAAGTTCATACTCAGCTGTTGGTTCAAATCTAGAATCTGTTACTTCGTTTGTGTTATATGAGAAGTTAAAAGTACTTTTCCATTGAAAATCTCCTCTAAATATAAATCCTGTTAAACCAAGATCTACTCCTTTTCCTTTTAATGTTCCAGCATTATATTGTAAATAAGACCAACCATATGTAGAATTATGAGGTAAATAAGTTAGGATGTCTTCAGATTTTTTAGAATAAAAATCTAAATTACCTGATAATCTATTATTAAATAAACCAAAGTTTAAACCAAAATTCCATGTATTAGTAATTTCCCATTTTAATTCAGAATTTTCAGGTAATGAAATATCTGTAATAGGTAATTGTGTATTCCAATCATTATTTCCAACACTTATAATAGCATTACTATTTCCAATTCCTCCTGAAGGAGCACTACCTCCTTTACCATAAGTAGCTTTTAAACTTAAGGTATTTAACCAATCTGCATTTCTTAAAAAGTTTTCTTCACTAATATTCCAGCTTACACCAGTAGACCAAAAAGGTATGGCTCTATCTTTTCTAGTTTTTGCACCTAAAAGATTAAAATCATCTAAACGAATACTACCAGAAACAGTATATTTATTTTTATATGAATAACTTCCTAAAGAATAATAAGACAAAGCTCTATCTTTACTTTTAAATACATTCTGATCTACACTTGGTAAATACTCATCCCAACCAAATATAGAAGGGTATTGAGAATTTGTTTCTTGTGATGTATTAGTATTAGTATCATAACCGTAACGTGTTTGTGAAGAACCTTCTCCACGCTCTTCTCTAACTTCAGAACCTGCAGTAAAACTAATATTATGAATATCATTAAAACTCTTATTAATATTTAATTGCAAACGCATACTCTGACTAGTAGTTTGTCTATTACTAGTACTATAATGTGCTCCTAATGGAATACCATAAACACGCTCACCAAATTGGTAAGTAGTAGCTTGATTAAGTAAATTTCTTGTATAATAACTATCAAGTTCATTTAATGTATTTGTGCTATTTTTAATTGAAGTATACATACCTGAAGCTTCTACATTTAACCAATCTGTTACTTTTGCGGTTAATTTTGCATTCAAACGAATATTATCTCCTTTCGTTTTGGTATTAGACATATTAAGTTCGTCTAAATAATTATAAGTCCATGGTAAATACCCATTATCGACTCCAAGCCCTTGCTGTTGTATCGCTTCTGGAGTAAACCTTAGATAATGATTAATGCCATTACCGCTAGCATCTACAATCATATCATAAGGATGTAAAGCAGAACTTGCATTATAAGGAGAACTTGTAGCATTTGATAAAGCATCATTTGCTGTATTATTTTGTATATAATCAGATTTCACATAATTAATACCTGTTTCAAGAGATAAAATAGAATTAAGCTTCACCGTATTGTTCAAAGTAACATAATAAGCACTTGAATTATTACTTTTCATAACAGCATCATCTTTATTATATCCTGTTGAAATATAATAGTTATGCGTATCGCTACCACCAGATATAGAAAAATCGTATTGTTGAGAAACCGAATTACCTAATAAATACTTATTAATTTGGTCTTGATTATTTCTATTTGAAAGTTCGTTTAACATTGCATTTTGCTCAGCTTCGGTTATTTCACCACGTTGAGCTTTAAACATAATATTTTGTACTTCTGAAGGGTTTGTATTTTGCCAATTCCAACTATTATCAACCAAGAAGCCACCATTTACCATTTCTTTTTCAAAATCGACATAATCACTTGTTGACATTTGACGAAGATTATCTAAACTAATTTTACTTCCAATAGTTGTTGAAGAACTAAAATTAACCGTTGGTTCTTGAGATTTTCTTCCTGTTTTCGTTGTTATTACAATAACTCCATTTGCCGCTCCTGAACCCCAAATTGCTGCAGCTGCAGCATCTTTAAGTACTGTAATACTTTCTATGTCATCAGAATTTACATAACTTAGTATAGATTTACCTTGAGATCTTTTTGTTAAATCAAAACCATCCTGAGGCAATGGAAAACCATCAATAACAATTAAAGGTTCTGTTTTAGAAAAACTATTAGTACCTCGAATTTCTATTTCTCCCGTTTTAACATTAACGTTAACACCTGGTGCAATACCTTCCAAACGTTCGTTAATATCTATTGTTGGTGTTTTTTCTAAATCTTTAGCAGTTACAAATCCAAAAGATCCTGTAGCACGTTCTTTTGGGATTTTTGTATATCCATTTGAATAAGATACTATATTAACTTCATTAAGCTCTGTTAACCTTTCTTCCATGGTTACTGCTATATAGCTTCTACTATTAACAGGTACTTCAACATCTTTAAAGCCTAAAAAAGAAAAAATAAGCGTATCGTCTGATTGTACTGTTATTTTATAACTACCATCATTTTTTGTAACATCCCATTTATCTTTCGATTTGTTTATAACAGTTACACTTGGCATTGGGACACCATTTTTATCTGTTACAATTCCTGAAACTTCAATTTCTTGTTGGTTAGCAATTTTAGCTTGAGTATTAGGCACTATAATAATTAAATTATCCTCAGTAAACTTAGCCTGATAATTACTACCTATTATTTGTGATACAACCTCTAATAAATCTGTATCCTTTACATTTACATTAACTAATTCTTTTACATTAAAAGTGTCATAATTATAGAAAAATGTAACACCAGTTTTTTCTGTTAAAGTATTTAAAACATCATAAACTGATTTGTTTTCAACACTTAACGTTACTTTTTGCGAAAATGCAAAAGCCGTAACATTTATAAAAATTATAAAAAGTATTAAAGATTTTCTCATGAGATCAAGAATTTTATCCCAATAATCATTTCGATTTTCATTGGGAATTCTGCATAATTTTTTTTTCATACATTTGAGTGTTTAGATTGTTAATTAAAATTTGTTGTTAGTTTGCGACTAAACGTCTATTATACCGGGAAATGTTGGCGCATTTTCCGGTTTGTTTTTTAATATATTTTTACTTCATAAACATCTCCCTTTAGGGTGATTTCATAATTTATATTTGCTGTTTGACTTATAATATCTAATAAATAATCTAATGGCTTATTTTTTAAAACAACACCTTTAAAAAGTTTTTGTTTTAAAGCTTCGTTTGCAAAAGAAACCTCAAAATTATACCACCGAGACATACGTAGTAAAATATTTTCTAATGATGCATTGTCAAAATAAAACTCGCCACCTTTCCATGCACTATAAATTTTAGCATCTACATTTTTAACAGCTAAAACACCTGATTTTGCTTCGTTATATGCAGCTTGCTCTCCTGGATTTAAATAAACAAAGGATGCTTTATTACTAAATTGTTCTGCCATGGTAACTTTTACAGCACCTTCTTGTAAGGTTGTTGTAAAATACGGATCGTCATTATAAGCACTAATATTAAAATGAGTCCCTAAAACTGTAACATCTCCATAATTGGTATTTACGATAAAAGGTTTTAATGCATTTTTTGCAACTTCAAAATAAGCTTCACCTTCTAATTGAACTTCTCTGTTTTGTTTTCCGAATTTTACTGGGTATTTTAAAGATGATTTTGAGTTTAACCACACTTTCGTTCCATCAGAAAGTTCAAGACTATAAATACCGCCTACTGGAATTTTTAAAGTATTATAAACAAATGCTTGTGTAGCAGAAATTGAATCTGCAGAATAAACCAGTGTATTATTAGCATTTGTTATGCTTAAGTCACCTTCCTCTGTAATAGTTTCATTTTGATGGTTATCCAATTCTACTTGCTTTCCATTGGCTAAGACTAAAATTGCTTTTTCAGTTCCTGGTGAAACCGTATTAACAACTTCAACTTTTTCTTTTTGAAAAACAAAAGGAAGCGCTATTAAAAGAACAAAACAAGCTGCAACAGCATATCTAAAAAACGGCTTTTTATAAAGTGGAATTACTTTTCTTGGAGGAGCAACATTATCTTCCTGAATAGCTTCAAGAATATTAATTAACATCTTATTTTTAATGGTGTTCTCTGGCCCTAATGCTTCAACCCATTCGTTATTTATTTGAAAGCTTTCATAGTAATTGACCAATTTTTTCACTTCTTCAAGTGTAATTTTACCATCGAGATATTTTTCAATTAAAGCTTTGAAATCCTGATTATTAATGTGATTAGTATTCATTTACACTATATTAACAGTTTAGTTACATTAATATAGTATCATTTAAAGAAGACATCCCCTAAAAAAAATTCATATTTTTTTTATTTAATCAAATAATTATTCAACATAAACCACGAATTGTTTAAACGATTTGCAACAAATCGCACATAACTAAGACAATTCAACAAAATGAAAGAGTATTTTACTTTGTTTTAAAGAAGCTATTATAATAAAAAACTTAAAGCATGCCCTAAAGAAACTCTTAATATTCTAAGCGCATTCGTAATATGGCTTTCAACAGTTTTTGTAGAAATATTTAGTTGAGCTGCAATTTCTTTATGAGTTAAATTTTCGTTTCTACTTAATTTATAAACCTGCTGACATTTTTCAGGTAAACCATCAACAACAATTTTTATATATGCTTTTAATTCTTTATGCATAATTTGTGTTTCGGGTGTAGCATATTGAAAGCGCTTATCTAAATCTTCTAATAATTCTACGCGTATAATTTTGTTTTTTCTAAATTCGGAAAATACTTTATAACGCACACAAGCATATAAATAACTTTGTAATGTTACTTTTATTTGAAGTTGTGAACGTTTATTCCAAATGTCTATAAAAACATCTTGAATAATTTCTTCGCAAACTTCTTTATCTTTAAGCAAATTGTAAGACGATATGAAAAGTGGCTTCCAATAAATATCGTAAAGCTTTGTTAGTGCTCTTTTATCATCTTTTTTTAGACCTTGAATTATTTCATTGTCCATATTGACCATAGAGAGATGTTACAAATTGAAATAAAACTTTGGTGAATGACAAAGATACGGAAATGTTTTTTTAGCAAAGGTTCCAGTAATTAGATTAAAAATTAATATGCTCATAAAATTCTTAACTTAAAAAAATATAACTCTTTTGCTTTAAAACTTTATTATTTAGTCGGGATGACAGGATTTGAACCTGCGACCACACGGCCCCAAGCCGTGTACGCTAACCGTACTGCGCCACATCCCGAATTATATTAATATCATAAAAAAGCCGAAGCTAAAAATTAGCTTCGGCTTTTTTATAAAGTTTTATTCTAATTGTAATTTGAGGTAGACACCTCAAAAGAAGCATCTTTAGACGCTAAATAGCGCTCAGCATCTAACGCTGCCATACAACCAGTTCCAGCTGCAGTTACGGCTTGTCTATAGACATGATCGGCTGCATCACCAGACACAAAAACACCTTCAATATTTGTCTTAGATGATCCTGCAACATTAATTATATATCCTGTTTCGTCTAATTCTAAAAAATCCTTAAATATATCTGTGTTGGGTTTATGACCAATAGCTACAAAGAAACCAGTTACTGGAATTTCTGTTTTTTCGTTTGTTTTGTTATTAAAAACACGCACTCCTGTTACCACTTGACCATCACCTAATACTTCATCCGTTTCAGTATTAAATAAAATCTCTATATTCTCCGTATTTTTTACTCTATTCGCCATAATTTTAGAAGCTCTAAATTCATCTCTTCTAACAAGCATTGTTACTTTTTTACAAAGTTTAGATAAATAATGAGCTTCTTCACAAGCCGAATCTCCTGCACCTACAATAACTACTTCTTGGTTTCTATAAAAGAATCCATCACAAACAGCACATGCAGAAACACCACCTCCAAGTTTTAAATATTTTTGTTCAGAATCTAATCCTAAATATTTAGCAGAAGCTCCAGTTGATATAATTACAGTATCACAATGAATCTCTTTAATATCGTTAACCCATACTTTATGTATATCTCCAGAAAAATCTACTTTTGTAATCCAACCATCACGAATATCAGCATCAAATCGTTGGGCTTGTGCTTGTAATTGCATCATCATTTCTGGACCTGTTATTCCTTCTGGATATCCTGGAAAATTCTCTACTTCGTTAGTTGTAGTTAATTGTCCTCCAGGTTGCGTTCCTTGATATAGTACTGGGCTCATATTAGCCCTAGCAGCATATATTGCAGCTGTATAACCAGCAGGACCAGAACCTATTATTAAACATTTTACTTTTTCTATTGTATCAGACATAATTACTATTAAGTTTTATAAAACAAAAGTAGAATTTTTGATTAAAACCTTACGTATAAGTTATCAACAGTTTTTATTTATATATAATTACTTCTTATTAAATAAAAACAGATGGACATTTTTTGGTAAATAGTAATAATACACAACTAACTATTTAAAATTAATACCATGAAAACATGTTTGATTATTATTTGCATCTCACTATTATTTTCTTGTAATAAAAATACAAACAAAACTAATCTAAAAAAACTCTAATGATATTTATATTAAAGCACTTCCATTAAAAGTAGGAAGTTAACTAGCTATTAAAACTATAAGGGAGATAGCTCTATAGAGACCACCAAACCCTACAACTCACTTAAACTAATAAAAATATTTACTGAAACTAAAATAATGTAGAGTAGATTAAGAACAATGAATTGTCTAGATTGGTTTAGTGTTGAGAATTACACTTTTAAAGACGGTATTTTAACAGAAGTTTATATTAAGGTTAAAAACCTATGAATAGTCGTATATAAAAGCTAAAAAGAATTTTACTTTTAAAAAACACTTTAATTAGAATACATTTAGTCAAATTGAATTTAATAATATAGGAAAATCTATTTATGCAGAAACCATTTTAAAAATAAAATTATTTTCTTTTTGAAGAATCTCGCTCTATTAATTTTGATTCTAAAATAATGGTCTGACCTTTTTTAGGAATGCTTTTATTAACAATATGCTCTAGTAATAAATCTGTTGCTAATTTCCCTATTTTAAACCCAGATTGATCTATTGTTGTTATTGATGGCTCTATAACTCTAGAAACAGGTTCGTTACTAAATCCAACAATAGCGACATCTTCTGGAGTTTTAATTCCATGTTCCTTTAAATATTTCATAGCACCTATAGCTGCTAAATCATTAGATGAAAATATACCATCGATTTTCAAACCTCTTTCTAAAAGTTTTTCTATACATTCGTACCCGTCTTTTTCCATAAGTCTAGAACTTAATATATACTCACTTTTAAATGGAATATTGTATTTTGCTAAAGCAGCTTCATAGCCTTCAAAACGTTTTTTATAAATCTCAACCTCTAATGGTCCGGAAAAGTGAACAATATTTTTACACCCTTCAAGAATTAAATGTTCAGTAGCATCAAAACCTCCTTTAAAATCATCAATAATTACACAACTATAACCTGGTATATGGCAATGCCTGTCAAAAAACACAAGCGGAACACCACTCTTTTTTAGAACTTCTAAATGTTTATAATCAATAGTTTCCATAGAAACCGAAATAAGCAACCCATCTACCCTATTAGAAACCAAGCCGTCTACAATTTTCTTTTCTCTTTCTAATTGATCTAAAGATTGACAAATAATAACATTAAAACCTGCCTGATATGCCGTTTCTTCAATACCTTGAATTGCTGAAGAAAAAAAGTGTCGAGATATTCTAGGAACAACAACACCTAATGTATGAGTAACATTTTTACGTAGATTTGAAGCGAGTAAATTACGCTGATAACCCAATTCTTCGGCTTTAGCCAAAATCATTGCTTTTGTATCTTCCTTAACTCTTGGGCTATTATTTAATGCCCTTGAAACAGTTGAACTATCAATTTTTAATGCCCTAGCTATATCATGAATAGTAGGTTTATTGATTTTATTAATCACTTATTTTAATTAATTAATATTAATGTTGATAACAAATATAAGTATTAATTTAAATCCAATCGATTGGATATAAATTAATTTTAATACATTTGTAAAATCTCCATCAATATTTTTTGAAAAAATAAAAAACTTACAAATAAAATTAATAAAACTAAGATAATGAAAAGCAATTACGAAGTTAGGTATGCTGCATCTCCACAAGATGTTAAATCATACGATACAGAAAGATTAAGAAACGAATTCTTAATTGATAACTTAATGGAACCTGATGCATTAAACCTAGTATATTCTCACTATGACAGGTTTATTTCTGGTAGTGCTGTTCCTGTTAAAGGCGATTTAAAGCTTGAAGCAATAGACCCTTTAAAGGCAGAGTATTTTCTTGAAAGAAGAGAATTAGGTATTATTAATATTGGAGGTTCTGGAACCGTAATTGTGGATGGAACAGAATATGAATTAGATAATAGAGAAGCTTTATACGTTGGACAAGGAAACAAAGACATTACTTTTTCTAGTAAATCTTCAAGTAATCCTGCCTTATTTTATTTAAACTCAACACCTGCTCACAAAGCATATCCAAATAAAAAAATTGGTATTAATGATGTTGAAGTTGTTGAATTAGGTGCACCTGATACAGCAAATGCTAGAACATTAAGAAAATACATAGTAAATAGTGTTGTTAGCGTTTGTCAATTACAAATGGGAATGACTGAGCTTAAATCTGGAAGTGTTTGGAATACTATGCCAGCACATGTTCACGACAGAAGGATGGAAGTATATTTCTATTTTGATGTTCCTGAAGACCAAGCTGTTTGTCATTTTATGGGACAACCTCAAGAAACTAGACATATTTGGATGCAAAATAATCAGGCAGTAATTTCTCCTGCATGGTCTATTCATTCAGGTTCTGGCACAAGTAATTATACTTTTATCTGGGGAATGGCTGGTGAAAACTTAGACTACGGAGATATGGATCATTGTAAAATAAACGAATTAAAATAAAAAATAAAATTATGTCTATAAACTTATTTGACCTTACAGGAAAAGTTGCCTTAATTACAGGAGCTGTACACGGTTTAGGAATGGCTATGGCAAAAGGTCTTGGAAATGCAGGAGCTACAATAGTTGTAAATAATAATTCTGAAGATAAATTAACTGAAGCTGTTAAGGAATATAGAGCTTGTGGTCTTAATGCTCACGGCTATGTTTTTGATGTTACTGATGAGAAAGCTGTTATTGCAGCTGTAGCTAAAATTGAAGCAGAAGTTGGTCCAATTGATATACTTGTAAATAATGCAGGAATTATTAAAAGAACTCCAATTGTTGATATGGAAGTAACAGATTTTGAATTAGTTCTTAAAGTAGATCTTGTAGGTCCATTTATAGTATCTAAACAAGTAGCGAAAGGAATGATTGAAAGAGGTGGCGGAAAAATCATCAACATCTGTTCAATGATGAGTGAATTAGGAAGAACTTCTGTTAGTGCTTACGCAGCTGCTAAAGGAGGTCTTAAAATGCTAACAAGAAGTATGGCTACAGAATGGGCTAGATTTAATATCCAAACAAACGGAATAGGACCTGGTTATTTTGCTACAACGCAAACAGCTCCTATTAGATTAGATGGACATCCTTTTAATGATTTTATTATTAATAGAACACCTGCTGCACGTTGGGGAGATCCTGAAGATTTACAAGGCGCTGCTATATTTTTAAGTTCTAAAGCTAGTGATTTTGTAAACGGACACGTAGTATACGTAGACGGAGGAATCCTTGCAACTATAGGAAAACCTTCTAACGAAGAATAAATTATAAATAAATATAAAAAGAAAAAGCCTTACTAAAATTAGTAAGGCTTTTTCTTTTTATTAAGTCGGGGTGGCAGGATTCGAACCTGCGACCTCCGCGTCCCAAACGCGGCGCGATAACCGGGCTACGCTACACCCCGAATAGTTATCTTTTAACAGGATGCAAATATACTTATTTTATTCACTCTACAAATTCTTTTTAAAAAAATATCCAACAAAAAATAAAACTAAATAACTATTTAAAATCTATAATTTAGCAATCTATTAAAAAATAGTATTTCCTATGTATTTAAACAAAAAAAAAATATTATCTATCATTAGTATTTGCATAGCCTTATTTGGCCATGGACAAATTAAAATAATTGATAATGAAAGTAACGAGAATTTATATAATGTTAAAATAATTAACATTAAAACAAACGATTCTATAATTTCAAAATCAACCAATTACCCAGAAATATCTAAATCAGGAAAATACATTATTAGAAAAGAAGGCTATAATGAAAAAGTTGTAGAATTAAAAAACGACCAGTACTATATTATTCCATTAAGCATCAATCGCTCTGAATTAAATGAAATCATTATTAATGCGAATCATATTCCTAAAAAACTAAAAAAATCAACAAAATCAATTAGTATCATTTCATTAAAAGATATTGAGCGTTCAAATAATATAAACTTCACCTCTGTTTTAAATAGAACACCAGGAGTTTTTATGCAAAGTGGTGCTCTTAACACTAATCGAATTACAATTAGAGGCATTGGATCGAGAAATTTATTTGGCACAGCAAAAATTAGAGCCTATTTTAAAGATATTCCGTTAACTAATGGTAGTGGAGAAACTAATATTGAAGATTTTGAATTAGCGTCTATTTCTCGTTTCGAAATTATTAAAGGTGCAACCTCTAGTGAATATGGAGCAGGTTTAGGCGGAACCATTAATATAACTCCAAAAAATGCTTATTTAAATACATCGAGTATCAATAATGATTTTATAATAGGTTCTTTTGGACTAAAAAAAGGAATTATTAATTTAAATCATGGCACAACCAAAAATAGTTACAGTGTTATTTACAGCAATACACATAGTGATGGATATCGAGAAAATAATGAATACAATAGACAAACATTCACCCTTAGTTCCAATCACTTTTTAACAAAAAAAGATGAGATTTCGTTATTAGCTAGTTATGTTGATTTAAAAGCTTTCATTCCAAGTTCTATAAATGAATCAACATATTTAGAAAGTCCAAAATCTGCCGCCTTTACATGGAAACAATCACAAGGTTTTGAAGATTCTAAAAGAGGGGTTTTTGGCTTATCATGGAAACATAAATACACTAATAAAACAAAGCAAATTACAAGTATATTCTCATCTTTTAGAAATGCTTACGAACCGAGACCTTTTAATATTTTAAAAGAAAACACTTTTGGAATTGGCATCCGCACAAGGCTTTTAGGGCAAATAAACCTTTTCAATAAAAAACTTGAGTATACTTTTGGTGGCGAACTTTTTAAAGACATTTACAAATACAAAACTTTTGAAAACCTATATAAAGATTTTCCTTCTGGAACAGGAAGTGTTGAAGGTTTAGAATTATCGAATTTTAAAGAAAAAAGAGACTATTTCAATGTTTTTTTTGAAACTAATTATGAGTTTTCAGAAAAAACAACACTTTCTATAGGTTTGAACTTAAATGAAACATCTTATAATTTAGAGGATAGATTTACAGTTTCAGAAACTAATATAGATCAGTCAGGTAGCTATAAATTCAAAAACATCTTATCTCCAAAACTTGGTATTTCTCATTTAATTTCAAAGAATTTTAGTGCTTTTTCAAATATAAGTCACGGCTTCTCTCCTATTACACTTTCAGAAACCTTATTACCGGATGGACAAATAAATACAAATTTGAAACCTGAAACTGGCTGGAATTTTGAAATAGGCACACGTGGTTCTGCTCTTAATAAAAAACTACAATTCAACCTTGCTCTGTATCGCTTAGATATAAAAAATCTACTGGTTTCTAGACGTACAGGAGAAGATGAATATATTGGTATTAACGCAGGGAAAACGCAACATGATGGTTTAGAAATGTCTTTAAACTATAATTGGTTGCAAAATGAAAGCTTATCAATTAGTAGTTTTTCAAATTTTACATTTAACAACTTTACCTTTAAAGAATTTATTGATGATGAAAATAATTTTTCAGGAAATGATTTAACAGGTGTACCTTCTGAAATTTTTAATGCTGGCATAGATGTTGAAACAGCTTTTGGGTTATACGGAAATATTAATTTTCAACATGTTGGAAGCATGCCAATAACAGACTCTAATAGCTTATATTCGAACAGTTACAACTTAACAAACCTCAAATTTGGCTTCAAAAAAAGTCTTAACAAAAAGCTAAAATTCAATCTATATATTGGTATAAACAATATCTTTAATGAAACCTTTGCATCTCAAATATTAATAAATGCATCCGGATTTGGCGGTAACGCACCACGTTACTACTACCCCGGAAACCCAATTAATTATTATACAGGTCTAAATCTAAATTATATTTTTTAATGTAACTTTAAATCAAAAAATCATGAAGAAACAGATTTATTTTCTAATTATAGCAACACTTATCTCTTTTTCAGCATGTGCACAACAAATAGATTCTGAAATAAAAGCAGAAGACCAAAAAAATGTAAATTACACAACAGAACTTATTGTACCAGATTTAAACATTCCGTGGGGCATGGTGTTTTTACCTGATGGCAGTATGCTAATTACCGAAAAAACAGGAGAAATTATACACTTTAAAAATGGTAATATAACAAATATAAAAAGTACTCCAGAAGTTTATGTGCGTGGGCAAGGAGGGTTAATGGATATAGAATTACATCCCGATTACGAAAATACTGGTTGGATTTATTTATCATTTTCTTCATCTGAAGGAGTAGGCGATGGTGGCAATACTTCTATTATGCGCGCTAAACTAAAAAATAATACTTTAGTTAATAAAGAATTACTTTATAAGGCTGAACCTAACTCAAAAAAAGGGCAACATTTTGGGTCTCGAATTGAGTTTGATAATGAGGGTTACTTATATTTTTCAATTGGTGATCGCGGACAACGCGATGTAAACCCGCAAAATATAACACGAGATTGTGGTAAAACTTACAGGCTTAATGATGATGGAAGTATTCCTGAAGACAATCCTTTTATTAATACGCCTAATGCCAAAACAGCTATTTTTAGTTACGGACATAGAAACCCACAAGGCATGGCAAAAAATCCATTAACAGGAGCCATTTGGGTTAATGAACATGGACCAAGAGGTGGTGATGAAATAAATATTATAGAAAAAGGCAAAAACTTTGGGTGGCCTGTTATTTCTTATGGTATCAATTATAGCGGAACACCTTTTACAGATATTACAGAAAAAGAAGGCATGGAACAACCGCTTTTTTATTGGGTACCATCTATAGCCCCAAGTGGAATGGCATTTATTACATCTAACATATATCCCGAATGGAAAGGAAGCGTATTAGTTGGTTCTTTAAAATTTTCATATTTAGAACGCTTAGTACTTAAAAACAATAAAGTTATAAAACGCGAAAAACTATTAAACAACATGGGGCGCGTTAGAAATGTACGCCAAGGTCCTGATGGTTATATTTATGTAGCTGTTGAAGGAAAAGGAATTATTAAAATCATCCCAAATAAATAAAACACATGAAAATATTATTTTTAAGTTTAATTGTAGCAGTTTCATTTTCATGTAACTCTCAAAGTAATGATTTAAAAGCAAGCATAGATAGAGGTAGCGAAATATATACCGATTTTTGTATCTCGTGTCATTTACCAAATGGAACAGGAGTTAGAAAGATTTATCCACCACTTGCAAAGTCAGACTACTTATTAAAAAATAGGGAAGCCAGTATTAAGGCAATTAAATTTGGGTTAAATGGCAAGATAACAGTTAATAACGAAACATACAATAATACTATGACAGCTTTAGGCTTAAGTGACGATGAAGTTGCAGATGTTATGAATTATATTTATAACAGTTGGGGAAATAAAAACGAAAAATTAGTTACTGAAGAAGAAGTTTCTAAAATTAAAAAATAAAAGCGATTACCTTTATAAAACTATACATTTAACTAACTTTGTAAAAAGCTAATTAAATAACAAACATGTTAATTATAGGAATTGCAGGTGGTACTGGCTGCGGAAAAACTACGGTTGTAAACAAAATACTAAATGAACTTCCTGAAGGTGAATTAGGTATTATTTCTCAGGATTCTTATTATAAAGACACCACGCATTTATCCTATGAGGAACGGGTTAAAATAAATTTTGATCATCCTAGGTCTATAGATTTTGATCTGTTAACAAATCATTTAAAAGCATTAAAAAATAACGAAGTTATACACCAACCTGTTTATTCGTTCGTTAAACATAACAGAACAGGTGATACTGTTTTAACGCACCCCAGAAAGGTAATGATTGTTGAAGGCATCTTAATTTTAACCAATCCAGAATTACGAGACCTTTTTGATATTAAAATATTTGTACATGCTGATACTGACGAGCGTTTAATCAGAAGGCTAAAACGAGATATAACAGAACGTGGTAGAGATATTGATGAAGTTTTAACAAGATACCAAACTACATTAAAACCAATGCACGATCAGTTTATTGAACCTATGAAAGAGTATGCAGATATTATTATACCAAACAACAAACACAACACGGTTGCGATAGATATTGTTCGCACCATAATAAACGAAAAACTCTAAGTGGCAAAATTCAATCAAAATAAATATTTAAAACCATTTAAAAACTGGTACGTTTTAATTCTAGCAATTTTTGCTGTTTGGATGATTTTTTTTGACACCAATTCATGGTTCATTCACAACGAATTGAATAATGATATTAATGACCTTGAAGCTGAAAAAAAATATTACGACAGAGAAATAGAGAAGGACAAAAAAGGCATAAAAAAATTAAGTACAGAAAAAGGCTTAGAAAAATTTGCTCGTGAAGAATATTATATGAAACGCGACAATGAAGAAATTTTTATAATTGAATACGAAGACAGTTTAAAAGTAAAACAAAATGACTAAACGGTTATTTAATGAATTTGATTCGGTTTCATCAAAGCAATGGAAACAAAAAATTCAGTTTGATTTAAAAGGAGCTGATTATAACAGTACCCTTATTTGGAAGACTTCTGAAGATATTTCGGTTAAACCATTTTACAATGCCGATGATTTGCATGAAGGCTTAACCACATCAAACACTAAAACAACGGAATGGAAGATTTGTCAATCTATTTTTGTCGCTAATGTTGAGAAATCAAATTTAAAAGCCATTAGTGCTATTAAAAGAGGTGCCGATAGTATCAAATTTATTATTCCTTCTGAAACGGTTTCAATTGAAATTTTATTAAAAAACATCGATTTAAATACGACTTCAATTCATTTTGAATTACAATTTTTATCTATCAATTTTATCAAGATTATTTCTACTATTTCCGCGAAAGCAAAAATCTATTATCATACAGATATTATTGGAAATCTTGTAAAAACAGGAAACTGGTTCAACAATCTTAAGGATGACTTCTCTCAATTTGATGCTATTGTAAAACAAACAAAATCTTTAAGTATTAATGCATCGTTATATCAAAATGCGGGAGCAACTATAGTACAACAATTAGGATATGCATTAGCCCATGCAAACGAATATTTAAACCACTTAGACACTACGCTTACTAGTGAAGAAAAAGAATCTATTAACATCAATTTCAACATAACTGTTGGCTCAAACTACTTTTTCGAAATTGCAAAACTACGAGCGCTTCGATTACTCTGGAAAACGTTGGCTTCAAAATATAAAATAAACACGAATTGCCACATTACAGCAACACCTTCTATACGTAACAAAACATTATACGATTATAATACTAATATGTTACGAACTACCACAGAGTGTATGAGTGCTATTTTAGGTGGTGCAAATACTATTTATAATGCGCCTTACGATTCCCTTTTTCATAAAAACAATGAATTTGGAGAACGTATAGCCAGAAATCAACTATTAGTTTTAAAACATGAAAGCTATTTTGATAAAATTGACAACCCTACCGATGGTGCTTATTATATTGAATCGTTAACAAATCAATTAGCAGAAAAAGGCTTAGAATTATTTAAAGATATCGAGAAAAGCGGTGGTTTTTTAAAACAATTAAAAGCAGGCACTATCCAAAGAAAAATAAAAGAAAGTGCAACAAAAGAACAACAACTTTTTGATAGAGGTAAAAGTATATTATTAGGCACCAATAAACATGTTAACCCTAATGATAATATGAAAAATGAACTAGAAATTTATCCTTTTGTAAAAACCAATCAAAGAAAAACATTGATTGAACCTATAATAGAAAAACGATTATCAGAAACATTAGAACAAAAACGATTAAAAAATGAACTTTAACATGAACTCAAATTTAAAACTTATTGCATTATTTTTAGGAATGACTTTACTAAGTTGTAAAAACGAAAACACGTTACCTGAATTTAAATATAGTGACAAATCCATTGCTTTAACATGCACTGATGTCAATTCAAAATTATATAATGAAGCATTGTATTCATTTGAAAATGATATCTTAATTTTTTATAGTAAAAACAAACCAAACCCATCTTTAATTCAAGCTTATAGCCAGTTTATTAGAAATGCTCGTTATGGAAGAGCTAAATATGAAGAAATCATTTCAGAACATACTTCAAATATTTTTAAGACACTAAAGCAAGACAATGATTTATGGGATGCTAACAACACAAAAAGTCATTTAAATTATAATAGTAAGCTTATAAAATGTATTGCAGAGAATTTAAAAGATGAAAATTTAAAAACAACATTTAATGCGCTTTTATCAACAAATAGCATGAGTCCAAAGTTATTTGCTTCACCATTAGCTACAAAATATAGAAATGTGATTTCAGACAAACATTTAGCATCATATGTAGCCTTCGATTTATTTTATGCCAATTTATTTAACTTAGATTTATCTAAATTAAATTTTGAGAAATAGAATTTATTTACATAATTAATTATTACAAGATAAACATTATTATACCTATTGAATAAAAAAAACTCAATAACATCATTCTTTTTAATTGTAATTCCTTTATTCATGGTTTCCTGTTTAAGAATGCCATCAGATATAAATAATTGGATTAATATTGATAATATTAAAGACATAAAAGGAACCTATCATTTTCTAAGTGATGATGGTATAAAAATTTATCTACCAGAAAGCTTTAAAAAATATTCAATAGCAGAATATCAGCATTTATTAGATTCATTAACAACCAAAGAAGATTATCAATTAGAAATAAAACGTCTACAACATTTAAAACAAATGAAAGGTAATTTTTATATTTTTTTTGAGGAAGACACACGCTCTACATATACAATAAACACCATGCCATATATGCCACTAAACAAACAAGATGCACAATATATTTTGGGTTTAATATCTATGAATAACAAAAAGGTTTCTAAAAAAACCGATTTAGAGTTTACTAAAATAACAGCTAAATACAATAGTAACTCAAATGTTCAAATTTTTAAAGCAATACATAGAATTGACAATTATAAAAAAAAATCAACTAGCTTTAATTCATCATATGTCGTGTCTTCAAACAAAAAAACTATTTATGTGCAATTATTAACTGGATTTGAAGCTAACTTCGATTTATTTCTACAAAAGATGATTTTATAAGGAAAAAATAAAACCACTAATAAATATTTTTTTTACAGGTACAGTATAGCATATAAAACCTTAAAAAAGAGATTAAAAACATAAAAATATATCCAAATATATCTATTTTAATAATAGACTGTACGTTCTTAACATAATCCATTTTTATTCCTCATAAATAATCGTATTTTTACCGTTAATAAAACCAAATCATTTAATGGGTAAAATCATTGCAATTGCTAACCAAAAAGGAGGTGTTGGAAAAACAACAACATCTATAAACCTAGCCGCTTCACTAGGCGTTCTAGAAAAAAAAGTATTACTTATTGATGCTGACCCTCAAGCAAATGCAACTTCTGGAATTGGAATTGATGTAGAATCTGTTGAGATAGGAACCTACCAACTTTTAGAACATTCAAATTCAGCAAAAGAAGCTATTATTAAAACAGAAACACCAAACTTAGATATTATTCCGTCGCATATTGACTTAGTTGCTATCGAAATAGAGCTTGTTGATAAAGAAGAACGCGAATACATGCTAAAAAAAGCATTACAAGAAATTAAAAACGATTATGACTATATTATAATTGATTGTGCGCCATCGTTAGGCTTATTAACACTAAATGCTTTAACGGCTGCTGATGCTGTAGTAATACCTATACAATGTGAATATTTTGCACTAGAAGGTTTAGGCAAGTTACTAAACACAATTAAGAGTGTTCAAAAAATTCATAATCCAGAATTAGATATTGAAGGCTTATTACTTACCATGTACGATTCGCGCTTACGATTATCTAATCAAGTGGTTGAAGAAGTACAAAAACACTTTAACGATATGGTTTTCCAAACCATTATACAACGTAACGTACGCTTAAGTGAGGCTCCAAGCTATGGTGAAAGCATAATTAATTATGATGCTGCTAGTAAAGGAGCAAGTAATTACTTAAGTTTGGCAAAAGAAATTATCAATAAAAACTCCTAAATTATGGCTAAGGCAACCAAAAAACAAGCTTTAGGTAGAGGTTTATCGGCTCTTTTAAGCGACCCTAGCAACGACATACAATCTGTTCAAGATAAAAATGCTGATAAAGTAATTGGTAATATTATTGAATTAGACATTGATTTTATTGAAGTTAACCCGTTTCAACCTCGAACTAATTTTAGCGAAGAATCGTTACGCGAATTGGCTTCTTCTATTAAAGAACTAGGCATTATTCAGCCTATAACTGTTAGAAAACTAGGCTTCAACAAATACCAATTAGTTTCAGGAGAACGTCGTTTTAGAGCTACTAAATTATTAGGATTAGAAACCATTACGTCTTACGTAAGAATTGCTAATGATCAAGAATCATTAGAAATGGCACTTGTTGAAAACATTCAACGTCAAGATTTAGATCCTATAGAAATTGCATTATCATACCAACGTTTAATTGATGAAATTAATTTAACACAAGAGCAAATGAGCGAACGTGTTGGAAAAAAACGTTCTACCATCACAAACTATTTACGTTTACTAAGATTAGATCCTATCATACAAACTGGTATGCGAGATGGTTTTATATATATGGGACACGGCCGTGCTTTAATAACTATTGAAGACCAAGCAACACAATTAGATATATATGAAAAAGTATTATCTAATAAACTATCAGTTAGAGACACTGAAGTTATGGTGCGTAACTTTAATGATAACGACAAAGTAAAAGTACCTTCAAAGAAGAAAGAAGATGAGGTAGAAGAACTTCCAAAGTTTATAAAAAAAGGTGTTAGTACATTCTCAGAATACTTTGGTCATAAAATTGACGTTAAAGTCTCTAAGAACGGTAAAGGAAAAATAACCATTCCTTTTCATTCAGAAGAAGATTTTAATCGTATTAAAAAATTAGTTCAAGGTGCCAAATAAATTCATAATAGCAAGTCTATTCGCATTACTTTTTTGCTTTTCAATAATTGGACAAGAAAAAAAAACAAAAAAACAAAAGCCTAAAAAAGAGATCGTTATAGATTCGCTTGTTACTATTAACGAACCTATAAATCCATTATCTCCGGCTAAAGCCGCTTTTTATTCTGCTGTTTTACCTGGTTTAGGACAAGCCTACAATAAACAGTATTGGAAAATACCACTTGTTTATGCAGCTCTAGGTACTGGAATCTACTTTTACACCAACAATACTAAAGAATACAATAGATATAGAGATGCTTATAAAAGTAGATTAGCTGGCTTTAAAAATGATGAGTTTTATCTTGATTCTCAAGGTGAACCATTAGATACTCCAAGAGTAACTACAGAAGGCCTTGAAAGAGCTCAAAAATTCTATAGAAAGAATAAAGAAATGACACTTTTGGCACTTGTGGGTATTTATGCTTTAAATATTATTGAAGCCAATGTATCATCGCATTTAATGCAATTTAATGTCGATGAAAACTTATCTTTAACACCACATTATAAAATGAATGAGATTGATGCAACAGGCAATCTCGGATTAACCTTAAATTTTAAATTTTAATTATGAACATTGCTTTACTAGGATACGGAAGAATGGGACAAACCATAGAACAAATTGCCATTAAACGTGGACATAATATTGTTTTAAAGGTTGACAAAGATGATAGAGATTACGATATAACAAAAGCAGATGTTGCTATAGATTTTAGCATACCTAACGTTGCTTTCAACAACATATCTAATTGTTTAAATAATAATGTTCCTGTTATTTCTGGAACAACGGGTTGGTTAGAAAATTATGATAATGCAGTGGCTTTATGTAAAGAAAAAAAGGGCGCATTTATTTACACTTCTAATTATAGTTTAGGAGTTAATATATTTTTCGAGTTAAATAAAACATTAGCAAAAATGATGAGTAATTTGAAACAATACAATGTTTCAATGGAAGAAATTCATCATACTAAAAAGCTTGATGCTCCTAGTGGGACAGCCATCTCATTAGCAAACGATGTTATAGAATTTAACACTAATTTTAAAGCTTGGGAATTAGATGCAAAAAAAGAAGACACTACAATTCCAATTGTAGCTAAACGTATCGAAGACGTACCCGGAACACATACAGTTAATTATGAAAGTGAAGTTGATACAATAACTATTGAGCACATTGCGCACAACAGACAAGGGTTTGCCCTTGGTGCCGTAATTGCAGCTGAATGGATTGTTGGTAAAGCAGGTGTTTTCACAATGAACGATGTGTTAAATATTGGTTAATACTTATAACTTTATGTAACAACATAAGGAAGTTTAACTACTAACAAAAAAATTAAAAATTACGATTATGACATTGATGCAATGGTTTATATTCATTCTAATTATTCAAGTAATACATGGTTTAGGCACTTGGAAGCTATATATTAAAGCAGGCAGACAAGCTTGGGAAGCTTTTGTACCAGTATACAATGGTGTTATTTTAATGAAAATCATTAATCGCCCTTGGTGGTGGGTAATTCTACTATTTTTACCTATTGTAAACATAATTATGTTTATAGTAGTTTGGGTAGAAACCGCAAGGAGTTTTGGTAAAAACCAACCTATAGACACCTTTTTATCTATTATTACACTTGGTTTTTACAACTACTATTTAAATTATTTCACCAATGTAGAACATGTAAAAGATAGAAGTATTAATCCGAAATCTGGTTCTGGTGAATGGACAAGTTCTATCTTATTTGCTATTGTAGCAGCAACAATTGTTCACACGTATTTTATTCAACCTTTTACAATCCCTTCTTCTTCATTAGAAAAATCATTATTAGTAGGCGATTTTCTATTTGTAAGTAAGTTTCATTACGGAGCTAGAATACCAATGACAACAGTTGGAGCTCCTATGGTGCATGATACTATACCTGTTTTAAAAAATAAATCGTATTTATTTGATGATCATAAAGGAAGTAATTCATGGATAAATAAACTACAGCTTCCATATTTAAGATTCCCTGGATTTGAAAAAATTGAAAGAAATGAAATTGTAGTATTCAATCAACCTGCAGATACTCTGTTGGATATGAATAACTTTCATCCTGATAGAAATTATTACAAACCAATAGATAAGAAAACCAATTTAGTAAAACGTTGTGTTGCTATTGCTGGAGATTCTTTAGAAGTACGTGATGGTTTTGTTTATATAAATGGCAAGAAAAATGTATTACCAGATCGCGCACATTTACAATTCAGTTATTATGTACAACCTAAAACCAATCAGTTTAATCCTAAATACTTAAAAGAACGTTACGACATTACAGATGGTTTTGGAATTATAAATAACAAAAACACTTATTACTTTTCTGCTATTTCTGATGAAGCATTAGCTAAATTTAAAAATCACCCTAACGTAGCTAGTATTACTCCTAATATACAAGAGAAAGGAGTAAGAGATTCAAATATTTTTCCACATGACCCTAATTATAATTGGAATGTAGACTTTTTTGGTCCTTTATATATACCTGAAGCAGGAAAAACAATTGACATAAACCTAGACGTATTACCATTGTATAAACGAGCTATTTCGGAATACGAAGGCAACGAATTAAAAGTTAAGGGCAACCAAATTTTAATTAATGGTGAAGTAGCAACTTCATATACCTTTAAACAAGATTACTATTGGATGATGGGTGACAACCGCCATAACTCAATTGATGCAAGAGCTTGGGGATTTGTTCCTTTTGACCATGTAGTTGGTAAACCTGTATTTATTTGGATGAGTTGGGATGGCAAAAACCCTAGATGGGAACGTTTCTTTACTACCGTTAGCGGATCAGGAAAAGCTACATCTGTTTTCATTCCGTTTATAGTTTTACTATTTGGATTATTTGGATTTAATAAATGGAGAGCACGAAAAAAAAGTAGTTAATTTGTTAATATTTGTCATTCCTGCGAAGGCAGGAATCCGCAATCTAAAATAAGTTTCAATTTATAAGATTCCTGCCTACGCAGGAATGACAGTACAAATGAAAATCATCATTCATCCAACATATTTTCCAAACATTGCACATTTCGTTGCTATGGTCAAAGCAAAGGAAGTAAAACTTGAGGTTGATGATAATTTTTTAAAACAAACCTATAGAAATAGGACTTATATATACGGAGCTAACGGAAAACTGACTTTAAATATTCCTGTTATACACACGCAAAAAAATCGTCAAAAATACCGTGATGTTAAAATTTTTAATGAAGAAAAATGGCAAAGTCTTCATTGGAAATCATTGCTTTCAGCATACAGAACCTCTCCTTTTTTCGAATATTACGAAGATGAACTTCAACCCTTATTTGATCTAAAAGTTGATTACATTTTAGATTTTAATTTAAAATGTTTTGAAGTTATTTGCGATTGCCTACAATTAGAATTAAATATTTCTAAAACGGAAGTTTATCAAAATACAATTGAAGGGTTTTCAGATTTCAGATATTTAGTAAACGCTAAAAAAGAACAACCTCACACTTTTGATACTTATACACAAGTTTTTAATAATAAACATGGTTATATCCCTAATTTAAGCATCTTAGATTTATTATTTAATGAGGGCCCTAATGCTTTAAATTATTTAGAAACTCAAACTATAATAACTCAATAATGCTACAAACCTTTGCGCATTACGGATGTCATATTTTTATTCCGTTACTTGTTGCTTTACTTTTCTATAAAAGAACATGGAAAACAGCCTTTTTAATTATGTTTGCGGGCATGTTAATAGACTTAGACCATCTATTAGCAACTCCTATTTTCGATCCAAATAGATGTAGTATAGGTTTTCACCCGCTTCACTCCTATTTTGCTATTTTGTTTTATGTATTTCTTTTAATTCCTAAAAAGTCACGATTAGTTGCATTGGGCTTAGTCATACATATTTTTTCAGATTTTGTAGATTGCTCGTTTATGTAATAATTTAGAAACAAATTCCTGTCTACACAGAAATGACAAACTTATTTATCCATACTTAAGTTCGTCATAACAGGATAATGATCTGAATATTGGTTTTCATAAGTCTTAAAACCATTTACAGCAAAAGCATCATCAGCAAAAATAAAATCAATTCTTACTGGAAAGAATTTAAAATCGTAAGTACGTCCAAAACCACTCCCGCGTTCTTTAAACGTGTCATTTAAATCGCCTTTTATTTTTCTATACACATACGAGAACGCTGTGTTATTAAAATCGCCACAAATAACCATTTTATATGTGCACTGTTTTTTATGCATTAAAAATAATTCAGTTTGAAACTGTTGCATTTTAAAAGTTCTTCCAACACGTTTTAAAAGACGTTCAGAATCTTCTTTTTTGAGACTTTCAACCTTTGTATCAATATGTAACGATTCTAAATGAATATTATAAAAACGTATGGTATCCACTCCCTTTACAACATCTGCAAAAATAGCATTATTACCTGTATCTGGAAATTCAACAGAACCAGAATTCACAATAGGAAACTGAGAAAAAATAGCTTGTCCATATTTTGTTTTTTTACCTGAAAGCTTTTCAAACTTATGTTTAAAAAATGACAAATCGATATTTTTATGTGGATGATATTCCTGAATACTTAAAACATCTGGTGCTTCCGTTTTTATAAAATCTACCATTTTAGTTTCAACACCTTTCTCAGGAATCCAATCATACAAATTAAAAAGACGAACATTATAATTCATCACCTTTATATCCTGAGGGTTTTCAGTTTTTTCTGAAGATGAAAACTTATATAAAGTTCCAAAAGACAAATATCCAATTAACAGAATTACGAAAGACAACATGAATTGCTTTTTCCGTTTTACTAACCAATAGATAAAAAACAAAACATTGATTAAACCAATAAAAGAAACACCTAAATTAAGAACTGATAATATGGAAAATGTTTTAGGAGGTAAAAAAGGTAAAGCATAAGAAAACAGTAACAAAGTTGCAAAAACAACATTGATGAAATAGATTATTTTATCAATAAAACGCAACTTTTTCATATACTTCATTATTTTTTTTAGAAGCTAAATCATATTACTTTCCTGCTCTAAATAAATATTCCTTTTCTTCGGCAGTTAAACCATCATAACCACTTTTACTAATCTTATCTAAGATAATATCAATTTTTTTCTGGTTATTAAACTCATTAAAATCAGCTTTCTTAAAACCACCAACTTTGCTTTTATTTTTGTGTACTGTTTTTAAAGGTGTTTTTTTTGAAGGTTTAAACATATTTGTAGTGCTATCCATAAGCGCTTCAAACCCTTTACCTATATCATTACCTTTCAGTAATTGCTTAGCATATAAATAACCTAATAAAGCACCACCTAAATGGGCTAAGTTCCCTCCAGAATTACCCAAAGGATCATTAAGACCTGCGACCACTCCAATAACATCAATAATAACAATAGCTAAACCTACGTACCAAAGCTTTAAATTAAAGGTGAAAAAACGCACATCTTGATTAGGCATATATGCACAAAGAAATATTAACAAAGCTCTTATAGCTGCCGAAGCACCAACCAAATGCGTATTAACACCAAACACACTAGGAAACAACGTGTAGCAAAGCATATATAACAATCCTCCAGACATAGCTCCTAAAAAATAAATATTCAATGCCATTTTAGGGCTAAACAAGTTTAAAAACATACGCCCTATAAAATACAACCATAACATATTAAACAAAATATGCATGAAATTATAATGTAAAAATGCATAGCTAATAATTGCCCAAGGCTTTAAAATGAAATTAGAAAAGTCACTAGGTAAATCTAGCCACTTCAAACTAGTCTCATCAGGAAGAGTCAAAAACTTAGTTAGCAAATAACCAATAATAAAAACTACTATATTAATAGCAATAATTTTTTCTAACACATTAAGATTAGATAATTTTTCTTTTATGTCTTGAGAGAGAGTTGTCATTAGTTCCAACGATTTCTATTAAACTGCGTTTTTTTCCAATACCACATAATTAAAAAGCCTGTTAATGCACCTCCAACATGTGCAAAATGAGCTGTATTACTAGGACTAAATATAGAATGCCCACTTAATCCTGAAATTAAATCTAAAATAATAATTCCTGGAATAAAATATTTTGCTTTTACAGGAATTGGCAAAAATATCATCATTAATTCAGCATTAGGGTTCATCATTCCAAATGCTACCATAACACCCATAATACAACCAGATGCTCCTACCATTGAACTATTGTTTGTAACAACATTCATTTCATACAAAGCATTAAATGCTGATTGATCAATAACAGAAGAATTAATTCCATATTCAGAAAAAACCTGAATCATTTCTTTTGATAAAATTTTACTGTCAAAAACATTACCATTCAAAATATTTAAATTAATAATTTTATCCACTAAATCATTTGGCAATCCTAATGTTGAAATATCATTTAATGATGGAATATATTGAAAATAATAATACCCAACCTGCAAAGCTACAGCGCCTAAACCTGCAGAAATATAAACAAACAAAAAACGTTTAGACCCTAAAACTTGCTCAACTGGAGAACCAAACATCCAAAGCGCAAACATATTAAACAAAATATGTGAAACACCTCCATGCATAAACATGTGCGTTATTATTTGCCAAGGCCTAAACTCATCATTCTTTGGAAAATACATAGCAAACCATTCATAAAACAATTCACCATTACCTATGGACAAAGTACCAATAAACATAATCACATTAATGATTATTAAATGCTTAACGGTTTCTGAAATCCTCATCATAATCTATATAAATTTTTTATCTAACTCATCAACACTCATCGTAACAAATGTAACTCTATTAGTAGGCGAAACATTAGGTTCTTTACAAGCAAACAACTTATTTACCAAATGTTCTTGTTCATCTTTTTGTAATGATTGCCCTGTTTTAATAGCTAAACTTTTAGCCATAGATTTTGCTAATAAATCGGCAGCACTAAAATTACTATCTGGCACTTCATTCTCAACATCACTAATTAATTGTTCTAAAATAATAGAAACCTCACTTTCTGGCACACCAACTGGCACGCCTGTAATTTCTACCAACTCTTCTTTAACGTTAGAAAACATAAAACCTGTATGTTCTAAATCATCTTTTAATTGCTGAATAACAACAATTTCTTGAGTTGAAAAATGCAACTGAAGCGGAAACAACAATTGTTGACTCATAGCTTCCTTAACCGTTAAGTTTTGAAGAAAATCTTCATACAAAACACGTTGATGCGCGCGATGTTGATCGATAATCATCATACCAGATTTAATAGTACTTACAATATATTTGTTATGAAGTTGATAGGTAGTATGAGTATGCTCTACTTCTTTATCATTTTCAAATATAGACACGGTTTCTGCCTCACTTTCAAAATGCACTTCACTAAAATCTTGTTCGGTTTTGGTGCCTTTAGATTCTAATCCAACATATAAACTTTCCCAACTAGAACTAGAAGCTGGTTCTTTTTTATAAGCCACTGCCCTAGCTTTAGAAGCGGTTTCTTCTTTAAACGGATTAAAGCTTCTATCTATTTCTATTTTAGGAGTATCTGCTTTGTCTTTATTACTATAACTGTATGGTGTATCTAAACTAGGATCGCGATCAAAATCTAACACAGGTGCTATATTAAACTGTCCTAAACTATGTTTTACAGCCGATCGTAATAAGGCATAAAGCGTATGCTCATCATCAAACTTAATTTCTGTTTTTGTTGGATGAATATTAATATCTATAGTTTGCGGATCTACCGTAAGATTTAAAAAATAACTTGGATGCGTACCGCTTTTTAGTAAACCTTCAAAAGCCGAAGAAATAGCATGATTTAAATAGGCACTTTTTATAAAACGGTCGTTCACAAAAAAATACTGTTCGCCTCTAGATTTTTTAGCAAACTCTGGTTTTCCTACAAATCCTGAAATTTTTAACACCTCGGTTTCTTCTTCAACAGGTACTAATTTTTCATTTGTTTTATTTCCAAAAATATTGACTATACGTTGTCTAAAATTACTAATTGGTAAATTAAATGATTCACTTCCATTATTATAAAGTGCAAAACTAATATCTGGATGCGCCAATGCCACACGATGAAACTCATCAATAACATGGCGTAATTCTACTGTATTTGATTTTAAAAAATTGCGTCTAGCAGGAATATTAAAAAACAAGTTTTTTACAGAAATAGAAGATCCTTTAGGTGTTACAACAACTTCTTGAGAGGTAACGCTGCTACCTTCAATAACTATAACATTACCAACATCATCACTTTCCTGCTTTGTTTTTAATTCTACATGTGCAATAGCAGCAATACTAGCTAAAGCTTCACCACGAAACCCTTTAGTGTTTAATTGAAATAAATCATCGGCACTTCGAATTTTAGAAGTTGCATGACGCTCAAAACTTAATCGGGCGTCAGTATGACTCATACCTTTACCGTCATCAATAACCTGTACAAGTGTTTTACCTGCATCTTTTATTATAAGTTTAATAGTTGATGCTCCTGCATCTATAGCATTTTCAAGAAGTTCTTTAACTACTGATGCTGGACGTTGTACAACTTCTCCAGCAGCTATTTGATTTGCTACATGATCTGGTAAAAGCTGAATGATATCTGCCATGTATTATTTAGAAAAGAAAATAGATAAATCGAAATCGATGATAAAAAGAAATAATAAAACAAGCACAGCTACAATAATAATTATGCGTCGATTTGCTTCTTTATCTTTATTAGTTTTTAATTCGTTTAAAGCATTAACAAATTTAGTTTTCAACCCATTGTTATTACCAACTGTTGTTCTATATTCATCAAACTTATGTTTAATTTCATAAGGATTGCCTTGTCCTTTATCATCATAAAAGCGAGGTGTATAACTAAACTTTTTATTTTTACGCAATTTTAAGATTCCCATAATTTCTAAGTTTTTTAAGTTACATGTATTTTTTTTCTAATAAATACATACAAATCAATAATAATACCAAAACAAAGATTAAGGTACGCATTGACATAGACGCTCCTACTTTACGTTTATTATTTTGCTTCCATTTTGAAGCAAAATCCTTTTCACTAGATGTTTCTAAGTCAGAATTACCTTCTTCTTTTGAAAATCTTGATTGATAATTAAACGATTTATTTTTACGCTGTTTAAACAAAGTGTATGAATGCTTATACCTCAAAAATACTTAAAAATAGGGAGAAACTAAGAATTGAAATGCCAAAAATTGTTAACAAAACACCTTAAACAGAATACTCTTAAAATTTAAAAATGACTAACTATTATTTCTTAACTCAGCCATTTTTATAGCAGCTATAGCAGCTTCAGTGCCTTTATTTCCGTGTTTACCTCCAGAACGCTCGATAGATTGTTGCATATTATTATCGGTAAGCACACAAAAAATCACGGGTGTTTCATGCAATACATTAAGGTCTTTGATGCCTTGTGAAACACCTTCGCAAACAAAATCGAAATGTTTCGTTTCACCTTGAATTACACTACCAATAGCAATAACAGCATTTACCATTTGCTCTTGCATTTTCTTACTTCCGTAAATAAGTTCAAAACTACCTGGAACATTCCAACGCAC
This sequence comes from Thalassobellus sediminis, assembly GCF_044386045.1. Taxonomy (NCBI): domain Bacteria; kingdom Pseudomonadati; phylum Bacteroidota; class Flavobacteriia; order Flavobacteriales; family Flavobacteriaceae; genus Thalassobellus; species Thalassobellus sediminis. The sequence continues at coordinate 1,693,188 of NZ_JBISCD010000040.1, read as the reverse complement.
TATATTTTCTGGCAATACACCATTTTCGATTAAAGCGTCGTAAGCCCCTTGGTATAAGCCTTCGGTAATATTATCATTCCATTCTGAAACAACAATCCCAAACCGAAATTTACTCGCGTCTGGGATTGTTGCTTTATCGTAATCTGATAAATTTTTATTTATCGTAGCCATTTTATATTAAAATTGGTACTATTTATTTGCTAAAACTTTTGCTTTTCCAATAAAGACATCAACCGTTGAAGCTTCATTAGCATTAGGAAACTCTTCTTTTATTTTTTCGAAATATGATAAAGCTTTATCAGCTTTTCCTAAATCTAAAGCAATAGCTCCTGCTTTATATAAATACATTGGTGTTGTATATCCATTGTTACGCATATTAGCAGCTTCTTCATAATACCCTAAAGCATCATCTTTCTGGTTTAATTGCACAAAAGCATCACCTATATTTCCTTTTGCTAAAGGCGCTAAAATTTCGTCATCACTTTTAAAATTACTTAAATACTCAACGGCATTCTTGTAATCTTTTAACCTTAAGTAAGCAGTACCTGCATAATAGTTAGCTAAATTAGCCGATGGTGTTCCACTATATTCTTCAATAATATCTAACATTCCAAATTTACCTTCACCACCATTTAGTGCCAAATTGTATAAAGAATCTTTTTTCGCACCAGTTACAGCTTCATCAAAATATTTCTGAGCTTGAAACATATCGTTCATAGCATTTACCTGCTTTGGTTTTGCTACATATTCTTTATAAGCTAAAGACCCTAAAACTACCGCAGCAACGAGTCCTACTATAATAAAAATATATTTTTGATTCTTAGCAACAAAGTCTTCAGTTTTAGATGCCGTTTCATCTAACGTATTAAACACTTCTGCAGTTGTAGAACCTTCTTCTATATTCTGTTCTTTCTCTACTTTATTTTTAGGTTTATAACCTCTTTTATTATAAGTCGCCATTTATTCTTTCTAAATTAATGTGGCGCAAAAATATAATTTTTCTTCAGAACTAAAAGGGTATTTATTTGATATTTTTCAATAATTTGCACTTCTTTTTATGAATTACAAGTTCGAAGCACACAATAAGTTGCCATTTTTATGATTTTAAAATCACTTTCATTACTTAATTACAAGAATTTTGATAGTAAATCATTTACTTTCAATGAGAAAATAAACTGTATTGTTGGTAATAATGGTATTGGTAAAACCAATGTTTTAGATGCTATTTATCATTTATCTTTTGGAAAAAGTTATTTTAATCCGGTAGCAACTCAAAACATTAAGCACAATGAAGACTTTTTTGTGGTTAATGGTGAATATGAAAAAGAAAGTAAACCTGAAAAAATCATTGTTAGCCTAAAACGCGGACAACAAAAAGTAATTAAACGCAACGGAAAAGCCTATGAAAAATTTAGCGAGCACATTGGCTTTTTACCTTTGGTAATTATTTCGCCTGCCGATAGAGATTTAATTATTGAAGGCAGTACTACACGTAGAAAATTTATAGACAGCGTTATTTCGCAAAGCGATAAAAATTATTTAAGCTATTTAATAAATTACAACAAAATCTTGGCACAGCGCAATGCCTTACTTAAATATTTCGCACTTAATCATACGTTTAATAAAGACACCCTCGAGGTTTACAACAAGCAACTTACCGATTATGGCTCTCAAATTTTTGAAAAACGTGATTCTTTTTTAAAAGCATTCATTCCTATTTTTAAGTCGCGTTACGAAGCCATTAGTAATGGAAATGAAGTAGTTGATTTAAAATACCATAGTGATTTATTTGAAAATGATTTAAACACACTATTACAACAAGCTATTAACAAAGATAAAGCGCTACAATATACCAGCGTTGGCATTCATAAAGACGATTTACATTTTAATATAGCAGAACATCCTATTAAAAAATTCGGAAGTCAAGGTCAACAAAAATCGTTTTTAATAGCCTTAAAATTAGCGCAATTCGATTTTATAAAAGCACAGAGCAATGTAAATCCTATTTTACTATTAGATGATATTTTTGATAAACTGGATGAAAACCGTGTTTCACAAATTATTAAGTTAGTAGATGACGAGAATTTCGGACAATTATTTATAAGCGACACACATGCCGAACGTACTGAAGCAGCTGTAAAACAAGTGCATCAAAGTTATGAGATTTTTAAGCTTTAAACTTGTTTAAATGAACCTTAACGAGCACTACAACAATCTTTACACAGAATCTATTCAAAAAATATCTAATAACAATTATCAAATTGATGATTTAATAGAATCTTCATTAGATAAAAGATTCGGAATCACACTTGTTATAAGACCTTCTATTGAAGTTAAAAATGAAATTCAAAAATTTCTAAATGAACTAAAATCAATAGATTCAAATCAATATTATTATCAAAATTCAGATATCCATATAACAGTTATGTCTATTATATCATGTTATGATGGATTTAAATTAGAAAACATCAAACAATCTGAATACATAAAAATTATTGAAGAAAGCATCATTAAAAATTCTAATTTAAAAATTGATTTTAAAGGAATTACAGCATCTCCTTCATGTATTATGATACAAGGTTTTATGAATAACGAATCTTTAAACAACATAAGAAACAACTTAAGAGAAAACTTTAAAAACACTACCTTAGAGCAAAGTATTGACAAACGTTATTCTATACAAACAGCACACAGTACAGTAGTTCGTTTTAAAGAAAAATTAAATAAAAAATCTGAATTATTAAAAGCCATTGAAAGCTTTAAAAATTATAACTTTGGCTCATTTTCTGTAAACAACATAGAATTAGTTTATAATGATTGGTATCAAAAAGAAAAACACGTAAGGAAATTATTTAAATTTGATATTTAAGAATAAAACCGACTTAACAAGTTATAATAGACACTATGGCAAAACGTAACAACGAACATATAAGCATAAGTGACGCATTAAGAGAATTTGTTGAAACCAATAAATTAGAAAAAGGTTTAGACAAAGTAAATGTTGCCGATGCTTGGGCAAACCTTATGGGAAATGGCGTTAACAACTACACAACATCTGTAAATTTAGAGCGAGATACCTTATATATACAATTGAGTTCTAGTGTTCTTAGAGAAGAATTAAGCTATGGTAAACAAAAAATAATAGACATGCTTAACGAAGAATTAGGCAAAGAAATTATTAAAAAACTGGTACTGCGATAATTAGATATTTTAAAATATTATAAATATTTTAAAATAAAAGAAAAAGCTATCATTATTTATGCTACCTTTGAGACTTAATTATTTTAATACAAATACAATGAGTAAAGGTACCGTAAAATTCTTCAACGATTCAAAAGGATTTGGATTTATCACTGAAGATGACAACAACAAAGAACATTTCGTACACATTTCAGGACTTATCGATGAAATTCGTGAAGGTGATGCAGTTGAATTCGATCTACAAGAAGGTAGAAAAGGATTAAACGCCGTAAACGTAAAAGTAATCTAAGATATATACTTTAACAATTACAACTTAAAAGTCTGTCAAAAATATTTGACAGGCTTTTTTTTATTTCTTATCTTTTCCTCGCATAACTCACTGTTAAGTAGAAAATTATTATTTGGCATTAAGTTTGCAATCCAATTAGTAATTAATTTAATATTTTTAAAACAATGAGTAAAGGAACAGTAAAATTCTTCAACGATTCTAAAGGATTCGGATTTATAATAGAAGAAGGTTCAAACAAAGAACATTTTGTTCACATTTCTGGATTAATCGACGAAATTCGCGAAGGCGATGAAGTTGAATTTGATTTACAGGAAGGTAGAAAAGGTTTAAACGCAGTAAATGTAAAAGTAGTTTAATATATATTACTAACATTATTGAAACAAAAATCCCGCAACAATGTTGCGGGATTTTTTATATAAATATTTTTTAATACTTAAAACATATCTCTTCCAGAGAAATGAAAAGCACCTTCAATAGCAGCGTTATCATCGCTATCACTTCCGTGTACTGCATTTTCACTAATTGAATCTGCAAACATTTTACGAATAGTACCTTCGGCCGCATCAGCAGGGTTTGTAGCACCAATTAAAGTTCTAAAATCTTCAACTGCATTTTCTTTTTCTAAAATTGCAGCAACAATTGGTCCACGAGTCATATATTCAACTAACTCTCCAAAAAACGGACGCTCATTATGAATTGCATAAAATGTTTCAGCATCAGCTTTAGTCATCTGTGTTAATTTCATTGCAACAATTCTAAATCCTGAAGCTGAAATTTTTTCTAATATTGCGCCAATGTGTCCTTTTTCAACCGCATCTGGCTTTAGCATTGTAAATGTTCTATTTGTTGCCATTTTATTAAATTTAATTTTGCGCAAAAGTAATGTATTTCTATTTAAAAACAATATAAACAAATTTTAAAAAATTGTATCTTCGCTCACTATGACAAAAGAAGATATTACAAGTATAAAACAGCTACTTTCAACAAAAAAAAAGATAGTAATTGTACCACATAAAAACCCTGATGGCGATGCTATTGGCTCTACTTTAGGTTTATACCACTACTTATTAAAAAACAACAATCACGATATTACAGTAATAACGCCAAATGATTATCCTAGTTTTTTAAAATGGATACCAGGAGAATCTACTATTTTAAAACACGATTCGCAAACAAAAACTTGTAATGATTTAGTTGAAGCTGCCGATATTATTTTTACCCTAGATTTTAATGCATATCATAGAACAGGAAATATGGAAACTGTTCTAGAAAAAAGCAGTGCTATTAAAATAATGATAGACCACCATCAAGCGCCAGATAATTATGCCACCTACATGTTTAGTGATGTAAGCATGAGTTCTACCTGCGAAATGATATATCATTTTATTGATATGCTTGGTGATACCGATGCTATAAATGTTGAAATTGCTACCTGTTTATATGTGGGAATCATGACAGATACAGGCTCTTTCAGGTTTCGTTCTACCACAAGTAGAACGCACGAAATTATTGCACATCTTATAGAAAAAGGAGCAGACAATACCCAAATTCATAATAATGTATACGACACTAATACCTACGAACGTTTACAATTATTAGGATGCGCCCTTAATAACTTAAAAGTTATTCCAGAATCTAGAGCGGCCTATATTAGTTTATCGCAAGAGGAATTATTTAAATATAATTATAAGAAAGGTGATACCGAAGGCGTTGTTAATTATGCGTTATCTTTACAAAACATAGTACTTGCTGCTATTTTTATTGAAGACAGACAAGAAGGTATTATAAAAATATCGTTGCGCTCGAAAGGCGATTTTTCGGTTAACGAATTATCACGCTCTCATTTTGAAGGTGGTGGTCATACAAATGCTGCCGGAGGAAGAAGTCATTTATCACTAAATGATACTATTGAAAAATTTATCAATATATTACCTAGCTATAATAAATCCCTGAATAATGAATAAATTTTTAACATTAATATGCATTGTATTTATAGCGGCATGTAAAAGTCCTGAGGCTAGAAAACCTATATCTACTAAATCAGGGTCTATTATTAATGCTTCCATAGAACGCAACAAAAAATTAAATGCTAAAGAACAAGCTGCTATTCAAAAAATTATGGAGCAGCAAAATAATACATTCATAGCTTCTCAAAGCGGATTTTGGTACTACTACAATCTTAAAGTTGAAAATGATTCTTTAAAAACACCCGTTTTTGGAGACATTATAAACTATAACTATGATGTAAAACGCTTAAATGGAGACCTTATTTATTCTAAGGAAGAAATAAAAACTCAAACGTATGCTATGGATAAGCAAGAGCTTTTCACAGGTTTACGTGAAGGTTTAAAACTTTTAAAAACTGGTGAAACAGCAACTTTTATATTTCCATCACAAAAAGCTTATGGTTATTATGGAGATGAAAATAAAATATCACACAATACACCTATAGTTTGTGAAGTCACCGTAAATTCTATAACAACCCAAAACTAAATATATTACAATGCACCTATTAAAACATACTATTAAAATTTCATTCTTAGCATTATTAATAAGTTTTACAGCATGTAAAGCACAATACCCAGATCTAGAAGACGGCATGTATGCTGAATTTGTAACTACAAAAGGTATTATGGTAGCAAAACTAGATTACGAGAAAACACCCATTACAGTTGCCAATTTTGTATCATTAGCCGAAGGAGAAAACATCATGGTTAATGAAAAATATAAAGGAAAAAAATTCTATAATGGCACCATTTTTCATCGTGTTATTAATGATTTTATGATTCAAGGAGGCGATCCTTTGGGTAATGGAACTGGAAACCCAGGTTACAAATTTATGGATGAGTTTAACCCTGATTTAACACATGATAAAGCTGGTATTTTATCTATGGCTAATTCTGGACCAAAAACAAATGGAAGTCAGTTTTTTATAACAGATAAACCTACTCCACACTTAGATAACAGACATACTGTTTTTGGAGAACTTGTATTAGGATTAGATGTAGAAGATAGCATATCAAATGTAAAAACAGGCGCTAATAATAAGCCCGAAGTAGATGTTGTTATTACAGAATTAAATATTATACGAAAAGGAAAAGAGGCTAAAAAGTTTGATGCTCCAGATATTTTTGTGAATCATTTTGCTGAAGCTGAGAAAAAAGAAAAAGAAGCTGCAGCAAAAACTGAAGCGCTTTTAAAAGCAACAAAAGAGAAATTTAGCAAACAAAAAGAAGAAGCCATCACCCTGCCATCTGGTTTACAATATCTGATTACAGAAAAAGGAACTGGTAAAAAATTACCTGAAATTGCAGAAGTATTAACCCATTATTCTGTTTATTTTGAAGACGGAAAATTACTTGACACAAGCAAACTAGAAATTGCAGAAACTCTTAATGCTGTTAATGAAAGAAAGAAAGCTGCAAATGCTTACAAACCTATTCCTGCCGATATTAGCCCTGACGCTAAAATGATTGCAGGCTTTAAAGAAGGTTTACAACAATTAAGTATTGGAGATAAAGCTACTCTTTTTATACCATACCATTTAGCTTACGGAGAAGCTGGAAACAGAGGTATTCCTGGAAAAACGAATCTTATTTTTGAAGTTGAAATTATTGAACTAATTAAATAAATTTTAACACTAAAGAGATTTCAAACTTTTATATTTACGTTGAAAAAACAAAAACTATGCAACTATTAAAATTTGATTGGAACCCAATAACTGGCATTGACATTATTGGAAATTTCAAACTCCATTTTTACAGCCTTATGTGGGTTACAGCATTTATTGTTGGATGGTATATTATGAAACGTATTTTCACAAAAGAAAAAGTATCATTAGATTACTTAGACCCGCTTTTTATATATACGGTTTTAGCAACCATGCTAGGAGCTCGTTTAGGTCATGTGTTATTTTATCAATCGGAATTAATAAGTCAAGATTTCTTTAGCATCTTTTTACCTTTTAAATTCAAAGGTGGTTTTGAATTTACAGGTTTTCAAGGACTTGCTAGTCATGGTGCTGCTATAGGTATTATTATTGGTATGTATTTATACCGAAGAAAATACAATTACAAATCGCTTTTATGGATTTTAGATAGAATTGTAATTTCTGTAGCTTCTGGTGCTGTTTTTATTAGAATTGGAAATTTTATTAATTCTGAAATTATTGGAAAAGTAACCGATTCTAATTTTGGAGTTCGTTTTATTCAAGATGAATATTACAAAAGAGAAATTACACAACTTACAGGAATCAAGGATGTGAAAAAAGCATATGCTGCTGTTACTGACAATCCGCAATTTGCTGAGTTATTAGACAAAGTACCTTATCGCCATCCTGCTCAATTATATGAATCGTTTTGCTATATTTTTGTGTTTTTAATTTTATGGTATTTCTATACTAAAACTAATAAAAAAGACCAAACAGGCTTTCTTTTTGGACTATTCTTAGTACTACTTTGGACTATTCGTTTCTTTGTTGAGTTTGTTAAAGAACCACAAAATCAAGAACGAGCAGATTGGTTCCTAAACACAGGGCAATGGTTAAGTATTCCGTTTGTGCTATTAGGACTTTACTTTATGTTCATTTTTAAACCGAAATCAGTTGTAAAATAACATGTTATTGAAACGATATACTTTATTAATTGTTAGTGTACTATTTATAATCTTTTCATCATGTAAAGAAGACAAAAAGGTTGTAAAGCAAACAGAAGTAACTTTTACTAAGGAAGGCGAACTATCCATTATAAAATCAGATTCCACAAAAGTAAATTTAGATATTGAAATTGCTGACACTGATTTTGATATACAAACAGGATTGATGTACCGAGATTCTATGGAGAAAAATCAAGGCATGCTATTTGTTTTTAATGACTTTAAAGAGCGTTACTTTTATATGAAAAACACGCGTATTCCTTTAGATTTAATCTATATTGATGATGCTTATAAAATAGTAAGCTTTCAAAAAAACGCAAAACCTTTTGATGAAAGTTCGCTACCTTCAAATGCACCAGCAAAATATGTTTTAGAAATTAATGCTGGTTTGGTTGATACTTGGAAAATTTCTGTGGGTGATAGTATAAATTACACACAAAAATAGCTTACTAAACCGCACTTTAATGACACAACAAACTATAATTGCTACCGCTGCTGCTTTCGGAATGTTATCTGTAATATTTGGTGCTTTTGGAGCTCATGCTTTAAAGAAAATATTATCTACAGAACAATTACATAGTTTTGAAGTTGGTGTAAAATACCAAATGTATCATGCTATTGTTTTATTAGTTTTGGGCTTTAATGCTGAAATGATAACAACTGCAACATATTGCTGCTTCACTATTGGCATTATACTATTCTCTTTTAGTATTTATGGCCTTGTTTTAAGTGATGCTAAAGGCAAAAAGGTAAAGTTTTTAGGACCTATAACTCCAATTGGCGGTTTACTTTTAGTTAGCGGTTGGTTATTGGTATTAATTCATGCTTTATCTTTTTAATACCTTTTCTATATTAAAAATTTATAAAACTGCTAAATTTCAGCGAAAGCGATAGAAGATTTTATTCTTTCACTTATTCAGGAAAACCATTTAAAGTCAAAGTCTCAAATTCCTGTTTATCATTTTCAAAAATTAAAAACACTTTAAGTTCTTGGTGTGTTTTTAAAAAATCTTTTATTTTCTCAATCCCCATAGCTTTAAATGCTGTAGCATAGGCATCGGCTGTCATACAATCATCTGCAATTACAGAAATACTCAACAAATTAGTTTTACTTGGATAGCCAGTTTTAGTATCGATAATATGAGCATAACGATTGCCATTTTCATCTACTTTAAACTTTCTGTAGGTTCCTGAAGTTGCCATAGATTTATCTTTTAGAAAAACAACCTTATTTATAGATTGAGAACTATCAAAATTAGGATTCTCTACGCCTACTTTCCATAAATTTTTACTTGAAATATTTTTACCTTTTGCTCGAAGTTCTCCTCCAATATTAACAAGATAGTTTTCCACATTTTGACTTTCTAAATACCTACCAACTACATCAACGCCATAGCCTTTTGCAATGGCATTAAAATCAATAAATGCACCCAATGGTTTAACTATTTTATTTTCAACAATAGATGCTTTATCAAAACCAACCGATAGCATCAGTTTATTGATTTTTAAACTATCTAAATCAATAACTTTTCCTTCTGGACCAAAATCCCATGCATTTACTAAAGCGCCAATTGTAGGGTCGAAAGCGCCTTCTGTTTCTGTAAATATTTCTTTAGATGTTTTAAATACATTTTTAAAATGAGCATCAACATCAAATGCTTCATTTCTATTAATTTTTGAAATATCTGAATTTACCTGATAGGTGGACATCGATTTATTAATTACATAAAACAAGCTATCAAGTTGTTTTTCATAATTAATTTTGGAATCATATGTAACCTGATAAAATGTTCCAAAAACAGTCCCTTCAATAAAAATATTCTTAAAAGGTTGTTCGGGGTCTTTTTTTGAATCCTGTTTACACGAAAAAAAAGCAACACAAAAAAGGATTAATAGTATTCTATTCATTTAATTCAAATTAGTTTCTAAAACTTGTATTCCATTATATTCTAACAAATACTCTTCATTTAAATAAATAGCAGCTTTTTCCTTATCGTTATTACCTAAACCAACGCCTGCATATAATACTTTGGCATCATTTTCTCTAGCGTGTTTTTTAAAAGATTCCATCCAAACAACATCAAAATTATTAGGATTATCTGGCAATATTACAGCTCTTACAATAACAAAATAATACTGTTTGTTTTTATCCATACAAACAAATTGCGGATGCTTTTTAAGCTTACTATTAATAGCTATAAATTCAAAACCACGTTGTTCTAAATCTTTTCCAACATGATTCATGGCTAAATTGTGTAATTCTTGTTCTGTAAGCGGTTTACTCATACTGCAAAATTACTACTTATATCTATTTCATTAAAATTTTGTTTAACTTTAAAACCATTAATAAATTATTTGACATATATAAATGATCAAACACCATTCTACCTCTAAAACAATTGGACTTTTTTTAGGCCCCGTATTATTTATTTTTATTCAATTTTTATCTTTAGAAATAATTTCTGAAAAAGCAGATACTGTTATTGCTACAGCGCTATGGATGGTTTGCTGGTGGATAACAGAAGCTGTCTCTATTTCTGTAACCTCTCTCTTACCTCTATTACTATTTCCTTTATTTAAAGTTATGCCAATTGCAGATGTTGGCTCCAATTACGGAAGCCCAATTGTATTTCTTTTTTTTGGTGGATTTGTTTTAGCTTTGGCTTTAGAAAAAGTAAATCTGCATAAACGAATTGCTTTAAATATTATAAAAAAGACAGGTACCACGCCCAATAAAGTTATTTTAGGCTTTATGATTGCCACAGCATTTATGAGCATGTGGATAAGTAATACCGCAAGCACAGTTGTTATGCTCCCTATTGCAATATCTGTTATTAATTTATTGATTAATGACAAAGATGGTTATACTAAAAAAGATAAAAATTTCGCATTAAGTATTATGCTTGGTATTGCTTTTTCTGCTAATGCAGGTGGCATTGCAACAGTAATTGGCACACCTCCTAATTCGGTATTAATAGGTCTACTAGAAAATGAATACCATATTGAGGTTTCATTTTTTAAATGGATGCTAATTGGACTACCTTTTTCTGTACTTCTTATTACAATAATATATTTTGTTTTAGTAAAATGGATGTTTCCAAATACTGGTTTAGTTTTTAGTACTTCAAAAAATATTATTGACGATGAACTTAAAATACTAGGAAAAACTACTGGTAAAGAAAAACAAGTATTAATAACATTTGGTATTACTATATTTCTTTGGATTTTTAGAAGTCTTATAAACTCATTAATCCCCGGCTTAGCATTAACAGATACCATAATTAGTATTTTTGGAGCTTTAGCATTGTTTACTATTCCATTTAATTTAAAAAAAGGAGATTTTATCTTAAAATGGAATGACACTCAAAAATTAGCTTGGGGTATTTTAATTCTTTTCGGAGGTGGTTTAGCTTTAGCTAAAGGCATGTCTGGAAGCGGAATAATAAATGTAATTGCAGAAACTATAACCAATAGCAATATAAGCATACTACTAATGGCTATTTTACTAATTACTTTAATGCTTTTTATGACAGAGTTAATGAGTAACGTTGCTTTAACTGCTGTTTTAGCTCCCGTAGTAGCTGGAATAGCAATTGGCTTAGAAATACCTATGTTATATCTTTTAATTCCAGTTACAATAGCAAGCAGTTGTGCTTTTATGCTTCCTATGGCAACACCTCCAAATGCCATTGTTTTTGCAAGTGGACATGTTAAAGTGAGAGAAATGGCAAGAGTAGGTATTATTTTAAATTTAATTGCAGTAGCATTATTAATACTACTATTTAAGTTTTTTTTACCATTAGTATTTTAATTAAAAAGCAAAAGCCAACTTTAAAAGTTGGCTTTTGCTTTTTAATAATTTGTAGAATCTCTATCCTCCAAAATCATCAAATCTTATATGCTCATCTGGAATACCAAAATCTTCTCCCATTTTCTGAACGGCTTTGTTCATTAATGGAGGTCCACAGAAATATAATTCTATATCTTCTGGAGACTCATGGAGACTTAAATAATTATCGATAACACAGTTGTGAATGAATCCTACGAAACCATCACCTGGTGCATCAATATTTTCCTTTACTTTCCAGTTATCTTCTGGTAAAGGTTCAGATAAAGCTAAATAGAATTTAAAGTTAGGAAACTCTTTTTCTAACTCATAGAAATGCTCTAAATAGAATAACTCACGTTTAGAACGTCCACCGTACCAATACGTAACTTTACGACCCGTTTTTAAGGTTTTGAATAAGTGATATAAGTGAGAACGCATTGGTGCCATACCAGCTCCACCACCTACATAAAGCATTTCGCTTTCTGATTCGTTAATAAAGAACTCACCATAAGGTCCAGAGATTGTTACTTTATCTCCTGGTTTTTGGTTGAAGATATAAGATGAAGCTATTCCAGGATTAACATCCATCCAGCCTCCTTTCGCTCTATCGAACGGTGGACAAGCCACACGTACGTTTAACATAATTTCACGTCCTTCAGCTGGAAAAGAAGCCATAGAATATGCACGTTCTATAGTCTCTGTATTTTTCATTACTAAAGGCCATAATTTAAACTTATCCCATTCTGCTTGAAACTTATCTGGCGTTTCGTGCTCTTCAGGATGCGCTGTAATATCCATATCAGAATACTTTACTTCACAAGGAGGAATTTCAATTTGAATATACCCTCCTGCTTTGTATCCCATATCTTCTGGAATTTCAACAACAAACTCCTTAATAAAAGATGCTACGTTATAATTTCTAACAACGGTTGCTTCCCATTTCTTGATTCCGAAAACCTCTTCTGGAATCGTAATGTTCATATCTTGCTTTACTTTTACTTGACATGACAAACGAGCTCCGTGTTGTAATTCTTTTCTTGAAAAGTGAGGCGTTTCTGTAGGTAGAGCTTCTCCACCTCCAGATAATACATGACATTCACATTGAATACATGTTCCTCCACCACCACAAGCAGATGGTAAAAATATTTTTTGAGAACCTAGAGTAGATAATAAACTACCTCCTGAAGCTACTTCAATTTCACGTTCACCATTAATCGTAATTTTTACTGGACCAGATGGTGATAATTTTTGTTTTACAAATAATAACAATGCTACTAACAACAATGTAATTACTAAAAATGCTGTTACAGTTGCTATAACCGTTCCTAATGTACCTGCGGCTAATATCATATTACTTATTTACTTTTATGTTGTTAGCTAACACTTCTGTTTTGTCTTTAGAATCAACTTTAACAGTCTTTTCTTCTTTAGGAGCTTCTTCGTCACCTCCTGTTAACATACCTCCAAAGCTCATAAACCCTATCGCCATTAAACCTGTAATGATGAATGTAATTCCTAAACCTCTTAATGCTGGTGGCACGTTTGAATATCTAATTTTCTCACGAATTGCAGCAATAGCTAAAATTGCTAAAAACCATCCAATACCAGAACCAACACCATAAACTGTTGCTAATCCTAAAGTAGGTATTTCACGAGATTGCATGAATAATGACCCTCCTAAAATAGCACAGTTTACTGCAATTAATGGTAAGAAAATACCAAGTGAGTTATATAATGATGGTGAAAATTTCTCAACAACAATCTCTACCAATTGTACCATAGTTGCAATGGTAGCAATAAACATGATAAATGATAAGAAACTTAAATCGTAATCGGCATATTCTGCTCCTAACCAAGATAACGCTCCTGGTTGTAATAAATATTGATCTAATAACCAGTTTAAAGGCACCGTAATTAACATTACGAAAATAACTGCAGCACCAAGACCAACAGCTGTTGCTACCTTTTTAGATACCGCTAGGTAAGAACACATTCCAAGGAATGTAGCAAATACCATGTTATCTATAAATATCGATTTAAAAAATAATTCTATATATTCCATTTTTTATAAGTCTTCAGTTTCAGTTTACAATCTTCAGTTTTAGCATTAATTGCTTACTGAATAATGGTTTACTGCAAACTAATTAATGATCTTCTATTAATGATGTATTTCTACTACGTTGAACCCAAATGATAATACCAACTACAATTAATGCCATTGGTGCTAATAACATAAATCCGTTATTTTCATATCCATATGCATAAACTCCAGTTTTCTCAATAGGATCTCCTAAAACTTTAATTCCTAATAAAGTACCAGCCCCTAATAATTCTCTAAAAAATGCTACTATAATTAAAATAACACCATATCCTAAAGAGTTTCCTATACCATCTAAAAATGATCTCCAAGGTCCGTTAGCTAAAGCAAAAGCTTCAAAACGCCCCATGATAATACAGTTTGTAATAATTAATCCAACAAAAACCGAAAGTGTTTTACTTAACTCATAAGCAAATGCTTTAAGTACTTGATCTACTATAATTACTAAAGCAGCAACTACAATTAACTGTACAATAATTCTAATTTTTGATGGAATAATGTTTCTCATTAAAGAGATAACAACGTTTCCTATTCCTAATACAAATAATACTGAAACAGACATTACGATAGCAGCTTCTAATTCTGCTGTAATAGCTAAAGCTGAACATATTCCTAATACCTGAATAGTAATAGGGTTATTATCTGCTAACGGATCTTTAATTAATGCTGCGTCTTTTTTTGATAAAAGTCCCATAATTATTTCAATGTTTTAAAATAAGATACATATTGTCTTAATTCAGACTTTAACATTGCTGAAACTCCGTCACCTGTAATAGTGGCTCCTGCAATAGCATCTACCTCGTTATCATTCTTCTCTAAATTCTTTGGATCGTTATTTCCTTTAGCAACTGTAATGCCTTTAAAAACACCGTTACTCATTAAGTTTTCACCTATAAAATCGTCCATAAAGAAACGTTGCTTAATGTTTGCTCCTAAACCAGCTGTTTCTGCTTTGTGATCGAAATAAGCACCTTGTACTACCATGTTTTTATCCATAGCAACATAGCCCCAAATAGCATCCCAAAGTCCTTTTCCTCTTATAGGAGCTATATAAAATGTTTTACCATCTTTATTTCCAACAAACAATGGTAACCTTCTTTCGTTTCCAGCTTTTGCACTTGTTTGTTCTTTCTTAACATCTATTAGATAAGCTTCTTTATCTTCAGACACATCACCACCTTGAATAACTAATTGTTTCGAGATGTATTTAGCAAATAACTCAGGTGCTTCATCTGTAGAAACAAAAATAGCACTGCTTTCATCGTTTGCATTAACGCCCATGGCGTATAAAATATTCTGTTGCTTTTCTAAACGTTCGTTATTATCAATTCTAGGTTTTAAAGAAGACGCTGTAAACGCTAATAAACCTCCAACAACAATTACCATAGCAATGGCAAAAAGTATTGTATATGTATTTGAATCCGTTTTATTACTCATGATTAAGCCGTTTTAACTTTTAAACGTTTCATTCTTTTCTTCACATTTCCTTGAACCACATAATGGTCAATTGTAGGTGCAAACACATTCATTAACAGAATAGCTAGCATAACACCTTCTGGATATGCAGGATTAAAGACTCTAATTAATATAGATATAAATCCTACTAAAAATCCGTAAATCCATTTTCCTTTAGTAGTTTGAGATGCTGTAACAGGATCGGTAGCCATAAACACGGTACCAAAAGCAAAACCACCAATAAGTAAATGATGCCAAAACGTTGTACTCATTAATCCGTAAAACTTACTACTTTCAGTAATAATTCCAGCATCAACAATTTGATTAAAAATTAATCCCATTACTAAAGCTCCAAGAGCAGAAGATAACATGATTCTCCAGCTTCCAATTTTAGAAAAGACTAAAAACAAACCTCCTAATATAATTAATAATGTTGATGTTTCTCCAACAGAACCAGGTATAAACCCTAAGAACATATCGGAAACAGAATAAGCCATCTCTTTTCCTTGCGCCAATGTTCCTAATATAGTTTCACCAGAAATAGCATCTAAATTTTGTCCATCAGCAATAAGTTTATCTTGTGCTACTGCCCCTTCAACCCATACTTTATCTCCAGACATCCAAGTTGGATATGCAAAGAATAAAAAGGCTCTAATAGTTAATGCAGGATTTAAAATATTCATTCCTGTTCCTCCAAAAACTTCTTTACCAATAACAACACCAAAGACTACTGCTACTGCAAGCATCCATAATGGAATATCTACTGGTACAATTAAAGGCACTAACATTCCTGTTACTAGATAGCCTTCTTCTACTTCGTGCTGATTAATAATAGCGAATATGAATTCAATTCCTAAACCAACTCCGTAAGACACAATAACTATTGGTAATATTTTCCAAAAACCAATTAAGAAGTTATCCATAGACCAAAATTCTGGACTAAAGAATCCTGAAGTTACTGCTTGAATATCTCCAATCTGAACATTATGTTGGTATCCAGCATTAAACATTCCGAAAATCAAACAAGGTACCATTGCCATAATAACGGTATTCATGGTACGCTTTAAATCATCGGCTGCTTTTATATGAGTGCCATTATGTGTGGTCTCATTTGGCAAGTATAAAAACGTGTGGATTGCTGAAAATGCTGGCAACCACTTTTTGCCTTTATTCTTTTCCTTAAAATTATGTAAATTCTCTTTTAAACCCATTATCCTATCTCTTTAAGCATTAAGTCTAATCCTTCTCTAATTATTTTTTGATGTGGTTGTTTAGACACACATACAAATTCTGTTAATGCAAAATCTTCAGGTGCTACTTCGTACATTCCTAAAGCTTCCATTTCATCTAAATCTTTATACATACAAGCTTTTAAAATTTGCATTGGAAAGATATCTAATGGAAATACCTCTTCGTAAGTTCCTGTAGTAACAAAGGCACGATGTTCACCATTTGTATTGGTATTTAAATCGTATTTCTTTTTAGGATTTAACCAAGAAAAAGTCATTGCTCTTGATGTAGAGACCTTATTAAATACTGGTTTATTCCAGCCAAAAAGCTCATAATCATCACCTTCAGGAATTACAGAAACTACATTACTGTAATAATCTAAATTACCATCTGGCTTTACTTGTTTTCCTGTTAATACATTACCAGAAATTATACGATCGTTAGCATCTTTAGCAACACCTTTATCATAAATAAGAGTCGATATTTCACTTCCTATTTTAGTAACAAAGTATCTTGGTTTTTCAACAGATGAACCTACTAGAGCAACTGTACGCTCTGCATTAAACTTCCCTGTTAATAATAATTCACCAATAATAACAAGATCTTGGGCATTAACTGTCCAAACAACTTCACCTTTATTTATTGGGTCTACTTTATTAATTAGTGTACCAACATTACCTGAAGGATGCGGTCCTGAGACTTTATGTATTGTAGCTCCAGACAAACCTGCAAGTGGCGAATTAGAACTTCCAACAGCAATATGCACCTTGCCTTCTGTCAATTTACTTAAAGCTGTAACCGCTGCTTGCAATGCTTCCTCTTTACCTTTTAGAGTAAAATCTAAATCGGCTGCTAAAGGAGCGCTTGCATAACCAGAAACAAATATCGCTTTTGGCGATTTTTCTGGATTGGCAATTACATCATAAGGACGTTGTTTAACAAATGGCCAACAGCCAGATGCTAATAAATGTGCTTTAATGTTTTCTGGTTTTGATGTCTCTAAATTAAAAGCACCATAATCTACATAAGATTGTGTTTTATCTGCTTCAATTTTAATAGCATCAATACGTCTTTTTGGTCCACGTTGTACCTCAATAACTTTCCCTGAAACTGGTGAAGAAAACTTAACCGATTCTTGAGATTTGTCAAAGAACAAAGTATCTCCAGCTTTTACTGAAGTACCTTCTTTTGCAACAAGTTTTGGAATAACGCTGTGAAAATCTTCTGGCCTTATGGTGCAGTAGTTACTAATAATCGCTTGTTCAACGACTTTTTCAGCTTCACCTTTAAGTTTAATGTCCAGACCTTTTTTAATACGAATGTCGTTTGACATATTTATTTTATTGAAATTAGTTGTCTAAAAATCGGGGCAAAAATACAAATTTCTTCAGTAAAAAAAGAAAATGTTATTTCTAGTTTATTATTTGTATTCATTCTAAATAATCAAATACTAATAAGGCATAAAAATTGTATATATTTACTTAAAAATTGATAATTACATGTTAAAAAATATCAAATACACCATATATCTGTTTCTTTTTTCTCTTTTAGGGTTTTCTCAAATTGAAGAAGTAGCTCCTCCAGAATATATAAAAACCATCAATTTTAAAGGCAACACTCCCGAAACTCAATTACCAATTTTAAAATTAGGCGAATATGTTATTCTTGAATTTGATGCTTTAAATGGAGATGAAGCCGATTATTATTATAAAATTGATCATTTTAATTACGATTGGACACCTTCTGTTTTAATGAAATCTGAATTTTTAGATGGGTTTGACAACCAACGCATCAGAAACTACGAAAACTCATACAATACCTATCAAATATATTCGCATTACAAATTAACCATTCCTAATGAACAAACTAAAAAATTAAAAGTATCTGGAAATTATATGCTTTCCATTTATAATTATGATGATGAATTAGTGTTTTCAAGAAAATTTATGATTTATGAAGACAAGGTTAATGTTGGTGTTAACATAAAACGCTCTAGAAGTATTGAGTTTATTGAAGAAAAACAACGTGTTGACATTGTAGTAGGATCTGAGAACATGCAATTTAACAACCCTAAACATACCGTTAAAGCTCTAATTGTTCAAAACAACAACTTAAACACTGCAATATCAAACCTAAAACCTCTTTATACCATTGGCAACAAACTTATATACAAATACGACAACGAAACTAGTTTTTGGGGAGGCAACGAATATTTAAATTTTGAAAATAAAGATGTACGAGCAGCCAATACAGGTATTCAGTTTATAGATTTACAAGATTTATATCATAATTATTTATTTACCAATGTTGTAAGAACCAACAACCCATATACCTATAACCCAGATATAAATGGCAATTACGTTATTACCAATATTGACGCAGATGACCCAAGTATAGAGTCTGATTATGTTTGGATGCATTTTTCGTTACTAGCTAGCGACTATTTAAAAGACAAAACCGTTCACGTGTATGGAAATTTCAATAATTATGTTATTGATGAAAGTACTAAAATGGCTTATAATGAAGGAGAAAACATTTTCACCAATACCATTCTATTAAAACAAGGATTTTATAATTACAAATATGTTGTAGTAAATAATGACAATACTTTTGATGAAGGTGCTATTAGTGGCAACTACTACCAAACTGAAAACAATTACAAAGTTATTATCTATTACAGAGATTTAGGAGCACGCTATGATAAAATTATAGGAATAGGAGAAGGTAATTCTGTTAATATCTCAAATTAAACTATCCGTTTTTGCATTTCAACTAATTTATACATTAAATACAGTAATTTTTATCGCTAAACACTTAATATTTACTAATTTAGCACCCGTTAACAAATTACGAATTTATAACTTATAATGGTTCAACAAGTTACCAGCGGTATAAAAATTTCTGTAGAAACTAACTACGAAGGCTCATTTTATAAAAATTATAAAATACAATATGCCTTTGCCTATACTGTAACTATTGAAAACCAAAGTAAAGATTCTGTACAACTCAATGCACGCCACTGGGAAATATTAGATGCTTTAAACAATATAGAAACTGTTTCTGGTGAAGGTGTTATTGGTAAAAAACCAGTATTAAACCCTGGAGAATCTCATACCTACACCTCCGGTTGTTTATTAACCTCTCCTTTTGGTGCTATGCAAGGACATTATAATATGGTTAACTTTACAACTACCAAAAACTTTGAAGTTACTATACCTACTTTTAAACTAAGTGCTAAGTTTGCTATAAATTAATTTTTCTGAAGATATTTTTAGATCTAAAAAGAAAAACTAAACTTTTCGCTCAAACCTAAAAACTTTCCCATTCTGCTCTACATGAAAGAATTTACAATTAGAATAATGTACAAATTGAAATTCTAAATCGTAATTAAAAGCTGTATCATCTATCACAAACTTGTCGTGTACATCAATATTTCCATAAGGTGAAATACGTTTAAAATGATATTCTACATTATGCTCTGTTTTGTACAACTCAAACCAAGCTCCAGCAGCAATACCAGATAACCATTGTGCTTTTTCATGTAAACCATCAACAGGTTTAGATTCTAATGTTCCAACAAAACTAGGTTTATGATCTTTAAGTTTATCTAAAAAACAACGCAGGTTTTCACTTTTCTGAGAACCTTTAAACTCTGAAATATCACCAGTTTCAGACACTTCAAAAGAATAACTTTCCGTATTTGACAATAATACGTTACCAACAGTACTAGGCGTAAACCATTTAGAGTTTTCTAGATTTTTTTTCATCTTTAAATCGGTTACCGAAGCTATCAATGTATCGGTTACAAAACGCGCACAATTACAAGCATCTTTTATAAAAGCAGCATACCTTATAAAATGTTTGTTCTGCATATTGGTAATATGCGTACGTGCTTTTTCATAATTAACAGCATTACAAACTGAAGCAACTAATTTCCCATCGCCATGTGTTAATTTAGGATGCGTTGCCAAAAACTCTAAAATAGCATCTAAGTTTTTTATGGTATCTTTTTCAATCTGTGCTTTTATAGGAAAATGTAATTCGTTATCGGTATCGCTCCCTCTAACTCTCCCTGTAGGCTCTGGAGTAATGTAACGTCCAAAATCATGATATTCTAAAACACCTGTTTCTTTATTAATTAACACCAAGGCCGCATGTCCTGCACGTAAATAATTCTTTTTACCAACACCTAGAAAGCGTAAAAATGGAGAAAACCATTCTTCAGAAACCATAACAACAGTATCAGGATATGCCAGTGTTAAAATAATACCTGTATTACTCATTTACTGTTTGATGTTTATTTAATGTTTTTGAAGTAACTAAATTATTATGAAAGCTTTCATAATGCATTTTTATAGCATCTCCTTGTTTTTCAACTTGAGTAATACTCGTTGTTTTTACAAATCCACGATTCATAACAACACCATAATCATCATTACCATTCCCTGCTGTTTTATGAAACGTTAATAGAGAACTTGCATTTAAAGCGTTTACAGTTTTAAAATCCTCAAACCATTGTAAACGCTCTTTTCTCATAGAAACGTTATACAAAGTAGAAGACGACCAAATTTTAGGTTCTAAAGGTAATTTTGTAAAATATTTTTTTTCACCATCCCAAACCAATTCATAAAATTTTAAGGTATCATTCCAATCGGCAATAACAATTGTAAATGGTTCAATATCATCAAAATCATAAACCTCAACCGTTTTTAAAATAGAATCAGCAATCATAAAATCTTTGGCAACTATACCTCTACTCATTCTATAGGCTGCTTTTCGTTCATGAATTCCAAATCCACCATTAAGCACACAAATCAACCTATTTTTTTCACCCACACCAATCCAAGTACCACCAGACAATTCATCTTTAGGAAATAATAAGGTAGTATCTTCAATGTCGTAAAAATTTGGAGGTAATGATATTCTATTT
Source organism: Thalassobellus sediminis (assembly GCF_044386045.1). Taxonomy (NCBI): domain Bacteria; kingdom Pseudomonadati; phylum Bacteroidota; class Flavobacteriia; order Flavobacteriales; family Flavobacteriaceae; genus Thalassobellus; species Thalassobellus sediminis. Next base: position 1,671,503 of record NZ_JBISCD010000040.1, on the reverse strand, counting down.
GGATCCTCATCTCTATTAGAAGTTAAAACAAAATCATTTTTCCCTTTAGGAATAACAGTAACTGTACACATAAAAAATGTAGTCTTAAAACCGTTTAGCAACTTACAAAAAATAAATAAAATTTAACGCGCATTTAATAAATGTTCGAGATATAAATCATTTGAAAATTCGTAAATTTACACCCTATTTACTGAATATTCAATAACGAAAAATCAAATATCATGGGAAAAGGCTTTTTTAACGTACCAATTGCCGTAAACGAACCTATTAAAAGTTATGCTCCGGGAACTCCAGAACGTGATGCTGTACTAAAAGCATATAAAGATATGTATAACAGCACAATTGATGTTCCTTTATATATAAATGGCAAAAATATAAAAACTGGAAACACTAGAACAATGTCGCCTCCACACGATCATCAACATGTGGTTGGAACCTATCATATTGCAGAACAAAAACATATAGACGACGCTATTTCTACTGCCTTAGAAGCAAGAAAATCGTGGAGTTTAATGCCTTGGGAACAACGTGCTGCTATATTTTTAAAAGCTGCAGAATTAATTGCAGGTCCTTACAGAGCAAAAATTAACGCTGCAACTATGATGGCGCAATCTAAAACTATTCATCAAGCAGAAATTGATGCAGCTTGTGAGTTTATAGATTTTTTACGTTTTAATGTACAGTTTATGACTGACATTTACATGGAACAACCAGAAAGCACAAATGATGCTTGGAACCGTATTGAATACCGCCCACTTGAAGGTTTTACATACGCTGTCTCTCCATTTAACTTTACAGCTATTGCTGGAAATTTACCTGCTTGTATGGCATTAATGGGCAATGTGGTTGTTTGGAAACCTAGCGATAGTCAGGTATATTCTGCTAAAGTTATTATGGATATTTTTGAAGAAGCTGGTGTACCTCCTGGTGTTATTAACGTTGTTTTTGGCGACCCAGTAATGATTACCAATACCGTTATGGCTAGTCCAGATTTTTCTGGATTACACTTTACTGGCTCTACATTCATTTTTAAAGAACTTTGGAAACAAATCGGAAACAATATTCATAACTATAAAACGTATCCTAGAATTGTTGGAGAAACTGGTGGTAAAGATTTTATTGTAGCTCACAAATCGGCTAACCCTAAACAAGTTGCAACAGCTATTATTCGTGGAGCTTTTGAGTTTCAAGGTCAGAAATGTAGTGCAGCTTCTAGAGCTTACATTCCTAAAAGTATTTGGAACGATGTAAAAAACTTTGTTATTGAAGATGTAAACTCATTTAAAATGGGTTCACCTGAAGACATGAGTAACTTTATTACAGCCGTAATTCATGAAGGTTCTTTTGATAAATTAGCTAAATATGTAGACCAAGCTAAAGCAGATAGTGATGCTGAAATCATTATTGGTGGTGGCTACGACAAAAGCAAAGGATATTTTATTGAACCTACAGTTATTCTTACTACAAATCCTAAATACACAACCATGTGTACTGAGTTATTTGGCCCTGTAATTACTATATACGTATATGAAGATGACGCTTACGCGAAAACACTAAAACTTGTTGATGAAACGAGCGAATATGCTTTAACAGGTGCTATTTTATCGAAAGATAGATATGCGATTAAACAAGCAACTGAAGCTTTACAAAACTGTGCTGGAAACTTCTATATAAACGATAAACCAACAGGAGCTGTTGTAGGACAACAACCTTTTGGTGGCGCAAGAGCTTCTGGAACAAACGATAAAGCTGGTAGCCCACAAAACTTATTACGTTGGGTATCGCCTAGAATGATTAAAGAAACATTTGTAACGCCAACAGATTATCGTTATCAGTTTTTAGGAGAATAGATTAATTCCTTTGAAAAAAGGAATCTCATTATACAATTAAAAACAGGTGCCAAATATTATTGACGCCTGTTTTTTTTGTGTAAAGTACAAGAATCCATCAATTTGACTTTGTAAAAACTTTCAGCTATCTTCGTTTAACACATGATATAAAACATTAAAACGAAACTATACACAAAACCGTTAAACGAGCCTTCAAAAAAATTCAACATCATAATGAAAAAAAGATTATTAATCTTATTTTGTTTATTACTTATTTTCTCATGTAAATCGACACAAATAACAAAAACAGAAGTTGCTAAACTAGCTGAATCTAGTAAAAGCTGGGACGGAAACAACCTGCCAAACTACCCAACAGATGCACCAAAAATCACTATCTTAAAATATACTATTCCTCCAAAAACGAAATTAAAAATTCATAAACATTTAATTATTAATGCTGGAGTATTAATAAAAGGAGAGCTTACCGTTGTAGATGAATTCAATAACACATTATTGCTAAAAGAAGGCGATGCTTTAATAGAACTAGTAAACACGTTTCATTACGGTGAAAACAAAAGTAATGAACCTGCAGAGATCATTGTTTTTTATGCTGGAGATGCTGAAACACCTTTAACGGTTATTAAAGCTGATTCTAACATAGAAAGTAATCATTAATTATTCAATAATTATTTTTTTACTTACTAGACCGTTTTCTGTTTCTAATTTCACAATATAAGCTCCTTTTTTAACTGATAAAGGTATTTCCATATCTTTTTTAGAATTGATATCGAACTCCATAATACTTTGTCCTAAAATATTGTACAATTTAGCAAGAGATGCATACACACTGTCTTTATTAAATATTTTTAACTTTGAAGCCTTAGAATCATAAAATACTAATAAATTATTACTATTTTCAAGGTCTTCAACTTGCAATGATTTGCTGTTTTTAGCATTGTAAAAAACAAGTTTAAACCTATTGTTATAAGTTCCTGTTTCTAAATAAATTTCAAAAGGTTTGCTATTAATCTGAAAAACTTCGCCTGTAACATTATCACTAATATATATAGCTTTATTAGGGTCAATGTTTTCCAGAACATCAATTTTTATAGAAGCTAATCCAGATTTTTTAACAATCAACCCTATAGCTAACTCTTGGGATGCTTCAAAATTATTAACACCTTGAATAACAAATTCATTATTATCAAAGACCCAATACATATCTTCAATATTTACATCGGCCATAAAAGCATCATATCCTAAATCGAATTTATTTGTAGCTTTCTCTTTAACCCCAACTACTATTTGCCTGTGATAGCCTAATGGAGAATCATACATTAATTTTATTGTAGGTGTTTTGCTATCATCTATTTTAGCAGTACTATTAGTCTTTTTAGTATTTAACGATTTTAAAAATAAAGATGACGATCCATCTTCTGTAACATATAGTCTTTGACTGTTTTTAAATACAACATCTCCACCATCAACAGTTAATATTGATGTTCCTTCATCATTATCAAAACCATCTAAAGCTGTAGACACAAAAAACCCTTGATTTACTGGTATATATTCACCAGGAACTTTTGTTCCTTCTGCTGCACTTCCTTCATCTGATGTATTATTAATACGGCTATCATTTGAAATTGCTATAGATCCTCCTGTTAAATTCCTAGTAGCATAACCTCCAACATAACCAGATAAGTAATGTGAATTTTCTTGTCCAAAATGATCCCAGAAATATAAAGCGCCGTTAAAAATATTACCATTAGGATTATTTCCTCCATCTGCAATACTAAGATTATCTAAAATAAATTGGGTTGCATCTATAGCAGATGGATATGGGTTTCCTATTAATCTATCAACATCATCGGTACCTGATATTTTATCTAAAGCTAAAGTAATATCGCCATTATTAGGCAAACCTTTAAAAACATAATTTTGCAACTCATCAATAGACACAGAGCCAGATGTTCCTTTCATTGTAAACCCTTCTCCTGCTTGAATAGAAGATGTCTCATTAAATCCGTTCCAGGAACCATAATCTCCACTTTCTCCATAAAAAGTATATAACCAATATGTACTAATAGTTCTTGAATCTCCAGAAGGTGTTGAATTACTTCCGTTAGGTGATGTAACAAAATTAAGATTTGTATAATCATTGGAATCTGTACCATTCTTTAAAACTTCTGATAGCGTATAATTATTATTAACAGAAGAAACTCCAGTACCTCGTGTTCCTGTATTACCACTAATAGGACCTACAGAAGACGACCAATAATTATAATTGAAGGCGTTTGCAGTACCCTGTTGATCCCTCTCAATATAACCACCACTATCGGCATCAACAATACTACCTTCAGTTTGTATTAATTGTGATTCGCCTACTAAATCTATAACACCATCTAATTCTAAATAATGAGAAATTGTTAATCCTTGACCGGAATTAGTTTCATCTTGTGGGTCCGTTGGGTCAGCAATAGTCAACGTGCCACTAGTCTGAATTAAGCCTAATAATGAAATATCTCTGTCTCCAGAAGTAATATCATTAGAAATCTCTACAATATTCCAATCAATTATTGTAGAACCATCTAAACTTAAAGAATTTGGTACAACTTGGTCTGCGTTATTACTCCAAGTAGTTGCTAAATCCCAAGCTCCATTAGCAGCAGACACGTAAGGTAAAGGCGCTGTTTGGTCGTCAACAAAATCTTTATCTTTATCTAAATATTTTAATCGTAAATAATTTTGATCATCTGTTAGCCCTTCTACTGTAGTGCCATAAAATGAATTAAAATCATAGTAAGCTTTTAGTTTACTCCAAGGTATAGAGGCAACCTCATTACTTGATGCTGCAGTTGGAATTATTTTTCCACTTACATAATCACCTGAAACTTTTTCTATTTCTTGATTCATCAAATAGTGTATTTGATCTTCAGTAAGTTCTTGGTCCCATACATAAACTTCATCTATTTCTCCCAAAAAAGGATTCGTAATAGTATTCTTGTCAACATATAAAGCCCCTAGTGCAAACCTATTAAAATTAGGTGTAGGAGGTTCAACATTTTGTTCAGATTTATCTAAAACACCATCTATATAAAAGAACACTGTACCACTAGAATACACAAAGGTAATTTGATGCCATTTACCATCATCTAATGCCATTGTTGATGTAAATCTGGGTGTAACAGTATCATCTACCATGACTTCAACTTGATCTGAACTATTCAATCTAATTTGTAACTTCTCTCCTTTCGCCATTACAGTTCTTGTACTGGCATTTGAAGCACTTTTTACCCAAGCTGATATTGTAAAAGCGTCGATATTTAAATTTAAAGCATATTCTCCAATCAAATAATCACCAGAAGCAATATTAACAGTCCTAGTACCGGATAATTTTGAAACTTTTCCAAACGTAAAATACTTAGTTCCATCAAAATCATACCAAGTACTCAAATTTCCATAGGCATCTGTTTTTAATGGTATAACATCAACAATATCTGTATCTGTAAAAGCAGCATTATCAGCAACTATTAAAGCATATTCTTCATCAGTTCCTAAAGCAAACCCGCTAAAAACTCCAGGTGGTATTGAAATAAATACATTTTCTACATCACCATCTACATCTTCAACTGATTCTACAATTTTCCATTGTCTTAATATCATTGTTACTGAAGTTGTTACTCCAGAAACAGAATTAACAGTAATATCTTCAGTTTGCCCACTAGTAGTAAAAGCAGCATTATTACAACCCCAAACTAAAAAATCACCATCTTTTTTAAATTCATTAGTATTTGTACTATTGGTTGTAAATATGCCATTTAAACCTATAGTGACTTCATTAGTTGTATTTAATGTTTTTGATTGTTTTTGATTTAAATCTGATATAGAATCCCTACCAATTCCAGCCACATGATAATTATACCCTGAATTGGCTGTGATGTCCCAAACTTTAGTTCCAAAAGAATTAATATAGTCTTTTTGAGCTTCAGTTGTAGCACCTAAAGTTATACCATACTTAATAGCTAAATACGATTCTATTTTTTGCCGATCATTATCAGCAACGCGTTCTGCAAAAGTAAAAATTTCTGCAACTCTTCCGTTTAAACTTCCTTGAACATCAAAGTTTTTTCCAATCCAAAATTCTGTTCCGTAAACAACATCGGGGTCTGGAGCTGTATCAATATATCCTACATTAGAAAAACCAATATCATCCTCAGTTGAAGTTGTTAAAGTTATTGAATTATACAAAATATCTTGACCTGTTGGAGAAGACACAGCATTGTTTCTTACATTAATGATACCTGCACCAGAATAAGTTGAACCAATTTCTCCCTCACCGTAAAAACTTCCTCCACCTGGTATATCTTGATTATAAGATAAAGTTTCATTAGTGAATTCGCTAGAATAATCACCAAATCCAATACCAGTCATATCTCCAGCACTTCCTGAATCTACACCTGCAAAAACAGTATTCCTTGTAGACGAACTATTCATATTAGCATCAGGTATCATAACAATAAAGATATCTTGACTGTAAAAACCATTATCAACGTTATACATATATTGTTCTACACTTGCTCCATCATTTTCAAATTTAACTACTGGGTTAAAATTAATATTATCAGATGCAGTGTCTAAATATGTTGGCTCTTTTCCAGAGTCAGCAGTAGCACTTTTGCCATTTGTACCTAAATCTAACCAATCGGTAACATCGCTTCCAGAAGTTACAACACCTCTAGTTGACTTTAACCATAATCTAAAATCGGCTGTAATGCCTCCAGGGCCTGGTATATCAAAATCGAATAGATCTGCTTCAACATTAAATGAATAGGTAGTATTATAATTATTTAAAATATTAATTGTAGCCTCTTGAATACCTGTACCAGCAGGCGCTGTAAATGTTACTAATACAACCACAAATGAACCTGGACTAACACTAACTGTTGGTGATTGAGCCGTTGCTAAATTATATGATGGTGGTACTAAAATTAAAGGGGTCACACTAAAACCACTACCTGTAACTACAGTAGTTGAAAGACCTGTAATATCTAAAGGGCAACTACCTGTATTAACTATAGTATAATTTCTAGTTACAGAAACTCCTTCATTAACAACTCCAAAATAAGTACCGTTGACTGCTGATGTTGTAGTAGAACCATTTAAGATATCTGCAGAAGGTGTTCCTCCTAAAACAGACATAATAGGTGAAGAATTAACCTCTAAAGTAAAAGTAAAATCTGCCTGATTACGCACCTCTATAGTTACCAAGGTACTTGTAGTTGCACAACTACCATTTGTATTTTCTATTTCAAAATCAAGATATTTGTTTTTAATACCTCCACAAGAAACTTGTTTTATATTTTTTTTAGGATTATTTGGTGTTATATCAAAATCTGACGTGTTTGAAATATCTACACCTCTTATTTTCAACCTCTTACTACCATTACAATTACTCGCATCAATATTTGTAATTCTAAAATCGAGACTAGAACCTGCATTTATTGTAACCGTAGACCCTTGTGTAACAATAGCACCACCCACTATTTCAACTTGAACAATTTGCGAATTTCCTAAATAACCAATTAATACAAAGAATACAATTACTAAAATTTGTGTAAGACTTGAGGGTATAGATCTTCTCATATAAAATTTGTTTTAATATTAATTTTAATGTGAGAGACTAAAATATATTCAGAATAGCATAGCAAACATAAATTTAAAATCGACTAAAAACAAATAAAAACGATTAAATGTATAAAATAATTTATTTTTGAAAGAAAAAATATACAAAAAGTATAACAATTATGTATTAACCAAATAAATCGTATTAAAAAGATTACAATAAAAAGAGAAGCTATCCTAAAGATGGAATAGTTAGGTTTAAATACATTCAAAAGCATTAAAAAAACTAAAGGAAATTCATTTTAAAAATTGCGCAAAACAATTCTCAAATAAAACAAGCTTTAATTATTCAACAACTATTTTTTTACTTATTATACCTAAATCTGTTTTTAATTTAACAATATAAGCACCTGTTTTAACTGATAAAGGTATTTCTACATCATTAGTAGAATTAATATCTAACTCCATAATACTTTGACCTAAAATATTGTATAATTTAGCACGAGATGTATAAACTCTGTCATTATTAAATATTTTTAACTTTGAAACCTTAGAATCATAAAACACTAATAAATTATTACTGTTTTCAAATTCATCAACTTGTAATGACTGGTCATTTTTTTGAAAAACAAGCTTAAATCTATCATTATAAGTTCCTTTTTCTAAATAGATTTCAAATGGCTTACTATTAATTTCTGAAACTTCGCCTGTAATAGCATCACTAATATATATTGCTTTATTAGGGTCAATGTTTTCCAGAACATCAATTTTTATAGAAGCTAATCCAGATTTTTTAACAATCAATCCTAAAGCTAATTCTTGGGGTGATTCAAAATTATTAACACCTTGAATAACAAACTTATTATTATCAAATAACCAATACATATCTTCAATATTTACATCGGCCATAAAAGCATCATATCCTAAATCAAATTTATTTGAAGCTTTCTCTTTTACTCCAACTACAATTTGTCTATGATATCCTAAAGGAGAATTATACATTAATTTTATAGTTGGTGTTTCATTAACATCTATTTTTGCGCTACTATTAGTTTTTTTAGTATTTGAAGATTTAAAAAACAAAGAGGTTGATGTATTTTCAATAGCAAACACACGTTGTCTATTTTTAAATACAATATCACCACCATCAACAGTTAAAATTGGCACTCCGTTATCATCATTAAAACCATCTAAAGCAGTAGATACAAAAAAGCCTTGATTTACAGCAATATATTGCCCTGGCACTTTTGTTCCTGAATTAAAGTTATCGTTAATTCTACTATCATTTGAAATAGCTATAGCGCCTCCAGTTAAATTTCTAGTAGCATAGCCTCCAACGTAACCAGATAAGTTATGTGAATTTTGTTGTCCAAAATGATCCCAAAAATACAATGCTCCGTTAAAAACAGTGCCATTCGTATTATTACCACCATGAGCAATACTCATATTATCTAAAATAAATTCAGTTGCATCTATAGCAGAAGGATATGGATTTCCTATTAACCTATCAACATTACCAGTTCCCGATATTTTATTCAACGGTAACTCTATATCACCATTATTAGGCAAACCTTCAAATACATAATTTTGCATATCTGAAACCGAAACACTTTCTAATGTACCTTTCATTGTAAAACCTTCTCCTGCAAGTATCGATGATGATTCATTTATACTTCCCCAAGCATTATAGCTATTTGCAGCACCATAAAATTTATACAACCAGTACGTACTTATTGTTCTAGCTAAACCTGGAGGAGGAATAGACCCTCCTATACTAGGAGCTGTACTAAACATCAAATTTTGATAAGCTGAAGCGTTAGTTCCATCATTTAGCACTCCAGAAATAGTATAATTTTGATTAATTGCGGATACTCCGTTACCTCTAGTTGAAATATCACCACCAATTGACCCAACGGAAGACGACCAATAATTATAATTAAAGGCATTTGCTGTTCCTTGTTGATCGCGCGTTAAATAGCCTCCACTATTGTCATCAACAATACTACCTTCCAATTGAATTAATTGAGATTCACCATTTAAATCAATAACACCATCTAATTCTAAATAATGACTAATAGTTAAACTTTGACCTGATCCTATACCTGTGGTCATATTGGTTGTTCCATCTATGGTTAATGTTCCTAATAGTGAAATCAATCCGTTTAAATAAATATCTCTACTTCCAGAGTTAATATTATTAGTTAATTCAACAATATTCCAATCTATTGGTGTTGTTCCATCAATTCCAATTGTATTAGGTATATATAAATCACTACTATTTAACCAAGTTGTACTTGTGTCCCAACTACTATCTGCGTCTGTTTCATAAGGAAGCGGTGCAGTAGTAATTTGAGAAGTATCAATATTATTTGGTATACCGTCAATATTATAACTAGAACTATCTAAGGCTGTATTAGAATTTAATGGATAATAACCTAGTAAATTAGCCCATAATACTCCACCAGAGATAGTTGTTTTAGTTATTGAACCTCTAACACTTGGTGAATTTTGCTCAATGTGTTGGTTCATCATTTCTCTAATTTGAGCTTCTGTTAAAGCAACATCCCAAATACGAACTTCTTGTATAGCTCCATCAAAATAATTCATTTCTAAAGGAGTCGTTGAGAAATTTTCTAAATCGGCTCCAATTTTAAAATTTTGAGAATTATCAATTAGACCCGATGGAGGAGATACTGATGCTACAACAATACCATCAATATACATAGTAACTAAAGCCCCATCATAAGTTACTGCAACATGATGCCATTCATTATTTGGAATATCATACGGAGATGTAACGTTTAAAACTTCATTATTTGAATTATCAAACCAAATTAAATTAGGGAAATTATTTTTTAAACTTAAATGGTATCCTGATTGTAAACTAGCATCTATATTTCCTTTAGACAATATAGTTCCTGTAGTTACTGTGTTTTCTTGATAGACCCATGATTCTATTGAAAATGCATTAGATAAATCATGATTATCGCTAAAATCAATATAATCATCAACACCATCAAAATCGATAAAGTAATCAATAATATTAACTGAATAATCTTCTACTTCACCATCATATCCAGATTCGCAGCTAGAAGGATGACTACTATATTTTGAAGCAACACGCATTCTTGAAGTACCAATACTAGCACCTATAGGAACTGTGATATCCATCATTAGTGAATTTGAAGTTAACCCATCAACAACATTTGTTGCAACCCCCATATCGTATTCCTCTCCAGGATCATCAAAATCGCCATCTCTATTCCAATCTATCCAAGCATTGGTATAAACCGTCCAATTACCATCTGTATTAACTCTTACAGATAAATTATGTGTTGATCCTTTATATAAATTAGTCTCTATATTAGTAAAATCTTCGTAATTATTGTCCTTAGGTATTTCGTTATCTGAATTATTTATAGTATTAAAAGTCACATTTGTAATGCTTGTATCCCAATTCAAATTACCTTCAGAATTACAATATTGACCTATTCCTTGAACCCTAAATGTATATAGGCTTTCATCAGAATCAGTACTTGCTATAGATATAGTTACTGAGTGCAACCCTGAAGTAGTTGGATCGTAAGTAATAGTAAACTCTTCATACGCTCCCCCTGCAATGGTTGCATTTGGATTAGCAGTTAATGTAAAATCAGACGTATCTCCAGTTAATGTAACATAAGGACTTGGATCACTCAATGTTAAATCAGAATCGCCTAGGTTTTGAATCCTAAACGTATGAGACAACGACAAAGCACCTGCAATTTCTACTGAGCCAAAATCAGTCCCATCAACTAAAGAAACAACGGTATTTCCGCTTGGTATATCAACCGTATTATATTGAACATTAATTTCAGGTTCTAACGTTTGCAAATCACTTAAATCTACTATCTGAATTTCATGAGCCATACCATTGCCACTTCGATGCGACCAATGAGCTGCTTCGGTTGTAGAATTTAAATAATAATTTCTCCAGCCTCTTCCATAAGCAGTACCATTTCCACTTGTTCTAGAAGCTCCAATAATAAACGCCTGATTAACATCTGTTAATCCTGCTGAGGTTATATTAATTGTACGCTCTCCAGAATTATTTGAAGTATTTTGAAAGCGTGTTACATTTAAATCAGAATTCACTAAAACATGCACAAAATGCCTGTTTGTACCTGCAGAATCATGATTACTATGAAAAGTCCAATCTACTCTTTGATTATTATTTCCAGGTTCGGTTACTGGCCATAAATCTGAAAGCGCATCATTAGTACCACTAGCATTAATATCGGCTCTAAATTGGCTAAAAATTATTGCTTCGTTCCATGAGGAGACATTAGTTGCTGCCCCTGTACCATCTGAACCATTTCTTAACCTAATTGTACCAGAATCTGAACTTACATTTCCTGAATCACCATGCAACACAGACCAATTAGTTCCAGTAAATTCTACTAGTGTAATATAAACTCTTACATTATTTGCATTAGATCCTTTTTGAACTCGTAAAGTTGTAGAATCTTCTAGATATGCAATGGCTGTAGCAGAATCTGCATCTTGTGCAGTTGCATTATTCATTATACCTGTTATAAAAGGTATACATTTATCTACATTAACTATTCCTGAAACAGCTTGTATTACACTATTATTTGTTCCATTTAAATTAACAGCATATCTCCCTCTTACAATAATCTCATTCCTTCCATTTGCTGGTCCAACATATTCCCAAATAGAAGTATTAAATCGCATATCTCTATTTACAGAATTAGCTTCTCTATAATATGTTAAAGTATTAGTATTTGTTAATTGTCTGCCACCCGCCATATCTTCTCCAGCATGATTATTTTCATTTCCTGAAGGACCCGCATGTGTTTTTCGGTTATTATTAGCTAATTCAATTGCATTATTTAAAGAGCTGACTGCACTAAAGCTTGAATTAATTCCTCCTGAACGAGCAACATCATCTTGAATATGCTGAACTCTAAAATCTGCCGCTTGAGAAAAGGCATTATTAGAGCTTAACATAAAAAGTAAAAGCATACTCTTATAAAAGAGTAAATTTAAGATTGAGAGTCTTTTCATTTATTATTTAATAGCAAAATACAGGACAAAAATAAAATAAAATTTTAATTTTATACGATAAAAAGCTAAAAACAATCGATAAAAAGCTTTTTTTGTCGATTGTTTGCAAAAAATACTACAATAAATAAGAGTTAATGCGATTATTTCTACAAAGTATATATAATTAAACTTAAATTTAACTAAAGAATTGCTTATAAAATATTAGTTTAATAGAGTCTTTTTTGTAAAAAACTCTTTTTTACATATAATAGATAAAAAATTTATTAAAAATATCATTAACTTTATTCTTAAAAAACGGCATATTATTTGTTGCTATTCCAACTATGAAAAAAAGTATTATCATAATCTTCATTGTATTTCCTATAATTATGTTTGGTCAAGCTAATAAAATTATAAGAAAAGGGCTTAAAACAATAGATTTAAAAGAAAAAATAGAATTATTTACAGATGCTATTGAGTTAGATCCAGAAAAACTAGATGCTTATTTTTATAGAGCTATTGCAAAAAATGATTTAGGGGATTATTATGGCGCTATTGCAGACTATTCTAAAATTATAGTTAAAGAGCCAGACGCAGACACTTATTATAATAGAGGGAATTCTAGATTTAGTTTACAAGATTTTGAAGGCGCAAAAAATGATTACGCAAAAGCCTATGAGCTTGACAAAAAATTTTTAGACGCTCTTTATAGTTTAGCTTGCGTAAAATTTGATTTAGAAGAATTTAATGATGCTATCAAAGATTTTTCAAGTTATATAAAAGAAGTTCCCTATAACTCCATGGCATATACATTACGAGCATATGCATACAAATCTTCAGGCAATCTCAAAAGTGCAGTACAAGATTTTAATACAGCTGTTTTGATTGAACCAAATGCTGATTCATATTATAATAGAGGCATATTTTTAATGGAATTAAATTATTACAAAGAAGCAAACTCTGATTTAAATAAATCGATAAGACTTAATAAAAATAATTCATTCGCTTATTTTTATCGTGGATCATCTAATCTGTTTCTTGGTAAATTCAACGAGGCTATTTCTGATTTTTCATCAGCTTTAAAATTTGACTCAGTAGATTTTGACTCGTATCTTGGTCTAGCAATATCCTACTATAAAACAAATGATTTAGTAAATGCTAAACTTAATTTTGATAAAGCAAATTCAATTATTTTATCTGGAGAACCTATTAAAAGTATAGAACAGTATAGTAATACATACTTATTTCAAAACCAATATTTCTATTTTAATGAAAACCTAAAACTATTGGTTGAGTTGAAATAATTACCCTTTAAATTTTAAAGGTAAGTGCACCACTTTTTTTGTTTCGTAAAAATCTTCTGAGAAATAATCGGGTAAATTATAAATTGTAGTTGTTCTGTAATCTTTCAGCTCTTCGGTTAAATCACCTCCTTTTAAATATAATATTCCATTTTTAAGCTCGTGCTTTTGCTCTTTAGCTATTTTTCCTTTTACCCAATGTACAAATGTTGGCATTGCAGCTACTGCGCGACTTACTATAAAATCGTATGTTTCATTAATATCTTCTACACGGCTATGTGTTGTTCTTACATTAGTTAACCCTAAGCCTTCAACAACCTCATCGACTACTTTTAGTTTTTTCCCTATACTATCAACTAAATGAAAGGAACATTCTGGAAATAAAATCGCCAGAGGAATTCCTGGAAAACCACCACCTGTACCAACATCCATAATACGGCTTCCATCTCTAAAGCTGATAACTTTTGCAATGCCTAAAGAATGCAAAACATGCCTTAAATAAAGCTCGTCTATATCTTTTCTAGACACAACATTTATTTTCAAATTCCAATCTTGATATAGCGATTCTAATTTCTTGAATTTATCAATTTGATCCTCTGTTAAATTCGCGAAATATTTTAAAACAAGTTCCATGCAATGTTAAATTTTCAACAAAAATATACTTTTTATATCCGTTTTTTTACAAAAAAACGTTATAACTTAAGTTGGTTTATACTTATCTTTGCGCCGCATATTGTTTATACACAATAATCTGTATGCCTATTTAAAATTAATAGCATGACAAAACAAGCTTTATCCTTTTCAAGAACGGACTCAGCAAAATTTTTTAAAACGCTGAACAAACGTGTTAATGATTATTTTAAAGACAATAACATTAAACGTACTGGAAATTGGAAACTATATACTAAAGCCATTGTTATGTTTTCTTTACTAATTGTTCCTGTTGTTTTAATTTTAACTATTACCTTACCTGTTTGGACTCAAATTTTATTCATGGTTATTGTTGGCATTGGAATGGCTGGTGTTGGTATGAATGTGATGCATGATGCTAACCACGGTTCTTTTTCAAGTAAAAAATGGGTTAATAAATTAATGGGAAGTAGTATTTACATTTTAGCTGGAAATGACTATAATTGGAAAGTACAACATAACGTATTGCATCATACTTACACAAATATACAAGGCCATGATGAAGATATTGATGCCGGTAGAATTATTCGTTTTTCTAAGCATACAAAGTGGTTAAAAATCCATCAGTATCAAAAATATTACGCCTTCTTTTTGTATGGTTTATTAACTGCAAATTGGGCCATTACTACCGATTTTGTACAAACATATAAATATCTTAAAAGAAAGTTAGCTTATGGCAAACTTCCGCATCCAGCGACACAATGGACTAAATTAATTATTGGGAAAATAATTTATTACTCTATTTGGGTCGTTTTACCATTATCACTAGGCTTTGCTTGGTGGGAGGTATTACTTGGCTTCTTAATTATGCACTACACAGCTGGCATTATTTTAAGTGTTATATTTCAATTAGCACATGTAATGCCTAATACAGAAATGCCTACTCCTGATGAAAACGGAAATATGAAAAATACGTGGGCTATTCATCAATTGTTTACTACATCTAATTTTTCACCAAAAAGTTGGATTGTAGAATTTTATACAGGTGGATTAAATCGACAAGTAGAACATCACTTGTTTGCAAATATTAGTCACGTACATTACAGCAACATTGCAAAAATAGTTAAACAAACTGCGCAAGAATTTAGCTTACCATATAATGAATACAATACATTTTGGAAAGCGGTTTCAGAGCATTATAACCAATTAAAGGTTCTAGGTAAAAAACCTAGCATAGCCTAAACTTTACAAATACCATCATAAACAAATAAAAAAATGAGTTTACTTTCTGAAAGAATTTTAAACATGGCTACGTCTGCAACTTTAGCAATGGCGGCAAAAGCAAGAGAACTTAGAGGAGAAGGAAAAGATATTATTGGGTTAAGCTTAGGCGAACCTGATTTTAATACACCTGACTTTATTAAAGACGAAGCTATAAAAGCAATCAATGAAGATTATAACTCGTACACACCAGTTGATGGTTATGTAGAGTTAAAAGAGGCTGTTATTACTAAATTTAAACGTGATAACAACTTAACATATACACTACCTCAAATTGTTGTATCTACTGGAGCAAAACAAGCTTTAGCAAATATTGCAGGTGTGATGCTTAACAAAGGGGACGAAGTTATTTTACCTTGTCCTTACTGGGTAAGTTATTCTGATATTGTTAAGTTAAACGACGGTGTTCCTGTAGAAGTTAAAACGTCTATTGATACCGATTTTAAAATGACACCAGAGCAACTTGAAGCAGCTATTACACCAAACACAAAAATGATGTGGTTTAGCTCGCCTTGTAACCCTAGTGGATCTGTTTACAGCAAATCAGAATTAAGAGGTTTAGCTGAAGTATTAGCAAAATACCCTAACATATATGTGGTTTCTGATGAAATTTACGAACACATAAACTATATAGGTGGTCATGCAAGTATTGCTGAGTTTGATGATATGTACGACAGAACGATTACAGTAAATGGTGTTTCTAAAGCATTTGCGATGACCGGATGGCGTATTGGATACATTGGTGCTCCAGAAAAAATAGCACGTGCTTGTAACAAAATGCAAGGTCAAATTACTAGTGGTGCAAACTGTATTGCGCAACGTGCTGTAATTACAGCTTTAAACGAATCGCCTTCTCGTGTTCAATACATGATTGACGAATTTAAAGTACGTCGCGATTTAATTTTAGGATTATTAAATGATGTTGAAGGATTTAAATCGAACACACCAGAAGGTGCATTTTATGTATTCCCTAATGTATCATATTATTTTGGAAAAACACTTCGTGGAAAAACAATAAACAATGCTACTGATTTCTCTTTATATTTATTAGAAGAAGCGCTTGTTGCAACTGTTACTGGTGAAGCGTTTGGAAATCCAGATTGTATTCGTATTTCATACGCCGCTTCTCAAGAGCAAATTATTGAAGCTATTAAAAGAATAAAAGATGCTGTGAGTTAATACACGAACAACAGATATAAATTTGAAAGGCCACTAATTAATTAGTGGCCTTTTTTTATTTTATTAAATACCAAATAGCTATAAATAAAGTAACAAAGAAAATAATACTTGTAATAGCTAATTTCAATCTATATTTTCTAGCATCCTTTTGTATTCTTTCTTTAATTTCATTTAATTCTTCAGGAGAAGCTTTAGGAAATTCTTTTATTTTCAAATGGGCATAACTACCAGACAAGGCTCCTTTCTCTCTTCTTTTAGATAAAAGACTTCTATTGTTTTTTAATGAATTATTGGCAGCCGCCATTGAACCTTCTCCTCCCATGATTTCTAAATTAAAAATGAAACATCTAATAATAACACCACACATGTAATAAGTAGTAATCTCTAATAAAATGTTACACCTAAAAGCTTTTTTAAGAAAAAATAGCGAAAATGATTGTTACAAAAGTTGAGACTTTCAAAACAGTCTCTGTACTTGAAGTAAAACGATATTGACTACTTTTTAATCGTTGTCTGATACCAAAAATTGATTGTGAAGTTGGGTTGTTTAAATTTTCTTTTACAATGCTTTTGTAATTTGAATTTAAAATACCTTCTGGTTTTGTGTGTTGAGAAAACCCAATGGGTTCTGGTAATGTTTCTAAATCTGTACTTGTTAATACTAATTCCATGATTAATAATTTAATTGGTTATATAATATCGACGAGAAACTTTCGAAAATGTAACATGACACCAATAAAAAAAAACGAAAAACCACAAATACACCCGCGTTAGCGATTGCAGTGAAAATCCCACAGCGTAGGAACGGAGCGAGGACTTGTAGCGTAAAGCGCGACCCTTTGGTAACGCCCAAAAGCTTAAATAACAAAATACGTTTTACCTATTTCGCCAAAAGAAAGGTGTAAACAATATAAGTACCGTAAAGAGTTCTAAACGCCCAATAAGCATTAAAAATGATGACCACCATTTTGCTAAAGGCGGTAATGCAGCATAATTATTTACGGGACCAAAATTACCAAATGCAGGTCCTACATTACCCAAACTAGAAGCCGATAAACCTATGGAAGAAATAAGATCTATTTCGAACATAGAAAAAACTAAAGCGCCTATAATAAACGATAGCATGTATAATATAAAAAAGGCTAAAACATTAAATACAATAAACCTATTGATGGCTTTTTTATTATAACGAACAGGCACAATAGCATTAGGATGAAGCGTACGCTTAAATTCTAAAAAACCGTTTTTAATAAGTATTAAATGGCGTACTACTTTTACACCTCCAGAGGTACTTCCTGCTGAACCACCTAGAAACATAAGTCCGAAAAAAAGCACACCTAAAAAAGGCGCCCACAGTGTATAATCGGCAGAGATAAAACCTGTTGTTGTAACAACTGTAAGTACTTGAAATAAGGCATGCCTAAAAGCACTTTCGCCTTCGCCCCAAACCATTGGGTGATCTATTGATGATATTGAAACATTGGCTTTAAAATAAATAATAAGTGCCGCTATTATAGTAAAAACAGAAACAAATTTAAAATATAGTTTAAACTCCTCGTCTTTAATAATTTTTTGAACCTTGCCTTTAAATGCAAAATAACTTAATACAAAATTTGTACCCGCTAAAAACATAAACAATATAATGATATACTGAATTATGGGTTGATTGTTCCAATAGGCTACACTAGCATTTTTTGTTGAAAAGCCACCTGTTGATAAGGTTGCCATAGAATGATTAATAGCATCGAAAAACGACATACCAGCTAATTTAAGAAACAATGTTTCGGCAGCTGTATACCCAAAATAAATAAGCCATAAACGCTTTGCTGTATCTGTAATTCTAGGATGTAATTTATCGGCACTTGGCCCTGGAGCTTCTGCTGCAAAGAGCTGCATACCTCCAATACCTAATAAAGGCAATATGGCTATAGCTAATACAATAATACCCATACCTCCTATCCAATGCGTGGTACTTCTCCAAAACAAGACACCTTTTGGCACCGCTTCAATATCATTTAAAATAGAGGCTCCTGTAGTGGTGTAACCAGACATGGTTTCGAAAAAAGCGTTTGTAAAACCAGGAATACTTTCTGTTAATACATAAGGCAAGGTGCCCGATAAAGACATAATTACCCAGCCAAAGGCTACTACAATATAACCTTCGCGCTTATTCATTTCCTTTTTATGCTTTCGGGTAAATAACATTCCAACAACACCTATAACAAGTGTTAATATACCTGCAAGAAATATTTGAAATGTAACGCCATCTTCATAAATTAAACTTACAAGGGCAGAAAGCAACATAAAACCACCATTAAATAATAATAGCAATCCTAAAAAATGAAAAATAATTTTATAATTGAGTCTCAATATGTATTACTTTTTAATTTGATTTTTAAAGAAATAATTTTTCAACGCGTTTTATTGATTGTAACAAACAACATACAACAACACGATCGCCTTCTTCAATCTTAAAATCACCTAGCGCTATCATGCCTTCTCCGTTTCTAACAACACCTCCTATAATTGCGGTTCTAGGAAAATTAGCATTTTTAATTGTTTTATTACAAATGGCCGATGTGCCTTTAACTTCAAATTCTAACAACTCTGCATTTAAGTTGTTGAGCTTTGTCATGGCTACAACTTCTCCTTTACGGATATACCTAAAAATATTATTTGCTGCTAGTAGTTTTTTATTGATTAGTGTATCAATACCTATGGAATGTGACAAATCAAAATAATCGATATTCTCAACTAAAGCTATGGTTTTTTTAACGCCTTTAGATTTAGCAACTAAACAAGACATAATATTTGTTTCAGAGTTTCCTCCTACTGCAATAAATGCATCCATTTCGTTTATATTTTCTTCGTCAAGCAAATCTACATTACGTCCATCACTATTAATTACCAAGACCTTTGTTAGTTCCTCTGCTAAATCGAAAGCTTTATCTCTATCGCCCTCTAATAACTTAACATTAAATCCTTTTTCACTTAAATCTCTAGCGGTTTTATAGCCTATTTTGCTTCCGCCTAGAATCATAACGTTTTTAATTTCTCTATTAACCTTACCTGTAAGTCTACAAAGTTCTTCATCGCCACCTTCAGAAGTTATAAACACCACATTGTCTCCGCGTTTAAACTTAGTATCACCTCTAGGAATAATAGTAAATTGCGTACCAAAACGTTGAATTGCAATAGGCACAAAATGTATTTCTGGAAAAATCTGAGCTGCTTCCTTAACTGTTTTTCCAATAAACGAAGCTGTTTTAGAAAGCGTTAAACCCGCCATAGTTAATGCGCCATCTTCAAACTCGTAATTTTCGTTAAAAGAAGATTGTTTTAAAGATAATTCAATTTCAGAAGCTGCTAAAGCCTCTGGAGAAATTAATTCATCAATACCAAACCTTGTAAACCCAACTTCATCTTTGTAGTGAATAAATTCGGTATTAGCTATACGAGCAATAGTTTTCTTAGCTCCTAATTGTTTTGCTAAAACACAAACAGTAATATTAGTTGTCTCACTTGATGTAACAGCAATAAATAATTCGCAACTTTCTACACGGGCATCTTTTAAAATACTTATGGAAGTAGCATCTCCTTTAACAACTCTAATATCTAAATGTGTATCGGCGTATGCTAAACTTTTTTTATTTGGATCTATTAAGGTAATCTCTTGAGATTCAAAAGACAGTAGTTTTGCTAAATGAAACCCTACTTCACCTGCACCAGCAATGATTATTTTCATTTTTTTAATATCATAAAAAGAAGTATCAAAGATACTATAATTTATAATTGGCAAGCAATATGAATTTATTAATATAAAAATTAATTATAATTTAAACGCCAACTAAGCTATACAAAGTAGTTTTAAGCTTCAATGATATTTTAAAGTCAAAAATAAATTATGTAGGTTTGCGAAAAAAATATAGCATTGTCGAAAATTAAGCCCTACAAAAACAGCGATTTAGGTAAAAAAGAACAAGTTACTCAAATGTTTGATACTATTTCTGGTGATTACGATGGATTAAATCGTGTTATCTCATTTGGAATAGATATCAAATGGCGAAAAAAAGTGGTAAAACTTGTTAAAGAAAACAATCCTGATACTATTTTAGATATTGCTACAGGAACTGGTGATTTAGCTATTAATCTTGCAGAAACTAATGCCTCCAAAATTGTTGGTTTTGATATTAGCAGTGGCATGCTTGAAATTGGCAAACAAAAAATTAAAAAGAAAGGTTTAGAATCTAAAATAGACATGGTTTTAGGTGATAGTGAAAATATGCCTTTTGAAGATAATAGCTTTGATGCTATTACTGTTGCTTTTGGAGTTAGAAATTTTGAAACTTTAGAAAACGGATTAAAGGAAATTTTTAGAGTACTAAAACCTAACGGCACCTTTGTAATTTTAGAAACTTCAATCCCAACAAAATCGCCTTACAAACAAGGCTATATGTTTTACACAAAAAACATTTTACCACTAATAGGAAAACTCTTTTCTAAAGACAGAAGTGCCTATAAATATTTATGCGAATCTGCATCTGTTTTTCCTTATGGTGAAGATTTAAACAATATTTTGCGTAAAATTGGGTTTATTAATGTTGAAGATTTTCCACAAACATTTGGTGTGGCAACAATTTATAAATCATCTAAGTAGTTACATGAAGCACGTTTTTATATTTCTAGCCTTTTTATTTATCATTCAAACATCGAATGCACAGTTTTTTAAAAAAGAAAAAGTAACTTATGACGCCAATCAAGGTAAAGGTGGTACAGATAATAATTTACTACGTTGGGGTTATTTTTTAGGTATTAATAACTATGATTTTAACTTTGACTATAATGAAAATTTAAGAGATATTTATGTAAAAAGAAGTCCTGGTTTTAGTGTAGGTTTAATTGGTAATCTAAGGGTAAACAGCTTTATAGACTTACGCTTAGAACCCGGTTTACTTATTACAACCAGAGAGCTTTATTATAGTCAAAATTATTTTCAAGGCATTGATTTTAAAACATCTGATTTAACAAGAGAAGTTAAGTCTACATACATTCACGTACCATTATTAGTCAAAATTTCTACAAAACGTGTTAATAATTTTAAACCATTTATTGTGGGTGGTTTTTCTACAGCTTTAAACTTATCTAGCAACGAAACAAACCCAAACGACAATAGTAACGGGCAATTTAGAACTAAAAAGAACATGCTTTTTTATGAGTTAGGTTTCGGGATAGACTTCTACTTATATAATTTTAAATTCACGCCTTCAATAAGGGGTTTATTTGCAATTAACGATGAACTGGTTAGAGATGATGATCTCAATAGCCCTTGGACAAGTAACATTACTAGCATGAAAACACGTGGTGTTTTTATTAATTTTACGTTTCAATAGAGAATTGGTATAAAACGTAATCAACTGCTAACTGAGACCGAATACTGCCAACTAAATCACCTTCTAAATTCACTCAATAAAATAGCAGTTGCTGTAGCTACATTTAAACTTTCAGTAGCTTGAGTGTCTCCAAATCTTGGTATAGATATTTTTTCACTTATAATAGTTTCTACTGCTTTTGAAACTCCATTAGCTTCATTCCCCATAACCAAAATACCTTGTTCTGGCAATTCCTTTTTATAAACAGTTTCACCATCCATAAAAGCTCCAAAAACTGGAGATTTATTTTCTTTTAAAAACGCTACCAAATCTACATAACTTATATTCACTCTAGTAATTGACCCCATAGTAGCTTGTATTACTTTCGGATTAAAACAATCTACTGTTTCTTTACTACACACCAAATCTGTAACACCAAACCAATCGCAAAGTCTTATAATAGTTCCTAAATTTCCAGGATCTCGAACCGAATCAAGCGCTACAATAAGCTGATTATTATTTATGGCTTTAGACTGAGGTATTTTAAAAACAGCTAAAGCTTTATTAGGCGTTGTTAAAAAACTAATACGCTTTAAATCGGTTTCAGTAATTAAAATTTCATCTTTGGCATCAATGTTGAAGGTTTCTGTCGTATATAACACATGAAGCACTAACTGAGACTGCAAAAGCTCTTTTATTGTTTTTATACCTTCAACAACAAAAAAACCATGTTGTTGTCTATATTTTTTTTGCTTTAAACTCGTTATTAATTTTATTTGACTTTTTGAAAGCATATTATTTTTATAAAATTATTTAAACATTCTTTTTGTTTAAATAATGTATTTTTGAATTTATTAAAAACATTTTAATTACAAACTTACAAATACTGTACGCTTTTAAAGTTTAAAACCTGAAATAACTATCATTTTCATTTGAAACTAATACCTTTTAAAATATCAATACTCCTTTTAATCACTATATGTTTCACTTCATGTGATGCTGTTAAAAGAGTTGCTGAAGATGAGCAATTACTTACTAAAAACAGCGTCTCAATAAACGACAAAAAAGTAAATACCGAGGTAATTAACAATTTACTTTATCAAAAACCAAATAGAAAAATTCTAGGTATTCCGTTGCGTTTACATATATACAATATGGCACGACCTAATAAAGATTCTATTTTTGAGGCTTGGCTAGATAAAAACCCAAAACGAAGAGAGCGCTTAGTAAATAAATATTCAAAAAAACAAGTTAACAAACTTAAACTATCTTCATTAGGATTTAATGATTGGTTAAAAACCACAGGTGAAGCTCCAGTAATTATTGATGACATAAGAACTAAAAAATCTGTAAAACGCATACAAGATTATCATATAAATAATGGTTGGTTTGATGTTGAAACAACTTATAACATTAATGATAAAGAAAATAAACGAGCAGAAGTAGAATACCAAACTAAAACAGGTAAAGCATATATTTTAGATACTATTTCAAGTAAAGTTGTCTCGCCAATAATAGATTCGTTATACAAATCCATCAAAAAAAATTCTTTTATAAAACAAAAAGAGCAATACAAAACTGAGAATTTAGTAAATGAGCGTGATAGAATTTCAAATGCATTACGAAACTCTGGTATTTTTCATTTTAATCAAGACTACGTAACTTTTGAAATAGACACTATTGGCACCAACAAAAAAGTAAATATTGATGTTCAAATATTAAACAGAGCCATAAGAACACCAGATTCTATAAGAAGAGAGCCTTTTAAAGTTTATCATATTGATGATGTAAATATTATTACCGATTATAAATATGAAAACAGAGGTAAACCTTTTCAAGATTCTATAAGATACAATGGTTACAAACTTTATGCTTACGACAAAATTAAGTATCGTCCAAAAGCAATTACCGATGCTATGTTTATAAACCCTGGAACCATATTTAAAGATCTAGATAGAACAAGAACTTATAGACATTTAAACGGTTTACGAACTTTTAAATACCCAAGTATAGAATATGTTGAAAACCCAGACTACACACTTACAGACACCATACGCTTAACTCCTTTAAAGAAATTCAGTCTCGTTTTTAATGCAGATGTATCCAAAAACAACATTCAAACCATTGGGCTTTCATTAAATCCTAGTTTGTTAATTAGAAATATTTTTAGAGGTGCAGAAACATTAGAAGTTTCTGCGATAGGTTCTATTGGAGCGTCTGATGATCAAAATAGAAATAACCTGAACGATCCGTTTTTTGACATCAATGAAATTGGAGCCAATTTAAAGCTTACAATCCCTCGATTATTTTCACCTTTTTATACTGAAAATATTATCCCAAAATACATGCTACCTTCTACCAGAATAAGTTTAGCTACCACAAGCCAAACTAATATAGGATTAGACAAACAAACTTTAAGCGGCGCTTTTAATTACAATTGGCATCCAAATACAAAAAAAACAAATAAGTTAGATTTATTTAATGTACAATATGTTAGAAACTTAAATATTGAAAACTATTTTGGTGTTTATCAAAACTCATTTAATTCATTAAACCAAATAGCTCAAGATGTTAATTACATAGATCCTGGCAGTAGTCTAAATATTCCTAATGAAGATAACCCTGTAAATGAAGCTAATGCTTTCATAGATTATGTCTTGAATGATGTAACACCAACCGAAATATCGAGTACACAACTCAAAACAGTAAATAGTATTAACGAACGTAAAAACAGACTTACTGAAAACAACTTAATTCTATCTTCTAGTTTTAGTTTCACAAAAGATGAACGAACCAATATATTTGATCAAAACTTCTCAATCTTTCGTTTTAAAATAGAATCTGCAGGTAATTTATTAGCAAACGCATCTAAACTTTTAGGTGCAAAAAAGAATAATGATAATCGTTACGAACTTCTAAACGTTGCATTTTCACAATACATTAAAACAGAATTAGATTACATTAAACATTGGGATCTAGGCAACAAAAACATATTAGCAATACGAAGTTTTTTAGGCGTTGCTATTCCATATGGAAATTCATCAAGTATACCGTTTTCAAAAAGTTTCTTTGCAGGAGGACCAAATGACAACAGAGCTTGGTCTGCATACAACTTAGGTCCAGGAAGTTCTGAAACTACAAACGAATTTAATGAAGCTAATTTAAAGTTAGCATTTAGTATAGAAGAGCGTTTTAATTTATTTGGCAACTTAAACGGCGCCATTTTTATTGATGCAGGAAACATCTGGAATGTTTTAGATGATGTAGACGACGCCAACGCCACATTTTCAAATTTTAAATCTTTAAAAGACATTGCAATAGGTTCTGGATTGGGTTTACGTTATGATTTTAGCTTTTTTGTTTTCAGGTTTGATGTAGGTTTTAAAACTTACGACCCTTCTTATAGGGAACAAAACAGATGGTTTAATGATTACAATTTTAACAACGCTGTTTATAACATAGGTATTAATTATCCATTTTAACCTTCTTTTTTTATTAATTTACTAAAACGATTTCGTGTATTTTTAGGGTTTTCGCATTGCAAAACAGTAAATACTTATTTAAAAAAACATTACTTTTGATACCTACTAAATACTAATTAATTTTTTTTCAAATATGGGACACAATATAAAGCCAGGAGTTGCTACAGGTAAAGAAGTACAAGCAATTTTTAATCATGCTAAAGCAAATAACTATGCTTTACCTGCTGTTAATGTTATAGGATCTGACACTATTAACGGTGTTTTAGAAACAGCTAGAGACTTAAATGCTCCAGTAATTATTCAATTTTCTAACGGTGGAGCGCAATTTAATGCTGGAAAAGGATTAAGTAACGACGGGCAAAAAGCTGCTATTGCTGGTGCCATTGCAGGTGCAAAACATGTACATACATTATCTGAATCTTATGGTGTTCCTGTAATTTTACACACAGACCACTGTGCTAAAAAATTATTACCTTGGATAGATGGTTTATTAGATGCTAGTGAAAAACATTTTGCTGAAACAGGAAAATCACTTTTCAGTTCGCATATGATTGACCTATCGGAAGAGCCAATTGAAGAAAATATTGAAATTTGTAAAACCTATTTAGAGCGTATGTCTAAAATGGGTATGACTTTAGAAATTGAATTAGGCATTACAGGAGGCGAAGAAGATGGTGTAGATAATACAGATGTTGATGATTCTAAATTATACACACAACCAGAAGAAGTAGCTTATGCCTATGAAGAATTAAGCAAAGTAAGTGACCAGTTTACTATTGCAGCTGCTTTTGGAAACGTTCATGGTGTTTACAAACCAGGAAATGTAAAATTAACCCCGAAAATCTTAAAAAACTCTCAAGAATATATTACAAAAAAATATGGTGTTGAAGAAAACCACATTGATTTTGTATTCCACGGTGGATCTGGATCTACAGTAGAAGAAATTAGAGAAGGTATTAGCTATGGTGTTATTAAAATGAATATTGATACCGATTTACAATATGCTTTCATGAGTGGTATTCGTGATTATATGGGTGAAAAAGCTGAGTATTTAAAAGGACAAATTGGAAATCCTGATGGTGCCGATGTACCGAACAAAAAATACTACGACCCAAGAGTTTGGTTACGTGCTGGAGAAATTACGTTTGTAGAGCGTTTGAAAAAAGCGTTTGAAGATTTAAACAATGTAAATACTTTATAAAAAAAGGTTTACAATAATACACTAATTTAAAGGCTCTGTTTTATTTCAGAGCCTTTATTTTTTTAACAATAAAACACTAGAAACAAGATTATTACAACTAAAGAAGCAACTGTATTTAATAAAAACACAAGGGCATTACCTCCAAAATTAAAAAAAGACTTAATTTTGTAGTTAGGCTTTCTGTTATTTTTTTGACTATTAAAGTCAATAGAATAATAAAGCAACCCTTGTTATAAATAACATCGTAAACTATAAAACGTAAATTAATATGTCTTGGTTTAAAAGAAAAACAAAAGGAATTACAACTACTACTGAAGAAAAAAAAGACACTCCAAAAGGATTGTGGTATAAATCTCCAACTGGTAAAATTGTTGATGCCGAAGAATTAGCAAAAAACTTCTATGTAAGTCCAGAAGATGGTTACCATGTTAGAATAGGCAGTAAAGAATATTTCGAAATACTTTTTGACGATAATAAATTTAAAGAGTTAGACGCAAAATTAGAGTCTAAAGATCCTTTAAAATTTGAGGACACAAAAAAATATCCAGAGCGTTTAAAAGCGGCACAAGAAAAAACCAAATTAAAAGATGCGGTTAGATGTGCTGTTGGAAAATCTAAAGGAAAAGATTTAGTAATTGCCTGTATGGACTTTGCTTTTATTGGTGGTTCTATGGGAAGTGTTGTTGGAGAAAAAATAGCAAGAGCAGCCGATTATTCCTTAAAAAACAACATACCATTAATGGTTATCTCAAAATCTGGAGGTGCTCGCATGATGGAAGCCGCATTATCGTTAATGCAATTAGCTAAAACATCGGTTAAATTAGCGCAATTAGCAGATGCTGGCATACCTTATATTTCGTTATGCACAGACCCAACTACAGGAGGCACAACAGCATCATTTGCTATGTTAGGAGATATTAACATTAGCGAACCTGGAGCTTTAATTGGTTTTGCAGGCCCTAGAATTGTTAGAGATACAACCGGTAAAGAATTACCTGAAGGCTTTCAAACATCTGAGTTTTTATTAGAACATGGTTTCTTAGACTTTATTACCCTAAGAAGAAACTTAAAAGACAAAGTGAATCAATATCTTGATTTAATATTAAATCAGCCTTTGAGAGCTTAAAAAAATTATTTCATATTTACTAACCCCAAAACCAAATTTCATGAAACTAAAAATTAACTTAGTACTACTTTTAATTGCAACTGTTTTTAACTGTAGTGAACTTGACAAACTAACAGAATTTGATATTACTGAAGATTTTGATACAACCATTGAAATATCTATTCCAGATAATGATGGAGGTAAAGCTGTAGCTCTATCTGAATCTTCAAGTATAGACATTTCTTCGAATGAAGAAATTAATAAAAATTTAGATTTAATTCAGGATATAACTATCAATTCATTAACATACGAAGTATCTAATTTTACTGGTGCTGAAAATGCGACTATTACAAATGCAATTTTAAGTATTGGTGATATTTCTATTGAAGTTAGTGATATTAACTTAAAACAATCTGACGACAACAATACTGTTTACAATATTGAAAGTCCAAATGAATTAAAAAATATTGCTACTTATTTAAGAAATAACTCAGCTGCAACAATTACATTGTCTGGTGAACTAAGTGCAACACCAGTTACTTTTAAAATTAAAATTAATATAGATTCTACATTTACTATTGATGTAATCTAATTTTTTTTTATTAGAACAAAATATACACCTGTTAGGTTTTAAAAACTTGACAGGTGTTTTTTATTTTGTAACACTTGTAAATAATTAAAATTTACTATATTTGCCGCTCGAAAGAAGAGCTTTCGTGTACATAAAAATTATTTACAACAATATTAGCATGTATTTATCAAAAGAAGAGAAACAAGAAATGTTTGCAAAACACGGTAAAGGTAAAAACGATACTGGTTCTGCAGAAGGGCAAATTGCTCTATTTACACAAAGAATTAATCACTTAACTGAGCACTTAAAAAACAATCGTAAAGATTATAATACAGAGCGTTCGTTAGTAAAGTTAGTAGGTAAAAGAAGAAGCTTACTAGATTACTTAACTAAGAAAGATATTTTAAGATATCGTGCCATAGTAAAAGAATTAGGATTAAGAAAATAATTAAAAAAGAGGCTTCGCAGCCTCTTTTTTGTTTTTGCGTTAGGGATTGATGCGGCATCCTTTTTGTTTTTCACAAAAAGATATAGCGGAAAGCCCGACCTTTGGGTAACGCCCACATAGATATAATAACTCGCATCGAAAGAGTATAAAATTCGTAAATTATGAATAAGCAGATCCTGAAACGAGTTCAGGATAAATAGTTTTTCATTGGTCGCATACAACAACTACACACAACAACACAACGACCATTGTTTAATTAGAATTAAAAAAATTTATGATTCCAAAAGTTTTTAAAGAGGTCATAGACCTAGGTGACGGTAGAGAAATTTCTATTGAAACTGGAAAATTAGCAAAACAGGCACATGGTTCTGTTGTTGTACAATCTGGAAACTGTATGCTTTTGTGTACATTAGTTTCTAACTACAAACAAAGCGATGTAGACTTTTTACCTTTAACGGTAGACTACAGAGAAAAGTTTGCTGCTGCTGGACGTTATCCAGGAGGTTTCTTTAAAAGAGAAGCAAGACCAAGTGACGGTGAAGTTTTAACCATGCGTTTAGTAGACCGTGTTTTACGTCCGTTATTCCCAAAAGATTATCATGCAGAAACACAAGTTATGATTCAATTAATGTCTCATGATGAAAACGTTATGCCAGATGCTATGGCTGGATTAGCCGCTTCTGCAGCTATTCAATTATCTGATGTTCCTTTTGAAACTCCAATTTCTGAAGCTAGAGTTGGTCGTATAAATGGAGAATTTATTATTAACCCAACACGCGCTCAATTAGAAGAGTCTGATATAGACATGATGATTGGAGCTTCTGCCGATTCTGTAATGATGGTAGAGGGTGAAATGTTAGAGATTTCTGAAGAAGAAATGGCTGAAGCAATAAAATTTGCTCATGAAGCTATTAAAGTACAATGTGCTGCTCAAGTAAAATTAGCAGAAGCTTTTGGCAAAAAAGAAACACGTGAGTATGAAGCAGAAAGAGAAGACGAAGCTGTAGAGAAAAAAGTAAAAGAATTAGCTTACGATAAAGTATATGGCGTTGCTAAAAAAGCATCAGCAAAACACGAAAGAAGTGCCGCTTTTGAAGAGATTAAAGAAGAGGTAAAAGCTGCTTTTAGTGAAGAAGAATTAGAAGATTTTGGAGATTTAGTTTCTAAATATTTCTACAAAGCAGAAAAAGCTGCTGTTAGAGATTTAACCTTAAACGAAGGTTTACGTCTTGATGGTCGTAAAACTGATGAGATTAGACCTATTTGGTGTGAGGTAGATTATTTACCATCTACACATGGTTCGTCTATATTTACTCGTGGAGAAACACAAGCATTAGCTACGGTTACTTTAGGTACTTCTAGAGAAGCAAACCAAATAGATATGGCATCTTATGAAGGTGAAGAACGTTTCTATTTACATTACAACTTCCCTCCTTTCTCAACTGGAGAAGCTAGACCTTTAAGAGGAACTTCTAGACGTGAGGTAGGACACGGAAACTTAGCACAACGTGCATTAAAAAATATGGTACCTGCAGATTGTCCATACACTGTTCGTGTAGTATCTGAAGTATTAGAATCTAACGGTTCATCTTCTATGGCTACAGTTTGTGCAGGAACTATGGCACTTATGGATGCTGGTGTGCAATTAAATAAACCTGTTTCTGGTATTGCTATGGGATTAATTACAGATGTTGAATCTGGAAAATATGCTGTACTATCTGATATTTTAGGTGATGAAGATCATTTAGGAGATATGGACTTTAAAGTTACTGGTACCGCTGATGGTATTACTGCTTGCCAAATGGATATTAAAGTAAAAGGTTTAAGTTATGAGATTTTAGTGAATGCACTAAAACAAGCTCGTGATGGACGTTTACACATATTAAGCAAATTAACCGATACGATTGCTGCTCCTAATGCTGATGTAAAAGCGCACTCTCCAAAAATGATTACTAGAAAAATTCCTAACGAATTTATTGGTGCATTAATTGGTCCTGGTGGAAAAGTAATTCAAGAATTACAAAAAGAAACTAATACAACAATTGTTATAAACGAAGACCCTGTTACCGAAGAAGGTATTGTTGAAATATTAGGTGTAGGTAATGAAGGTATTGATGCTGTACAAGCAAAAATAGATTCGTTATTATTTAAACCAACTGTTGGTAGTGTATACGAAGTAAAAGTTATTAAAATGTTAGATTTTGGTGCTGTTGTAGAATATACAGATGCTCCAGGAAACGAAGTTTTATTACACGTAAGCGAATTAGCTTGGGAACGTACTGAAAATGTAACAGACGTTGTTAATATGGGCGATGTTTTTGATGTGAAGTACTTTGGTGTAGACCCAAGAACTCGTAAAGAAAAAGTATCTCGTAAAGCTATTTTACCAAAACCAGAAGGTTATGTTGCAAGACCACCTAGAGACAACTCTAGAGATAATCGTGGTGGACGTGATAACAGAGGTAGAGATAATCGTGGACGCGATAACCGCAGAGACGATAGAAAACCTAGAGAAGATAAGAAAGAAGATTAATTTCTTTTAAATTATAATGTATTAAAGCCTGTTTCTAATTTTGAAACAGGCTTTTTTTGTGTATATTTATGTACAAATTGTAATTTTAAGAAACTAGACTATGACTTCAATTACATTAGAACCATTTAAACATCGGTCTAAAAGTTGTATTGCTATTAAATTTCAATATGACTTTGAAACTAAAGAATATATAAAAAAGTTTAATGGTGTGCGTTGGTCTAAAACGCACCGAACATTTTACATTTATTACAACGAAGTTCGGTTAGAAAACATTAAAAAATATATAAAAAAGGGGAACTTAATTCTTTTAGACAATACTAGTAATGATACAATTCCTCTTTATAAAAAAGGTGTTAACATTGAATTAGAACCACTAAACGAAGAAAAAACAATAATTTACCGTCATTTTTTAGAGTTTCTAAAAGGCAAAAGATTTAGTAAGAGCACTATTGCTAGTTATAGTGGTTTTATACTTGAGTTTTTACGTTTTACGGGCAAAAAACCTATAGACGACCTTAATGAAAATGATGTAAGGTATTATATAGAATGGGCAGTAGAAAAATTAAATTATGCGGTTAGTACTCACAGACAACTAGTTAGTGGCTTAAAGCATTTCGCCTATTTTTATCCTGCATGTTCTATTAACGTAGACAAAATCTATATGCCTAAAAAGGATAAAAAGTTACCTATTGTATTAAGTATTGAAGAAGTGTTGAGTATTTTACAATCTACTAAAAACCTTAAACACCGTACAGTAATAGCTATGCTTTATGGATCTGGGTTAAGAGTAGGAGAAATTATTGATTTAAAACTCAGTGATTTTGATTTTAAACGGAAACAACTTCATATTAAAAATGCAAAAGGAAGAAAAGATAGGTATACAACTATTGCCGAAAGTCTTTTTCCGTTATTAAAAAACTATCACAATACATATAAGCCTAAAGTATATTTTATTGAAAACCCTAAAGGCGGGAAATATAGTCCAGGGTCTATTCGTGCATTTTTAAGAAAAAGCACAGAAGCAGCAGGAATAACAAAAACAATCACTCCGCATACACTTAGGCACAGCTATGCTACACATATGTTAGAACAAGGTATAGATATACGATATATTCAGGAATTATTAGGCCATAGCAGACCTGAAACAACTATGATTTACACGCATGTAACAAGAAAAGATTTACAAGAAATAAAAAGCCCATTAGATAATGTTATAAAAAAATTATCTTTACCGGATAACAGCAACAAAACCCTTACCATATCCTGACATAATTACGGGATATGATCAATAAAAGTAATTATATAACAAGTTGCCAGTAATTTGAAAAAACATTGGAAGTCACAAAAAAAGACATAGAAAAATTAATTAGATTGAGAAAAAAGGACACTTTTCTAAATCACTTATGGAATGTTTTTTCTCGTGATTTACGTCAGAAAGGAGAAATAGGTCGGAATGAAATAAAAGTTTGGAGACAAAATATGTGGAATACGACTTTTTACCCAGTCTTTACCTTTGAATTAAATGCTAATAATCATTTAGTTAATATAACTAGTAAATTGAATCCAGTTGAAAAATCTTTAATCGGAATTTTCATAGTTGGTTTTCTATATGCTATATTCCCTAAAAACCCATTAGAATTTGACTTATTTGAAAGTTGGCCAATAATTGCTGTTATTTCTGTTTTTGCTATAATTTTTAGTTTATTCTGGAGAATGATTTATCGATTTGAAAGACAAAACCAACTTGATGAAATGTTTGAATTTTTAGATATAGAAATTGAGGAACAGAAACCAGAAAAAGAATGGTCGCTAAAAAGAATTTTAATTAGATTATTTACATATCCATTTTGCCTTTTTATAATTGGACTGACTTTATTCACAGTTATTCCTAATGGACAATATGGTTTAGCAATTGGTGCTTTAGGGTTTGTTGGTTTTTACCTCGTGACTGATTTAAAAATGATATTTAGAAAAAAAACTACTGGCAACAATGTATAAAAATAATTCGTAGTTTAGTGCTTAATCAAAGGTAAGTGCAATTTTGTTACGTCTGATTTTCCTTCGGAAAATCCTCGCACACAAAACCGCACTATTCTTATACGTAAACGTTGTGTTTAATTTCCCAACGAACCGAAAACCGAAAAATAAGAATTGAATTTAACCGAGAATTATATAAAAATAAAAGAATTCATTTTTGAATATTATTGGATTGCTGGAATTCCATTTCTAATTTGGGCATTTATTCTTGTAATGGAGGAAAAACAAGACATAAAACAGAACGGAATCGAAACCTTTGGAATGATTTATGGCTCAAAATCGGTTTATAAACAATACAGCAAAAGGAATTACAAATATGAATTCTATTATGACGGAAAAAAGTACACTGGAACTTCGACTGCCTACAATTCCGAAAATGTTAAAAATGGAAATTTCTACAAAGTAGAATTCTCCGATAAAAACCCTGAACATAGCAGAATGATTTTTGACTTGGAATACGTTAGAGAAATAAAGACAAATGATAATGGAAAGGTTGATACGACATACGTTCAGAAAGACCAAAAATTGCGGAATGAAATGAAAAAACGGATAGAAAAATATAAAATTAAACTAGACAGTATAAAAAACTAAACACAACAAAGTATAATAAATAATGCTTAATTTTATTACTAAATCAAAAAAATAGCACGTATTTGGTCACTCTGATTTTCCTGCGGAAAATCCTCGGACACAAAACCGCACTATTATTATACACAACCGTTACCACCAATAAAAAATTCGCATATGAAAATCAAGAATTGTTTATTTATTATTTCATTTTTAATTGTTAATCTGACCTTTGGTCAATCTGAAATCAAAAATGACTCTATTACAAATTCTAAACTTGAAGAAAAAGAAAAAATTGAAAACCCTAGGGAATATATTAAGAAAGAAACGATTGGAGGAAAACTAGATTTTAGCAAATTATATGTTGGTTATGGTGGAGAAAATGCCGAATATAAAGTTTATCTCTATTCAATTGCAACTTGGACTTATGCCGTGAAAGACTTAGGAATTGAGAAAAAGGAAAAAATCATTAAACTTTGGGAAGAAATATATGAACGGAAAATGACAAAAGACGAAAAAAAGGCTGTTGATTTAGGACTAAAGGAAGAATAATACTGGTGGTAACAAAGCATAAAATTAATGGCTAGTTTTAGCCTACTTGGAAAATTCCTGCGGAATTTTCCGCTGGCAAGTTTCTATTTACTAAATTAGTGCCTAAACGCGCCACTAATATTATACGTAACCGTTAGCTACAATTGTCTGAAAGAAATACTTATAAGTAATTTACAAAAAATTCTAAAAATAATATTGTAACATTTAATACCACGAGAGTACTAATAATATTGGTATCTGTAATGAAATTATATAATGAACAGAATAGGCATCAAAAAAAATTAAAACAATAAGAAATATCTTTATGAAAAAAAATAACAAACTAGCAATTGGAATTGCGATTGGAGTTGGAATAGGAACCGCTGTTGGAGTTGCAACAGATAATTTAGGATTATGGCTTAGTCTTGGAATAGCTATTGGAATCGGAATAGGAACCACACTTGATAAAAAAAATAAATCGGAAGAAAGTAATAAATCCTAATATCTGAAAAATAACTGTAGCTAACAAAGTATAAAATTAATGGCTAGTTCTCGCCTACTTGGAAAATTCCTTCGGAATTTTCCGCTGGCAAGTTTCTATTCACTAAATTAGTGCTTAAACGCGCCACTAATATTATACGTAACCGTTACCCAACATTTGACAAAAATCACGGGAATCCAACCGAAAACAATATTGGAACATAAATAAATGAATATAAGTTTTGACCTTGACAGCACATTAATTCCGAACGGAAAGGAATTTGAAACTGAAAATAGAAACGGAATTGCGAAACTGTTCGGAATTGAGGAAATGCGAAAAGGTGCTCGAGAATTGATTTCTGATTTACAAAATCAAGGACATAAAATTCATATTTATACAACATCGTTTCGAACTAAAGGAAAAATAAGACGGACTTTAAAATATTACGGAATAAAAGTTAACCGAATTGTAAACGAAAAAGAAAATCGACAAGTTTTAAAATCTCGGAATATTAACTCATCTAAATATCCACCTGCATTTGATTTCGATTTGCATATTGACGATTTAAAAGGTGTCGGAATTGAAAGTGAAAGATTTAATTTTAGAGCAATTATTGTTGAACCGACTGACAAAAATTGGATTGAAAAAATAAAAAGTGAAATAAAAAACGTTGGGTAACAAAGCATAAAATTAATGGCTAGTTTTAGCTTACTTGGAAAATTCCTGCGGAATTTTCCGCTGGCAAGTTTCTATTTACTAAATTAGTGCTTAAACGCGCCACTAATATTATACGTAACCGTTAGCAAACATTGCATGGAATTACTCAAAAGAATCAACCTAATCTCTAAACTGACTTTACTTACAGCGCTAATAATGTTCATTTACGGAATAATTTGCAGAATAATTCCAATCTATTTTTTTTGGGAAAGTTTGTATTTAAGCGCTATAGTATTTTTAATCGGAGTATTTTTTGTTTTAAACTTTGAATCAAAAAAAATACAATCCGAATCCAAATCAAATATTGTACTGATAATTGGAAAAGCTTTTACTATTTTAAGCATAATAATGTTTGTATTAATAAATATACTTTTTAATAATTCTGACGCTCTTAAAACTATAGAAAATCACGTAAAAAACAATACTGAATTGACAAACGAATTGGGACAAATAAACAGTGTTATTGCTTTACCAATTGGGTCAATAAATTCAAAAATGGATAGTCGTGGAAAAAGTGGAAATGCAACTCTGACTTTACTCCTGAAAGGTGATAAAAAATATAAAGAAATGATGTTTTCGGCTCAAAAGGACTTTGATAGCGACTGGAAAACAATTGAAAAAAATTAAAAACGTTTGCTAACAAAGTATAAGAAATAATGCTTAATTTTATTACTAAATCAAAAAGATAGCGCGTATTTGGTCTCTCTGATTTTCCTGCGGAAAATCCTCGGACACAAAAACGCACTATTCTTATACATAACCGTTACCCAACATTTGAAAACAGGAACTTACAAATTGAATTCAAAGTCTATAATGAGATTATTAAAAACTAATCTTATTATCCTCTTTCTATTATACATTACAAACCATTTCTTTCTTAAAGTTTATAATCCGACTGTAATTCTAATAACAATTGGACAGTTTTTCATTCTGTTTAACGGACCAGCAATTTATCTTTTAATAAACTATTATAAGTACAATAAAAAAACGGAATTTTCTATCGACAAGAATTCTAATAAAATTTCAATTATTGAAAACGGAATAACTAAAGAATATTCCTTGAATGAAGTTAAATATTCAATTTATAATCTTGGAAAATATTGGCAAAACGCAATTGATAAAAACTATCGAATTCCAACAATTTTCTCTGATTTTGGATATTGGGATTTGACTTTTGAAAATGGAGACAGATATTATCTTACGACTTTACTTCAGGACTTTTTATTAGAAAAAAATGAAATTAAAAATACAAAGTACCGATTTAGACTTATTCCATATATTGACAAATCAGAGAAGAAACAAGGAATTGAGTTAAAACCAATAGAATACAAACCGAAAAGTAGAACTGAAAAACTAAAAGAAAGTTACAAAGAAAAAACAAACGAGGAACTGAAATATATTATTGAGAATAAAAGTAAGTATCAAACCGAAGCAATTAAAATAGCAGAACAAATTCTGAAAGAAAAAACGTTGGGTAACAAAGCATAAAATTAATGGCTAGTTTTAGCCTACTTGGAAAATTCCTTCGGAATTTTCCGCTGGCAAGTTTCTATTTACTAAATTAGTGCTTAAACGCGCCACTAATATTATACGTAACCGTTGTAACACATTTGAGAAAAACAAATTATGAAATATCAAAGCAATCGGAAATTTAGAATTTGGCATTATATAGTAAGTCATTCTACTTTGATAATTCGAAGTGAAAAACAATATGAAGATGTCGAATATCCAGTTAAGTATGACCCAAATTGTACGCTTGATATAGAATTATCTGGAGTTGAATTTATATCGTTACCTGATAGCTTTGACGGATTGAAAATTAGAAAAGAAGAAAACGGAATTTATAGATTCAATGAAAATACAGAATATTACGTAAAAGCAAGTTCTTGTAGAATCGGAGTTAGCCAATTTGACCATACTCAAGATAGAATTTCAGATTCATCACTTAAATATGACGAAATACTAATGTCAATATGATTAGAAAAGGAATAGGAATCATATTTATGTCAATGTTGGTCTTTTTCTCAACATCATTTCTGACTGTTATAAATCATCTGATTTCACCAATTAATAAAACAATAGGATATAAATCTTTAGAAATTGGATTCCCATTCAAATATTACGAGGAATTTATGATTGACTGTCCAAATCCAAATTATGGATGGAATTTAAGCAATCTGATTTTAGACATAATTCTGACTTTAATAATTGTTAGCGGAATTACATACATTATGAATAAAAAAAACGTGTTACAACAACGTGTATAGCTCATTGCGGCTGAATTCCTAATCGGAATTCATTGCAATTTGCTATCTTTCGGTTACTGCGGAAAATCATAGCTGATTTTCCGCAACGAGCCATACACAACACCGTTGTAGTACATTTTGAAAATAAAGAACACCTTAACAATATTTCTGATTTCAATTTTAGGATTCAGTTGTTCAAAAAACGATTTTGAAAAGACCAATCTGTACTTGGAATTTGACAAAGAAACCTATCTGCTAAATGACAACTTTGAATTGACTATTCGTATTGTACCAATCGAAGCGGAAAAAACTATCAGAATTTATAAAAATCTGAATAACATTGAAATTTCATTTTTATCAAAAGGCGAACAACTTGAATTTCATCAGGAATTAAAAAAAACTTTCATTGAAGGTCCAAATTTAACTGGAGACGATAGTGAATATATTGATGAATTTACCATAACAAAGGAAAAGCCATTTGAAAAAAAGCTTTTGGGAACAATTTACAAATCGGAAAACGAAATAATTTTCGAAATATCTGACTTGAAAATAAAGGATAAAATAGACAAAAGCTATCTGCTTGAAAATCCGAATATTTTAGTCAAAGGAAATTGCAGAACAGTATATGGAATTGAAGGCAAATCCTTTGAAACCAAAGAATTGAAAATAATAGTTGAATAAAAAAACGTACTACAACAAAGTATAAGAGATAATGCTTAAATTTATTCCTAAATCAAAAAGATAGCGCGTATTTGGTCTCTCTGATTTTCCTGCGGAAAATCCTCGGACACAAAAACGCACTATTCTTATACACAACCGTTGTACGCAAGCTGAAAAAACTTCGGACTCTTTTGAAAAAACATTTTTTAATTGTAAAATTATGGTCTATTAAACAACATCAAACCTACTTAACAGAATGACTGAAAAACAGAATATTTTATCCGATTTAATACAAACTTTCTTTGAAAAAGCTAAAACCAATAGACGACATAATAAAAACACAATACTTAATATAACCGATTTAATAAATCAAGTATGTAAATCCCATATTGAAAAAGGAATCGATTTTAATGAAGAAGAAATTTTAGATGGATTCTATGAAAACGGATTTATAATCTTGGAACCTAAAGATAAAAATATACTTACCGGAAAAACTAACAAAGGACGAGTTGAATTCTCTAGTGGAAATCATATCAATGTTAAATCCCAAAATATTTCAGACCTAGTTTCTGGCTTAAGAAAAGGATTTCCGCTTAAATCAAGTTCGGACACTATTTTAAGAATCAACAAAACGAAAGAATCTTTAAAACAATTTGCAGAAAGAAATAACAAAGCCAGCGTACAACAACGTGTATAAAAAATTGCTAAATTAGTGCTTAACCAAAGGTTGTTGCATTTTTGTTACGTCTGATTTTCCTTCGGAAAATCCTCGCACACAAAAACGCAACTTTCCATACACAAAACCGTTACCCAACATTTAAGAAATGACCTCCGAATTCACACCTCCAATTTCTGACAGAGAAACAGAAGAATTGATTGAAATCGCATATTGTAACGACGAGAATATTTGGCAACGAGAAGCTACAGTGCAAGCAAAAAAAGAACTGATTAAAAGAAATATCTCTCAAGAACAACAAAATGAAATTATTGAAAAGTGGAATATAGAAGCTGAGAAACACTTAAAAGAGGAAGCGGAAAGATTAGAAAAAAATAAAACAGAAAGCTATACAATATTGCAAATGGTACAACTCTTTTTATTTGGACCATTGGTTTTTATGAATAAATACACAGTTGAATATCACACAATTTTTAGTTTAAGAAACGAAAACTATTTCTTGAAATTTAAGCAACGAATTATAATTTTTATTTTGAGCTTTATAGCTTGGTTTTTCTTTATCAAATTTACAGTAGAACAATCTCAAACAAAGAGACAAGAAGAAATTGATAAAATTGATATTTCAGATTGGAAAAAACAACACGGATATGATTAAAAAACGTTGGGTAACAAAGCATAAAATTAATGGCTAGTTATAGCTACTTGGAAAATTCCTTCGGAATTTTCCGCTGGTAAGTTTCTATTTACTAAATTAGTGCTTAAACGCGCCACTAATATTATACGTAACCGTTGTAAAACATTTAAATGAAACTATTATTAACATTCTTATTTTTATTAAACTTTGGTATTTCCAATTCTCAAAACTTCATTAAAAGCGTAATTTATTGCGCCAAAGTTAGAGCCGACGAAAAATTAAGATTTGCTGTTGGAAAAGAAATATTAGACAATCATTTTCAGTTTGATGAATCAAAAACTTTAATTGAAATTTACAAC
Source organism: Thalassobellus sediminis (assembly GCF_044386045.1). NCBI lineage: Bacteria > Pseudomonadati > Bacteroidota > Flavobacteriia > Flavobacteriales > Flavobacteriaceae > Thalassobellus > Thalassobellus sediminis. The sequence goes on along the minus strand of NZ_JBISCD010000040.1, from coordinate 1,630,998 downwards.
GAGGAAGAAGATATTGTAGAAAAATTTAACTTTTCTGACCTTAAAAAAACTGAATGTCAAATCACTCAATTTTGGCTATACTACAAAGTTTCTGACGAAAACCTAGTTCTAACGGAATTGTTTTTTCCTTTTAACCCCAATTGCACAACACCTTGGGCAACAAAAAGACCTAAAGAAATTATAGAACCTTATTTAAAGGTATTACAAAATAAAACAGAGATTAAATTAAAAGAAGCTCTTAAAATCGGAAAAAATAATGGTTTAAGTAAAATTTATTATTGGGACATAGCCTATGAAAAAAGAAAACTTGTTTGGACTTTGAAAAGTGAATTAGAAAAGAAACAATCGAAAGTGATAAAAATAAATTCTAAAAATGGAAAAATATTATCTGAATTTATTGAAATCCCAATTGATTAAAAAACGTTTTACAACAAAGTATAAAATTAATGGCTAGTTCTAGCCTACTTGGAAAATTCCTGCGGAATTTTCCGCTGGCAAGTTTCTATTTACTAAATTAGTGCTTAAACGCGCCACTAATATTATACGTAACCGTTGGCAAACAGTTAACCAAACCAAGAAAAAATCGAAATACAATTAACTTTTATCTTACTAAAGAACTTTAAAGCTGAAAAAATAATCGAATAAAAAAGACGAATTGAACGAAAGATTGACAATAGAATATAAAAACAAACGTGAAAGACAAACTATAGGTTTGCTTTTTGGAATTGCTTGGATTATTATGGGTTTATTTAAAATATTTGAACCTGAACAATTTGAATGGACAAATACGTGGTTTTTAATATTAGCTATTATTTTTATTTATGGACTTTTTTATCGGAAAAGAAAACAATATCTGACTTTGGAAAATGGTGTGATTTCAAAAAACTCTTTATTTCACAAACCACTAAAAATGTCGGAAATAAAACGGGTTGAAAAAAAGCCGAAAAAATATATTCTGAAAACCGATTTGAGGAAATTTACAATTGACACAAAAATTATTGCAGAAAAATCTCTTTCGGAATTAAATGCGGAATTGAATAAACTGAATATTGAATGGAAATAAAAACCGATTTGCCAACAAAGTATAAAATTAATGGCTAGTTTTAGCTTACTTGGAAAATTCCTGCGGAATTTTCCGCTGGCAAGTTTCTATTTACTAAATTAGTGCCTAAACGCGCCACTAATATTATACGCAACCGTTGTAGGTAATTTGAGATAACCGTGAAATTGAATGAATAGGAATCAAAAAATAGCTCTTTTAATTATAATCATAATTGGAGTTTCCGTCCCGTTTATTGACTCTATTCTGATTTTCGAAATGTTCTTTTTACTAATTCCATTTGCTATAATTTTCGTTGCCACTTTAATTTATTTAATTATAAGTCTGTTAAATAAAAAATTGAACACTCGGAAAGCAATGTTTGTGTTTTCAATACTTCCGATTTTTGTTATAACTCAATTAACATCTGACTTTTTATTTGACCGATTCCAAAGATTTAGAATAAAAAGAGCGATAGCTGAAATTGAAAAATCTAAAGATAAAACTGGTGAGTTTCCTAAAAATATTGACTTACGAATGGGAATTGAATATACTGCTGGAGAAAACGGATATGGATTCAAGTATTCAAGAGGGTTTTTGGAAACTGTGAGATATAATTCAACGGATAAAGAATTTGTAGTTTATGGTTGGAATGATTAAAAAACTACCTACAACAATGTATAAAAATAATGCTTAAGTTTAATCCTAAATCTAAAGGCTAGTGCGTATTTGGTCACTCCGATTTTCCTGCGGAAAATCCTCGGACACAAAACCGCACTATTCTTATACGTAACCGTTGTGTGCAATTAGAATGAAACTCAAAACTGAAATAAAATATTTAGCAATTAAGGAAAATTTAATTTTTCTTTTAACTTCAATTCTTTCAACTTGGACTTGGGCTTTTCTTTCAATAAATTTGGATAAAGGAAATGACCGCGGATTACTGACAATAAGCGGATTTACAATTTTGACCTCTATAGTTTTATCACTCTTCCTATCAAAAAATAAATTGATAAATTCACTAAAACTGACTTTACAATTTGCTTTAGTTTGCATTTTGACTTTTGTGCTTTCTTTAACAATCGGACTAAAGATTGCTGATTTGATTGGAATCGAGTGGATTGGATTTGCAATTCCTGTTTTAATTTTAGGAGTTTCATTCTATTTTATTTTACGTCAACTGATTGCATTTCCGAATAATAAATTAGCTTTTTGGACAATTTTAATTATTCCAATCCTAACGTTAACAGTATTATCAATTATACAAAGTTATGATAGCACTTTTTTATATGATGTTGGAATCGGATTTCCGATAGGGATTTTTTTAACTTTATTATTTTTAACAATTGGAACCCTATGCAGAGAAAAAACGACTACACACGACAATGATTAAATCATAAACAAATGGATGGTTCTTTTGGAGAATTATTATTTCTTTTAATAAAATTTGGCTTTCTTTTAGTTTCTATCATAGGAATTGTAAGATTGTTTAAATTACGTAGTGATAAGAAAAAACATATCACAACTAAGGTTTTTACAATTGGAACCCTAATTATAACCATATATCTGTTTGTGGGTAATTACATAGAAAAAAAAAGAGATTTGATTGAATTATCTGGCAAATACCGTGTTGAATACTTTATGTGCGAAAAATGCCATAATTGTATTGCCGAATTAAAAGGCGATGGCACATATAAACTCACTCAAAATAATATAGTATTAGATACTGGAGAATGGGATTTCACAAAACCATTCGTAACAACATTTTTAATATTTAATAATGGTAACGAAAAAGAAATTAAATCTAACAAAACTATTTCAAACATTAAAAATGGTAATTGTAAAGAAAATTGACGTATAATATTATCTAGTACATCAAGCCAAGATTATGTTGAGATAACCAGAATATTGGACTAAAGAATGGATTTGAAGAAAAGAAAAACCGAATAAAAACTGCACACAACAACGCATATAACTTATGTCTGCGCCAAAGGCTAAAGACACGTTCAAGTAAAAAAGAGTAAATTAGTTACGCGGAACAATCCGCACAAAAGCGGCCCTAAGGCTCGCTGAATCGCACGCATCCGCCAGGTCGGATGCTTCCACTCCCGCCGAAGGCGGGATACCTTGCCGATTCAGCCGCTCCAAACCGCCACAAATCATATACGAAACCGTTATGCGCAATTCCCCAAAGATTGTCTACGAAATAAATTTAAGCTAAAGATGTTTATTTATCATCTCTTATTAATTCCATTTACTAACGCAAAATACTTTGCGAAAATTTAAAAACAAATAAACAGTTATTTAATTTTAGTCAAAATATGGGACACCGAATATTCTTAATCATTCAAATATTTTTCCTGACCTTATATATTATAGGCAAGGTATTTGACTTGGATGGCGTCTTTGTAGTATTAACTTATTTAGCCAGTTGGATTTTTGCTTTCTTTTTTTACTTTAGAAAATCATTTATTACTTTATTTAAAAGACAATACTGGCTTTCATCAATTTATTTCTTATTTACACTACTAATCGCCTACATTCCTATTAAAATTTGGTTTGTTTTTCATAATGTAATGGTTCATTTTGTTTTGATTTTAGGGTTTCTCTTATTACTTTATAAACGAAGAAAATTAAAACTCAATAAACACTTTAAAATTCATATTTCATTAATCATCATCATTAATATTATCTTGCTTTTTACTAACGACAATTTTATTGACGAAAAAATAACTCCAAACTACTTACTTAAACCATATTCAAGCGAGCATTTAAATTGGAGTCATTTCAACAAAGTTGATAGTTTGAAAGGCGGATACGATGCTCACATTGAAACATATATATCATACAAAATAAATAGAGTTTTTAATTATACTTCTGCAACAGCAGTTGCTATAACAAAGTTAGATGAAAGTCATTTCGTTTCCCAATCTGACAATCTACTCAAACATGAATTATACCATTTTAAAATCACTGAAATTGTAACAAGAAAACTAAATAAAGTATTAGACAACCATCACTTCAGTAGTCCAAGCAATACTAAAACAATCATTTTACAATATCTTGACACTTTACGATATATGCAAAATACTTACGACACCGAAACAAAGCATAATTTGAACCCACAAAAGCAAAAACAATGGGAATTATGGATAGACAAGGAGCTTAAAAAATAAAAGCGCATAACAAAGTATAAAAATAATGCTTAAATTTATTCCTAAATCAAAAGGTTAATGCATTTTTAGTCTCTCTGATTTTCCTGCGGAAAATCCTCGGACACAAAACCGCACTATTCTTATACACAACCGTTGGCAACAAGCTCAAAACTGCACGCTGAAAATGAACATTCTGAAAAAATGAAACTAAAAACAATAATACTGACTATGGGAATTTTATCATTTTTATTTGGTTGTAAAAACGAGAATAGATATAAAGATAAACACGGAAATGAAATCATTGAAAAAGGAGATGAAACATTTATAATCCCAGCAGAATATGAAAAGACTGGAGCATCATACAAAATATTTTTGCGGAATGAAACTGACAAATCTGTAAATATTAAAGACAAATTCACCTTGAAACCGAATGACGATAAAATATTCGAATTTGTAGATACAGATTCAATATTGTTTGACATTGGACCTAAAATTTATTTCGGAGATAATGGACTTGAAGTCGATGACAAAAAAGGTGAATTAGCTGGAATTGGAGGTGAATATTGGGAAAAGTATAATGTTCCTGAAGATGTTGAATATGGGTTTGTTATAGTAAAACCAGGCGAAGGTGACACTGCGACTGAATAAAAAGCCAGTTGCCAACAAAGTATAAGAAATAATGCTTAAATTTATTCCTTAATCAAAAAGATAGCGCGTATTTGGTCACTCTGATTTTCCTGCGGAAAATCCTCGGACACAAAACCGCACTATTCTTATACACAACCGTTGGGCACAATTAAAACCAAATGAACAAACTACTAATATTATTTTTTTCTTTATCCATAATTGGTTGCAGTAAACAAAAGAAAATTTGGGACAACGGATTGACTAAAAGTGCGGAAAAAATAACTGAATATACGATTGACATTCAAAAAAATTCTTTAAAAAACGAAATTCGTGACACACTTTTAATTGCAATAAAAAAATATAGAGATGACGACCAATTGGCTCTTCAAATTCGAAGAACTTTGTTTGATAATGAACAAATGGAAATTGAGTATGTCTATGGCTATTCCGATAGATTAAAGCAAGAGATTGTGAAAATGTCAACGGACAGTCTGCCATTTAAAGTAGATTATACATACAAAAACTCTTTGCTTTTTCAATCAAGCGGAATTTTGGACAATGAAATCGAAAGGTTTGAACAAATAGAAACTCATTATTACAGAAATGACGATACCAAAGAGAAGTCAATAATGAGACAAATATTTCTTGACAAAGAAACTAATGATACGATTAGAAATTCAACGGTAATTACACACTTCAATACTGACGAAAAAGTTGATAGTATTTTATCAATCAATCTTCGCAGAGAAGGACAGAACCGAAAAGCAGTATACGAATTTGACGGAAAGAATTTTATCGGACTTAAGGAATATAATGATAAAGATTCTTTGCTGTCAAATCAGAAATTCGTGTATAAAATGGACGAATTTGACAATTGGACTGAAAAAAGGGTAATTGAAAAAGGAATTCTGAAAAGAATAATAATTCGAGAAATAAAATATAAATAACTGTGCCCAACAAAGCATAAAATTAATGGCTAGTTTTAGCTACTTGGAAAATTCCTTCGGAATTTTCCGCTGGCAAGTTTCTATTTACTAAATTAGTGCTTAAACGCGCCACTAATATTATACGTAACCGTTACCAACAATTAAAACTAAAATATTGAAAACAGGAAAAATACGATTAACTGACAAAACCAAAATCGCAAAAATTCTGAACAGAAATAATTATCTTCTAATAATTGTTGGAATAATTTTCTTGATAATCGATTATGATTTATTTAGTTCTCAACCAAAGTTTTTGATAACAGAAGGTTTCTTTTGGAAAGGAATTGCGATTGTATTTCAATTAATTTTCATCGGAACATTAATACAATGGGAATATAAAAAACAGAAGATTATTAATATTCTCTCAAACGGAACAATTACTCATGGAAAACTTGAAATGAGCGAAAAAATTAAACCGAATCATGAGTCATCATTTTACATTCATCTTTTTGAATATGAAGTTGACAATAAAAAATATGAAGTAACAATAAAAAACAAACAGAATAGTGTAAAATCGGACTTCATAATATATCAATCAAATAATAAAAAAAATGGAATTGTTTATGAGGATTTGAAAAACGAATTAAAAATAATGGTTGCGGAAAAAATAATAACTGAATAAACAACTGTTGGTAACAACGTATAAAACAAATAAAAACCCATAAACAACCTCAACTTCAAAAATATTTACTAAAAAAAATAAACAAACTCTAAATCCTCATTTTAAAAACCCAAACCCGCGTTAGCGATTAAGGCATTTGTTGAAGCTCTCCCGATTTTTTTTATCGGGAAGCGACTGCCGCAAGCGCGACCCCATTTCGGGGTAACGCACAAACTAAAAAACGTCTGTTTAAAACCCCTTAATAACTCTCTGTTTAGTATGAAATTTTTTGCATGAAAATCAACTAAAAAGAAGTAAATTTGCACTTTCTTTAAACAAACAAATTAAGATATAATGATTCATTTCTTTGGAAACGTAACCAGTAAGGTATTTGCTGTTCAAACAACAAAAGAATTATCAACCGAGAGCATCTCAAAATTAGTTTGGCTATTTGGCGACCAACCTAAAATAGAACAAGCATCACTAGATGCTTTTTTTGTTGGACCTCGTGCGGCTATGATAACACCTTGGAGTACCAATGCGGTTGAAATTACCCAAAACATGGGTATTGTTGATATTATTAGAATTGAAGAATTTGAAGCGGTTGCCGACGATTTTAAAGATTTTGACCCGATGATTTCGGAAATTTTTAAAGGCCTAAATCAAGACTCATTTACTATTGATATTCAGCCAGAGCCTATTCTTAATATTGAAGACATTGCGGCTTACAATGATCAAGAAGGTTTATCGTTAAGCGATGAAGAGGTGGCCTACTTAGAAGGGGTTGCTAAAAAGATTGGCAGACCGTTAACGGATTCTGAAGTATTTGGCTTTTCGCAAGTAAACTCAGAGCACTGTCGTCATAAAATATTTAACGGTACGTTTGTTATTGATGATGAAGAAATGCCGGTGTCGCTTTTCAAAATGATTAGAAAAACATCGGAAGTACATCCTAATGATATTGTTTCGGCTTATAAAGATAATGTGGCTTTTGTAAAAGGCCCTAAAGTGGAACAATTTGCACCTAAACGTGCCGATATTCCTGATTATTATACGACTCAAGAATTTGAATCGGTTATTTCGCTTAAAGCGGAAACGCATAATTTCCCAACAACGGTTGAGCCTTTTAATGGAGCTGCAACGGGTGCTGGTGGTGAAATTAGAGATAGACTGGCTGGTGGAAAAGGATCGCTTCCTTTAGCTGGAACGGCGGTTTACATGACATCATATTCGCGTTTGGAAGCAAACAGACCTTGGGAACAAAAATTTGAAGCCAGAGAGTGGTTATACCAAACTCCTATGGATATTTTAATAAAAGCATCTAATGGAGCTTCAGATTTCGGAAACAAATTTGGTCAACCATTAATCTGTGGTTCGGTATTAACCTTTGAACATGAGGAAAATGCGGCTGCAAGCGCATCGGCAGCAAGAAAACTTGGTTTCGACAAAGTGATTATGCAAGCGGGTGGTATTGGATACGGAAAAGCAGATCAGGCTTTAAAAGATACACCTAAAAAAGGTGATAAAATAGTGATTCTTGGTGGTGAAAATTACCGAATTGGTATGGGTGGTGCTGCGGTATCATCGGCAGATACAGGAGAGTTTGCTTCTGGTATCGAACTTAACGCAGTACAACGTTCTAACCCAGAAATGCAAAAACGTGCTGCCAATGCGGTTCGTGGTATGGTAGAAAGTGATGAAAACTTTATTGTTTCTATTCACGATCATGGTGCTGGTGGACATTTAAATTGTTTATCGGAACTTGTTGAAGATACGGGTGGAAAAATTAATTTAGATAATTTACCTGTTGGAGATCCTACTCTATCGGCTAAAGAAATTATAGGTAACGAATCGCAAGAACGTATGGGACTTGTGATTGCCGATGAACATATTGAAACACTTAACAAAATAGTGGAACGCGAGCGTTCACCAATGTATACCGTAGGTGATGTGACAGCTGACAACCGTTTTACTTTTGAATCTGAAACCAAAGGCGATAAACCTATGGATTTAGCTTTAGAAGATATGTTTGGTAGTTCGCCTAAAACAGTTTTAACAGATAAAACAGTTGCTAGAAACTATAAAAACTCAAGATATAAAACCAAAAACTTACAAATTTACTTAGAGCAGGTATTACAATTGGAAGCTGTTGCTTGTAAAGATTGGTTAACAAATAAAGTAGACCGTTGTGTTGGTGGTAAAGTTGCCAAACAACAATGTGTGGGATCTTTACAAATTCCGTTAAATAATGTGGGTGTTATGGCACTAGATTATAACGGAAAAGAGGGTATTGCGACTTCTATTGGTCACTCGCCTATTTCAGGATTAATTAATCCTGAAGCGGGTAGTAGAAACTCGATTACAGAGTCGCTTACCAACATTATTTGGGCGCCTTTAAAAGATAATTTAGCCTCTATTTCGCTGTCAGCAAACTGGATGTGGCCTTGTAAAAATGAAGGTGAAGATGCACGTTTATATAAAGCAGTTAAAGCAGTTTCTGAATTTTCTATAGATTTAGGAATTAATGTACCAACAGGAAAAGATTCGCTTTCGATGAAGCAGAAGTATCCTAACGAGGAAGTAATTTCTCCAGGGACCGTTATTATTTCGGCTGCCGGTAATTGTAATGAAATTTCTAAAGTTGTAGAGCCTGTTTTAAAACAAAACGGCGAAAGCATCTATTATATTAATATGTCTCAAGACGATTTTAAATTAGGAGGAAGCTCGTTTAACCAAGTTTTAAACACCATTGGAAATGATGCTCCTGATGTAAAAAATTCAGCTTTTGTTAAAAACACGTTTAATACCATACAGGATTTAATTAAAGCGGATAAAATTTCTGCTGGTCATGATGTGGCTTCAGGAGGATTAATTACTACTTTACTTGAAATGTGTTTTGCTGATGTTAATTTAGGTGCCGATTTTGATATCTCTGCCCTAAATGAAGAAGATTCAATAAAAGTGTTATTCTCTGAAAATTCAGGTATTGTTTTTCAAGGAGATGCTTCTGTAGAAAGTATTTTAGAAGAAAACAATATTGAATTTTTCAAGATAGGAACTGTAAATAACTCAGCAACTTTAAACATTAAAAACAACGAAGACACGTTCTCTTTTGATGTTTCTAAATTGCGAGATGTTTGGTATAAAACATCGTTCTTATTAGACCAAAAACAAACGGCTAATGGTTTAGCACAAGACCGTTTTGATAATTATAAAAATCAACCTCTTCAATATACATTCCCAAAACAGTTTACAGGAAAATTACCTGAACTAAACGGAAAAAGACCAAAAGCAGCTATTCTACGTGAAAAAGGATCTAATTCTGAACGTGAAATGGCAAACGCTATGTATTTAGCGGGGTTTGATGTGAAGGATGTACACATGACCGATTTAATTTCAGGTCGTGAGACCTTAGAAGACATTCAGTTTTTAGGAGCCGTTGGTGGTTTCTCTAACTCCGATGTTTTAGGATCTGCAAAAGGTTGGGCAGGTGCTATTAAGTACAACGAAAAAGCAAATAAAGCGATACAAGATTTCTTTAACAGAGAAGATACCTTATCGGTAGGAATCTGTAATGGATGTCAGTTATTTATGGAATTAGAAGAAATTAATCCAGATCATGAAATTCATGGTAAAATGATTCATAACGATTCTCATAAACACGAGAGTTCATTTACTTCTGTAAAAATTCAAGAAAATAATTCGGTTATGCTATCTACACTTGCAGGAAGCACATTAGGTGTTTGGATTTCTCATGGTGAAGGAAAATTTAATTTACCTTACGGTGAAGATAAATATCAAATTGTTGCTAAATATGGTTATGAAGGTTATCCTCATAATCCAAACGGATCGGATTTCAACACCGCTATGATGTGTGATAAAACAGGTCGTCATTTAGTAACTATGCCGCATATTGAGCGTTCTACTTTTCAATGGAACTGGGCAAACTACCCTGAAGAACGCAAAGACGAAGCTACACCTTGGTTAGAGGCCTTTGTGAATGCTAGACTTTGGATTGAAAAATAATAGTTTCAAAACTATATAAATCAAAAAATCCCCTGATAGGTTTCATTCATATCAGGGGCTTTTATTTTTAATTATTTCCGTTTATAAGAATAAGAAATCATGCTTTGCTCTTAATTAAAGTATTAACAAAAAAAGTCTCCAAAATTTATCAATTTGAAAATCTCAATTATTTTCATACTTTGCATATCTAGAAACTGAAAAAATAATAATGGCAAACATCACAAGGATTTTTGATTTTCCATACTATCAATTAGCAAACCATAGTTTAGAAAAAGCTTTTTCAACAAAATATAATGGTGAATGGAAATCAACATCTACCCAAGAATATATTAATAAAGCTAATGCTATTAGTAGGGCCTTACTAAAACTAGGTATTAATAAGCATGATAAAATTGCAATGATTTCATCGACCAATAGAACGGAATGGAATATCGTAGATATTGGTATACTCCAGGTTGGCGCTCAAAACATTCCAATATATCCTACAATTTGTGCTGAAGATTATGAATACATTCTTAACCATAGCGAATCTACTTATTGCTTTGTTTCTGATGTAGAAGTTTTAGAAAAAATAAATAAGATAAAGTCTAAAACAAAACTTAAGGCTGTTTATTCTTTTGATGAAATAAAAGGTTGTAAACATTATTCAGAATTATTAGAACTTGGAGCTTCTGATGAAAACCAAAAAGAAGTTCAAGCTAGAAAAGATGATGTAAAGCCTAATGAGTTAGCTACTATTATTTATACATCGGGCACAACAGGGAAGCCAAAAGGCGTTATGTTATCTCATAATAATATTGTTTCTAATGTGTTATCTGCTCAAAAAAGATTTCCATTATCCTATGGTGAACGAGCACTTAGTTTTTTACCTATATGTCATATTTTTGAACGCGTATTTACATATCTATATCAATATGGAAGTATTGAAACTTATTTTGCCGAAGCTATCGATAAAATAGGTGATAATGCCAAAGAAATAAAGCCAGCAACTATGACTGTAGTTCCACGCCTCATAGAGAAAGTATACGAAAAAATTATGGCAAAGGGGACAGAACTTAAAGGCTTAAAAAAGAGGTTATTCTATTGGGCTGTAGAATTAGGTTCAGATTACAAACCCTATGGTCAAAATGGTTGGTTTTACGAGTTTCAACTAAAACTTGCTAGAAAACTGATTTTTAGCAAATGGCAAGCAGCTCTGGGAGGCAATATTGTATTTATGGCATCTGGAAGTGCTGCGCTTCAAACAAGATTAGGAAAAGTTTTTGGAGCCGCCAATATGCCTATAATGGAGTGCTACGGACTTACCGAAACATCACCTGGTGTTTCAGCTAGCGATAGACGAAATAACAATTGGAAAATTGGTTATGTAGGTAAAGTTATTGATGGCGTAGAAGTTAAAATAGCCGAAGACGGTGAAATTTTGTGCAAAGGACCTAATGTTATGATGGGATATTATAAAGATCCTGAAAAAACTGCTGAAGTTATGACTGGCGATTATTTCCATACTGGAGATATTGGAGAAATAGATGCTGAAGGTTTTTTAAAAATAACAGACCGAAAAAAGGAAATGTTTAAAACCTCTGGCGGAAAATATGTAGCACCTTCTTTATTAGAAAACAAGTTTAAACAATCGCGATTTATAGATCAAATAATGGTTATTGGGGAAGGCGAAAAAATGCCTGCTGCTTTAATTCAAATAAACTTTGAATTTGTTAAAGAGTGGTCAAGGCGTCATAATATTGATTATTTATCAGATGTTGAAATCATTAATAATCCTAAATTAATAGAACGCATACAAGCAGAAATAGATTCCGCTAATTCTACGTTTGGAAAATGGGAACAAATAAAAAAGTTTGAAATAACACCAGATGTTTGGTCTATTGATGCTGGACACTTAACACCTACAATGAAAATGAAACGTAAGGTTATTAAATTTATGTACAGTAATCTTATTGAAAAAATATATAGACCTTAATCTTAAAGGTTATACTATTTTTACTCAAACTATTCTTATTTAAAAATCTATTAAATTTTATTAAATTTATTATGCATGCATAATAAATTTTCATATATTTGAGGACACCAACCCTCTCAAGATGAAAGATAAAACAATAGATTACGTGCTCAGGACTACATGGCTATCAGTTCAGAAAATGTATAATGAAGAAGCTGCAACAATAGATAGTACGATGGCAACAGGTTTTACACTATTAAGTATAGACCCAGAAAAAGGAACGCCTTCAACAGCATTAGGTCCTAAAATGGGTATGGAAGCAACTAGCTTAACTCGCATACTTAAGACTATGGAAAAAAACAAATTAATTGAGAGACACCCAAACCCAGAAGATGGAAGAGGTGTTATTATACGATTAACAGATTTTGGTCGAGAAAAAAGAGACTTTTCAAGAGATAAAGTTTTAATTTTTAACGATGCAATTAAAAAAAATGTATCAGAAGAACAATTAAACCATTTCTATGAAGTAGCCGAAGTTATAAACGATATGGTTTCAAATAAAAAGATATACAATCAAAAAGATTAGTAAGTTTTTAATAAGATGAGCAAACGAATAATTAAAAAAGTAGCCATTATTGGTTCTGGAATCATGGGAAGCGGAATCGCTTGTCATTTTGCTAATATTGGAGTTGATGTATTATTACTAGACATTATTCCAAGAGAACTTAATGCTAAAGAAAAAGCAAAAGGTCTAACTTTAAAAGACAAGGTTGTTAGAAATCGTTTAGTAAACGATGCTTTAGCAGCTTCTTTAAAGTCGAAGCCCTCACCTATTTATCATAAAAAATTTGCCAATAGAATTACTACTGGTAATCTTGAAGACGATATTTCTAAAGTAGCTAATGTAGATTGGATTATGGAAGTCGTTATAGAACGTCTTGACATAAAAAAGCAGGTATTTGAAAATCTTGAAAAACACAGAACACCAGGAACTTTAATAACATCCAACACTTCTGGAATCCCTATTCATTTTATGAGTGAAGGACGTAGTGAAGATTTTCAAAAACATTTCTGTGGTACACACTTTTTTAACCCAGCTCGATATTTAAAATTATTCGAAATCATACCTGGACCAAAAACAGATACTTCTGTATTAGATTTTTTAAATGGTTATGGCGAACAATTTCTAGGAAAAACATCAGTAATTGCAAAAGATACGCCAGCTTTTATAGGAAATCGTATTGGTATTTTTAGCATCATGAGTTTATTCAATGCTGTTAAAAGCATGAACTTAACTATTGAAGAAGTTGATAAATTAACAGGCCCTGTTATTGGTAGACCAAAATCGGCAACCTTCCGTACGGTTGATGTTGTAGGTTTAGATACTTTAGTACATGTAGCTAATGGTATTGCCGAAAACTGTAAAGATGATGAACAATTAGAACTGTTTAAACTACCTGATTTCATCAATACCATGATGGAAAACAAATGGTTAGGAAGCAAAACAGGACAAGGTTTTTACAAAAAACAGGTTTCTGCTGAAGGCAAAAAAGAAATTCTTTCATTAGATTTAAATACATTAGAATACAGATCGAAACAACGTGCAAAATTTGCAACACTAGAATTAACAAAAACTATTGATAAAGTCGTTGACAGATTTAAAGTTTTGGTTTCAGGAAAAGATAAAGCAGGCGATTTTTACAGAAAAAGTTTTGCGGCTTTATTTGCTTATGTTTCAAACAGAATTCCTGAAATAACAGACGAATTATACAAAATTGATGATGCCATGAAAGCTGGTTTTGGATGGGAACATGGTCCTTTTCAAATTTGGGATGCCATAGGCGTTGAAAAAGGTATTGAAATAATGAAAGCTGAAGGATTAAAACCTGCTGCTTGGGTAAACGAAATGTTAGCGTCTGGAAGTGATTCTTTTTATACCGTAAAAGACGGTGCTACATACACCTATGATATTCCAAAGAAAATACAAGAAAAAGTTCCAGGTCAAGATGCCTTCATTATATTAGATAACATTAGAAAATCTAACGAAGTATTTCAAAATTCAGGCGTTGTTATTGAAGATTTAGGAGATGGTATTTTAAACTGTGAGTTCCAATCTAAAATGAATACTATTGGAGGCGATGTTCTTGCAGGATTAAATAAAGCCATAGATTTAGCTGAAAAAGATTATCAAGGATTAGTTATTGGTAATCAAGGTGCGAACTTCTCGGTAGGCGCTAATATTGGTATGATTTTCATGATGGCAGTCGAGCAAGAATATGACGAATTAAATGCTGCTATTAAATATTTTCAAGACACTATGATGCGTATGCGTTATTCTGCAATCCCTACCATTTCTGCTCCACATGGTATGACGCTAGGTGGTGGATGTGAACTATCAATGCATGCCGATAAAGTAGTAGCAGCTGCCGAAACTTATATTGGTTTAGTTGAATTTGGAGTTGGTGTGATTCCTGGTGGTGGTGGTTCTAAAGAAATGGCTTTAAGAGCATCAGATACATTTACAAAAGGTGATGTAGAACTTAACACGCTCCAAGAATATTTCTTAACTATTGGCATGGCTAAAGTTGCTACTTCAGCCTATGAAGCTTTTGATATGGGCATCTTACAAAAAGGAAAAGATGTTGTGGTTGTTAATAAGGACCGACAAATTGCAACAGCGAAAGCCTATGCCAAATTAATGGCTGAAACAGGTTATACGCAACCAGTAAAACGTAAGGATGTAAAAGTACTTGGAAAACAAGCTTTAGGGATGTTTTTAGTAGGAACAGATGCTATGGAAGCCTCTAGATTTATTAGTGAACACGATCATAAAATTGCCAACAAGCTAGCCTATGTGATGGCTGGTGGCGATTTATCGGAACCTACATTAGTAAGCGAACAATACTTACTAGATTTAGAACGAGAAGCATTCTTAAGTTTATGTACAGAACGCAAAACATTAGAACGTATTCAGCATATGCTAAAAACTGGAAAACCTTTAAGAAACTAAAACAATGAAACAAGCATATATAGTAAAAGCATACAGAACAGCCGTTGGAAAAGCGCCTAGAGGTGTATTTCGTTTTAAACGTGCAGATGAGTTGGGTGCAGAAACCATTCAGCACATGATGAAAGAATTACCTAACCTAGATGTCTCAAGAATTGACGATGTTATTGTTGGTAATGCGATGCCAGAAGGTGCACAAGGTTTAAACATGGCTCGATTTATTTCGTTAATTGGTTTAAATTCTGTTGATATTCCTGGAGTAACTGTAAACCGTTTTTGTTCGTCTGGAATAGAAACTATTGGTATTGCAACTGCAAAAATACAAGCTGGAATGGCCGATTGTATTATTGCTGGCGGTTCAGAAAGCATGAGTTCAGTACCTATGACGGGTTTCAAACCAGAACTAAATTATGATACTGTAAAAGCAGGTCATGAAGATTATTATTGGGGTATGGGAAATACTGCTGAGGCAGTAGCAAATCAATTTAAAGTATCTCGTGAAGATCAAGATGCATTTGCATATAATTCACATATGAAAGCTTTAAGAGCACAAGCTGAAAACAGGTTTCAAGATCAAATAGTTCCTATCAATGTGGAACAAACCTATATTAATGAAAACGGTAAAAAAGCAACCAAATCTTATGTGGTAACTAAAGACGAAGGACCTCGTGCCGGTACTAGCTTAGAAGCTTTAGCGAAATTGCGAGCTGTATTTGCTGCAGGTGGCAGTGTTACTGCAGGTAATTCATCTCAAATGAGTGATGGCGCAGCCTTTGTGATGGTTATGAGTGAAGATATGGTTAAAGAATTAAACCTAGAACCTATAGCACGATTAGTTAATTATGCAGCTGCTGGCGTAGAACCTCGCATCATGGGAATTGGACCTGTAAAAGCCATTCCAAAAGCATTAAAACAAGCTGGTTTAAAACAAAGTGATTTAGATCTTATTGAATTAAATGAAGCTTTTGCTTCACAATCATTAGCAGTCATTAGAGAGTTAGATTTAAATCCAGACATTGTTAATGTAAATGGAGGCGCTATAGCATTAGGTCATCCACTTGGTTGTACAGGAGCTAAATTATCTGTTCAACTATTTGATGAAATGAGAAAACGCAATATGCAAGGAAAATACGGTGCAGTAACTATGTGTGTTGGTACAGGACAAGGTGCATGTGGGATTTTTGAATTTTTAAATTAAGACCTCAACTAGGTATCCAAAAAAAAAGAAAATTTATAAAATAATAAAGAGTTTTAAAATAAAGTATAACTAAAAACACACCCCGTAACAGTTCTCACCCTTTGGGGGAGTTAGAGGGGGCATATTATGGCAAAAGACTTATTACGAGGCGGTCAATTCTTAGTTAAAGAAACAAACTGCGAAGACATTTTTACACCAGAAGATTTTTCGGAAGAGCAAAATATGATGAAGGAAGCTGTCACAGAATTTGTAGACAGAGAACTTTGGCCAAATAAGGCACGCTTTGAAGCTAAAGATTATGCCCTAACAGAATCTTGTATGCAAAAAGCAGGAGAAATGGGTTTCTTAGGAGTTTCTGTTCCTGAAGCTTACGGCGGAATGGGTATGGGATTTGTTGACACCATGCTCGTTTGCGATTATATTTCTGGAGCTACCGGATCGTTTAGTACGGCCTTTGGAGCGCACACAGGTATTGGCACTATGCCTATTACCTTATATGGTACCGAAGAGCAGAAACAAAAATATGTTCCGAAACTGGCTAGCGGCGAATGGTTTGGATCGTATTGCTTAACAGAACCTAGTGCTGGTAGTGATGCCAACTCTGGAAAAACGAAAGCGGTTTTATCTGCCGATGGAAAAACATACAGTATTACTGGTCAGAAAATGTGGATCTCTAATGCTGGTTTTTGTAGCGTAATGATTGTTTTTGCGCGTATTGAAGACGATAAAAACATTACTGGTTTTATTATTGAATACGACCCAAATAACCCGAATGGAATTACCATGGGCGAGGAAGAACATAAGTTAGGAATTAGAGCGTCATCTACGCGTCAGGTATTTTTTAATGATACCGTAGTGCCTGTTGAAAATATGCTTTCAACAAGAGGTAACGGATTTAAAATTGCCATGAATGCTTTAAATGTTGGTAGAATAAAATTAGCCGCTGCATGTTTAGATGCACAACGCCGAACTATTAGTGAATCTGTAAAATATGCTAATGAGCGTATTCAGTTTAAAACACCTATTTCTAGTTTTGGAGCTATTCGTCAAAAAATAGCAGAAATGGCCACCAACTGTTGGGTAGGAGAATCAGCTAGTTATAGAGCTGCAAAAAACATTGAAGATCGTATAGAATTACGTCAAAACAACGGCAAAGACACACACCAAGAAGCCGAACTAAAAGGAGTTGAAGAATATGCAATTGAATGTTCTGTTTTAAAAGTTGCTGTTTCCGAATATACACAACGATGTACAGATGAAGGTATCCAAATTTTTGGAGGCATGGGCTTTTCTGAAGACACACCTATTGAATCTGCTTGGAGAGATGCTCGTATTGCCAGAATCTATGAAGGTACTAACGAAATAAACCGTATGCTAAGTATTGGTATGCTTATTAAAAAAGCTATGAAAGGCCATGTAGATTTACTAGAACCAGCAACTGCAGTTGCTAATGAACTTACTAGTATTCCATCTTTTGAAACACCAGATTTTTCAGAATTATTTTCAGAAGAAAAAAGTATCATCAAAAATCTTAAAAAATTATTTTTAATGGTATCTGGTGCTGCTTTACAAAAATATGGAGAGAAAATTGAACAACATCAACAACTAATGTTAGCTGCTTCTGATATTTTAATTCAAATATACATTGCAGAATCTGCTATTCTACGAGCAGAAAAAATGGCTAAAAAAGAAGGAGAAGACAAAGTTGCAGAACAGATAGCTATGGCAAAATTAAACTTGTTTCATGCTATTGATGTTATTGAAACAGCAGGGAAACACTCTATTATTTCATTCTCTTCAGGAGACGAGCAACGCATGATGCTTATGGGCTTAAAACGTTATATAAAATATGTAAATATGCCTAACATTATAGAATTAAGAAATATTATTGCTAACAAAGTAATTAAAGAAAACAAATACTGTTTTTAAAGTATAACTAAGTGACTAATTCAATTATGTAAAGCGCATTAAAAGTTATTTTTGATGCGCTTTTTTATTTTATCTATTTTAGTAAAAACTTTGTAACTATGAAAACATTATATTTTCTAGCCTTACTACTTCCATCGTCATTAGTATTTTCTCAAAATGATAACACTATTGAACCTAAATTAGAAAACATTTCTTGGATATCTGGTAATTGGAAAGGTGAAGCTTTTGGAGGCATTACAGAAGAGAACTGGAGTAAACCTTCAGGAGGATCTATGATGGCTACGTTTAAATTAATTATTGACAATAAAGTGTCATTTTATGAAATTGAAATTATCAGAGAAGTAGAAAACACTTTAATCCTTCAACTAAAGCATTTTAATAATGATTTAAAAGGTTGGGAAACTAAAGACGAAACGATTGATTTTCCTTTAAAAAAAATAACAAAGCATAATGTTATTTTTGAAGGCATGGTTTTTGAAAAAGTAAATGAAAATGAAATGAATATCTATGTTGATTTACATCAGGAAGATGGTACTGTTGAAACCGTTAAGTTTAATTATAAGAAATAATATGAGATATTCTACACTCTTAATTTTTATAATATTTACATCTATAATAAGTGCTCAAACAAGTGAAAAATTATATGATATTGTTGATGCTATTTCTAGAGAACGTATAGAAAAAACCACAAATATTTTAGTCAATTTTGGAACTAGGAACACCTTTAGCGACACCCTATCTAACACTCGAGGTATAGGGGCTGCTAGACGCTGGATAAAACAAGAATTTGAAACCATTTCTAATAATTGTGATAATTGCTTAGATGTTTTTTATCAAAAAAATTTTGTTGCAAAAAAAGGGAACAAACGGGTACCCCATGATGCTTGGATAGTTAATGTAGTGGCAGTACAAAAAGGTTTAAAACACCCTAATAAATACATCATAATGAGTGGTGATATTGATTCGCGGGCAAGTGACACAATGGATTTCACTACCGATGCACCTGGAGCTAACGATAATGCTTCTGGTATGGCAGGAACTATTGAAGCAGCAAGAGTGCTTTCAAAATACAAATTTGAAAATAGTATTATTTATGTAGGGTTATCTGGAGAAGAACAAGGCCTTTTTGGTGGAGCTGGATTAGCTAAATATGCACAAGAAAAAGGTTGGGATATCATTGGTGTTTTTAATAATGATATGATTGGAAACATCTCTGGTATTGATGATGTAATAGATAATAGAAGTTTTAGAATTTTCTCTGAACCAGTACCCGCTAATGAATCTGAAAAAGAAAGAACATTCCGAAGATTTTATGGAGGAGAAGTTGATGGCATTTCTAGGCAATTGGCCCGTTATGTTTACAAAAATGTAAAAACATATATGCCAGAAATGAACCCGATAATGATATACAGATTAGACAGATTTGGACGTGGAGGTCATCATCGTCCTTTTAACGACTTAGGTTTTGCTGGCATTAGAATTATGGAGGCACATGAAAACTACACGCAACAACACCAAGATATTAGAGAGGAAAATGGAATTAAATACGGAGATATTATTGAACATGTTAATTTTGAATATGCTAAAAAATTAACTATTGTGAATGCCATAAACTTAGCTAGTTTAGCTTCTGCTCCACCACCCCCTAAAAACCTTGCTATTGGTGGTATTGTTCAACCATCAACAAAATTAAAATGGGATAAAGTTGATGGAGCGAAAGGTTACAAAATATACTGGAGAGATACCACCTCTCCCACTTGGGACTATAGCAGGTATGTAGGTAATGTTTTAGAATTTACTTTAAAAAATATAGTTGTTGACAATTATTACTTTGGAATAGCATCAGTTGGAAAAAATGGTTTTGAAAGCATTGTGCTTTTTCCTAATAAAATTATTCGCGATTAAATAAATATTAACATACTTTTAATAGCCTTTTAGAATGTTTTTCTATTAATTTATATTTAAAAAAAAGAATAAATGAAATATAATTTTTTAATACTTATTAGTTTATTATTGTTTTTACATACCTCTGTAAAAGCGCAGGGTTTACTTAAAGAAAAACATGATTTCACACATCAAGATACAATAAGAGGTACCATAACTCCAGAACGTGCTTGGTGGGATGTAACCTATTATCATTTAGACATTAAAGTAGATCCTTCAAAAAAGCACATTTCAGGAAAAAACACCATTCAGTATAAAGTTTTAGAAAACAATTCGGTAATGCAAATTGATTTGCAGCCACCTTTAAAAATAACAAAAGTTATTCAAAACGGTGATTCTTTAGAAGTAAAACACGATGGCAATGCTCATTTTATCAAACTAATAAGTAAACAAGATGTAGGAAGTATTCAATCTCTTGATGTGTATTATGAAGGCAATCCAAAAGAAGCCATTAAAGCACCTTGGGATGGTGGTTTCTCCTGGAAAAAAGATAACAATGGAAAAGATTTTGTAGCAACATCTTGTCAAGGCTTAGGCGCTAGTGTTTGGTGGCCTAACAAAGATCATATGTACGACGAAGTAGACAGCATGCTTATTAGCGTGAATGTGCCAAAAGGCTTAATGGATGTTTCTAACGGAAGGCTGCGTAAAATTGAAGAATTCACAGATACGAAAACCTACCATTGGTATGTAAACAATCCTATTAATAATTATGGTGTAAATGTGAATATTGGTGATTACGCCCATTTTTCTGAAGTATTTGATGGTCAAGGAGGTAATTTAGACATGGATTATTATGTTTTAAAAGACAACTTAGAAAAAGCTAAAAAACAATTTAAAGATGCTCCAAAAATGATGAAAGCTTTTGAGCATTGGTTTGGTCAATATCCATTTTATAAAGATGGATACAAACTTGTTGAAGTCCCTTATTTAGGTATGGAACATCAAAGTTCGGTTACATATGGCAACAAATTTATGCAAGGTTATTTAGGAAGAGATTTATCGGGTACTGGTTGGGGATTAAAATTCGATTATATTATTATACACGAATCTGGACATGAATGGTTTGCGAATAACATAACCTATATTGACATTGCAGACATGTGGATTCATGAAAGCTTTACAAGCTATTCTGAAAGTTTATTTGTAGAGTATTATTATGGTAAAGAAGCAGGTGCTGAATATATAATTGGCACTCGTAAAGGCATCCATAATGAACGTCCAATTATTGGACACTACAATGTAAACAAGGAAGGTTCTAGTGATATGTATCAGAAAGGCGGAAACATGCTACACACTTTAAGGCAGCTTGTTAAAGATGATGAAAAATGGCGTCAAATTTTACGTGGATTAAATATAACATTTTATCATCAGACGGTAAGCACGCAACAAATTGAAAATTATTTAAGTAAAGAAACTGGGATCGATTTAACCTCTTTTTTTAATCAATATCTAAGAGATATAAGAATACCAACTTTAGAATATTCTCATAAAAAAAGAACTTTAAAATATAGATGGACTAATATTGTTGATGGATTTGATATGCCAATTCAAATAAAAATTGGAAATGAAGACAAATGGATCTACCCAAAATCTGAATGGCAGACAATAGAAACACCTTCTAGTAAAATGCCAATCATAATTGATAAAGATTTTTATGTTAAAGAAAAAAACATATAATACCTATGGAAAAAACCCCTGAATTATATTTTAAAACAGACTCCAAATGGCGAGCATGGTTACACAATAATTATAATTCGTATAAAGGTGTTTATTTAATCTTTTATAAAGTTGAAAACAAAGAACCATCTATGCGATGGGAAGAAGCTGTAAAAGTAGCTATTTGCTATGGATGGATTGATTCTACTGTAAAAAGCTTAGGAAACGGAAAACGCCGACAATATTTTTCACCAAGAAATGACAAAAGTGTTTGGAGTGCTTTAAACAAAAAATATATTGACTCACTTATTGCTGATAATCTAATGCATGAAAGTGGATTAAAAAAGATTGAAATAGGAAAACAAAATGGTAGTTGGACTGCCTTAGATGATGTTGAAAATGGCATTATACCAGAAGCGTTACAACTAGAATTTAACAAGAACGCTTTGGCTTTTGATAATTACCAAAACTTTGCCCCTTCATATAAAAAAAGCTATTTATATTGGTTAAAACAAGCTAAAAGAGAAGCGACAAAACAAAAGCGTATTTCTGAAATCATTAAGCTCTGTGAAGCAAATATTAAGTCAAGAGACAACTGGTAAACAAAATTAAGGGTTTATAAAAGCACCAATTTGCGCATTGCTTATTTTAGGATTTGCACCATCCTCTTGTGCGACTAGTGCACCAACAGCACAAGCAAAATTTATAGCCTCTTGCGGACTAACATTATTTAATAATTGACTAATTAGCGATCCTAAAAAGGAATCACCAGCACCAACTGTATTCTTTACTTTTATTTGATAGCCACTATTATAATAAAGTTTTCCATTATAAAGTAAAACGGCTCCATGCGCTCCTTTGGTAACACAAACATGCTTGGTATTTGTTTTCTCAGCTATATAATTTAAATTTTGTTCTAAAGAATTATATACAGAACCCATGCTCCTACTTACTTCATAAAGTTCATCATCGTTAAACTTAATAAAATCAGATGTATTCATAAGATATAAAAGCACTTCTTTTGAGTAATGAGGTGGTCGTAAATTAAGATCAAATACTTTATAATGT
This sequence comes from Thalassobellus sediminis, assembly GCF_044386045.1. Classification (NCBI taxonomy): domain Bacteria; kingdom Pseudomonadati; phylum Bacteroidota; class Flavobacteriia; order Flavobacteriales; family Flavobacteriaceae; genus Thalassobellus; species Thalassobellus sediminis. The sequence goes on along the minus strand of NZ_JBISCD010000040.1, from coordinate 1,607,805 downwards.
GCTAAATCTATCAGTTTATAAAGCGTACCTCTAGAGATATCATCTCTAGCTATTAAACTCCCAAAAACAAAAGCATCAGATGCTTTTACAGCATCTATAGAAGCTTCTGTTAAACTTATTTTATCCCAAGCTCTTGGGTATATAATATCATACGATGCAGATCCTTTATCATTTAATATGACCTTAACCTCGCCTGTTTCAAATGTATCAATAACTTGAATGCAACTTATATTTAAATCATTCTCTAAAAAATAATGCATTAATTTATTACCAGCACTATCATTTCCAACAGCACTAATCATAATAACTTCATTATTAAAAGAAGCAGACCGAAGTGCCACATTTAATGGTGCGCCTCCAATTTTTTTATAAGTTGGAAAAACATCCCATAATACTTCTCCAAAACAGACAATGTTAGCCATAAATTTTATTTTAATAGTTTAACCGTTCTTACTTAGTAAAAAAGATTAGACTCCATAGTTTGTTGATTAATGGAGCTTTTAAAAACTTCAATCATTCGCTTAGCAATTCCTGTCCAGCCAAAATTACGACGCGCAAAACGAGCGCCTTCAACAGATAGTTCATTTCGCATTTTAGGGTATAAAAGCGGCATAGCCATCATAGCACCAAACTCAACAGGTCTGTGAGGATCTGCAAATAAAGCTTGATTACCAAAATCAATTAAATCATATAAGCCACCATGCACAGTAATAATACTTGGTGTACCACAAGCCATAGCCTCAATAGCAACCATTCCAAAAGGTTCATATCTAGAAGGCATAACAAAAATATTAGCCGATCTGTAAACGTTTGCTAAATCTTCATCGGCTATATAATTTTTCCATTTTATTTTATCCATAATACCCAGTTCGGTTGCTAACTTCTTAAGCGTTGCAACGCCTTCATCATCTTGATCTGACTGATCGCTACCAATTGCCGCTACTAATCTAGCTTCTGGACAAAGTTCGAAAACCGTTGGTAATGCTCTTATTAAAAGATCATAACCTTTATTATGTGCCATTCTTCCTAAAGTTAAAATATCTGTAGGATGAATATCGTACTTAACACGAATTTTATCATTTTCTTTTGAAGGTACTGGAAAAAATCGGTTTTCGTCAATTCCAGGAGGAATCATGGTACAATTTTTTGGTAAAACATCATATTGCTTAGTTAACAAATCTACTTGAGGCAATGTTGTAGCAATAACATGATTACACATTTGATACACAAAATATTCTTTTCTAATACGTTCTTTAAAACGATAATTTTTCTCCATTACCTTTTCATCCATATCACTTCCCATAGTATGCTGTTTCCACCAACCAACAGAGTGCGGTGTATGCACATGCGAAACGCCTAATTCTTCAGCTATTTTTTGTCCTGCCCAACCTGCATCCCAATAATGAGAATAAACAACATCGTACTTTTTGCCTTCTTTTTTAATAGCTGCTAAACAATTGGTAACAAACTTTTTTAAATGATCGTGCATATCCTCTTTTCGGATAAACTTTTTTCCTCCAAAAGGAATCCGCCATACACTATAATTATCATCTACATGATCGTACTCTGGTTGATCTTCAAATTGACGTGTTACTAAATCTACTTTTTTTCCCAGTCTACTAAAACGCTCGGCAAGCTCTAAAACATAAACTACTTGTCCACCAGTATCTGGTTTTCCTAATTCTGCATTGGCTCCTACATAGCCATGTAAAGAGATCATCAATATTGATTTCATATGTTTAAATTTTAGTTAATTATTTAATTATTCGTAAGTCATTGCAAGCTGATATATATTGGGCCGCAGACCAAGCCTGATAAGCTTTCCCCATAGCTTTACCTGAAGTACCATGCGCCCACTCGGTAAATTCCCATTCTTCTGTTAATCCTTCTTTATTTATTAGAGCTAATTTGTACAACTCTGAAATAGCAACATCTCTAAGCCCTAGTTTGTTAATAAACTTCACCCAAAAACCGCCTACAAAAGGCCAAATACCACCATTATGATAGTGATTTGGAAGGTTTAATAAGTTAACGGTATAGTATGGTTTCCAATCTGGATCACCAGGTGTTACAACAGGATACACGTTAGATACAGGAAACGGATCATTAACACCAACACCTAGCATAAACTTGAAGGTCTGGTGGGCTTTTTCTGCATCGACAGCGCCATGTAAAAAGGCTAACACGTTACCAAACACATCACAACGCCAGCTAAAATCGAAAGGTGTTGTTTGCGCTATTAAATAAGGCGTATCTCCTAGTGTAAATTGACGTTCGGCAAAGGACACCGATTGAAATAATTTTTGCTGTGTTGAAGGCCAAAAATTTTGTAATATTTCTTTTTTTATAACTTGAGACCATCTTATATGTTCTCCAGCTTCTTCATAATCTCCTAACATTTCCAGCATACGCCCAAAACATACATTTGCTCGATACCAAAGGATTTCATCGTAAAGAATGTTATAACTTCCTCCAAACAAATCGGTCCAATCTCCAGCTTCAGGAATTTCTAACAAGGCATCATTGTTACTATCGTGCGCTCCTAACCAACGCATAGTTTCTTTAATATCTGAAATATATTTTCGAAGAAACTTTATATCTTTTGTTACATTAACGTATTCATAGAAAGCAATTACGACCCAAATACCACTATCAATAGAACATATACCTCCTACTCCAGAATAATCGGCTACATTGTCTTTTATACGTACATTAGATGGTATTTGTCCATTACGAGAAATGTGCTCAAACAAAGTAACTAACGTTTGACGTTGACACTGATGAATTTCTTCATCATGTATAAGCGATAACGACCCTATAACTGTAATTGCTCCATCTCGTGCCCAAACGCTATGATAATTTTCATCGGTTCCATTTGGTACATTATCTTTTATGGAACACGCCGAAAACCCTAAGGGTGTAATATTCTTTTTTAATGCTTCAACAGCTTTATCATAGCCTTCTCTTATTAATTCTAACTTTTCTTTATCGTCTTCGTCTGCTATATTATTTAACTCTTGTTGAATGATATAATCATCAATATGATCTTCTTCATTAATTATTTTTGCTTCCTCAGGTAATATGCCATAATATATAAGTCCTTCAATAACGCCATCACCATGATCGCCCTCGGCATGATACATCTCTCTGTGTTTTGTAAACCTATATAGCTCTTCATGGGCATTGGCCACAACAATGCCTCTAACGTCATCCATATCGAACATAGCAGAGTCATTTCCGCTATCTCCTGCAACCACAACATTATCGGCCTTTAAATCTAATTTTTTAAGTAACCATTGCAATGCATTCCCTTTATTAGCCCATTTTGGAAGAATATCTAAAAATTTTTCTCCAGAATACACCACGTTTATGTGCATATTTGCATTTGAAAAATCTTGTTCGATACTAGATATTAATGCTTTGGTAGCATCATGAAAATAATAACTCCTTTTATATGAATGTTGAAATTTAGCGGGTTGCTCACTTATTGGATGATTGATACTTTGTATAACTTGCTCAACCTTTGTTAAGTCCCAACCATCATCAAGAACATCATTAAATTCTTTTACAATAGATTTACTATTAAAATCGTAAATAAGAGTTCCTACACCAGCTATTATATAATCTGGTTTTGGTAAAATCCCCTTTTTTATAAGACCAAGCACATCGTCTATTAATCGCCCTGTATTATACGCAAGTAAAACATCTGTTTTTGCTTTGTATTTATTCCAAGTTTTAGGGAAGTTACTTTTTAAAGTGTGAAAATCGATTAGTGTGTTATCAATATCAAAAGACAAGATTTTGATAGGACTCTTTTGCATAAGATTTATATCCATAATTTAATAAAAAGCTATAGTGTTTTGTTGACTTATTTAGGGATTGAAATCGCCTAAAAAACTGTTTGTTTTGCTTAAGATACTGAAAAAACGACGAACAAGACCCTTTAAAAACAGGCTTCTAAGACTCGTTAATTATTTTTAGTAAAATAAAAATATCACCTACTCAAAAATGAGTATTTAAAAAAATAAACCGCTTAAAAAATGAATATGTGAATTACAAAAACAAGAATAAATTCCACTAATAAAACAAAAGCGCATAACCGAAATCATTCGATTATGCGCTTTTTAATATTAAAAAACAGAAATACTTATTATAAACTAGATACCACTTATAAAACTTCCATACGGATCTTTAAATTGAAGACCTTCGGCAAAACGATGTTTACTTAATTGCTTATACTCTACTAAAGCCCAAAGCACAAATTCTTTTGCAAAATAAGTATCCTCTTTATTTAAATTAGGTTGATATTGTGCCAACAAATCATCTAATGGCGCAATACCATCTAATAAGCTTTTATATTCTTTATCTCGTAAGTCGTCTAACAATTGAAAACCTTCTTTTTGATTAAAAAACCAAGACACAATATCATCATAAGGACTTTCATCATCTTGTTTTCTTAGTTTTTCAATCTCAGGAAAAAATTCTAAAAACAAGCTTTTAACAGCTTCACCTATTAAATTATAAGCAACAGCTGCAGCTCCTTCTTGTTCGCCTTCATAAACCAATTCTACTTTTCCTGTAATAGATGGAATGATACCAACAAAATCGCTTAACCGTAACATGGTTATTTTATCACCAGAAATTAACGCACGCCTTTCTGCTGTACTTAATAAATTTTCTAATGCTGTTATACTTAATCTGGCACTCACACCACTTTTGGCATCAACAAATTCATTATCACGAGCTTCAAAAACAATTTGTTCTAATAAATCTCTTGCCAAATCTGGCACTATAACGGTTTGCTTTTGACTTTCAACTAATCGTGCTTCCTGCTCTGTAATGAGTCTTGCAGTTTCAATATCTACGGGATAGTGCGTTAGTATTTGTGAACCAATTCTATCTTTCAGTGGCGTTACAATACTACCCCTATTGGTATAATCCTCAGGATTTGCTGTGAACAAAAACTGAATATCTAAAGGCAACCTTAACTTAAAGCCTCTAATTTGAATATCGCCTTCCTGTAAAATATTGAATAAAGCCACTTGAATTCTTGCTTGCAAATCGGGCAACTCGTTAATAACAAAAATACAACGGTTTGCTCTTGGAATCATACCATAATGAATCACGCGATCATCAGCATAACTAAGCTTTAAATTAGCTGCTTTAATAGGATCTACATCCCCTATAATATCGGCAACCGTAACATCTGGAGTTGCTAATTTTTCGGCAAAACGTTCGCTTCTATGTAACCAATTGATGGGTGTTTTATCTCCTTTTTCTTTAATTAATTCAGTTGCGTAACGCGAAATAGGATTTAAAGGATCATCATTAATTTCTGAACCTTCAACAACAGGAATATATTCATCTAATAAGTTCAACATTAATCTAGCAAGTCTTGTTTTTGCTTGACCTCTAAGTCCTAAAAGATTAATATTATGACGCGATAAAATAGCGCGTTCTAATTCAGGAATCACGGTATTTTCATAACCATGAACACCTTCAAAAGTGGTTTCTTTATTTTTTATTTTCTGAATTAAATTATCTCTTAGTTCGTCTTTGATAGATTTACTTTGATAATTCGCTTTTTTTAAAGCTCCTAAGGTTTTAATATTTTCTATATTCATCTTTATCCTCTAATTCTTTTTTTTCTGTTTGTTTCATAATCTTCAAAAATCATTTCACCTAAACCTTTAAGTCCTGTATAAAATGCTTTTCCTTGATTTGCATAAGTAAACTCTTTTACAAATTGCATTAAGTAATTATCTTGTGCAATCATAAATGTAGTAATAGGTATATGTAAACGACGTGCTTGTTGTGCCATTGCATAACACTTATTAACTATATGAGTATCTAAACCATTACTATTTTTATAATACTCGCCACTAGGCAAACGCAAACAACTTGGTTTACCATCGGTAATCATAAAAATTTGCTTGTTGGTATTTCGCTTCCGTCGTAACAAATCCATTGCTAATTGTAAACCAGCAACGGTGTTGGTATGATAAGGCCCTACTTTTAAATAAGGCAAATCTTTAATTTCTATTTGCCAAGCATCATTACCAAATACTAAAATATCTAAAGTATCTTTTGGGTAGCGTGTGATAATAAGTTCTGCTAAAGCCATCGCCACCTTTTTTGCAGGTGTAATACGATCTTCTCCATAAAGAATCATGCTATGGCTAATGTCAATCATTAATACCGTACTCATTTGAGATTTATGCATGGTATCTTCTACAACCAAATCGTCTTCAGAGAGACTAAAATCACCAATACCATTACTTATTTGAGCATTTTTCAAACTTTCTGTTATTGAGACCTTATCTAAAGCATCACCAAATTGGTAGGCTCTAAAATCGCCTGTATGCTCATCACCTATCCCTGCACTTTTACTTTTATGATTTCCTTGTCCGCTTCGTTTTATTTTTCCAAAGATATGATCTAAAGCTTGTTGTCGAATAGCGCGTTCTGTTTTTGCAGTGATAATAATATCTCCATTTCCGTCTGGGTCTATTTCTTCTTTTATAAACCCTTTCTTTTTTAGGTCTTCAATAAAATCGTCAATAGTATATTCGGCAGTAGTAAGCTTATACTCTTTATCTAACTCGCGTAACCAATTTATGGCTTCATCAAAATCGCCTGAAGTATGTGTTATTAACTCTTTGAAAATTTCAAAAAGCTTATCAAATGGAGATTGATAAGGTGCCTCATATTTTTTAAATACGAAACCTTTTCTAGAAGTATTATTGTTTTTCATAGCTGTATAAAAATACAATATTCTTATACAAGATATAAATTAATGCAATTAGATTTATCTATAGTATTAAAAGCAATTTAGATTAAAGCTACTCTACTCGTTTTAACCCACCTATGTTTTCAATTTTTATTTGCTTGCCTATTGTTGAAATAAGACCTTCTTTTTTAAATTGGGATAATACTCGAATGGCAGACTCGGTTGCAGTACCAACAATATTAGCAAAATCTTCACGTGATAATAAAATACTTAATGTTTTATCTGGATTGACACCAAAACTATCGTGAATATAAACTAAGGTTTCTGCCAAACGTTGACGCACCGTTTTTTGAGCCATGTTAACTATAATATTATCGGCTTCTTTTAAATCATGAGCCATATCCTTTAGTACATCAAATGAAAATTTAGAGTTGGTTTTTAAATCACTAATTATTTCACTTTTAGGAATAAAACAAACTTCCATATCGTTTAAAGCCATTGCTTGTAAGTTTGAAGGCTCATCGGTTATAAGCGAACGTTGTCCTAATAGTTGTCCTTTTACAACCATTTTCACAATCTGATCTTTTCCGTTTTCGCTTAATTTTGATAATTTACAAATGCCATTTCTAATACAATAAACACCATTTATAATTTCACCTTCTTCAAAAATAATTTCTCCTTTTTTAAAAACTCTTGATGTTTTACAACCAGAGATACGTATTAATTCTTCTTTATTTAAAGACTTAAGCGAATTAAATTGTTTAATTATGCATTGTTCACACTTTCCCATAATAACTTTGATGTTTATTAAAACTAACTAAAATGCCCTTTTTAATATTTCTTTAATGCAAAACTAAAAAAGGAATATCAGTGTAATAACTTATTTTTGGAGTTGTTGGGTGAAATAATATTTTTTGAAAATAATTTAAATTTTTAGCTAACATTGCTATTAGATTTATGTTACGACTTTCAACAAAATTCTGAATAGCATCTTCAATATGATTATTAGTTAAAAAATGAAAACTATGTTCATTACTATTAAAATAGTCATCTAAAAACTCTTTATTTTTTTGTTGATCTTCATTTAGCTCAACATCATTTCTTTTAATATTTAAAACCCTTACTGCTGTATGACAAGATTCAATAATATCAGCAATAGGCTGTAATGTTTCGGTAGGATAAAAAAATGAAAAATCTGTTGGAAAAGCGATCTCTTTCAAATTTATGTATTTGGCATTTTCTGGTACCACTAATGTTGTACATTTCACTTTTGTAATGACATTTCCTGTATTGCTGCCAATAGCGAGTTTATTAATACCTGATGCCCCGCGAGTTCCCATGACTATATAATCAATCTTCTTTTCTGCGACCTGTTTTCTAATAGAATTGATAATATAATTATTATCCATAATAGGAAAGCACCTATGACTTGAATTTAAATTTGGCCTTTTATTAATTCGTTTTATAGTTTGTTGTAAAAGTTTTTTTGAAGAATTTTTTAAAACACTTGAAACGGTAGTATCATCAAAAACAGAAATATTTTCATTATATGCTAAAACACCGGAAGTATTAACATGTAATATATAAAAGTTACATGTTGATTTACTAAAAAAACGGAGTGCATACTCAATGGCATTCCATGCGTTTTCAGAAAAATCAGTGGGTATTAAAATATTCTTCATGCTTATCTTCTTGTAAAAAACAAAAATAAATCCATGATGTTTAACGAAATATGACCAATATCATAAATCGCCTATATTTTAATAAATTAAGTTACTTGTTGTAATTTATTTAAATCTAAAATCTTAATATTTCTACCTTCAATTTCGATGATATTATTATCTTTAAAATTAGAAAGTGTTCTTATTAAACTTTCTGTAGCTATTCCTGCTACACTTGCTAAATCATTTCGTGAAATCCTAATAACATCTTCAGGTTTTCTGTTAAGTTTTTCTGCAAATTTTAAGATGGTATTTGCTGTTCTTTTTTTAACAGAACTATAGGCCATTTCTAATAAATGCTCTTTTACATCTGTAAGATCTTCTGTTAATAATTGAATTAACTCTAAAGTTACTTTATGATTATTTTCAAGTACTTCTTTTAGTTGGTTTTTAGAAACACCAACTAAAACAGTTTCTTTTATTGCTGTTGTAGTTTCTTGATATACTGTGTTTTGTGTAAATGATGTATACCCAAACAAATCATCTTCTTTATATAGAGCTGTTGTAAGATCTTTACCTTGCTCATCAAACTTATGAGATTTCACTAACCCTTTAGAAATTAAATAAATATAATTTGAATTTTGGCCTTCTTCATAAACTATATCACCTTGAGTATATTCAACAACTTTACCATTATCATCAAAAAAATTCTTTAAATCGTTAAGTGTTCTAATACCGCCTTCATCTGAAACGTTTTCTTCATTTTCCTCATGTGCATCTTTTAAAATAGCCGCCTTAGCTAATCTGCTTTCTATAGCACTTATAAGCTCATCTTCTTCAAAGGGTTTTGTAATATAATCGTCGGCTCCCAAATCCATACCTTTTCTAACATCTTTACGCTCTGTTTTTGCCGATAAAAATATAAAAGGAATGTATTTGGTACTTTCTGTTTTAGCCAATGCTTCTAAAACGCCATAACCATCTAGTTCTGGCATCATAATATCACAAATAACAATATTAGGTAAATATTTTATAGCTGTTTCAACACCTAATTTACCATTTGGTGCTGTTATTACCTCATAATTAGATAGTTCTAATAATTCTGCTGTATTCTCTCTTAAAACAACATCATCTTCTATCAATAATATTTTCTTCATCTGTTACTTTGTTTTGCTTCATACTAGTTAGATGCAATATCTAATCAGCTTTATTTTGTAATATAATTGTAAATATACTTCCTTTGTTTTCTTCACTAACAAAGCTTATAGTACCTCCTAAGTTTTCTAAATGACTTTTAACAATATTTAATCCAATACCCGTTCCTTGAGCTAGTAAGGCGTTTTCTGCTCTAAAATAACGGTTAAAAATACTTTTTTGGTCTTTTAAAGGAATGCCTATTCCGTTATCTTTTATTTTAAACGTTGTATGTGTTTTATCTTGTTTTACATCAATATCTACAATTGTGTTTTCTGATGAATACTTTATGGCATTATTTACCAAATTTGATAATGCTAATTCTATAATTTTCTCATCTTGATGCAAAGACATATCGTCTATATTCTCTGGATAATTAATTACCTGACCATCTTTTAAAAGCATATTAGCGTTATAAACCACCTCATTTACTACTTTACTCAATTTAAAGGTAGTTAGTTTATAATTCATTTTTCCTGTTTCTAATTTCTCAATAGATAAGAAATCATTTAATATATTATTAAGGTAGTGTACTTTATCAGAAATTGTTTTTATATGCTTATCTCTTCGTTCTTGTTGTTCACTTAATTTATATTTACTTAACAACATTGAGGATGTTAAAATGCCACTTAAAGGTGTTTTAAATTCATGAGACACCAAGGATAAAAACTTTGTTTTTAATTCATTAAGTTCCTTTTCTCTTTTAAGTGCATCACTTATTTTATCTTGAGCTTCAATACGTTTCTTAATTTCAGCATCACGCTCTCCATTTACTATTTTTAATTTTTCAACCGTATTTGTTAACTCATTAGTACGCTCTAGCACTTTCTTTTCTAACTTAGTATTTAATTCTAATAATTCTAATTCTTGTTGCTTACGTATAGAGATATCTATAACCAAAGTCATTATAAAAGTATCACCATTAATTTCTAAAGGATTTAACCCTGCTTCAACTGGAAAAACAGCTCCGTCTTTCCGAGCTCCATATAAATCTCTACCACGTCCCATTTTTCGGCTTTCCTTTTTCTCCATAAAGCCATCAAAATGAGCGCCATGATTTGAATGATAGGTTTTAGGAATTAAAACATTGAGATGCTGATTGTAGAGTTCCTCTTTAGTATAACCAAACATACTTTCTGAAGATTTATTGGTAGCTACAATTTTTTGGTGTTTATCTACTACAATTACCCCTTCTGAAACAGCTTCAAAAAGTACATTAAAAACATTATCCTCGCTTTGAAACATTAGTTACTATAGTATTGCTGTTTAATTAACAGTGTTAAAATCATAAATATTATGCCTTTAATAATAGGTCTATTTAATTTAAAATACTGATTAATAAATTGTTTCCAATATTTCATATAAATATTCTTGTTTTGTAAAATTAAGTAAAACATGATAAATATCATATTTATAAAGCACATCTTTTTTCAATTTTGACTCAGGTAAAAATGAGCAAATAATAATGAGTAAAGACACATGTTTTCACTGTGGTTTAGAGGCAACTTCTGCTAAAATCACATATGAGGATAAAGCATTCTGCTGTAATGGTTGCAAAACCGTTTATCAGATTTTTTCTGAAAACGATTTAAGTTGCTATTACGATTTACAAGCTGCGCCTGGTGCAACTCCCAAAGACATAGAAGGTAAATACAATTTTTTAGAGAACACAAAAATAATAGAGCAATTGCTCGAATTTAATAATGCTACTACTCAAATAGTAACGCTATATATTCCGCATATTCATTGTAGTTCTTGTATTTGGATTTTAGAGAATTTAAACAAATTACATCCTGATATTAGTTCTTCAATTGTCAATTTTGGTAAAAAGACCGTTCGAATAAATTTCAACATAGAATTATTATCATTAAAGGAACTCGTTATACTATTAAGTAGTATTGGTTATGAACCTTTTATTAGTTTAGATGATTATAGCGTTGGCAAAAAACACATAAACCGAACACTAATTTATAAATTAGGAGTAGCTGGTTTTGCCTTTGGCAACGTCATGTTTTTATCATTTCCTGAATATTTTCAAGTCAACGAATTTTGGTTAGAACAGTTTAAACCACTATTTAGATGGCTTATGTTTGCTTTTTCTGTTCCTGTTGTTTTTTATTCGGCTCAAGACTATTTTATTTCAGCATACAAAGGCTTACGTACAAATATTTTAAATATTGATGTACCCATAGTTATAGGTGTTACCGTATTATTTATTAGAAGTACTACCGAAATTATTTTAAATACAGGCTCTGGTTTTTTCGATAGCCTCACAGGACTTATTTTCTTTCTATTACTAGGGAAATTTTTTCAACAAAAAACCTATACTTTTTTATCTTTTGAGCGCGATTACAAATCGTATTTCCCTATAGGAATTACGAAAATAACAGATAATAACAAAGAAGAATCTATTCAAGTTTATGACATTGAAAAAGGCGATCGGCTATTAATTAGAAATGAAGAATTAATTCCTGTTGACTGTATTTTAATTAAAGGAAGCGCACGTATAGATTATAGTTTTGTTACTGGCGAATCAAAAACCGTTTCAAAAAAATCTGGAGAGAAACTATTTGCTGGCGGAAAACAACTCTACGGAAGCATTGAAGTTGATGTTTTAAAATCGGTAGAACAAAGTTACTTAACTCAACTTTGGAGTAACGATGTTTTTAAAAATGATAAAGAATTATCGTTTACAAACATTACAAACAACATTAGCAAACGTTTTACTATAGTTATTTTATCTATAGCGCTTTTAGCAACGACATTCTGGTTATTTACAGATTCTAGTAAAGCATTAAACGTATTCACATCTGTTTTAATAATTGCATGCCCATGTGCTATAGCGTTAGCAACACCATTTACTTTAGGAAATATTTTACGCATTTTAGGAAAGAAAAAGTTCTACCTTAAAAACGCTAGTGTTATTGAACAACTATCTAAAATAAACACCATCATTTTTGATAAAACTGGTACGATTACAACTAATAAGGAAACAACCATCAAATATGAAGGTTTCGAACTATCTGAAAACGAAGAATCCTTATTAAAAAGTACATTACGGGGCTCTAACCATCCTTTAAGCAGGTCGCTTTACCAACTTTTAAACCAACATGACATTGTAACATTAGACATTTATGAAGAACATCTAGGTGAAGGTATTACAGCTTCTTATAAAAATGCAAATATTAAAGTAGGGTCGGCATCTTTTATAGGCCATTCAGCACATACAGCTACTTTAGATACATCAGTACATGTAAGTACAAACAACTCTTACAAAGGTAAGTTTACCTTTTATAACACGTATAGAAAAGGATTATCTCAATTATTCAATATTCTTAAAAAAGAATTTGATTTGGTAATTCTCTCAGGTGATAATTCAGGTGAAAAAAATAATTTAACCAAATTACTACCTACAAAAACAAAACTGCTTTTTAACCAAAAACCAGAAGACAAGCTTGAATATATAAAATACCATCAAAGCGAAGGCTCTAATGTATTAATGATTGGTGATGGCTTAAATGATGCTGGTGCATTGGCTCAAAGTAATGTGGGTATTGCTATTTCAGAAAACGTAAATGTTTTCTCCCCTGCTTGTGATGCCATTTTAGATGCTTCAAAATTTAATCAGTTATACAATTATATAAAAATTTCAAAGTCGGCTATAAAAATAATTAAATGGAGTTTTTTTCTATCATTTATCTATAACAGTATCGGACTTTATTTTGCAATCACTGGTCAATTAGCTCCTGTTGTTGCAGCTATATTAATGCCTTTAAGCTCTATTAGCATTGTAGCTTTTACTACAATTGCCACTAATATTTTAGGTAGAAAATTAGAATAAAAAAAATGAAACATGACGAAAGTCATATTTTAAAAATTGATATGAAAGTAATTTTGAACCATAACTTCAAGTAGGTATGAGTGTTATTTATGTATTACTAACAATAAGTGTTATTGTTGCTGTTGGCTTTTTTATAGCATTTATTATGGCTGTAAAAAAAGGACAGTACGACGATAGCTACACACCATCTGTTCGCATGTTATTTGAAGACGAACTTATTAAAGAAACTTCCAAAAAAACAATACTAACCAAAAAAGATTAATAACTATAATTATGGAAATGCAACAGTTTCATTACGATAATAAAATCGTTAAAAATTTCATATACGCCACTATGCTTTGGGGCGTTGTGGGTATGCTAGTAGGACTACTACTAGCTTTCATGTTTTTATTCCCAAACTTAACCGATGGAATTTCATGGCTAAGTTTTGGTAGATTAAGACCATTACACACCAACGCTGTTATTTTCGCATTTGTCGGAAATGCCATTTTTGCTGGTATATACTATTCTACACAACGCTTATTAAAAGCTAGGATGTTTAACGACACCCTTAGTAAAATTAATTTCTGGGGCTGGCAACTTATTATTGTTGGAGCAGCTATAACTTTACCTCTAGGTTTTACAACATCTAAAGAATATGCCGAATTAGAATGGCCTTTCGATATTGCAATAGCACTTGTCTGGGTAGTATTTGGGTGGAACTTAATTGGCACCATTTTAAAAAGAAGACAACGTCACTTATATGTTGCCATTTGGTTTTACATTGCCACATTTGTTACCGTTGCAGTGCTTCATATATTTAATAGTTTAGAGCTACCAGTAAGTGTTTTAAAAAGTTATTCAGTGTACGCTGGTGTACAAGATGCCTTAGTACAATGGTGGTACGGACACAATGCTGTAGCATTCTTTTTAACAACACCGTTTTTAGGTTTAATGTATTACTTTGTTCCTAAAGCGGCTAACAGACCTGTGTATTCATATAGACTATCTATTGTTCACTTTTGGTCTTTAATATTTATATACATCTGGGCAGGACCGCATCACTTATTATACACCGCTCTACCAGAATGGGCTCAAAATTTAGGAGTTGCATTTTCTGTAATGCTTTTAATGCCTTCTTGGGGTGGTATGATAAACGGATTATTAACACTTCGCGGAGCATGGGATAAAGTACGTACAGATCCTGTTTTAAAATTTATGGTTGTAGCCATAACAGGTTATGGTATGGCTACTTTTGAAGGCCCTACTTTATCTCTTAAAAACGTTAATGCCATTGCGCATTTTACCGATTGGATTATTGCACACGTACACGTAGGTGCTTTAGCGTGGAATGGGTTTATGACCTTTGGAATGATTTATTTTTTAGTACCAAAACTATTTAAAACAAAACTTTACTCTATAGGCTTAGCAAATCTTCATTTCTGGATTGGCACCTTAGGCATTATTATGTATGCCTTACCAATGTATGTTGCAGGATTTACACAAGCAAGTATGTGGAAACAATTTAACCCTGATGGCACACTGACGTATGGAAACTTTTTAGAAACTGTTACCGAAATTATGCCAATGTATTGGATGCGTGCTATAGGTGGAACGTTATTTTTAGTAGGGATGCTTATATTAGTATTTAACATTATTGCAACCATAAAACAAGGTAGCAAAGTTGAAAACGAATTAGCAGAAGCTGTTGCTTTAGAACGCGTTACTAAAAAACGTACTTCTAGCGAAGGTTGGCACACTTGGATAGAACGCAGACCAGTTCAATTAACACTTTTAGCAACCGTAGCTATTTTAATTGGAGGCATTGTACAAATTATACCAACCATTATGGTGAAATCTAATATTCCAACGATAGCCAGTGTAAAACCATATACTCCTTTAGAATTAGAAGGTCGTGATATTTACATTCGTGAAGGTTGTGTAGGTTGTCATTCACAAATGATTCGTCCATTTAGAAGTGAGGTAGAGCGTTATGGCGAATACTCTAAAGCTGGCGAATATGTTTACGATCATCCATTCCTTTGGGGAAGTAAACGTACGGGGCCAGACTTACATAGAATAGGGTCTAAATATTCAGAAAACTGGCACTTTAATCACATGTATGATCCACAAAGTACCTCATCGGGTTCAATCATGCCTCGTTATCCTTGGCTAATTAAAAATGAATTAGACAAGTCGCAAATTGAAGCTAAAATGAAAGTTATGGTAACCTTAGGAGTTCCTTATACTGAAGATGAGATAACGAATGCGCAAGCAGATATGTTGGCACAAGGCACAAAAATTGAAGAAAACCTTTATACCGATCCAGACTTTGTAAAAACCTATGAAGCAGATAAAAAATTCGCTTCCGAAAGCGGGGAATCATTTGTAGAAATGAAAAACAGAGAAATAGTAGCTGTTATAGCATATTTACAACGTCTGGGCTCCGATATTAAAGTAGATATATCACAAAACTAAAACTAACCATAAAATTATAACTATGTTAAAATTTGCAAAAAACTATATGGAGAGTATTACGGATATTGAAATTTACCCAATAATTTCTCTTCTCATCTTTTTCACATTTTTTGTAGTGCTCTTTTTATGGGTATTTACTGCTAAAAAAGACTATATAAAAACTGTAAGTAACATTCCATTAGACAACCAAAACGACGATATATTATGAGAAATTTAATCCCATCTTGGATTCGTGTTCCTGTAGCATTTTTTGTTATTTTCGGAGCCGTAGAATTCTTTATAGATTCTGGAGAAAAACCTGCCTTTATTGAATACCCTGTAGTATTACTATTTTTATTTTTAGTACTACTTATATTAATTGCTATTGAAGCTATTATTGGTGCTTTAGAAAATGTGATGCTTCATAAATTAGATGAAGAAGCGAAAACCCGATTTTTAGCAGAAAAAAATAAGTCGTTTAAATTTACATGGTTATCAAATATCTACAAAAAGCTTGCAGGTGTTGACAAACCAATAGAAGAAGAACACGAAATTATTTTAGACCATAACTATGACGGCATTAAAGAGTTAGACAACAACTTACCGCCATGGTGGATCTATTCTTTCTATATTTCAATTATTTTTGCAGCTGTATACTTATTACGATTCCATGTATTTGAAGGCGAAAATCAATTTGATGAATTAGAGACGGAATTAGCCGATGCAAGAATAGCTATTGAGAATTATAAAAAGACAGCTAAAAATTTAGTAGATGTTAATACGGTTACACTATTAACAGAAGCTTCAGACTTAAGTGCTGGTAAAACAATATTCGAAACAAACTGTGTTGCATGTCATATGGCAGATGGTGGTGGTGGTATTGGTCCGAATTTAACGGATAAACACTGGATTTTAGGTGGCGATATAAAAAGTGTATTCAAAACGGTTTCTGAAGGAGGACGTTCAGGAAAAGGTATGATTGCTTGGAAACAACAACTAAAACCACTGGAAATGGCACAAGTAGCAAGTTATCTTTTAACATTTCAAGGTACTACACCAGCAAACCCAAAAGATCCACAAGGAGACCTTTGGGCCGATGAAAATGCAGAAACAACCCCTATAGAAATGAACACCACAGAATTAGATTCGTTAACTGTTACCAACTAACAACACTAGTTCATAGAATCAAGGATTAGCAAGATTAATAGCTTAAAACTTCCGTTAATTCTTGGTTCTTATTTTTAAACCCAAATAAAATGGAAACGCCAGAAAACGAAACATTTAGAGACTCTATTGGCACCATTACCAAAGATGGTAAACGTGCTTGGGTTTTTCCTAAAAAACCAAGTGGCAAATTCTACAAATACAGAAAATGGGTTAGCTATTGTTTATTGGCATTTTTATTACTGTCGCCATTTATAAAAATAAATGGCAATCAGTTTTTAATGTTCAATGTTTTAGAGCGTCGTTTTAATATTTTTGGTTTTCCGTTTTGGCCACAAGATTTTCATCTGTTTGTTATTTCAATGATTATTGGGGTTATTTTCATAACATTCTTTACTGTTGCTTTTGGTAGAATATTTTGCGGTTGGATTTGTCCGCAAACCATTTTTATGGAAATGGTTTTTAGACGTATTGAATATTGGATTGAAGGAGATAGAGGCAAACAAATTAGACTTTCTAAACAACCGTGGAATGCAGAAAAGATTAGAAAGAAAGGATTAAAACTAATTATATTTCTCATTATTTCATTCATTATTGCTAATGTATTTTTAGCATATTTAATAGGAAGTGATAGACTTATTCAATACATAACAGATGGTCCTTTTAGTCATGTAAGCAATCTTATTTCTCTGCTTATTTTTACAGCTATTTTTTATTTTGTATTTGCCTGGTTTAGAGAACAAGTTTGCGTTATTGCTTGTCCGTATGGCAGATTACAAGGTGTTTTATTAGACAATAAATCGATTATTGTAGCCTACGACCATAAACGTGGTGAAGGCGAAAATGGAAGAAAGAAATTCAGAAAAAGTGACGATAGAGCAGCTTTAGGACATGGCGATTGTATTGATTGTTCGCAATGCGTACATGTTTGCCCTACAGGTATTGATATTAGAAATGGCACACAATTAGAATGTATAAACTGTACCGCTTGTATTGACGAGTGTGATAGTATTATGGATAGCATTAATTTACCAAAGGGCTTAATTAGATATGCTAGCGAAGACAATATTGAGAAGAAATCTACTTTTAAATTAACAGCTAGACTAAAAGGCTACATTGCCGTACTTGTTATTTTAATAGGCTTATTAACAGGTATGCTGTTTTTAAGAAATAATGTTGAAGCTAATGTTTTAAGATTACCAGGACAGTTATACGAACACAAAGACAATAACATTATTAGTAATGTGTTTACCTATAAACTAGTTAATAAAACAACTAAAGAGATAGATCATGTTAGTTTAAAACTACTATCTCATAAAGGAACATTGAAATTGGTTTCTACTAGCGATGAGTTTGTAGTACCAAGTCAAGGTATTGCCAAAGGCACTTTATTTATTGAAATTAATAATTCGGTATTATCTGGAGATAGAAATAAAATTAAAATTGGTATTTACCAGAACGAGAAACTTATTGAAACCACAACGGCTAATTTTTTAGGACCGAGAAGTTATAGATAATTTGATATTTAATAAAGTGTTTGATAAGAAGTCAAACTCAAAAATAAAGGAAAAGTATAAAAGTTAAAATATAAAAACTATGAAAATTAATTGGGGAACAGGAATTATACTTGCATTTATAGGCTTTATAAGCTTTATCATGTATTTTATCATCACCATGAATGTAAACAATAAATACAGTCATGATTTAGTAACTGAAGATTATTACGCTGAAGAATTAAATTATCAAAACGATATTAATAAGCTAACAAATGCTAATAATTTAAATCAAAAAATTACATATAAGAAATCAGCTAAGGGACTAATTATTAATTTTCCTAATGATATTGATTTTTCAAAAATTAAAGGAAAAGTGTTCCTATATAGACCATCTAACAAACAGTTAGATTTTGATACTGCTATTTCATTATCTAAACCTTATTTGCTCATACCTGACAATCGTTTGGTAGATGGTCGATGGAACATTAAAATAGACTGGCAATTAAACAACCAATCTTATTTATACAAAGAAACAATAAATTATTAATATGCTTATTTCAGCATTTTTTTTAGGGCTATTAGGAAGCTTTCACTGTATTGGCATGTGTGGACCTATTGCTTTTATGCTTCCTTTAGACAGAACAAATGAATTCAAAAAAATATATCAAATCACTATTTACCATTTTGGTAGACTTTTAGCTTATAGCATTATTGGTTTGGTTTTTGGCCTTATAGGAAAGAGTCTTTATATTTTCGGATTTCAACAGCAACTATCTATCACTATTGGTGTTTTAATGATATTAGTTGTTTTAATTCCACAAAAAACCTTTAATAAATTCAACTTTTCTAAGCCTATTTACAAACTTATAAGTAAAGTTAAATCGGCATTAGGACAGGCATTAAAGAGAAAAACAGCAGACACGTTTTTAACCATTGGATTTCTTAATGGCTTTTTACCTTGCGGATTAGTATACATGGCTCTTTTTGCTGCTATTGCTGGAGGCAATGCTTTAAACGGAAGTTTATACATGGCTGTTTTTGGTTTAGGCACTATACCTTTAATGACCTCAGCTATTTATTTAAGTAACTTTTTGAAAGGCAGTGTTAGACAAAAAATACAAAAGGCCATTCCTGTTTTTGTAATACTAATTGGAGCATTATTTATTCTTCGTGGTTTAGGACTTGGTATTCCTTATATCTCCCCTGCTCTAACAAATGAAACTGTTACTAGTAGCATTAATTGTCACTAGAAAGAAACACCTTTTTTTAAACATAATTACATCGTTATTTTTTTAAGAAATATTAATTATTTCATAAAAACATATTTTTATTTTCAATATTAATAGTATTACTATTATATTTGCACAAACAAACATTAAACATGAAAACATTACTATCTAACTTAAAAATAACTGTTCCTGAAAAAATCTACATAAAGGACCCAGAGTCTTCGGCTTTAGGCAAGCGCATAATAAAAGAAAGCATAATATTAATTGATGATATTGGTTTTGACTCTTTTACTTTTAAAAAACTAGGAGTTTTAATAGGTTCAAATGAAAGTTCTATATATCGTTATTTTGAAAGCAAACATAAATTACTTGTGTATTTAACGTCTTGGTATTGGAGCTGGATTGAATATCAACTTGTTTTTGAAACACATAACACTTCTGATGCTTTAGAAAAACTAAAACGTGCCATAGAAATTGTATCTAGAACCATTAAAGAAGACAGTAATTACTCACATATAAATGAAATAATTTTAAATCGTATTATAATAAATGAAAACTCTAAGTCATTCTTAACCAAAGAAGTAGACAAAGAGAATAAAGAAGGGTATTTTTTTGCATACAAAAGAATAGTGTACCGTTTACGTGACATGATTTCACTAGCAAACCCTAAATACGTATTTGCATCAAGTTTAGCAAGTACTATTATAGAAGGTAGTTTACATCAGCACTTTTTAAAAAATCATTTCAAATCAATTACGGATTGTAGAGAGAATATAACACCAACAGATTTTTATATTCATTTAGTATTAAACGCCCTAAAATAACAAAATATGGAGAAACAAATCATGTCACCTTGGCAACGCTTAATTGGATTATTGCAACTTGAAAAAAAAGATATTCTACAAGTTTTTTATTACGCTATATTTTCTGGAATAGTTGCATTATCGCTACCGTTAGGTATACAAGCCATTATAAATTTAATTCAAGGTGCACAAATATCCACTTCATGGATTGTATTAGTTACTTTAGTAACCTTAGGAGTTGCTTTTTCAGGCGCATTACAACTTATGCAGTTACGCATCATTGAAACCATACAGCAGCGCATTTTTATGCGTTCATCATTTGAATTAAGTTACCGTTTTCCAAAAATTAAGATGTCTGAATTGCGTAATTACTATCCACCAGAATTAGCAAACCGTTTTTTTGACACCTTAACCATTCAAAAAGGATTATCAAAAATATTAATTGATGTCCCAACTGCAATTTTACAAATATTATTTGCTCTTATTTTGCTATCCTTTTACCATCCATTTTTTATTCTCTTTGGGGTTTTACTACTTGTTTTAATATTTATAGTTTTTAAGTTCACTGCTATAAAAGGACTTGAGACTAGTTTAAAAGAATCTAAAAACAAGTATAAAGTAGCTCATTGGATACAAGAAATTGCAAGAACAGTAATTAGTTTTAAACTTTCTGGCAGTACCAATTTAGGTGTAAACAAAAACGACATTTTAGTAAACGATTACTTAAAAGCCAGAGAAAATCATTTTAAAATATTAATCATTCAGTTTATTCAAATGATTAGCTTTAAAGTTATTGTTACAGCTAGTCTACTTTTAATAGGAGGAGCACTAGTACTTAATCAAGAAATGAATATTGGCCAATTTGTTGCTGCCGAAATCATTATTTTATTAGTAATTGCTTCTGTAGAAAAATTAATTCTAGGTTTAGAATCTTTTTATGACGTTTTAACATCTATTGAAAAAATAGGACAAGTAGTAGACAAAGAATTAGAAACACAAGACGGTGAAAATCCAACATTTGAAGACCATGTAAATATTGAATTAAACAAAGTTTCTTATGCCGTACCAGGCAGAGATATAAAAATAGTTAATAATATTTCATTTAATATTACTTCAAAAAGTAGAATTTTAATTCTTGGAGAAAGTGGTTCTGGAAAATCATCATTACTTAGGCTCATAGCTGGAGTTAACGAACCTACAAATGGTAATATATACATCAATAATTTACCAATTGGCAGCTTAACTCTAAACCATTATAGATCACAAATGGGGTTATCTTTAACAGAAGAGACGCCTTTTGAAGGCTCAATAAAAGAAAATTTAACCTTTGGTAACCAAGCCATAACAGATGAAGAAATTTTTGATATAATGAACAAAGTTGGGTTAATGGAATTTATAAAAGAACAACCTAAAGGGTTACATACAATTTTATACCCAGATGGCAAACAAATGTCTCATACGGTATCTAAAAAGATCATATTAGCAAGAGCCATTCTTAAAAAACCTAAGGTTTTAATTTTAGAAGATGCACTAGACCGATTTAATATTAAAGAAACTAATGCTATTACTAATTACTTATCTCATAAGGATAGGCCTTGGGCACTAATTGTTGTTAGCGGTAGTAGCCGATGGAAAACGAAATGTAACCAAATTATTGAATTAGAAAAAGGCACCATTAAAAACATAAACCATGCTTAACATATCTCATAATAAATTAAATAATACAGTAGATTTATTAAAGTATAAGTCTAGCAAAAACATTTTTAATAAAGAATATTACAAACGTTTCAATCAGTTTTTATTACTAGTTGCAATTATTGTAGTCGTTGTGCTATTTCTTCCCTGGACACAAAATATTACAGGACAAGGTTTAGTAACCACTTTAAAACCAAATCAACGACCACAGACATTACAATCTCAAATACCTGGTCGTATTGAAACATGGTATGTGCAAGAAGGTGATTATGTAAATAAAGGCGATACCATTTTAAGAATTTCAGAAATAAAAAGTGATTATTTTGATGATAAATTAGTTGAAAGAACAAACACTCAAATAGAAGCAAAATCATCATCAGTTGGAGCTTATGAAGGCAAAGTACAAGCTTTAAACAGGCAAGTTTCTGCTTTACAAAGCGAGCAAAAACTAAAGATGCAACAAACGCAAAACAAACTATTACAATCGCGTTTAAAAGTAAAAAGTGATAGCATCGATTTAGAAGCTGCTAAAACCAATATTAGCATTGCCGAGCGTCAATTTAATCGTATTCAAACCCTACAAGAAGAAGGCTTAAAAGCAGTAAAAGATGTAGAAGAAAAACGCTTAAAACTTCAAGCAACACAAGCCAAACTTATTTCGCAAGAAAACAAATATTTAGCTAGTAAAAATGAAATTCTTAATGCACAAATAGAACTATCTAGAATTACTGCACAATATGCCGATAAAATATCGAAAGCACAAAGCGATATGTATACAGCACAATCTAGTGGGTTTGATGCGCAAGCACAAGTTACTAAACTTGAAAACGCTTATACAAATTACAAAATGCGAAACAATTTACTATATGTTACGGCTCCACAAAATGGCTATATAAATAAAGTATTAACAGGTGGTATTGGGGTTACCTTTAAAGAAGGAGAAGCTCTTGTTGGCATTATGCCTGCACAATACGATTTAGCAGTTGAAACCTATGTAAAACCAATAGATTTACCTCTTTTACATAAAGGCGAGCATGTGAGAGTTCAATTTGACGGATGGCCAGCAATAGTTTTTAGCGGATGGCCAAATGTATCTTATGGCACCTACGGCGCTAAAGTAGTCGCAATTGAACGATTTATTAGTGACAACGGAAAATATAGAGTATTACTAGCACCAGATGAAACAGACCATGAATGGCCTGAAGCTATACGGATTGGTTCTGGTGCAAAAACCATTGCACTACTAGAAGATGTCCCTATTTGGTTTGAATTATGGAGGCAAATTAACAGCTTTCCTCCTAACTATTACCAACCAAAAAACAATAGTAAAACAGCTTCAAAAAAAGATAAAAAATGAAAATCTATATAGCAAGCCTATTTTTATTTATAAGTAGTTTCCTTTCTGCACAGGACAGTTTATCTGTTATTAGCCTGACAGAATACTTAGGGTATGTAAAATCATTTCATCCCATTGTAAAACAGGCTAATTTAATCATTAGCGAAAGTGAAGCAAAACGAATGAAAGCTCGTGGTGCCTTTGATCCTAAACTAAAAGTTGATTATGACAGAAAAAAGTTTAAAAACACCGAGTATTATGATAAATTAAATACTTCATTTAAAATACCTACTTGGTATGGTGTAGAATTAAAAGGAAACTTTGAAGAGAACTCTGGGGTTTATTTAAATCCAGAAGCTACAATTCCTGAAGGTGGTCTTTACAGTGTTGGTGTTTCTGTAGCTGTTGCTCAAGGCCTACTTATAAATAAGCGCATGGCCATGCTTAAACAAGCAAAAATGTTTGTAAATCAAGCTAAAGCAGACAGGCAACTTTTAGTTAACAACATTTTGTACAATGCCACTATTACCTATTTTAATTGGTTAAAAACATATAACGAAAAACGCGTATATGAAGATTTTTTAACCAATGCCGAAATGCGATTCAATGGCATAAAAAGAAGTTATGAAACAGGAGACAAACCTGCTATTGATACTTTAGAAGCACGAATTGCTCTTAACAATAGAAAATTAAATTTAGAGAAATCGAAAATTAAATTTATAAAATCATCATTAGAATTATCTAACTACTTGTGGTTAAATGAAAATACACCCATTGAAATAAAAGAAGGTATAACTCCAGATTTAAATACTTTTGAAACTATTGATATGGTTTTAAATACATCAATTTTAGATATTGAAAATACAGATTTGGAAAATCATCCTAAGTTAAAATCGTTAGACTATAAATTTCAAAGTTTGAATATTGAAAAGCGTTTAAAACTAAACAACTTATTGCCTAAAATAGATTTACAATATAATTTTTTATCACAAACACCAGAAGTTTCAAGATCATTTAGTACTTCGGCGTACAAAAGTGGTTTAAATATTAGCTTTCCTCTATTTTTAAGAAAAGAACGAGCCGATTTAAAATTAGCTAAACTAAAGTTACTAGATACTAAATTTGAAATTCAATCTACAAAAGTAACTTTGAAAAATAAAATCAGCGCTATAAATCAAGAGCTAGCATCTTTTGTTTTGCAAAACAATTATACTAATGTTATTGTTGATGATTACAAAAAAATGTTAATAGCAGAAGAGCGTAAGTTTTTCTTAGGAGAAAGCTCTTTATTCCTAGTAAACTCTAGAGAATCAAAACTTATTGATGCTAAACTTAAAGCTATTTCTCTTGAAAATGATTTCTTTAAAACAAAGGCTAACTTATTTAATGTACTAGCTGTATCTATACTATAAAAAAAGGAGCTTATTAAAAAACAAACTCCTTTTTTAAAATTAGTATGTCGACTACAAATTTTAAATCTTAAAGGTTATAACCGGCAGTGTTGCATGATTAGCGACATCTTCACCCACACTGCCTTCAAAAAAATGTGCCAATCCTTTTTTTCCATGTGTAGGTATTGCAATAATATCTGCTCCTATTTTATTAGAAAAACTTAAAATACCATCTTCAATACTATAATCGGATACATAATGCACATCCTTCATACGTTCTAAATTACCTTCTGCTTTTGTAAAGAAATTAACAACACGTCTTTCAATTTCTAAAGAACTTTTAAATCTATCATTAGGAAGGTTAACATATACAAAATACATTTTAGAACCTATTTTATTAAACATATTTACTGCATTAATGTATGGCTTAATACATTCTTCAGAAAAATCACAAGCAAAAGTAACCACTTCAAAATTAATTTGATTTACTTTATTTTTAACAACTAAAACAGGTATATCTGCATTTCTAACAACACGTTCGGTATTAGAACCTACAAAAATATCTTTTACACCACTTGTGCCATGAGATCCCATTATAATAAGATCTGCTCCATGTTTTTTAGCAACATCATTAACCTCACTAAAAACTTTAAAATGTTTAATAATAGGTGTTACTTTAATATCTTTTAAATAATCCTTTTCAATAAATTTTTCAAATTTTTGCTCAGACAATTTAATAAAGAAAGCTACTTTTTCGTTTTGAAGCCCTTCAGAAGCTGTATATACTAAATCAGACATTTCTAACATGTGAAGCGCTAAAATCTCAGCATCATACTTTTTAGCTAATTTAGCTGCTGTTTCTAAAGCATATTCTGAATATTCAGAAAAATCGATGGGTACAATAATTTTTTGCATAATATTTGATTTTAGATTCCCACATTAGCGAGAATGAAATTATTAAATTAATATATTAAACCGTCATTGAAAACAACTGTGTATCGGGTTTCTTGCGTTGTAATAACAAATCGAAAGCCATACATATATTCCTAACAAATGGCTGGCCTTTTTTTGTAACCTCAATAGTTTTAGAGTTTACAATAAGTAATCCATCACTTTCCATTTCTTTCAACCTTATAAGTACTTCTGGAAGTTCTTTAAAGCAAAGAGAATCATTAGACCAACTCGTTTTAAACTGACACATTAAATTAAGAATATGCTTTCTTATAATTAAATCTTCTTCATTTAAAACATGTCCTCTGTAAACAGGCAATGTATTTTCACTTAACAACTGATAATAATCTTCTATACTTTTTTCATTTTGAGCAAAACCATACCAACTATCACTTATTGCAGATACACCTAAACCAATCATAGCTTGTGTTTTTGAAGCAGTATAGCCCATAAAATTTCTATGTAAATTTCCCTTTTCCATAGATTGATATAAACTATCTGTTTTTAATGCAAAATGATCCATTCCTACTTCGGTATACCCAACTTCAGCCAATAATTTTTTCCCTATTTCATATTGCTTTCTTTTAAGCTCCGGTGTTGGTAAATCATCATCACTAAAACCACGTTGCCCACTCCCCTTAATCCATGGTACATGCGCATAACTGTAAAATGCTAATCTATCTGGAAGCAAAGCTTTTGTTTTTAAAATGGTTTCTTCAACATGTTCTAATGTTTGAAATGGAAGTCCGAAAATAATATCATGACCAACCGATGTATAACCAATCTCTCTTGCTAATTCTGTAGCGCGTTTTACATTTTCAAAAGGTTGTATTCTATGAATGGCTTTTTGCACCGTTTTATTATAATCTTGCACACCATAACTAACACGTCTAAACCCAACATTATAAAGTGCTTCTAAATGTTCGCGCGTTGTATTATTAGGATGCCCTTCAAAACTAAACTCATATGTATCTGCTAATTCAGAATCTTTTAATAACCCTTTAATTAATTTTTCTAAATTTTCTGGACTAAAAAAAGTAGGCGTACCACCACCTAAATGCAACTCTTTAATAACTGGTTTTTCGTCAAATAATTCTAAATATAATTGCCACTCTTTTAAAACAGCATTTATATACGGGCTTTCTACATTATGTTGTTTTGTTATACGCTTATTACAACCACAAAACGTACATAAACTTTCACAATATGGTAAATGAATGTATAAACTAATACCTTCTTTTGTATTACTCTCCCTAACCGACTTTATTAATGACTGCCTCCAATTACTCAAAGAAAAAGTCTCTTGATTCCAATACGGAACCGTTGGATAACTCGTATAACGAGGCCCTGCTATATTATACTTACTAACTAATGAACTTGACATACCTAACATTTAGAATCAAAATTATAGGATTGCTAATGTTAAAAATATGATATATATCATATAGAGTATTTGCTATCCGTTCATTATTACATAACTTTACAGTAAATAAAAATTTTCTAAAAATGAAAAAATTAAGTTTTCTAGTTATTGTTTTAGCTATTAGTTTGGTAGCATGTAAAAACGAAAAAAAGAATGAGCAAAAACCTGAAGAAACAGCTCCAAAAGTAACTTTTGTTGTTAAACCCGAAGCGACCTCTGTAAAATGGACCGCTTATAAAACTACAGATAAAAAGCCAGTTGGTGGAGAATTTAAAATTTTAAAGTTTGAAAACAAATCGGGTACAACACCTCAGGAAGCTTTAAACAATTTAAGTTTTTCTATTCCTATTAGTGGTGTGTTTACAAATGATGCTACGAATACTAGAGACGCGAAAATTAAAACGTCTTTCTTTGGAGCTATGTTAGACACCGATATTTTAAAAGGTACTATTAAAGTAACTAACAACAGTTATTCTGCAAGCATTACTATGAATGGTGTTACTCACGATTTACCTTTAGATGTAACAATTACAGAAGAAAGACGCGTTAAAATGACAGGAACTATGAACCTAAAAGATTGGGACGCTTTAGGTGCTCTAGAATCTTTAAACAAAGTTTGTTTTGATTTACATAAAGGAGCAGATGGCGTTAGTAAAACATGGGAAGATGTCGCTATAGAAGTGAATACTTTTTTACGAAAAAATTAATTATTGCAAATAATAATAAAAATTTAAACCAAAATTAAGCTGCTTTAACGAGCAGCTTTTTTATTTTTATAAAACTAATAAACCAAATGTATGAATCCATCAGCGTCGGGTTGGATAAAAAAATTACTTAAAGAAGTCAGTAAAAATGATTCATTATTAAATTACAATGAAGTATCTTTTTATGATGATTTAAGAACATGCGGTTTTATTTATGGTAGCAACTTAGGTGTTATTGGCAACATAATAGCTAAAAATGATCTTACTGAAGAAGAACTTTGTAAAACGAATTTATCACTTGCTTTTCTACATACACATCATAAATCTGGTAACAAAACTAAGTTTACAGATAGCATCATAGTATTTTACACTGCTATTAACGAACTTAAATTGTCATTTTTTCACGGATTAATAGGAGGCAAAAAATCGGAAGAACAACTTGAAAAAATATTACATAAACGTGTTCAAATTGACGATAATTTTTTAACTAAAAACTTCAACTACTTTGTAATAAACGCTTTGTTATATGTTGACATATTGGCTTATAATGAATATTTAAAAAAGGGTAATATTACTAGTGATTATATAAAAACCCTAGAAGCGGCTATTTCATCTATTTCATTAGAAGTCTTAAATTCAAAGAAAATTAAGAACCAATATGACGACAGTCTAATTAAACTATTTGAAGCATCACTAAGATATCAAAACAATAATAACATCAATTATGAGAAAGCCATATCATTGGTTAAAAACATGCAAGAGGCTCACTATATTTTAGACATTGCATGTATGGCTTCTTGGAGCGATAGAATTATTGATAAAAACGAAAAACGTTTTTTATTAAAACTAGGCTCAGACTTAAATTTAAACACCAGTCAAATAAACAAATCAATAAAAACAGTTAATGATTTTTATACAGTTAACAAAGACAATATTGCGCTATTAAGTTCCAAAAACATTGTACAAAGTTTTTATAATAATTCTAGTAGAATGGTAACTAAATTAATTACCAGAAATAGCAAACGTCTATACCAAGAATTAAAAGATAGCAAAGAACTTATGGTACTAATATCGCAATCTACCATAAGAGATTTAAATACTGAAGAACAAAAAAAAGTACAAGAACAACTTTTAGATATATTTAAATCTATTCCTAGTCTCGCCATCTTCTTATTACCTGGCGGCGCATTATTACTACCGTTAGTTGTTAAATTTATACCCAAATTACTACCATCTGCTTTTGATGAAAACAGAATTGAAGACTAAAAAATATGTTTTCTGTTTTTTTTCTGTTAGATTTACAAAAACGCTAACCAACAACTAAAAATAACACATGGCACCATATACAATTAGTGAAATTAACGATATTTTAAAAGGAGAATTAGTAGGCAATACTAATCAGCAAATTGAAGGTCCGGAACAATTACTAAACGCTAACAGCAACCAGATTACTTTTATAGGAAGTGCTAAATATGTAAAACATTGGGCAGACTCAAAAGCTTGTGCAGCTATAGTAAACGACAATTTAAAAATTGAGGCAGATAACAATCGTGCTATCATTAAAGTAAAAAATGCCGATTTAGCAATGGCTAAAATATTAGAGTTGTTCAATCCTCCTGCTCCGGTTTTTAACACCGATATTCATCCAACAGCTGTAATTGATGAAACAGCAACTATTGGCAACGGCTGTAAAATTGGTGCTAATTGTTATGTTGGTAAAAATGTAGAATTAGGAAACGGTGTTGTTTTATACCCTAATGTGTGCGTTTTTGACGAAACTAGTATTGGAGATCATACCGTTGTTTGGTCTGGCACCATAATTAGAGAACGCTGCATTATTGGTAGTCATTGTATTTTTCATACCAATGTAAGTATTGGTGCCGATGGTTTTGGATACAGACCCAGTGATGATGGTAGAGGTTTGGTTAAAATACCTCAAATAGGAAATGTTATTATTGGACATTATGTAGAAATTGGAGCAAACTCTTGTGTAGATAGAGCTAAATTCAGTTCTACTATAATTGGTGATGGCTGTAAAATTGACAATCTGGTTCAAATAGCTCATAACAGTATTATGGGACGTTCTTGTATTATGGCAGGACATAGTGGACTTGCAGGATCAGTTACCCTTGGCGATGGTGTTATTATTGGAGGAAGCGCCTCTATTAAAGATCATACTACTATCCATTCTGGTGCTACTGTAGGTGCTGGCTCTGGTGTTGTAGGCGATGTTGCAGCTGGCAAAACCGTTTTAGGGTATCCTGCGCAAGACGCTAGAGACATGTTGAAACAATGGGTGGCTGTGAGACGTTTTATGAAAAGTCAATAAAATCAGATAGTTAACACAGTAAGTATTTTAGCTTATTGAAGAGATAAACTATATAAGTAATCAAACGGAATATATTTCAGTATTGAAATGATTTATTCTCTTTATACTTGACTACAATTAAAAATATGTAAACAAAAAATTCCACAAATGGAAAAAACTTGAATAATAGCAATATTGCTTTTTTCAGTAATCACTTTTCTTTTCTGGAGGACATTTCAAAAAAGAATATGATAAAAAGTTATGAAACAAATGGAGAACGAGACTTTTTTATTGGCAAGGAACAATATACGCAAGTACCGGAATTACAATTCTAATAATAGAAATAAATATTGCCGAGTAGTTTGGTTCTTAACATAGCCTACTTCTTGTTATTCTTCAACATATTTAAATACATATTCTCAACCTTAGTACGTGCCCAAGGCATTCTACGTAGAAATTTTAAACTAGATTTCACAGAAGGATTATCTGTAAAACATTTAATCTTAATGTTATATCCCATATACTCCCAACCGTAATGAGCTACCAAATCGTTAATAATTTTTTCTAGTTTTATACCGTGTAACGGATTATTTGGTTGCAATTCCATTTACAAGATTTTTAATTTTTACTGCTTTTTCAAAATGGTCTAGCTTATGGGTTTTTATCCACCATGTGGCAGCTTCTATAAGTAACTCTGGGTTATCATTTTTATTTGCAAAAAAAGCATAAAAGGACAAACCTACGTTTGTTCCTTTTTGTGCTATTTTTTTATCGCAAACTTCTATAATTTTATCTTTTAAAACCTTTTGCATAATCTTAATTACGTCT
Source organism: Thalassobellus sediminis (assembly GCF_044386045.1). Classification (NCBI taxonomy): domain Bacteria; kingdom Pseudomonadati; phylum Bacteroidota; class Flavobacteriia; order Flavobacteriales; family Flavobacteriaceae; genus Thalassobellus; species Thalassobellus sediminis. The sequence goes on along the minus strand of NZ_JBISCD010000040.1, from coordinate 1,576,615 downwards.
ATCTGTATTACGTTTTGGACGTCTAGAAGTATTCTGCTTGTTAGAATTATTATTAGAACTACGAGAACGGTTAGAGTTTCTTGAGTTTCTATTTTGACGACCTTGACCCTGTTTTATTGGTGCTGTTGAAGCATTAGGATCTGGCTCAAAACCTTCAACTATTTCAACAGGCAGCTTCATTTCAATTAACTTTTCAATATCTCTTAAAAAAGTAGTTTCATCTGCACTTACTAAAGATAAAGCCTCGCCACTGGCTCCAGCTCTTCCTGTTCTTCCTATTCTATGTACATAATCTTCAGAAATATTTGGTAATTCAAAATTCACAACATGTGGTAATAGAGGAATATCTAGTCCACGAGCAGCAATATCGGTTGCTACTAACACACGAACACGTCCACTTTTAAAACCTGCTAATGCTTTGGTTCTAGCGCCTTGACTTTTATTTCCGTGTATGGCAGCAGCGGTAATACCGGACTTATCCATTTTTTCACAAAGCTTATTGGCGCCATGTTTGGTACGTGTAAATACTAAAACCTGTTTCCAGTTACCTTCAGAAATTAATTTAATAATTAATCCTGTTTTTAAACCTTTTGCTACTCTATATACTTTTTGAGTTATCGCTTCGACCGTTGTATTCTCTGGCGTTGCTTCAACTTGCACAGGATGATTTAAAATACCATGTGCTAATTTCTTAATATCTTTAGAAAAAGTTGCCGAAAACATTAAATTTTGACGTTTCTCTGGCATTGATTTTATAACGCGCTCTATATCTCGTAAAAAACCCATATCTAACATTCTATCGGCTTCATCTAACACAAAAATCTCTACACGTTTAAGCGACAACAATCCTTGACTTTGTAAATCTAATAAACGCCCAGGCGTTGCTACCAAAACATCAATACCTTGACGAATAGTTGCTGCTTGTGGTTTCTGGTTAACTCCACCAAAAATAACGGCACTTCGTAAATTTAAAAACTCACTATACTCTCTAACATTAGCATATACTTGCGCTGCTAACTCACGAGTTGGTGTTAAAATTAAAGCTCGAATAGGTCTGTATTTTGCTTTCGGATTTTCAGAAAGTAAATGTAAAAGTGGCAATGTAAAACCTGCCGTTTTCCCTGTTCCTGTTTGCGCTGATGCTAAAACATCTTTTCCTTCTAAAACTGGAGGAATCGCTTTTTCTTGAATTGGACTTGGAGTTGTGTATCCTTTTTTGCTAATAGCTTTTAGCAAGGCTTCGGATAAGCCTAAAGATTTGAATGACATATAAACTGTTTGGTAAAGCCTTTTTAGGCCAATGAGATGACAATTTATTAAGTAAACAATCCACCTCTATTTTTATTAAGCTGCAAAGGTACGCTTAATTTTCTCGATGCGTTTTTATTTTATTTATAGAATATTAAACTAACAGCTTAATATTAGCATACGAATTATTAAGAGCTTCTTTAGCTTGTTTATCATTAAGCCATTCAACTTTAGTAATCCCCTCTTCTTCTTGAGCATACAAATTGCCTTTAAAGCTGGTTTTCATTTCAAACCAATAGGTCACTTTAATTTTATGCCTTCCATTACGCTTAAAAATATGATAGGTCGTGTTTAATGGTTTTACTATTTCTAATCCCGAAACACCAGTTTCTTCGGTAACTTCACGAATGGCTGTTTGTTCAATAGTTTCATTACCCTCTGCTTTTCCTTTTGGTAAATCCCACTTATCATTTCTATAAATAAACAAAATCTCTTTATCATCATTAAAAGCTTTACCACCTCCTGCTATCACATTAGGTAGTTTTTTTAAAAACTTTTTCAATAACTTATCTTCATTTTTATGAATAAGTCTAACTTCTTCTAACGACGTATTATTTAGTTCTTTTATAACTTTTCCAATATTAACGGTATCAAGCAAATAATTTTTAAAATTAGTTTCTTGTTCAACTACAGTTGTAAGCACTATAGGTTTATTTCCAACAAAAACTTTATACATAGTTTGTATTTAACAATTTCGTTTTGGTAAAAATATCATTTTTACTGACAAACGAGTAAATGTTGAAAAAAATATTTTTATTAATTACCAACTGTTATATAAAACTAATTTATTGTGTAATTTTGTAACTATGATTTTTAACAAAGAAACTGCCAAAAAAACTGCTGAAGTTTTATTACAAGTAAATGCAATAAAACTCAGCCCAAAAGCTCCTTTCACATGGGCTTCTGGATGGAAATCTCCAATTTATTGCGATAATCGTATTATATTATCCTATCCTCCAATTCGTAATTATGTCCGTGAAACCATGGCTAAACATATTGAAGCACAATATGGCAAACCAGATGTTATTGCAGGTGTAGCTACTGGAGCTATAGGTATTGGTATGCTAGTTGCAGAATATTTAGGATTACCATTTATTTACGTAAGACCAGACGCTAAAGGACATGGACGCAAAAACCAAATTGAAGGTTTTATTGAAAGCGGACAAAATGTTGTGGTTGTAGAAGATTTAATTAGCACTGGAAAAAGTAGTTTAAATGCTGTAAGAGCTTTAAAAGAAGCTAATATAAAAGTAAAAGGCATGGTTGCTATTTTTACTTATGGCTTTGATGTAGCTAGTGAAAACTTTAAAAACGAAGGCGTTACATTAAACACCTTAAGTAACTATGAAAATTTGTTAGAGCAAGCTTTAGATACTAATTATATTTCTGAAAAAGAATTAGAAACTTTATCTGAATGGAATTCTAACCCAAGTGAATGGAATGCTATTTGATATAGTAATATTAAAAAAATTATGAATTTAGAATCTCCAAAAATAAACGTTGGTAAATCACCTCAAGAAGTCTTTGATTTTTTAGCTGATATTAAAAATTTCGAATCTTTAATGCCTGAAAATATTAGTAAATTTGAAGTCTTAGATGACGATAAATTTTTATTTGCATTAAAAGGCATGCCAGAAATTATTCTTAAAAAGAAAGAGATTACACCTCCTAATAAAATTGTATTAGGTGCAGCTGGCGGAAAAATAGATTTTTCTTTAGTTGGAAACATTATTGAAATTAATGATACATCAAGCGAAGTTCAATTAGAATTTAGTGGCGACTTTAACCCTATGATGGCAATGATGATAAAGGGCCCTATTACTAAATTTATTGAAACCCTTGCTACAAGTATCCCTAAGGCTATTTAATAAAGCAGGGTAATTTCTTTAAGATCGAATTTTTTAACAATTTCATCTTCTAAAATTACTTGCAGCTTACCATATTTGGTAACACCTTTTATAAAACCAGAAAACAAAACACCTTCAGCATTTTTAAATGTTGAAGGTTTGTTTTTTCTAAACAAATTGGTTTCATATTCATTTTTTACAAAATCATATTTTCCTTGTTCTAAAAGAGAAGAATATTCTTTTGTATACTTAAGTACAAGTTGTAAAATTTCATCTAAATTATAATGTACTCCCGTAATCTTTTTTAAAGAAGAAGCCTTTGGAAGATTTTTAAATTCCGTCTGGTTTGCATTAATTCCAATACCAATAATTGTAGAGTTTAATTTATTTTTTATGACATTTTCAATCAAAATACCACAAATCTTTTTGTCTGCTGACAAAATGTCGTTAGGCCATTTTATATGTAAATCTGGAATATTTAACGTTTTAAAAGTTTTTAAAATAGCTAAAGAAATAGCCATGCTAATATAGAAAGGAAATTCAACATCATACATGTTTAAATCCTTAAACACACTAAACATAAGGTTCTTCCCTGTATCAGAGTCCCATACCGTACCCATTTGCCCTCTACCTTGCGTTTGCTTTTCAGTCATAACAACTGTATAATCGGCAACATCAGTCTCATTAATAAGCTTGCGCAAATAGTTATTTGTAGAGTCGATGGCATTAAGTTTGATTATAGGCATGTACAAGGTTATTTTGATACTATAAAATCTTATGATTATTTTAAAGTATAAAGAACTAAAAAAATAATAACTTTGCACAAATTAAATAAAATTAATGGCGAAACAAGAAATAAACGCAGATCAACTCATATCAGTTATAATTAGTGGTATAGAAGATGTTAAAGGAAAAGAAATAAATATTTTAGATTTAAGGGACATTGAAAATACTGTTTGTGATTATTTCATTGTTTGCGAGGGAACTTCAAACACACAAGTAAACGCCATAGTAAATTCTATACAGAAAAAAGTTAGTAAAGAACTTAAAGATAATCCTTGGCATACAGAAGGATTAGATAATTCTGAATGGGTATTAATAGACTATGTTAATGTTGTAGTACACGTTTTTCAAAAACATATTAGAGAATATTACGATATTGAAAGCCTTTGGGGTGATGCAAAAACAACAGTTATAGAAACGAGCTATTAAAAAAGACACATGGCAAAAGACAAAAAAAACACAAAGGATAATAAACCAAAATTTAGCCCATACTGGATTTATGGTATTTTAATAGCACTTTTCTTAGGGTATTCAGTATTTAATAGTGGAAGTTATCAAGAAGAAAATGATATTACACCTTCTGAATTTTTCAAATATGTAGATGACAATGATGTTGAAAAAGTTGAAATAATAAATAGAAGATATGCTCAAGTATATTTAACTAAAGAGGCAGAAGAAAAAGAAATTCATAAAAAATCCAAGCATAAAACTTCTTTTTTACCTGCTACCAGATTACCTAATTATAAATTTGAAGTACCTACTCTTGAAAATTTTGAAAATGATTTAAAAGCTAAAGGTAAATATGATATTTATAGTCTAAAAACAGAAACAGATACTTGGGGTAACCTATTAATGGGAATCTTACCTTTTATATTACTTATTGGTGTATGGATTTTTATTATGCGTCGTATGTCTGGGGGTGCTGGCGGAGGTGCTGGTGGTCAGATTTTTAATATTGGAAAATCTAAAGCAAAACTTTTTGACCAAAACACTGAAGTTAAAACAACTTTTAAAGATGTTGCTGGTTTAGAAGGCGCTAAAGAAGAAGTACAAGAAGTTGTAGATTTCTTAAAATTTCCTGAAAAATATACAACCCTTGGTGGAAAAATACCAAAAGGAGCGCTACTTGTAGGACCTCCAGGAACTGGTAAAACCTTATTAGCTAAAGCCGTTGCAGGTGAGGCTAAAGTGCCATTCTTTTCATTATCAGGATCTGATTTTGTTGAAATGTTTGTAGGTGTCGGGGCATCACGTGTTAGAGATTTATTTAAACAAGCTAAAGAAAAATCACCTTCTATTATTTTTATAGATGAAATTGATGCTATTGGTCGTGCTAGAGGAAAAAACGCCATGTCTGGAAGTAATGATGAACGCGAAAACACGCTTAACCAATTATTAACTGAAATGGATGGGTTTGGCACAAATACAAACGTTATTGTAATTGCCGCTACCAATAGAGCTGATATTTTAGATAAAGCATTAATGCGTGCAGGTCGTTTTGATAGACAAATTTTTGTTGACTTGCCTAACTTAACAGAACGTAAAGCTATTTTTGAAGTACACCTTAGACCGCTTAAAAAAGCAAAAGGACTAGATGTAGATTTCTTATCTAAACAAACACCAGGCTTTTCGGGTGCAGACATAGCTAATTTATGTAACGAAGCTGCTTTAATAGCTGCAAGAACAAATAAAAAATCTGTTGAAAAACAAGACTTTTTAGATGCTGTAGATAGAATAGTTGGAGGTTTAGAAAAACGAAGTAATTTATTTTCTGTTGAAGAGAAAAAAACAATTGCATATCACGAAGCAGGTCACGCTGTTGTAAGTTGGTTCTTAAAACATGCCGATCCCTTAGTAAAAGTAACGATTGTTCCTCGTGGAAGATCATTAGGAGCTGCTTGGTACTTACCTCAAGAAGCATATATTACAAGAAAAGACAAGTTTCTAGATGAGATATGTGTAACAATGGGAGGTAGAGCTTCAGAGCAAATTATTTTTAACGAAATATCTACCGGAGCATTAGGCGATTTAGAAAGCGTTACTAAAAAGGCGAAAGCTATGGTAATGATTTACGGATTAAGCGAAAAAGTTGGCAATATTACCTATTATGATCCTGCAGGAGAAAATGGTTTTGTAAAACCGTATAGTGAAAAAACAGCAGAGCTTATTGACACAGAAATTAAAAGCATCATTGAAACACAATATCAAAGAGCTGTAGAATTATTATCTTCTAAAAAAGATTTATTAGATAAACTAGCTAATAGATTAATAGAAAGAGAAGTTATATTTAAAGACGACTTAGAAGAACTTTTAGGAGTTTCTCCATTTAAAAAAAGTTCATCTAAAATCACAAATACAGACGAAGAAGAGTAAAAGACACAAAACAAAACAATAATTTTGTTAAGCTTTTAGTAAAAATCTTAAATTAACGGCATCGTTAATTTAAGATTTTTTATATTTGATAAATTCATAGAGAATTCAGTTAATAGCAGGTAACTAAATGAGTCTTTTTAGAAAAATATTTGGTTCTAAATCTGATCGATTTGATGAAGAACTAAAATCAGAAGATAGAGGCAAATATATGCCCGAAGTAAAACTACCAATAGACGAAAGGTTTACCATAAACTTTAAATCTAATGGAGGTAAGTTCCTCTATTGCGATAATTTAAATGAAATATTTCAAAATTTAGAAAGCATCATTGAAGAAAATAATTGGGAAGAAAAAAAAGTATTATTATTAGATGAAAATCTTCAAAGTAGATTTAAAAAATCAGGTTTAAAAACTACAAGAAAAATAAGTGAGGCTACTTTTTTCTTAACTACATGTGAAAACTTAATTGCTAATGATGGCTCTTTACTTATCTCATCAAAACAAATATTCGAAAAAAAGCTCCCGGAACTTCCTATAAATTTTATTGTTTTTGCAACTACTAGCCAAATTACTGAAACTATAGGTGAAGGCCTGCGAGGTATAAAATCTAATAATAAAGAAAAAATACCAACAAACATCACTACTATTAAACACTTTAAATCTGGTGACGATAAAGATTTTCTAAGTTATGGTAGCAGTGCTAAAAACTTATACCTATTACTTCTAGAAGACCTATAGGATGAAAGAAACTCTTATAAGATCACTTTCTGGTTTACTTTATGTTGTATTATTAATTCTCTGTTTGCAAAATAAATATGCATTAATTGCACTCTTTTTTGTTTTTGGTTTAATAAGTATTAATGAGTTTCTAAAATTAATTCAACTAAAAAGCTATATTCCTTATATCATTTATATAATTTTATTTGCTGTTTTTGGGTATTGGCAATTGATTCTAAAAACAGATAAAGGCTTAGATGAAGTTACTCAAATACTTATGGTGCTTAGCATATTTGTAGAGCTCTTTTTAATTAAAGATTTATTTTCAGAAAAAAGCACACCACTTTTTAGCTCTAAGCGTTTTGTTCTTACAACCTTCTATTTATCTACAGCATTTGTCTTTTTAATTTTAATAGCAAATTATTATGACGCATATAATCCTAATATCTTATTAGGAGCTTTTATTCTAGTTTGGGTTAATGATTCTTTTGCCTATTTAGTAGGTAAAAATTTTGGCAAGCAAAAGCTTTTTGAAAAAATATCTCCTAAAAAAACGGTGGAAGGTTTTCTTGGAGGCTTACTTTTTTCATGTATTGCAAGTTATTTTATTGCTACCTTTACAGAGACTTTAAATTTCACAAATTGGCTTATACTAAGTATTATTATTAGTGTATTTGGAACATTAGGAGATTTAATAGAATCAAAATTTAAAAGACAAGCTAAGGTTAAAGATAGTGGCAATATTATGCCAGGTCATGGCGGTTTGTTAGACCGCTTAGATAGTATTATTTTTGCCGCACCATTTATATATTTATTTTTAAGAATTTTACACTATGTTTCATAAAGAAGGACATAAAATTATAATTATAACATTTATTTTAGTAGCTGCTTCATTTTTATTAGCAGATTCTTATATCTCAATTAAATGGTTACAAATATTTGTTATGATTGCTTTGTTTGCTTTCTTAATAATTATACTTCAGTTTTTTAGAAACCCAAAACGTCATACTATTTTAAACGACAAACATGTAGTTTCACCTGTTGATGGTAAAGTTGTGGTTATTGAAGAAGTATTTGAAAAAGAATATTTTAAAGAAAAACGCATACAAGTTAGTGTGTTTATGTCTCCAATAAATGTTCATGTGACTCGTTATCCAATTAGCGGACATGTGATTTTTAGTAAATACCATCCCGGTAAATTTTTAGTAGCATGGCACCCTAAAGCTAGTGAAGAAAATGAACGCACTACTGTAGTTGTAGAAAATGAAACTTACGGAAAAGTGCTTTATAGGCAAATAGCAGGAGCTTTAGCAAAGCGTATTGTAAATTATGCAAAGCAAAACGATAAAGCCACCCAAGGAGGTGATTCTGGCTTTATAAAATTTGGATCTAGAGTTGATTTATTTTTACCTCTAGACACCAACATTAAAGTAACACTTAACCAAAAAGTTAGAGGTGGAGAAAGTATTATTGCAGAAGTTAATGAGTAGAGAGGCACTAGACATCGAATTTAAAGAAGCGGTAAAGCGAGTTAATGCACATACCGAGCCTTTTCCTGCGGACACCCTTTTAAAGCTCTACGCTTATTATAAAAAGGCCACTAACGACTACGGAAGACCTAAAAGCAAAGAACCTATAATTAATGCTTTTAAAACAAATGCCTTATTTCAAGCTAAAAACGTTAACGAAGACGAAGCTAAACAAAACTACATTGATTTAGTAAATAATTACTTTTTGTATAGAGAGTAATAAAAACACTATTTCGTCAATTCTATTTAACTCTTAATAACCACTCATATTATTAAGTTGCTAGCAAGAATTATTTCAACTAAAAAGCATAAAATGCAGAAATTTATTTCAATAATTTTAGTACTCAATTCATTATCAATATGCATTGCTCAAGAACCTATATTTTGGCAAGTTGACAATCTTTCAATAATTGGAGGAAATAATGTTGAAATTATTGGAAATCCTAAAGTAATAGAAACCGATATAGGTTCTGCTGTTGAATTTAACGGTATTGATGACGGCCTTATTGTAGCTAACAATCCTATGGCTGGAGTTACTGCATTTACTGTTGAAATTATTTTCAAACCTTATACTAGTGGTGGCACAGAACAACGGTTTCTTCATTTTCAACAAGATGATAGTAACAGAATACTCATAGAATTACGAAACAATAATGATGATAATTGGACGCTTGATACGTTTATAAAATCTGGAAGTTCAAGTAAAGCCTTATTAGATTATTCTTTTACCCACAACTTAGATACTTGGAACCACGCAGCATTGACATATAAAGATGGTGTGATGGCGCATTATGTTAATGGCCAAAAAGAATTAGAAGGCAATGTTGACTACCAGATAATTAATTCTGGTCAAACTTCTTTAGGAGTAAGATTGAACAAAGTTTCGTGGTTTAAAGGCGCTATACATTCAGTAAAAGTGACACCGTCTGTACTTAGTCCAACAGAGTTTATGGAAATTAGTAGTTTAGGCGTTAAAGAAAATGATAAAAACCAATTAATTACCAAAGTTTCGCCTAATCCTATATCTTCATCCAGTCTAGTTACTTATCAGTTAGATGAACCTGGAAAAGTTTCAATAAAAATAATTAATATTCTTGGGAAAGAAGTCGCAACCATTTTTAATGACTTTAAAAATATAGGATCTCACAAACTAGATATAAATAGTAATAACTTAAATTCTGGAATGTATTTCTTAGTTATTAATTCTGGGAATAAAACCTCTGTTCAAAAAATTATTATTTCTAAATAGATGTAATTAGCAGCTATCATTCCCCCTTCTTCTTTTAGTACGCTTTTTGGTTATTTACGCACTTGAGTTTGTCAGAAATTTTAGCTAACTTCGTTTAACATATGAAATAAAATATTTATATTGAATTTATTGCAGTATTAAAACGATTTCATATCAACGTAGTTGTAAACAAGTTAAAAATCAACAAAAACTAAAATCAAATAACCAAGTTATGATTTTAAAAAAACGAAAAGTGTTATTAATTTTTACCGGAATTATATTACTCCATTTTTTTAGCCCTTTTTATTATTTTAAAACTAATACAAATATTGAAACTCAAAACAAACTCAATGATAAAAATGTTGATGGTTCAACAACAAAAATTGAGAGTCATATTAAAGGAATATCTTGGAATGAAAAGGAAATTGATTTTAAAAATGACAATAGATTTACCGTAAACAAATCCTCACTTTTAAATTTAGGAATTTATTCAAAATTAACTCTAGAACTATCTCTTGAAAGACTAGTTGGTAATAAAAAAATTAAGACGAATGTAAAAGCCGAAAGTATCATTTGGGGCTTAGGAAAACTGCGTAATAAGAAGAATAATTTCAATAATTCAATTATTAAAAGAATTGATGAAATATATTCAGGAAATTGATTTTTTGAATTAAAAAGTCAGTGACAACATTTTATGAAAACAATTCTAAATTAATGCTTAACCAAAGGTTAGTGCGCATTTGGTCGCTCTGATTTTCCTGCGGAAAATCCTCGGACACAAAACCGCACTATTGTTATACATAACCGTTAAACGAACCTCCTAAAAACCTACCCCAAACTAGCCAAACTCGTTTTTAAAGTTTCAATCTTAGCTAGAGCATCGGCTTCTTTTTTACGTTCGTTTGCTATAACTTGCTCTGGTGCTCCTGCAACAAAACGCTCGTTAGATAGTTTCTTTTGTACCGATTTTAAAAAGCCTTCGGTATAGTTTAACTCTTCGGTAAGCTTCTTAATTTCAGCTTCCACATCAATAGCTCCAACCATAGGAATAAAATACTCGTTAGATTTTACTCTGAATGTTAAAGCGCCTTCAATAGCTTCCGTAGTATCTTCTATACTTTCAAGGTTTCCTAATTTGGCTATAACGCCATTAAAAGTAGTATTCGCCTTTTCATTGTTTATAACTGAAAAACCAATAGCATCTTTAAAAGCAATATTCTTTTGTTTACGAATGTTTCTAATTCCAGAAATAACTTCCGAAGCAAATTCAAATTCAGTAATTAACGTTTCATTTATAGCTTTAGATTCTGGCCATTTAGCAACAATTAATGCTTCTTCTGGAGTTCTTTCAACAATATACTGCCAGATATCTTCAGATAAAAATGGCATAAACGGATGCAATACTTTAAGATTATTTTCGAAAGCTTCAATAACCGATTTATATGTTTTAGCATCAATAGGTTTTTGATACGCTGGCTTGATAATTTCTAATAACCATGACGAAAAATCGTCCATGATTAACTTGTAAATGGCCATTAAGGCATCACTTAATCTGTATTTACTGAAATGATCTTCTATTTCTACTAAAGCTTTTTGAAACTTAGCTTCATACCACTCCAACCCTACTTTTGAGGTTTCTGGCTGTGGAATAGTTTCATCAATTTCCCAACCTTGAATCAATCTAAAAGCATTCCAAATTTTATTTCCAAATGCTTTTCCTTGTTGGCAAAGTGCTTCATCAAACATTAAATCGTTTCCAGCAGCAGAACTTAATAGTAATCCAACACGAACACCATCGGCACTATATTGCTCAATAAGTTTTAAAGCATCAGGAGAATTCCCTAAACTTTTACTCATTTTTCGACGTTGCTTATCGCGAACCAAACCTGTTAAATACACATTATTAAACGGCTTATCGTCTTTATACTCGTAACCTGCAATAATCATTCGGGCTACCCAAAAGAAAAGAATATCGGGTCCTGTAACTAAATCGTTTGTTGGGTAGTAATATTTTATTTCTTCGTTTTCTGGGTTACGAATACCATCAAACACACTCATTGGCCATAACCAAGATGAGAACCAAGTATCTAGCGCATCTGTATCCTGACGTAAACTATCGGCTGTTAACTCTTGATTGTTAACTGCTACTCTTGCTTTTATTAAAGCTTCTTCAATATTTTCTGCAACTACAAAATCCTCTTTTCCATCACCATAGAAATATGCAGGAATTTGTTGTCCCCAAAGGAGTTGACGCGAAATATTCCAATCGCGAATATTTGTCATCCAATGACGGTAGGTATTTTCAAATTTCTTTGGAAACAATTTTATATCGGCATCTTCACCTAAAACAGCTTCAATTGCAGGTTTTACCAATTCTTCCATTTTTAAAAACCACTGATCGCTTAAACGAGGCTCTATAACTGCTTTCGTTCTTTCTGAAGTTCCTACTTTATTTATATGAGTTTCCGTTTTAACTAAAACACCAGATGCTTCTAATTCTTTAGCAACTGATTTTCTAGCCACAAAACGATCTTGACCTTCAAAATGAAGTCCGAAACTATTTAAACTAGCATCTTCATTAAAAATATCAATAACTTCTAATTTGTGCTTATCACCTAAATTTTTATCGTTTTCGTCATGCGCAGGTGTTACTTTTAAACAACCTGTTCCAAATTCCACATCAACATATTCATCTTCAATAATAGGAATAACTCTATTACAAATTGGCACGATGGCTTTTTTTCCACGTAAGTGTACAAAACGCTCATCATTAGGATTTATACAAATTGCTGTATCTCCAAAAATAGTTTCAGGACGTGTGGTTGCTATAGTTAGCGTATCATCACTTCCTTCTATTTTATAATTTAAGTAATATAGGTTTCCTTGACGTTCTTCATGAATTACTTCTTCATCAGAAAGTGTTGTTTTTGCCTCTGGATCCCAGTTTACCATTCGATAACCGCGATAAATCAAGCCTTTTTCATGTAAATCTACAAACACTTTTATTACAGCTTCAGACATGTCAGCATCCATGGTAAACTTCGTTCTATCCCAATCACAAGAACACCCTAATTTCTTCAACTGTTCTAAAATAACACCTCCGTACTCATGTGTCCAATCCCAAGCGTGGGCTAAAAATTCATCACGAGTTAAGTCATTTTTATCAATACCCTGCTCTTTTAACTTAGCAACAACCTTCGCTTCGGTAGCAATTGATGCATGATCGGTACCTGGTACCCAACACGCATTTTTTCCTTGTAAACGCGCACGACGAATTAATACATCTTGAATCGTGTTATTAAGCATGTGTCCCATGTGCAATACGCCCGTAACATTTGGCGGTGGAATGACTATAGTATAAGGCTCTCTTTCGTCTGGTGTTGAATGAAAATAATTATGTTTCATCCAGTAATCGTACCACTTACTTTCTACCTGATTTGCATCATACTTTGATGGAATTTGCATACTTTGGAATAGTTTTTGAATATTGATGAGCAAAAGTACTTATATTTCTTTTGTTGTGAAAGTTGATAACAGATCGAAATAATAAAAAAGGCTTTATTTTTAAATGAATAACTATAGAAAACATGTTAAGTTTTATGCATTTCGTCCAATATTTTTGCAGATGACAGCAAAAGAACCTATGTTTGACATAGAATACAACAGATAAAAAGAATAAATAAGCCTTATAAAAAGAAGTAAGGTTATTGATAAAATAATATAAACACAAAAAATATGAAACAATTAATTACAATTTTATTTATAGGATTAATAAGTTTTAGCTTGAATGCTCAAGACAAAGTAGCAAAAATTGAATTTAAATCGGATACTATAGATTACGGAACGATTGAAAAAGGTTCGGATGGTAAACGTGTATTTGAATTTACCAATACTGGCGAAGCTCCTTTAATTATTTCTAAGGTTACATCTAGTTGCGGTTGTACGATTCCTAAATGGTCTAAAGAACCAATATTACCAGGAAAAACTGGTGAAATTCAAGTTAAATATGACACTAATAGAGTAAATCCAATTAGAAAAACAATTACTGTTATTTCTAACGCAGATACTCCAACAATTGCTTTAAAAATAAAAGGCTTAGTAGTTGATTCTGCTGGGGAAAGTGTTTTAAAAAAGAAAGACAAAAGTATTGTACAACAATAATCGTGTAGTATATCATAAAAAAGGTTTAAACTTAATGTTTAGACCTTTTTTATTTAAAAACATCTTCTAATTGAAATTTAAAAGTCAATATTTCACCCTTTCTATCAACTTTCAACTTCATGTTTTTCCCTGATTCTGCATAAAATAAATGCATTAATTGTTGTAACGAAAAATTGAATGCTTGCTTTTCGTTCACGCTTAATATTACATCTCCTAATTGCAAACCTGCTTTTTGTGCTGGAGAATTATTTCTTAACTCTACAATAGCATAGGCAGGCTTTAAAGACATTTTATATTGTGTATCGATAACAATTTTTGTATTAGTAGAAGATTCAGCACTTTTTATCATATTAGAATTTATTTTATTATCTAATTCTTTAATAAACCTTAAACCGTCTTGAGCTAATTCAATACCACTTTTATTATAACTAAACTTATCTTTAAAATGACTATTTTTTTTTAGTGTTATTATAGATTTGTTATAATCAATTATAACATTAAATCGTTTTAATATATTACCAGACAAACTACCATTACGATTTTTTACTTTTCTTGCATGTAGAGTATAACTTGAGTCTGGATAAGCAACATTCGTGTTTTTTAATTCGAAACTTTTTAAATAAAAAGATTCTAGTTTCGAGCGTTTTCCATATACACTTCCACTTAAACCATGTCCTAAAAAATCATAGAAATATTTATCCTTAGAATCTATGCCTAATGAATCATCTTCAAATAACCAGATTGAGTCACTCCCACCAGAATCTATTAATAATTTAATAGGAATTTTATCATCATTAACTTTAATTTCTGCATTTATATAAGGTTTATTTCTATAAAATTCTAAATTAAGTCTCTCACACTTATCACATTTTTTATATCTATATTTTTCAGGATTAGTAAGTCGAATAAATCTATTAGAATAATTTATTTCAACCACTAAATCTTTAAATAAATCATAACCAATAATACCGTGAATTGGAATTCCTAATCTGGGAGCAAAATTTAAATTTGAATCATATATAGCATACAAATCTTGGTCTAAATTTATTACATCTCCTATTTTTAAAATATTCTTAATAGATTTAAGTGCTTCAATAGACTTCCCTTCTCCTAAACCTCTTAAAAATATTTTTTCTGTATTGTATAACCTTAAAGTATCTGATACATTCAAAAAATTAAAAATCATTGATTTAGTAACTCCTGTATCTATCAAAAAAGACAAAATAACACCATTAATTTCGACTGGTACAACAATTAAATTATTAATTAGTTTGAAACTAATTTTATCTGATTGTTTTTTATTCTGAATAGTGAATTTTTGTTGAGAAAAACTCAAATTATTCACACAAAAAAACAATATTATGAGCATAAAAAGCTTTTTCATTATTCAATATTCAGTTTAAACATAATAAATTTACGAATCTTAAGAGTAGTCTTCTAATTTAGAAGCGTTTTTAAAAAAACTTTAAGATAATTTCTTCATATTTGCACCTAAATAAAACACATGCCAACTATATCAAAAAAAGGGCACTTAATGCCAGAATCTCCTATACGTAAGTTAGTTCCTTTTGCTGAACAAGCTTTAAAAGAGGGTAAACATATATACCATTTAAACATTGGTCAACCAGATATTAAAACCCCTGAAATTGCTCTAGAAGCCGTAAAGAATAATGATGTAGAAATACTTTCTTATTCTAGATCGGAAGGCTCTGAAACATATAGAAAAAAACTTGCTGCTTATTACAAAAAACATAACATATTAATATCTCCAAAAGATATTATTGTAACCACAGGAGCTAGTGAAGCCCTTTATTTTTTATTTAGCAGCATTATAGATCCAGGTGATGAAGTTATTATTTCAGAACCCTTTTATGCTAATTATATAGCGTTCTCAACAGCTACTGGAGTAAAAGTAGTTCCTGCAATATGTAATATTGATGACAATTTTGCTTTACCATCTGTTGAAACATTTGAAAAACTAATTACACCTAAAACCAGAGCTATATTAATTTGTAACCCTGGAAACCCTACAGGCTATTTATATTCTGAAGAAGAAATTAAACAACTAGGTGAAATTGCCAAAAAGCATGACTTATTTTTAATTGCAGACGAAGTGTATCGTGAATTTGTTTACGATGGTAACAAACATTTTTCTGTAATGCAACTAGATGGCTTAGATGAATACACCATTATAATTGACTCTGTTTCTAAACGTTACAGTATGTGTGGCGCAAGAGTTGGTTGTTTAGTAACAAAAAACAAAAGCGTAAGACAAACCGTTTTAAAATATGCTCAAGCGCGTTTAAGCCCTCCAACTTATGCTCAAATTGCTAGTGAGGCCGCTTTAGATACACCTCAAAGCTATTTTGATGCTGTTACAAAAGAATATGTTGAAAGACGAGATACTTTAATTACAGAATTGCAAAAAATTGAAGGTATAAAAATAGCTAAACCTAAAGGTGCTTTTTATTGTATGGTAGAATTACCTATAAAAAATTCTGATAAATTTGCACAATGGCTTTTAGAAGACTTTGACATTGATGGTGAGACTGTTATGGTAGCTCCAGCAGCTGGCTTTTACTCCTCCCCTGGTATTGGCATAAACCAAATCAGGATTGCTTACGTACTTAATAAAGAGAAGCTAATAAAAGCTGTTAATATTTTAAAAGAAGCTTTAAAAGCATATAAAGACTAGTGCATATAGAACAAAACATATCTTTAAAACCATATAATACTTTTGGTATTGATGTTACAGCAGATTATTTTGTTTCAGTCAATAGCATAGATAGCTTAAAAAAAGCCCTATCTCTTAAAAACCAACCTAATAAACTTATTTTAGGTGGTGGCAGTAATATGTTACTAACTAAAAATCAAGACGCTTTAGTTATTCAACTTAATTTAAAAGGGATTTCTATTGTTTCTGAAGATGAAGATTTTGCCATAATTAAAGTTAATGCTGGCGAAAATTGGCATGAACTTATTTTATGGTGTTTAAAAAATGATTTTGGAGGTCTTGAAAACATGTCTTTAATTCCTGGAAATGTAGGAACAGCTCCTATACAAAACATTGGAGCTTACGGCGTAGAATTAAAAGATCATTTTGTTTCATGTGAAGCTCTTTCAATAGAAACCGGTAACATAGAATCTTTTAATAAAGCTGATTGTAATTTTGGCTATAGAAATTCCATCTTTAAAAATGTAGTTAAAGGCAAATACATTATAACAAGTGTTACCTTCAAGCTTACAAAACGCAACCATAAATTGAATATTAATTATGGAGCTATTGCATCTCAACTTGAAGATTCAGGAATAAAAACGCCAACTATTCAAGATGTTTCAAAAGCAGTTATAGCTATTAGAGAAAGCAAACTACCAGACCCTAAACATATTGGTAACAGTGGTAGCTTCTTTAAAAACCCAGTAATATCAAAATCACAATTCAATATATTAGCAAAAAATTTTGAAGACATTCCTAGTTATATTGTTTCGGATGATGAAGTAAAAGTTCCTGCAGGTTGGCTTATTGAAAAAGCAGGATTTAAAGGAAAACGTTTTGGAAATTATGGTGTACATAAAAAACAAGCTTTAGTACTAGTAAATTATGGAAATGCAAAAGGTGAAGACATTTTAAATCTATCAAAATTAATACAAAAAACGGTGAAGCGTCTTTTTAATATTTCTATTGAAGCCGAAGTAAACATCTTATAATCTAAAAGAAATTTCTAACTTTGATGTAATTAAGTATCATAGTTAAACATATACTAAACCAACATTATCTTGATTTCAGCTATAGAAAAAGAAATAGTTTATTTATTAGAACGTGGTGATAAAAAAGC
This sequence comes from Thalassobellus sediminis, assembly GCF_044386045.1. Lineage (NCBI taxonomy): Bacteria > Pseudomonadati > Bacteroidota > Flavobacteriia > Flavobacteriales > Flavobacteriaceae > Thalassobellus > Thalassobellus sediminis. Next base: position 1,558,835 of record NZ_JBISCD010000040.1, on the reverse strand, counting down.
CATAACACTGCTGTATGAAAACTACGCAGACTCGTTATTTGGTGTTATAAAAAAAATAATAAAAGACGATGATACTGCGCAAGATGTACTGCAAGAAAGTTTTGTAAAAATATGGCGTTATGCAAAAAAATACGATGCTAGCAAAGCGAAACTATTTACATGGCTTTATAGAATTGCATACAATACAGCCATAGACAAAACAAGGTCTTTAAAAAACAAAAGCGGTAAAGAAGTCCAAATAGAAACTTCAAACGTATATAAAATAACATCGAACGGTTTAAACGAAGATGTTTTAGATATTAAAAAGCATCTAAGTAGTTTAGATGAAAAATATCAAATAGTAATAAATGCACTCTTTTTTGAGGGTATGACACAACAGGAAGCCAGCGACGAATTAAATATTCCATTGGGAACCATAAAATCGAGATTAAAAATTGGATTACGCGAATTGAAAAAAATCTATAATCCTAAATAAATAACGTCATGAATGAGAAAATAAATACTTTTTTAAATTCTGGCCTATTAGAAAAATATCTACTAGGTGAAACTACTTCTGCTGAAACAGAAAAGGTTGAATCTTATATTTCAAAATACCCAGAAGTACAGAATTCGTACAACACATTACAATACAACTTAGAAATAGTTGCTAAAAGTAATGCTGTTGAAGCTCCTAAAAGCATCTTAAATAACATTTTAGATGAACTTGATGAAACGCCTGTAGTTAAAATGCAGACATCTTACAAACAAAAAACCTGGTATAAATTTAGTGTCGCAGCAAGTATTGCAGCATTAATTTTTGCTGGTACTGCGTATTCATTTTACTCACAAAACCAAAAATTATCTAGTGAAAACCAAGTGGTTGTTGATGAAATTTTTGATTTAAGAAGTGATATAGAAATGAACAACAAAAAGTTAGACGAAATTATGCAACAATTTAAAGAGCTTAATGACCCTAACACATACAAATATATTATGCAAGGTAATAACCGAGCAAAAAACTTAAAAACGGTAGCCTATATAAACCCTAAAGAAAAGACATCTATGATTGATGTGGTTTCTTTACCACAGCTCCCAGAAGAACAATGTTACCAAATTTGGGCAGAACTACAAGGTAAAATGGTTAGTTTAGGAATTTTAAGTGAAACAGACAGACAGTTAAAAGCTATTCCTTATACAGAAAACGCATTAGCTTTAAATATTACCATAGAACCTAAAGGAGGAAACTCTACAGCTTCTTTAGATCATATGGTAGCTGAAATAGACTTACAATAAAAAAGCCGCATTTTATTAAAAAATGAGGCTTTTTTTTATACTATAATCATTCTTGTTTTATTCTTTATCAAATAAAGCTTTGTGAATAAGTCCTGCTAAAATAGCACCCGCTATAGGAGCAACCCAAAACAACCAAAGTTGAGCAGTAAATTCTGTACCTGCAAATAATGCTTGACTAGTAGAACGGGCAGGATTAACAGATGTATTAGTAATAGGAATACTAATTAAATGTATTAATGTTAAACCTAAACCAATAGCTATTGGCGCAAAACCTTTAGGCGCTCTATCATTAGTACTTCCTAAAATAATTAATAGGAAAAACATGGTTAATAAAAATTCTGCAATTAGTGCAGCAGTCATAGAATAACCATCTGGAGATAATTCACCATAACCATTTGCAGCAAAACCTCCAATAGTTGTGAAGTCTGCTTTATTAGTTACAATTAAATACAAAGCACCAGCTGCAGCAATAGCACCTATTAACTGTGCAACTATATAGCCTAATAAATCTTTAGCTTCAAACTTACCCCCAGCCCACAGACCAAGAGAAACTGCTGGATTAAAATGTCCTCCAGAAATATGACCAACAGCATAAGCCATTGTTAAAACTGTAAGACCAAACGCCAAAGCTACTCCTACAAATCCAATACCTAACTCTGGAAAACCTGCTGCGAAAACAGCACTACCACAGCCTCCAAAAACAAGCCAAAATGTTCCAAAAAATTCTGCGAATAATTTTTTCATAAAATAAATAATTTAATTGGTTAGAATGTTAATTTACAAATAATTAACCATAAGACACATAAAAAATCAATTAGTCACGCAAATTTCTAGCATGTATCTTATTTTGCTTTTTACTAAAAGCATTATCTTTGTTTAAAATTTAAAAAACACATGAAACATTCATAACTAAATTTTCGACATCTAAGAAAATGTTTAAATGAATGCTACATGTGACCGACAAAAATCAATAATTATAAACACATGAAACTTCTTTTAATTACAATCGTTTTATTAGCTGTAGGAATTGGTGGTATTGCTATTAAAATTTGGGCAAAAAAAGATGGTAAATTTGCTGGAACTTGTGCTAGTCAAAACCCTGTGCTAAACCAAGAAGGAGAAGCTTGCGGTTTTTGTGGTAAAACACCAGATCAATTTAGTGATTGTAACGAACCTCAACACTCATAGCATTTTATGAGCATACTTGATTTTATTTTCTACAGCTTCTCTGTTGTAGTTTTTATTCAAGCCGTATTTTATTTTATTTTTTTCGGAAGATTTGCTTTTCTTAAACTTAGAAAAGAAAAACCAACTAACGCTCCTGTTTCAGTTATTATTTGTGCTAAAAACGAAGCTGAAAATTTAAAAAACTTTTTACCTTCTATAATTTCTCAAGATTATCCTGATTTTGAAATTGTTTTAATCAATGACTCTTCTAGCGATAATACTCTCGATGTTATGGAATATTTTTCCGAACAGCACTCAAATATTAGAATTGTTGATGTAAAAAATATTGAAGCCTTTTGGGGAAATAAAAAATATGCGTTAACCCTTGGTATAAAAGCTTCAAAAAATAAATTTCTTTTATTCACTGATGCCGATTGCAAACCTATTTCGAAACATTGGATTAAAGAAATGAGTTCTCATTTTAATAATGAAGAAACAATTATTTTAGGTTACGGAGCTTATTCAAAAATTAAAAACTCGCTCTTAAACAAACTCATTCGGTTCGAAACATTAATTACTGCTATTCAATATTTTTCTTTTGCAAAAATTGGCTTAACTTATATGGGTGTTGGAAGAAATCTAGCTTATACTAAGAAAGAGTTTTTTAATGCTAACGGTTTTATAAAACACATAAAAATTCTCTCTGGCGATGATGATTTATTTATAAACCAAGTAGCTACTAGAAAGAATACTGCTATAGCATTCTCTAAAGAAAGCTTTACAGAATCTAATCCTAAAACATCTTTTAAAAACTGGTTTAAACAAAAAAGGCGTCATGTTTCAACAGCTAAACATTACAAATCAAAACACAAAATACTATTAACCTTATTATATAGCTCTAATTTCTTGTTTTGGTTTTTATCTATATTTCTTTTCATTTCAAATTATAATTGGCAATTAATACTAGGCTTATTTTTATTCAGAATATTATTTCAATATATAATTATAGGGTTTTCATCAAAAAAATTGAATGAAATAGATCTATTAATTTGGCTTCCTTTTTTAGAAATTTTTCTAATTATAACACAATTAACTATCTTTATAAACAATCTTATATCAAAACCTAATTTTTGGAAATAGAAGAAGCTATTAAACGTGCAAAAGCGAACGACCAAAAAGCATTTAATTTCCTATTAGATACTTATTGGGATACCGTTTATGGATTTCAGTTAAAGCGTATTCAAAATGAAAATGACGCCGAAGACATAACCATTCAAACTTTTTCTAAAGCTTTTGATAAAATTGAAACTTTTGATGATAGCTTCAAATTTAAAACGTGGTTAATCACTATTTCAAAAAACATTCATATAGATTTATTGAGAAAGGAAAAAAACTCTATCTCGCAAATTATTTCCAATGATGACAAATCAGTTCATCAAATTTTAGATGAGTCGCCTTCAGCTGAAGATGAACTTATTACCGAACAACATTTAGCAAAATTATTGCGTGATATTAAAAAACTAAAACCTCATTATCAAGAAGTCATAAATCTTCGTTATTTTCAAGAATTAAGTTATAAAGAAATTTCTTTTCAACTTAAAGAACCTATTAATAATGTAAAAGTAAAACTGCTTCGTGCTAAAAAACTGTTAGCAGAAATTATTCAGAAAAATTAAAATGCTTTCTAAACTCAAAAACCTTGGTCCAGGTTTATTATTTGCAGGTGCAGCCATTGGAGTATCACACTTAGTGCAATCTACAAGAGCTGGTGCCGATTTTGGCATGGGTTTACTTTGGGCGTTACTTTTAGTAAATGTGTTTAAATATCCTTTTTTTCAATTTGGTCCAAGATATGCTGCAGCTACAGGAGAAAGTTTATTAGATGGGTATAATAAATTAGGTAAAGGTGTTTTAGCAATCTATTACATACTCAATTTTGCAACTATGTTTACAATTCAAACCGCTGTAACTATTGTAACAGCAGGTATAGCGTTTACACTTTTTGGGAATAATTTTAGTGTCGAAATATGGACTATTATTATTTTAGCAATATGTATTTCAATTTTAATACTTGGAAAATACAAATTACTAGATAGGTTAATGAAAGTTATTATTATTACACTTACAATAAGCACTATTCTAGCCGTATTCATAGCATTAAGTAAAAACGCATATCCAATTTCTTTTCAACAAATACTCCCTAATAACAGTTTAGAAATTGCTTTTTTAATTGCTTTTATGGGTTGGATGCCTGCTCCTTTAGATGTTTCTATTTGGCAATCATTATGGACCGTAGAAAAAAATAAAAACTCAAAACATTACAATCCGAAATCTATATTATTTGACTTCAACATAGGGTATTTAAGTACAATCATTCTAGGTATTGGTTTTTTAACGCTAGGAGCTTTAGTTATGTTTAACAGTGGAAAAACATTTAGTAGTTCGGCTGGAGTTTTTTCTAGTCAACTAATAAACATGTACACAGCAAGCTTGGGTAATTGGGCGTATATTATTATTGGTATTGCAGCATTTACAACTATGTTTAGCACCACATTAACAACCTTAGATGCATCACCAAGAGTTATGGCAAAAGCCACACAATTATTATTTAAAAAACCCTCAAAATTTAATTATATTTTTTGGGTTACTTTACTAGCTACAGGAACCATTTGCATCTTTTTATTTTTAGCATCAGAAATGGGACTTTTAATTAAAGTTGCCACTATTTTGTCTTTCATAACAGCTCCTTTTTTTGCTATAATTAACTACGTACTAATTTCGAGTAAACACACACCTAAAGAATGGCATCCTTCAAAAACACTTCATGTTTTAAGCTGGTTAGGAATTACTTTTTTAATCGCTTTTAGTATTTGGTATCTTACCACTTTATAAAAAAATTTAAAAGAATACTTTGTATCTTTGCTCCCTTATTATAACAGCATGAATAAAGACACCGCATCTAATATATTACCCGAGCGTCAAGCTAAACCAAAATGGCTTCGAGTTAAGCTTCCTACTGGAAAAAAATACACAGAACTAAGAGGCTTGGTAGATAAGTACAAATTAAATACTATCTGTACTTCTGGTAGCTGTCCTAATATGGGCGAATGTTGGGGAGAAGGCACAGCAACCTTCATGATTTTAGGTAACGTTTGCACACGATCTTGTGGGTTTTGTGGTGTAAAAACAGGGCGCCCTGAAACTGTTGATTGGGATGAACCTGAAAAAGTTGGACGTTCAATTAAATTAATGAAAATTAAACACGCTGTATTAACAAGTGTTGATAGAGATGATTTAAAGGATATGGGAAGCATTATGTGGGCTGAAACTGTGAAAGCTGTTCGTAGAATGAACCCAGAAACTACGCTTGAAACTTTAATCCCTGATTTTCAAGGTATAGAACAACATATAGACAGAATTATTGACGTAGCACCAGAAGTTGTATCGCATAACATTGAAACTGTTCGCCGTTTAACACGTGAGGTTCGAATTCAAGCACAATACGATAGAAGTATGGGCGTTTTAAAATATTTAAAACAACAAGGGCAACGACGTACAAAATCGGGCATTATGCTAGGGTTAGGTGAAACAAGAGAAGAAGTTATAGAAACGCTTCACGATTTAAAAGCAAACCATGTAGATGTAGTCACTATTGGTCAATATCTACAACCAAGTAAAAAGCATTTACCAGTAAAACAATTTATAAATCCAGACCAATTTAAAGAATACGAAAATATTGGTTTAGAATTAGGTTTTCGTCATGTAGAAAGCAGTGCACTGGTTCGCTCATCTTACCATGCTCAAAAACATATTAACTAATCATGATTCGCATAGCAATTAATGGCTTTGGCAGAATAGGCAGACGTGTATTTAGACTAGCTGAAAGCCATAAAAATATTCAAGTTGTAGCAATAAATGATTTAGCCGATGCTAAAACGCTGAGTCATTTATTAAAATACGACAGTGTACATGGTATATTTAAGGGGACTATTACAAACAACAATAATGATATTATTGTTAATGATATAAAAATTCCATTATCAAATAAAAAACACCCTAAAGATATTGATTGGCAACCTTATAATATTGATTTTGTAATTGAATCTACCGGAAAATTCAAAACGGCTTCTGATTTGCAAAATCATATTAAAAATGGCTCCAAACAAGTTATTTTAAGTGTTCCTTCTGAAGATGACGGTATTAAAACTATTGTTTTAGGAGTAAATGAACAAAGTATTGATGGTACAGAAACTATAATTTCTAATGCATCTTGCACTACCAACAATGCGGCACCAATGATTGATATCATTAATAAACTTTGCGGCATCAATCAAGCATATATAACCACGGTACACTCCTATACTACCGACCAAAGTTTACACGATCAACCACATCGCGATTTACGACGCTCTAGAGCTGCTAGTCAATCTATTGTACCTACCACAACAGGAGCAGCAAAAGCACTTACGAAAATATTCCCAGAACTATCTGAAGTTATTGGTGGCTGTGGCATAAGAGTTCCTGTTATTAATGGATCTTTAACAGATATTACATTTAATGTAAAAAAAAATGTTTCTATTGAAGATATAAATAAAGCATTTAAAGATGCTTCCAAAAAACAATATAAAGGCATTTTAGAATATACTGAAGATCCTATTGTATCCATAGACATTGTTGGAAACTCACATTCATGTATTTTTGATTCTGGTATGACATCAGTTATAGGAAATATGGTGAAAATTATTGGGTGGTACGATAATGAAACAGGTTATTCTTCAAGAATAATTGATTTAATATGTAATTTATCGGAAAAAAAGTGTGTTTTGTCGATAAAATAATTATATTTGTCGGTAAGATTTAATGAAATGACCCAAATCAGAAACTACATATACATAGCAGTACTGTTATTTAGCATCAGTATTTCTGCACAAAAATCGATAGATAACGACCCTGAAATACTTCAGGGAAAAATTAACTTTCGTATAGAAGAAGCTCGTTCGGCATTAAACAATTATAATTATTTAGAGGTACAAAATAATATAAATGAAGCCTTCAAATTAGCCGAAAAGTTAAACAATAAAAAAAATCTAGGAATTATCCACACTATAAAAGCTAGATTACAGCTTGTAAATGATGAAAGTGATAATGCCATAACATCACTTAACACTTCAATTGAAATCCAAAGAACTATAAAAGACGATGCTAATTTAGCAGATTCTTATAAAACTTTAGGAGAAGTATATGTAAGCAAAAAAGACTACTCACAAGCAGCCGATTATTTTAAATCTGCAAGAAATTTATTTTTACAAGAAGGCTTAGAGAAAAAATTAGCAGAAACACTTCTTGAAGAAGGAAAAGCCTATATGCTTTTAAAAAACTACAGAAAAGCAAGATCTATAATTGATCAATCTTTAGCACTAGCTAAAAAAACAGAAGATTTAAAAACTCAAAGTAAAGCTCTTATAAAACAAGGTATTATTTACAGTAATTTAAATGATGACGAAAGAGCATTAAGCTATGCTAGCGAAGGATTACAAATTGCTAAAAACAACAACTATGCTAGTGTACTAAACGAAGGTTATTCAGTACTAAGTAATATTAATGAAAACATTAATAACTTCAAACTATCTAATGATTACTTAAAACGGCATATAAAACTATCTGATTCACTAAGAAATCTAAAAATTGCTTATTCATCAACAAACAGTGATATACAAAACAAGCTGAACGAGCAAATTGAACAAAACAAAAAAAATAAAGAAGAAGCAGAAGAAGATAAAAACCTAAACACGTTAACATCTATTTTAAGTGTTGCCTTAATTACTATATTATCACTTTTAACTTTATCGCTTTACAAGAATAATAACATCAGATTGAAAACCAATAATATGCTTCATAAAAAGAATGGAGAACTTATTATTGCGAAAGAAAAAGCAGAATTAGCATCAAAAACGAAAGCTAATTTCTTATCTACTGTTACTCATGAGTTACGTACACCACTATATGCTGTAACAGGATTAAGCAATATGTTGTTAGAAGAAAACCCAAAACCTGAACAAATTCAGCATTTAAAATCATTAAAATTTTCAGGCGATTACCTTTTAACCTTTATTAATGACATCCTTCAAATTAACAAAATTGAAGCGAATAAAGTTGAAATAGATCCAGAATCGTTCAACTTAAAAAAGAAAATAAACAATATTATTCTTGCCTTAAATAATTCAGCAAACGATAATAATGTTAAACTTCATTTTGAATACGATAAAGATTTACCAGAAAACTTTATTGCCGATCAATTGAAAATTTCACAAATCCTTATTAACCTAATTGGTAACTCTATTAAGTTTACTAAAGACGGAGATATCTGGATAAGAATATATAAAATTGAGCAAGAAGACAGCAAGTATACACTTCGATTTGAAATTGAAGATAATGGTATTGGTATTAGCCAAGAGAAGCAAGACAATATGTTTGAAAGCTTTTCTCAAGGTTCTATTCAAATTAACAGAAAATACGGAGGTACAGGTTTAGGTCTTTCTATTGTAAAAGGTTTAATAGACATTTTAAAAGGTAAGATTTACGTTAGAAGTGAATTAGAAAAAGGAACAACTTTCTATTTTGAAATACCTTTAGAGTACACATCTGTTGAAGAAGCCAAAGAAAGAAAAGTAACCTATTTTAGCGGAAATACTGAAGAATTAGACTTAACAAAAGTTAAGATTTTAGTAGTTGAAGACAATAAAATAAACCAAATGATTACCAAAAAGATTCTTACTAAAATGAATCTTAAGTGTGATATAATTGATAATGGTGAAGATGCAGTTGATATGATAAAAGCCAACGACTACAACATTATTTTAATGGATATTCACATGCCAGGAATTAGTGGTATGGAAGCAACCAAACGCGTTAGAGCTTTTGATAAAGAATTAACCATTTTTGCTTTAACTGCCGTAACCATTGAAGACAAAATGCATGAATTTGATGAAGCTGGCTTTACAGATATTATTCCTAAACCGTTTAAGCAAGAAGAGTTTGAAAAAAAACTTTACAATGCCTTAGCTGGTGATGCTAACAAGTCTGCCTAAGAATTTGCAAACGTTTTAATTAATGTATTAAATGCTGTACTATCATCAATAACCGTAGTTATTGGTAAATAAAATAACTTAGCTTTTAAAGAGTCGTATTGTTTTAATCTCATAAAATCTTTTTCGGTAGTTACAATACGTGATTTTTTATTTAACACTGCAATATCTTCCTTAGAAAACTCATGATGATCTTTAAAATTTAAATGTTCAAACTTTAAATTTTTATCATTTAAAAAATCAACCAAAGGGTTTGCATTTGCAATACCTGTTACCAAAGTAAAATCATTTAAATCTTCAACTTTAATACTAGAATCTAAAGAAAAAACCTCATTAGCATAAGCAATAGAACTAAAAAAAACATGCTGATGCGATTTTGGTTTTATCTGCTCAATAATTTTATTTTTTTCGTTCTCTGTTAATCCTATTGGGCATTTAGTTACAACAATAATGTTTGCTCGCTTTGCACCTCTTCTTGGTTCTCTCAAATTCCCTGTTGGTAAAACAACATCATTAAAATACGGATTTCCGTAAGTAGTTAGCAAAATATTAAATCCTGCCTTTACTTTTCTATGCTGAAAAGCATCATCAAGTAAAATAACCTCTGGGGCATTATTACTTTGCAAAGTTTCAATACCATTTCGTCTATCAGAATCAACAGCAACTAAAATTTCTTTGTTGAATTTACTATAAAACTGAAATGGTTCATCTCCTATAGATTCAGCAGACGAAGACTCATTAGCCAATTGAAACCCTTCTGTTTTTCTTTTATAACCTCTACTTAAAGTTGCTACTTTATAATCGTCTTTAAGCAAAGAAATTAAATACTCAATCATAGGTGTTTTTCCTGTACCACCAACACTTAAATTCCCCACACAAATAACAGGAAAATTGTAGGTAGTAGATTGTTTTAAACCTAAATCGTATAATTTATTTCGTAAACTTGTTACGCCGTAATAAATAGGCATAATAGGAAAACATATTTTTCTAATTAACTTCACAATAACGAAATCGAAAATGATTATAAATACTAAGGCTCGAATATAATCAATATTTAAATCATTTAATATTACACAAGATAGCTAATACCATTTCAGTATTGAAAATACCTTATAAAATAAAATTTTACTTGTGATAGTATAATATTTTATCTTTGATACAAACAAAATAACACATGATTGTTCAAGATATAATTAACCACCTAGAAGAACTCTCGCCATTATCGTACGCCGAAAGCTTTGATAATGTTGGGCTTTTAGTAGGCAATAAAAACACAAACGTTACAGGCGTACTAGTTACATTAGACACCCTTGAAGCCGTTGTAGACGAAGCCATAGAAAAAAACTGCAACCTAATAGTTAGCTTCCACCCTATTATTTTTAAAGGTTTAAAAAAACTAACAGGCAAAAATTATGTTGAGCGCGTCGTTATAAAAGCCATTAAACACGATATTGCTATTTACAGCATGCATACTGCTTTAGATAATGCTTTACAAGGCGTAAACGATATGATTTGCAATCAGCTAGAGCTAGTAAATAAACACATATTAATTCCGCAAAGCGAAACCATAAAAAAACTAACCACCTATGTTCCTAAGGATGAAGCCGAACAATTACGAGCTACTTTATTCAATACAGGAGCAGGCAGTATTGGTAACTATAAAAATTGCAGTTTCAATGTAGAAGGCTACGGCACTTATAATGGCAACGAAAATTCTAATCCTACAAAAGGCGAGAAAGGAACAACACATGTTGAAGCCGAAACAAAAATATCCATCACATTTCCCAAGCATATAGAAAGTCAAGTTATTCAAACCCTATTTAAGTCGCATTCTTACGAAGAAGTAGCTTATGAAATTACCACTATAGAAAACAAAAACCAGAATATAGGCATGGGAATGATTGGCGAATTACCAACATCTATGGACGAATTAGCGTTTCTAAACCATTTAAAAACGAAAATGAATACACCGTTCATTAGGCATTCTTCATTTCTTAACAAACCCATAAAGAAAATTGCCGTTTTAGGAGGCTCAGGAAGTTTTGCTATTCAAGCAGCTAAAGCATCTGGTGCTGATGTTTTTATAACTGCCGATTTAAAATATCACGACTTTTTTATGGCAGAAAACAGTATACTTTTGGCAGATATTGGACATTATGAAAGCGAACAGTTCACAAAAAACCTTTTAGTAGCGTATCTTACAAAAAAAATTACTAATTTTGCCATCATTTTATCAGAGACAAATACAAATCCTGTTAAGTATTTTTAAAGTATGGCTAAAAAGAAAGAAGCAACTGTAGAACAGCGTTTAAGAGCGCTTTACGATTTACAACTCATCGATTCTCGTATAGATGAAATTAGAAATGTACGTGGAGAACTTCCTTTAGAAGTTCGCGATTTAGAAGATGAAGTTGCCGGATTAAATATAAGATTAGATAAACTTGTTGCAAGTTTAGAGGTTACAGACAACGATATTATTGCTAAGAAAAACCAAATTGAAGAATCTAAGTCTTTAATTAAAAAGTATAGCGAGCAACAAAAAAATGTTAGAAATAACAGAGAATTTAATTCTTTAACAAAAGAGGTTGAATTTCAAGAACTTGAAATTGAATTAGCCGAAAAGCACATTAGAGAATTTAAAGCACAAATAGAACAGAAAAAAGAAGTTATTTCTGGAACTAAAGATCGTTTAAAAGAGCGTGAAACACATTTAAAGCACAAAAAGAGTGAATTAAATGATATTCTTGCTGAAACTGAAAAAGAAGAGCAAGCTTTAATAGAAAAGTCTGAAGATTATAAAACTCAAATTGAAGAACGTTTAGTTGCAGCTTACAACCGCATTCGTAATAACGTAAAAAACGGTTTAGCAGTTGTACCAATCGAAAGAGGAGCTTCTGGAGGGTCTTTCTTCACTATTCCACCGCAAGTACAAGTAGAAATTGCTTCTCGCAAGAAAGTAATTACCGATGAGCACAGTGGACGTATTTTAGTTGATGCTGTTTTAGCTGAAGAACAAAAAGCAAAAATGGAAAAAATGTTTTCTAAACTATAATCCATTTTAAAACATAAAACTAAGAGCCTTCATTATATGGAGGCTTTTTTTATGCCTAATAATTTGGGCGTTTCCCTGTCGGGTCGGGCTTTCACTACTCGCTTCCTCCTATCGTCGGCGAGCTCAAACAATTAGCCTGCGGTGAGCGCAGTCGAACCGTTCAATCCCTAACGCGATTCAGTCCGCAGTAGTCAGTTCTCAGTCTACAGTCTAGTACCATCATAAAATTAGGCATCAATAAAAAACAAAAAAACCTCAGTAAAATATCAAGACCCAATTTTCCGACCATGTCGGAATCATCAATCTAAAGAAATAGTAAAGGAAAGAACGAAGACGCAAAGCGTAGCTTTAAGCGCGTAATTCCGAAGCGAATGGTGCTTTAGCAATTTCCTCAGATTGATTTGATTTTTTGGTTCGTTTAGCATCAAGAAAAAATGAACAAACATTTTTATTTAAGGTTTCATACATTTATACGTCTAAGAAAATAAAAACAAAATACATGAAACGTATCATCCCATTTTTAGCATTAGCACTATTCTTCAGTTGCCAAAACTCAGCACAAACAAATAAAAAACAAGACGCCGTAATAAATGCAGAACCCGTTCAAGTACCTATTAAAAACGGAAAAGCCAAAGCCTATTTCGCTAGCGGATGCTTTTGGTGTGTAGAAGCTATTTTCGAAAGCGTAAAAGGCGTAGAAGAATCTATTTCAGGGTATTCTGGCGGACATACAAAAAACCCAACTTACGAGGCTAGCAATACAGGACGCACAGGACACGCAGAAGCAGTAGAAATTATTTACGATCCAAAAGTAGTAAGTTTTAAAACCTTAGTCGATGTTTATTTTGCATCGCAAAATGTAACTCAGGTTAACGGACAAGGCAATGATAGAGGTTCGCAATACCGTTCTATTATTTTCTACCAAAACGAGGCACAAAAACAAATCATTTTAAAAAAGAAAGCTGCCTTAGCTAAAAAACTGAATGCTAAAATAGCAGCAGAAGTCTATCCGTTTCAAAAATTTTGGAAAGCTGAATCTTATCACCAAAACTATGAAAGGCTACACCCAAATAATAGTTATATAAAAAATGTTTCTATCCCAAGATTAAACAGGTTTAAAGCAAAAATGCCAGAAGTTTTAAAAGAAAATCATTAAATAATATATAGGCTTTACAAGCATTTATTCTGCTTCTTAAAATTTGACTTTGTCAGAAATTTTAGCTAAATTCGTTTAACGTATGATATAAAACGTTTATGCTAAATTTATTTCAGCATTAAAACGATTTCACATCAATATAGTTAGCAAAATAAAATACTGGCATAAATTGAGTAAAAGAAACAAAAAATACATACCAAAAAAAAGAACTAACCCTGTAATTCTAAACCGTAGAATTGAAGATTTAGAAGAAACATTAAGTCTACATGGCAAAAATGTAGACGCTATATCTAAGTCACACGATATACACATTACCATGTTAAGCAATTTCGCTCGACACGACATAAAAAATTCTATTCAGAGTATAGATAGCGTAATTAGCACGAATACCTCTGAAGAAATAACCGAAGAACATTTAAATTCAATAAAATTGAATTTAAAAATCATGAGAGAGACAATAGAAAATTTTTCTAAATTAGTCCCTCATAGCGACAAAAATAAATTTTCTTATAGTAGTTTAATAACCGCTGTTGAACTTTTAAACAGAGACAACTTTTATGAAAACAAAATCACTTTTTTAAAAGAAAACAATTTAGAGCAAGAGGTATATTTTAGCCTACCTTTTCAATCAGTTGTTCAAATGACCAATAATATTATTATTAATGCAACAAAAGCACTATCCAAAGTTGAATCAAAAAGGAAAATTAAATTTTCAATAGATAAAGATGAAGATTTCTTAAAAATTAGCATTTTTGATAACGGAGAAGAAGTTGAAAAGAAAATAGAAAATAAAATTTTCGACTATGGAATTTCAAATACAGGAGGTTCAGGAATAGGTCTTCATCACGCTAAATATTTATGTGAATTATATAATGGTTCAATTGAATACTACTCATTAAAAAATGATGAATACCAAAAATATTTTTTAATATCTTTACCAATAATAAATACAGAAGAATGAAAAGAAGTATTTTAATAATTGACGATGTAAAAGAACAAGCTCAAGGGCTTGAAAAAGGTCTTGGGAAAAAACTTTCTTCTGAATATAATTTAAAAAGTGTTTTTGAAGAACAAGAAATAATAGAATCTATTGAAAATAGATATTTCTCATTAGCCATCGTAGACTTAAGAATGGATGGTTTTAAATTTGATGGTATTGAATTAATTAATAAAATAATAGAAACTAATCCTTTTGCTAAGATCATAATTGTTTCTGCTTTTAAAGGGGAATACTTGATTCAATTGAAAGATCTTTTTTTATCAGGAAAAATAGTTAATGTTCTAGATAAAGAAGATTATGATATATGGATACCTAAACTTTCCAACATCATAGAAAAATATTATCAAGAATCTTTCAATTCACCTGACGAAATAAACAATGCTCTTTTAGAATACTATTCAAATGCAAAAAATGAGACTGACACATATTCTAAAGGAGAAAAATTTGAACATTTTGTTAGTCTTTTATTTCAATCAATTGGTTACAATAGTATTAATAAAAGAGTAATTGATAAATCTTTAAATGAAGTAGATTTAATTATCAGGAATGAAATAGAAGACCCTTTCTTAAATAAGTTTGGCAAATATATTTTAATTGAGTGTAAAAACAAACCAAAAGACAAAGTAGATAAAAACACTTTTATTGTCTTTAGTAGTAAATTAAAACACACAAATGGTTTGGCTGAACTAGGGATAATTGCAACTACAGGTTATTTAACAAGAAATACTTATCTTGAAGCTATTAGAGAATCAAATGATGTTCGAAAAATAATATTCATTTCAAATAAAGAATTTCAAAGACTTATCATGTCTACTAATAAATTAGAAACTTTTAAAGAAATTATTGACGAACAAGTAAAAGACAACTAAATACTTTTACTAACAACTTAAACCTTAACCACCTTCAACTCAAAAATCAAAGGATACAATTTATCTTTTGTAACAAACATACCGTTTTCAGTTTCAACCAAATCTGGTAACACATTATATGGGCTTTCATCATATTCTTTTAAATACTCAATATGCAAACCAGCTTCAGTTAAAGCAGATACTACTTCACCCAAACCATGATTCCAACCATATTCCTTACTCATCATTTTTGAGTCTTGATTCGCATAGGTGCCTTCATATTCCTCATAAATAACTTCGTCTTGCATATAACCATATGTCATAACAGGCTTACCTTCTAAATAATCAAACATCCAAACAATCGGGTGAAATTCTGCCATGTAAAACGTGCCACCTTTTTTCAATCGTTCAGCAATCATGTTTCCCCAAGGTTTTAAATCGGGTAACCAACCAATAACACCATAGCTTGTAAAAACAATATCGAACGTATCTTTTATATACTGCGAAGTATCAAGCACATTACAACAAACAAATTCAGCATCAAGCTTTAGTTTTTTATTTAAATTTTGTGCCAATTTTATGCCTTCATCACTCAAATCTACTCCAACACACTTGGCTCCCATTCTACTCCAACTTAACGTATCTTGTCCAAAATGACATTGTAAATGCAATAACTCTTTTCCTTTCACATCACCTAAAGCTTTCAATTCATAAGGCATTAAAGAGGTTTTTCCTTTCTTAAAAGCGTCTAAATTATACATGTCACTTTTTGCATGTACTTTCACCTTATGATTCCAAGTGGCTTTATTGATTTCAAAATATTTTTTGCTCGTATCCATCTTCAAGTTATATCTTTACTAAAATTCTAAATTATGAAAAATTTACTAGTCATTATCTTTTTAACAATTATCTGTCTTTCTTGCAAACAAAAAAAAGAACAAACAATTGTTGAACCAGAAATTTCTGTGGCTCAAAAAATAGCAAATGCGCATGGTTTTGAAAACTGGAAACAAGTATCTGAAATTCAGTTTACCTTTTTCGGAAAAAGAAACTGGACATGGAAACCAAAAACAAACGACGTTACATTAATTACAGAAACGGACACCATAAATTACAACAGAAAAACACTTGATAGTCTCTCTCAAAAAGCCGACAAAAATTTTATAAACGATAAATTCTGGCTGTTAATTCCATTTCAATTGGTTTGGGACAGCAACACAACCATTTCCGCCCCCATTAAAACCGAAGCACCTATAAGCAAAACCCATATGAATAAAATCACAGTAGTATATCCTAACGAAGGTGGCTACACACCAGGTGATGCTTACGATATTTTTTATGGCGATGATTTTATTATAAAAGAATGGGCGTTTAGAAGAAGCAACCAACCCGAAGCGGGACTTGTAAACACCTTTGAAAACTATCAAGATTTTAATGGTTTAAAAATAGCTTTAGAGCATAAAAAAGCAACTAGTGATTGGAACCTCAAATTCTCTAATGTAAAAGTGACTTTAGAATAAACTTTGGCATGATGATTGAATTATAATTAATAGAAAAATTAGTTGTTTTTTTATGTAAGTAAAACATCTAACGTACGACTAAAATCGTATATAAAGTATATTAGAATTTTCCGCAATTTGCGTCTATATATATTCAAAGCGCTTCAATCAATGGTTGAAGCGCTTTTTCTTTTTTTGGTTTTTTTACAGTTCATTTCTAAGTTAATAATTCCTATTTTTGTTAGAAACCTAAATTAATTCACTTTGCACAATTACAAACAAGGTCTTGATTACGCTAAAGAACAAGATCAAAATGACGCATTGTCTTCTTATAGAAATCAATTTCATATTCCAAAAGATAAACATGGAAATGATTTAATTTATATGACAGGTAATTCATTGGGATTACAACCAAAAGCAACCAAAGCATATATCAATCAAGAACTTGAAGACTGGGCTAATTTAGGCGTTGAAGGGCATCTAGAAGCTAAAAATCCGTGGCTACCGTATCATGAATTTTTAACGGAAAGCATGGCAAAAGTAGTTGGCGCAAAACCCATTGAAGTTATAGTAATGAACACGCTTACTGCTAACTTACATTTTATGATGGTGTCGTTTTACAAACCAACTAAAACACGCTATAAAATCCTTATTGAAAGTGATGCATTTCCATCTGATAAATATGCGGTTGAATCACAATTACGTCATCATGGATTTGATGATAAAGAAGGTGTTATTTTATGGGAACCTCGCAAAGGTGAAGAATTATTAAACTACGACGATTTAGAAACTATTTTAGAATCGCAAGGCGATGAAATAGCACTTATTATGATTGGCGGCGTTAATTATTACACAGGACAGTATTTCGATTTAAAACGCATAACCAAACTCGGACATAAACATGGTTGTACTGTTGGCTTTGATTGCGCACATGGCGCTGGAAATGTCGCGTTGAATTTACACGATTCTGAAGCCGATTTTGCCGTTTGGTGCACTTATAAATATCTTAATTCGGGTCCAGGAAGTTTAGCAGGTTGCTTTATACACGAACGACACGCTTACAACAAAAACCTTAACCGATTTACGGGGTGGTGGAGCCACAACAAGCAAACCCGTTTTAATATGCGTGATGAGTTTGACCAATTACCAGGTGCAGAAGGTTGGCAATTAAGTAATCCGCCTATATTATCGATGGCTGCTATAAAAGCATCTTTAGATATGTTTAATGACGTTGGTTTTGAAAAATTAATAGAAAAATCTAGAAAACTAACAGGTTATTTTGAATTTCTGTTAAACCAATTGGGAGACGATGTTATTAGCATAATTACACCCAATAATCATGAAGAACGCGGTTGTCAACTGTCTATTCAAGTAAAAAATGCCGATAAAACATTACATGATAAACTAACCGAATCTGGCGTTATTAGCGATTGGCGAGAGCCCGATGTAATTCGTTGTGCTCCTGCTCCTCTTTATAATTCGTTTGAAGATGTGTATAGGTTGGTTGAGAAACTAAAAACCATTTTAAATGAATAGAATTTTTTTTAAGAAACACAAAACATTAATTGAACTTGAATTTCCAACGATAGTCGGAATCATCAAAATCAAAAAATAATGAACGAAGGAATGAAGATGCAAAGCGTAGCTTTAAGCACGTAATTCCGAAAGAGAATGATGCTTTAGCAATTTTCTAATTTTGATTTGATTTTTTGATTCGTTTTGTATCAAGACAAAATGAATAGGAACATAATAAGATTCCCGCCTTCGCTGGAATGAAAATAAAAATGCAAGAACAACAAAACATACTCATTATAGGCGCAGGACTTTGCGGAAGCCTACTCGCTTTACGCTTAGGACAGCGCGGATACAACGTATCTGTTTACGAAATGCGTCCCGATTTACGTAAAGTCGATATTTCTGCTGGTCGTTCTATAAACTTAGCCTTTTCAAATCGTGGTAACAACGCTATGAAACTGGTTGGTATTGAAGAGAAAGTAAAAGCACTTTGCATTCCCATGAACGGCCGTATGATTCATGATAGGAAAGGCAATACTTCTTTGTCTAATTATAGTGGACGCGAAGATGAATATATAAATTCTATTTCTCGTGGAGACCTCAACGCATTACTTTTAGATGAAGCTGAAAAGCATGAAAACGTAACTATCCATTTTAATAAAAAATGTAAATCGGTTGATTTTGAAAAAACCACAGCTTTATTTAAAGATTATAACACAAAATCTGAGTTTGTAGAAGATGCCGATGTTATTATTGCTACAGACGGCGCTGGTTCTGCGATGCGCAAAAGCTATTATTTAGGCAAAAAATTCTTATTCAGTTTTTCGCAAAACTATTTAACACACGGTTATAAAGAACTTAGTATTTTACCAAATGAAAATGGCGATTATAAAACGTATAAAAACGCCCTTCATATTTGGCCTCGTGGCTCTTTTATGCTCATCGCTTTACCAAATTTAGACGGTAGCTTTACGGTAACACTCTTTTTAAGTTATAATGAAGGTGCATACAATTTTAATAACCTGACTAACGAAGCTATTGTGCTAGAATTTTTCCAAAAAGAATTCCCAGATGCTTTAGCTATTATACCAAACCTTGTTGATGATTTCTTTAAAAACCCCACAGCTTCTTTAGGCACTATAAAATGTTCGCCTTGGCATTATAAAGGTAATACGCTTTTAATGGGAGACGCCGCTCATGCTATTGTGCCGTTTTACGGACAAGGTATGAATGCATCCTTTGAAGATGTTGTTGAGTTTGATAAGGCATTAGATGAAAATCTGGATAGCTGGGAAGCTACATTTACCGCTTACGAAAAGGGCAGAAAAAAAGACACCGATGCTATTGCCGATTTAGCGATTGATAATTTTCATGAAATGAAAGACCATGTGGCGCATCCTATTTTTAAAGAAAAACGCAAGTTAGAAATGGCTTTAGAAAAAGCGTTTCCTAATGACTATGCTTCAAAATACTCCTTAGTAACCTTTAATGAAACTATTGGCTACCGAGAAGCGATGCTTAAAGGAAGAGCACAAGACAAGGCTATTTTAAATTTGTTAACAGATAAATTAATAACTCTAGATGCTGATTTAAAAACAACATTAGAAAAAATAAAACAAGAAACAAATGCTATTTTAGAAGACGATAGAATTGCTGGATTGAAATAATCTTGATGATTTTTCAACAACAAAATATCCGTTTTTTATTGTAATTTTATTGAATTGAAGAACCCGCGTTAAGGATTGTAGTGGCATCCTTTTTGCGAAGCCATATAATTGAAATACACTTTAAAAACTAAAAGCTGTAGATAATAAGATCACGAAACAAGTTCGAGATTGCTTCGCAAAAAGATATAACGGAAAGCCTGACCCGATAGGGGAACGCCCAAAACCTATAACTATGAGTAAATTAGTATCGCCTTTAAATTTTAAAGCTTGGATTGAAGAAAACAGACACCTTTTAAAGCCGCCAGTTGGCAATAAATGTGTTTGGAAAGATGGCAATTTTATTGTCATGGTTGTTGGTGGACCAAACAACAGAAAGGATTACCACTATAATGAAACGCCTGAGTTTTTTCATCAGATTGAAGGTGATATGGTTTTAAAAATCATGAATAATGGCGTACCTGAAGATGTACCTATAAAAGAAGGTGAAATTTATTTATTACCGCCTAAAGTGCCGCATTCTCCGCAACGTGGCGCCAATACTGTTGGGCTAGTTATTGAATATCCGCGTTCTAAAAAAATGAAGGATGCTTTAGAATGGTACTGCGAAAATTGCAATAATTTATTATACAGAAAAAAGTTTAAACTTGGCAATATTGAAACTGATATGCCTAAAATTTTCGACAAGTTTTATAGCAGTGATAAAAAATGTACCTGCGACAAATGTAGTACTAAAATGGAAGCTCCAAACAAAATATAATTATTGTATTTTAAATATCTATGAAACGTAAACTCCGTATAAATGGTCATTCGCATTTGCTTCCTTATCCCGAGCAAATCCCTCAGTTCATGAAGGAAAAAGAAATATTTTGGGTTGATGATGAGCGTAAACACATGCTACAAAAAGGCTGGAAAAGACCTGTGACGCATTCTAGTTTTTTTTTAGAAGAAAAGCTTGAGTGGATGGACATAAACAAACTTGACCATGCTGTTGTTTTAAATTTATCGCAATTGTACGGAAATGGTTTGCGTTTAGAGGAAATGAAAAAAGCATTACGTTTTCAGAATGATTTTAATGCAAAAGTACAGCACGATCATCCTTCTAAATTTACCTGTGGTTTTGTAGTACATCCTGGTTTTATTCATGGTGCTTTATATGAAATTGAACGCTGTGTTGAAGCGTTAGACATGAAGGTTTTATGTCTTCCTACACATTTCATGGATTCTATTGGACAGTGGCGTTCTGTTTTTGATAAGGAAAATGATGCTATTTTTGAATTAGCAAATAAGTATAAATTAGCAATTGAAATCCATCCGTATGATGGTGATAAAATGATAAATTTAGAAAATACCGCATGGCGCTTTCACCTTATTTGGATGTTAGCACAATGTGGTGACGCCTATCATTTTTACACTTTAAATGGCATGCAAGAACGTTTTCCTAATATTAGAACCTGTTTTGCGCATGGCGGCCAACTGGCACAAATGAATTTAGGACGACGTATTCAAGGTTTTGATGGCAGACCCGATTTATTTGAAGGCAAACATCACCCTAGAAAAGCTGTTGGCCATCCAAACATCTATTTTGACACTTTGGTTCATGATACCGATTCTCTAAAACTAATGATAGACCGCCAAAGTAGCAACCAAGTTATTATGGGACTAGATGATCCTTATCCGTTAGGCGAAATGGAAAGCGATGCGCAATCATCATACCCAGGCAAATTATTAGATTTAGCGATTGAAAGGGATATTATTAACCAAAAACAATATGATGACATTTGGGAAGATAATGTACTGCGTTGGCTATTTGGTGATGATAAAGTTGCTAAAACAAATCTTACGAATAAAATTCTGAACAAATAATTTATATATTTCCTACAATATTTATTATATTTAGAATTCATTTAAACTTACAATTATGAGAAAAATTGGTTCTTACATGGTGTTTTTCGGTGCTTTTGCAATCATCTTGAATTTTTTAGATAGAGTTCCATCCTTACTTATTTGGATATATACTTGGGGAGATACAACCGCTTGGATTATTAAAATTGCACTTATAGTAATAGGAGCTATACTATTCTTTATGGGTGGGAAAAGCGAAGAACCTGAGACTGAATCTCCAACTGTAGAAGCTGAAGAGTAATTTAAAACTATTTTCATTAATTTAATTTAACTTTGTTTTTTATTTATTTTGAAACAAGGCAAATTAATATGCACTTTTTACCCGAAGCACTAGATGATTATGTAGTAACTCATTCTGAAGAAGAACCAGAGTTGCTAGAACAATTGACACGTGAAACTTACCAAAAAATATTACAACCTATTATGCTTAGCGGCCCTTATCAAGGTCGTATTTTGAGTATGATTTCTAAATTAAAAACGCCTAAAACTATTTTAGAGTTGGGCACTTTTACGGGATATGCGACACTTTGTTTAGCGGAAGGTCTACAGAATGACGGAGAAATACATACGATTGATGTTAATGAAGAATTGGTCGATTTTCAGCGTAAATATTTTGATAAATCTGAATATGGTCATCAAATTTTTCAACATTTGGGTAATGCTTTAGATGTTATTCCTAAGCTTGACCAAACGTATGATTTAGTTTTTATTGATGCCGATAAGCCTAATTATGTAAATTATTTTCATGCCATCATTGATAAGTTAAACACAGGTGGTATTATTATATCAGACAATGTTTTGTGGCACGGAAAGGTTATTGAAACTTTAGACCCTAAAGATAAATCGACTAAAGCTGTGTTAGACTATAATACGCTTTTAAAAGAAGATTCTAGAATTGAAACGGTATTACTCCCTATAAGAGACGGGTTGACGATTAGTAGAAAGTTATAATTTTCGTTTTACAGAGCCTGTAAATTCTTCTACTTCGTCTTTTACTTTATCTAGCTCTTTTTTAACATCGGAAACAATACCGGTATCAATACTATTGTTATCGGCAGTCTTCGTAATTTCGTGCTTAATATCATTAGTTGCATCTTTAAGCGTACGCATACCTTTGCCTAAACCTCGAGCAATTTCAGGCAACTTATCGGCACCAAAAACCATAATAACAATAAATAGAATAAATGCTATTTCGGCACCACTAATAAATAAAAATGTAGTATGTAATTTCACGGTACAAATATAGTGAGATGATTTAATAGAATGAAGAAATATTATTCTCTTTAACATTAATATCAATTCCGCATTAAAACTACCGTAATAAAACGCACTTTTTTCCTTTCTACTTCAACATAAAAAGAAACCGTAACTAAGGCTATGCTTTATTTTTATGTCTTGTATAAAGAAAAAAATTATCATTTTATTTTACAGTAATTTCAATACAGAATTGGTATAATTTTCAATAAGGAAATACTATAAAAGCAAAAAGCCAACTTTTTAAGTTGGCTTTTTGCTTAAAAAGTTAATATTTATCCTTTTATTTTTTCTTTAAATTTATCAAAGCTACTTTCCTCTACCTTTCGTGGCCATGAATTATTAGAAGTATCAATATCTGCAGTTTCTAAATCTGGATCTATCTCGAAATTAGTAATTGCTTTTTGTGTTTTAAAAACCTTGGTTACTTCATTTTCATTATAACGCCATATTTGAGCAGGATACGTTTTTCTTTCTTTAGTGCCGTCTTCATAAGTTAACTCTAAAATAATTGGCATAACCAAACCTCCTGGTTTTTCAAAAGTAACTTCGTAAAAATATTTTGGAGCTTCTTTTAACTGTGATCTTTGAGCTTCTGTTAAAGTAGCTTTATAAGCATCTAAAACTTTAAAGTCTGAAGCGTTTTTAGCGTTTTTAGGCGAAACACCTTCTTTTTCTTCAGCATAATAAATAAGTCTCCCTTTATAATCTTTAAGGTTAATATTATATTTTTTTGCTGCTTCTTCTGCTTTTTCGGTAGGCCTGTCTGTTAAATAATATTTCTTAACACCTTTTACTCCTATATCGCAAACATCTGTTGTATAAAACCAACCTCTCCAAAACCAATCTAAATCCATTGCCGAAGCATCTTCCATGGTTCTAAAGAAATCTGCAGGTGTTGGGTGTTTAAACATCCAACGTTTAGAATAGGTTTTAAAAGCATGATCAAACAACTCTGGTCCCATAATAGTTTGTCGCAACATGTATAATGCTGCTGCTGGTTTTTTATATGCATTTGGAGTAAATTGATGTTCATAAATATAATCTCCTTGAGACATAATTGGTGTTATATAGCTTTGATCTCCGCTCATGTATGTCACAATATCTTTTGGTAAATTTCCTGTAATAAAATTAGGATCATAATCTAACTCAGCTAATGTTTCAACAAATGAATTTATACCTTCATCCATCCAAGTCCATTGACGTTCATCGCTATTTACAATCATAGGAAAAAAATTATGACCAACCTCATGTGTAATTACTCCTATCATTCCTCTTTTTAATCTTTCGGAATAAGTACCGTCAGGTTTTGGACGACCAAAATTATAACATATCATTGGGTATTCCATTCCTTGCCATTCAGAATGAACAGATACAGCTTTGCTATACGGATAATCAAAGGTAAGTTTTGAATATTCTTCTAAAGTATTAGCAACAACTCTTGTTGAATGCTCTTCCCATAGTGGATTTCCTTCTTTAGGATATAAAGAAATTGCCATTACAGAACGACCATTAATATTAACTGCCATAGCATCCCAAATATACTTTCTTGATGATGCAAAAGAAAAATCTCGCACCTTTTCTGCTTTAAAATGCCAAGTCTTAGTTTTAATACTTCGCATTTTTTCAGCAATTTCAGCTTCCTTCTGAGTGACTATAAAAACTGGCTCATCAAATGATTTTCTAGCTTCCTCTAAACGTTTTTGTTGCAGTTTTGTTAAAACATCTTTTGGGTTTTGCAAGACACCTGTTGCTTCTAAAATATGATCATCTGGAACTGTTAACTTAACATCAAATTCTCCAAATTCTAAAGCAAACTCACTTTGCCCCCAAAATTGCATATTTTGCCATCCTTCTACATTATCATAAACACAAAGTCTTGGATAAAATTGAGCTATGGTATAGTTATAATTTCCATCAGGAAAAGACTCTAATCCTGATCTTCCTCCATCTGGTCTTATATCGTTATTTATATCATTGATATTATAATTCCACTTAACACTAAATTTAAATGTTTCTCCTGGAACAACTGGTTCTGATAAATTTATTCGCATCATGGTTTGATTTATTGTATATGATAAATCTGAACCATCTGTATTTTTTACTGCTTCTATATTAAAACCACCATCAAACTTCTTTTTTAAATTCTTATTGGTGAAATATCTTGCACCTGCAAATGGATCATTAAAATTCTCTGATTCAATATCAAGTGTTTTAGAATTTTTTGCACGCATATTTTGATCTAACTGAAGCCACAAATATTCTAAATGGTCTTTAGAATTATTATGATACGTTATTTTCTCACTCCCAAAAATTCGATTATTATCTTCATCTAAGCGAATATCCATAACGTAATCCACTTTTTGCTGCGTATAAGCATAACCAGGAGCTCCTGAAGCCGTTCTAGTCTCATTAGGAGTTGCTAGAATATCCTTCATTTGTCTAAACTTGTTTTGATTAGTGTGTCCTTGAAATTTTGACTTATCTTGGTTTTGAGCAAAAACGCTTGTTGAAATAAAAACTACTATAAGAAAGTAATACTTTAAATTTTTCATTATATTTTTTATTTACTTAACAATTTTTAGCTATTTGAACGAAATTAATTACTAACAAATAGCAAAAAGAACGAAAATAAAAAAATTTAAATATTATATTATATTTTAATCAAAATTTAACACTGCATTGCTATCTTTAATAGTCAGAATGAAACTTTTTTGTTTAGAGTATATTTTAGTTTTGATAATATTTTGCTGTTCTTGAATTAAATCGAATAAAACTT
Source organism: Thalassobellus sediminis (assembly GCF_044386045.1). Classification (NCBI taxonomy): domain Bacteria; kingdom Pseudomonadati; phylum Bacteroidota; class Flavobacteriia; order Flavobacteriales; family Flavobacteriaceae; genus Thalassobellus; species Thalassobellus sediminis. The sequence goes on along the minus strand of NZ_JBISCD010000040.1, from coordinate 1,532,639 downwards.
CATTGGTAATTTCAAAAGAATGTATGCTTTTAACCTCTTCAATTTCTAAATAGCATTTCATTATATCATCATCATACTCTTCACCTATAAAGGTGAAATTTACTTTTTCGCCATTAATTTTAACACTTATTTTTTCACGTAGATAACTTTCAATATAGGTATCTACATTTTTAGGTTTCATCTCTTCTCCAAATGTGATATTTTTATCATATCGCTGACGCAATAAACTTTCAATATCAGACAGAAATATTCTTGAGGTTATTTGTACAGATTTTGTTTTTTCAATATAATCTACTTGAGTAATGCTTATATAATAATCGTGAATTACTCCGAAAGCAAAAAAAGACAACGAACAAAATAATATTATAGCTTTAAAAACTTTCATCTTTTATTATTTATTACGAAAGTAATCTTTTCAAAAAGTATTCCAAAAACATTAATCTTCATTCTCTCTTTTATTATCTATATACTGCCGGTATTTCATTCTCAAGAAAATTAACACTTTAAAATACTTTTTGAAATTATAACTTCTTTAGGGTTATAAAGAATGGAAGAAAACACTAAAGTATCATTCAACTTTGCCGTAATATTAAAATCACCATCCTTACTTGTTATTGTAAAAACCTGTGCTGTTTTATTAATGACATGAATATTTTCAACATCGGTATCACTTTTAACACATCTTTGAATTTCAACAGATTGACCGTTGATAGAATAATACAAAAAAATAAGTATTAATAATTGTAATGTTTGCGTCAAATTATCGCTCTTTTGAGTATATAAAAAACGTATTTCAAATCTTAAAGAAAATGTAATGCACCTCTAAGGTTTTGTTAAATCAGAAACAAACCAATAAAATGCTTAGTTTTTTGGTTTTAAAAACTCTAAACTTTTTTTATGAAGAAGCTCTAAAAACTCCATTTCTTTACCGTAATTAAGCAATGAAAAATCAAAATCACTTCCTTCAACATAAGCTATAAATTCTTCAACACGATGCTCTGGAATATTAAAGTTATCGACTAAAAAATCTGAACCAAAATAATATTTAACCGCTTCTACTGGCACTTCAGGAATACCTTTTTCTTTTTTATTATGCGCTTTAGACCTAAATAAGGGAAGCAATAATTGATCTACTACATTTTTTATATTAAGTCCGTTAACCATAGCAACATGCTGTGTTGCTATAGCTGTATTTTCTACTTTTGTTTTATAGTCGCTTTCAAATTCAAATTCTTCTTTATGCTTTATACCATAATACAAAGCATCTAATTTTGGCTTAAACAGTTTTGTTTCTTGCATATCTGTCTGTAAATTACCAGATAAATTGTTTGGCAACAAAATAATTTCATCCAATCTATTTATTTGTTCTATTAAAAATATTTTTATTGTTTTTGAAGCAATAATATCCTTATTCACATTGAATTTAATATTTTGAAATTGTAAAGCACTCACTTCAATAACATCATTTAATCTAACGGTTAATGTAAACTCCCCGTTTTCATCACTAATTGTCCCTTTGTTTAGTGACGTATTAAAAATAGTTATACCAGCAACATCGTTACTTTCAACTATTACTTTACCTTTTGCTTCAACACTATTTAAAGTTTGAGATACGCTATGTAACGAGGTTAAAATCAATAAAACTAGAATAATTTTTTTCATCTTATTTTTTATTCTAATTTAACACATATAACTTACTTAAATAGTAATATGTATATAAAATTTTGTTATAGCTTATATTTGTAATTCTTATACTTAAGAATTAAATATGCGACAAATTATTATTGCAAGTACCTCAACCACTCATGGAAGTGGATATTTAGAATACATTTTAAACGATTTAGAATTATTTTTTAAAAACACTAAAACCATCCTTTTTATACCTTATGCAAGACCCGGTGGTTTATCACATGATAATTATACGCAAATAGCAAAAAAGGCTTTTTTAAAAATTAATAAAACGATTACAGGTATACATGAATATGAAAACCCAATTGAAGCTATAGAAAACGCTGAAGCTATTTTTGTTGGAGGAGGAAACACCTTTGAACTCACCTACCAATTATATAAAAAAAAACTCATTACCCCTTTACAATCTACTATTAATAATGGTACGCCATACTTAGGCACAAGTGCTGGAAGTAATATTTGTGGACTAACTATAAAAACCACCAACGATATGCCTATTGTATATCCGCCTAGCTTTAATGCATTAGCAATTGTTCCTTTTAACATTAATCCTCATTATTTAGATCCAGACACTAGTAGTAAGCATATGGGAGAAACTAGAGAAACTAGAATTAAAGAATTTCATAATTTTAATACGCAACCTGTTGTTGGTTTAAGAGAAGGTAGTTGGCTAAATGTACAAAATGATTCCATTATTTTAAAAGGAACATTAACAGCACGCATTTTTGAATATAATAAAACGCCTTATGAAGTTGAAACGGGCGCAGAATTAAATACTTTAAAATAAAAAAAGCTCCATATTTCTATGAAGCTTTTAAGAGCGAGAGACCAGGTTCGAACTGGCGACATTCAGCTTGGAAGGCTGACGCTCTACCAACTGAGCTACTCTCGCATTAGCGGGTACAAATATATAATCTATTTCTTAAAATGCAAGAAAAATTATAAGGTTTTTAAAAAATGAAAACCTAAAATTTTAAAGCCTTCATTAAAATAAAACTTATGTGACGGAGCATTAGCAACATAGGTGTTTAGTTCTACTGCTTCGCAACCTTTATTTTCTTTTACATAATTATAAATCCACTTAAAAAATGTCTTCCCTAGCCCTTTTCCTCTATAAGATTCATCTATATAAACGTGATCTGGCTCGACACTTTTTCCTGAATAGTGCCTAGTACAAAACCATAAGCCACAAACACCTATTAATTTATCATCATCATAAATAACAGCACATTCGTAATTTTGATCTTTCATTTCAGAAAAACGCTGTTCTAAAACTTCATAAGACACTCTGTTATTATTTAATTTTTCAACCAAAGGAACCACCATATTTATAAGTTCCTTATCTATAATTTCAAACCTAAATGACATTGATTGTTTTTTACGTGAAGATAATAATTTTGTTTAAGTTTGATTTTATTACATTGATTATGATAAAAGAAAAAGATTATTTAATAAAAATAATTAATGCTAAAGCCACTTACCAAGTAAGACAACCTGTTTTAAGAGCTGGAAAACCTTTAGAATCTTGTGTTTTTGATGGTGATAATTTTGACACAACCATTCACATAGGGATTTTTGTGAAAAATGAATTAATTGGAGTTTGTTCATTTTTTAAAAATAATCAAGATTTAATTTATGAAACTTCACAATACCAACTTCGAGGTATGGCTATTTTAAAAACATTTCAAAGCTTTGGGTTTGGAAAAACTATTTTAAATTATGGAGAATTATATCTTAAAAACAAAGGCATAAATACTATTTGGTGTAACGCTAGAGAAATAGCCGTTAATTTTTACAAAAAAAATGACTATCAAATTATAGGATCTCCTTTTAAGATAAAAGATATTGGTGTGCATTATCTTATGCAAAAAACATTATAACATAAAAAAGCCTTGACAAACAAGGCTTTAACGAGTGACTAACTCAAAATAACTATATATTTCTTTATAATTATTTTTTCTTTTTAGCAGCTAAGGCCTCTTTAATAATAGCTTTAGCTTCATGAGCTCCGTGTAACTGTGCATATTTTAAGGCTGTCATCCCTTTATTAGATTTTGCTTTTAAATTAGCTCCTTTTGAAATTAAAAGTTTTAAAATCTCTGTTCTATTATACTTTGCAGCATACATAATTGGTGTCATGCCATTAGATTTTTCGTTTACACTTTCTCCTCTTGCTAATAATTTTTTTACAGTTTCCACATCGCCTTTTGCAATTGAAACACAAAATGAGTTGACTTTTACTGAATAATATTCTTCAATATTTGTATTTACAGTTTTGTTAATAGGTGTTGCATTTACAGATACTATTGAAAAGCATAATGCGATTGCGGAAATAATGATTGATTTTTTCATGATGAATGATTTTAATTTGTTTTTGATTAATGATTTATTTTGATATACTATAAAAGACGACAACCATTTTAATCTGTTACAGAAAAAACAGTTTATAATATATTTTTAACGTTTCATTCACATTTTTTTAACGTAACCATTCTTTTTTTAAACACTCTCTAAAAGCCTAAAAATATTAGCTTTTTGCAAGGTTTTATACACCGTAACAGAACAAACTTCTTTATCTTTGTTTTACAATAAAATTTCAACAAAAATGAATAAAAAAGTTATCTTAATGATACTTGATGGCTGGGGAAATTCACCAGACCCAAAAGTTTCAGCTATCGATCATGCCAATACACCTTTCATAGATTCTTTATATAAAAAATACCCTTTCGCAACCTTAAGGACCGATGGTTTACATGTAGGTTTACCAGAAGGGCAAATGGGAAATAGTGAAGTAGGGCATATGAATCTTGGCGCTGGACGTATTGTATATCAAGATTTGGCAAAAATTAACCTTGCCATTGAAAAAGATACTTTAAAAGACGAAAAAGTATTAGTTGATGCCCTTAAATATGCTTCAGATAATAATAAAAATGTACACTTTTTAGGATTATTAAGTGATGGTGGTGTGCATGCACACACAAGTCATTTAAAAGGATTTATTGATGCTGCAAATAAAGCTGGTGTTAATTCTTATGTACACGCTTTTACAGATGGTCGTGATGTAGACCCTAAATCTGGAAAAGGTTATGTTTCCGATTTAGAAAACTATATTGAAGGCACAAACACAAAAATAGCAACTATAACAGGTCGCTATTATGCCATGGACAGAGATAACCGTTGGGAACGCGTAAAATTAGCTTATGATGCTATAGCAAATGGTGTAGGTACAAAAACATCGAATGCAACAGCTTCAATACAATCTTTTTATGATGAAGATATTACTGATGAGTTCATCAAACCTTTAATTCTAACAGATAACAATAATGAACCTGTTGCCAAAGTAGAAAAAGATGATGTTGTTATCTTTTACAACTTCAGAACAGATAGAGGTCGTGAATTAACAGACATGCTAAATCAGAAAGATTTTCCAGAATATGATACTGAAAAAATCGACTTATATTATGTTACAATTACTAATTACAGTGATGCTTTTAAAGACATTAAAGTCATTTTTAATAAAGATAATATTACCGAAACACTTGGTGAAGTACTATCTATAAACGGTAAAAAACAAATTAGAATTGCCGAAACAGAAAAATATCCACACGTAACGTTTTTCTTTTCTGGCGGTCAAGAAACCCCTTTTGAAGGTGAATCGCGTATTTTAAAAAATTCGCCAAAAGTTGCTACTTACGATTTACAACCAGAAATGAGCGCTTATGAATTGCGTGATGCTCTTGTTGAAGATCTTAAAAAAGGTGAAGCTGATTTTGTATGCTTAAATTTTGCAAACGGAGATATGGTTGGCCATACGGGTATTATGGAAGCTGCCATTAAAGCTTGTGAAGCTGTTGATGCTTGTGCTAAAGACGTTATTACAACGGGGCTAGAAAACGGCTACACTACCATATTAATTGCTGATCACGGAAATTGTGAAACTATGATTAACCCAGATGGCAGCCCAAACACAGCACACACAACAAATCCTGTACCTGTTATATTAATTGATAACGACTTAAAAGAAATTAAAGATGGCGTATTAGGTGATGTTGCTCCAACTATCCTAAAATTAATAGGCGTTGAACAACCTGAAGCCATGACACGTTTCCCATTAATATAAAATGCTAAAAAGAAATTATTGTACTTTTGTGTAAACGCAAGTCATTTAATTTAAATGAATTTTAACAAACAACTTATCATTGCCATAGATTTTGATGGCACCATAGTTGAAGATGCTTATCCTAAAATAGGAAAACCCAAGATTTTTGCTTTCGAAACTTTAAAAAAGTTGCAAGAAGAAGGGCATCGCCTTATTTTATGGACATATAGATGTGAAGACAAATTAGAAGACGCTGTTAAATTCTGTGAAGATAATGGCGTCTTTTTCTATTCTGTAAATAACAGTTTTCCAGAAGAAGAATATACGAATGATATTAGTAGAAAAATTCATGCCGATTTATTTATAGACGATAGAAATATTGGCGGATTTTTAGGTTGGGGAGAAATATATCAAATGCTAACAAATACAACACCTCCTATAAAAGAAAAAAAGAAAGGCTTTTTTAGTTTTTTAAAATAATTCTTAAAAAAAACCAACTTGAGGCAATCGTTCTATTTTAAGTATCTTTGCCATTATTTTTTTGAAACATGATAGTTATAAAAACCCGAGAAGAAATAGAATTAATGCGCGAAAGTGCTTTAATTGTATCTAAAACATTAGGTGAAGTTGCAAAAGCAATTAAACCAGGTGTAACCACCTTACAACTTGATAAAATTGCAGAAGAACATATAAGAGACCACGGTGCTATACCTGGTTTTTTAGGTCTTTACGATTTTCCTAATACGCTTTGCATGAGTCCGAACACTCAAGTAGTTCATGGAATTCCTAATAGTGAACCACTTGTTGAAGGTGATATTATTTCTATAGATTGTGGTGCTTTAAAAAATGACTTTTATGGCGATCACGCATACACATTTGCTGTTGGAGAGATTGCACATGAAACAGAAAAATTACTTCAAGTAACAAAAGAATCTTTATACGTAGGTATTAAAGAATTCAAAATTAATAATCGTGTTGGCGATGTTGGTTATGCTATTCAAAAATATTGTGAAGATCATGGATATGGTGTTGTTAGAGAATTAGTAGGTCATGGTTTAGGCAGAAAAATGCATGAAGACCCAGAAATGCCTAACTACGGAAAGCGTGGACGAGGCAAAAAATTTGCAGAAGGTATGGTAGTTGCTATCGAACCTATGATTAACTTAGGAACTCACCGCATAAAACAACACAGAGATGGTTGGACTATTACGACTTTAGACAATAAACCAAGCGCACACTTTGAGCACGATGTTGCTATTGTTGATGGTAAACCAGAATTACTTTCTACATTTGCTTATATATATGATGCTTTAGGCATTACCTCTAATGAAGAAGATGAATTTAGAAAAGAAGCTTTAGTGTTGTGATTATAACACTGAAATTCATTGAGACTCTGTGACTCTCTGAGATCCTCAGTGAAACAACTATGAAAAAGTTATTCAAACTCATATTAAATATTATCCCTAGACCTTTATTAATTAGGTTGAGCTATCTTATCCGCCCTATTTTAGCATTATTTTTAAAAGGGAACACATTTACAGATCCTATTGATGGTAAAAGTTTCAAAACATTTTTGCCTTACGGATACGGAACCCAACGTAACAATGTATTATCACCTTCAACTTTAAGTTTGGAGCGCCACAGATTACTTTGGCTATATTTAAATAATGAAACCGATTTGTTTTCTGCTGAAAAAAAAGTCCTTCATTTTGCACCAGAACAATGCTTTTTAAAACGTTTTAGAAACCTAAAAAACCTTGATTATACAACAACAGACTTGCTCTCTCCTATTGCTGATGTAAAAGCAGATATTTGTAATCTTCCTTTTAAGGATAATAGTTATGATGTGATTTTTTGTAATCATGTTTTAGAACACATTCCTGACGATACGAAAGCGATGCAAGAACTGTATCGTGTTTTAAAACCAGGTGGTATGGGCATATTTCAAATTCCTCAAGATTTATCTCGTGAAACCACTTTTGAAGATGATAGCATCACAGACAAAAAGGAGCGTGCTAAAATATTTGGACAATATGACCATGTTCGTGTTTATGGTCGCGATTACTTCAATAAATTAAGACATATTGGTTTTAAAGTTGAAGAAGTTGATTATACCGCAACACTTTCCGCGGAAGCGATAGAAAAATATTGTTTAGCCAAAGGCGAAATTATTCCTGTTTGCTATAAATAATCACAAAAACTCCTGATACTGAAGTACTCTAAAATCAAACGTATTAAATTTAGGGTTTTTAGCTTTTAATTGTTTGTACAAAGGTATTCTACTTATTGAAATATTAGCAGCTCCAGAACCAGATGTTAAAGACACTGTTTTTATGGTTCGTTTTAATTCATGAGATTGATTTATTTTATCACTTACAACAGGTAATTTAAACTCATGTATTCGTGGTACTTCATTTGAAACAACTTGTAACTTTATTCCAAATTCTTTAATATGCCTTCTAAAAAAATATTCTGGTCCATTTTTACTATTTCCACCAGTAAATAATAAGGTATCAATACTAGGGTTTTCTTGTAAATACGAAATAATATTTCGAAGCCTAACATTTTTCATCCCCAAATCGGACGCATCAATTTTATCGCGCTCACAACTTTCTACAATATCGCAAACGCCTATTTTATGCTGTATTAAAAACTGCTTTCGTTCTTCTATAGCTTCAACTGAATTATCGTAACGCAAATTCAAATTATGAATTTTATCAACAAACAACCAAAGTGAATTGTAATAACTTCCGTAACAAAAATCGACATCCTTTTCTAAAAGTTGCCCTGTAGAAAATCGTGGCGGCGGTAATGTTCCCACTATGAGCTTCTTTGTATTTTCCTTTATAAAAGGTTTGTATGGATGTTTATGAAGAAACATTGTAGTTCTTTAAAAGCATTTCAGCTTCTTGTACGGCAACTCTATAAAGCCTTTTGTTTGGTTTTGTCATGTGTAATGACTCAGTTTTAATTTCCTCTAAAACCTCTTTAGCTGCCTCTATTTCGCCTTTAGCATATAAAAACTTAGCATAAATTATGCGTTCATTATAAAAAGAGTAACGTATATCTATGGCTTTTAAGTTGTCTTCAGCTTCTTCTACTCTACCTATTTTTTCTAAAGCTAGTCCGTAAATAAACTGTGTTCTAGATTTCTTGAATTCTAGGTGATCTTTAATTTTTTCGGCATACAAAACAACTTTTTCATAATCTTCAATATTAAAATAACACTCTATAAGTTGTTTAAAAACATAAAAATCGTTTTGTAAATTGCCTTCTATAGATTCTAAATAATGAGTAATTGCATTATTAAAATCTTTTATACCTAAATAAGCATCTGCTAAATTGACTCTGTTTTGATACGATTCTGAAAACTGAAGTTGCTTTTCTAAATCCTTTATCTTTTTAGTTGGGTTGATGATATTAGTAATTTCAGACGTAATTTTTTCTGCATCACGTTTATTATAAACATGAATTATTAGATAAATTATAGAACCAAACGGAATAATAAATATTAGAAAATACCAATAATAAGGACTGTTATTTTTGTATGCATGATATATGCAATAAACTTTCAAAGCAATTAATAAGTAGTAAAGCATGTAAATTTATTTCCATTAAAATTAAAATTTTCTATGAAAGCATCAACAAAATTATCTAATAAAAACTAAATCTGTATCAGTAGACATGTCTTCACTAAAACCATAGCCTTCGTAATTAAAGCCTTTTAAATCTTCAATAGTTTGTGCATTGTTATCTATAATATAACGTGTCATTAAACCTCTCGCCGCTTTAGCATAAAACGAAATAATTTTATACTTGCCATTTTTAAAATCTTTAAAGTTTGCAGTAATTACAGGTACTTTCAACTTTTTTGTATCTATGGCTTTAAAATATTCATTACTCGCTAAGTTTAAAAACAGCTCGCCATCTTCTAATTCTTCATTTAAAGCATTGGTAATTGGTTCTTTCCAAAACTCGTATAAGTTTTTGTTTCTACCAACAGGGAATTTAGTTCCCATTTCTAATCGATACGGCTGAATTAAATCGGTTGGTTTTAACAAGCCATACAAACCAGAAAGAATACGAATGGTATTTTGTGCCGCATCTAATTTTTCTTGAGGAATTGTATACGCATCAAGCCCTTTGTAAACATCGCCACTAAAAGCATACATAGCAGGTCGTGCATTTTCTGGTGTAAAAGGCAATTTCCAATCTTGATTACGCTGAAAATTTAATCGTCCTAAAGCATCAGAAATACTCATAAGTTTTGATAAACTATTTGCCGATTTACTTTTAAGTAACTTATTAATACGCTCTGATTGTGATAAAAAACTAGATTCGGTATATTGAGTTGTTGTCAATGGCGTTTCAAAATCGAGTGATTTTGCAGGCGATAATACTAATTTCATGTATCTATATTATATTTTTAAAATATCTAAATTACGACAATTCTTTTATTTCTCCATTTATAAAACTAAAGTTATAATCGCCTTTTATTATGAAGTTTGATATAAACGCATCTTCTTGTGTTGGATGCCATTTTTTAACCGATTTATTTATTAAAATGAATAATCCTTCGTCATTTCCTAATGCACAGAACCTAGAAAAATCACCATCAAAAACAGAGATTGGTTTTATATTATTTATAGTATTATAAACAGTTTCAATATTGGTAGTAGCAATAGCTATTTCGCTAATTGAAAGAATAGACTTTGATGAAAAAAAAGATGTACTATTTAATTCTAAATTATGTCTTGCAATAAACTCAACAATATTTTTATCGGCATCGTAAAAATAAATGGCTTTTGAATTCCAACTTTTAAAATCGGATATAAGATTATCTCCATCGGGTAAAATTGTTACTCTCTTTTTTAACCAAGAAAGCGCTTCTTCAATTTTATTTGAATAAATATTAAATGCGATATGAGATGGTTTTATTTCCTTTTTGTATTCAAAAGTTAAAATACTTTCTTGTGTATTAAAAGAAATTTTTTCTTCAGAATTATAAACCAATTCTAGGTCTAAAACATTTTGATAAAACTGTTTTTGCCTTTCAATGTTATTAGTAAAAAGTATGATTTCTTTTATTCTCATACTTCAAATATAGTTTAGCTATATATAATTTATGCGTTATTTAAAATGATAATTTTTATTCTTGAATAAGGACTTTTTATAGTTCTATCATTATTAAAAATCACTTTCCGTTATATAATTTAAAAAAAACTAACTTCGCTTTGCTGTATCATATTGTATTAATAAGCAAATTAAACGAATGACAAAATCAACCACAAACATCTCATTTAAAGAAATGAAGAATGTACTTTATAAGCTATTTTTAAAGTATAAATTCTCAGAATCAAAAGCCAAAGTAATAGCCAAAGTATTTGCAGAAAACACTTTAGATGGTGTGAATTCACATGGTATTAATAGGATACCACTTTTTATTAAATATTTAGAAGAAGGTATTATAAATATTGATACCGAAGCTGAGAAAGCAGAAGCTTTTGGTAGTATAGAACGATGGGATGGTAACCATGGCGCTGGTATTATTAACGCAAAAAAATGTACCGCCCGAGCTATAGAATTAGCTAAAACACATGGCATGGGCTTAGTAGCCTTACGCAACACCAACCACTGGATGCGAGGTGGCGCTTATGGTTGGCAAGCAGCAAATGCAGGTTGTATTTCTATACTTTTTACGAATACAAAACCCAATATGCCACCTTGGGGCGGAAAAGATAGTCGCATTGGTAACAATCCTTTTATAATATCCATACCTCGAGAATCTGGTCATGTTGTGCTAGATATGGCAATTTCTCAATTCTCTTTCGGAAAAATTAATGAGTATAAACTTAAAGGAGAAAAACTTCCTTACCCTGGCGGTTGGGATGCTGACGACAATCTGTCTAACGATCCTGAAAAGATTTTACAAAAAGAACGTGGCTTACCTATTGGTTATTGGAAAGGTTCTGCGCTTTCAATGATTTTAGATATGCTAGCCACATTACTGTCGGCAGGAAACTCAACATATAAAGTCGGCCAAAAAGAATTTGAAACGGGCGTATCTCAAATATTTCTTTGTATAGCTCCTGAAGCTTTTAATGATAAAAACATACAAGAAACTCTGCTTAACGAAATTATTAATTACACACACGATGTAGAGCCTATGCACACTGGAGACAAAACGTATTACCCAGGAGAACGCACCTTACAAACACGTGCTAAAAATTTAAAAAATGGTATACCTGTAAGTAATGAAATATGGAAAAAGGTACTTAACTTGATATAAATCTACATAAAATATTAATATTTGATTTAGATAAACTTAAACAAATATGATTTCTCCTATCTATCTTCGAAATGACTAAAATTTCTTGTTTAATATAATTTATAAATTAGTAATTGAATGACATGTTTAAGATCTGCCAATTTCTTCATTGGTAAGGGAGTTGTAAAATATTTATATTCATGAGTTCAATATTTAAAAATACTAACCAACGAATAAACCCTAATTCCTTGCGGGTTAACTCCCAAAAATATTAACACTTATTCTGTATTTAAATGATGTTACTATGCGCCTTGATGTTTAGAATAGGTTCTCCACTTTTCTATACATTGTTGCATATCGTCTGGAATAGGTGTCTCAAATTTTAAAAACTCTCCTGTTTTAGGATGTACAAAACCCAATGTTTTGGCGTGTAAAGCTTGTCTTGGCAACACTTTAAAACAATTATCTACAAACTGTTTGTATTTAGTAAAGGTAGTTCCTTTTAACACTTTTTCACCGCCGTAACGTTCGTCGTTAAACAAGGTATGCCCAATGTATTTCATGTGCACACGTATTTGGTGCGTACGTCCTGTTTCCAGCTTACAAGACACTAAAGTAACATAGCCTAAGCGCTCTAAAACTTTGTAATGTGTAACGGCTGGTTTGCCTTTATCGGCTTCATCATCTAGATATACCGTGTTTTGTAATCTGTTTTTTGGGTGACGTCCAATATTACCTTCTATAGTACCTTCATCGTCGGTCATATTACCCCAAACAATAGCTACATATTCGCGTTCGCTGGTTTTATTTGCAAACTGTGCCGACAAATGCGCCATAGCGGTTTCGGTTTTAGCAACCACTAAAAGTCCGCTTGTATCTTTATCAATTCTATGTACTAAACCAGGACGTTCACTCGAGTTATTAGGTAAATTATCGAACCTATAAATTAAAGCATTTATAAGTGTTCCTGAGTAATTTCCATGACCTGGATGCACAACAATGCCTGCTGGTTTATTAACTACCAAAAGCTCATCGTCTTCATAAACCACATCAAGTGGAATATCTTCACCTACCAATAAATTCTCGAATGGTGGATGTGCAAACAATACTTTAATTTCATCAAAGGGTTTTACTTTGTAGTTAGATTTTACAGGAATATTGTTTACATAAATACTTCCGTCTTTTGCTGCTGCTTGAATTTTACTTCGAGTTGCGTTTTCAACAAAATTCATTAAGTATTTATCTATACGTAATGGCGTTTGTCCTTTATCTACTATAAAAGCATGATGCTCGTAGAGATTGTCTTCGTTTGGTAATTGAGGTGTATAATCTTCCATTTTTATGGTCTATTTCCATTACCAAGTACCAAATCTATTACAGATGTTTTAGCTAGTTTATCTCCGGGTTGTATGGTTTTTTCTTTATAAGTCATTTTTAGCACTAAATCTTTCCCAATATTATCTATATAAGTAAGCTTTCCAACTCTAAAACCAAGAGCTTCTAAGGTAGGTTTAGCTTGTCTAAAAGTACGTTCTCTTAAATCTGGAACTCCTAATTTTCTATAACCTGACGGATTTAGTGTTAAATATATTTTTCTATCTTCTTTTACTTTTGTTCCTGCTGGCGGTTCTTGCTCTATAACCGAAAACTTAGGGTAATCTGGGTTAAAATTTGCAGAATCTTGAATTTGCATAACCAAATTATTCTCGTTCAATTCTATTTTAGCAACGCTAATAGACTTTCCTGTTAAATCTGGTACTGTCTCAAAATCGCCATGGTTTGTTGATACGTTTAACCACTTTAACGCCATAAAGCATATAACTACCAATGCCACAACAGCTAATAGAATTTGCTTTAAAAATGTTTTACTAGTAAGGAATTTAATAATACTCATCTATAGAATTTTCAATTAGGCAAATATATAAAAACAGAACTGTTTTTTCTTTTGCAATATATATGATATTTTAGCTTAACTAATAATAGATACGGTTTATTGTTGGTTTTTGGTTGTAAATAAAGTCAATTAGTATTTACGGTTTAAAGTTTTAATGTTTTGGGCGTTACCACAAGGGTCGGGCTTTACGTTGCAAGTCCTCGCTTCCCTATCGGTCGCTGTGGGCTTTCCACTGCAATCCCTAACGCGCAGCAGAACTTATTTTAAACAGTATTAAACTAACATTCATATTTTTACTATCAATAATAAAAAAAGTGATTAAAAAGATTCCCTCCTTTGAGGAAATGAAAAAATACAAGTATCTGAATGAAAAAAAATATAGCCATTATTATGGGAGGATATTCTAGTGAATATCAAATCTCTTTAAAAAGCGGAAACGTTGTTTTTGAAAATTTAGACAAAGCTAAGTATGATGCTTATAGAATTCATATTTTTAAAGACAAATGGGTTTATGTAGATACTAATGATGCCGAATTCCCTATTGATAAAAATGATTTTTCGGCAACTATAAACAACTCTAAAATTACATTCGATTGTGTTTTTAATGCCATTCATGGTTCGCCTGGTGAAGACGGATTTATGCAAGGCTATTTTGAACTTTTAAATATTCCGCACACAAGCTGCGACATGTATCAAGCTAGCGTTACCTTTAATAAGCGCGATTGCTTAAGTATATTAAAACCCTACGGTATAAAAACTGCCGAATCGTTTTTCCTAAACCTAGGCGATGCTATAAATGAAGATGCTATTATTGCAAAAGTAGACTTGCCTTGTTTTGTAAAAGCCAATAAAGCAGGTAGTAGTTTTGGTGTTACTAAAGTGCATAAAAAAGAAGATTTAAAAAATGCCATTGAAGTTGCTTTTAAAGAAGATGATGAAATTATTATTGAATCGTTTTTAGATGGTACCGAAGTTTCTGTTGGCGTTATAACCTATAAAGGCAACACAAAAGTGCTACCTATTACTGAAATTGTTAGTGAAAATGATTTTTTTGATTATGAAGCTAAGTATTTAGGAAAATCACAAGAAATAACACCTGCACGCTTAACAACAGAACAAGAAACTAAAGTAAATACCGTTGCAAAAAAGGTTTATGAAGTTTTAAAAATGAAAGGCTTTTCTAGAAGCGAGTTTATTTTTAAAGATAATGAACCTCATTTATTAGAAATGAATACTGTACCAGGCTTAACTCAAGAAAGCATACTACCTCAACAAGCTGCTGCTGCAGGAATTAGCATGAGTGATTTATTTGACAATGCTATTGAAGAGGCTTTGAAATAAAAATTGTAATTTTAAAAAATGAACAGAGCTATTTTCCCAGGATCTTTTGATCCGCTAACAAAAGGACACTACGATATTATAAAACGTGGCATTCCACTCTTTGATGAAATTATTGTAGCCATTGGTGTAAACGGCTCTAAAAAATATATGTTCTCTTTAGAACAACGTAAAGCTTTTATTGAAAAATCTTTTGCCAATGAACCTAAGGTAAAAGCAGTTACATACACTGGCTTAACTGTTGAGTTTTGCAAAGAAATTGGTGTTGAATTTATTTTACGTGGTTTACGTAATCCTGCCGATTTTGAGTTTGAAAAGGCTATTGCATATACCAATAGAGACCTTGCTCCTATTGAAACTGTTTTTCTATTAACTTCGGCTAACACTTCGCATATCTCCTCTTCCATTGTACGAGATGTTATTAAAAATAATGGTGATTATACCAAGTTGGTTCCTGATAGTGTGCGCGTGAAATAAACTTGAACTTTGTAACATTTCTTACTTATTCTATACTAATAAATAAAGAATTTCTTTAAACCAACTATAAACGAACTGTTTCTAAAGAAATATTTCTACGGTTCTATTTATCATTTTAGTTCAAAAATCGAAATTCTGTTATTTTAGATTCCCGTTTTCACGGGAATGACAATTTCAACGGAAACCGCGAAGCAAAGCTTCGAGGAGTTTTTTTCGAGTAAATGGTTATATTTTAAAGTTCATGTTATATCAAATTACATATATACTTTTTAAACTGAAATTAATTCAGCCATCTGAGAGTACAATTAACTTTTGGATGCAGAATAATGATGTTGAAAAACTGGAATATGCTTTAAAATTTGGAAACTACAAAACAAGACAATTAGCTGCTGAAGCTTTAGAACAAATTGGGAAACCGTCTTCTATTCCAGCGCTTCTTATTGCTATACGCGATAAAGTTCAAAACGTATCAATTGCTGCTTTAAATGCATTAGAAAGTATTGGTTATGAAGATGACATTATTAAAACCGTGATTAAAAAACGTTTTAATTGGGTAACACAAATGCGTGAAACTGCAAAAAAGCGTGAAGTCAATAAAGAAAAAAAGCATACCATTTACAAATGGGAACGTGCTAGTAAAAAATCTTTTGAGCGTGTTAAAGAACAACTAAAAAGACCGATGCGATAAGTATTTTAAATTCAAGTTTTACTTAATCAAAAACTTAAGTGCTTCAGACGTTTTGCTTGGTATAAATTCTGTTATTTTATAGTTAGCCAAATCATGAATACTAAAAGGATCTTTTTCTAGAATTTTCAATAATTCCTTTTTATTAGATAGATTACTTAAAATAACACCTCCCGTTCTTGGAATTTTTCTTCCTGAGGCTATGAAATTCCCAACGGCATATTGTTCATCTAGATATTCTACATGATCTTTTAAATGCTTATCTATAATATCTAAAGACACCTTATAAGTAATATTTACGATAAACATATTTACTAATTAAAATTTATATTCAGAAAGCCCTTTAGTAAAAGCCTCAGGGTTTTCAGCTAAATGATAACGAGGATCGTCAATAGCCTCAACTATAACTTCTCTAAATTTAGGACTAGATTTATATAACAATATTTTACAATCTTCACTTAAGTGCTTTAATTTAATTTGTTTGCCTGCCTCTTCATACTTATTTACCAAATTAAAAACCGCTTCAATTGCAGAGTGATCGCTTATTCTAGATTCAACAAAATCTACCTCAACTTTTTCGGGGTCATTTTTTACATCAAATTTATCATTAAATGCTAATATCGATCCAAAAAATAAAGGTCCCCATATTTCGTAAACTTTTGTACCATCTTCACGCATACGTTTACGAGCTCTAATACGTTTTGCGTTTTCCCAAGAAAATACCAAAGCACTAATAATTACACCAGCAATAACAGCAATTGCTAGATCGAAAATAACCGTTAATGAAGAAACAGCCACTAAAACAATCACATCACTTAATGGTATTTTATTTAAAATCCTAAAACTACTCCAAGCAAAAGTCCCTATTACTACCATAAACATAACGCCTACTAACGCTGCTATTGGTACTTGTTCTATAAGTCCGGATGCAAAAAGAATAAACACCAATAACAAAACAGCAGCTACAATACCCGAAAGCCTTCCTCTACCGCCTCCTTTTATATTAATTAAAGATTGTCCTATCATGGCACAACCTCCCATACCTCCAAAAAAACCTGTAATAATATTTGCACCACCTTGTGCTAAACATTCTCTATTTGTATTACCCCTTGTTTCTGTTAATTCATCTACAAGATTTAAAGTCATTAAAGACTCAATTAAACCAATTGCTGCTAATATTAAAGCATAAGGCCCAATGAATTTTATAGTTTGCCAATTAAAAGGCACTTTGTTAAATATGTCTGTTTGAAATTGAGGTAAACCACCTTTTAAACCTTCTCCGCCTCCATCACGTATAAAACTACCGACAGTAGCAACATCTAAATTTCCAAAAATAACAATAGCAGAAACTACCAATATTGCAACTAATGCCTCTGGTAATTTTTTAGTTAGCTTAGGCAACCCAAACATAATCATCATAGTTAATAGCACAAGTGCTACCATTACCCATAATTGAGCACCTTCAAACCATAAACCACTAGCATCTTTAAACATCCCTAATTGCGATAAGAATATAACAATGGCTAAACCGTTTACAAATCCCATCATTACTGGATGTGGTATCAAACGCACAAACTTACCAAGTTTAAAAACACCTGCTAACATTTGTATAATCCCCATTAATATAACAGTTGCAAATAAATAATAAAGCCCCAAACTTTCACCTTCTGCCCCCATAGCATTTCCTTCAGCTACTAGACTTACCATTACAACTGCTAAAGCACCTGTTGCTCCACTAATCATTCCTGGCCTTCCACCAAAAACAGACGTAATTAAACCAATCATAAAAGCAGCATATAAACCTACTAGAGGATCTACTCCTGCCACAAAAGCAAAAGCTACTGCTTCGGGCACTAAAGCTAAAGCAACAGTAATTCCACTTAAAATATCGTTTTTTGCATTAGCTGCACGCTTTCTAATAAATTCTGTCATGGTATGTTTTTTGAAGGTGCAAATTTACGTTTAATTAAGAGATGAACAAGAATTTGACTCTATATTTACTTTATAAAGAAACTAAAACGTTTGAAAAAAAATACTAGTTACCGCTCATCTAACCAAGCTAAAGCCTGATCTCTTTTTTGAAACAACTTAACATCCCTTTCTTTCTCTTTGTTAAAATCTATAAATGTTTCGGTAGACATTTAAACCTACACTTACCCGTATAAAAAGAGCCAAAGCTTTAACTTCTTTTGAAATTAGCTATATTCATTAAAGCCTCAAAAGTGTAATTATTCGAGTTCTTTTTATTCACTAAAAATCACTAACAAAAAAAGCCTTACACCCAGAAGATATAAGACTTTTAATTATCTAAAAAGATTTTTTAACTTTTCTTCTTATCTTCTAACTTCTTTACAGTATCATACATAATTGGTGTTGCTATAAATAGAGACGAATAAGTTCCTACCACTACACCTACTATCAATGCAAACATAAATCCTCTAATAGAATCACCACCAAAAACAAAGATAGCTAACAACACTACTAAAGTTGTTAATGAAGTATTTAATGTTCTACTTAAAGTACTGCTTAATGACACATTTACTACTTTATCGAATTTCCAAGAAGTATGTTCATTAAAAAACTCACGAATTCTATCAAATACTACCACGGTATCATTTAATGAATAACCAATCACTGTTAAAATAGCTGCAATAAATGCTTGATCTATTTCCATACTAAATGGCATAAACTTATAAGTTAATGAGAACACCCCTAATACAATTACAACATCATGGAATACAGCTGCAACTGCACCAAGAGAATATTGCCATTTCTTAAAACGGAATAATATATAAAGAAAGACTACAATTAAAGAACCTAAAATAGCCCAAAATGATGCTTGTTTAATATCATCGGCAATAGTAGGACTAACTTTAAAAGACTCCATTAAACCAACTTGTTTATTCTCATCATTTAAATCTATAAAATCTTCGTAGCTAACACCAGATAAATGTGATTGCAATGTATTATACAATTTCAATCTTATTTCTTCATCTACCTCAGCACTTGCTTCGTTTACTTTATATTTAGTTGTAATTTTTAATTGATTGGCATCTCCCACTGTTTTAGCATCAGCACTACCAAAAGCGTCTGCTAAAGTTTTAGATATTTCTGAAGCACTAACGTCTTGTGCAAAACGCACTTGATATGTTCTACCTCCAACAAAATCTACACCTTGATCTAACCCGTTTGTAAATAAAGAACCTAAACTCACTACAATAAGTGCTCCTGAAATGATATAAGCAATTTTACGTTTTGATAAGAATTCAATATTTATATTTCTAAAAAGATTTTTAGTAATAGCTGTAGAGAAATCTAATTTACCTCCTCTATTTGCGTACCAATCAACCAATAACCTTGTAATAAAGATTGCAGTAAACAAAGAAGTCATAATACCTATTAATAAGGTAGTTGCAAACCCTTTAATTGGTCCTGTACCGAAAACAAATAAGATTAGAGCTGTTAAACCTGTTGTAATATTAGCATCTAATATTGAAGATAATGCATTACTAAATCCATCTTTAATAGCTTCTTTTTGTCCTTTACCTTTAGAAAGTTCTTCTCGAATTCTTTCAAAAATAAGTACATTCGCATCAACCGACATACCTATTGTTAATACAATACCTGCAATACCAGGCAATGTTAATACTGCTCCTAACCCAGATAAAATACCGAAGATTAAAAGAATGTTTAATAACATAGCAACATCTGCAAATCCACCTGCTTTACCGTAATAGAAAACCATCCAGATTAATACTAGCGCTAAAGCAATCATGAAAGACATTTTACCGCTATCAATAGCTTCCTGACCTAAAGATGGTCCAACTACTGTACTTGATATAATATCTGCTGATGCTGGTAATTTACCTGCACGTAATACGTTAGCTAAATCAATCGCTTCATTTAAAGTAAAATCTCCAGATATTGAAGAACTACCTCCAGATATTGGTCCTGTAGTGACTCCTGGAGCAGAATAAACAACATCATCTAAAACAATAGCAATTTGACTTCCTTGAGCATAAGCTTTTTCGGTCATTTCTTCCCAAATCTTAGCTCCTTTTGAATTCATTTGCATTGATACGTTAGGAGAAACACCTGATTGTTCGTAACCCTGTCTTGCATCAGTAATTACAGCACCACTTAATTCTGGAGCATTACTTCTATTACCAATTAGAGCATATAAATCTATTATCTCACTACCCTTTTTAGGTTTACCAAAAACAAATTTTGCATAACGCATTTCTGCAGGAAGTAAAGCTCTTACTTGAGGCATGTTTAAATAATTAAGAACTGTTACTTTATCTTTTATTGCGAATCTTGCAATAACTGGTCCTCCTTGATAGCCTTGACCTTTAATTAGATCGAAAATCGGGTTTACAGTAGCAACTTCTGTAGAATCTGTTGTTGCATCTCCTAAAAGATCATCAATAGCAGAATCAGTTGCATCTTCTTCATCACTTGGTTCTTGTTCTGAAACCTCTTCTTTAGGTGTTACTATATCTTTTAAAACTTCATTAGCTTGTCCTAAAAAATTAAAAAACTGTTCGCCTTTATAAGCATCCCAAAACTCTAATTGAGCCATATTAGTAAAAAGTTTTTCAGCTCTTTTTACATCTTTCACACCTGGCAACTCTATAAGTATACGACCTGACGTCCCTAAACGCTGAATATTCGGGGATGTTACACCTAAACCATCAATACGTTTACGCATCACTTCAAAAGCAGAAACAATAGATTCGTCTATTTTAGTTTCGATAATCCCTTTAACTTCTTCATCAGCCATGTTACCATTAATCTCACCATCTAAGGCTTTCGTATAAAAAATATCTGGAGACGCTAATTTTGTATCACCTTTAATTTTATCAAAAGCAATAAAGAAATCTTCTAAATACGTGTTTTGACTATCCTTTTGTAGCTCTGAAGCATCATCTAAGGCTTTATTAAACACTGGGTCTTTAGTGTTATTTGCTAATCCGCTTAATATGTCTTTAACCGAAACTTGCAAGATAACATTAATACCACCTTTTAAATCTAAACCAAGATTCATGGCTTTTTGTTTCACCTCATTATAAGTGAAATCAGCAATTAAAATATCATAAACTGTATCGGTTGCTATAGCCTCTAAATAGCTCGTTTCTTCAGCACTTCGCTTTGAACGATAATCAACTTCTGAATCTGAAATTTTACTAATAGCAATTTCTTCTGCTTGGTTTTCAATTTGCTTTGCTTTGAATGTAAATGATAATTGGTATAGACTTACCAATCCAAACAAAATTGCAAATAATTTTACTAATCCTTTGTTTTGCATTTTATATTTTTTTTGTGGTCAAATTTTTAAAACGGGCAAATATATGCTTTACCACTAAATTTGACAATTTTTTATTTTTAAATAAGGTTGTCAGCTTCATTAGATTAAAATGAATACCGAACTTTAATTATAAGAATACTTGTAATTCTTTTTGTGAAGTGTTTTATAATCTAGAAGAAAACAAACCTTCGTTAGCAAACTGGACCAGCTCTAACTTCGGGTATTTTATGTAACGCATTATCTATTGTAATCGTAATATTCCTACGAACTTTATAGGCTACTTTTACAATACTATCTTTTTCTGTAATGTTTACAACATTAGCAGATAAATATACATTAGGATTAAAAAATCGATCAATTTCAGATTTTGGTTCTAAAACAAACTTTCCATTTAAACCTGATTCTAAATGATTGTCATTATTTATTTCGTAAACATCAAGATCGTAACTAAATAAATCCTCGTTTGAAGGTAATTTAAAAGGGGTTTCTTTTTGATTAAAATGAGCGTAATCAATAACTACATTTTTCTCTTTAGAAAAGATTTCTCTTATACTAGCAACATCTGTATTACTGTAATATCTTATTCTTAAGCTACCTTCTTCAATTTCGTTTACTTGTATATTTTCAACACCTATATCTTGCAATTGTTTTTTTACAATTGCAATGGTTTTTTGAGCTTGATTAGTAGTTGTATCAACATTTGCAAACTGCAATACAATTTCCTGATTGTGTACAGAAACTTGTTGATGACAAATAGCACCTAAAACGGTAAGAATAATAACTAGAGTACTTATGTACCACCTTTTCTTCATGTGTCAAATATAAAAAAATAAAGACTGTATTTCTACAGTCTTTATATAAATATCAATTTTAAGGTATTAGATTCCTGTTTTCACAGGAATGACAGCTTCAAATGACACATCGAAAATAAATTTCGATGTATTATTTACAACTATAATTCTAATAAACCATTAGTTTTTCTAACACCTTCTGCACTAGCTTGCATGTGTGCTTTTTCAGCAGTACTTAAATCAATATCAACAATACTTTCTATACCGTTTTTACCTAAAATTACAGGTACACCAATGCAAATATCATTTAAACCGTATTCTCCTTCTAATAAAGTCGAACATGGGAATAATTTCTTTTGATCACAAGCAATAGCTTGCACTAAACCACTCACTGCAGCTCCTGGCGCATACCAAGCAGATGTTCCTAATAATTTAGTAAGTGTTGCTCCTCCAACTTTCGTATCGGCAGCTACTTGCTCTAAACGTTCTTCAGTTAAAAACTCAGAAACTTTAATACTATTTCTTGTTGCTTGAGATGTTAATGGCACCATACCAACATCACTATGTCCGCCAATAACCATACCATCTATATCACTAATTGGAGCTTCTAAAGCTTCTGCTAATCTATATTTAAAACGTGCAGAATCTAAAGCACCACCCATACCTATAATTCTATTTTTAGGTAAACCTGTAGATTTATGAACTAAATAAGTCATGGTATCCATTGGGTTACTTACTACAATAATAATTGTGTTTGGAGAATGCTCTATTAAACTTGAAGAAACACTTTTTACAATACCTGCATTAATACCTATTAATTCTTCACGAGTCATTCCTGGTTTACGAGGAATACCTGAAGTTATTACACAAATATCACTTCCTGCTGTTTTACTATAATCATTAGTAATACCAGTAATTTTTGTATCGAATCCATTTAAAGATGCACATTGCATTAAATCCATAGCTTTTCCTTCAGCATACCCTTCTTTAATGTCTAACAATGCTACTTCGGATGCGAAATTTTTAATAGCAATATATTCTGCACAACTTGCGCCAACTGCTCCTGCTCCTACAACTGTTACTTTCATAATTTAAATTTTAAATTGTTTTTATTCTTTTATGTAATTGAATCAATTATATCTATTTTAATTATATATATATTATAACATAAATTTCATAATATATATAATTGAATTTTATGACTTTAGTATTGCAAAATTACGAATTTAAATACTCTAAATAAAAAAGTACAAGATAAAATCTTGCACTTTTTTCATAACTAACTAAAACTAAAAACTAACTAAAACTAAACAATTATTTTTTTTAAATTTTTATCTAAAACTAAAAGCAATTCCTGCTGATACTGTATTATATTTTTGAAGCGTATAATCTCCAAAAATCTTAAAAAAGCCTAAATTTAATCGAGCTCCTATTGTTGACCTCACACCATTGGCATCAAAATCTGAATTTACAGGATCTGTAATTGATTCATTAACTGTTCCTACAGGGTTCCCATTACTATCTTCTATATCATAAGTTAAATCATAATCTCCTTTTATTTTAATTGAAGAAGAACCTTTGTTATAACCTAAGCCTGCATATAATGTAACTAATTTAAAATCTAAAGAACCTAAAGCCTGAACAGTAACCGCATTCATTTTAAACTCAGTTTCTCCATTCACAACACTTATCTCGTCCGTAAGGTCTTCATCTGAAAACCCATAAGACACATCCATTTTAGTAAAAGCCACTAAAACAGAAACGCTTAACGGCAAGTTATCTAACGGGCCTAAATACTGCATTAAATCATGTTGTAAACCTATACCAATAAGATTAGCTTCACCATTATCATCAAAATTTAATTTTGGCACATATCTTAATTTAATATCAGTGTGAAATGGCAAACCAAAACCTAACTGAACCATTGGAGTTGGAACTGCATTTCCTGGCAAATCACCTCCAATACCTCCTGGCATATTAAAACTTGCTACTTTATATGTATTTCCTTGAAAAGGCACTCTAATATCTACTCTAGCCTCAGACTCATCACCACTTATAATAGTTGGTAAAGAAGTTTCACCATTTGGTAGCGTTGAATATGTATACTCACTTGGTATAAATTGAAATATCTCATCTGCTTTAGGAACAAATGAAGCACTTGCATCAATTGTTATATCAAAGCCAAACTTTTTGTGTGTCTTTGCTGTAGAATACCATCCACCATTCATACTATACATTAATCCATTCATTACTGGACGAATATAATTCTCAGTCAACTTACTAGCATCATCTGCTGCAAGTATAATATCTCCTAGCTCTTGAGCTTTGGATATTTGTGTTGCTACAAAAAGCAACATAAGTAGGGTAATCTTTTTCATTTTTTTAAATTTGGTTGGTACAAATATATTAAAAAAACTACATAAATCAACACTTAATCGTTAAAAAATGTATTTTAACGGTGTTTTATGCAAAAAAATAACCCTGACGCAATAAACATCAGGGTTATAAAATAATTTAAAGTGTATTATTTACGCATCAATATTTGCATAAATAGCATTTTTCTCAATAAATTCTCTACGAGGCGGCACTTCATCACCCATTAACATAGAGAAAATCCTATCGGCTTCAGTCCCATTGTCAATTTGAACTAAACGCATGGTTCTATATTCAGGATTCATTGTTGTATCCCAAAGTTGTTCTGCATTCATTTCTCCAAGACCTTTATAACGTTGAATTTTAGATCCATCTCCAAATTCTGAAACAATCTGATCACGCTCAGCATCGGACCAAGCATATTGTTTTTTAGCACCACGTTTCACTAAATATAATGGCGGTGTTGCAATATAAATATGTCCGTTTTCAATAAGCTCCTTCATATATCTAAAGAAGAATGTTAAAATAAGAGTTGCAATGTGACTACCATCAATATCGGCATCACACATAATAACCACTTTATGGTATCGTAATTTTGAAAGATTAAGCGCTTTACTATCTTCCTCGGTACCAATAGTAACACCTAAAGCTGTAAAAATATTTTTAATCTCTTCGTTTTCAAAAACCTTATGAGTCATTGCTTTTTCAACATTCAATATTTTTCCACGAAGTGGAAGAATAGCTTGAAAAGCTCTATCTCTACCTTGTTTTGCAGTTCCACCCGCCGAATCTCCCTCTACAAGGAATACTTCACATTTTGCAGGATCTTGTTCTGAACAATCAGATAGTTTACCAGGTAAACCACCAATACTCATAACCGTTTTACGCTGCACCATATCACGCGCCTTTTGTGCTGCATGACGCGCTTGCGCTGCTAGAATTACTTTTTGCACAATGGTTTTAGCATCATCTGGGTGCTCTTCTAAATAATCAGTTAACATTTCTGAAACGGCTTGACTTACCGATGCAGAAACTTCTCTGTTACCTAACTTTGTTTTAGTCTGTCCTTCAAATTGTGGTTCTTGAACTTTTACCGACACAATAGCAGTTAAACCTTCACGGAAATCATCACCTGCAATATCAAATTTTAATTTATCTAATAATCCAGATTCATCAGCATACTTTTTAAGCGTATGTGTTAAACCACGACGAAAACCAGAAAGATGTGTACCACCTTCATGTGTATTAATATTGTTTACATACGAATGTAAATTCTCTGCATAAGATGTATTATAAATCATAGCAACCTCAACAGGCACACCATTTTTTTCACCTTCAAAAGCAATTACATCTCTCATTAAAGGCTCACGAGTTGCATCTAAATACTTGATAAATTCTTTAAGACCTTCATCTGAATGAAATGTTTCACCTTCAAATTCACCATCTTCTTTTTTAGTTCTTTTATCAATTAAATGAACCGTAATTCCTTTATTTAAAAAAGCTAATTCACGTAAACGACTTGCAAGTGTATCATAACTATACTCTAAAGTTTGAGTAAAAATTGTAGGGTCTGGCTTAAAAGTTACCGTAGTACCTCTTTTATCAGTTTCCCCTATTCTTTTTACAGGGTAGATTGCTTTTCCGCGTTCGTATTCTTGCTCCCAAACTTCTCCTTTTCTGTAAACAGTCGCTTTTAAACTTTCTGATAAAGCATTTACACAACTCACACCAACACCGTGAAGTCCACCAGAAACCTTATAAGAATCTTTATCAAACTTACCACCTGCCCCTATTTTAGTCATTACAACCTCAAGCGCAGAAACACCTTCTTTTTTGTGCAAATCTACAGGAATACCACGACCGTCATCTTCTGTAGTAATCGAGTTATCCTCATTAATGGTAACAGTAATATTATTACAATGTCCCGCTAAAGCTTCATCAATCGAGTTATCTACAACCTCATAAACTAAATGGTGTAAACCACGCACACCAACATCTCCAATATACATTGATGGACGCATACGAACATGCTCCATACCTTCTAAAGCCTGAATACTATCTGCTGAATAATTATGCTCGTTAAAAGCTTCTTTTTCTTCGCTCATATTATATATCTATAATTTAAAGTTTAGTTTCATTACATAAAAAAAATGACACATTTGCATCATTTTTCGTTAATAACAAATATACAGCTTTTTAAATCGTTTTAAAAGTATTTTACCGATTCCATCTAATAATTATCAACATTTGTTAATTACTCAAAACCTTCTTAAATCGTCTAAAAAGCACCTTATTTTAGATTTCACCATTTTATTTAACATTACAGAATTAGTAAAAACTAAAAAACAGCTAAAACAGGATGTTTTGAGCTTTACTTTTCTTTACAAAGTCTCCAAATAACGACTTACAGAACATAAAATTATCCTTTTTTTTCAAAAAAATTATCGTCACTTTTAAAACCCGACAAACAAACCTCACAAACGCCCTTTCATATTTTCAACTTATACCATTTTTCTATATAAATTTATAACAAAATTCCGCTAATTCTAAATATTTTAAAACAGCTTATAACAAGAACTACCTAATATTAAGTTTAAAAGCTTTAATACTTAAACTCAGTGAAAACTTTTGTAATTTTACCTCCTAAAATTTCCACTATAAAAATTAAGATTTAAAGTATGAGTAAAATTATGACAGTCGACATTTTGTCGAGTATTAAAGGAGCAGAACCCTCTGAGGCTGTGAACAAATTATTTGAAGTAATTAAAAACGCTAATTCAACAAATAACACCTTTAATAATGTTAATAATAATTACGTGTCTTTAAATGATTTAAGAGATGATGTTGTAATTGAAAGTTCTGAAACAGAAAAACAAATCATCAAGGAAAACTTCCCAAAAGAGAAAGATGGTTATTTAGTAGTAGCTAAAGTTATTGAAGAGTAAAATTATGGAATCTCAAATAAAACAAATACACCAGCAATTGGTGTCTAAACAGGTGCGTTGTACAGATTTGGTACAACAAAAATTAGATTTACTAAAAAGCAATACTCACAATACTGTTAATGTTCTATTAGATACTTTAGCATTGAATTTAGCCGCCAAGGTAGATGCTAAAATTGCTAAGGGAGAAACCATAGGTTTACTAGAAGGCATTCCGTTTGGAATTAAAGATGTGTATATGCTTCAAGGCACGTATACAACGGCGAGTTCTAATTTATTAAAAAACTACAAATCGGCATACACTGCTACAGCTATACAAAAGCTATTAGATGCTGGAGCAATCCCTATTGTAAAAGAAAACTGCGATAGTTTTGGTCATGGTTCTTCTAGCGAAAACACCATTTTTGGAGCTGTTAAAAATGCTATAAATACAGATTTAGTTTCAGGTGGATCAAGTGGAGGGTCGGCAGTTAACGTGGCTAAAGATTTTACGGTATTTTCTATTGGTGGAGATACAGGAGGTTCGGTGCGCCAACCAGCTGGTTACAACAATATATTTGGTTTAAAACCAACTTACGGACGTATTTCGCGTTACGGCTTAATGGCTTATGCATCGTCTACAGACTGTGTAGGACCTTTAGCAAAATCTGTTGAAGATATTCGAATTGTGTTGAATGTAATGAGTGGAAAAGATATTAAAGATCAAACTACTTACGCTTCCGCGGAAATAAACGAAGATTCAATTTTAAATTCCGATAGCATTAAAACGGTTGGTTACTTCAAAAATTTTATTGAAAGTGATGCGATTGATGCACAAGTAAAAGCAGATTTCTTAGCAACTATTGAAAAAATAAAAGCAAAAGGTATTGTGGTAAAAGCTTTAGATTTCTTTGAATCTGAAACTTTAGTTTCTACTTATTACACTTTAGCAATGGCAGAAACAGCCTCTAACCTATCTCGTTTAGATGGCACCAACTACGGCAACAGAATTGAATCTGAAAATTTAAAAGAAACCTATGCGGTAACACGTTCTGAGAATTTTTCAGAAGAAACAAAACGCAGAATTGTTGGTGGCAACCAGGTATTATCTCAAGGGTTTTCAGATGAAATCTATTTAAAAGGCTTAGCGATTCGCGATCAAATTTCAGAAAATTTTAATAACGATTTTAAAGAAGTTGATATCATCCTATCGCCAGTAACACCTAGCACACCTCCAAAAATAGGTGATAGCTTAAAAGACCCACACGCTATGTATTTATCTGATGCGTATACAGTAGGTTTTAGCTTAGGTCAATTACCAACGCTAACCATACCACAAGGTACTGCAACAGGATTACAAATTACGGCAGCAAAAAATAATGACGAACTTGTTTTGAAGTTTGCTAACTTCTTAAAAGATACGATATAATGGAATTAGAGCAAATAAACGAGGCTTTAAAAGCCCACGATTTAGAATTGGTAATTGGACTAGAAACACACGTTCGATTAAACACCAAAACCAAGTTATTTTGTTCTTGTCCTAATCAAGAAATAGATACACCAAACCAAAATATTTGTTCGGTATGTACAGGACAAATGGGGGTTTTACCAGCCATAAATAAAGAAGCTATTACAAAGGCTATTTATTTTGGAAAAGCCGTAAAATCGACGTTTGAAAACGAAGTTATTTCTTGGGACAGAAAACATTACGAATATCCAGACAACCCTAAAAACATACAAATTACGCAGTTTCATAATCCTGTGATTCCAGACGGACAAGTGTCTTGCTACCGTAATGATGGCTCTCAGTTTACCGTGAATTTAACACAAGTTCATATTGAAGAAGATGCTGCTAAATTGATGCACGAAAAGAAAACATCGTTAGTCGATTTTAATAAAGCAGGAGTTCCGCTTATTGAAATTGTTACCGAACCTTGTATTCGTCATATTGAAGATGCTTCAACATATGCACAATACATACAACGTATTGTGCAAAATTTAAAAATAAGTGAAGCGAATCTAGAAAAAGGTGAGTTTAAATCGGACGTTTCAGTATCGCTTCGTAAAAAAAGAAGTTACGATTTAAATCCGCGTACCGAAATAAAAAACCTAAACTCCTTTAAGTTTATGGTTGACGCTTTAAAAGAAGAAGTTGAAAAACAACTCAACTACTTTTTAGAGCATAAAGAATTTAGACCAGATCAAACAACGGTTTTATGGGATGCCGAATTGAAGCAAACCAAAACCATGCGTAAAAAAGAGTTTGAAGCAGATTATCGCTTTATATCTGAACCCGATTTACCGTTTGTTTCTATTAAAGACGTAATTGAATCTATTCATGTTGATTTAAGCACACTTCCTTATGCCGTAGAATCCATTTTAATAAAAGGTGGTGTTTTACCACAAGATGCTAAGTTTTTTACAGCCGATTCTTTACGTTCTGAAACTTTTGTAGCTATTAACAATGTTATAAAAGATCCGTCTTTTGTTGCTAAAACTTTAGTAAATAATATTGGCGCCGATGAATATGCAGATATACACAGAATAGAACATCTTATTGAAATCTTCCAACTTTTTAAAGACGAAAAAATAACGTCTGTTCTCGTTCAAAACGCTATTACAAGATATTTAAAAGACAGAGATTTTAACTACAACAAGTACTTTGAAGACAATACCATTTCTGAATCTGATATAGAAAATGCTATTCAAAAAGTAATATTAGAAAATGAAGCCGTTGCCAACGACATAAAAGGAGGTAACCAAGGTAAAGCAGGAATCTTAGTTGGAAAAGTGATTGCTATTATTGGAAAAGGAGCTTCAGGAAAAGTAATTCGTCAAGGTATTTTGAATGTACTTTCTACTAATGTTGATAGCCAGAAGACGGAAGAAAGAAGTAAAGAAACAGTAACAAACAATAACCAACAAGAAACAGCTCAAACCGAAGAGGTACTTCCTGAGATTCCTTTAATTATTAAAGACGAATATAGAACACATAAAATATCCGATTTATCAGAAAGTTCCATTTCAGAAACTGTTACACTTGCCGGTTGGGTGTCTAGTGTTCGAGATCATGGTGAGCTTATGTTTATTGATTTACGCGATTCTAGCAACGAAATTTTCCAAGTCCGTTTAAGTAGAGAATCGTTTGCTAATCTAGACGATCTTGTAAAGCTAAAACCAGAATCGGTAATTACAGTTACAGGAACGGTTGTTCAGCGTAAAGAAGATGATTATAACGCATCACTTCGTGCAGGAACTATAGAATTAGAAACATCGCATTTAGATATTTTAAACTTATCTAAGACTTTGCCTTTCGAAATAAAGAGAGCCACAAAAACAAATGAATCTGTTCGTTTTCAATATAAATATTTAGATCACAGAAATGACGATGTTCGCAGAGCAATGATTAATCGCCACAAAGTCATTAAATTGATGCGTGATATTTTAGACGAACAAGAATTTATTGAAGTAGAAACACCAATATTAACTGCTGGCACCGATGAAGGTGCTAGAGAATTTATTGTACCTACTAGAAAAAAAGCAGGTTCTTTTTATACGCTACCACAAGCGCCACAACAATTCAAACAAATTTTGATGGTGTCTGGTTATGAGAAATATTTCCAAATAGCACGTTGTTTTAGAGATGAGGACTCTCGTGGCGATCGTCAACCAGAATTCACACAATTAGATATTGAAATGGCATACGCAAGTATGCAACAAATTATAGATTTGAATACAACTATGTTTAACAACATCGTATCAAAAATATATGGTAAAAAATGGATTTTACGTCCGTTTGAAGTTATCACTTATAAAGATGCTATGGATAAATATGGTTGCGACAGACCAGATTTACGTTTCGGATTACAGATGGAAGACATTACTGACATTGTAAAAGAAACAACCTTCCAAGTATTTAGTAAACCTATTGATGATGGCGGTATTGTAAAATGCATCAAAGTATCTAAAGAAGAACAAGGCAAAAAACGTTTATCTAAAGGACAAATAGAAAAACTAACGGCAACCGCACAACAAAACGGCTTAGGCGGTTTAGCCTATATTATTGTTAACGAAAATGATTTACAATCGCCAATAATTAAATTCTTAGGTGAAGATATTGCTGCTGGCATTATTAAAGCTACCAATGCTCAAGTTGGTGATATTGTATTCTTTTCTGCTGCCGATTACGAAACTGCTAATAAAGCTCTAGACGCTGTGCGTCAAGAATTAGGAGCGATGCTAAAATTAATTAACCCTAAAGAATTAAGACCTGCATGGGTAGTTGATTTTCCTATGTTTGAAAAAACAGATGAAGGCCGTTGGACATTTACGCACAACCCATTCTCTATGCCAGCAACCTATGATATTGATAAGCATATGAATGGTAAGGAAGATGAAATTGGAACCATCATTGCACAACAATACGATTTAATACTAAATGGCTACGAAATTGGCGGAGGTTCTGTCCGTGCTCATAAGCCAGAAATATTAGAAGCAACCTATAAAAACATGGGTTACAACAAAGAAGAAATGCTTAAAAGTGTTGGCACGATGTACGAAGCATTCCATTACGGCGCACCACCACACGGCGGTATTGCTTGGGGTGTTGATAGATTGATGATGATTTTAGAAAAGAAAGCATCTATTAGAGAGGTTATGGCATTCCCGAAAACAGGAACCAGTGAAGACTTATTATTTGGTTCGCCTTCTCCGTTATCTGATAAAAAAGTAGAAGAAATGAATGTTAGAGTGATGCGAAAATAAATCTTTAAAAAACTTAATTTAAGAAAAGCTTTAGATAATTCTAAAGCTTTTTTTATTACATTGCTTTCTCTTAAAAAACTACATGAAAACAATAAAATATTTATTCCTCCTATTTTTTTTTAACGCTTTATCTCAATCTACTTGGCAAACTTTATCCAACATTTCTCCAAACATAAACAACCAAAGGTTTGATGATGTTTTCTTCATTGATGAAAACACAGGATGGGCTGCAAATGGATATTACGCTTCCATTCACAAAACTATAGATGGCGGAAAGACTTGGTCAGAACAATTAAACCAAAATATGCTTGGAGGTAATTATTATTTTAGAAACATAGAGTTTCTAAATAAAGACATTGGTTTTTTAGGTACTCTAAACGGAAAGTTTTTCAAAACTATTGACGGTGGAACTAATTGGACTGAAGCTACAAACATATCTCCAAATCCGCCTGCTATTTGTGGTCTAGATACGGTTGGAACATCTACTATTTATGGTTGTGGTGCATATTTTTCACCCGCACATATTATTAAATCTACAGATAGTGGTCTAACTTGGCAATTCATTGATATGTCTTCTTACGCCAACGCATTGGTAGAAATTCATTTTTTAACAGAGAAAATTGGTTTTGTTAGCGGTAGAAACAATAGTGGAGCAACTGTACTAAAAACTATAGACGGTGGCAATACATGGACAGAAATTTTCAATTCTAATATTATAGGAGAATATGTATGGAAGCTTCAAATCTTTGAAAATGATACAGATATCATATTTGGTTCAATTTCGTCGATATCTCCTAATATTGGAAAATTAATAAAAACAACCGATGGTGGTATAAATTGGGATTCATTCGATGCTCCAGAAATAGACATACAAGCTATAGGTTTTATCTCTGAAAACCATGGCTGGATGGGAGGACATACTACTGGGTTTTATGAAACAATAGATGGTGGACAAAACTGGACAAACCTAAATATTGGAAATAACCTAAACAGGATTTTTATTATTAACTCTAATTTGGCTTATGCAAGTGGCACTTCCATTTACAAATTTACTGATGAAGCTCTTGGAAACAATAATACTAAAGAACAGAGTAGAAAAAAATTAAACATCAAATTTAAGAGCAACCCTGTTGAATCAACTTTAAATTTCAGCATCGAATTCTTATCAAGTGACAATATTCTAATTGAATTATACAATACCCAAGGTCAATACATTAAACAGTTATCTAGAGATATAATTACATCTCCAATTACTAAAAAATACAAATTTAATATTAACAACTTATCTTCAGGACCTTATATAATTAATTTCCACAACAACACAGGAAGAGAATCCATAAAATTTATTAAAAATTAAAATTATCAAAGTTAAACTTTAACATTAATAACCAACTTTTATAAAAACATTAAGACAGTTTCAGTTTATCTTTAAAAAAATCTAAAAAAAACATTATGAAGAAATCAACTTTTTTAACAACCATCGCTTTAGCATTTATAATGCTATTATCTTTAAATGTAAATGCTCAGGAATTTGCAAAACTAGACAAAAGCCCCATGGATGCTGCGGCATTTCCAACGAGCTATAAAGAACCTAACAAACTTATTAAAATAATTTATAGTAGACCTCAACTAAAAGGACGCGAATTAAGCAAACTTGCTCCTAACGGAAAAGTATGGAGAACAGGCGCAAACGAAGCCGCTGAGTTAACACTTTATACCGATATGAAACTAGGGAACACCATTGTTAAAGCTGGTACTTATACATTTTATGTAATTCCTGGCGATAATGAATGGACAGCTATTATTAGTAAAGAACTAAACGTTTGGGGGTCTTATTTCTATAAAGAATCAAATGATGTAGCACGTTTAACGGCTCCTGTAACCTCAGGAGAATCTATTGAAGCTTTTTCAATTGCTTTTGATGAAGCTGATGGAAATATAAATATGCATTTAGGATGGGGAACGACAAGAGTTGCTGTACCTTTTACAAAATAAACTAGCAGTTAGTAAAATTAAAAAGTTCCGATAGTATATTTACGTATCGGAACTTTTTTGTTTTATATCTTAGAGTAACTGAATACTGAAATTTAAGGAATATTCAAATACTTATGTGTTTGTAAAGACACTTTCCATTTAGGGTTTGCCATCACATAATCTACAATTTCTGGCACTACTTTATCGCGTTTGCTCCATTCGGGTTGTAAATATAAAATACAATCTTTATTAACCTTTGCTGCTTGTTCTTCCGCGAAGCGAAAATCATCTTTATTATAAACAATCACTTTTAATTCGTGAGCATTCTCATAAACTTCTTTAGTAGGAAGTTTCATTTTTTTAGGCGATAAACAAATCCAATCCCAAATACCAGTTAGCTTATAAGCTCCCGATGTTTCAATATGCACTTGCAACCCTTCGGCTTTTAACTGAGTTGTTAAAGGAGCCATATCCCAAGTTAAAGGTTCACCTCCTGTAATCACAATAGTATCACTGTACTTTTTTGCGTTTTCTACAATTTTTGTAATACCTGTAGGCGGGTGTAAATCGGCATTCCAACTTTCTTTAACATCGCACCAATGACAACCAACATCGCAACCTCCAACACGTATAAAATAAGCTGCTGTTCCTTTATGAAAGCCTTCGCCTTGAATGGTATAAAACTCTTCCATTAAAGGTAGCATCTCGCCTTTATCTACTAACTCTTGTATCTCTTTTTTCATCGTTTGCAAAGATACATATAACTTAAATTACTTTAGTAATTTTAAGTTTCAATTCTAAAAAACACTTTTGGTTGTTATATATGTTATAAGAATTAAAAAAGTCTATTTTTTTCTTGTTCGTTTTTCCTGTATTTTTACGCAAATTTATTTGGCATGAGTAACAAGGACACTTTTTTAAAACACATAACAGAAGGCAATACTACAAAGGGCGATTTTATTCCAGTTGGAGCTGCTATGTTAGATGGCGAAACCATAACAGGGGCTCATGTAAAAATTCCGCTAAAAACTCTAAACCGTCATGGTTTAATTGCTGGAGCTACTGGAACAGGAAAAACAAAATCGTTACAGGTTTTAGCCGAAAACTTAAGCGACAAAGGTGTTCCTGTATTACTAATGGATATTAAAGGTGATTTAAGTGGATTAGCTCAACCAAGTCCTGGACACGCTAAAATTGATGAACGTCATGAAAAAATTGGGCTTCCTTTTGAAGCTAAATCATTTCCAGTTGAAATTTTAACTTTATCGAAACAAGATGGTGTACGTTTAAGAGCTACCGTTAGTGAATTTGGACCGGTACTACTTTCAAGAATTTTAGATTTAAGTGAAACACAATCTGGCGTTGTTGCTGTTATTTTTCAGTATTGCGATGACAATAAAATGCCTGTTCTTGATTTAAAAGATTTTAAAAAGATTTTACAATATGCTACCCAAGAAGGTAAAGCTGAATTTACCGAAGCTTACGGAAGAATTTCTACCGCGTCAACAGGTGCTATTTTAAGAAAAATTGTAGAACTTGAACAACAAGGAGCTGATTTGTTTTTTGGTGAAACCTCGTTTGATGTTGATGATTTATTAAGAGTTAATGATGAAGGTCGTGGCTACATTAATATCATGAGACTGACTGATATTCAAGATAGACCCAAATTATTTTCAACGTTTATGTTGAGCTTATTAGCTGAAATTTATTCAACATTTCCTGAACAAGGTGATAGCGACAGACCAGAACTTATTATATTTATTGATGAAGCACATTTAATTTTTAATGAAGCTTCAAAAGCATTACTAAGTCAAATTGAAAGTATTGTAAAACTAATACGAAGTAAAGGTGTTGGTTTATATTTTGTTACACAAAACCCAACCGATGTTCCAGAAGGTGTATTAGGTCAACTAGGTTTAAAAATACAGCATGCTTTAAGAGCTTTTACTGCAAAAGACCGAAAAGCTATAAAGCTAACCGCAGAAAATTACCCAGATTCTGAGTATTACGATACTACCGAAGTTTTAACATCGTTAGGTATTGGAGAAGCTTTGGTGTCTGCTTTAGATGAAAAAGGACGTCCAACACCATTAGCTGCAACCATGATGCGCGCACCTATGAGTAGAATGGATGTTTTAACAGAAACTGAGTTAAGTAATTTACTTTCAAAATCTAAACTTGTAAAAAAGTATAACAAAACGGTTGATAGAGAAAGTGCTTATGAAATGCTTAATGAAAAAATTAAATTAGCTGAAACCGAAGAAGCTAAAGAAAAAGCAAAACAAGAAAAAGAAGCTCTTAAAAAAGCCGAATCTAAGAAGCGTACACGTTCTACATCAAGAAGAAAAAGTACAGCTATGAATCCTATTGTTAAAGTACTTACCAGTGCTACATTTATACGTAGCGTTTTTAGTATTCTAACTAAAGTCATGAAAAAATAAGTCGGCAACACGACATTTAATTAACAAGATAAACAAACCCCATTTAATGCGTCATTCATTTTTAGGCTTTTTAGCCATTACCCTATTATTAGCTAGTTGTAACCAAGAACAAAACCCATTTGAAATTAGCAAACAACATATTGGTTCCTTAACAGATTCTACACAAATAAAAGATTTAAAAACTATTTTCAGCAACGATTCTATTGTAAAATTTATTAGTGGTGATGAGTTTACTGGAAACAGAAATAATATAGACATCTTTGAGAAAGGTGGTAAAAAGCTATTAATCCTTACTCCAAAACAAACTTTAGATTCTACATCGGTAATTGAAAACATTCAAGTTATAGATCCGCGTTATAAAACGTCTAAAAACATATCTACATTAAGCACCTTTAAAGATATATCTAGCGCATATAAAATTTCAAAAATTAGCAACTTAATAAACTCTGTTCTTGTAACTGTTAATGAACTAAATGCTAGTTTTGTAATAGACAAAAAAGAACTTCCTGCTAATCTTAGATTTGATATGAATTTAAAGGTTGAAGCTATGCATATTCCAGATGATGCTAAAATCAAATATTTTTTCTTGAACTGGAATTAAAATACGACTCTTAAAAATTCATTGTAAATACAAATCATCTAAATGAGTAAATATATTCCTAAAATCATAGGACATACCATAAACTTTACAAGTTATTTTTCATCTAAATATGCTGCAAAACTGGCTGTTAAAATATTTTCGACACCCACGAAAGGTAAAATAAGTGAAGAAGAAGCAAGCTACCTTAAATCGGCTGTTCAAGAAGATATAACTTATAAAGATTTTTCTATAAAAACGTATCGCTGGAGCGGAAAAAAAGATACTGTATTATTAGCTCATGGTTGGGAAAGTAATGCTTATAGATGGAAAGACTTAATCGATCTATTAAAAAAACACGATTACAACATAATTGCTATTGATGCACCAGCACATGGTAATTCGGGCAGTAAAATATTTAATGCCGTTTTATATTCTGAATGTATACATCTGGTTGCTAAAAAATTTGATACAGACATTATCATAGGGCATTCTATTGGTGGTACTGCTGCTGCTATTTCATTAAACAAATACAGTTCGTTAACTACAAATAAACTAATATCGTTAGGAGCACCTTCTAACTTTCGCGGATTGGTTAATAACTATATTAATATAATGGCTTATAACAAAAAGGTTTCAAAAGCAATGAATGCTTATTATTTGAAACATTTTGGACAATTACCGGAATACTTTTCTGTTTCGAATTTCACAAAAAACATTCGAGCAAAAGGACTTATTATTCACGACAAAAAAGATAGAATCATTTCATATCGAGATGCTTTAGACTATTCTAAACACTACAAAAATTCTGAACTTATAAGAACCATTGGTTTTGGACATGGTTTAAAATCTGAAAAGGTTTACAATCATATTTTAGACTTTTTAAAGGCATAAAATATTGTACTTTTGCCCTATGGAAGAACAACTAAAACGCATCAATAAATTTTTAAGTGAAGTTGGTTATTGCTCACGTAGAGAAGCCGATAAACTTATTGAAGCAGGAAGTGTTACCATTAATGGTGTGATACCTGAAAAAGGTACAAAGATAGCGCCTAATGATGTCGTGCATGTTGATGGTGTAGAAATAGCAAACAAAAAAGAAGCTTTTGTTTATTTAGCGTTTAATAAACCTGTTGGCATTGTTTGTACAACCGATACCGGTGTTGAAAAAGACAATATCATTGATTTTATAAACTACCATAAACGTATTTTTCCTATTGGTAGATTAGATAAACCAAGTGAAGGCTTAATTCTTTTAACAGATGATGGCGATATTGTAAACAAAATTCTTCGAGCTAGTAATAACCATGAAAAAGAATATATTGTAACAGTAGACAAACCTATTTCTCAAACTTTTTTAGAGCGTATGCGCAATGGTATTTTACTAGAAGAGTTAAAGAAAACAACTAATAAATGCGCTGTTAAAAAGATAAACTCACATACCTTCAGTATTATTTTAACTCAAGGATTAAATAGGCAAATTAGACGTATGTGCGAATACTTAACGTATGAAGTTGAAACGCTTAAACGGGTTCGTATTATGAATATTAATTTAGATGTTCCTGTTGGGGAATACAGAGAACTTACTAAAGAAGAGTTCTTAGAATTAAATAAACTTTTAGAAGATTCTACTAAAGAATACAAAGCTAGTTTACCTAAAAAAAGCAAAAAACGCTTTTAATACATTTACAAAAAGCATAAAAAAACGCCTTATAAATTAAAATTTATAAGGCGTTTTTGCTAAGCTATATTTAATATTTTATTTCAAATTTCTTTCTCTAGCAAGTAACGTGTTTTTAAGTAGCATAGCAATTGTCATTGGCCCCACACCACCAGGAACAGGTGTTATATAACTCGCTTTTTTACTTACACTTTCAAATTCTACATCGCCAGCTAATCTGTATCCGTTTTTCTTGGTAGCATCTGGAACACGTGTAATACCAACATCAATAATAACAACATCTTCTTTAACCATATCTCCAGTTAAAAACTCAGAAATACCAATAGCAGCTACTATAATATCTGCTTGCTTAGTAATGTCGTTTAAATTTTTAGAACGACTATGAACTACGGTTACTGTAGCATCTCCCGCTTGCCTTTTCTGACTCATTAAAATACTCATTGGGCGACCAACAATATGGCTTCTTCCCATGACAACTACATTTTTACCAGAAGTCTCTACTTGATACCTTTCTAACAGCTCAAGAATTCCGTAAGGTGTTGCAGGTAAAAAGGTTGGTAAATCTAAAGCCATTTTTCCAACATTTGTTGGATGAAACCCATCAACATCTTTATCTGGATCTACTGCCATTAAAACCTTTTGTTCATCAATATGATCTGGTAAAGGTAATTGCACTATAAATCCATCAATATCATCATTATTATTTAGGTCATTTATTTTAGCTAATAATTCTTCTTCACTAGTATAATCTGGTAAATCTATAAGTGTAGAATTAAAGCCAATACGCTCACAAGCTTTTACTTTAGCATTCACATAGGTCATACTTGCACCATCTGTACCTACTAAAACAGCTGCAAGATGTGGTACTTTTTCTCCTTTAGAAACCATTGCCTTAACATGCTCAGCGATTTCATCTTTTATATCGTTACTTACTTTTTTACCGTCTAAAATTGTCATAAAAAATAGTGTTCAGTTGCAGTCGCAGTCACAGTTTGTTTACTCGTTTCCTGTGTTAACCCCGAACTTGCTTGGATTATTAATCATATAATTTATAAGTTTCCCAATTTCAACACCTAGCTGGGTTAACTTTAAATGTTTTTCTTTATCTATGTAATTACAGGCTAAAGCAAATTCTAACCATGTATTAGTTTCTGAATTTTCACCATCAGCATCAGTAAGTTTACTTATAAAATGCTTTGGGTATCTTCTTTTTCTATAAGCTTCTGATATGTTTGCACATACTGATCGTGAACTTCTTCTAATTTGATCTGTTAATGAATATGTTTCCTCTTTTGGAAAAGATTTAGAGATTTCAAAAATCAACATAGCTAATTCAAAAGATTTTTGATAAGCTAATAATTTTTTGAAATCCATAAAGTTTCTTTTTCTGTTTAAACTGAAAACTGAGACTGTAAACTAAATCACTTCATATTCTTCATCATCTGCATCATCTTTTTACCGCCACCACCTTGCATCATCTTCATCATTTTGCTCATTTGGTTAAACTGTTTTAAAAGCTGATTTACTTGCTGAACAGACGTTCCTGAACCTTTTCCTATTCTAATTTTTCTACTTGCATTTATTATTGAGGGGTTCGTTCTTTCTTTAGGCGTCATAGAGTGAATGATAGCTTCAATACCTTTAAAAGCATCATCGTCAATATCAACATCTTTCATCATTTTTCCAGCACCAGGAATCATGCCCATAAGGTCTTTCATGTTCCCCATTTTCTTAATCTGCTGAATTTGCTTTAAGAAATCGTCAAACCCAAATTGGTTTTTAGCAATCTTCTTTTGCAACTTACGAGCTTCTACCTCATCAAACTGTTCTTGAGCACGTTCTACTAACGACACCACATCTCCCATACCTAAGATACGATCTGCCATACGAGATGGATAGAACACATCAATAGCTTCCATTTTCTCACCTGTACCAATAAACTTAATTGGTTTATTTACTACAGATTTAATAGAAATAGCAGCTCCACCACGAGTATCACCATCTAATTTGGTTAGAATAACACCATCAAAATTCAAGACATCGTTAAAGGCTTTTGCTGTATTTACAGCATCTTGCCCAGTCATAGAATCTACAACAAACAAAGTTTCTTGTGGTTTAATAGCATTATGAATATTAGATATTTCGGTCATCATCGCCTCATCTACAGCTAAACGACCAGCGGTATCTATAATAACGACATTAAATCCGTTTGCTTTTGCATGGGCAATACCTGCTTTAGAAATAGCAACAGGATCGTTATTTCCTTTATCGCTAAAAACCTCCACACCAATTTGATCTCCAACTACATGTAATTGGTCTATTGCTGCAGGACGATATACATCACAGGCTACTAATAAAGGTTTCTTTGTTTTTTTATTTTTAAGGTAATTAGCTAGCTTACCAGAAAAGGTTGTTTTACCAGAACCTTGTAAACCCGACATTAAAATAACGCTTGGTGTACCAGAAAGGTTAAGCCCTTCGGCATCGCCTCCCATAAGTTCGGTTAACTCGTCTTTAACTATTTTAACCATTAATTGCCCTGGTTGTAATGTTGTTAAAACATCTTGCCCAAGAGCTTTTTCTTTAACTCTGGTAGTAAACTCTTTTGCTATTTTAAAGTTAACATCGGCATCTAGTAAAGCGCGTCTTACTTCTTTTAAAGTTTCGGCAACGTTTACTTCTGTAATACTTCCGTGTCCTTTAAGAACGTGTAAGGCTTTATCTAATTTATCGCTTAAATTATTAAACATAGGTTTATATATTCTGTAAGCAGTGTGGTATTAATAATCTGCTTTATGATTAAAAATGAAGTTGCAAAGTTAATGATTTGCTATGTATTAATAAAGTTGGTTTTTATAAAAAAAATGATTGTTTTTTGTTTGCTTGTTTTTTTTGCGTTAAGGATTGAACGGTCTGTTTGAGCTCGCCGACGATAGGAGGAAGCGAGTAGTGAAAGCCCGACCTTTATCCTGAAATTAATTCAGGATAAAGGTAACGCCTAAAATATATTTATAAAAAAAAAGGTTGCCAAATAAAATTGACAACCTTTATAAAGGAAACTTAACTTATAAATTAACCTAACAAACCGAAAAGATAAGGGGTTCCTTTTTTACCAAAACATATTATACTTTCTTTTCAAGAACTAAAATACGTTCTATTGCTCCAGTAGAACTATAGTCTTTCAACTCTATTCTATTTTGAGTAATTTCTTTAATTTTCCATCTATGATTTAAGTCATCAAACGGTGCATTATTTCCGAAAAACATTCCTAGGTATAAACCTTCATTTCTATATGCTAACCAAGAACCACTGAAAATGCCATCATTAGGATCGGTAACTTTAGCGCGTCCAGATTCCATAAAGTTTAAAGTGTACATATAAAATTCTTCTGGTTTATTTTCTCCATTTACATGATAAGCAGCAACTTCCCACTCACCATTAATTAAAACACTATCAACAAAGGTTAAATCGTTATCGGCATCTGGACAATGTCTTTTTAAAACCATTTTGTTGTTAGCATTTTCAAGCTTAATTAAACCTGAC
Source organism: Thalassobellus sediminis (assembly GCF_044386045.1). Lineage (NCBI taxonomy): Bacteria > Pseudomonadati > Bacteroidota > Flavobacteriia > Flavobacteriales > Flavobacteriaceae > Thalassobellus > Thalassobellus sediminis. Next base: position 1,489,816 of record NZ_JBISCD010000040.1, on the reverse strand, counting down.
TCCAAGAAAGTAATTAACCATTCTAGATTTAAATTTGGTCGTCCTTCTAAATTAACTTGTAAAATAAAACCAGTGTTTCTAACACCAATTTCATAAGTTCCTGCTACCAACTCTCCATTAACTCTAAGTTTTACAACGTTATTTTCTAAAAATTTAAGTGGTGTACCAATATAATCTTTTTCATTATCTGTTCCGTTTACATTTAAACGAGATACTCTCCAGAAACATTCTTGTAAATAGTTTTCTATTCTTTGTTTAGTAATATCAATAACTACTTCACAATTTTTCTTTAAAATAATTCTGTTCCCTCCTGCTTGGTATAACTTTATTCTACCAGGTCCTAAATCATATACAAACCATTCTAAAGTAAAGTCTGCTAAATTATTGAACTCTAAGTTTATTAAAGCTCCATTATCTGTTACACGTGTAGACCAAGTACCTGTTAACATATCGCCTCCTCTAGCACGCATTTTTACAACATTATCAGCTTTAAATTGAATGGCATACTCATTATACTGTTCTATTAAATTATCTTGATTTCTTTCAAATTCATGAACAACCCAAGGGCAAGTCATCAATAAATTATCTAAACGCTCTTTATCAAAATCGTTATCATGATAGTCATTATCATCATCTTCATCACAAGCATCTTTTGCTTCTTTAATAACACGTTGTAATTCTTCATTATTGGTTACAACAATTTCAGAACCATCGGCTAAAACCATATTTATAGGAAAGTTAAGACTTGCTAAAAACTCTGAACTTCTAACACGTTTTAAGAAACGATGTAATGCTCTGTCATTTTCAACATTAACAACATCTATAACTTCAAAGGCTGTATCGTATACAGAAAATGCTAATGGATATTTAAAATCAATACATTCAATATCATCATCTTCTTCATTTTCACCAACACAATCTTGAATTAACTCTTGTAGCGCTTGACGGTTTTCTAAAATAAACTCTTCAAATTCTGATGTAATAATAGTAATAGGAAATACAATTTCTAAAATATCATCATCATTTTCAAACTCATCAAATATGGCTTTAATAACCTTATAATCTTCTTCAGAATCAACTGTAATTTCAAGACCATTTACAATAACCGTAACTGGCAACTCTATAGATAAGCAACTTGCTTTATCAATAATATTATCTTTAGATCCATCTAACTTAGCAGTAGAAGTCATTAAAGATGTAAGTTCTGAAGTTGCAGTGAGAGCTTCTGCTTCTTCAGGAACTGAGATATCTGTTACTTCATCTTGACACGAAGTAAATATTAAAAGGGCAAAAAAAGGTAATAGCAATAATGTTTTTAATTTAATTTTCATGATTTTTGAATTTGGGTTAAACATAGCTTTTTGAATATAAAACAGGATAACTTTAAAAATTCCTACCCTGTATCTCCTTTTTTTTTATTTTAGTGCCACCAACTACCAATAATAATGGGGAAACAACTACATGAAAATATTTGCAAGGAACATATATTTTCTGCAATATTTAATAAATACTCTAAAGATTTACATAACTTTTTATATTATAAGTTTGGTGATTTATTAAACCCGAAGGACAAGGTACAGGAAGCTTTTGTTAAGTTATGGCAAAACTGCGCTAAAATTTCACCAGATAAAGCAAAGAGTTTTGTTTTTACTACAGCTAATAATTTAATGCTAAATGAGGTTGCCCACCAAAAGGTAGTCTTAAAGCACCAGCAAACCAAACCTAAAATGTATACTAACGAAAGCCCTGAGTTTTTAATGCAGGAAAGTGAGTATAATGATAAATTACAAAAAGCGCTTAGTAATTTAACTGAAGCACAACGCGAAGCTTTTATGATGAATCGTGTTGAAGGAAAACGTTTTAAAGAAATTGCTGAAATTTTAAATATTTCTACCAAAGCTGTTGAAAAACGTATTTATGGCGCTTTGACTAAATTACGGAAGGATATTAAAGAGTTGTAAAAAAGACTGAAGACTGAAATTTAAGTTTTTGAAAAAAAATTAAATTAAAGGGTAGGAAAAAATAAAACACAACTGTTATATAATTGAATAAGCAAATGATGAACAGAGAAAAGCTCATATCGAAATGGTTAGACAACGATCTAAATGATCTAGAACTTGAAGCGTTTAAAAACCTTGAAGACTATGATGATTTAGTAAAGTTAGACAACAGTTTACAGGCTTTTAAGGCAAATGATTACGACACATCTAAAGAACTGGAAATCGTATTATCTACCCTTAAAAGTAAAAAGCAAGAATCAACACATTGGTTTAAACCTTTTATGCGTGTTGCAGCTATACTTGCCATTTGCTTTAGTTTATACTACTACACAACAACTATAGACACAACCATAACAACTACAGTAGCTCAAAAAACAACTATTGAGTTACCAGATGCATCTAGTGTTTCCCTAAACGCTAAATCGTTATTAGTTTTTAATAAAAAAGATTGGAAAAACGAACGCGAAGTAGAACTTCAAGGTGAAGCTTTTTTTAAAGTTGCCAAAGGCTCTTCTTTTAGCGTTATTACAAAATTAGGAGCTGTAACAGTTTATGGTACTCAATTTAATGTAAAACAACGAAATAATTATTTTGAGGTTATTTGCTACGAAGGTTTAGTTGGAGTCACCCACAATTCTCATGAAACGAAATTAAAACCTGGAGACAGTTTTTTAATTATAGATGGGGAAATTATTGCTAAAGAAAAAGAAAACCGCACTACACCTTCGTGGTTAAATAACGAAAGTACTTTTAAAAGTTTACCATACAAAACAATTATTGCCGAATTTGAAAGACAATATGATGTAAATATTACTTTAATTAACATTGATTCTACTAAATTATTTACAGGTAGTTTTACCCACAATAATTTAGAAGTTGCTTTGAAATCCATTTCCTTACCCTTACATTTAACATATAGTAAAACCAACAATACTATTATATTAAAAGGTGAATAAAAACAGGTGTTTTTCTATTTTTATATTATTGTTTTTTTTGAATATTGCTTATCTAAAAGCTCAAACCATTCAAGAAGGAAAGCAGCCACTTATCTCCATTTTAAAAACACTCGAAAAAAACTATAACATCCGTTTTTCTTATATAGATGAAACTATTAAAGACAAAAAAGCAACGCCTTTAAAAAACGATTTAACGTTACAAGAAGCTTTAGAGTTTTTAAAGCTAGAGACCAATCTAGATTTTGAGCTATTAAACAATAGGTTTGTGGTTATAAAAAAACCTCGAAAAGACAATCATCTTAATAGCACACAACGATTAAAAGAAATTGTAGTAAGTAATTATCTTACAACGGGTATTACAAAACTAAACGATGGGTCTATTACTATAAAACCTGAAACATTTGGTATTCTTCCTGGATTAATAGAACCCGATGTTTTACAAACTATCCAAGCGCTTCCAGGTGTTTTAAGTGCCGATGAAACTGTATCGAACATTAACATTCGTGGTGGAACACACGATCAAAATTTACTATTATTAGATGGTATTAAAATGTACCAATCTGGACATTTTTTTGGGCTCATTTCGGCCTTTAATCCTTATACAACTAAACATGTTAATGTATACAAAAACGGATCGCGTGCTAAATACGGCGATGGTATTTCTAGTATTATAGACATGCAACTATCGGATAAGATTGATAACGAATTTAAAGCAGGCTTAGGCTTTAATTTAATAAATGCCGATGGTTATGCTAAAATTCCGTTATCTAAAAAAACCGAATTACAATTATCAACACGTCGTTCTATAACCGATTTAATAAATACCTCAACCTTCGAGCAATATTCAAAGCGTATTTTTCAAGATTCCGATTTTAATACGGCTAAAAATGATGACAATTTTATTTCACAAAATGAATCGTTTTTCTTTTACGATGTTACTGCTAAATTTCTATATGATATTACTAAAAAAGATAAAATAAGACTTCACTTTTTAAATATCTATAACGATTTAAAATATGATGAACAATCTACTATAAACGACAGAGACGAAGCTTTAAACAGTAAATTATCACAACGTAATACAGCTATCGGGGTTACTTATACAAGAGACTGGAGTAAAACACTATCTACAACCTCACAAATTTATATATCTAATTATGATTTAGATGCTACCAATTTTGATGTTTTAAATAACCAACGCCTTATTCAAGAAAACGAAGTGTATGATGGTTCTGCTAAAATGGATATTAATTTCACACCAAATGACCAATTTAAAATTAATGGAGGTTATCAGTTTAGTGAAGTTGGCATCAGTAATTTAGAAGATGTTAGCAACCCCAATTTCAGAAGCTATATAAAAGAAGTTATAAGAAGCCACGCTATTTATGCTGAAACTAACTTACTATCGAATAATGCAAAAACTAAATTAGTTTTGGGTGGCCGTATAAACTATTTTGAAAAACTGGATATGGTTTTAGCAGAGCCAAGGTTTAATTTTAGTCAACGATTTTTAAATTATTTTAGATTTGAGGTTTTAGGAGAATTTAAAAGTCAGACAACTACACAAATTATAGATTTACAAAACGATTTTTTAGGCATAGAAAACAGACGATGGATTTTAGCAAACAACAACAAAGAGGTTGAAATCAACAATAACAAAACCACATACCCTGTACCCGTTTTAAAAAGCAAACAAGCTTCTGCAGGTATACACTACAACAAAAACAAACTACTAATAAGTGCCGAAGGTTATATAAAAAAAGTAGATGGTATTACAGCTAGAAGTCAAGGTTTTCAAAACCAATATCAATTTGTAAACAGCATTGGAAGTTATAACATTAAAGGTATTGATGTTTTACTAAACAAACAATTTAATGATATTGTTAGCACTTGGATATCATATTCCTACAGTAGTAACAATTATACGTTTAACAATTTAAATGAAGGTCAACCATTTCCGAACAATGCAGATATAAGACACGCTATAACTTTTGCTGGTACTTACACATATAAAGATATAAAAGTAGCTTTAGGTTTAAATTGGCATTCTGGAAAACCTACAACATTACCAGATGCTAACACTCCTGTAGAAGATGGAGGAATAATCTACCAAAGTCCAAATAACTCTAATTTAAACGATTATTTAAGAACAGACTGCTCTGCTACTTATAGGTTTCACATTTCTGATACGGCACGTGCTACAATTGGTGCTTCTATTTGGAATATTTTAAACAAAAAAAACATCATTAATACTTATTATACTCTAGATGATGCAAATGAAGTTAACAAAGTTGAAAACCAGTCGTTAGGCATTACTCCAAATGTAAGTTTTCGGGTAATTTTTTAGTTTGATTACCTAAGAAGTTTCAAATATCTTCCTTTAACGATTGATTTCAATCAATTATACTGAACTTGTTTCAGTATAATAATAGAAGAAAACCACAAAGTAAGACTTATTCAAAAACTCATGATAAATAGAACACTAGTAATAATATTATTATTTCTTTTAACAGTTGATGGATTCTGTCAATTCAAAAAAACTTATCTCCTGCCATAAAAAGAAATAAAAAGTGTCATAAAATCTCCAATTAACTACTTTTTGTTAGCTAATTAATCTGTTTTTATAATCTTTAGGGTCACTGGTTCTGTTAAATTAATTTTCAAGAAATACATTCCAGCAGGTTTATCTGCAATATCTAGTTTAAAGTTCCTTCCATTTAACTCATGATTTTGTTTAGAAATCAACGCTCCATTAGTATTATATAATTCGACATTGACATTATTCATGAATATAGGTAGGTTTATTTCGAAAACCCCATTAGAAGGATTTGGATAAATATTTACACCCTCTGTTTTTTCCTTTTGAACCACGTCTAACGATCCCCCTGCATTTACCAATTGAATATTAGGAGATGGAGGTGCATCCATTCCGCCTCCAAAATAAAATCCAAGATTTGGAGGCTGGTTATACGAATTGTTCTGCCATGCAATAGCCGACCTGTAGTTAGGATCATGCATTAAAGTATACATTCTTTGCTCAGTAGTGAAAGGAGTAACAAAGACAACCATACCAGTGTTATCAGTACGCCTGTATATAACCTCTTCTCTCCAATCCCCCAAAATATCAGCCATAAGACAAGGATTCGATTTAGTAGAATTATTGTCACTAATTGGTGCTATATTATATAATGAAGCTACCCTGTCGGTCCCATTTCCATTCCATTTAGTTATTACAGTTCTGTCGAGTATTTCACGTTGAACATCATCATCCCACCAAACACCAAAATTATAAGAAGATCCGTTACCCGCAGTAGTTGGTATTGAATTTGATATAAGTTGACCTGTACAGCTACGGAGACCAGAACCGTCAGAGCCCCATACTTCCATACCTTTGTATTCTGGGTCTACATCGGCAGCCATACATCGTCCAATATCACCACTTGACCAATTTGCCCATTGTACTGTACCTGTCTCAGCATTTCTAATTGATATACCTGGGATTGCTCCACCAGCATGCTCTTGACAGCTAAAATATTCCAAACCAGGAATATCAGGATTAATATCTGCTAAATGAGCAGCATCACCATGACCAAAAGTGGTGGAGTAAAGACCATTACCATATTCATCAACTGTCATGCCTCCATAAGTTATCTCGTCTCTACCGTCACCATCAACATCTCCGGCAGCAAGATTATGATTTCCTTGTCCATGATAAGCAGAAGCAACACCATTAGGACTACTATCCCAAGCCCATTCTTGTGTTAATTGACCATCTCTAAAATGCCATGCTTCAAGTTTTGTGCGTTCATAAATCCCTCTACCGATTACAAAGCTTGGATTTACACCATCTAGATAAGCAACTGCCCACATGCATTTGGTAGCCCTATGACCAAGTTGTGAAAGGTTTTGTCCTGGTTGCCCCCATTGTTCTATTGGTGCTAAACTTATGTAGAAATCCCATGCAATTTCTGCACCTGTCATACCATCAAAAATTGATATATAATCTGGGCCGTAGGTTCTGAACCAAAAAGGGCCGTTTTGTTTTGCTGAAGCACGATAATTGATAAATCCATCTTCATCTCTGTCTCCAATATCATTACCTAAACCGTCAATCATACCATCTGAAGTTCTGGTAGCAACTTCGGCTTTTCCATCGTTATCAAAATCGTAAACCAAAAAGTTTACCTCAACCGCGTGTAATAAATTAGGTCCCAAATCGATAGCCCACATAAATGTGCCATCAAGTTCATACGCTTCAAGATAGTGATTATAGGGTGAGGTAGGAGATTCATCATTTGAAAGTCTTTTTATAACAATTTCGTATTCTCCATCTCCATCAAGATCACCAACAGAAGCATCATTAATATTATGAGTTGTGTAACCATCATTAACCGACCTGACTGGAATAGTAAAAAAGGATTCTGATATACGACTTTTAGCTTCGGAACGTGCTTGCTCTACTCCATCAATAACAGCAGACACACTGTAATCTCCAGGAAAGAATCCCTGGGTATCAGTATAATTTGAAACACTAAGATTGGAAGCAATTTGTGCCCCTCCACGGTATACATTATAGGTAGCATTCTGAGCATATTCATCACCGGGAATTCGCCAACTTACTAGTACAGAATTACCACCAGTTACCATTGCTATTAGTCCTCTGTCGAGGTTTTCCATGTAACGTTGCCCGAAAAGCGAGGAGCTCCAAAGCGTAATGACACTAATTAAAGACAAGCTCATAAGTAACCTGCTCTTAAATATTTTTTTAACCGTAAAATGATAAACTAATAAGGTGTTTTTAATTATATGTTTCGTTTTCATGAATAAACTTTTAAACTAGAAAAATAACTTTGAGTACAAGAGTAATTATAATATTGAATGTTTCAATAAATTGACTACTATTACAGGGAAACAAATTAGTTTAGCTGATAATTTGTAAACGTTTTGAATATAGCTATTTTATAATGATAAAAATATTTATGTTTTCGCACTATTCTGTCCTGTACTTACCTGTTATAAATGTATTATTTACAAATATTCCAAAAAATCGCAAATTAAAGTTTAATTCTAAGGCCTGGAATAAAATATGCTTGTATTGTAAACAGGGTTTTTACAACTTGACGCTTTTTTTTGTGGGGATAGAGATTGGAAAATGTATTTTAGCGGAGCAGGAGCTGTACTGTCAATTTAATTATAAACCAATTATAAAATGAAACGATTTCTTTTATTTTTTTTTAAAATACACCTGATTCCATTTATCAGGAAAATCATTGTAACGAAGTACTGCCCATGTTTGTTTTTTGCATTCCTCGCTAAGCTTATAATGATTTAACATAAGAACGATTCCTTTCTTAGAAAGATAAAAATCGGGAAAACGAAAAGTTTTTTCATTAGTATAAGAACACTTTGAGTTGTTTATTTCTTTTGAATAAGAATCGTTTAGATATTTCTCTATTTTTTCCTCAAAAACATCAATTCGATATTTAAAATATTCTCGAGATCCATTTCGAGGAACTTCTCCTTCTCCAAACCAGAGTAAATCTTCAAGATTTAATGTTTTAAGATTTTTTAAATCTAGAGTTAAGTAAACAATAGAATCAGTTGCTTTAGTGTTACTAATATTACTTTTTATTGATTTTACAATACTTAGTAAATATGCACTTGCATAGTGAATATTTATTTCTGTTTCATAATTTTCGTAATTATAACCGTTAAGTATATCTTTTATAAAAAATTGTTCAAGATAATTATTTATTTTAACCATAGTAGAATCAGAATATCCATCAACGAAACGAAATAATTTAATTTGAGATCCTGTTTCAGTAAGCCATTCTATTTTCACCCCCTTTTTTAACTTTTGAATCGATGTTGATTCATATTTTATTTCACTAAGCAGACTATAGTTATAAGGTGATAATGTCTTTTTAAAATCTTCATTTTTTATAGCATGGGGTTTAGATTGATTTATCATAATAGGTCGAAGAAAAACCTCACAAACCTTACCGCCTGGAGTTCTTTGTTTTCCGAACCAATTATGAAACGAATCTTCAGTTATAACAATCTGCTCAAATGATTCCTGTTTTTTTGTTTCTAAATTGTATCTCAACGAATTTAAGGTGAATGTAAGAGAATCAAATTCAACCTCCATGTAAATAGTTTTTTTTTCATCACGAAAACTATATCTCCCGTTATAATACCCCTCAACACTTCGAAGTTCCATAATTACTTCTCGATCACCTATAGTACCTTCTAGACTATACACCTTTTCTACATGTGCTATTACAGTCATGGTAGTAAAAAAAAACAACAGACATAATAGAATGCCTTTTTTAAAATTGATCATAGTAATTGGTTTCGTGAATTCAAGTGTCCAATTCAATAATTTATAATTTAAAACACAGTGCAAATTAGCATAAATTTAGCTTAGTTTAATAGACGTGTACATTTTTTTATAAATCTAATAGTTGAGCTCGCATGTTCACACTCCTTTTGTTATTTGTTTTAAAGTTTAACTTAACATAGTTAGACTGAACATTTGTATGCTAGATTTAAAGTAACCAGAATTAACTTTGAATCATAAAATAGAGAATGGAAGATTTAAAGCAATATGTGAAATACCAGTTTGCCTGAAACTACAACTGAATATTTAAACTAAAAACACTATTTTAAACAACACCAATGATAGAATGAAGTTTATAAGTAAGCCTTATTTGGTAGTGATTTCTAATTTTCACTCCATCATAACTAGACGTTAAACGAACAAAACCTACATTCTTTCAGGAACTTGAATTCCTAAAACACTAAAAGCGTTTTTTATAGTATTTGCTACGGTATTTGAAAGCTGTATTCTAAGTAACTTTTCATTATCGGTATCAGCACCAAGAATCGACACATTTTGGTAAAAAGAATTAAATTCTTTTACTAAATCATATGTATAGTTTGCTACTAATGCTGGACTATGGTTCTCTGCAGCATTTTGTATAACCTCTGGAAACAATTGCAATTGCTTAATAAGTTCTTTCTCTTTAATATGTAAAGGCAAATCTTCAACAGTTTGTGCAACTGCTTCTTCTACATTTGCTTTACGTAAAATAGATTGAATTCGAGCATAAGTATATTGAATAAAAGGCCCTGTGTTTCCTTGAAAATCTATAGATTCTTTCGGGTCGAACAAAATACGTTTTTTAGGATCTACTTTTAATATATAATATTTTAAAGCACCTAAACCGATGATTTTATATAAGTCTTGCTTTTCTGCATCAGTATATCCATCAAGTTTTCCTAATTCTTCTGAAATCTCACCAGCAGTACCTGCCATTTCCTCAACTAAATCGTCTGCATCAACAACAGTACCTTCTCTACTTTTCATTTTTCCACTAGGCAAATCAACCATACCATAACTTAAATGATATAAATTTTCAGCCCATTCAAATCCTAATTTTTTCAGAATTAAAAACAATACTTGAAAATGATAATCTTGTTCGTTTCCAACCGTATAAACCATACCTCCAACATCTGGAAAATCTTTTATACGCTGTATAGCGGTACCAATATCTTGCGTCATATAAACGGCAGTACCATCGGCACGAAGTACTATTTTTTTATCAAGTCCGTCCTCAGTTAAATCACACCAAACAGAACCATCTTCTTCTTTTACAAAAACACCTTTTTTTAATCCTTCGGCAACAAATTCTTTTCCTAATAAATAGGTGTTACTTTCATAATATAAGGTATCAAAATCTACTCCCAAGTTTTTATAACTTTCAGCAAACCCGTCATAAACCCAACCGTTCATTTTTTTCCAAAGCGCTACCACTTCTTCATCACCTGCTTCCCATTTTAAAAGCATATTTTGCGCTTCTAATAATAATGGCGCATTCTTTTTAGCGTCTTCTTCTGTTTTACCTTCAGCAATTAAATCTTGAATTTCCTTTTTATATTCTTGATCGAACTTTACATAGTAATTACCTACTAACTTATCACCTTTTAAACCTGTACTTTCTGGAGTCTGTTCATTACCAAACTTTTCCCAAGCCAACATGCTTTTACAAATATGTATACCACGATCGTTTATAATTTGTGTTTTATAAACTTTTTTACCTGATGCTTTTAAAATTTCGGCAACACTATATCCTAAAAGATTATTTCTAACATGTCCTAAATGAAGTGGTTTGTTAGTATTAGGTGACGAATACTCAACCATGATGGCTTTCTCTTCGGCTGAAGGCGAAACAAAACCATAAGATTCTGTTTCTTTTATATTATTAAAAAAGTTTATATAATACGAATCACTTATTTCAATATTCAAAAAACCTTTAACAACGTTAAACGCTTTTACTTCTTCTACAAACTCAACTAAATAGTTACCAATGGTTTCTCCTATTTGTACGGGGTTCCCTTTTACAAAACGCAACATTGGAAAAATAACAACAGTAATATCTCCAGCAAATTCTTTTCGAGTTGCTTGAAATTCTACCGAATCTAATGTTATATTAAAACTTGTTAAAACAGCTTGTTTTACGTGGTTTGATAAGGTTTCTTGAAGACTCATTAATCTTTACTTTTTTAAGAGAGCAAAGATAAAACTTTTATTTATGCTTCATTATAAAAATTAATTTTAATAAGGCTATACCTTTAATAATTAATTTAATATCAAAACAATAAGAAATGACCTATAAAAAATATTTTAAAATTCAAAAAAACAGCGTGTATTTCATCGATAAAAGTGCTGTTTTCCTATGATTTTTACCGTTCATCTATTCGTCGATTTTTTGCAAAATTTAGACCTCTCCATTCATCTAATTTTTTGGTATTAAAACCTATAAATTAGATTTTAACAAGCCTTTTTACAACTTTTGCTAAGTAAAGCTATTTATATTTTTTTGTGTTTTATTAAAAACACTAATAATAAATTACAGTATAAAATAGAACTTTCTTTATTTCCCTCCAATAAAGACAAAATAATTTTGTTTGAAATATTGTAATACTAATAATTGTATGAGGAAAATAATTACTTTAATTATTGCATGTTTATCTATATTCTTTGGTTTTTCTCAAACTAAGGAAATAGATAGTATTTCCATACAATTAGCCTTTCAAAATCAAGATTCTACAAAGGTAGAAACATCTTTAAAATTAATTAAATCGCTATACGAAATTAAAGAATACGACAAAGCATTAAAATATATTGTTCAAAGTGAAAAACTTTCTTCAAGCCTAAACTACAACAAAGGTATTGCCGAAATAACGTATTACAAAGCCTTAATTTATGCTGCAAAAGATGATTACATTAATGCTAGTAGTGGCTACAACAAAGCCAAAGAGTTATTTATTCAATTAAATGACACCCTAGGAGTTGCTAACGTAAATAATAGTATTGGATTAATAGAAATTAAACGTGGTAATTATACTAAAGGAATAAAGCACTTATTATCTGCCATTAAAGAATTAGAAAACAGACGTCTTAAAAACACACTTGCTTTAGCTTATAGTAATCTTGCCAAAGCTTTTTATGAAATTAAGGACTTCGACCAAGCTATAGATTATAATTTAAAAGCTTTAGAAATTCAAGAACAACTGAATGACACCTTAGAAATTAGTCATACAAATAATCAACTAGCTGAATTATATTCCATTAAAAAAGAACACAGAAAAGCTATTGAATATTATGAAAAAGTTATAGAAGGTAATATTGGCGGTAATGATTCTATTCGTGCCCAAATATTCCCTAAACTTGGTGGAGAATATCTAAAGTTTAACGATTATGAAAAAGCCTCCAAATACTTGATTGAAGGCTATACACTAAATACACGCTTTAAAGATGAAGCTAATTTATTAATTGTATTAAACAATCTTGGAGATTTAAACTTACAACAAAGCAGATTAATTTTGGCTGAAAGACAATTACTTCAAGCTGGAGCTATTGCTGAAAAAATTGATAATAAAACAGAATTATTAAAGCATTACAAATTAATGAAAGCTTTAGATTCTACTAAACGTAAATTTGACAGAGCCTTTATTTGGCAACGTAAATATTATGATTTAAAAAACAGTCTTAACAAAAACTCTACTGTCACAATAGACACAAAAACAAAAGTATCTAATGAGTTAGAATTAGATTCTAATTTTAATAAAGAAGAATTAATCCAACCTAAAGAAAAAGTAGTTAAAGTTGAAGATCAAGAATTCTTTAATAAATATAAACTTATATTTTATGGATTAATAGCAGCATTAGCTATTGTTTCAATCTTCTTAGTTCTTATCTATTTAAAAAGAAACAATAATATAAAATACACCCAAGAGTTAGAAGAAAAAAACATTAAAATTGAATTACAAAATGAAGCATTTTTAGAACAAACTAAGCACCTAGAAAATGTTAATAATGTAAAAGACAAATTATTCTCTATTGTATCCCACGATTTAAAAGACTCTCTTTCCTCTATTAATGGCTTTATAGATTTACTTAGAGAAGGTTCTTTAACGAGAGAAGAATTTGACAACTTAATTCCTGAATTAAGTGAAAACGCTAATAATGCTTCATTATTGTTATTCAATTTACTAAACTGGTCTAAGTCGCAAATGCAATCATTAGAACCTAAACCAACTTTATTTGATATTCAAGAAGTTTTTGAAGACAAGGTAAAACTTATTGAACAACGTATGGAAAGCAAAGGCATTGAATTAATAGATCATTCACTTCGCGATTTTGCTTACGGCGATAGAAGTATGTTTGAAATTGTTGTTCAAAACTTACTTGCCAATGCTTTAAAATTCTGTAAAGATGGAGATACGATTACTATTGCAAACCACATTAGTAACGGCAGCTGTATTGTAAGTATTGCTGATACTGGAGTTGGCATTTCTAAAGAGAACATTGATAAGTTGTTTAAAAACAATAGCTCTTTTACTACCATAGGTACTAACAACGAAAAAGGTACAGGTTTAGGGTTATCAATTTGTAAAGAATTAATAGAGCTTAATAATGGTAAAATTTGGGTAGAAAGCACTCAAGGCATAGGAAGTACATTTTATGTGCAACTACCAAAATCTAGACCTAATGGAGACCGCTAAGCTTTAGGTAAAAACACTTCTGCCATCATACATCTTGCACTACCTCCACCACAAATTTCAATAGTATTTAAAGAACTAGAAAGTATAGCAGTATGTTTTTCTAATTTTTGTATTTGAGAAGCTGTTAATGATTCATAAGCAGATTGACTCATTATTAAAAATAACTCATCATTAGTCCCTCTCACCTGCAACATATTACCAGCAAAATTATTAACCTGATCTTCTGTTATATCAATAATTTCTTTTCCGTCTTCTTTTAAATGTTTAATTACATTTTTACGTTCTTTCTTATCATCAATACTACTTAAACACACAACTGCAAAGGTTTCACCTAAACACATCATAACATTAGTATGGTAGATTGCTTTACGCGTATTATCTACAGTTTGATTTGCTGAAAAAACAACAGGAAAATATTCAAAATCTTCACAAAACTCAATGAATAAATCTTCATCTGCACGAGGCGATAATGCACAATATGCTTTACGATTTACTCTATCCAATAAAAGGCTTCCTGTTCCTTCTAAAAAAACATGTTCTTCTTCAGCACTTGTGTAATCTATAATATCATTTATTAAAAACCCTGCTTCTTCTAATTTTAAAAGAATATCTTCTCGACGCTCGAAACGTCTATTTTCTGCAAACATAGGATACAAACCAATAGTTCCATTTTCATGAAACGACACCCAGTTATTAGGAAAAATAGAATCGGGAGTATCAAACTCAATAGTATCATCAACCACAACCACATTAACACCTATCCCTATAAGCTTTTCTACATAAGTATCAAATTCTTGTTGTGTTTTTGCATTAACAGCAGCTGGTAACAAACCTGTTAATTCCTTTTGGTAATAATTATTAACCGCAGTTTGCTCATTCATCCTAAAATTAATAGGACGAATCATTAATATAGTATTTGTAGTTTGTTGCATATTTTTAATCTCTAATTAACGGCATCGTTGTACAACGTAATAAGCCTTCTTGTTTTGAAATTTCAGTATAAGACACTTTTTCAACCGTAAACCCTTGTTGTTCTAGCCAAGTATTTAAACGCATAAAACTTTTATCTGATATAATAACATCTTCAGAAATAGAAAAAACATTACTATTCATATTATACATTTCGTTTTTATCTATTTCGAACACGTTTTCTTTTCCAAAAAAACTAACTAACCATTGATATTCACTTTCAACCAAAAACCCGTTTTTATGGATAATAGCTTTATCTTTTCCTATTGGTTGAAAACAGCAATCTAAATGTAGTGCATTTTCTTTAGCATTGGTATTAGACTTTCTAAGCTCAAATGATTTAACAATTTTATGAGGAAACAATTCTTGTATAGCAATAACCGCATCCATATTTGTGCGAGCAGTTATTAAATCTGGATAATCATCACCTGAATAAGTCCCAACAAAAATATAATCGTTCCAAGGCATTACGTCGCCTCCTTCAATATGGCACTCTTCAGGTAAAACAATACGATTAGTTTCACTTACTTGATCCCAAATATACTTGATGGCTTCAACTTCTTCTTCTCTATTAGGCAATATATTAGACCGTAACATCTTATCTTCAATGACAAAAGCAATGTCTCTAGAAAATATTTGATTGCAATTTTCTATAACTTCTGGTCTTAAAACAGTAACGTCATATTTTTTAAAAACAGCAGCTACAGCTTCTAATTCAAGAATCATGTCTTCTTCTTTAGGGTAAGTACCTGCCAATACATGTTCAATACTTTTAGGGTCATAACAGTCTTCTACTTTAGGTGTAGAACCATTACTTATTGCAGTTCCTAAAACAACCGTACGTAACCTAGAGGTTTCGTTATTTACATTTAATTTAAGCATGCACAAACCTAAAAAATATATTTCGTTTTGCTTAAACAATTAACAATATAATTTACATTTAACTAAGAATATCCTATTTAAAAACCAAAAAACGACTAAATATTAAATTAAAATCATTTCAAAGAACATAACACAAACAAAAAAAGCTTCATAATAATAATTATGAAGCTTTTAATATATAATTTATAAAAATATTTATCTTTCATCAATTGGCACAAAAGATCTTTCAGTTGCTCCAATATATAATTGCCTTGGTCTTCCAATTGGCTCTTTACGTAAACGCATCTCACGCCACTGAGCTATCCAACCTGGCAAACGTCCTAAAGCAAACATAACAGTAAACATATCTGTTGGTATACCCATACCTCTGTAAATGATACCTGAATAAAAATCAACATTAGGATACAATTTTCTATCAACAAAGTATTGGTCTTCTAAAGCTTCTTTTTCAAGACCTTTAGCAATATCTAAAATAGGATCTTCAATACCTAAATCACCTAAAACTTCATCTGCAGCTACTTTTATTATTTTAGCTCTTGGATCGAAATTTTTATAAACACGGTGTCCAAAGCCCATTAAACGAAAAGGGTCTTCCTTATCTTTAGCTTTAGCCATATATTTTTTAGTATCTCCTCCATCTTCCTTAATAGCTTCTAACATTTCTAAAACGGCTTGGTTTGCACCACCATGAAGTGGTCCCCAAAGAGCAGAAATACCAGCAGAAATAGATGCAAATAACCCTGCATGTGATGACCCAACGATTCTTACTGTTGAGGTAGAACAATTTTGCTCATGATCTGCATGTAGAATTAAAAGTTTATCTAAGGCGTCTACTAAAATTTTATTTTGATTATAATCTCCATTAGGTTTTCTAAACATCATCTTTAAAATGTTTTCAACATAACCTAAAGAATTATCACCGTAATCAAGAGGTAAACCTTCTTTCTTGCGGAAGGTCCAAGCTACCAAAACAGGAAATTTTCCTAATAATCGAACTACCGATTTATACATATCTTCCTCTGAATCTACATTAACTGAAGACGGATTAAAAGCTGTTAAAGCACTTGTTAAAGAGGAAATAACACCCATTGGATGCGCTGACTTAGGAAAGGCATCTAGTATCTTTTTTACATCTTCATCTACAATAGATTGAGCTTTAATATCTGCATGAAACTTATCATTTTGCTCTTTTGTAGGAAGTTCTCCAAAAATTAAAAGATAAGCGACTTCTAAAAAATCAGCTTTTTCAGCTAATTCTTCAATAGAATACCCTCTATATCTTAAAATCCCCTTTTCTCCATCTAAAAAAGTAATAGCACTTTCACAAGAACCTGTATTTTTATAACCAGGATCTAAAGTAATAACGCCACCACTAGCAGCTCTAAATGTTTTAAAATCTATTGCAACTTCATTTTCGGTTCCTGTGACTAAAGGAAACTCATGTTTCTTTCCATTGATTTCTATAGAAGCATTATTTGACATATTTTAAATAAATTTATTATGTTTAGTGGGTCGCTAATTTACGAAATAAGTGTTGATTTAAGAAACAGATTCGCAAAGGTTTTAATTATTAACATATCATTAATATTGATGCAAAAAAAAAGCGATTATTAAAAATAATAACCGCTTTCTTAAAAAATAATTTTCTTATTTTATTTTAAATGCTTTTTCTTGTGGAAAATAAGCAACTTCTCCTAACTCTTCTTCAATACGAAGTAGTTGGTTATATTTTGCCATACGGTCACTACGTGATGCAGAACCTGTTTTTATTTGACCACAGTTTAAAGCTACTGCTAAATCGGCTATAGTATTATCTTCTGTTTCTCCAGAACGGTGAGACATTACTGAAGTATAACCAGCATTTTTAGCCATGTTTACAGCTGCAATAGTTTCTGTTAAAGAACCAATTTGGTTTACTTTAATTAAAATTGAATTAGCAATACCTTCTTCAATTCCTCTAGATAAACGCTCAACATTAGTTACAAATAAATCATCACCAACTAATTGTACTTTATCTCCAACTAATTCAGTTAAATATTTCCAACCTTCCCAGTCGTTTTCATCCATTCCATCTTCAATAGAAATGATTGGGTATTTCGCAACTAATTCAGCTAAATATTCAGCTTGTTCTTTAGATGTTCTTATAACACCAGCATCTCCTTCAAATTTCTTGTAATCGTATTTTCCATCAACAAAAAACTCAGCAGAAGCACAATCTAAAGCTATTTTAACTTCGTCTCCAAATTTATAACCTGCATTCTCAACTGCTTTTGCTATAGTATCTAGAGCATCTTCAGTACCTCCAGCTAAGTTTGGTGCAAAACCACCTTCATCTCCTACTGCAGTACTTAAATCTCTATCATGAAGAACCTTTTTTAGGTTATGAAAAATCTCAGAACCCATTTTCATTGCATCTGTAAAAGTTTTTGCTTTAACAGGCATAATCATGAACTCTTGAAACGCTATTGGCGCATCACTGTGAGATCCTCCATTAATAATATTCATCATTGGTAATGGAAGCGTGTTAGCAGATACACCACCTACATAACGATATAATGGTAAACCTAACTCTCCTGCTGCTGCTTTAGCAACTGCTAAAGAAACACCTAAAATAGCGTTGGCTCCTAATTTTGATTTGTTTGGTGTTCCATCTAAATCAATCATTATTTGATCGATTGCATTTTGTTCAAAAACAGATACACCCAATAATTCTTGAGCAATAATTGAATTTACATTCTCAACTGCTTTTAAAACACCTTTACCCATATAATCACTTCCACCGTCTCTTAATTCGACAGCTTCATGCTCTCCTGTTGATGCTCCTGATGGTACAGCAGCTCTACCTAATACATCATTTTCTGTTACAACATCTACTTCAACAGTAGGATTTCCTCTAGAATCAAATATTTGTCTAGCGTGAATATTAATTATTACACTCATAATTTGTTTATTTTAATCTTAATTATTACTTCAAATTTACGGTTATTTCTTATTTATTTTCGGATGTTTTTAAATAAATATTGAAAAACACGTCTATAACGTTTTAGTAAAGAAAATCCTCAAAAAACAATGATTTTTTTGAGGATTTACAAGTATTACTTATTTTTTATATTTTCTATAAACTGATCGAAAAGATAAGATGAATCATGTGGTCCAGGACTCGCTTCTGGATGATACTGTACCGAAAAACAATTTTTATTTTTCATAGCTAAACCAGCTACAGTATTATCATTTAGATGCACATGCGTTATTTCTAAATCTTTATTAGCTTCAGCTTCTTCTCTATTCACAGCAAAACCATGATTTTGAGATGTAACTTCACCTTTACCTGTAATCATATTTTTTACAGGATGATTAATACCTCTATGTCCATTATGCATTTTATAAGTAGAAATGCCATTTGCACGAGCTATAACTTGATGACCAAGACAAATACCAAACAGAGGTAAATCTCTTTTTATAATTTCTTTAGCAACTTCTTGAGCTTCTACTAAAGGTTCTGGATCTCCAGGTCCATTTGATAAGAAATACCCATCTGGGTTAAAAGCTTCTAAATCTTCGAATTTAGAATTATATGGAAACACTTTTATGTAAGCATCTCTTTCTGCTATATTTCTAAGAATGTTCTTTTTAATACCAATATCTAAAGCAGCTACTTTATAAGTAGCATTTTCATTACCAAAATAATAAGGTTCTTTTGTTGATACTTTTGAAGCCAACTCTAAACCTTCCATATTTGGAACTTCGGCTAATTGTTTCTTCAATCCTTCAATATTATCAACATCTGTAGATATAACGGCATTCATAGCACCGTGATCTCTAATATAACTTACTAAAGCTCTAGTATCTACGTCAGATATTGCTAATAGGTTATTTTTATCTAAGAAATCTTCTAGAGAGCCATCAGCAGCATCTCTTGAATATTCATAGCTAAAGTTTTTCACTATAAGACCAGCAATTTTAATAGAATCTGATTCTATTTCATCTACATTGGTTCCATAATTACCAATATGTGCATTGGTTGCTACCATTAGTTGTCCATAATAAGATGGATCTGTAAAAATCTCTTGGTATCCAGTCATACCGGTATTAAAGCATACTTCTCCAAAAGAAGTTCCTTGTTTATTACCTACTGCCTTACCGTAAAAAATAGTACCATCGGCTAATAATATGATGGCTTTTTGTTTCTTTTGATATTTCATCTATTCGCTAAAAAAGTTTTACAAAATTGCACAAAAAAAAGGATAAACTAAAATAGTTTATCCTTTATATTTTAAATGCTTATTAACATTTATTCTTCTTCGTTTGATGCTTTAGTTTCTACAACAGGAGCAGCAGCTGGTTTAGAACCACCTCTTCTACTTCTTCTTGTAGTTTTCTTAGCTTTCTTATCTGCATTGTAAATTTCATTATAATCTACAAGTTCGATCATAGCCATATCAGCATTATCACCTAAACGATTACCAAGTTTAATAATTCTTGTATAACCTCCTGGTCTATCAGCAATCTTTGGAGCTACATCTCTAAACAACTCTGTTACAGCATCTTTTTGTCTTAATTTTGCCATAACAATACGTCTGTTATGTGTTGTATCTGCTTTTGATTTAGTAATCATTGGCTCAACAAATTGTTTTAATGCTTTAGCTTTAGCAACGGTTGTATTAATACGTTTGTGTTCTATTAAAGAACAAGCCATATTAGCTAACATTGCTTTTCTGTGAGCAGTTTGTCTGCCTAAGTGATTTACTTTTTTTCCGTGTCTCATGACATTTGTTTTATCATCTTGCTACTAAACTCGATTAGCGAGGAGCAAAATATGATTAATTAATCTTTATCTAATTTATATTTGCTTAAATCCATTCCGAAGTTTAAACCTTTAACATTTACAAGCTCTTCAAGCTCAGTTAAAGACTTCTTACCGAAGTTTCTGAATTTCATTAAATCATTTTTATTGAATGATACTAAGTCGCCTAAAGTATCAACTTCTGCAGCTTTTAAACAGTTAAGTGCACGAACAGATAAATCCATATCGATTAACTTAGTTTTAAGCAACTGTCTCATGTGAAGTGATTCTTCATCATAAGTTTCAGTTTGTGCTATTTCATCAGCTTCTAAAGTGATACGCTCATCAGAGAATAACATGAAGTGGTGAATTAATGTTTTAGCTCCTTCTGTTAATGCATCTTGAGGTGTAATTGATCCATCAGTAATGATTTCAAAAACTAATTTTTCATAATCAGTTTTTTGTTCAACACGATAGTTTTCAATACTATACTTAACATTTTTTATAGGCGTGTAAATTGAATCTGTAAAGATTGTTCCAATTGGAGCAGAAGCTTTTTTGTTTTCTTCTGCAGGAACATATCCTCTACCTTTTTCAATAGTAATTTCCATATTAAAATTCACTTTAGGATCTAAGTTACAGATAACTAATTCTGTATTTAATACTTGGAATCCTGAAATAAATTTTTGAAAATCTCCAGCTGTAATTTGTTCTTGACCTGAAATTGAAATAGAAATTGATTCGTTATCAATATCTTCAATTTGTCTTTTAAAACGAGCTTGTTTTAAGTTTAAGATGATTTCTGTTACATCTTCAACAACTCCTGCAATTGCAGAAAACTCATGGTCTACACCTTCTATTCTAACCGATGTAATTGCAAATCCTTCTAATGAAGATAATAAAACTCTTCTTAAAGCATTTCCAACTGTTAAACCATAACCTGGTTCTAACGGTCTGAATTCGAATTTCCCTTCATAATCGGTAGAATCAATCATGATTACCTTATCGGGCTTTTGAAAATTAAATACTGCCATATTGTTCTTCGTTTTAATTGTTATTTGGTTGCGCGGTATAAAAGTTTGAAGAAGTACTTATAAACCCTTTGGCCAAATACCAATGTTAATAATTTATTATTTAGAGTATAATTCGACGATGAATTGTTCGTTAATGTTTTCAGGAATTTGAAGTCTTGCAGGTACAGAAACATAAGTTCCTTGTTTTGTATCTGAGTTCCAAGTAATCCATTCGAAAACTTGACTTGAATTTGAAAGTGATCTTTCAATAGCTTCAAGTGATTTAGATTTTTCTCTAACAGCAACAACATCACCTGCTTTTAACGAATAAGAAGGTATGTTTACCAACTCACCATTTACAGTAATATGTCTGTGAGAAACTAATTGTCTAGCACCGCTTCTAGTAGGAGCAATTCCCATTCTAAAAACTACGTTATCTAATCTAGACTCACAAAGTTGTAAAAGAACTTCACCGGTAATACCTTGTGCAGCTCTTGCTTTTTTAAATAAACCTCTAAATTGTCTTTCTAAAATACCGTAAGTATATTTAGCTTTTTGCTTCTCCATTAACTGAATTGCATATTCAGATTTTTTTCCACGACGTCTAGCGTTTCCGTGTTGACCTGGAGGGTAATTTCTTTTTTCAAAAGATTTATCTTCTCCAAAAATAGCTTCGCCAAATTTACGTGCTATTTTAGTTTTAGGACCAGTATATCTTGCCATTTTAAATTGTTTTTAAGAGTGATTATGAATTAAGGTCTTAATCTTATCCTTCGATAATCGTTGATCTCTTGTTGATACTTGTTAATTATTTTTTCAGTTTGCAAATTTACATATAAAAAAGTTAATACCAACTGTATATTGAGTTGATATTAACTTTTAATATTTATGTAGATTATACTCTTCTACGTTTTGGAGGACGACATCCATTATGAGGTAATGGAGTAACGTCAATAATTTCTGTCACTTCAATTCCTGCATTATGAATAGAACGAATAGCAGATTCTCTACCATTACCTGGTCCTTTAACGTAAACTTTTACTTTCTTTAAACCAGCTTCTTGAGCTACAGCAGCAGCATCTTCAGCAGCTAATTGAGCAGCATAAGGTGTGTTTTTCTTAGAACCTCTAAACCCCATTTTACCAGCAGAAGACCATGAAATAACGTCTCCTTTTTTGTTGGTAAGTGAAATTATGATGTTATTGAAAGAAGCTGTTACATGTGCTTCTCCAACAGCATCTACAATAACTTTACGTTTTTTTGTGCTTGTTTTTGCCATATTATTTTAGTTTCTAGTTGTTAGTTGTTAGTATTAGAATCCTAAACTTTTACATTTCAAACAGATTCAATCCAACTACTAAATACTAATGACTTAATTATTTAGTTGCTTTCTTTTTGTTAGCAACAGTTTTTCTTCTACCTTTTCTAGTTCTAGAGTTGTTCTTAGTACGTTGTCCTCTTAAAGGAAGACCCGATCTATGACGAATACCTCTGTAACACCCAATATCCATTAAACGTTTAATGTTTAATTGAGTTTCAGAACGTAATTCACCTTCGATTGTAAAAGTTCCAACAGCTTCACGAATACCACTAATTTGGTCATCGGTCCAATCTTGAACTTTTGTACTTTCATCAACTTTAGCCTCAGCTAAAATTTCTTTTGCTCTACTTCTACCTATTCCATAGATATAAGTTAAAGAGATCACTCCTCTTTTGTTTTTTGGTATGTCTACACCTGCAATTCTTGCCATAATTACCCTTGTCTTTGTTTAAATCTAGGATTCTTCTTGTTTATCACGTAAAGTCTACCTTTTCTACGCACGATTTTACAATCTGCACTTCTTTTTTTAACTGATGCTCTTACTTTCATCGTATTAGTATCTATAAGTTATTCGAGCCTTCGTTAAATCGTAAGGACTCATTTCTAATTTAACTTTATCTCCTGGTAAAAGCTTAATGTAATGCATACGCATTTTACCTGAGATATGTGCTGTCACAATGTGACCATTTTCTAATTCAACACGAAACATTGCATTTGATAATGCTTCTATTATGGTTCCGTCTTGCTCTATTGCTGCTTGTTTTGCCATAGTATAATAATATTATTAAGCTACTGCTTTTCTATTTTTACCAGTTTTCATCAAGCCATCATAGTGTCTATTTAGCAAATAAGAATTCACTTGCTGCATAGTATCTATAGCTACTCCAACTAAAATTATTAATGAAGTACCACCAAAAAATAACGCCCAACCTTGTTGAACCCCCATAAGATTAACTATAAATGCTGGGAACACAGCAATAAGTGCTAAAAATATAGAACCCGGTAAAGTAATTTGAGACATTATTTTATCTAGATATTCTGAAGTTTCAGAACCTGGACGAATTCCAGGAATAAAACCACCACTACGTTTTAAATCATCTGCCATTTTATTTGTTGGCACTGTAATCGCAGTATAAAAATATGTAAATACAATTATTAATAAAGCGAAAGTAATATTATATGCCATTCCGAAAATATCAGAATAATTTGTTTGTAACCATGCTCCAAAAGTAGAATCTTTTAAAAATGAAGATCCTCCAATCCAACTTGGTACAAACATAATTGCTTGAGCAAATATAATAGGCATAACTCCAGAAGCATTAAGCTTTAATGGAATATATTGTCTAGAACCAGCCATAGCACTTTTTTCGTAACCACCTGAAGCGGTTCTTCTTGCATATTGAACAGCTATTTTTCTAACTGCCATTATAAGTAATATAGCAGCCAAAATAATAACAAACCAAACTACAAGCTCTATTAAAATCATCATCAATCCTCCATTACCACCACCTTCAATTCTAGAAGCGTAATTTTGAACAAAAGATGCAGGCATACGTGCTATAATACCAACCATAATTAATAATGAAATACCGTTACCAATACCTTTATCTGTTATTTTTTCACCTAACCACATTGCAAAAATACAACCAGTTACTAAAATAACTACAGATGAAAAATAAAAAGTAAAACCAGTACCTAATAAAAATGCTGAAGATGGTATACCAAAGGCAGGTTGCAAACTAGCTAAATATCCTGGCGCTTGAAATAAACATATCAAAATAGTTAACCAACGTGTAATTTGATTAATTTTCTTTTGACCACTTGCTCCTTCTTTTTGTAGTTTTTGTAAATAAGGAATTGCTATCCCCATTAATTGTACAACAATAGAAGCCGAAATGTATGGCATAATACCCAGAGCAAATACTGAAGCATTTGCAAATGCTCCACCTGTAAAGGCATTAAGTAAACCTAATAATCCTCCATCAGCTTTATCGGCTAATCCTCCTAATTGAGCAGCATCAATACCTGGTAAAACAACTTGTGCACCAAAACGATAAACTAATAACAGACTCAAAGTTACTATGATTCTGTTTCTTAGTTCTTCTATTTTCCAAACATTTTTAAGCGATTCTATAAATTTCATACTTATATATAAGTCTTATAAAGTTACAACTTCTCCTCCTGCAGCTTCAATAGCAGCTTTTGCTGAAGCAGTAAACTTATGAGCAGATACTTTTAATTTTGCTTTTAATTCTCCTCTACCTAATATTTTAACTAGATCATTTTTTCCAGCTAAACGGTTTGCGAATAATAAATCAAAATCTACTGTATCTTTAATTTTCTTATCGTCAACCAATTGTTGTAAAGTATCTAAATTGATACCTTGATATTCAACGCGGTTAATATTAGTAAAACCAAATTTAGGAACACGTCTTTGAAGAGGCATTTGACCACCTTCAAATCCTAATTTCTTAGAATAACCAGAACGAGACTTAGCACCTTTGTGACCACGAGTTGCAGTACCACCTTTACCAGAGCCTTGACCTCTACCTATTCTTTTTCCTTGATTTTTTACTGAACCTTCTGCAGGTTTTAAATTACTTAAATCCATTTTTCAGTTATATTATTTTGTTTCTTCAACAGAAACTAAATGTGAAACTTTAGCAACCATACCAAGTATATTTGGTGTAGCTTCATGCTCTTTTACTTGACCAATCTTTTTAAGACCAAGAGCTTCTAAAGTTCTTTTTTGTCTTAGTGGGCGATTGATTGCGCTTTTAACTTTTGTTACTTTAATTTTTGCCATCTCTGTCTTTATTAAGCGTTAAAAACTTGTTCAAGTGAAATACCTCTATCTTTAGCAATAGCATTCGCATCTCTTAATTGTAATAAAGCATCAAAAGTAGCTTTTACAACATTATGAGGATTTGAAGACCCTTGCGACTTAGATAATACATCGTGTACTCCAACTGCTTCAAGTACTGTTCTTACAGCACCACCAGCAATAACTCCTGTACCAGGAGCTGCAGGAATAATATTTACTCTTGCACCACCGTATTTACCTTTCTGTTCGTGTGGTAACGTTCCTTTAATAATAGGAATTCTAACAAGGTTTTTCTTAGCATCTTCAACAGCTTTTGCAATTGCACTAGCAACGTCTTTAGATTTACCTAAACCTTGTCCTACAACACCAGCTTCATCACCAACCACAACGATTGCTGAAAAACCAAATGCTCTACCACCTTTAGTTACCTTAGTAACTCTTTGTACACCAACTAAACGATCTTTAAGATCTAATCCACCTGGTTTTACTAACTCTGCACTTTTATATTTTTGAAACATAATTTCTTAGAATTTAAGTCCTGCCTCTCTGGCTCCTTCAGCTAATGATTTTACTCTTCCGTGATATAAATATCCTCCTCTATCAAAAGCGATAGTTTCAATACCTGCCTTTAAAGCTTTTTCAGCAACAGCTTTCCCTACTAGAGTAGCTACTTCTGATTTATTTGCTTTAGCAGAACTAATATCTTTATCTCTTGAAGATGCAGCACTGATAGTTTTACCAGATACATCATCAATTATTTGAGCATAAATTTCTTTATTACTTCTATAAACAGCTAATCTAGGTCTTGCTTCTGTACCAGAAACAACCTTACGGATTCTGTTTTTTATTCTTAATCTTCTTTGATTCTTTGTTAATGCCATAACTAATTTTTTAAGCTGATTTACCTGCTTTTCTTCTTATTTCTTCACCAACAAACTTAACACCTTTTCCTTTGTAAGGTTCTGGTCTTCTAAAACCACGAATTTTTGCAGCAACTTGACCAACAAGTTGTTTATCAAATGATGTTAATTTCACTATTGGATTCTTCCCTTTTTCTGAAATAGTCTCCACTTTTACTTCTGGAGCTACATTTAAAATAATATTATGAGAAAATCCTAAGGCTAAATCTAATTTTTGACCTTGGTTTGAGGCTCTATAACCTACACCAACCAATTCTAATTCTTTAGTCCATCCTTTAGATACACCTTCAATCATATTATGCATTAAAGATCTATATAAACCATGTTTAGCTTTTTGATCTTTAGAATCAGAAGAACGAGTAACCCAAACGCTACCATCTTCAACTTTTATTTCAATAGAATCGTAATTTTGTGTTAACTCTCCTAATTTTCCTTTTACAGTAACAACGTTATCTTTAACGTCTACTGTTACACCTTCTGGAATGGCTACTGGATTATTTCCTATTCTTGACATTTCTTCCTGGCTTTAAATTAGTGAACGTAACATAAAATTTCTCCACCTACATTATCTCTTTTAGCTTGTTTACCTGTCATTACTCCGTGAGAAGTAGAGACAATAGCAATACCAAGACCATTAAGAATTCTAGGTAATTCATTAGCACCAGCATACTTACGTAAACCTGGAGTACTAATTCTTTGAAGTTTTTTAATTACTGGTTCTTTTGTTTCTTTGTTGTACTTAAGAGCAATTTTAATTGTTCCTTGTACTGTTGAATCATCAAACTTGTAACTTAAAATATATCCTTGTTCGAATAATATTTTAGTAATGTCTTTTTTCAAATTAGATGCAGGTATCTCAACCACTCTGTGGTTAGCACGCACTGCATTTCTAATTCTCGTAAGATAATCCGCGATTGGATCTGTATACATATTTATTAATTTGCGGTAGTGGTTTTCAAAAAACTCTTTTTCTTGAACCTAAAACCAATTTATAATCTTTTTTATTACCAACTTGCTTTTCTAACACCTGGTATTAAACCTTGGTTAGCCATTTCTCTGAAAGTTACACGAGATATACCAAAAGTTCTCATATATCCTTTAGGTCTTCCAGTTAATTTACATCTATTATGCATGCGAATTGGAGAAGCGTTTTTTGGTAACTTTTGTAATGCTTCATAATCTCCAGCTTCTTTTAAAGCTTTACGTTTTTCGGCATACTTTGCTACTGTTTTAGCTCTTTTTACCTCACGGGCTTTCATTGATTCTTTAGCCATAACTTAGTTCTTTTGAAAAGGTAATCCTAATTCGGTTAATAATGATTTTGCTTCTTTATCAGTATCTGCGGTTGTTACAAATGTAATATCCATTCCTGAGATTTTATTAACTTTATCAATATTAATCTCTGGGAATATAATTTGTTCAGTAACTCCTAAATTGTAGTTACCACGACCATCAAATCCTGTAGCTTTTATTCCGTTAAAATCTCTTACACGTGGAAGTGCAGAAGTAACTAAACGATCTAAAAACTCATACATTCTTTCTCCACGTAAAGTAACTTTTGCGCCGATTGGCATTCCTTTACGTAATTTGAAAGTTGCAACATCCTTTTTAGATAATGTAGAAATCGCTTTTTGTCCAGATATTGTAGTTAATTCTTCTACAGCGTAGTCAATTAACTTTTTGTCTGCAACGGCAGCTCCAACACCTTTAGATATTACTATCTTAGTAAGTTTAGGAACTTGCATTACATTTTTATATCCAAATTCGTCTGTAAGAGCTGCAATTACTTTGCTTTTATACTCTTCTTTAAGTCTAGGTGAATATGCCATAACTATATTACTTCATTAGATTTTGTTGAAAATCTTACTTTTTTATCGCCTTCTACTCTATAACCAACTCTAGTTGTTTCTCCTTTTGAAGTTAACAAAGATAAATTAGAAATATGAATAGCAGCTTCTTTCTCTACGATTCCTCCTTGAGGATTTTGTGCACTTGGTTTAGTATGTTTCTTAACCATGTTTACACCCTCAACTATCGCCTTGTTCTTTTCTATCAATACTTTTTGTACAGTACCTTCAGATCCTTTATGATCTCCAGCAATTACTTTTACAGTATCTCCAGTTTTTATTTTAAGCTTTCCCATCTTAATATTCTGTATTAAAGCACCTCAGGTGCTAATGATACGATTTTCATGAATTGTTTATCACGAAGCTCTCTAGCAACAGGACCAAAAACACGTGTTCCTCTCATTTCACCCGTTGGGTTTAATAAAACACAAGCATTATCATCAAATCTTATATAAGATCCGTCTGGTCTTCTTACTTCTTTCTTAGTACGTACAACAACTGCTGTAGAAACTGCTTTTTTCTTAATGTTTCCATTAGGAGTTGCATCTTTAACAGAAAC
Source organism: Thalassobellus sediminis (assembly GCF_044386045.1). NCBI lineage: Bacteria > Pseudomonadati > Bacteroidota > Flavobacteriia > Flavobacteriales > Flavobacteriaceae > Thalassobellus > Thalassobellus sediminis. Next base: position 1,460,672 of record NZ_JBISCD010000040.1, on the reverse strand, counting down.
AACTATCTTATCTCCAACAGAAGCGTATCTTCTTTTAGTTCCTCCTAAAACACGGATAACTAAAACTTCTTTAGCTCCGGTGTTGTCTGCTACTTTTATTCTTGATTCTTGTTGTAACATAATTATTTAGCTCTTTCTAGGATTTCTACTAATCTCCAACATTTAGATTTACTTAAAGGTCTTGTTTCCATGATCTTTACTGTATCACCAATGTTACAATCGTTCGTTTCGTCGTGTGCAACATATTTCTTTGTTTTTAACACGAACTTACCATACATAGGGTGTTTTACTTTTTTAACCTCTGCAACAACTATTGATTTTTGCATTTTGTTACTAGTAACAACTCCTATACGTTCTTTTCTTAAATTTCTTGTTTCCATCTTTCAGCAGAATTATTGTAATTCTCTTTTAGTTAATTCTGTCGCAATTCTAGCTACTGTTCTTCTTACTGAACGTAATTGAATTGGATTTTCTAAAGGAGATATTGCATGAGCCAATTTTAGGTCTGAATAACTCTTTTTTGTTTCACCAAGTTTCTCTTGTAACTCAGCTACAGATAATTCTTTAATTTCTGATTGTTTCATAATATCAAATAAATTATGCTTCGTAATCTCTAGCGATTAAGAACTTAGTTTTTACTGGTAATTTTTGAGCTGCTAAGCGTAATGCTTCTTTAGCTACATCAAGAGGTACACCTCCGATTTCAAAAATAACTCTTCCTGGTTTACATACTGCTACCCAGTATTCAACCGATCCTTTACCTTTACCCATACGTACTTCAAGAGGCTTTTTTGTAATTGGCTTGTCTGGAAATACTTTTATCCAAAGTTGCCCTTCTCTTTTCATGTAACGTGTAGCGGCAATACGAGCTGCTTCAATTTGACGTGATGTCAAAAAGGTTGCATCTAACACTTTTATTCCAAAAGTTCCGTTTGATAATTGGCTTCCTCTTTGAGAAAGACCTTTCATACGTCCTTTTTGCTGTTTACGAAATTTTGTTCTTTTAGGCTGTAACATTTTTCTTTACTTTATAAAAAATTACTTTCTACGACGAGGGTTAGATTTATTTCCACCACGTCCTCCGGCTCCACCTTTTCCTTGCTTTTTGGACATTCCAACAAGCGGAGAAAGTTCTCTTTTACCATATACTTCACCTTTCATGATCCATACTTTAACACCTAATCTACCATAAGTAGTGTGTGCCTCAACTAAAGCGTAATCAATATCGGCTCTGAAGGTTGATAAAGGAATACGTCCTTCTTTGTAGTGTTCAGAACGTGCCATTTCAGCACCATTTAAACGACCACTAATTTGGATTTTAATTCCTTCAGCGTTCATACGCATTGTAGCAGCAATAGCCATCTTAATTGCACGTCTGTATGAAATTCTATTTTCAATTTGACGAGCGATGCTTGATCCTACTAAAAATGCATCAAGTTCAGGTCTTTTAATTTCAAAGATGTTAATCTGAACTTCCTTACCAGTAATTTTCTTAAGTTCTTCTTTTAACTTGTCTACCTCTTGACCGCCTTTACCAATAATGATACCTGGACGAGCCGTTGTGATAGTAACGGTTACAAGTTTAAGAGTTCTTTCGATAATTACTCTACTAACACTAGCTTTAGATAAACGTGCGTGAACGTATTTTCTAATTTTATCGTCTTCGGCAAGCTTATCTCCATAATCATTACCTCCGTACCAGTTAGATTCCCATCCTCTGATAATACCTAAGCGATTCCCGATTGGATTTGTTTTTTGTCCCATATCTATCTTAGCTTTGTGTGTTATTGTTTGCTCCAACTACGATTGTTACGTGGTTTGAACGTTTTCTAATTCTGTGTGCACGACCTTGAGGAGCTGGACGTAATCTTTTTAACATAGATCCGCTATCAACTTTTATCTCTTTAACGATCAATTCAGCCTCTTCAATATTAGCTTCTTCGTTTTTAGCTTGCCAGTTTGCAATTGCAGACAATAACAATTTTTCTAAACGACCAGATGCTTCTTTTTGGTTGAATTTTAATATATTAAGTGCATGTTCTACTTTTTCGCCTCTTACTAAATCGGCTACTAAACGCATTTTTCTTGGTGATGTAGGACAATTATTAAGTTTAGCAAAAGCAACTTGCTTTTTAGCTTCCTTAATAGCGTCTGCCATTTGTTTTTTACGACTTCCCATAGCTTACTACTTTTTACCTTTATTTTTAGCACCTGCATGTCCACGGAATGAACGTGTTGGTGAAAATTCTCCTAATTTATGACCTACCATATTTTCTGTAACATATACTGGTACAAATTGACGGCCATTGTGAACTGCAATTGTTTGTCCTACAAAATCTGGAGTAATCATACTTGCTCTTGACCAAGTTTTAATTACTGTTTTTTTGTTAGATTCAACATTAACAGCTACTTTCTTTTCTAATTTATAATGAACGTAAGGTCCTTTTTTTAGTGATCTTGCCATGTCTTATTTCTTTCTACGTTCTACAATATATTTATTACTTGCTTTAGTCTTAGAACGGGTTCTATAACCTTTAGCTGGTATACCGTTTCTAGAACGAGGATGTCCACCTGCAGATTTACCTTCACCACCACCCATTGGATGATCAACTGGATTCATAACTACTGGTCTAGTACGAGGTCTTCTTCCTAACCATCTTGTTCTACCTGCTTTACCACCTACTAATAATTGGTGATCTGAATTAGATACAACACCTATTGTAGCCATACAGTTAGCAAGAATTAATCTTGTTTCTCCTGATGGTAATTTAACAGTAGCAAACTTACCATCTCTTGCCATTAACTGAGCAAAAGCACCAGCACTACGAGCCATAACAGCTCCTTGACCTGGACGTAACTCTATGCAAGAAATAATAGTTCCTAATGGAATTTGACTTAATGGCATTGAGTTTCCAATTTCTGGAGCAATACCTTCTTCACCTGACACTATATTTTGCCCTACTTGTAAACCGTTTTGAGCAATAATATATCTTTTCTCGCCATCTTGATAGTTCAATAGAGCAATAAAAGCTGTTCTATTTGGATCGTACTCGATAGACTTAACTTCAGCTGGGATTCCAGTTTTGTTACGTTTAAAATCGATAATACGATACTTTCTTTTATGACCACCACCTATATAGCGCATGGTCATTTTTCCTTGACTGTTTCTACCACCAGACCTTTTATTCGGAACGAGTAAACTCTTTTCCGGCTTATCAGTAGTTATGGCATCATAGCCATTTACTACTCTAAAACGCTGTCCTGGTGTGATTGGTTTTAATTTTCTTACTGACATCTGTCTTTAATTACATGTTACTGTATAAATCAATCATTTCACCTTCCGCCAGTTGTACAATTGCTTTTTTAACAGCATTTGTTTTACCATGTTGAATACCTGTCTTTGTATGACGAGTTCTTCTATCTGGACGGACATTTATAGTACGAACTTTTTCAACAGAAACACCATAAACAGCTTCCACTGCTTTTTTGATTTCTACCTTGTTCGCCTTTGTATTCACCGCGAAAGTATAGCAGTTATTTAACTCGCTATCTGCTGTCGCTTTTTCTGTGATTATAGGTTTAATTAAGATACTCATTGTTTCTATTTACTTAAATTTGTTACAATTCCTTCTAAAGCTCCTTCTAAAAGCACTACTTGATTTGCATTCAAGATTTTATAAGTACTTATTTCTGAAGAAGTTACAACTTCAGAGCCTTTTAAATTGCGCGATGACAAATATACATTATTATTCGACCCACCCAACACAAAGAGCGTTTTTTTGTTTTCTAAGTCTAAAGCTTTTAAAACAGCTGTAAAGTTTTTAGTCTTTGCTGTGTCAAAACTAAAGTCTTCTAAAACAGTAATTGACTTCTCTCCTGCTTTGATACTTAAGGCAGATTTACGTGCCAAACGTTTCAAGTTTTTATTAAGTTTGAAACTGTAATTTCTAGGTCTTGGACCGAACATACGACCACCACCTTTAAATACACCAGACTTAATACTACCTGCTCTCGCTGTACCAGTTCCTTTTTGCTTTTTAATCTTACGCGTACTTCCAGAAATCTCAGCTCTTTCTTTCGATTTGTGAGTTCCTTGACGTTGGTTTGCTAAATATTGTTTAACATCCAAATATACTGCATGATCATTAGGCTCAATAGCAAACACATCCTTAGAAAGGTCTGCCTTTCTACCTGTGTCTTTTCCGTTTATATCTAAAACTGCTATCTTCATTATTTTCTAATAATTACATAAGCGTTTTTGTGACCAGGTACACAACCTTTAACCACAAGTAAATTCTTTTCAGAAACTACTTTTAAAACTCTTAAATTTTGAACTTTAACTGTGTCTCCACCCATTCTTCCTGCCATTTTCATTCCTTTGAAAACTCTTGCAGGGTAAGATGCAGCTCCAATAGATCCTGGCGCTCTTAAACGGTTATGTTGACCGTGAGTAGCTTGACCTACACCACCGAAACCATGACGTTTTACAACACCTTGAAATCCTTTACCTTTAGATGTTCCTGCTACATCAACAAATTCACCTTCAGTGAAATGTTCAACAGTGATTGCATCTCCTAATTTGTACTCCTCATCAAAACCTTTGAATTCAACAACTTTGCGTTTTACAGAAGTACCCGCCTTTTTAGCATGACCTAAGTCTGCTTTAGTAGCGCTTTTTTCTGTCGCGTCATCGAAACCAAGTTGGATAGCTTTATAACCATCTACTTCTTCAGTTCTGACTTGGGTAACGATACATGGTCCAGCTTCGATTACTGTACAAGGAATATTCTTCCCGTTTTCATCAAAGATGCTGGTCATACCGATTTTCTTTCCAATTAACCCAGACATAATTATTTATTTAATTTATTACTATTTGTTATTAAAATTCAAGGCTGAAAATACGTTTCAGCCTTGAATTGTATTTTTACCGTTTTTCCCTCGCTCGCAGCTCAGGACATGTAAGTTTAAAACTAAACTTTTATCTCTACTTCAACACCACTTGGTAATTCAAGCTTCATTAACGCATCAATTGTTTTTGATGACGAAGAGTAAATATCTAACAATCTTTTATAAGAAGATAATTGAAATTGTTCTCTTGATTTCTTGTTTACGTGTGGAGAACGTAATACAGTGAAAATTTTCTTGTGTGTTGGTAATGGAATTGGTCCAGTTACAACAGCACCTGTACTTTTTACTGTTTTTACAATCTTATCAGCAGACTTATCTACTAAGTTATGATCGTAAGACTTTAATTTTATTCTGATTTTTTGACTCATTTTCTTAACTTTTAAGATTGTTCTCCTTTTGCTGCTTTAATAACTTCTTCAGATATATTTGAAGGAGTTTCAGCATAGTGTGAAAATTCCATTGTTGATGTTGCACGACCAGAAGATAATGTTCTTAATGTTGTTACATATCCAAACATTTCTGATAATGGCACAGTAGCTTTTACAGTTTTTGCACCAGCTCTATCACCCATATCACTTACTTGACCTCTTCTTCTATTTAAATCTCCAACAATATCACCCATGTTTTCTTCAGGAGTAATTACCTCAAGTTTCATAATAGGTTCCATTATTACAGCTTTAGCAGCTTTAGCACAAGCTTTAAATCCTAACTTAGCAGCTAATTCGAAAGATAGTTGATCTGAATCCACATCGTGGTAAGAACCATCTTTTAAAGTAACTTTCATAGCATCGATTTCGTAACCTGCTAAAGGTCCGTTTACCATCGCTTGTTTAAATCCTTTTTCAATTGAAGGGATAAATTCTTTAGGAACGTTACCACCTTTAATTATAGATTCGAACTGAAGACCTACTTGACCTTCTTCTGCTGGTTCAACTGTAAATACAATATCAGCAAACTTACCACGACCACCAGATTGTTTTTTATAAACCTCTCTATGATCAGCCGATTGTGTAATAGCTTCTTTATATTCAACTTGTGGTTGTCCTTGATTTACTTCAACTTTAAACTCACGTTTAAGACGATCAACAATTACATCTAAGTGAAGCTCACCCATTCCTGAAATAATTGTTTGACCTGAAGCCTCATCTGAACGTACTGTAAAGGTAGGGTCTTCTTCAGCTAATTTAGCTAAGCCCATTCCTAATTTATCAACATCTGCTTTAGTTTTAGGCTCAACCGCGATACCAATTACAGGATCTGGGAAGTCCATAGATTCTAAAACAATAGGACTTTTTTCAGCTGAAAGTGTATCTCCTGTTTTAATAGATTTAAATCCAACAGCAGCTCCAATATCTCCAGCTTCTATATAATCAATTGCATTTTGCTTATTAGCGTGCATTTGGTAGATACGTGAAATACGTTCTTTTTTACCTGAACGGTTATTTAATACATAAGAACCTGCATCTAAACGACCAGAATACGCTCTAAAGAAAGCTAAACGACCTACGAAAGGATCGGTAGCAATTTTAAATGCTAAAGCAGCAAACGGCTCCTTTACATCTGGTTTACGTAAAATTTCTTCTCCAGAATTTGGATCTGTACCTACAATACCTTCTTTATCAACAGGAGAAGGTAAATAACGACATACAGCATCTAATAAGAATTGTACACCTTTATTTTTAAAAGCAGAACCACAAATCATAGGAATGATAGCCATATCCATTACAGCAGCTCTAAGTGCAGCATGCACTTCTTCTTCTGTAATAGAATCTTCATCTTCCATGAATTTTTCTAAAAGATTCTCATCATAACCTGCTACTTCTTCAATAAGTAATGCACGATATTTATGAGCTTCTTCTTTTAAATCTTCTGGAATCTCAATAACATCAAAAGTTGCTCCTTGAGTTTCATCGTGCCAAACAATAGCACGGTTTTTTACTAAATCTATAATACCTTTAAAATCATCTTCGTCACCAATATTTAAAACGATTGGCACCGCGTTAGATTTTAACATATCTTTTACTTGTTGACAAACACCTAAAAAGTCAGATCCTTGACGGTCCATTTTATTAACGAAACCAATTCTTGGTACTTTATAGTTATCAGCTAGTCTCCAGTTAGTTTCAGACTGAGGCTCAACACCATCAACTGCACTAAATAAAAACACTAAACCATCAAGTACACGTAACGAACGATTTACTTCAACAGTAAAATCTACGTGACCCGGTGTGTCAATTATATTAAAGTGATAATCTTTTGCATCAGCTGTAGGCTCTCCATTTTCAATAGGGAATTTCCACTCACAAGTTGTAGCAGCAGAAGTAATAGTAATACCTCTTTCTTGCTCTTGCTCCATCCAGTCCATTGTAGCAGCACCATCATGCACTTCTCCAATTTTATGAGATACACCTGTATAATAAAGAATACGCTCTGTAGTAGTAGTTTTTCCTGCATCAATATGTGCAGCAATACCTATATTTCTAGTTAATTTTAAATTTCTTGCCATTTCTTATTAAAATCTAAAGTGAGAGAATGCTTTATTTGCTTCTGCCATTTTGTGAGTATCAACTCTTTTCTTAACCGCTGCTCCTTCTTCTTTAGCTGCTGCTAAAACTTCTGAAGCTAAACGTAATGCCATAGATTTTTCGTTTCTTTTTCTTGAATAGCTAATTAACCATTTCATAGCTGTTGAAACTTTTCTGTCTGGACGAATTTGCATTGGAATTTGAAATGTTGCACCACCTACTCTACGACTACGCACTTCTACGTGAGGCATAACGTTTGATAAGGCATCTTTCCAGATTTCTAAAGCTGTTTTTTCTTCGTCAGTTTTTTTCGATTCTACAATGTCAATCGCATCGTAAAACACTTTAAAAGCTACCGATTTCTTCCCATCCCACATCATCATGTTAACAAAACGAGTTACTAACTGATCGTTAAAACGTGGATCTGGTAAAAGCGGTCTCTTTTTTGCTGCTCTTTTTCTCATGTCTTCTTCTTAAAGTTTTTTAATTACTTCTTAGGGCGTTTTGCACCATACTTAGATCTACGTTGGGTTCTTCCTGAAACACCAGCGGTGTCTAAAGCTCCACGAACTACGTGATATCTAACTCCTGGTAAATCTTTTACCCTTCCACCTCTAACCAATACTATCGAGTGCTCTTGTAAATTGTGACCTTCTCCACCGATGTATGCATTTACTTCGTTTCCGTTTGTTAAACGAACCCTTGCTACCTTACGCATTGCTGAGTTAGGTTTTTTAGGAGTCGTCGTGTAAACACGAGTACACACACCACGTCTTTGAGGACACGAATCTAAAGCAGCCGATTTACTCTTCTTGGTTATTTTGGCTCTTCCTTTTCGTACTAATTGTGAAATTGTTGGCATATATATTATATATAAATTTTAAAATCCTCTTCTAAGAGGGCTGCAAAGGTAGAAATTAAAATGAATATTTCAAACCCTAATTCATTAATTTTCATAACATAGTCAAAAATTTCCCTAAGACCTTGTGTAATCAATAAAATTACAAAGCTATTTACCTCCTTATTTTCTAGTTTTTTAAAACTATAACAGCTTTTTTTTACAACAAACCTTCCCTAAGTGATTTTAATAGAATTTAAAATTTATACATATCTCCATATTATAAGTGTGGTTTTTCCGTTAGATTTACACAATTAAATAAGTTGTTTGTAGCGTGTTAAAAAACTTTTCCATTACTCTTATTATATGTTTACTTTTTTCAATAAAGTTGGCATCCCAAAATCTTAAACTTAAAATTAGAGGGGATTCCGATTATGAAACTGAGATAATCGATTCTTTAAACTACAAAAAAACTCATTTAGATTTTAATTCGATTAAGCTTGAAGTAGATTCTATTGAAAAAAAACTTTATAAGATAGGTTATATTGAAAACAAACGAAGTCTAATAGAAAAAATAAACGACTCAACATTCATTACTCAATTCCAATTAAAAAAGAAATTTGACTCCTTATTTATATACTATAATAAAAACTCAATAGACCCTCAAATTTTAAATTCAATTTCGAAAAATATTTTTGATGATTATTTTATAATAAATTTCAACAAAGCTGAAAGCGTTTTAAACTTTATTAATTCAAAAATTTCAAATCAAGGACTTCCTTTTTCAAAATTACAATTATCAAATATTGAAATTATAAAAAGCAACAGTCTAAAAGCCGAACTTATTATTGAATCAAAAACAAAGGAAAGAAGTATTAGTAATATCATTATTAAAGGATACGAAAAATTTCCGCACTCCTATTTAAAACATTATTTAAAAATTAAACCTAACCAACCTTTTAATTTAAATTCAATAAAAAGAAAAACCGAACGCTTAAATGATTTAAAATTTGCGAACCAAATAAAAGCTCCTGAAGTATTATTTTCTAAAGATTCCACATCATTATATATATACCTTGAAAAATCTAAAAGTAATGCCTTTGATGGCTTTTTAGGATTTGGCACTAATGAAGAAACTAACAATCTAGAATTTGATGGCTACTTAAATTTAAACCTTACTAATAATTTAAACTTTGGAGAAAGTTTTAGACTCCTATACAAGAGTGATGAAAACGATCAAAAAACTTTCAACACCAATTTAACACTTCCATATATATTTAAATCACCTATTGGTGTTGATTTGCAATTACAGATTTTTAAAAGAGATTCTTCTTTCACAACTGTGAATCAATCGACAAAACTTCACTATCAAATTAATTCTAAACACAAACTATATACTGGGTTATCAAACTTAGAATCTAACAACCTATTAACAGAAGGAACCACATCTAATAACATAGCAGACTACAAAACATCTTATTACACTTTTGCATATGAGTTTTTAAAACCTCAATCCTATAATTTTTTATTCCCCATAAATTCTAAGTTTTATTTTGAAGCTAACTTTGGAAAAAGAAATGCAACAAATGAATCTCAAAAACAATCACAATTTAGTATTGATGCATTTAAGACTTTCAATCTTAACCTTAAAAACAGTATTTATATAAGAATAAATAGTTCAATTCTAATTTCTAACACCTACTTAGAAAATGAATTATTTAGATTTGGTGGCATCAATTCCATTAGAGGCTTTGAAGAAAACAGCTTACTAGCATCATCATTTGGTATTATTAACGGAGAATACAGGCTTCAATTAACAAACAGCATCTATATAAATTCTATTACTGATGTTGCCTATTTTGAAAATAAAATTCTAAACACAAAAGAAAAACTATTTGGATATGGATTTGGATTTGGCGTTTTAACCAAAGCAGGGCTATTAAAATTTAATTATGCTAATGGTAAAATAGAGAATCAAAAATTTAAACTATCAAATTTTAAGATACATATCAATATAACTACAGATTTTTAGTGTTTTTCTGTTATTTCCTTAAAATTCACACCTGAAAAGCAAATTTTAACCATTATTTATTGTTTTATTAACTTTTTATTATGATTTTTGGCATTGACTAATTCAAATAATTATAAAATGAAAACAAAGTTTAGTGGAATTTTAACGCTATTACTAGCGTTTGTCGTGCAAATAACATTTGCACAAGAAAAGACAATTTCAGGTACGGTATCAGATGAATCTGGCCTACCACTTCCTGGAGCAACTGTCTTAGTTAAAGGTACTACTTCTGGTACTTCAACAGATTTTGATGGTAATTACTCAATAAATGTAAGTCAGGGTTCTACTCTGGTTTTTAGTTTTGTTGGTAATAAAACCAAAGAAGTAGTTGTAGGTGCTTCCAGTAAAATTAACGTTATTTTGGAAGAAGATGCAGAATCTTTAGAAGAAGTTGTTATTACCGCCCAAGGTATTAAGCGTGAGAAAAAAGCACTTGGGTATGCCGTAACTACAATATCGGCACAATCCATAGAAAGCAAACCTGAAGCAGATGTTGCTAAGTTACTTACTGGTAAAATTGCTGGGGTTCAAGTTAATACTGCCGGAGGTTTTTTAGGACAATCACCAAGTGTAATTATTAGATCTAAAAACTCTATTACGGGAAACAATCAACCGTTATATGTAGTTGATGGAATTCCAATTGCAGGTGATCGTTCTTTTGATATTGACCCTAACAACATTTCTTCAACAAGTGTTCTTAAAGGTCTAGCTGCATCTACACTTTATGGTGAGGATGGTAGAAATGGAGTTATTTTAATAACTACCAAAACTGGATCTCCTATTTTAAAAGAAGGGAAGTTTGAAATACAAATTATAAATACAACCTCATTATTGGAAGTTGCAAACCTACCTGATTTTCAAAATACTTACGGGCAAGGTTCAGACAATAATATTAATACAACTTTCTTAGGGACTTGGGGGGCAAAATTTAATGGTCAACAAGCACCACACCCTCTTGCTATTGGAGAATACGCAGAATCTTTTCCTCAGTTTCAAGGCCAAACTGTAGAATATAAAGCGTTCCCTAATAACGTTAACGACTTCTTCAATACTAATTTTGGACGCAATACTTCTGTATTGGTTACAAAAAGTACTGAAAACGCTTCTTTTAGTTTTAACGTAAGTCATACAGATCAAAAAGGTGTTGTTGAAGCAAGTAAATTACAAAGATTAAACATGTCGTTTGGTGGTTCTGCAAGGTTAAGTAATAATTTTGTTTTAAATGCAAAGGCTGATTACTCAAATACAGTATCATCTAGACCTACATTAAATGTATTTGATATATTAACTTGGATACCAAGAAACTTAGATATTCAAAACCTACCATTTGAAGACCCTAATACAGGTGCAAATGTTTACTACAGAGATGATTTCGCAAACCCTTTATGGCAGTTAAAAAATAGTGGATATGCTGATGATAGTGATCGTATAACTGCTAGTACTAACTTAGTATATACACTTAATGATAAATTAAGCTTAGGCTATACATTTGGTTTAGATAAATACAACGAAATTAATAGAGATCACCAAAATAAAGGTGGTATAATTGCTCCATTAGGTTTTTTACAATACTACGTTAACACTAGCAAAGTAACAAACCATCGTTTCTTATTTAATTTCAGTGACATTAAATTAACTGAAAACGTTTCTATACAAGGTCAATTAGGTATGGAAACAAAAAACACTGTTAGAGAAATTAATGGCGTTGTTGGAAGTGACCAAGTTGTATTTGGGTTTGTAGATTTAGATAATTACAGAACTTATACACCACAAACAGATTTTACAACTTTAGATGGCGAAGTTATTACATCATCAGAACAAAACAGAATCGGTGTTTTTGGAGGTGTAGATTTTGCATTTAAAAACTATCTTTACTTAAACCTACAAGCAAGAAATGATTGGGGTTCTACTGTTGAAAAAGACCAACAATCTGTATTTTACCCTAGTGTTTCTGTATCATTTTTACCAACTGCTGCATTTGATGGATTTGGAAGTAATGGTGATTATTTAAAGATTAGAGGTGGTTACGGTTCTTCAGCTAGTTTCCCTTTAGCATATTTAACTCGACCGGAATTAAATGCTAATCCAAACTCTTGGATAAATCCTTATGACAGTTCTGTAATAGCAACAAACTTCGTAAGTAGCTTTTTACCAAACCCAAATTTAAAACCAGAATTTTTAAAAGAGTTTGAAATTGGTGTAGAAGGAAAGTATTTAAATAATCGTTTGATTTTTGATATTTCTGCTTATAAGAAAACAACCGAAGATCAAATTTTATACTCTAACTTACCTAATTCAACAGGATATACACAAACTGCAATAAACGCAGGTGATGTTGTTACTGAAGGTTTAGAGGTTGGTTTAATTGTTACTCCACTTTTAACCGATGATTTTTCTTGGAATATTAATACAAATTTCACAGCCTATGAATCTACTGTTGAAAACCTTCCTATTGATTTAGTACAAATAGGAACACTTGGTGTAAATTCGGCTATTAATGGTGAGCCTTTTGGAGTATTCAGAGGAACATTTGCTGTTAAAGATGATGCTGGAAATTTATTAATTAACCCAACAACTGGTAAAATCATTTTTAGTGATGATGTTGGTTTAGAAGATGAAATTATAGGAGATCCAAACGAAGACTTTAGAGTTTCAACAATAAATTCTTTTACTTATAAAAACTTTAGTTTAAGTGCACAATTAGAATATGTTCATGGTGGTGACTTATATTCTACAACTGCTCAAAACTTATTAAGACGTGGTGTTACTAAAGACACAGAAGACAGAGAAGGAACCTTTGTTTTACCAGGTGTTTACGGAGACCCTGCAACTGGCTTACCAATACTTGATGGAAATGGAGATCCAATTCCTAATACCGTTCAAATTGGTCCAAACGATGTTTACTTCATTAACACACAAGATGTTGAAGAAAACCAAGTTTATGATGCTACTACCATTCGTTTAAGAGATGTATCATTAAGCTATCAACTATCTGGAAAAGCATTAGAAAAAACACCATTTGGAAGTGCTATATTTACTTTAACTGGCAACAACCTTTGGTTTTATACACCTAATATGCCAGAACATTTAAATCTCGATCCTGAAGTATTAGCTACTGGTCAAGGAAACTCTTTCGGTATTGATTTCCAAAATGCACCATCATACAAGCAATATTCGTTGAGCATTAAATTAACTTTTTAAAAGATTAAATAATGAAAATATTATATAAATCAAAAAGAATTTATTTCATTATGAGCATAATGCTGCTAGCATTAGTAAGCTCATGTGAAACTACAAATTTAGAATTACAAGCAAACCCATATGAGTTAACTGAGGAATCAGCAGATGCAAACTTTGTTTTAAATGGTATTCAAACAACATTTGGAATTCAAATGACATCATTTTCTTCTATTGTAGAACCCTTAGTAGATCATTCGAACTTATTCGGAACTTTTGCCCAATCGGCTGGTACCGATGCCATGAATGGTGTTTGGCAAAACACATATTCAATAACTAGTAATTTAAACTTCTTAGAAAGCTTATCTGAAACTAACAACTTACCTCAACATGTTGGAGTTGCTCAAGTATTAGAAGCTTACTCTTACGTTACATTAGTAGACTTTATAGGTGCAGCTGTTTATAGTGAAGCTGTAAATCCAGAGTTTGAAAATCCTTCTCTAGATAGTGGTCAGTCAATTTATGATGCTATGTATGATCAATTAGATTTAGCAATTGCTAATTTAAAGAAAGAAGGCTCACAAACCTTTGAAGATCTTTATTATGATGGTGACACATCTAAGTGGATAAAATTAGCTAACTCTTTAAAGCTAAGAATGTATGTTCAAAGCAAATTATCAACACCAAATGTTAGCGCATTAAATGCCATAGTTAGTGCTGGTAATTATATTAAAGAAGCAGATGATAATTTTGCTATTTATTTTGGGACAAGTGATAACAACCCAGATAACAGGCACCCATATTTTCAACAACAATATGCTGTAGGTACAACGGCAGGAAATACGTTTCAAAGTAATGGCTTCATGAATTTATTGCGTGTAGACAAAAATGCTAGAGACCCAAGGACTCCTTATTATTTCTATCGCCAAGATTTAAATGACCCTATTGATGAAGATATTGATCAATGTGATGACAACTATTTATATTGCTATTTAGGAAGTGGATATATTGGTAGAGACAGAGGAGATGATGACGGTATTCCTAATAATGGTGTTACTAGAACAGCATATGGTATTTATCCAGGTGGTGGTGCTTATGATGAAGCTGGTTCTCAAACAGAAGAAACAAACAATGCAAAAGACGCATATGATCCTTCTACAACAACATTAACTGAGGAAGAATTTATAGCTAACTATTTATTAAATGTTAATCCATCAACCGTAAATAGTACTAACAATGGTGGCGAAGGTATATTCCCAATATTAACTTCATCATTTATGAATTTCTTACTAGCTGAAGCAAGCTTACCTGCTCCTGCTGGCTTAGGTTCTTCTGGAAACGGAGCTACATTACTTGAAAATGCAATGCAAGAATCATTTGATTTAGTTGCTGAAGTTAGTGGTATTCCAATGGTTGAATCAGAAGTAAGTGACTATATTGATGAAGTAATTACAAATTTCAATGCTGGTTCTGATGAAGAAAAGCTAGAAATTATAATTAAAGAATATTATATAGCATCATTCGGGAACAGTGTGGAAGCTTACAATGCATATAGAAGAACAGGTTATCCTGATTTAGAAGCACACGTTTTACCTTCTGGAGGTGATTTTATTAGAAGTTTCTTCTATCCAGCAACAGAAATTGACACGAACGCTAATGAAGATTTTGAATTAAACAAAAAACTAACAGATCAAGTTTTTTGGGACACTAATCCTGCAGGCTTTATAGACTAATAAAAAAAAATGATGATGAAAAAAACAATATATATATTAACAGCACTAGTATTATTTATCGGCATATACGCTTGTACCGATGAGAGTACGTTTAATAATCCTACAGTTCATGATTTGGCAAAGGGAGGATTTGTAAAGTTTTCAGGTGCACAACCTGACGGTATCGTTTTTGAACCTCAGAATATTGAATATTCTGGTGAGATAATTGATGCAAATAACAACCTAAGTTCTTATACCTTAGCTTTAAAAGCAACTATAGGTGGAACAACTTATTACATTGACAATTATGATACATACACATCATTTCCTGCTACGTTAAACATTACTAGTCAACAAATAGCAGATAAAGCTGGGGTTTCTGTAAGTGACATTTCTTTTGGTGATTTATTTACATTCATTGGTATAGCCACTACTAATGATGGTAGAGTATTTAACGGTGAAAGAACTGAATTTGATACAGATACAGGAGTAATTGGAAAAGGCAATACAGAAGCTACTTTAGAAGTTGCTTCTTATTTTAATGCCATGAAAATTGTAATGGCAGTTGCTTGTCCACCTTCTCCTCCTGGAGTTTATACTATTGACATGCATGATTCTTATGGTGATGGATGGCAAACAGATGACGGTAATGGTGGAAGTGGTATTAAAATAACTGTCGATGATGAAGTTATTGAATTTGGTATGTGTTCACCTTACGGATCATCAAATACAGGAACATTTGCAGACGAAGCTGAAGGTGGTTGCACACCAAACGATGGTTCTGACGCTACTACTACTGTAGAAATACCAGCAGGTGCAGACCTTGTGCTTTGGGAATTCCCAGGAGACCAATATGGAGAAATTTCATTTGAAGTATACGATCCTAATGGAGACTTAATTGGCGAATATGGAACAAATACACCAGCAGGACTATTAGTATTATGTGATGCTGATCTTGGTACCTAAAATAATAACTATTTATAATAAATATAACTCAATATGAAAAATATAAAATATATAATATTAACAATAGTATGCATTGGCGCATTTTCCTGTGGAGATGACACCTTTACTAGAGCATATGTTGACGAAGAAGTTAAGACTCCACTTACTGGTACCATAACTATTGATAGTCCAATAACTAAAATTTTTAGCTCCGATGAAGTTGAGGCTACAGTTACTTTACCACAAAGTTTTACGGTAGAATCAACTGTTGAAATTACAATATCATCTTCATTTGTAGCAGCTTTTGAATTCGACCCTTATGAAGGAAAATCATATATTACAGTTCCTGCAGGAGCATCTTCAGCTTCTGGCACATTTGAAATACCAGATTTCGGTCAGGAAATTCCTTATGGAGGTGCACCTCTAACAGTTACTTTAACAGGTGTTGCGCTTACACAACCTGAAGATGGAGCTAAAGTAGATGACCCATACACTTTATCATCAGATCCGGTTACAATAAATTTACTACAATCAAATATTACGAGTAGTGCTTATTTAGCTCCAGGTGAAAATGTTTTAAAATTAAGTTTAGACTGGCAAGGCCCTTATGATTTAAATGATCTTGATTTATACGTATATAACAGTGATTTTTCTGAAGTATTTGAATCAGCAGAAAGTGGAGATAGATTTGAAGGTGATTTCTTTAACAATCCTGCAAATGAAGAATATGCTGATGGTGATTATATAATTGAAGTAGCTATTTGGAATGGAGATACTCCTATTCCTTTTCAATTGACTTTAACACAACCTGATGGTACAAGAGAAGTATTTGAAGGTACAGTAGAAGGTGGTCGTGGTGGCTATGTAGACTATGGTTTAACTCAAACAACCGATGGAGAAGGTGTTAGAACTTTTACATTATACGAACTTTAATTAGTAAATGATTTATTGATAAAAAACCACCTCAATCGAGGTGGTTTTTTTATACCTTTACCCCATGCAAGAACAAACACAAATTTTTGGTATTAGAGCTATTATTGAAGCTATAAATTCTGGTAAAACTATAGATAAAGTATTCCTTCAAAAAGGTTTAAAAGGAGAATTGTTTACCGAGTTAGAGACTGTATTAAGAAAAAAAAGTGTTAATTCATCATATGTTCCTGTAGAAAAACTTAATAGATTAACAAGAAGCAACCACCAAGGTGCAGTAGCTCAAATATCACCTATCGCTTTTCATGATATGGAAACATTAGTCACTAGTGTTTTTGAATCTGGAAAAACACCACTATTTTTATTGCTTGATCAATTAAGTGATGTACGTAATTTTGGTGCGATTATTAGAACTGCAGAATGTACAGGCGTTGATGGCATTATTATCCAGAAAAAAGGTGGTGCTCCTGTAAATGGAGATACGATTAAAACAAGTGCTGGTGCCGTTTTTAAAATCCCTATTTGTAAAGTAGATCATATTAAAGACGCTGTATTTTTCATGCAAGCATCAGATATAAAAGTAATAGCTGCTACCGAAAAAACAGACAACACGTTATATGATGTGTCTTTTAAAGAGCCTTGTGCTATTATTATGGGTTCTGAAGATAGAGGTATAAACCCATCGACATTAAAAGTTGTTGATGCTAAAGCAAAATTACCTTTAATAGGTGAAATAGAATCTTTAAATGTATCAGTTGCATGTGGAGCTTTTTTGTATGAAGCTTTAAGGCAAAGATTATAGTAAAACTAAAGTTTTAAATTAATTATTTCTGAATCAGTAAATAAGTAATTATAGGCTCGCCAAAAATTGCCTTCTGAATTATACTTCCATACCACTTCATTTTGTGGAGTTACTTCCCATATTCCATAATCTCCTTCACATATTAAAGTATTGCCATTTTTAAGTCTTACTGCGCCAGATATCCGAACATTATACAAATTAGGATCGGTAAAACTCCATATTTCTTGTGGCTCATTATCTGAATCTGCAATAAGTTCAAAATTATCTGGCATTTTAAACTCATGAACTGTAGACTGTTCTGCTTCATAATTATTATTGAAAACTAAAACATTACCAGCTCCTACTTCATCTTGTTCTAAAAAATTTGGAAAATGATTATTATAAAATAATCTCTTTCCAACAGTATTATTGTATGCCTCTGGATTACCAAAACGATAAATTAAATCACCTCCTTTATTATAACTACCTCCTTTATGTGTTGAAGATTCAGAAGTCGTGGTAGAATGGTCGATAACCCATACTTCACTATAAAAATTAATACTCATGTAAATTAAATCTTTGACAGGATCATAATCTATTCCATTTGCGTGCATTATATCTCCATTATCTCTTTTTACATAATTATGATTAATAAGTTGTGGGTTATCTTTTACAAAACCATAATTAGGAAGATTACTATCAATATCTTGAACCAAATGATCTATACTATGCCACTCCCATACTATTTGATTATTTTTAGGGTTTACCTCAATTAAAGATTCTGTATACACATCACTATCTACCTCTATACCCATATTCTTAGCATCTAAAGCTAAAACACGTTCCCAAACTATTATTAAAACATTTCCATTTGGAAGCATTTCCACATCATGATGCGCTAAATAATTTTCAGAGTAATAGTTAAATTCCCAATCTATAGAACCGTCAACATTTATTATTCTAACTATTCCTCCAAATCCTCCAAAAGAAAAACTAAGATTTGATGCTTTAAAAATACCAAGTAATCTTCCATCAGGCAATAATTCTAAATCGTTACCCAATGCTATTTCAAAATCCCAAACTTTTAATATCTCTCCTTTCTTATCAACTAAAAAAGAAGATTCTCCTCCATTTTTCACAATTAAAGCTACACTATTTTCCAGTTTATCTGCAACATATACTTCAACCTCATCAGCTAAAACAACTTCTTCAATTGGTTTTTCTATTTCATTATCATTACTACTACAAGATGCAATTACAAAAAAACATAACAATGTATAAACGCTTAAAAATCTCCTTTTCATTTATTTATCCTTTTTATAAAATTAATCTTTATTTTCTTTATAAGTATAGTTTATTTTAGGTACTTGCTCATCCTCTAGCTGAGGTTCAATAGAGTCTATAAAGTTTCCATCTGCATCAAAATGCTTTAAAAATGGGTCATCAGCTTCGTTATAATTTTCTTGTTCCCAAACATACTTTTTTGGTTTTGCTATTTGTTTTCTAAAAAACAAAGCAAATAATAGCCCTGTAATTAATCCCGACAAATGCCCTTCCCACGAAATACCTTCTTTAACTGGCATAGTATACCAAATCATACTTCCATAAAGAAAAATGACTAAAAGAGACAATGCTATTAACCGATAATGTTTAGCAAAAACACCTTTAAAAAAGGTAAAACTTACCAATACATAAATAAGTCCGCTTGCTCCAATATGATAGGATGGCCTCCCAATACACCAAGTCAACAATCCTGAAAATAAAACACCTAAAAGAATAACTTTCCATGCAATGGGTCTATAGAAATAAAATAAAGCCATTGATAGCACAAATAACGGAATTGTATTATGATATATGTGTTTTATATCGCCATGAATAAACGGGCTAAAAAGAATACCGAGTAATCCTTTTATTGTTTGAGGATACACACCATACTTACTAAAATTGAACCCAAAACGCACTTCGAACCAAAATACTAACCAAATAGTTAGCACAAAAAAGATGGGATACCCCACAACGCCTGTCGAGAATTTAAAATGTTCGTGTTGTTTCATTACTCTAAATATAGCAAATAGTTAACCAACTTAGTATTTGGTGCTAAATTGGCAGATATACCCGCGTGAGGGATTATCTTTTAGGAATACTTCCAAAACAAATACAACCATTAATTATCCAAATTCCTTAAAAGATTTCTGTTTACACAGGAATAAATCTTTAATTTTACATTATGAATGTGAATGAACCTTTAGCGGAACGATTAAGACCAAAAACTCTAGAAGACTATATTAGTCAAACACACCTAGTTGGAGAAAGCGGTACATTAACGCAGCATATAAAACAAGGTTTAATTCCATCCATGATTTTTTGGGGACCTCCGGGTATTGGAAAAACAACACTTGCCAATATTATTGCATCCGAATCTGGCAGACCTTTTTACACGCTTAGTGCCATAAATTCTGGAGTAAAAGATATTCGCGATGTTATTGAAAAAGCAAAGCAAAGCGGTGGTTTATTTACCACCAAAAACCCTATTTTATTTATTGATGAGATTCATAGATTTAGTAAATCGCAACAAGATTCGTTATTACAAGCTGTAGAAAAAGGTTGGGTAACTTTAGTTGGTGCAACAACCGAAAACCCAAGTTTTGAGGTTATTCCCGCATTGCTTTCTCGCTGTCAAGTTTACATTTTAAATGCATTTGATAAAACCGATCTAGAAACCCTTTTAAAGCGAGCTATAGAAAAAGACGAACTCTTAGCTAAGAAAGACATAAAACTTAAAGAAACCAATGCCTTAATAAGACTTTCAGGCGGTGATGCAAGAAAGCTTTTAAATATTTTTGAGTTGATTGTAAACTCTGAAGGTTCAGACTCTGTTATTATTACAGACGACCGTGTTTTACAAAAAATTCAGAACAATACGGTACGTTACGATAAAACTGGCGAACAACATTACGATATTATATCGGCATTTATAAAATCTATTCGTGGTAGCGATCCCAACGCTGCGGTTTATTGGTTAGCACGTATGATTGAAGGTGGCGAAGATGTTAAATTTATTGCGAGACGCTTACTTATTGCTGCCAGCGAAGATATTGGAAATGCCAACCCCACGGCTTTGGTTATTGCAAATAATACCTTTCAGGCGGTTTCTACTATTGGCTATCCAGAATCCAGAATTATATTAAGTCAATGTGCAACTTATTTGGCATGTTCACCCAAAAGCAATGCCACTTACACAGCTATTGGCAACGCGCAACAATTGGTAAAACAAACAGGCGATTTATCAGTACCATTAGGTATTAGAAATGCACCAACAAAGTTAATGAAAGAGCTTGGTTATGGCGATGATTATAAATATTCGCATAATTACGAAAACAACTTTGCAGAGCAAGAATTTCTACCAGACAGCATTAAAAACACCACATTTTACGAACCAGGTAATAATGCTAGAGAGAATGCGCATCGTGAATTTTTAAAACAACGTTGGAAAGATAAATACGGTTATTAATTTGGGCGTTACCCCAAGGGTCGGGCTTTCCGCTACAATCTTTTGCAAAAAGCAAAAGGATTTTCACTGCAATCCCTAACGCACTTCACGTTACAAAACAAGATTTTAGTTAAAATTTAATATTTAGAACTTCTTGCTTTAAAACATCATTCTCGTAATATTCTAAAACCCAATCAGCCCCCTTTTTAGATAACGTACCGTTTTTATTTAGAACTAAAAAAACATCCTTCATACTTGTTTTTTTAATTTTATAAACCACTCGTGGAGAGCTATCAACTAACTGAAAACCATTTTCAATTTCTTGAGCATATAAAACATTAGATACTACTTTTTTAACAGCTACTTCTTTAGGTTCTACTTTTTCTACAGGAACCTCTTCTACTATTTCAATAACAGCTTCCTCAACCTCCTGCTCAACAACCTCAGCTTTCTTTTCTTTTTTAAGAGTTTGAATTTCTTCTTTTAATTTTTTTATTTCTTCAGAAGCTTCAGCTTTAACTTCTTTCTTATTTGATGCTAGAACTACACCTTCAGCTTTTGGTTCATACTTATAATTAGCCTCTTCAATAGACTTAAAAGCATTCCGAATCGCTTCGGTATAAGCTTTGTCATATTCTTTTTCTCTACTTTCACCCAATTGAGATATAAACACAACTTGATCATTACAACCTTTTAATGTCACTAATAATTTCGTTTTAAAAAGCCCATTATCTTTTGTAACATTAGATCGTAATGCCAAACATCTGTTTCTTACTAAATCTTCAGGGTATTCATCACCTTCCATCAAAGTTTCAAATCCGTATTTATTAAACAAAAATTTAGTTAATGCATTTAATTGATACTGGTTACTCTCTTTTAAAAAATCATATTTTGTTGGAACAATCACATATTTGTAATCGTTTAAATTAGCTTGTGCAAATACAGAAGTTACAATTAAACATGTAACAAGTAAAGAAAAAAACTTAGTCTTCATTTTTAATAAATATATAGTTAAAACCTAAATGTAAATATACACTTTGTGTCTGTTAAATTATAAAATCATCTCATTTAAACGAGATAATTAACTTTTATTTTCGATTTACAAATACTTTTTCAAATCTAAAAGCGCGTTTATTTGTTTCAAATTATTATCAAATGTCACATTATTAACATCAAAAAAAATGGCATCCATTCCTATATCTAAAGCTCCTAAAATATCGGCTTCATAATTATCTCCAATCATAACACTTTTACTAACATCGGCATTTGCTAATTGTAATGCATAGTTAAATATTTTAGGATTTGGCTTTTTAACGCCAACCATTTCAGAATTTGTAACCGTTTTAAAATAATGATGAATATTAGACTTCGTTAATTTACCATGTTGTACTTCTTCAAATCCATTTGTTATTATATGAAGATTGTATGTTGTATTAAGGTACTCAAGTATTTCAAACGTATTATCAAATAAGTGATTATAACTTGTTAAGTGCGTTATATAATCATCTGACAATTTATAAATTAAAGACGATTCAATTTGAAGATTTAATGCTAAAAAAGCATCATTCAGTCTACCAAAACGAAGCGCCTCTTTCTCTATTTTTTCTTCTCTATAAAGTTTCCAATACTTTAAATTTATAGGTTCATAATGCGATAAAAAATACTGTAAATCAACTTCTATATTATTTATTTCAAATATTTTATTAAAAGTTAAGGCTGAGTTTTTGTCAAAATCCCAAAGTGTATGGTCTAAATCAAAAAACACATCGGTAATACCATTAAGCTTCTTCATTTGTTGAATCTAAAATTATATTAAACAATTCTTTAAATCCATTCCATCTTTCGTTATCGCTAAAAGTATAGTTATGAAACACAGGAACAAACTCCCCATTTACTTGCTTTACTTCATTAATAATTTCGTTTAGAACTTTCTTTTTATCTAATAACGATTTTGTTTTTAATAACGCATAGTCCATAAGATGGTATGGGCAAATTTTCAATGGTGTCTGTGTTTCATAATCTAAATCGTAAAATAAAAAAGGTGTGCATGATCCTGCTCTAAACCCAATTTCATTTACATAGCCCATGGTATAATCTTCTCTAATTTCTAATTCGATATAGTTTCTATAAGATTCTGGCAAATTAAGTTTTGAAAACGACTGCCTTGAAGCTTTTAATGGGTTGTTAATAATATCTTCCATTCGCATTTTTTCCTTTTTCAATATAACAGCATCATCAATTGCAAAAAATGACGTTTTTAAACCTACTTTACAATAATCTGCCACATGCTTTATAAGTGAAACGAATTTTTTATTATTGACATTAATACCCTTATCGTAAGTTGAATAATCGCCAATCATGAAGAAAAACAAAAACTTAAACTTTGATTGTTTCTGCCTATTGATTATATACTTAAAAGTATCAAATGGATCGTGTTTAAAACCAAGAATTACCATGAATCTATAATACAAACTTTTAAACCTTAACCTAACCAAATCTTTTACAGTACCACCCAAAGTTCTCATTATGCCTTTTAACTTATAACTATAAGCACAAGGCACATCTATAACAGGTTTAATGCGATACGTTCTTTCTGAAAATTGATATTCTGGAAATTGATTTTTTAAAGCTTCTTTAAACTTATAGGCCCAAATATCAACGACTGGTTGATGTAAAAAATTGTTCTTATAAGCTATACTTTCAGAAGCTGTAAAACGTCCGTATTCATCTTTTACATGTGGTAAATATTCTTCGTAACGCGATAACAAATAAAAGGACGCAGAAAAAATATCAAACGGTATGGAGCATTTATCGCCTATGTAAAAAAAGCATTTTGTAGCATCCCAATCGTGTATATTAAATTCAACATCACTTAGTCCTTGCTCAAATAAAATATCATGACTTTTTACAAAAAACTCATTACCCAGTTGTTGTTTTGTATAAGACATTTTTAAACTATCATGAGCAATAAAAGCCTCAATTTTTGTTGTAAAAGAGACCTCAATACCCAAAATTCGGTTACAAATATGTTTAAAAACATATTTTACGCGTGGTGTTATTTTATGTGTATAAACTAAAAGCATAGTCCCTCTTTGTCCTTTGAACATCTCTCCCAAAGGGAGAGAATATCGTTAATCAATTTATAATATTCCTTCATCGGCAAAACTAAAATATGCATTTTCGGTTATAATAAGATGGTCTAATACTTTTATATCTAAACTTTCTGCTGCTATTTTTAATTTTGAAGTAATATGCTTATCGGCTTCACTAGGCTTTAAAGCTCCAGATGGATGATTATGTGCCAAAACCAATCCTGTAGCACCAACTTCTAACGAACTTTTTATTACCAATCGCAAATCAACTAATGTACCTGTAATTCCACCTTTACTTAATTGATTTTTTTGAATAACCTTATTAGAATTATTTAAATAGATAACCCAAAACTCTTCATGTTGCAAGTCGCCAATAACAGGTTGCATAAGTTCGAAAACCGAATTACTAGATGTTATTTTCTTTTTATCTAAAGCTAGCTCTCCTCTTCGGCGTCTTCCTAATTCTAACGCTGCTACAATAGTTATTGCTTTTGCTTCTCCAATGCCTTTAAATTCTGTGAGTTGCTTGATTGATAGCTTTCCTAATTCGCTTAAATTATTATTAACACTTGCTAAAATTCGTTTACATAATGCTACCGCGCTTTCGTCTCTGTTACCCGATCCTATTAAAATAGCAACCAACTCTGCATCACTTAAAGCAGCCTTACCTTTATAGAGCAACTTTTCGCGAGGTTGATCGTCTTGACTCCAGTTCTTTATTGAAAACGATGATGGCTTTTCTTGCATTTGTTAAAGATAAATATTGTAACTTTCAGAAGCAATAAAAATTTGTACAATGAAAAAAATAGTTTTATTAATATTTATCATTCAATTTTACAGCCCAACATCAGCACAAATCAACTCTGATTTTTCTATAAATTTTAATCATGTAGCACTTTCTGTGAAAAATCTAGATCAATCGGCTGAATTTTATACAAACACTTTAAACCTCAAAGAAATCACAAATAAAACAAAAAAAGCAAGTAGAAGATGGTTCTCATTAGGCGAGGGTAAAGAATTACATTTAATCTCAGATTATAAAGGTGAAGTCACTGTAACTAAAGCAGTGCATATGGCATTAACAACATCTAATTTTGACGCCTTTATAAAAAAACTTCAATCGATGCAAATTAAATATTATGATTGGCCTGGAAACCTTGACGTAATAAGTATTAGGGCAGATGGTATTAGACAAGTATTCTTTCAAGACCCTAATGGATATTGGATTGAAGTTAATAGTGTGGGAGAAAACTAGTGTCGTATTGTAATAATAAACTACTCTATAAGTCCCTTAACCGCATCAAAATCTAAACCACCATAATTACCTGAACTCATTAAAAGCAAAGCTTTATTATCAAAATTTTGTGAGAATAAAAAGGCTTTAAAATCGTCTGGATTGGTATAAATAATTAAATCGTCTCGCTGAAAAGCATTTGCTATTTGATCGTGTGTTACTTCTTCTAATTTTTTAATTTCAACCGCGTGTGGAGAATAAAACACTACCGCAACATCGGCAGCATCTAATGCGCCTTTGTATTCTTTTAAAAACTCAGCATTTAAACTACTATAAGTATGTAGTTCTAAACAGGCAACCAAGGTTCTGTTTTGGTATTGTTCTTTTACGGCTTTGGTAGTAGCTTCTACTTTACTTGGTGAGTGTGCAAAATCTTTATAGGCAACACTGGTTTTAGTTTCTGCTATTTTTTCCAAACGTTTGCTGGCGCCTTTAAAAGTAGCAATGGCTTCGTAAAAATCGTCTTCATCAATGCCCATATGTTGGCAAATCCACTTAGCACCTGCTAAATTGTTTAGATTATGTTTCCCAAATACTTCGATAGGTAATGCGCCTTCTGGCGTTTCTAAAAGTGTTTCGCCGTTTTCAACGGTGTATTCTGGAGTTTTATAAGCTATTTTTCTAATGGTATTTTCGCTAGCTTCAACAACGCGTTTAACTTCTGGATCTTCTTCGTTGTAATTAATACTTCCTCCGTTAACAATAGAATCGACAAAAATGCTAAACTGCTCTACATAATTCTCGTAGGTTGGAAACACGTTAATATGATCCCAAGCTATACCACTTAACAAAGCAATATTGGGTTTGTATAAATGGAATTTTGGTCGCATATCTATTGGCGAACTTAAATACTCATCACCCTCTAGCACCATGAAATCATTATCGTCAGTAAGTTTTACCATAACATCAAAACCTTCAAGCTGCGCGCCTACCATATAATCGACATCACGATCGTGATAATGCATTACGTGAAGAATCATAGAAGTTATAGTTGTTTTACCATGACTTCCACCAATAACCACACGAGTTTTATGTTTTGACTGTTCGTACAGAAACTCTGGATATGAATAAATTTTAAGCCCTAATGCTTGCGCTTTTAAAAGTTCGGGATTATCAGCTTTTGCATGCATGCCCAAAACAATAGCATCTAAATTTTGAGTTATTTTTTCTGGATACCAGCCAAAAGTTTCTGGCAAGAGTCCTTTGACATCTAATCTAGATTTTGATGGTTCAAAAATAGTATCGTCGCTTCCTGTTACTTGGTATCCTTTATTGTGTAATGCAATGGCTAGATTATGCATGGCAGAACCTCCAATAGCTATAAAATGTACGTTCATGGTATTGTTTTGAATACTTCAAATATACTTTTTTGCCACGAATACACGAATATTTTATGTTTGAATTTTGGCTATAAATTAAAAAGAAAATGGTGCTAGTTAAAACTGAAAACAGCAAATAAACCCGCGTTAGGGATTGAACGACCTGTTTGAGCTCTCCCGTTTTTTTCGGGAAGCGAGTAGTGAAAGCCCGACCTGAAAGGTAACGGCCAAATACTAAAGATTTGAAATTTTCGTCTTTAGTTTAGAGAATATCTTGATTTTTGGCAATTCGGCAAGCGCTAAATCAATATACTTTAAGGCTTTTGTTTTATTATTTTTATGCATATAAATTTGTGCCAACCGGTAATGCGCCCATGCTTTTGGAACGCCATCGGCTTCTGAATAATTTTTTAAATAAGTGTTTAAACATTGCTCCCCTTTTTCTAATTCGACATTATACTCTGCAGCCACTTTTCCTATTTGATAATGCAAAGCATTTCGGTTATGTTTCTTTTGAGCTTCTTGCATGTTTTTAATAGCTTTTTCGGGCGCTTTCTCTTTTTCGTAGAGCTTTGTTAACTTATTAAAACAGGTTAACGATCCGCCTTCTTTTATTGCCATTTTATAATATTTTTCGGCTTGTTCAGGTTCGTCGTCATACTCATAAATATAGCCTTTTGCTAGATAGCCATCGACTTTTGAAAGGTTTTCTAGCTCTTCTGCATAATGTAGCGACTTGCTTTTACTACCCCCAATAATTCCGGGTAATTGCATGTACAATTCTACTAAAGCCCAACGGGTTTCTATATGGTTGGGATCTAACTCGGCAGCTTTAATAAATGATGCTTTTACATCACCTATAAAACCAACAGCTTTTAGTTTATTTTGTAATGCTTTCATCCCCAAAACACCACCGTACTTGTAATGATAATTTGCGCTTTTAGGATTGATTTTTACTAATTTTTTATAAGAATCAATAGCCTCATTCCATTTTTTTTGATGTCCGTAAGCATCTCCTAAAAGCTCAATGGCTTCTATATTATTAGGGTTTGTTTTGAGATATTGGCTAATTAAAGTTTCTGCTTTTTTAAATTGATTATTTTTAAAAAGCATTTTTACATCATCAAAACTTGTTTGGCTAAATGCCAATACAGGATAAATCAATAAGAACCAAAAGATTTTCATAGAAATTGAGTCGGTATCACAAAAATAAGCTTTCAGTAATAAACTGAAATTATTTTAACATTTACACTTAAATATTGACTTCGGTTTTATTGATAAAAATCCTACCTTCACTAAACCAAACAATCGCTTTACTCATTTCTGTTTTTTGGTATAACTTTTGAAAGTAATTTAGAGGTAAACTTTTAGCTATGAAATACGCACTATCTATATTAATGATTATTCTTTTTTCTAATTTCTCTAAAGCACAAACCAATGATTACAAAAATCTTTGGAGCAAAGTTGATGCGTTTGAAATACAAGGTTTACCAAAATCGGCTTTAAAAATTGTTGAATCTATTGAAAAGCAAGCCACAAAAGAAAACAACGCACCTCAACTTATAAAAACGATGCTTTATAAAAGCAAATTCGCCTTAATTTTAGAGGAAGACGCGCAATTAAAAATTATTAATGATTTTAAAACTGAAATTAAGAAAAGTACATTTCCAACAAAAAACATTTTAGAAAACTTACTTGCCAATTTATACTGGCAATACTTTAACCAAAACAGATGGAAATTTTATAATAGGACTAAAACATTGGAAAAAGTAAATTCTGAAGATTTTAGAACTTGGGATTTAGAAACACTTTTTAACGAGGTTCATGTGTATTACCAAAACTCGTTACAAAACGGATTAATGCTTCAGTTAGAACCTTTAAACAAGTATGATGATATATTAAAACTTCAAAAGGATTCTAAAATATACAGACCAACATTGTTTGATTTTTTAAGCCATAATGCCTTAGAATTTTATAAAACAAATGAAACTAACATTACCAAACCTGCTTATAAGTTTAAAATTGATAATGCTGAATTTTTGAGTGACATGCATACATTTTCAAGTTTAAAAATAAAATCAAAAGATTCAACATCACTACAACTACATGCTTTAAAAATTTACCAAAACTTATACAAAGCCCATATATTTGATGCGTCACCTTACGCTTTTATTGATATTGATATTGAACGCTTAAAATTTGTAAATCAACGTGCCACTTTCAACAATAAAGAAAATATATTACTTAAAACTTTACTAAAAGCTAGTGAATTAAATAAAGCATATGATATGTCGGCTTTATACGATTTTGAAATCGCCTCCATATACTACAACCAAAGCAATCAATACGAGCCAAAAACAAAGGAAGAACACCGTTGGAAAGCTAAAGAGGCTATTGATATTTGCAACAACGTAATTTCTAAATTCCCAAAAAGTAAAGGTGCAGAAAAATGTGCTGTTTTAAAGCAACGTATTGAGCAACAAACCCTTCAAATTACAACAGAAAGTTATCTTCCAATTCTTCAAG
This sequence comes from Thalassobellus sediminis, assembly GCF_044386045.1. Classification (NCBI taxonomy): domain Bacteria; kingdom Pseudomonadati; phylum Bacteroidota; class Flavobacteriia; order Flavobacteriales; family Flavobacteriaceae; genus Thalassobellus; species Thalassobellus sediminis. The sequence goes on along the minus strand of NZ_JBISCD010000040.1, from coordinate 1,431,064 downwards.
ATGCACGTTTGTTAATTAGATATAAAAACTTAGATCAACTACAATTTAAAGTTTACAAACTAACTCGAAATGAATTAGAAACATTTAATAAAATTTATAAAAAAGAAGAACAATTAGATTTTATTAAGAAGCTAAAAGCAACAACCAAATGGGATACAAACTTACTTAACGAAAACGATTACCAAACGCATACAACTGAAGTTTTATTGCCAAAATTACACAACGGCAATTATTTAATTTATGGGGCTCCTGAAAACGATAAAAACACGTTTGCGTTTAGCACTATACAAGTTACAAATTTAGCACTCGTTGAAAACGATAATGAAGACTATAAAACCTTTCAAGTTATAGATAGAAATAACGGAAAACCAATTGTTTATGCTAAAGTTGAACTTAGTTTTATAAAAAATAATAGCCGAAACATACAAACTAAAAATTACACAACAAATACAAAAGGGCTTATTAAATTTGAAAAAAACAACAACTCCTACAGAAATTTTAAAGCAAAAGTTAACTACGAAAACGACTTAGCATATTTTGGGAATTACTATGTGAACCGAAAATACAAACAAGAACAAGAAACAGTAAATTATAAATCTTTCTTATTTACTGATAGAAGTATTTACAGACCTGGACAAACCGTATACTTTAAAGCCATTGCTATGAAAACTAAAGATGGTAAATCTGAAGTTATAGAAAACGAAAAGGTATATGCCATTTTGCATAATGTAAATGGAGAAGACATTAAAGAGCTTAAATTCACAACCAATGAATTCGGCTCAATTTCAGGAGCATTTATTTTACCAAACAATGGATTAACAGGTGCATATTCTATTGAATTTGACACAGAATCTGGTTATGATATGGAAAGCCTCCAGTACTTTTCTGTTGAAGAATATAAACGTCCAAAGTTTGAAACCAAATTTAATCCAGTAACCGACACCTATAAAGTAAATGATTCTGTAACTATAAAAGGCAATGCTTTGGCTTATGCTGGCAGCAATATTACCGATGCTAAAGTGGTGTATCGTGTACACCGAAAAGTAGAATATCCACGTTGGTATTATTGGTATCGTCCAAATTTCAACAGTGAATCTCAAGAAATAACGCATGGAGAAACTATTACAAACGAAAAAGGTGAATTTGAAATTACTTTTAAAGCGCAACCAGACCAAAGTGTAGATAAAAGTAGTCTCCCTATTTTTAAATATGAGATTACTGCCGATGTTACCGATTTAAATGGTGAAACACGAAGTACAACAACCATTGTTAATGTTGGGTATCATGCCTTAGTGGCAAATATGTCAATCGAAAATCGTTTAGATAAAACAAAAAAGACACACGTCATAAATATTGATACAAAAAACTTAAACGGAGAATTTGTTCCCGCTAAAGGAACAATTAAAATTTATAAATTATTAGCTCCAAATTCTGTTTTAAGAGTGCGTCCTTGGCCAGCTCCAGATTATCAAAATATTCCTGAAGAAACTTTTAAAAACCTTTTTCCGCATGATGCTTATACCAATGAACAAAATTCTAATAATTGGAAAAAAGGAAAACTTGCTTTTATAGCGTCTTTTAATACAGCAAACACAACCAAACTTAATCTTGGTAAAATTAAAAAATGGCAATCGGGAGAATACATCATCACTTTAGAAAGCAAAGATAAATTCGGGCAAGTTGTAAAAGATGAAATTAAAACAACACTTTATAGTGATACAGATAAAACTTTAGCAGACCATCAACTATTTAGTATTACAAGTAATAAACCTAGTTACAATAGAGGAGATACAGCTATTATAACATTAGCCTCGGCAGCCTACAATTTAAACGTTACTGTTTCTATTGAGAAACAACATAAAATTATAAAAACACAGGTTATTCAATTAAACAACAGCAAAGAAACAATTCGAATTCCAATAACCTCTGAGGATATTGGTGGATTTTCTATACAGTATAGTTTTGCTGCCTTTAATAGTTTTAAATCTGGTAGTTTAAATATTTCTGTACCATATCCTAAAACTGATTTAGATATTGAAACCTCCACTTTTAGAGACAAGCTACAACCAGGAGCTGATGAAACTTGGAGTTTTAAAATTAAAGGACCGCAAGGAGAGAGAGTTAGTGCAGAGTTACTAGCAAGTATGTATGATGTTTCTTTAGATCAGTTCAAACCTCATACTTGGAATTTTAATCCCATTACCAATCCAACGTATTATTCATATAATAGAAGTACTGCGAGACAAAGCTTTGGAACACGTAGTTTTAGAGTTTATAATGAACGGTTTCGCTCATATTATAAACATCAAAATTATGACCAGCTGAATTGGTTTGGATTTAATTTTGGGAATAATGAATTTAAACGTTTGAGCATATTTAGAGAATATGCAGTGGAAGAAAAAGAATCTAATTTAGATGAAGTTGTGGTTGTTGGATATAGCACTCAGAAAAAAAGAGCTTTAACAGGTGCTGTGGCTTCGGTTAGAAATGAGTCAATAGAATTAGACGACAAATTTAATTCTGATATGGAATTACCAAATGATTCAATTTCTATAACCGAAAAACCAAACTTCGACAATGTCAAAATCCGTAAGAACCTTCAAGAAACAGCTTTTTTCTTTCCGCAGTTAAAAACAGATGAAGAAGGCAACGTAAGTTTCAGCTTCACAACACCAGAAGCTTTAACCCAATGGAAACTGCAATTATTAGCACACACCAAAACATTAGAAAGCACTACTAAAACTTTAACCACAGTCACCCAAAAAGAATTGATGGTTATTCCAAATGCTCCACGTTTTTTACGTGAAGGCGATAATATTACTATTAGCTCTAAAATTGTAAACTTAACAGAAAAAGAACTTACAGGACAAGCCTTTTTAATACTAACGGATGCTATTTCTGGAAATGAAGTTGACACGAAACTTGGCAACTCAAAAAACAACAAAGTATTTACTGTAGATGCCAAAGGCAATACCCAAGTATCTTGGAATTTATCAATCCCTGATGACGTACAAGCTGTGCAATATAAAATAATAGCTAAATCAGGAACCTTTAGTGATGGTGAACAAAACGCTATGCCTGTTTTAAGCAACCGCATGTTAGTTACCGAAACATTGCCTATGTGGATTCGCTCTAACGAAACAAAAACATTCTCTTTAGATAAGCTAAAAAGTGCAGGCTCGTCAACAACACTTAAAAACCACAAACTGACTTTAGAAATAACTTCCAATCCAGCATGGTATGCGGTACAGGCGCTTCCTTATTTAATAGAATATCCTTATGAGTGTAATGAACAAACGTTTAGTAGATATTATGCCAATGCTTTAGCAAGTCATATAGCAAACTCTAACCCTAGAATTCAAGAAGTTTTTAATCAATGGAAGTCTCAAGATGTGTTAACTTCTAATCTTGAAAAAAATGAAGAACTTAAGTCTATCTTAATTCAAGAAACACCTTGGTTACGTGATGCACAAAGTGAAACTGAACAAAAAAAACGCATTGCTTTGTTATTCGATTTAAATAAAATGAATAACGAATTACAATCTGCCATGCGCAAATTAGAAAACACCCAAATGCCATCAGGAGGTTGGGCTTGGTTTAATGGTGGTCGAGAAAACAGATACATTACACAACATATTATTACTGGCTTTGGACATTTGAATAAGTTAGGTGTTACTCTTAACGCCAATGAGGAGGCTCATAATAAAATAATAAAAAATGCTATCAACTATTTAGATGCTCAATTTATAAAAGAATACAAAGACATTAGAAAATACAATGCAAAAGCAGATTTAACCAAAGACCATTTAAGCCATACGCAATTACATTATTTATACATGCGAAGCTTTTACCCGGAGATTAAAAAATCCAAAGAAGTTGAAAGCATTATAACATATTATCAAACTCAAATTCAAAAATATTGGTTGAGTCGTTCTCTATATTCAAAAGGATTAATGGCTTTAATTTCATATAGAAACAACGATTCTAAAACGGCTTCTAAAATATTGAAGTCTTTAAAAGAAACGAGCATTACTTCCGAAGAATTAGGTATGTATTGGAAAGCAAACACTAATTCTTTGTATTGGTATCAAGCACCTATTGAAACACAAGCGCTTTTAATTGAAGCTTTTTCAGAAATTGAAAACGATACTAAAACCATTGACAATTTAAAAATATGGCTTCTTAAAAATAAGCAAACTAACCGTTGGAAAACTACCAAAGCAACAACCGAAGCTGTTTATGCCTTATTGCTTCAAGGAAATGATTGGCTAAGTGTAACCGATATGGTTGATGTAGTTATTGGCGGACAACAAATAGCGCCATCAAAACTTGAAAACGTAAAAATTGAAGCTGGAACGGGTTATTATAAAACAGCATGGAATTCTGAAGAAATTAAACCTGAAATGGCCGAAGTTACCCTAACAAAAAAAGGAAATGGTATTGCATGGGGTAGTTTATACTGGCAATATTTTGAAGATTTAGATAAGATAACATCTTCTGAAACGCCTCTTAAATTGAGCAAAAAACTATTCCTTAAAAAGAATACTGATACTGGTGAAGGAATAACTGAAATCACAAAAAGTACGCATTTAAAAGTAGGTGATTTGGTTCGTGTTAGAATAGAATTACGAAGCGATCGTGCTATGGAATTTGTGCATATGAAAGATATGAGAGCATCTGGTTTAGAACCTGTAAATGTTTTATCGCAATATAAATGGCAAGATGGCTTAGGATATTATGAAGCGACTAAAGATGCCTCAACAAACTTCTTTTTTGATTATTTACCAAAAGGTGTTTATGTATTTGAATACAATTTACGTGTAAATAACGCTGGTAATATGAGTAATGGCATAACAACCATACAAAGTATGTATGCTCCAGAGTTTAGTAGTCATAGCGAAGGAAAAAGAATTAATATAGAATGATTTTTAACACAAAATAGTTGTTTTCAATAGACACTTCATACAAAGGTTTATGTGAGATTTATTTTTATTTTACTATCTTTCAAGTTACTAACTAAAAACATTTTATTATGAATTCAAAAGTTTTTATGGCTCTAAGAATCCTTCTTGGAGTATTCGTTTTGGTTTTCGGACTAAACAAATTTCTTCATTTTATTCCAATGGGAGAAATGCCTGCAGAAGCAGGAGCGTATTTTGGTGCTTTAGCATCGGCAAAAGTAATAACACTTGTTGCTATTGTTGAAATTGTAGCAGGCTTAGCTTTAATTTTTAACAAGTACGGTGCTTTATTGGCATTAATTTTAATGAGTGTTTCTGTAAATGCTGTACTATTTCATGCTACACTTGCACCAGAAGGTATTGGACCAGCTTTAGCGCTTTTAATCCTTAATATCATAGCACTTTACAGCTATAAAGACAGTTACAAAGCGCTTTTATAAAAAAAATATAATTTCACATTACTAAAAGAGGCTTTTTTAAGTCTCTTTTTTTTATAACAGCATTGCGTTTTAATTCTTAACTTTACACGAACTAAATAATTATTAGTTTGAAAAAACTATTGCTCCAAAACAATTCTATTTACAAATACTTTAATGTAATTATTTTACTTCTTATTGCATTATTAGGAATGACTTGTGGCATAAAAAAAAGCATCGCCCAAGAAGATGTAACACAAGATATAAATCCAAAACTTCTTTTTTTAAACTATACCATTTCAAAAGATGAGAATAGTAAAAAATCAATCCAGTTTATTAACAAAATAGTTACTGATGGCATAGCAAAATCTAACAGTAACAAATACATTAAAACGAGTAGAATAGGCGATTTAAAATGTTTTCAATTAGATAAAGATTCTATAGAAATTAATCATGTTATTATCAGAAACCCATTATCAAAAACAATTGAATCTGTTAACGACTCTCTTATTTTTGAAAACACAAATATTATATTAAACAAAGCACCTATATCTTTAAGACTACAATTACATAATAAAACCAAATTAATTGTTGTTAGTGAAATAATAGATGCTTTAGAAAATAGCACCCCTTTAATTTCTACAAAGCTTGATTAATCATGAAATATCTCTTTATATTTATTTTACTAATTAGTTTTCAACCTATCTCTGCTCAAGTTTTTGAAGTAGTACCTATTGAAGTTAATGGTGATGATAAAAGAATAAACCTAGTAATTTTAAGTGAAGGCTATCAAGAAAATGAACTTGATAAGTTTATAACAGACGCTACTAATTTTACAAACAAAGTATTTAACGAATCTCCTTTTAAAGAATATGCAAGCTATTTTAATGTTTATGCAATAAAAGTCCCATCAAACGAAAGTGGTGCAGATCATCCTGGAACTGCTACTAACGTTACAGAACCTTATAACAATTTAGCAACTACCTTTGTAGACACATATTTCAATGCTACTTATGATTCTTTTGGAACCCATTGGCTCCTATATTATGAAATAGATGGTAATAGTGCTAGTAATACCGAGGTAAAAATAAATACTGTTTTAGCTACTAATTTCCCAACTTACGATCAAGCTTTAATTCTAGTAAATTCTTCTGAATACGGTGGTAGCGGAGGTGATTTTCCTATGGCATATACTGGATATTGGGGAACCAATGTTATTATGCACGAAATAGGTCATTCTTTATTTGATTTAAAAGACGAATATTATCCTGGTGATATTTTAGCTGCTGAAGCTATAAATATGACAAAAGAAACAGACAGAAATTTGGTAAGATGGAAAAACTGGTTAGATGATAATGGTGTTGGAATTCACCAATACACTTGTACTACTGGTAATTGTGCCGACTGGTACAAACCTCATCAAAATTGCATTATGGAAAGCATAGACAAAACGTTTTGCTCCGTTTGTAAAGAGGGCATGATTGAAAAAATACATGAATTAGTATCACCAATCGATACTTATACTCCAACATTAAACGCACTTGACAACTCTAGCTTTCCTATTGACTTTCACTTAGAATTAATAAAACCAAACCCGAATACCTTAAAAAGTAAATGGACTTTAAACACAGTAGATTTTGCAACTGATGTTGACGATGTTTCTATTTTAGAGACTGATTTAAATACTGGAATAAACACATTAACTACCGTTGTATATGATGACACCTCTTTTTTAAGAATTGATAATCATGATACATTTCATGTTTACACCGTAACTTGGACTATTGATAATACTTTAAGCATTAACAATATTACAGCGGAAACAAATAATTACAACATATCCATGTTTCCTAATCCTTCAAATAACCTAGTTAATTTTAAATTAGAAAGTACTGGTGATACTATAATGACAATTGAAATTGTTTCGTTAGATGGTAAAAAAATAAAAAAGACTACAATATCTAATTACGAAACGCATCAAGTAGATATTAGCAATTTAAGTGAAGGTATTTATTTGACTAATTTCTATGCTAACAAGGTTCTTATTGCTAGTAAAAAATTAGTTAAAAAATAATAAATCTAATCTACCTTTTAGGCGGATACTGCACCAATACTTTTTCGACAATAGCATTTAAACGAGCTTCTTTTTTTTCGGGTGTAGCTCTAGGATTAAAATTTGATTCGCTTACTGCCTGCCAAAATAATTGTTTCTTATTCTCGTCTACAAAATCGATAGTAATTTCACGATTTACATTAGCCTGACCAATAGGTAAACCAATAGAGATTCCGCCACCCATGTTTCCGCCACCGCCTCCTACTCCAACACCTACGGTTTGTCGTTGAGAAGCTTGAAATTCACTACTTTTTATATCAATAAAAAAATCTGGCACATCAGATAACGCAAAGCCTTTCTCTTTCATTTTAAGGTCTAAAGCATCTAAAAGACGTTTGGTATCTAATTCGCTTAAACCCGTTTTCATATCACTATAATAATTATAGGTTTTATACTTGGTAAAGTCTGTCCCCTTTTCATAATCGTAGTTCACATAAATTGGAGCGCAAGAAGCTACTAACAGAAGCAAGGCGATTTTTTTAATAAATTTCATATTCATTTTTTTTATAAAATTAATCAAAAATTATTCCAAGAATATAAGTCTACGCTAGAATTGCATTAGGTATTACTCTTTGATTTTATTTCAATAAATGTAAAACCGTGAATGCTTCGCATTTGATTAGGCATCCTTTTGTTTTTTTAAGTATTACCGAATTTAAAATATACATTTACTCCACTAATAGATACCTATCTGAGCAGGAATCACAAAAAAACAAAAGATATATTGGAAAGTCCGACCTGTTCCTGAAATTAATTCAGGATAAAGGTAACGCCCTAATTATTCAACATTTTCCATAACTTGTCTTTAAGTTCTGTAATTCCTTGTTGGGCAACAGACGAAATAAATAAATACGGAATAGGTAATTCGTTATCAAGCTCTACTTTAAGTTCTGCTTTTAACTCATCATCTAACATATCAGATTTAGAAATAGCTATAATACGTTCTTTATCTAGCATTTCTGGGTTGTAACGACGAAGTTCATCTAATAGAATATCGTATTGTTTTTTAACATCTTCGGCATCAGCAGGAATTAAAAACAGTAAGATTGAGTTACGTTCAATATGACGTAAAAAATAATGTCCCAATCCTTTTCCTTCGGCAGCTCCTTCAATAATTCCAGGAATATCTGCCATTACAAAGGTTTGAAAATCGCGATACTCAACAATACCTAAATTAGGCTTTAGAGTTGTAAACTCATAATCGGCAATTTTTGGTTTTGCAGATGTTACAACCGATAAAAGTGTAGACTTTCCTGCATTAGGGAAACCAACTAAACCAACATCGGCAAGTACTTTTAATTCTAAAGTAATATGCCGTTCTTCTAACGGCATACCAGGTTGTGCATAACGTGGTGTTTGGTTGGTAGACGATCTAAAATGCCAGTTTCCTAATCCGCCTTTTCCACCTTGAGCTATAATTTTTTCTTCACCATCATCTGTAATTTCAAAAATAATCTCATTGGTTTCTGTATCTCGAACCACGGTTCCTAACGGCACATCAACATACATATCTTCACCATCGGCACCAAAACTTCTACTTTTACTACCACTACCACCATGACCTGCTCTAATGTGTTTTTTAAACTTTAAATGAAGTAGTGTCCAAAGGTTTGAATTCCCTTTAAGAATAACATGTCCTCCACGACCACCATCACCACCATCGGGTCCACCTTTTGTAATATATTTTTCGCGATGTAAATGCGCAGATCCTTGCCCTCCTTTACCAGAGCTTACATACATTTTTACGTAATCTACAAAATTGCCTTCAGTCATGATTCAAGTTAAAAGTTATGAGTTAAAAAGTTAAAAGTTTTATGACTCTTACTTTTTATTTTTTCCGCGAAAGCGAAACATTTATAATATATAGTTCTATAAAACTAGAAACTATATCTTTTAATTTGAGATATAGTTTCTAATTCTTGAGATTTGTGCTTTCGCAAAAACCTTATAATGTATCAATTACACTACTGATACGTTGTGTAATGTCTTCAATACTACCAACTCCATCAACACCATAGTATTTATTTTGAGCCGAGTAGTAATCTTTTAAAATAGCTGTTTTATTATAATATTCTGTAATTCTATTTCTAATAATAGATTCATCAGCATCATCTGCTCTTCCACTAGTTTTACCTCTACCAAGTAAACGCTCAACTAAAATTTCATCGTCTACTTCTAAAGCAATCATCGCATTTATTTGCGAATCTTTGCTATCCATTAATTCGCTTAAAGCATCAGCTTGTGCATTTGTACGAGGAAATCCATCAAAAATAAAACCATTAGCATCGGCATTTTTTTCTACCTCAGCATTTAACATATCAATAGTTACTTGGTCTGGAACCAATTCGCCTTTATCTATATAAGATTTAGCTAACATACCTAAAGCTGTTTCGTTTTTAATATTGAATCTAAAAACATCGCCTGTAGAAATGTGTACTAAATTGTATTTTTCTTTTAAGAATTCTGCTTGTGTTCCTTTCCCTGCTCCTGGAGGGCCAAATAGCACTAAATTTGTCATGTGTTTTGTTTCTTTTATTTGATAAACTTCTGGAATATCTCTCCCCAATCCATCATAGTCTAAGCCGTAACCTACTATAAATTTATTAGGAATTTCTATACCAACATAATGTAATTTAAAGTCTTTTTTATATGCTTCGGGTTTATAAAACAGCGTGGCAATTTTTAAAGATTTTACATGTTCATTTTTAAAAATCCTGTGTACTTCTGCCAGTGTATTTCCCGTATCTATAATATCTTCTAAAATAACAACGGTACGCCCTGATAAATCTTGAGTAAGTCCAATTAAACGTTGAATATCCTCGGTAGATTTAACACCTTCATAAGAAGCCAATTTTATAAAAGTAACTTCACATGGTTTTGGGTACTTTTTAACAAAATCGCTTACTACCATAAACGATCCGTTTAAAATACCAATAAACACAGGAATTTCGTCGCCTATATCATTTGCTATCTCCTCTGCCATTTTAGACAACGCACTATCTATCTCTTGTGCAGAAATAAATGGTTTAAAATATTTGTCATGTAGCTTTATCACCGTAATTATTTTTTGAAGAGGCAAAGATAATCAATAGATTAAGGAATTACGCTTTTTTGATTTACGAATTAAGAAGTAATTTAAGATTTAAATGTATTTTTGCATATCAATTAACAATATCTCGTAATTATAAACAATGAATTATTTCTCTTCAAATTTTAAACTTGGCATTCTAGGTGGCGGTCAATTAGGTAAAATGCTACTTTATAATACTAGAAAATTTGACATTTATACAAGTATTTTAGAAGCTAGTAATGAAGCGCCTTGTAAAATTGCTTGTGATGAATTTCACTTAGGCAATTTAATGGATTATGATGCGGTTTATAATTTTGGAAAACAAGTTGATGTTTTAACTATTGAAATTGAAAACGTTAATATTGATGCTTTAGAAGCTCTTGAAAAAGAAGGGGTAAAAGTATATCCAGCTTCTAAAACGTTGAGAACAATTCAGAATAAAGCGACTCAAAAGTTATTTTATATTGACAATAATTTACCAACGGCACCATTTTCTAGATTTGCTTATACATCTGAAATAAAAGACGCTATAAACCACGGTGGATTAACCATGCCTTTTGTTTGGAAATGTGCTCAGTTTGGGTATGACGGTACGGGCGTTAAAATTGTAAAAACAATTGAAGATTTAGAAGACTTACCTAACGTGGAATGTATTGCAGAAAACCTAGTGCCGTTTAAAAACGAACTAGCTGTTATTGTAGCAAGAAATGCTTCAGGTGATGTTAAAACCTACCCTGTTGTAGAAATGGAATTTCACCCAGAAGCGAATCAAGTAGAGTATGTTATTTGTCCTGCTAGAATTTCTGAAACAGTTGCAAAAAAAGCAGAAGAAGTTGCTTTAAAAACATCTGAAGCCTATAATCATGTTGGGCTTTTAGCTGTTGAAATGTTTCAAACACAGGATGATGAAATTTTAATAAACGAAGTCGCTCCCAGACCACATAATTCGGGACACCAAACCATTGAAGCTAGTTACACCTCACAATTTGAACAACACATTCGTGCTATTTTAGATTTACCATTAGGAAGAACCGATAGTAAAGTTGGTGGCGTTATGGTAAATTTAGTGGGAGCTGAAGGATTTACGGGAGATGTTGTTTATGAAAACATTGAAACTATTATGAATATGGATGGCGTAACACCACATATTTATGGTAAAAAACAAACACGTCCTTTTAGAAAAATGGGACATGTGACAATAGTAAATGAAGATTTAGCCGAAGCTAGAAAAATAGCCGAAGCAGTAAAGAAAACAATAAATGTAATAAGTAAATAATTATGAGTAAAGTTGGAGTTATTATGGGGAGCAAAAGCGACCTACCAGTTATGCAAGATGCCATCGATATTTTAAAAGGTTTTGATATAGAAGTTGAAGTAGATATTGTTTCAGCTCACAGAACTCCCGAAAAATTATTTGATTATGGTAAACACGCACACACTAGAGGTTTCTCTGTCGTTATTGCTGGTGCTGGTGGTGCTGCACATTTACCAGGTATGATAGCTTCTCTCTCACCTATACCAGTTATAGGTGTTCCTGTAAAAAGCAGTAACTCTATTGACGGATGGGATTCTGTACTTTCTATTCTTCAAATGCCTGGTGGTGTACCTGTTGCAACAGTAGCATTAAATGGCGCAAAAAATGCTGGAATTTTGGCAGCACAAATTATTGGATCTTCTGATAAATGTGTGCTTGATAAAATTATAGCTTACAAAGAAGGCCTGAAAATTAAAGTAAACGAATCAGCTCAAAATTTATAATAAAAAAAGCCTCAAATTAAACTCGAGGCTTTTTAGCTATTAATAAAAATTCTATTGAGTTAGTCACTCTTTAATATTTTTCTGACTCAAATATATAAAAAATTTATTATGTATGCATAGTAAATTTTATTTTTTTAACATATTTTCATACAAAATGATAAAGAAATCATTAAAAACACCATTTAATACCAAGTATCATACGGCTCCGTTCTCAAAAATTGAAAACGAAGATTATCTTCCTACTTTTAAAGATGCTATAAAACAAGCTAAAGCAGAAATTGATGCTATTGTTAACAATGAAGAAGAACCTAAATTTAAAAACACCATTGAAGCATTAGACTTTTCGGGAGAACAATTAGATAGAATTTCTAGTATTTTCTTTAATTTGAATTCGGCTGAAACCAATGAAACTATTCAAAAAATAGCACAAGAAGTTTCACCATTATTATCAGATTTTAGTAACGACATTACTTTAAATGCCGATTTATTCAAACGTGTAAAAGCGGTTTATGATTCTAAAGATGAATTAGATCTAACTACCGAACAACAAACATTACTAGATAAAAAATATAAAGGTTTTTCACGAAACGGTGCTAATTTACCTGAAGACAAAAAAGAAAAACTTCGTGAAGTTGACAAAAAATTAAGTCAGTTAAAATTAAAATTTGGAGAAAACGTATTAGCAGAAACTAATAAGTTTGAAATGCTAATAACCAATGAATCTGATTTATCGGGTTTACCAGAAGGCACCAAAGAAGCTGCAAAACAATTAGCTGAAAGCAAAGATAAAACAGGTTGGTTATTTACTTTAGATTACCCAAGCTATATTCCGTTTGTTACTTACGCAGATAACAGAGAACTTCGTAAAAAAATAACACTTGCAGCAGGAAGTAAAGCTTTTAATGGAGATGCTTTAGATAATCAAGAAAACGTTTTACAAATAGTAAAGCTTCGTCATGAGCGCGCCAATTTATTAGGTTATAAAACACATGCCCATTTTGTTTTAGAAGAACGTATGGCAGAAACGCCAGAAACCGTTCTTAATTTTTCTAACGAATTATTAGAAAAAGCAAAACCAGCTGCGGAAGCTGAATTTAAAAATTTAGAGAAGTTCGCTAAAGCATTAGATAATATTGATAGATTAGAAAAATGGGACGGATCTTATTATTCTGAAAAGCTAAAACAAAAATTATTTAGATTAGATGACGAGTTGCTAAAACCTTATTTCAAATTAGAGAATGTTATTGATGGTGCTTTTACTGTTGCTAATAAATTATTCGATTTAAACTTTGAAGAAATTAATGATATTGACAAATATCATGAAGATGTCCTTACTTATAAAGTAACCAATAATAATGGTGATTTAGTATCTATTTTTTATGCCGATTTTTTCCCAAGAGCAGGAAAACGAAACGGTGCGTGGATGACATCTTACAAACCACAATACATAACTAATGGTGAGAATAGCAGACCTCATGTTTCTATAGTTTGCAACTTTACAAAACCAACAAAAAGCAAACCGTCGCTTTTAACCTTTAATGAGGTTACCACCTTGTTTCATGAATTCGGTCATGCACTGCACGGTATGTTAGCCAACACCACCTACCCTAGTTTATCTGGAACTAGCGTATTTTGGGATTTTGTAGAATTACCTAGTCAGGTTATGGAAAACTGGTGTTTTGAAAAAGAAGCTTTAGAGCTGTTTGCTAAACATTACGAAACAGGAGAAATCATTCCAATTGAATTGGTTGAAAAAATAAAAGAATCATCAACCTTCCATGAAGGGATGCAAACCTTACGTCAGTTAAGTTTCGGACTTTTAGATATGAGTTGGCATAGTGAAGATCCTTCTAAAATAACAAATGTAAAAGCTTTTGAATCTGAAGCTTTTAAAAATACATCTTTATATCCTGAAACTAAAGAGACCTGTATGAGTACTGCCTTTTCTCATATTTTTCAAGGTGGTTATTCATCTGGATATTACAGCTACAAATGGGCCGAAGTTTTAGATGCCGATGCGTTTGAATATTTTAAAGAAGCTGGTATTTTTAATAAAGAGATAGCTACTAAATTTAAAGACAACGTACTTTCTCAAGGCGGTACAGAAAACCCAATGACACTTTACAAACGTTTTAGAGGGCAAGAGCCAAAACCTGAGGCGTTGTTGAGACGCGCTGGGTTATTGAAATAAACCAAAGAGTTTATGCGTTTAGAGGTTTATGAGGTTTATTAAATTTTTTGGCCATCTAATAATTATTATATTCTTAACTGCTATCACCCAAATTGGAGGAATCATTTGGGTGATAGCGTTATTTCTTTCATCAAAATTTAAAAAGAAGAAACGAATAATTTTTCCAATTATTTATTTAGCAAGTAATCTTTTTATAATTCCACCATTAGCGAAGGTTTTTGGCAGAGAACCTCTACCAGTTTTTAATAAAAAACTGAAACCTAGAAATTTAGTATATCCTTTACTATTTAGACATTACGTTAAGTCGTCTTTAAAAAATGAACTTGAAAATTCTGCGAATGTATTATTTAAATCAGATATATCAATTACCTATCTAGATGCCAATTTTCCTTTTTTAGATAAATTCCCTTTACTACCTCATTTAAGTCATAATGATGGTAAAAAAATAGATATCTGTTTTATGTATTTAAATGAAAACAAAAAATCGACAGATAAAAAACCTTCCATATCAGGCTATGGTGTTTATGCAAATTCTGAAAAGAATTTTACTTCCAATAATTGTAAAAGAAAAGGCTATTGGCAATATGATTTTTCAAAATATTTTTCTTTCGGAAAAATTAATAATTTAACTATTGATGAATTTAAGACGAAAAAATTAATCAAACAGTTACTTTCTAATTCCGATACTAAAAAAATATTTATTGAACCTCATCTAAAACAATCTTTAGGTTTAGCTAATGAAGCTAAAATCCGTTTTCACGGATGTCAAGCAGTTCGTCATGATGATCATATTCATTTAGAAACAAAATAAACTTTCAATAATTATTGAAAGTTTAGAAATTATTTATATCTTTGAGTCATGGAATATCAAGAGGCAAAAGAAAAATTTATAAATACCTGGGGAAGCTTAGGTACGCTTTGGGGTATTAATAAAGCCATGGCACAAATACAATCGCTTCTTTTTATTTCAACAAAACCATTATCTATGGAAGAGATTATGGATGAACTTAAAATTTCTCGTGGTAATACGAGTATGAACCTTCGCCAGTTAATGGATTGGGGCATCGTAACTAAAGAGCTTGTTCCAGGAGAACGCAAAGAATTTTTCACTACTGAAAAAGATGTACAAGAACTAGCTAGACATATTGCAAAAGAACGTAGTAGAAGAGAAATTAAACCCGTTATTAAAATATTAAAAGATGTGAGTTCTATTAAAGATGATGGCACAGAAAAAACTAAAGAGCTTATTAAACAAACAAAAGCATTACACGATTTAGCTGAAACTGCCGACTCATTAATGAATAAAATAGTAAACCAAGAACAAAACTGGATAACAAAGTCTTTACTCAAACTTATTAAATAAAAAAATTTAAAACATAGTTTCAGTAATTATTGAAAGTTTAAAAATAATAAAACTATGAATACACAAATCCCTAACTGGTTAATCATTCTTGGAGGATGTGGTCAAATATTCACTGCACTAATCTATCCATTCATTCGTCATAAAGTTTTTGATTGGTATAATGATGTTAAACAACTAAAGCCATTAAACCAAGAGATAGCTAAAACCTATGGCAGGTACATTCAAGGTTTAAACTTTTCTTTTGGAATAATTGCCATTTTAATTCCTAATGATTTAAAAAATCACACAAATTTAGCTATTGCAATAACAGGACTCATTGCAGCTTATTGGGTAGGCAAAGTGATAACACAAATAGCATATTATCCAATGTATGAAATTCCAAAAAAATTGATTTTTAAAATAGGCAGTTATTTCATGAATACGCTCTTCACACTCTTTGCTTTTGTATACTCATGGTTATTTATATACAATCTAATACTTCATTTTAATCTTTAAAAAACAAAATATGGAAACTAATACAATCACATTATCAAAAAATAGAGAAACAAATAAAATTGAAATGATTGATTTCTATAATGAAGCTACAGAAGATTATGAATTCTGGAGTAAAGATTTCAACATGCACTTTGGATACTTTATTCCTTTTAAAACAAATCCTTTTAAAAGAGACACCATGCTAAATGAGATGAACAATCAAGTAATTAATCACTTAAATATTAACCAAGAAAGAAAAACATTAGCAGATTTAGGTTGTGGAATGGGAGGAACAATGAGGTATGCCCTAAAAAAGAATAAAAAGCTTTCTGCATTTGGAGTAACACTATCCAAATTCCAAGTGAAGAAGGGTAATGAGTTATTAAAGAATTACAATGGAACTATATTAAAAGAAAACTACAATAACACGTCTTTCAAATCGAACACATTTGATGCAGCACTTGCTATAGAAAGTTTTTGTCATTCAGGACATAGTAAAAAATCAATAGAAGAAGCTTTTCGAATTTTAAAACCAAACGGAAAATTAGTTATTGCTGATGCATTCCTTAAGAAAAGTGAAACTAATTTATGCTTAGGGAGTAATTACGCTTATAAAAAGCTATGCAGTCATTGGAGTCTAGATAAACTAGAAACCATAGATAACATGGTGAAAAAATTAAAAGAACAGGGGTTTACAAAAATTAAAATTGAAAACGCATCCTTTAGAGTAGCGCTATCTGTATTACATGTGCCATTTACTATTATTGGTTTTGTAATAAAACAGATTTTTAATTCTAAAATATTAAAACGTGAAAGCTTACATAATCTCAAAGGATCATTTTACGCATTATTATCTGGGTTACACATGAAAAGTTTTGGGTATTATATAATAAGCTGTACTAAATAATTCAAATAGTTATAGGCTTAAATAAAAGCAACCAAAATATTCATTTTTTTACCTTATTTTTGGTATTCAAAAAATTCGCAACAATGCCCAAACATGAAATTAATCCCAATAAGTGGATCGATTTATATTCCGATTACCTCTACAACTATACGATTTCTCGTGTTAGCGATAGAGAGATTGCGCAAGATTTGGTTCAAGACACCTTTTTTGCTGGGCTAAAATCAATGAAAAATTTTAAAGGAGAAGCTAGTGAACGCACTTGGCTTATCTCAATTTTAAAACGAAAAATTATTGATCACTATCGTAAAATAAATTCTAACAAAGGAAAAGCTGAAGTTAGGATTAGTTACAATGACGATAGCGAAAGTGAAGGTGATTGGCTTGAAGAACGTGTTGCAGATCCTTTTGATAAAACGGCTGAAGACAGTATGCAGAATGAAGAACTTGGTGATGCCATACATAACTGCTTAAGTAAATTACCTCAAAAACAAGCGAACGTTTTTAAAATGAAAACCATTGAAGGTTTTGAAACCGAAGTAATTTGTAATGAACTAAATATTACAGCGTCTAACCTTTGGGTTATCATTCATAGAGCTAGAACGGCTATGGCTGATTGCTTAAAAGAAAATTGGTTTTAATTATGAGTAAAATTAAAGTTGTAGTTCCTTGTGAAGAAGCAAATCATGTTTGTGATAAAACGCAATACAAAGAAGCCACATTATGGGAAATGATAAAACTCAACATACATTTAATTTATTGTAGAGCTTGTAGAAAATACACTAAAAACAACACACTACTCACTAAATCAATTGCAGAATCGAAAGTTGAATGTTTAGATAAAGATTGTAAAGAGAAAATGAAAAAAAATCTTGATAAAGCAATAAAGGAAACAACTAATTAAATAAAAGTAATAAAAGAAGCCATAGAACTGGCAAGCCTTCTACCCAAAACGCACTATAATATTTCCCCTGCTCAACTTTAGAATACACAAGTAATAAAAGTGTCAAAATCGCTATAGTTAGTAAAGCTAAAATTTTACCAAATGTTATTTCATCTTTTAAAAATTCTAAAAAGAAAAATATAACCAATAGCACAACTCCAATTATTTTGGTTTGCTTCACGCCTATTTTCTGTGGCACTGTAGAAAGTTTCAAACTATCATATCGTAAATCTCTAATTTCAAAAGGAAACATTAAAACAATTACAAAAACATAACGCTGTAAACCTGTTATTATAACATCTGTATCTATTCGATAATTGTTATTTATTAACGGAAGAAAAACAGTTACACCACTCCAAACCAATCCTATTAAATATATTTTAAGTCCGCCAATACTTCTTAAATTATGCTGACTATCTAAAAACATCCGTTTTGGCAAAAACGGAATGGCATATAAAAAAGTTACAAGACCAAAACCTGCTATATAAAACATAGTGGTTTCAGTCAATTTAAGTCCATAATAACACATCAATAGAAAACACAAAAAAGAAAATACCTGAATGGTTTTCAACCAATTTGTTAAACTTCTATGATGAAATTTTGCAATCCCAAAATATTTCACAAAGTTATACCCTGTTATAGTAGCATAAAACACAAAATACAGCACATTCTCATCATAAGAAAGATCAAACTCTATAAGACTTAACCAAGTTAATGAATAGACGGATAATGCTACATGAATACTACTATTTATATAAAAATTTAAAAGTTTCTTTAGCACTCCCATTTTACAAAAATAAACAAACTGTTAATAACGTTTCCAAATGGTTAAAAACTTTCCTTTTCACAGAATAAAACGCGTTAATTATTACTTATTTTTGCGATTTACATAACAAATCATAACTTAATGAACACAAACGCTTTTGCATTGCGTCATATTGGACCTAGAGAAGAAGACAAAAATCTTATGTTAAAAACCATAGGAGTTGATACACTAGACCAATTAATATATGAAACCATTCCAGATGATATTCGTTTAAAAAACGGGTTAAATTTAGAAGAACCTATGACCGAGCATGAATATTTGCTCCACATTCACGAACTTTCTAAAAAAAACAAAGTATATAAAACCTATATTGGCTTAGGATATCATCCAACCATCTTGCCTGCAGTTATTCAAAGAAATATTCTTGAAAACCCAGGTTGGTATACAGCATACACGCCTTATCAAGCTGAAATTGCTCAAGGAAGATTGGAAGCACTTTTAAATTTCCAAACCATGGTTATTGATTTAACTGGTATGGAAATTGCAAATGCATCACTTCTTGATGAGAGCACTGCCGTTGCTGAAGCTATGAGCCTGTTATTTGCAGTTCGAGATCGTGCACAAAAAAAAGCTGGTGTAAATAAGTTTTTTGTTTCAGAAAATATATTACCTCAAACTTTATCGCTTCTTCAAACGAGAGCATTCCCTATTGGCATTGAATTAATAGTTGGTAGTGAAGATGATTTTGATTTCTCATCAGAATTCTTTGGAGCTATTTTACAATACCCTGGAAAAGATGGACAAATAACTGATATAAAATCATTTATTAGTAAAGCTAATGAGGCACAAATAAAAGTTGCTGTTGCCGCCGATATTTTGAGCTTAGTTAAACTAGAAGCTCCAGGTAAATTTGGTGCCGATGTGGTGGTTGGAACTACTCAACGTTTTGGAATCCCAATGGGATATGGCGGTCCTCATGCAGCATATTTCGCAACCAAAGAAGCTTATAAGCGTGATTTACCTGGTCGTATTATTGGTATTACAAAAGACGCTAATGGCAACAGAGCATTACGTATGGCTTTACAAACACGCGAACAACATATTAAACGAGACAAAGCAACTTCAAATATATGTACCGCACAAGTTTTACTTGCTGTTATGGCTAGTATGTATGCTGTTTATCATGGCGCAAATGGTTTAAAATTTATTGCGAATAAAGTTCATAATAAAACAGTAACTCTATCAAATGCATTAGAAAAACTTGGTTATAAACAAGTAAACACCTCTTATTTTGACACGCTTAAAATAAAAACAAAAGCTAAAAAGATTAAAAAGGTTGCTACCGAAAAGAAAGTAAATCTTCATTATCCAGATAAAGAAACGGTTACCATTTCTATTAATGAAACGACTTCTATTAGAGATATTAATTATTTAATTTCTGTTTTTGCTGAAGCTGCTAATAAAGAAACAATAACTATATCTACTATAGAAAGCTTTAACAACATTGAAGAATCAATACAAAGAACATCTGAATTTTTAACGCTTGATGTTTTTAAAACATACCATTCTGAAACAGAACTGATGCGTTATATAAAATCATTAGAACGTAAAGATTTATCGTTAAATCATTCCATGATCTCTTTAGGGTCTTGTACCATGAAACTAAATGCGGCATCTGAAATGCTGCCTTTAAGTATTTATAAATGGGCAAACATTCACCCATTTGTTCCTGCTAAACAAGCTAAAGGGTATTTAACTGTTTTAAAAGAATTAGAAGATCAGTTAACAGAAATCACTGGTTTTGCTGCTACTTCGTTACAGCCAAACTCAGGTGCACAAGGTGAGTTCGCTGGACTTATGGTGATAAAAGCATATCATGAATATCGTGGAGATCATCATAGAAACATATGTTTAATTCCATCTTCTGCTCACGGAACAAACCCTGCAAGTGCTGTTATGGCTGGCATGAAAGTTATTGTTACTAAATCAACAGAAGAAGGAAACATTGATGTTGACGATTTACGTGAAAAAGCAGAATTACACAAAGACAATTTATCATGTTTAATGGTTACATACCCATCTACACATGGCGTATATGAATCTGCCATTAAAGAAATTACTAAGTTAATTCATGATAACGGAGGACAAGTTTATATGGATGGTGCCAACATGAATGCCCAAGTAGGACTTACCAATCCAGGAAATATTGGAGCCGATGTTTGTCACCTTAACTTACATAAAACATTTGCTATTCCTCATGGTGGTGGTGGACCAGGAGTAGGACCAATATGTGTAGCAAAACAACTCGTGCCATTTTTACCTGGAAACCCTATTGTTAAAACTGGTGGAGACAAAGCTATTACAGCTATTTCTGCAGCGCCTTTTGGATCTGCATTAGCTTGTTTAATATCTTATGGATATATTAAAATGCTTGGCGCAGAAGGCTTAACAGAGTCTACTAAAATAGCCATTTTAAATGCCAACTATATTAAACAACGTTTAGAAGGTAACTTTGATACCCTTTACTCTGGTGAACGGGGTAGAGCTGCTCATGAAATGATTGTAGATTGCCGACCTTTTAAAGCAAATGGTATTGAAGTTTCAGATATTGCTAAACGTCTTATGGATTACGGTTTTCATGCACCTACCGTTTCTTTTCCTGTAGCTGGCACATTAATGATAGAACCAACAGAAAGTGAAAGTAAAAGCGAAATTGACAGGTTTTGTGATGCTATGATTTCTATTAAAAAAGAAATAGATAGTGTTACAAAAGAAGACGATAATAATGTTTTAAAAAATGCGCCTCATACGTTAGAAATGATATCTGCCAACGAATGGAATTTACCATACTCACGTGAAGCAGCTGCCTTTCCGTTAGACTATGTAAAAACGAACAAGTTTTGGCCTAGTGTAAGACGTGTTGATGACGCCTATGGAGACAGAAACTTGGTGTGTTCATGTATACCTATTGAAGTTTATGCAGAAGTATAAATAGTCGGTTGAACATCGTAAAATAAAACCAAAATAAGTTGCCTTTAATTATAAAGTATTTATATTGCTAATACTTAAACTAAAGGCAATTTTTCTACAATATGAATATCAAAATCACTGGCACAGGAAGTTACATACCTGCCAATATCGAGAAGAATAAAGCATTTTTTAATCACGAATTTTTAAATAGTGATGGCTCAACAATAAATGCACCTAATGAAACTATTGTAAGGAAGTTTAAAGCAATAACAGGTATTGAAGAAAGACGTTATGCTAAAAATCATTTAAATACATCAGACTTAGCTTCTTTTGCTGCTGAAAAGGCTATTGAAGATGCTAAAATTAATCGTGAAGATTTAGATTATATTATTGTAGCACACAACTATGGAGATGTAAAACACGATAGTATACAAAGTGATACCGTGCCAAGTATAGCCTCTAGAGTAAAACATCTTTTAGGCATTAAAAACCCTAAATGTGTAGCATACGATATTCTTTTTGGTTGCCCTGGTTGGGTTGAAGCCACCATTCAAGCAAATGCATTTATAAAGGCGGGAATTGCAAAAAAATGTTTAGTTATTGGAGCAGAAACCTTATCTCGAATAATTGATCCTCACGATAGAGACTCTATGATTTATAGTGATGGTGCTGGTGCCGTAGTATTAGAGTCTACAAATGAAGATGGTGGTATATTAACTCATAATACAGCTACTTTTGCCTTTGACGAAGCTCATTTTATATATTTTGGAGAAACCTATAAACAAGAAACTAAAGAAGACCGTAGATATATAAAAATGTACGGTAGAAAAATTTACGAATTTGCTTTAACCAATGTACCGCTTGGAATGAAATCTGCTCTTGATGAAAGTGGCATTAACATTAAAGATGTTAAAAAAATACTCATTCATCAAGCAAACGAAAAGATGGATGAGGCAATAGTAAAACGATTCTACGAGTTATTTAATCTTGAAATGCCTAAAAACATTATGCCTATGAGCATTGGTAAATTAGGTAATTCTAGCGTAGCGACGGTACCTACTTTATACGATATGATTTTAAAAGGAGATTTAGAAAACCAAGAAATTAACAAAGGAGATGTTATTATTTTTGCAAGTGTAGGAGCAGGAATGAATATAAATGCTATTGTTTACAAACAGTAATATGTACGAGAAAACATTTCCGAATAAACGATTCAAGCATACCATTCAGTTTTTACAAAAACACATTTCTAATTCTGAAACTATTTTAGATTTAGGAGTAACTAATCCTTTTTCTAAAATAATGAAAGGAAACGGATTTAAAGTAGAAAACACAAAAGGGGAAGATTTAGATGAAGACACTTCAATTATAACAAATTCTCAAGCTGATGTTGTTACTGCTTTTGAAATTTTCGAGCATTTATTATCTCCCTACACGGTTTTAAAAGCTATTAAATCAGATAAGTTAGTAGCAAGTATACCACTTAAACTATGGTTTTCTCCTGCATATAGAAGTAAAACCGATATGCTTGACAGACATTATCACGAATTTGAAGACTGGCAGTTCGATTGGCTTTTAGAAAAAGCTGGTTGGAAAATTATTGACAGGCAGAAATGGACGAATCCAACAAAAAAAATAGGTGTTCGACCTATTTTACGCTGGTTCACACCAAGATATTATATTGTATATGCCGAAAGAGTTTAACTTTGAACAACTAAAATTTCAATCTTGAATTTCTACATTATTATTCCTGCTCATAACGAAGAAAGCTCCATAGGCTTAACAATAAATTCATTAGCAAATCAAACACATTTACCAAAACGTCTAGTTATTGTTAATGATAATTCAACTGACAAAACCGAAGATATAGTTGAAGCTTATGCGTTAAAACATACTTGGATTTCTTTAATTAACTCAAAATCATCAAACCAACATCTACCTGGTTCAAAAATAATTAATGCGTTTTACAAAGGCTATGAAACTTTAGACAACAACTATGATGTAATTTGTAAGTTTGATGCCGATTTAATTTTTCCTAATAATTATTTAGAAGTACTTTCTAATCATTTCAAAAAAAATGATAAACTAGGTATGGCTTCTGGGTTTTGTTACATTGAAAAAAACGATAATTGGGTTTTAGAAAATTTAACCAATAAAGATCATATTCGAGGCGCATTAAAAGCTTATAAAAAAGAATGTTTTATTAAGATTGGAAAATTAAAACCATCTATGGGTTGGGACACGGTTGATGAGCTACTGGCTAAATTTTATGGTTGGAGCGTACTAACTGATGAATCGTTACATGTTAAGCACTTAAAACCTACTGGAATTTCATATAACAAAGCTTCTAAACACTTGCAGGGTGAAGCCATGTACAAAATGCGATATGGTTTTTTTATCACATTAATTTCTGCTTTAAAACTAGCTTATAAAAAAGGAAGTTTTTCCTTATTTAAAGATTATATAGCTGGTTACTTTAAGGCAAAAAAAGAAAAAATAACTTTTTTAGTTTCTGAAGAGGAAGGTAAATTTATTAGAAACTTACGATGGAAAGGCATGTTGAGTAAATTGAAATAATCAACAAAGTTTTAACAGAAATAGACTTCGACTACGTTAAGCAAGACTAACAAAACTATTAAAAACTCCACCCCTTATAACTACTAGAAGCTTCTAATTTATTCTCAATATCATCATCTAATTCAGAAAAGAAATCAATTCCTGTTAGTTTTTCAATAGTATCTACTGGTACAACAAACTCATATAAAGGCCTCTTAGAATCTTCATGAGGCATTAAAAAGGCTATCATTTTAGTTTTCCCAGAATTATTATCAATCAAAACTTTATAAAACTGATTAGGCACCGAAACATGTTCATCTCCAATAGTTTTTAAGTTATTTTTTAAAACACCTCCAGTAATTACAAAAACACCATCATATTTACTTGCCCAGTATCGCGTTTTTTGTTCTAAAGTATTCCAAATACCAGCATTAAACTGATGTTCTTGCGGACTAATATTACTCGTTAAAAAGGTTTCATCATGCGCAAATCGACTATAACTTCTATCGCCGGCAGGACATAAATGTCCGCGATCGTAACCAGATTTTTTATAATTTTTCCAATGTGCTGCTCCTGTTTTTACTGCTTTATCAATCTCAAAATAAGGACGCTCAAAGTTAGTTTTTGACAAATGTGATTTTTTCAATTCGTAAGCCACCCATTCTGCCTGCTCATGCCGTTCACTGTAGGATAAAGAATAACCTTCATGATGTATAATTTGTCCTGTTGTACTTGTGGGTAAAAAGTATTCGTTGGTACTCTCTTTTACTTGTTTTCCATCTAAAACAATCTCGTCTTTTAATTCTTCATTTAAAAAATGTTCATAACCAAATATCCCTAAAAGAATTAACAATGCTATAAGTGAGTAAATCGATTTTTTATTCAAGATAATAATTATAAGATCAATAAAAGAGTTCCTGTTTTTTTTGACATAACATTTTTCTTATGATTGTCAAAAATACAGATTTAAAAACATCATAATTTAAAATTAAAGTTAAATAACATCAACTTTTTTTTACTTTAGCATTTCAAATTTTAATATGAATTACCTAAATAATATAGGAGCTTATTTTTTAATGATTGTCGAAATGTTTCGTAAACCTACTAAGTGGAGTGTTATGAAACAATTAATCTTAAAAGATATTGATGACTTAATTATTGGATCGCTTGGAATTATTGCATTCATTTCATTTTTTGTTGGAGGTGTAATAACGATTCAAACCGCTTTAAATATAGAAAGCCCTTTAATTCCAAAATACTTAGTAGGTTTTGCTACTAGGCAATCGGTGATTTTAGAGTTTGCGCCAACATTTACTTCCATTATTATGGCTGGAAAGGTAGGCTCGTTTATTACTTCTAGCATAGGAACTATGCGAGTTACAGAACAAATTGACGCTCTAGAGGTTATGGGAATTAATTCGCTTAACTATTTAGTTTTTCCAAAAACCATAGCATTAATGCTATATCCATTTGCCATTGCTATTGGCATGTTTTTAGGAATTTTGGGTGGTATGGCCGCTTGTGTTTTTGGTGAATATTCGACACTAGCAGATTATATTATTGGTATTCAAACAGATTTTGATGGCTTCCATGTAATTTATGCATTTATTAAAACATTTGTTTTTGCTTTTATATTAGCAACCATACCTTCATTCCATGGATATTATATGAAAGGTGGAGCGTTAGAAGTTGGTAAAGCAAGTACAACAGCTTTTGTTTGGACTGCTGTAGTTATTATTTTATTAAATTATTTATTAACCGATATGATGCTAGGATAATGATAGAGGTTAAAAATTTAAATAAATCGTTTGGTGATGCTCATATTTTAAAAGGTATAAGCACCACATTTGAAAAAGGAAAAACCAATTTAATTATTGGTCAAAGTGGCTCTGGAAAAACTGTTTTTCTAAAATGCTTACTTGGTTTATTTGAATACGAAGAAGGATCTATAGCATATGATGGAAAAATTTTTTCTAATCTATCTGAAGATGACAAACGTAATCTTCGTGCAGAAATAGGTATGGTATTTCAAGGAAGTGCTTTATTTGATTCTATGACGATTGCTGAAAATGTGATGTTTCCTTTAAAGATGTTTACTAAAATGAGTAAAAGCGAAATGCAAGATCGTGTAGACTTTGTTTTAAATCGTGTAAATCTTGAAAACGCGCACAATAAAATGCCTAGTGAAGCTTCTGGTGGTATGCAAAAACGTGTTGCCATAGCTAGAGCTATTGTAAATAATCCGAAATACCTATTTTGTGACGAACCTAATTCTGGTTTAGACCCAAAAACAGCTATTGTAATTGATAATTTAATCCAAGAAATTACAGACGAATATCAAATTATAACAGTCATCAACTCTCACGACATGAATTCTGTAATGGAAATTGGAGAAAAAATCGTATTCTTAAAAGATGGATTAAAAGCTTGGGAAGGCTCAAACAAAACCATTTTTAAAACCGACAATGAAGTGGTTACCGATTTTGTTTACTCTTCTGAACTCATGAAAAAAGTTCGTAAAATGTATATTGAAGAGAAGTATTAAATTAATTTCTCTTCACTCTTATTTTCTCAGTTTTAAGTTCTTCTTTTAACCACGATATTAATTCAACTTCTTTAACTTTAACAATACTATCATTGAGTGAATTTTTCCATTTTACATTAGCAATGGTTAATGTATCTACTTTTATAAAATCATTTGATTCTAACATTTTAGCATAACCAAAATATTCTAAATCATTAAATCTTATTTTGGCATCTTTAGCCAAAGTAGAAAATGCTATTCCTCCTGTAGCATTTTGAGCTTCTAATTGTTGGTTAAGTCCCGAAATATTTTCTTGTAATTCGCTTATTTCTTTTTGTAAACCAGAAATTATATTATCTTTTTTATCAAGTTCTAAGATAGCTCTATCATAAGCATTAGAAATTTTATCAAAGCTTCTATTCTTATTTCCACTTATATCTAAACTAAAATCGCTTATCTTATCATAACCCTTCAATTCATTACGTAAATCAGTTTCAGTAGCTTCAGCAATTTCACCATTAAAATAAAGCGTGATTTTTTTATCTTCTGTATTTAGAGTACCTCTTTGAAGCCAAAGTTCATTATTAGATTTTATTTCATCTGTTATAAAATTGTTATAATCATTTTCAAAACCACTATATTTTAAAACCCTCAAAAAGGTAATTGTTGGATAAATCATCACTAAAAAAGCTACCAAACCTGCAAATCTTGCTATTCGCCTTCTCTTAGCAGAATTAGCATACTTAAGCATTGGAAATCTAAGTACCTTTAACACAATAAATGTTGCTAATGCAATAAATATGGTATTAATAGTAAACAAATTCATTGCTCCTAAAAAATAAGACCAATTGCCATTTGCTAAACCATAACCAGCAGTACATAGAGGTGGCATTAAAGCTGTAGCAATAGCCACACCAAAAATCACAGAAGCAATAGTACCTTTTTTAGTACGCGCTATAATTAAAGCCAAACCACCAAAAAAGGCTATTAACACATCTCGAATATCAGGTTTCACTCTACCCAACAATTCAGAAGTTTCCTGATTTCCAAGAGGGAAAAATTCAAAAAACATATACGCTGTTAACAAACTTAATACAATCATTGTAGCTAAGTTTATTAACGATTTTCTTAAAGTATCTATATCATTAATAGCAAGGGACATTCCAATCCCTAAGATTGGCCCCATTAATGGAGAAATTAACATGGCTCCAATTACTACAGCAGTAGAATCTGCATTTAAGCCAACAGAAGCCACAAAAATAGAACATATTAAAATCCAAGTTGTTGCTCCTTTAAACGAAATATCTGCTTTTATAGCTGCTATGGTTGCATCTCTATCGGTATCATCTCTAAAATCTAGAAGTTCACTTAAAAACTGCTTTAAACTTTGAAAAAGTCCTTTCGCATCTTGTTTTACTGCTTCTTTTGATTGTTCGACAGAAGCTTCTTTTTTTTCTTCTTCTGAAAAACTAAACTTACTTTCTTCCATAATGTAATTATTGCCTCTAAAACACTAATATAAATTAATTTAGGTAAATCTTCCTAAAAACATTTTAATGACACATATTTATGACCTAACCATATTGCTCTCCAAATTTATCTTTTACTTTTTGAAGCACTTTTTTAATATCTTGCTCTTTTGTTTTTGGATAGATTAATAAAACCTCATCTTTATCAACAATAATATAATCATTTAAACCATCAACAACTACAATTTTATCGCCTTTAGTGCGTATCATATTACCAGAAGCATCCTCTGTTAATGTTCTTGAATTAACAACAGCATTTCCACTTTCATCTTTATCTAGTTTATCATATAAACTACCCCAAGTACCAAGGTCGTTCCAATCAAATTCTGCAGCAATTACATAGACATTTTTTGAAGTTTCCATTATAGCATAATCTACCGAAATATTTTCTGCCTTAGGATAATTTTCTTTTATAAAATCTGATTCCAAACTAGTGTTATATGAACTAATACCAGATTCAAACAATGCATATAAATCTGGTTGATTCTTTTTAAAAACGTCAACTACAGTTTTAACACTCCACATAAAAATACCTGCATTCCATAAAAAATTACCCTGCTCTATAAATGATTTTGCAGTATCATAATCTGGTTTTTCTCTAAACTGATTTACCGATTTTATTGATTCAGACGAACTTTTATCAAACTCAATATATCCATAACCTGTATTGGGAAATGTTGGTTGAATACCAAGTGTCATTAACGCATTGTTATCCGAACAAAAATCAAAAGCTTGTTGTACATTTTTTGAAAACGTAACTTCATCCTCAATCCAATGATCACTAGGCGCCACTATCATTACAGCATCTGGATTTTCTTTTTGAATCTTTAACGATGCATATAATATACATGGTGCTGTATTTCGCATAGCGGGTTCTAAAACTACTTGCCTCTGTTTTACTTCTGGTAATTGTTCTAGAACTAAATCATTATAACGTTCATTGGTTAATATAAAAATATTTTCCTTTGGAATTAAATGTGTAAGTCTTTTAAACGTTTTTTGAATTAACGTGTCTCCTGTTCCTAACATATCGTGAAATTGCTTAGGAAAATCTTGCGTGCTAACTGGCCAAAATCTTGAGCCAACTCCACCAGCCATTAGTATGGCATAATAATTTTTATTCATTAATATTATTGATTAATTCAACTTCTGCGTTTGGATTAAAAAGATATATTTTGCCTGATTTTACTTCAGCACATTCAAAACGTTTTGTTCTTTTTTCTCCTCTTTTAAATATTTTACCGTTATACAATTTAAAAGTATGACCTAAAGGTACTTCAAAAATATAAGTTTTACCATTGGGTTCGTCAAATTGCTTTAATGCTAAGGCTAATGGTGCATCAGAATCACTAGATGCCTTTGGATTTTTAAAATGTTTAGCGAGAAGAGGTAATAAATGGTTTGGAAAAATTTCGGGATTTAAAAAAGGTAACATTAAGTGCTGAAATGTTCTTTTCCATTCTATTCCGTGTGGCTTTATACATCTCCCATAAATCTTATAAGCTTCGAAATGAGCTATTTCATGAATAAGTGTTATTAAAAACCGATATTCATTTAAATTTGAATTTATAGTTATTTGATGTTCATTATTAGGTAATCGCATATAATCACCATGACGCGTTTTTCTTTCGTTCTTAATTTTAACAACCAAATTATCGTGTTCCAAAAGTTTTAAAACCTTTGGCATTGCTTTATATGGAATGAAATCTTGGAGTTTGCTTTGCATTAAAACAAAAATACTTTAATTAAAAAAATGATTCAACCTTTTATGAATTTTATTTTAAACAGACTATATCTTAAATATAACAAATGACTTTTTTCTATTTAAATTAACATTTACATCTTTTATCGTTAAAAAACCATATTATATCTTTTTTACTATTTTTTTTAATTCTAATAACAATAAAATATTTACTTTCGTGTAATCGATTACATTTAATGTTGTATCTATAAAAGAAATATAAAACCAATTAATACTGCTCAAATAAGATGCTAAAAAAATTAACATTTTCAACATTTTACTTATTCGTTTCAGTGTTTGCATTAGCTCAAACTGTTACAATTAATGACTCCGGAAGCTGGTTAGAAACTGCTTATGTAAAATGGCAGCCATTTACAGGAGCTGAAAGTTACAACGTATATTATACAGGAGAAGGTATAACAAATCAAAAAATAGACACCCAACTTATTCGTTGTTATGACGGATATTTTCGCGCAGACATATTAGGACTTAAAGCTGGATCTTATACTATATCTGTAGCACCAGTTATTGGAGGCACTGAAGGAACTCCTAGCGTCACAGATGCTATTTCAGTCTTAGCACATGACAGAACTGGCTTTGCTTTTAGTAAAGGTAGAATACCTGGTGCATACAATTTAGATGGTACACCAAAATCTAACGCTGTAATATTATATATAACTGAAGATTCTAAAGATACTATTGAACTTACTGTTACGGGTGCCAATGCTAACCCATGCATTGGTTTAGAAACCATTTTAGAAGGTTTTAAAAAAGGTAATGACAACAGACCTCTTATTGTGAGGCTTATTGGTCAGATAACAGATTTAGCCTATATGAGTAAAGGTGATATTGTCTTAGAGAACAGCAATAACATAAACGGCTCTATTACACTTGAAGGTGTAGGTGATGATGCCGTAGCTGATGGATGGGGAATTAGAATTAAAAATGCATCGAATATTGAAATTCGCAATATTGGCACCATGAATTGCGACAGTGATGAAGGAGATAATATTGGGTTGCAACAAAACAACGATCATGTTTGGGTACATAATGTCGATTTCTTTTATGGTAATGCTGGAGGCGATTCCGATCAATCTAAAGGAGACGGTGCTTTAGATTGTAAAAGATCAACCTATGTTACGTTTTCATATAATCACTTCTGGGATTCTGGAAAATCTAATCTTCTTGGGCTTAGCGAAGGCAACGTTCCTGATTTATATATAACATACCACCATAACTGGTATGACCACTCTGATTCTCGTCACCCAAGAGTACGCTACTACTCAGCTCATGTTTATAACAACTATTATGACGGTAATTCTAAATATGGTGTAGGATCTACATTAGGCTCTTCTGTTTTTGTAGAAAATAACTATTTCCGTAATTGTAGATATCCTATTCTTACCTCAATGCAAGGTTCTGATGTATATGATGAAAATAGTGGAACAAATGATTATAATGACAATCCAACTTTTTCAAAAGAAAATGGTGGTACTATAAAAGCTTTTGGTAATTATATTGAAGGGGCTAAACGATTTGTGCCTTATGGAGATACTGAGTTTCCTAATTCGACTGTAGATTTTGATGCGTATGTTGCTTCAACAAGAAATGAAACGATTAACAGTAGTATAACTTCTGCTTTTGGTTCAAATACATATAATAATTTTGACACCGACTCATCAGTCATGTATACTTATACACCTGACAATCCTGAAGAGGCAAAGAACAATGTAATGCAATATGCAGGACGAATGAATGGCGGTGATTTTGATTGGACTTTTGACCAACCAAACGATGATACGTCTTATGCTGTAAATACAGCACTTAAAACGGAGCTTACGAGCTATACGACAGGACTTCTTTGTGTACAAGGAGAAAGTGAACCACCAAGTAGCCAAACTTTAACAATTACTACGGCAAATAACGATCAAACTGTACAAGAAGGAAATGCAATTGATTCTATTATATTTACTTGGGGTGGTGATGCAACAGATGCTAATATTTCGGACTTGACTGGATCTGGGCTAAGTTCGATAAAAGATATTCCAAATAAAACAATCACTATTTCGGGAATACCAACAGAGACTATTTCATATTCAGTTACTACATCTGGAACTGCAGGAACACCGGTAACTCAATCTGGAACCATTACAGTAGGTGTAATTAATTCTAGTGACCAAATACATAATTTTACTGAATCTGGAAAAACTAGTACCTTCTATTCTATTACAGGCAACCTATCAACATCAAAAGGGACCGTAAACTATAACGGACTTACTTTAACACAATGTTTAAAAATTGAATCAAGTACAAATATTTCATTCACAACTACAAGTGAATCTACATTAATACTGGTTTTTAATGAAGGTTTTTCTGGGGAAATTAAAATTAACGGAACAAGCCACAATATTAATAACGGTCTTCTTACACTTACAATAGCAGCTGATTCTTATGTAATTACTAAAGATGTTACTGCGAATCTTTATTATATGAGTGTAACAAATT
The DNA here is from genome assembly GCF_044386045.1 of Thalassobellus sediminis. Classification (NCBI taxonomy): domain Bacteria; kingdom Pseudomonadati; phylum Bacteroidota; class Flavobacteriia; order Flavobacteriales; family Flavobacteriaceae; genus Thalassobellus; species Thalassobellus sediminis. Next base: position 1,398,280 of record NZ_JBISCD010000040.1, on the reverse strand, counting down.
CGTTAGGTCTTGATGATTTGAAAGCAACAAAACTAATTCTATATCCAAATCCAGTAACAAATACGTTACACCTTTCTTCAAAATCTAAAATAGAAAAAGTTGAGATTTATAGTTTATTAGGTGTTTTTGTTAAAAAGATAGAAGACCATATTGAAACAATAGATATGAGTCACTTAAGCAAAGGCAGCTATTTAATAAAAGCCTATACTAATCAAGGTGTAGTAAATAAAATTATTATTAAGGAATAGTTTGAAATAACTTTAATATTTATTTATTTTTAAATTAAAAAAAAGCAGAAGGTTTCAATTTGAAATCTTCTGCTTTTTTTATTAATCAACACTTTTTCAAAGTATTATTATTAAAGAATTAAGGCGTAGAACTAGAAACCTGTAGCATTTTTCCATTATAATATTTATTCCCATTTAATGAAAAATCAAAAATATAATGTGCCATTTCTAAAGCAGTTGTTGGTGCTTTATAACCTGGAAACGCTTCTTCTAGCATTTCAGTTTGAACAGCACCTAGAGCTAATACATTAAATGACACATTAGAATCTTTATATTCTTCTGCTAGTAATTCGGTTAAAGTAATTACTGCTGCTTTACTAGAACTGTATGCTGCTAAACCAGGGAATTTCATGCTCCCTTGTACACCACCCATAGAACTTATAGTAACTACATGACTTTTCCCTTTCATAAAAGGCAATACAATTCGAGTTAACTCGGCAACTCCAAATACATTTGTTTTATAAACCACTTCAAAATCTTCCATTGTGATTTCTGCAAAAGGTTTATTCACCAACATACCTGCATTATTAATTAAAACATCTACTTGTTTCCAATTTTCATTTATAAATTCTTCAACTTTAGCATAATTACTACTATTAGCTAAATCAAAAGAAAATGTAGTAACATCATCTAATTTCAAATTTTTAATAGGCTTTTCATTCCGCGAAAGCGCTAAAACGTTATGACCTGCTTTTGAGAAAAGTTGAACTAACTCAAAACCTATACCTCTACTTGTTCCTGTAATTATAATATTTTTACTCATCATTCATTTTTATTTCCTTTTCCGATGCATTTATCATGCCCTCTAAAGCTGGAATCATTTTATTTATAAAATTTATCATGTGCTCAAAATCCATTTTATCTGCTTCGTCATCAACATGATGGTAATAATCAAAATTAGTGAAATCGAATGTAGAAATTGCATGCGCAGGCACTTTAAATGCTTTATAAAACGGATAGTTATCTGATCTCTTAAATAATTGAAACTCTTTTGCTTTTGGGAAAAAGCTTATTATTTTTGTTTCTCCATACTCATTCAACTTTTTAGCCATGTTTGATTTTTCATAACCAGAAATATACGCCATAATTTCATTTTCTGCTCTAGGCACACCTATCATTTCAAAATTTAACATGGTATATAAATTTAAATTTGCTGCTTTTAATCGTTTCGCTAAATGTTCTGAGCCTTTCAAGCCCATTTCTTCGGCAGAATATAGCGTGAATAACATACTGCGTTTATTACTTTTAGTTTTCGAAAAGTATTTTGCCCATTCTAAAACAGCAACTGTTCCCGAAGCATCATCATTTGCACCATTAGCTATACTATCTCCATTTACTGCTTTTATTGTTCCTATATGATCATAATGCGCTCCTAGAATTACGAATTCATTTTTTAGTTTTACATCATTCCCTTCTAAATAGCCAACGACATTATAACCTATAACTTCTTTTACATTAAAACTATCTCTATAGGTTTCAAAATATGGTTTTATATCATTCTCTTTAAATAAAGTTTCTATAAAAACTGATGCTTTTTCTATGCCTACAGTCCCAGTATTTCTACCTTCTAATTCATCAGACGCTAAATAAATCAAGCTAGCTTTAACTTCCTCTTCATCCACTGTAATTGTTTTAACACTATTAGTTATTGTGGATTTACATCCCAGAATGATTAATAAAATGAACGTGAAAAATATTTTATTCATATAAAATTTTATTTGTGCTTAAAGATAAAAAACTCATAGAAACCATTCTACTTTTAACTCTAGTTTAAATAGCGACAATTTAAAGCCCCCAACCTTGCATAACCCGTTAAAAATCATTAATTTGTATAAAAATTAACCATATGCCAATATATTTAGACCTTCATGAAATGCCTGATGGAGTAACCGCAGAGCATGTAGCAGAAATGCATCAAGCTGATTTAAAAATTGAACATGAATACAATTGTCGTGGTTTAACATATTGGTGCGATGAAAAAAGACAAACAGCTTTCTGCTTAATTGAAGCCCCTAACAAACAAGCTCTTAAAGATTTACATGCAAAGGCACACGGGGATGTTCCTCTAAAAATAATAGAAGTTGATGACACTATAGTTGAATCATTTCTAGGTAGAATAGAAGATCCAGAAAAATCACAAAATACTGAGCTAAACATTATAAACGACCCTGCTTTTAGAGTTTTAATGGTCATAGAAACTAGCAATTATCTAAATCGCCTTGAAGCAAATCAATTTACCATATTTGCTCAAAAATTTCATAATAATGTATCTAAAACTTTAAAAAAATTTAACGGTCGTATTGTAAAAAAAGATAACAACTCTTATTTAGTATCATTTAAATCTGTAACAGATGCCGTTTTATGTGCTTTAAAAATTCAGTTTCAATTCAAATATGTTACTCCTAATTTCGACCCTTCTACACGTAGGCTAAATATTGCATTAAGTTCGGGGGTTCCTATAACTAATAAAGATAATATTTTTGAAGAAACGATTACCCTAGCTACACGCATGTGCGATATTGTTAAAGAGCAACTAGTAATTACTAGCGAAGTAAAATTATTATACGAAAGTGAAAATAGAAATGCTGCTATTGATGATAAAATGATTAAAATACTCCAACCTAATGAAGAAAAATTTCTAAATCAACTCATTGATTTTGTAGAACAGATATGGAACAAACCCAATTTTAATGTAAATGATTTTAGCAATGCTTTAGGCTTAAGTAAATCACAACTTTATAGAAAATTAACTAAATTAACTGGGCAATCACCAAATTGTTTTTTGAAAGAATTCCGTTTACACAAAGCTTTAAACTTATTACATAAGCAATATGGCAACATTTCTGAGATTGCTTTTGAGACAGGTTTTAATAGTGCTGCATATTTTTCAAAATGCTTCCTTGATAAATATGGCATCCTCCCCTCAAAATATATTCAGCAACATATAACTTAAGGTGTGTGTGTTTTTGATAAAATCATAAATGGTTCAAAATTCTACTTTTTTGAATTAAATGTAGCAGTCTATTCATTTTGCTATATATAGTTTTGACATATAACCAAAACTAAAACATTATGAGTAAAACACTTTTTGAACGATTAGGTGGTAGAAATGGTATTTCTTTGATTGTTGATGATACCGTTGAAAATCACATGAACAATCCAGCAGTAAATGCAAGATTTCTTCCTTTTAAAGAAAAACCAGAACAATTAGCTATTATAAAAAATCATACGATTGATTTTTTTAGCGCTGGAAGTGGCGGACCCAATAATTATACAGGAAGGGATATGGCATCAGCACATACAGGTATGAATATAAGTCCTGCTGAATATATGCATGTAATAGATGATATTTTTATGGCTTTAGATAAAAATAATATTGATGAAGGCTCTAAAAAAGATGTACTTTCAATCCTATGGTCTTTAAAAGACATGATGATTGGCAAATAAACAACCAAAATTAATTTAACATGAAAAATCCAGTCAAAGATTTAAACCCCGAATTAATTGAAGCATTTACTCTACAGATAAGAGGTAAAATTATATTACCAACAAATGCAGAGTATAACGAAACACGAAAAGTATATAACGGTATGATTAACAAACATCCTGGAATGTTTGTGATGTGTGTTGATGTTGCCGACGTTATAGCTTCCGTGAATTTTGGAAGAGAAAATAATTTATTAATTGCAGTTAGAGGTGGTGGTCATAATGGTGGTGGTTTAGGATTGTGTGACGACGGATTAGTTATCGATTTATCTGGATTAAAATTTGTTCGGGTAAACACTTCAAACAACACCGTTAGAGTTGGAGGAGGGAATCTTTGGGGCGAAGTAGACCATGCGACACACCCATTTGGCTTGGCAGTTCCTGCTGGTATCATTTCTACAACTGGTGTTGGCGGATTAACCCTTGGTGGTGGTGTAGGTCATTTATCTCGAAAACACGGATTAACTATTGATAACCTACTTGAAGCTGATATGGTTTTAGCTGATGGCACTTTCGCTACAGTTAATAAAAATCAAAATACAGATTTATTTTGGGCCATTCGTGGAGGTGGTGGTAATTTCGGGATTGTAACTTCTTTTAAATTTCAAGCACATCCAGTAAAAACTGTATTTGGAGGTCCTATATTATGGCCAATTGAACAAACAGAAGAAATTATGGAATGGTATCATGAATTCATCCATAACGCACCTGATGAACTAAATGGATTTATAGCTACCATGGTTATTCCTGGCGCTCCTTTTCCTGAGCATTTACATAAAAAACATTTCTGTGCCATTGTATGGTGTTATTCAGGAGATATGGATAAAGCAGAAGCGGCTTTCAAACCTATTTTAGCTAAAAATCCTTTGTTTGAACATGTAGGCGAAATGCCTTATCCATCTATCCAATCTTTATTCGATGGTTTATTACCACATGGATTCCAATGGTATTGGAGAGCCGATTTTTTTAATGAAATAGGACCTGAATTAAGAAAACAACATTTAAAATTTGGATCAAGCATCCCTTCTCTATTATCTCAGATGCACATGTATCCTATCAGTGGAGCTGCAAGTAGAGTTGGAGCAGAAGAAACTCCTTGGGCATATCGTGATGCCAAATATGCTGGTGTTATTTGTGGTATAGATCCTGATCCTAAAAATGCAGATACAATAACCAAATGGTGTAAAGATTATTGGGAAGCCTTACATCCCTACTCTTCTGGCGGTGCCTATTCAAATTTTATGATGGATGAAGGACAAGAACGCGTGAAAGCTAGTTATAAACACAACTATGAGCGGCTTTCAGAAATCAAAAAAACATATGATCCAAATAATTTATTTAGAGTCAATCAGAATATTAAACCAAGTAACTAAAACAAAAAAACCTGTTTCAAATGATTGAAACAGGCTTTTTTGTTTTATAAGAGATTCTAAAATAAATTCAGAATAACAAACTACACTAACATTGTCACTGGATTCTCAATATATCCTTTTAATGTTTGAAGGAATTGAGCTCCTGTTGCTCCGTCCACAGTTCTGTGATCACAAGCTAAAGACAATTTCATGGTATTACCAACAACTATTTGTCCGTTTTTAACCACTGGTTTTTGAACTATATTTCCAACAGAAAGAATTGCTGAATTTGGCTGGTTAATAATAGATGTAAATGTATCTATACCAAACATACCTAAGTTAGAAACTGTAAACGTACTACCTTCCATTTCGGCAGGAGTTAGTTTTTTATTTTTAGCTTTACCTGCTAAATCTCTAACATCAGCTCCAATTTGTTGTAACGATTGCTCGTTTGCAAATTTCACAACTGGTACTACTAATCCATCTGGAACAGCTACTGCTACACCAATATGGACATGATTATTTAAGCGCATTTTATCTGCGAACCATTGTGAATTTACTTGTGGATGTTGTTTTAATGCTAAAGCACATGCTTTAACAACAATATCGTTATAAGATATCTTAGTATCTGGAACGGTATTAAATTGTGTACGGAATGCTATGGCATTTTCCATATCAAACTCAACACTTAAGTAATAATGAGGTGCTGTGAATTTAGAGTTTGTTAATGCTTTAGCAATAGCTTTACGCATTTGCGAATTCGTTACATCTTCAAAATCTTCTTGTCCTGTTGGTACGAATTTACCAACTGATGCTCCTCCTGATTGCGCAGGAACAAAATTCTCAACATCACTTTTTACAATACGTCCGTTTTCACCAGACCCTTGAACTTGAGCTAAATTAATCCCTTTTTCTTCTGCTATCTTCTTTGCTAAAGGCGACACAAACAATCTTCCGCTTGCCGTAACTGGCGTTGGAGCTGGCGCACTTGTTTTTACAGCAACTACAGGTGCTGATTTCGGCGCTTCTTGTTTTGGTTCAACTTTAGGAGCTTCCTCTTTTTTAGCAGGTGCACTAGAAAAATTAGCTGCAACACCAGAAACATCTGTTCCTGCAGGTCCAATTATAGCTAATAAAGCATCTACTTTTGCCGATTCTCCTTCTTGTAATCCTATTTCTAATAAAGTTCCAGATTGAAATGACTCAAACTCCATAGTGGCCTTATCAGTTTCAATTTCAGCTAATATATCACCTTCATCAACTACATCTCCAACTTTTTTAAGCCAAGTTGCAACCGTTCCTTCTTCCATCGTATCACTTAAACGTGGCATAGTAACAACTATAACACCTTCTGGTAATTCTTGAGCTGGTGCATCAGCACTAGCACTTTTTTCTTCAACCTCATTAGAAGGTTTAGCTACTTCTTCTTTCGCTTCCGCGGAAGCGTTACCTCCTCCATTTAATAATTCAGAAATATCTTCACCTTCATCGCCAATAATGGCTAAAAGCTCATCAACTTTAGTTGTTTCACCTTCCTGCACACCAATATGAAGTAATGTTCCTTCGTTGAAAGACTCAAACTCCATAGTAGCTTTATCGGTTTCAATTTCAGCTAATATATCTCCTTCTTCAATCTTGTCTCCAACTTTCTTTAACCAAGCTGCAACAGTTCCTTCTTCCATTGTGTCGCTTAAACGCGGCATATTTACTACTATAGCCATAGCTTATATTTTATGTTGTATAAATGGGAAATCTTCTTGTTCGTAAACCATATCATAAAGTTGTTGTACTGGTGGAAATGGAGATTCCTCTGCAAATTTCTCACATTCAGCTACTTTTTCTTTTACGCGTTTATCAATAACTTTAATATCATCTTCAGAAGCATATTTTTTCTCAAGAATAACATCTTTCACCTGTGTAATTGGATCAATTTTCTTGTATTCTTCAACTTCATCTTTCGTTCTATAATGTTGAGCATCACTCATTGAATGTCCTCTATAACGATATGTTTTAAGCTCTAAAAAAGTTGGCCCTCCACCTGTACGTGCACGTTGAATTGCTTCATCAAAAGCTTCAGCCACTTTAATAGGATTCATTCCATCAACTGGTCCACAAGGCATATCATACCCTAAACCTAATTTCCAAATTTCTGTATGGTTGGCTGTACGCTCTACAGAAGTCCCCATGGCGTACCCGTTGTTTTCACAAACAAATACTACTGGAAGATTCCAAAGCATCGCTAAGTTAAAAGTTTCATGTAAAGAACCTTGTCTTGCAGCACCATCACCAAAGCAACATAATGTTACACCGTCAACACCGTGAAATTTATCTCCAAAAGCAATACCAGCTCCTAAAGGAATTTGACCTCCAACAATACCATGACCTCCATAAAAACGAAACTCTTTTGAAAAAATATGCATCGAACCACCCATACCTTGAGAGGTTCCTGTTACTTTTCCATAAAGTTCAGCCATAACACGCTTAGGATCTACGCCCATACCTATTGGCTGTACGTGATTTCTATATGCTGTTATCATTTTATCTTTAGTCAAGTCCATAGCATGTAAAGCACCTGCTAATACAGCTTCTTGACCATTGTATAAGTGAAGAAATCCTCTTACTTTTTGTTGTATGTATACAGCAGCTAGTTTGTCTTCAAACTTTCTCCAGAATAACATATCTTCATACCATTTGAGGTAAACCTCTTTTGTGATTTTTTGCATCGACTAATATTAGGTTTTACTTAAGCGAACCACAAAAGTAATACTTTGAACGTTATTGCGAAAACCTAAATTAATTAAAGTATAAAAAATATCAAAAAAAAAGCGGTTTACACACAAGATTGTATAATTAATAATTTTTTTTAATAATTGCTATTACATTGAAAATTTTAATCGATTACATTAATTAGAAATTATTAATATTATTAAATATTTACAAAACTGATTTATCAAATACCAGTGGCAATAAATTCGCTAGTGAATTTGATTTTACAACCTTACCTTTTTCTCCCATGAAATAAATTTCTATGGGTGTTCTTTGCTTCACTTCATATTCAGCAATAGCTTGTCTACAGGCACCACATGGAGGTATAGGAGTTATTGTTGTTTGATTTTTAGAAGCTGCAGAAATTGTCATTTTTAGAACTTTAGCTTCAGGATACTGAGAACCTGCATAATAAATAGCTGTTCTCTCTGCACATAAACCAGATGGATATGATGCGTTTTCCTGATTGTTTCCCATAATTATTTCTCCGCTATCTAAAAGCAATGCGGCACCAACATGAAATTTAGAATAAGGTGCATAGGCTTTTTCTCTAGCTTCTACAGCCCTTTCCATTAAAGCACATACATCTTCTGGAAGTTCATTTAAATTTTCATAAACATATAGTATCGACTCTAATTTTACTTCCTTCATAAATTATTAATATCAATAAAGTTAAGAAATATTATTACTCCCTTAATAGTAAATTACAAAATAAACATTTCTTAATTTAGATTCCAGCATTCGTGAGAATGCCAATTAACTAAAAAACCATTTTAAACAAAAAAACTATTGCTATTCGCAATAGTTTTTTTTAAACTTATTCTTTATTTAATTCTTTCTAATATTCGTTATATTCTCCATCCCCTATATTAAACGTTAAAGAAAAACGTAACGTGTTTTCTAATGGGCTTTGCACTTTAGATGCAGAGAATAAATAAGATAAATCTATATTAACCACATTTGCTTTAAACCCAGCTCCTAATGCTAAAAATTTCCTAGCACCCTTATCTTCACTTTCGTTAAAATATCCCATTCTAAAAGCAAACGAATCTTGATATACATATTCTGCACTAAGCGCCCATGTAAATTCTTTTAATTCTTCACTAAAACCATCTGGCGCATCTCCAAACGACTGAAACATACCTGATAAGAAGCTTACATCTGGATCTTTACCTTTTAAAATAACCGCATCTCTTCTAACAAGACTTCCTAATTCGTCAGTACCCTCTTCATAGGTTCCGTTACTATTATTGTCGGTAAAGTTATACTCATCACCATATAGAGGTGGTGTAGGTACCAATAATTTAGCAACTTCAGCTGTTACACACACTTTATTATATTGATCAAATATAAAATCAAAACCAGCTCCTAAACGCAAGTTTGTTGGCTGAAAATTTTCTTGTCCTCCTTCATCATATTTAAATTTTGGTCCTATATTTTGAATTGCAAAACCTGCTCTCCAACGACCATTATAATCTGAATAAGCTTCTTCTTCACTTTGATAATACCCTGAAATATCAACTCCAAATGTACTTGCGGGTGTTGTGTCGCCATCTACACCAGGCAATCTTAAATTTGAACGCAAATAACGCATAGCTACAGACATAGCAAATTGATCTGAGAGGCGTAACGCATAAGAAGCATCAAGAGTTAATTCGTTTGGTCTTTGTATTAAAGCTTCCGAAAATTCATCATTTACAAATTCTATATCACCTAAAGAAAAATATTTTAAACTAAAGGCAAAAGCACTACGGTCGTCTATTCGGTTAAAATAAGTAACATTTCCTAAAAAAATATCATTTACCAACTTACTCAAATACGGTGTATAACTAACACCTATCCCTGACTTGGTTTCTGAAAAGACATATTTGGAAGAATTCCATTGTTGTGAAAAGGCATCTACAGAAGTAGCCACCCCCATATCTCCTAAAGCTGCGGCACGTGCATCTGGAGCAATTAAAACAAAAGGAACTCCTGTTGTTATAACTCTTCTATCTTCACTTGGTAAAATAACAGTTTGAGCACTTATCTTTAATACAAAAGCAAATGCTATTAATAGCAATAATTGGTTTTTCATGAATTCGTTTTATTTAGCAAATATAATTGTTTTTATAATATTACAAGTTTCTCTATTTTTTCTACTTTCTTATTTAAAAAACTAGAATACACTTTAAGTTTATAAATATAAACTCCTTTTCCTATTTTTTCTCCAAAATCGTCTCTACCATCCCAAACAATATCTCTTGATAAGGAACTTGTAGTTATTAGACCTCCTTTTGTTTGACCATTAAGTGTTCTAACCAATTTTCCAGAAACAGTGAATATCTGTATAGAAACGTCTAAAGGCTCCGAACTATTGTGATTAAACCAAAATTCTGTATAATTTACGAACGGATTTGGATAATTAAGCACATTATTTATAACTAATTCTTGATCTTTATCATATACAACAAACTGAATTTCAGACACTGAAGAATTATTATACACATCCCATGCTTTTAATGTTAAAGTATGAAGACCTGGTTCTAAATCTCTTAAAGGAAAACTCAATACGCCTTTTTTATAATCATCTACTTCAGTTTGATAGTAATCATTTAAAACAATAGGGTTTGTTTCATCTCCATCAATTATTGCTACAATATCATGACCAATACCACTTGCCGTATTTATACCGTTTTCATCTTCCATTTTAGCAAGAAGCGTAGGTGATTCGTTTGTTATGCCCCCTGAAACAAAATTTTCATCATTCATATACAAATTTATAACAGGACCTATATTATCTTCTGCTGCATTTTCATTTATGCCACCAATTTTAACAGTTCCAACACTTGCTCCAGAGGTATCTTGTAGTAACTCTTCGTTCTTAGCATAAAAACTTACTTTTCCAAACCCTACAGGAATACCAATATCTTTAGGCACAACAAAATCAAATTCAAACTGACCATTATTAACGGAGGCTTGCCCTCTAAAAATAATTTCACCAAGTGTTTTAAAATCTAACTTAACTAACTGTCCATTTAAACGTGTTCCATCATTTGCCAAAGTTTGCCTGTCAATAGATTTATCGTAAATAGTTGTAGAAAGTGTTCCTGTATAATTATTTAATACATTCCCAGATATATCAGTTACTTCTCCTGCTAGTTTAATATAGCTTAATGCTTTTAATGTATCTGTACTTTGCGCTATTGGTATATCATTAATTTTTGTTAATCTGATATTTGGTTTTGAAATTGCTAATTTCATAGCTGGATCTCCAATAAAAAACACTAATCGCCTTTGGGAATTGGATGAAATAAACGGATCGTTTTTTGTTAACATTAAAGCTTCTGCCATTGAAGGATACTCATAATCTTGATAATTATCATTGTCACTATAGGAAAACAAATATTGCCCCAAAGTATTATTAAAAGTAATGGCAAAATTTACAAAAATCTGCCTAGTAGTTGTAATCAAACCTATGGCTCCTGCTTGCTTATTCCAATAAGTAAACTCCCCTGCTGTTTGCCTAAACGGATTATCAAATTTTGTAAACTCACAAGTAACCGTTACAAAACAATTCAGTTTATAAAAATTCCTTAAACCTTGTACATCTGGTTTTAACAAAATACGCTCTTGCGCCAAACCATCTTCTCCACCATGACCAAAATAATTAACTACTAAAGCACCATTATCTATAGCATTTGCTAGTTCTGTATTTACTTTTGGATACCTATTTCCTCCTGCTGATGATTCTTGTTTAAATGCATCTGAATGAATTTTAACCACATTCATAAATGATTTTTCTTGAGTCACCAAGTTACCAACATTATCTGTTGTTTGTTGTAAAATACCTTCCCAATCTTTATCAACATCATCAGAGACTACTACAAAATTATTTCGCCAACTTCCTAATGCCTCTTTTACATAATAGGACTCAACTTTATCAACCATTTCTTTTGCTTGCTGCGGTGAATCGACTAACATACGCCCTACTGCAATATCTAATTTATTACTTGTAGCCATCGTCCCTTCATTATCATCCATCATACCATAAAAATCATCAGAAACAAATGAATTAGTCAAATTAAAACTTCCATAAGAATACCATGAAGGAACAATATTGGTATTATTCTGAATTCTATCTTTATAATCGAAAGAACCATCTCCAAATAAACATAGATATTTTATTCTATTTTCTGGCACACTTGCATTATCATAAACGTATTTAACCATATTTCTAATTGCACCTACATCTTGATTCCCTGTACTAAACTCGTTATAAATTTCATCTAAACCAATAACTTTCACATTTAAACCATACTGTTTTCTATTAATTTCTGCTAAACGTTCCGCTTGACTCAACAAACTATTTGGCGACACTATTATATAATCTACATCTTGAAATTCACCTTCATCATTAATAAAAACAGTACCTTTTATATTCTGATTATTTACAGTTGTATTAGAGTCAAATTGAGGCTCATAATAATCTGACGGTGTTATTGCTACATAAGTTTTTAAAACTCCTAATTGTGAAGTAAAACTAAGATTAGAAACTGAATCTTCATTTACGAAATTTGAAACATTGTAAATATCTGTTACCTCCCATACTTCAGAAACTTTAGATGCATTTGAAATATTATATTGACCTATACCAGAACTAGAAGCTACAATACTGTTTTCAAACTGAAACTGTTTTTCACGAAAATTTAATGTGCTAATTGCTTTTACAGATATATAATCTAAATAACCTAATGCACTTGGATTCCCTTGATTATCATAATTAAGTTCTACAGAGACTAATGAAGAATTAACGCTAATATCTCCAACAAAAGCTCTTTCAGTTGCCAAACTAGGACTTGTTGCTGCTGCTATTGAAAGTGTGGAAATTAAATTCCCGTTCACTAAAAGACCCATTGAAGTTGATGTTGCAGATGTTGTTGCTACATAAACTTTTAAACTTATAGGCTCTGATGTTACTAAATCAGGAAAATCAAACTCAAACTTCTTATTAGAATCTACATCAAACCTATCACCAAACCAACGTCTTCCTAAAAAAGCGATATTATATTCATCAATTTCATGAAACTTATAATCTTCATAAGTATCAATAACTAAATCAACAGTTTCCGTTGGTTGGACAAATGGCTGAATTCGTTTACCAGAACTTGAACTTACATTAATGAAATAATACGTCTTATCTGTATAACAATTAATATTGGTATTACTTTCTGCATTAAATTCCTTTGGCCCTTGAGCATAAAACAAAATATAATCTTCTGCATCAAAAACTCCATCTTCCTCTCCAATAAATTTTATTGCATTTTCCTGAACATCAATGGGGTAAGAAATCGAATTAGAATAAGGAATCATACGTCCTCCATTTCCATATAATTTAATATTTCTAGGATCTACACTATTAACATTAACACCTAAGCGCTGTAAAAAACTTCGCGACAACTTAAAAACCCCAGTAGTATCTACATAAAACTTATACCATTCACCAGAATTCAATACCGAATTATTTATAACTTTAGTCTTATTAGTTTTTTTAACTGCTGACAACGCATTAGTACCAAGGTTATAATTTAGTTGAAATGACACAACCTTTTGATAAACTCCATTTTCATCCTTAATAATAGGAGAAAGTTGAAAAAAAGCAAATAATTTATTTCTAGCCTTAGAATTATTTAAGCTAAATTGTATGTTATTTGGAATGTTATTGATATTCAAATCCTTTAAATCAGTTTTTGAAATAGAAGCATAAGCCACATTACTAATAGTAACTGAAGATTCGTTTATAACATTAGAAATCTCCCATTGATCAACAAACTTTAAACCTGAATCAAAATCATAGCTTAAATTCTTTTTATCAAAAGATGGTATTTCAATAGTATATGTCCCAGCAGAAATTACCTGAGATTGATCCCAAGTAAGTACATATTTTTTTTGCTGTGAAAACACAACAAGGCTGCAAACTAAAAATAATAGTAATAATTTTTCTTTCATTGATAAAATAACGTCATTAAAAGCCTGTTATTATTAATTAAAAACAACAATTTTAAAAACAGCATCAAAAATACAATAATAAATTTGTAAAACACGCGTTAATACTTCACAAAAGAACGATTGAAAACAGCTAAATCATCGTTGTAATGCATAAAAAACAAGGTGAAATACACTTTTTTTTGGTTAAAATGCAAAAAATAGCTTGCGTTGTTAGGTTTAATTCTTATATTGCAGCTCCAAAAATATTATTAGCTTACTTAAAAGTATGGATATGAAAAAAGTAGTAGCATTCAAGATTTTGTTTGTTTTGACTTTAACAGTGGTCTCAACTAGTTGCAAAAAATCTTCGAGTTCAAAGAATAGCTCTAGAGCTACAGGTTGGCAAATAAACTCCAGAGAAGGTGGTTTTCAATACAATTCAGATTTCAAAGAACAGGAAACATCTCCTGGCTTAGTATTTGTTGAAGGTGGAACTTTCACTAAAGGACGTGTTCAAGATGATGTCATGCATGATTGGAATAATAGTCCAAATCAGCAACACGTTCAATCTTTTTATATGGACGAAACTGAAGTTACAAACGCCATGTATTTAGAATATTTAGATTGGATAAAAAGAGTTTATCCACCATCTGATGAAAATTTTAGAGCCATTTATCATGGTGCTTTACCAGACACACTTGTTTGGAGAAATCGTTTAGGTTTTAACGAGGTAATGACTGACAACTATTTACGTCACCCTGCTTATGGTGAATATCCAGTGGTTGGAGTAAGTTGGATTCAAGCAGTCGAATTTGCCAACTGGCGTTCTGATCGTGTTAATGAATATAATTTAGAAAAAGCAGGTTACTTAAAGCGTGATGCAAAAATACTAGATGTAAATGCCGATTCTAACTTTAGTACAGATACTTACATTAATGCTCCAACATTAACTTACGGAGGAAACGAAGAAGTTATTAATGGTGAAACTCGAGGAAGAAGAAATGTTCAAACTGACGCTGACGGTAATGAAACGGGAATTTATGCTACTCGTGAAACTGGAATAATTTCTCCGAAGTATAGACTTCCTACTGAAACAGAATGGGAATATGCTGCTTTAGGATTAAGCGAGATAAGAAGTTATAATCTATATCGTGGGCGTAAAAAATATCCTTGGGATGGACAGTACACACGTTCTGGAAAACGTAAAACTCGTGGTGACCAAAAAGCTAATTTCAAACAAGGTAAAGGTGATTATGGTGGAATTGCAGGATGGTCTGATGATGGAGCTGATATAACAAATGCAGTCAAATCGTACGAACCTAATGACTTTGGCTTATATGATATGGCTGGTAATGTTGCAGAATGGGTTGCTGATGTATACAGACCAATAGTAGATGACGAGTTTAACGATTTTAATTACTACCGTGGTAATGTTTATACTAAAAACGCCATTAATGATGATGGATCTGTTAAAATCGTAACTATGGACAATGTGGTTTACGATACTTTATCAAACGGAAAAGTTGTTGCGAGAAACTTACCTGGTGAAATATTACAAGTTCCTGTTGATGAAAACGAAACTTACTTACGTACTAACTTTGATAAAAGTAACGAAATAAACTTTAGAGATGGAGACAAGCGTTCATCTCGTTATTATGAAGATTTTAATGATGATGAAGAAATAGATGGAGAAACAAAAGAATCAGACACAAGAAAAATGTACAATTCTCCTAAGCATAAAATTACTAGAGATTCTTTAGGAAACATTGTTAGAGAATACGACAAAGGAAACAATAGAACATCTTTAATTAATGACGAAGTTAGAGTTTATAAAGGTGGCTCATGGAAAGACAGAGAGTACTGGTTAGACCCAGCTCAAAGACGCTACTTTCCTCAAGACATGGCTACAGATTATATCGGATTTAGATGTGCTATGTCTCGTGTAGGTTCAAAAACAAAAGCAAAAAACAAAACAAAAAACTAAATAAGTTTTTTCATAATAAATTAAAAGTCCTAACAATTTGTTAGGACTTTTTTTATACATTTAATTTTAATTTAAAATCTCATAATTGGAAATTAAAGACATACACACATTATTTTTACAATGTAACAACGTTTGTACTGATACAAGAAAAATTCAGGGAAACGATCTGTTTTTCGCCCTTAAAGGCGATAATTTTAACGGAAATACCTATGCTAAAAAAGCACTAGATAATGGTGCTAAATATGCAATAGTAGATGAAATAGAATTTAACACATCTCCAAAAACTATTTTAGTAAACAATGTTCTTGAAACACTTCAGCAACTAGCTTCTTATCATAGAAACTTTTTAAAAAAACCCGTTATTGCATTAACAGGTAGCAATGGAAAAACAACAACAAAAGAACTCATCTACGCTGTTTTGTCTCAAAAATTTAAAACAACAGCAACTATTGGTAATTTAAATAACCACATTGGTGTACCATTAACCCTATTATCTATGAATGAATCTACAGAAATAGGTGTTATTGAAATGGGTGCTAACCACCAAAAAGAAATTGAATTTTTATGTAACATCGCACAACCTGATTACGGATTGATCACAAACTTTGGTAAAGCACACCTAGAAGGTTTTGGTGGTATTGAAGGCGTTATAAAAGGCAAAAGCGAAATGTATAATTACTTAATAAGCAACAACAAAACTATATTTGTTAATGCCAATGATTCCATCCAAATTGAAAAAACAAAAACAAGCAGTAGAATCACCTTTGGTAAAAATGAAACAAAAAGTGATATTATTATAAATTTAGTAGACGCCAAACCTTTTGTAAACCTAAGTTACAATAATCTGAATATAGAAAGTCAACTTATTGGTGATTACAATTTTAATAACATCGCAGTTGCTATAACTATTGGGAATTATTTTAAAGTTGAAGACAACCAAATTAAATCAGCTATTGAAAACTACACCCCTACCAATAATCGATCTCAGATCATTCAAAAAAATTCCAATAAAATCATTTTAGATGCCTATAACGCAAACCCATCAAGCATGCAAGTTGCTTTACTTAATTTTGAAAAACAAGAAGGCAAAAAAATAGCAATACTAGGTGATATGTTTGAACTTGGGAATGAAGCCGAAGAAGAGCATCAAAACATTGCAGACTTAGCTATTTCACTAAATATTGATAAAATCATTTTTGTTGGGAAGAATTTTTATAAATCTAAAGTTGATCCTGAAAAAGCATCTCAATTCAAATCTTTTGACTCTTTTAAAGAAACATTTAATTTATATAAAGTTAGAAGTACTACAGTTTTAATTAAAGGATCTAGAGGTATGGCTTTAGAGCGCACATTAATATCAACCTAGAAAAGACAACAAAAAAAAGTGCCTAAATAATAATTATATACTTAGACACTTATTTTAAAGTCCTCCTTAAGAACTAATTAATAGCAATTGCAAGTTATAATTCTTAAGAACGACTCACAATACTCAATTTGAGTATTTTCTTATTTAGTTAGAAACTAAATCTTTTAATGAAAACTCTAATTCTATATTATATTTTTATTCATTTTCAACATTCCTATAAGTTCACCTGTTGAAGACATATTCAATTTTTTAAGAATATTTCTACGATGTGTATCCACAGTATTAGAGCTTATATTTAATTTTTTACCTATTTCTTTACTCGTATAATTCAAAACAAGTAACCTAATCACATCACGTTCTCTATTACTTACTCCATCGGATAAAAGTCTTTGAGAAAAGTTATTAAAATAAACTGTTTCGTATTCATTATTTTTATTTAGCACCTTAGCTGATGCACAAACTTGTAATTTAATTTCCTTAGCCAGCACGGTATAGTGAGCTAAACCAATAATAGGTTTATTTTTACCATCAAATTCTAAAGGTGTTGTGTTTTGCACAATATTCACATACTCATCATTAATATTCTTAAAACGATAATTCCATGTATAACTCATTTTACATCTATCTTCGTGATGAATCTCTTTTAAAGTGAAAGTCATGAGTTCATTTAATGCTAAAAGCCATGTTTCTAAATCATCTGGATGTATTCTACTCCAGAAATAACGCATGCCTTTATTCTCTAATAAACTTCTATCTATACCCAGGCAAGATTGCATATTTTTACTAACAAACTCAAATGATAAATCTTGAGTATTGGTAACACAGAAAAAAGTTGAGCTATAGGGCAAGAAAGCATCTAACTCAATAATTTTTTCGATATGCTTCTCCAATGAAGGGTTATCGTAAGATTTAAATATCTTTTTATAAACATCTTTTATATGCCCCGTCATATTTTGTTTTTTATAAAAATATAAAAATAAACACAAAAAGAACTCTAAAAAGAAGGTATAAAAAAATCCTGATGAATATTCATCAGGATTATGTTCTGTGGGCGCGAAGGGATTCGAACCCCTGACCCCTTGGGTGTAAACCAAGTGCTCTGAACCAACTGAGCTACGCGCCCTATTTATTAGGAGGTGCAAATATAAGCTAGATTTTGAATCTGCAAAAGCTTTTTTGAAAAAATTTTAAATTATTTCTGCAACAACAAATGTACTTCCACCAATAAAAACAAAATCATTTAGAGACGCCTTTTCTAAAGCAGTTTTATAAGCTTCATTTACAGAATTATAAGCTTTACCTTTTAATCCAAATCCGGTTAAAACAGTTTTCAATTCATTAGCATTTAATCCACGAGAAATATTTGGTTTACAAAAATAATACGTCGCTTTTTTAGGCAATAAATCAGCAATAGATGTTAAATCTTTATCATTTACAACTCCAAAAACAATATGTAAGGTCTCAAAAGTCTCTTTTGACAACTGATTCATCACATGAATTAACCCTTCTCTATTATGTCCTGTATCACAAACTACTTTAGGCACATCATTTAAAACTTGCCATCTACCTAATAAGCCGGTACTCTTTACAACTTGAAGCAAACCTGTTTCTAAATGTTTTTCACTTATGCTATACCCTTTTTCCTGAAGTTTTTTAATGGTTTGTGTAACTGTTTTAATATTTTTAGCTTGATAACTCCCAATTAAATCAGATTTAAAAACTTCTGAAATATTTTTATCAGCAAACACAATTTCAGAATTATTTGTTTTAGCTAAGTCTTTAAAAACAGTTTCTGTTTCCTTTTGAGTTTCTCCAATTACAACTTGGACAGAAGGTTTTATAATACCTCCCTTTTCAAAAGCAATGGCTTCTAGTGTGTTTCCTAAAAACTGTGTATGATCTAAGCCAATATTAGTAATAACAGAAACTTCTGGAGTAATTATATTTGTAGAATCTAAACGGCCTCCTAATCCAACTTCAACAATTGCAATATCGACTTTCTGCTTAGAAAAATAATCAAAAGCCATACCAACAGTCATTTCAAAAAACGATAATTGATTGGCTTCAAAAAACGCTTTATTACGCTTTATAAAACCTATTACAAATTGTTTACTTATTTCCTTTCCATTAATTTTAATACGCTCTCTAAAGTCTTTTAAATGCGGTGAAGTATACAATCCTACTTTATAACCTGCTTCCTGCATAACAGAAGCTAACATATGACTGGTTGAACCTTTTCCGTTAGTTCCAGCAACATGAATTGACTTAAAGTTTTTATGAGGATTCTTTAAGTGATTTATTAACAATATAGTATTGCTTAAATCTACTTTATAGGCCGACTTGCCTTGTTTTTGATACATTGGCAATTGCGAAAACAACCAATTAAGAGTATCTTGATATGTCATGATTATTGACCCAATTTGAAGTTTACTTTTACAAAACCAATTTGGTTTGCTGGCGCTTTAGAGTCTGCTGGCCATTTATGAGATAAAGCTATTTTTTTTGCTGGCTCTAATAAGCAAGGAGCTGTATTAGTTGTTCCTCGTTGTCCTGGTTCTGCTGAAACAACGTTACCGCTTCGGTTAACAATAATCTTCACAATCACCATTCCAGATTCATTACAATCTTGTTTAAGCGTTTTATAGGTAGCTCTACCTCTACCATTTAAACCATAACCCACACCACCATTTCCAGTTCCTTGTCCTCCAAAATAACTTGGTGCATAAGGATCACCATCTAATTGTCCTTTATCTCCAGACTTATTGTCATTACCTTCACTTCCTGTATCTGTTCCTTCAGATTTACTAACACCACCAATTAAAGCGTCTAATTTTTTCCTTTTCTCTTCTTGTTCGCGTTTTTCTTTCGCTATTCTATCGGCCTCTGCTTTTGCTTTAGCCGCTTCAGCTTTCAGCTTAGCCTCTGCTTCTGCCTTAACTTTAGCTTCTGCTTCTTTTTGTTTCTTTATAGCAATTTCTTCTGCATTATCGGCAGTTAAAACTTCTTCTTTAACTTCAGATGTTTTTGTAGGTGTAGGTTCTGCCTTAGAAACGTCAGGCTGAGGCGGTTCATAAATCTCTTTAGGTTCCGATTTTATTGGCTTTTTAGGCTGAACCTTTCCTTTACCAAAATCTGTTGTTCCAAAATTTACTGCAACACCATACTCTTCTGGAGGATCCATATACGGTGCACCAACCACAAATAATAATAACAACAAAATAACAGTAATTAAAGCTGTTATTTTTGCTGAATTCTTTTCGTGTTTGGTTTCTAGATATTTCATTAATTAAGGCTTTACCGCTAAAATCACTTTAAATTTATTTCTATTAGCTATATCCATAACCTTAACCACATTTTCTACAGGCACCGATTTTTCGGCCCTTAAAACAATAGTTGGTTTTTCTTCTGACGAAAGCGCTGCCATTAATTCGTTTTCTAAAACACTTTCTCCTACCCTTTTTTGATCAATATAATAGGTTAAATCTTTCTTTATACTTACCGCTACCGATTTCTTATTCTCTGTTTTACCACTAGCTTTAGGCAATAAAATATCTATAGCATTTGTAGAAACCAAAGTAGAAGCTATCATAAAAAAGATAAGTAACAGAAATACAATATCTGTCATTGAAGACATATTGAATTCTGGTGATACTTTATTCCTTCCTCTAATATTCATATACTAAGATGGTTCGTTTAAGTGATCTAAAAATTCTAGTGAATTTGCTTCCATTTGATAAACTACTTTATCTGTTTTTACAACCAAATGATTATAAGCCATAAAAGCAACAATACCAACAATTAAACCAGCTACAGTAGTTGTCATAGCGGTATAAAGTCCGCTAGCTAAGACATCCATTTGAATGGTTCCACCTGCATTTGCTAATTCAAATATTGCTAAAATCATTCCAATTACTGTCCCAAGAAACCCAATCATAGGACCTGCTCCAGAAATAGTAGCCAATATACTTACGTTTTTTTCTAGCCCATAAACCTCTAATCGCCCTGCATTTTCTAATGCGGTATTAATATCGGCTAGTGGTTTTCCTATTCTAGAAATACCTTTACCAATTAATCTAGATACTGGCGAGTTTACTTGAGCACAAAGCATTTGAGCCGAATCAATTTTACCATTACTTACATGGTCTTTAATTTGATTCATAAAATTAGCATCTACAACAGATGCAGCTTTAATAGCAAAAATGCGTTCAAAATAAATATAAATAGCTCCTATAAGTAATAAGAATAATAATAGTATAATTATTTGTCCTGCAGTTCCTCCACTACTAATTAATTCTATAATGGAAAGTGTTTTTTCTACAGGTTCTCCATCAGTTAGTAATTCTGCTCCTTCTTGGGTGTTTTGTAATAATGTATTTAGCATATAATTTTAAATTTATTGCAACTGTATAACGCCTATATATACGCTAAAGTATAACAAAAGGATTACTTTTTTTCGCTTTCGCGGAAAATTACTAAAATATTAATTTCCTAAAATAATGTTCTTGTAAACATAAATGCAATGGCTCCTACTAAGAAACCTACTAAGGCTAACCAAGCAATCTTTTTTAAGTACCAGAAAAAATCTATCTTTTCCATTCCCATAGCAACCACACCTGCTGCAGAGCCAATAATTAACATACTACCACCTGTACCAGCAGAATATGCTATAAAATGCCAAAGTTCATTATCAAGAGGCTCATGGAACATACCTAAACTAGCTGCTACTAAAGGCACATTATCTATAACCGCAGATCCAACACCTAATAAAAGCACTACTAAATCTGAGACACCTTCATGTCCTCCTGGATGAATTTCAGTACCTAACATTGGCATAGAATCTTGTAATGAACCAGCAAAGTTGAATAGAATACCTAACGATTCTAAAGCAGCTACCGCCATTAATATCCCTAAGAAAAAAAGGATACTAGGTAACTCAATTTTAGATAGTGAGTAATGTACCGGACTATGCATAGCGTGGGCATCGCTTTCTTCCGCGCCGTGCTCGGTTAAACTAAATTTAGAACTACTATAAATTTCAGCAAAAGTAGCTACAATACCTAAAGATAACATCATTCCTACATAAGGAGGTAAATGTGTAATCATTTTAAAAATAGGCACAAATACAATAGCGCCTAATCCTAAATAAAGCATAGTACCACTAAACTTTGATTTCTTTTTTTCTTCAACTTCTTCTACATCTAAATCTCCTTTAAAGGCTGGTAAAAATGACGCTATAAACGTAGGTACTGCCATACATAAAAATGATGGTAACAATAAATAACCAATTAAATGCCCCGTAGTTACCTTTTTACCAATCCAAAGCATTGTTGTTGTTACATCACCAATTGGTGACCATGCTCCACCTGCATTTGCAGCAATTATTATTAAACCAGCATACCAAATACGAACATTTCTATCTTTTACAATTTTTTGAAGTATTGAAATTAATACGATAGTAGCAGTTAAATTATCAATAATAGCTGATAAAATGAAGGCTAATATGGAAAAAACCCAAAGGATTTTACTTTTTTTCTTAGTTTTTATAAAATCTTTAATAGTAGAAAACCCATCGAAATAATCAATAATTTCAACAATAGTCA
Source organism: Thalassobellus sediminis (assembly GCF_044386045.1). NCBI lineage: Bacteria > Pseudomonadati > Bacteroidota > Flavobacteriia > Flavobacteriales > Flavobacteriaceae > Thalassobellus > Thalassobellus sediminis. The sequence continues at coordinate 1,375,472 of NZ_JBISCD010000040.1, read as the reverse complement.
TAGCTCCTAAAAGAAATACCAATATTTCAGAGGTTTTACCTAAATGATGTAGCAAAGTTTCCTCCATCATGTGCATCTTTTCCTCTGAACCTAAGCTACCAAAACCTTCTAACAAAGAATGATTCCCAGAATCGAACCATTGTGGAAAACCTTCAATTCCTAAAGCAATTAGAGCCCAACAAATAGCCATCATGACCAGAGCTGGTATTAATTTGTCTATTTTTATACTATGCTCTAAAGTAATGGCTAAATACCCCATTACAAATACTAAAATAATTGCTGCTTCCATAAATTTATAATTAAATAATTTGCTTTAGCGCTGTTCAACAACGCATTAACACTAATTCTTATTGTATTTTTATTGTTTTATACTTTTCTAAATAATTCTTTTATTTTAACCAATGTTTAAATTTGATTTTAATAAAAGATAACTATAACAACCATTACTAAGTAATGATTGAAAAGATATAAATTAATTTCAACAAATATAAAAAACTAAAGAGCTTTACTATTAATTTTTTGTTATTTTTAAGGAAGAAATATATTACCAGAACTATGGTTTTTTAAAGCGCCCGTAACACTCTGTAAGCAATTGACTTCATTTCTAATTTTTAAAACTCCTAGAAATCCAAAAATTAAAGCTTCTTTAAATTCTACAATAATTTTTACCGGTTCTATAATCTTATTTTCCGCATAAGTTTTGAGCCTGTTTATCAAATACTTATTATAAACACCACCTCCAGTAATAAAAACAGAAGCCTTATTTTTTTTATTAATTTCAACAGCAAGCTGAATAGCAATATGCTCAACAAATGTTTTTAATACATCTTTTACGTCAAGCTGAAAATCATCTATTAAGGGAAAAATATTTTTATCTACCCATTCTAATCCTAAAGATTTTGGGTGCTTCAACTTATAAAATTCTAAATTATTTAGTGTATCAAGCAATTGATTATTAATAACCCCAGTTGAAGCTATATTCCCTTCATCATCATAATCAAAACCTAATAATTTTACATAATGATTTAAAACGATATTAACCGGACAAATATCATAAGCAATTCGGTTACCTTCAAACTCGGTAGATATATTTGCAAAGCCTCCTAAATTTAAACAAAAATCATATTCAGAAAACAAGAGTTTATCACCAATAGGAACCAATGGAGCGCCTTGACCTCCTAACTCGACATCTTGAACTCTAAAATCGCAAACCACGTTCTGGTTTAACAACGTTGCTAAAAAAGGTTTGTTCCCTATTTGATAGGTCAGCTTTTTTTTAGGCTGATGCAATGCTGTATGTCCATGAGAACATACAGCATCAATATTTTTTATATGATTCCTTTTAATAAAACTATTTATAATAACTGCTAAATAAGTGGTATAGTCTTCATCTATTCCCTGTAATTCCTGTAACGAATAAGTCACTAGCTGTTTTAAAATATTTTTCCACTTTGCTTCATATTCAACTGTTTCAGCATTTAAAATTTTAAAGCTCCAAACCTTATCAAATTGAAATTGAGCAAAAACTAAGTCTATTCCATCTAGCGATGTCCCAGACATCACACCAATAACATTGTATTCTTTTTTCTCCATGCGCAGTAAAAATAGTAATCCAAATTAAATAATTCACACTAAAAAGCTATATTTGTGTATAATTTTTATCAAAATATCACTTTAATTACGAATTATGAATTTCAGTCTTTCAGAAGAACATATTATGATACGCGATGCAGCTCGCGAGTTTGCACAAACAGAATTACTTCCAGGTGTGATTGAACGTGACAACAAACAAGAATTTCCCGATGCATTGGTTAAAAAAATGGGTGAATTAGGATTTATGGGAATCATGGTAGACCCTAAATATGGAGGCAGTGGAATGGATGCCATTTCATATGTTATTATTATGGAAGAATTATCTAAAATTGATGCCTCTGCTTCAGTAATTGTTTCGGTTAACAATTCACTGGTATGCTACGGATTAGAAGCTTATGGTAGCGAAGAGCAAAAAGAAAAATATTTAACAAAACTTGCCTCTGGCGAATGCATTGGTGCTTTTTGCTTAAGTGAACCTGAAGCTGGAAGTGATGCGACTTCACAAAAAACAACTGCTATTAAAAAAGGCAACCATTATATTTTAAATGGCACAAAAAACTGGATCACGAATGGAGGACGTGCCGACTTTTATATAGTAATTGCACAAACCGATAAAGACAAAGGCTCTCATGGTATTAACGCCTTTATTATTGAAAAAGGCATGGAAGGGTTTCATGTAGGTCCCAAAGAAGATAAATTAGGAATAAGAGGAAGCGACACACATACATTACAATTTAATGATGTAAAAATCCCAAAAGAAAATAGAATTGGTGTTAATGGTTCTGGATTTAGATTTGCTATGAAAACCTTATCTGGAGGACGTATAGGTATTGCGGCACAAGCTTTAGGAATTGCTCAAGGCGCTTACGAGTTAGCTTTAAAATACAGTAAAGAACGTAAAACATTTGGTACCGAAATTTGCAACCATCAAGCCATTGCTTTTAAACTGGCCGATATGCATACCGATATAGAAGCCGCTAGAATGCTTGTTATGAAAGCTGCTTGGGATAAAGACCAAGGCAACAATTATGATATGTCTAGCGCCATTGCAAAACTATATGCGTCTAAAGTTGCTATGGAACACACTGTTGAAGCTGTACAAATTCATGGTGGTAATGGTTTTGTTAAAGACTATCATGTAGAGCGTTTAATGCGTGATGCAAAAATCACTCAGATATACGAAGGCACTTCTGAAATTCAGAAAATTGTTATTTCAAGAAGTATTTTAAGAGATTAATTAATTCTTTTAAAACAATTATACACTTATTAAGATACAGTTTAAACAAAGTAAAAGTAGAACATCTATGTATTCTTTTTAAAAGAAACGATGTTCTACTTTTTTTTTGTTAAGTATTACAAAACTTAACGACTTAATAAATTAGATTTTTATCTTTAGTCCAAAATAGACAACATGCAAAAAACATATTACGATCCAGCAGATTTAAAGAAATTTGGAAAAATAAGTGAATGGAATGAAGAACTAGGTGATAAATTTTTTGAATACTACGGAAAAGTATTTGAAGAAGGCGCATTATCTGCACGAGAAAAATCATTAATTGCATTAGCTGTAGCACATACAGAAAGCTGCCCATATTGCATTGACGCCTATACAAAAGACAGTCTACAACGTGGCATTACTAAAGAAGAAATGATGGAAGCCTTACATGTTGGAGCGGCTATAAAAAGCGGAGCAACCTTAGTTATGGGTGTTCAAATGATGAATAAAGTGAATAAGCTTGAAATGTAAGCGAGCTAAAATCTTCTTCAAGAAAATTAAACATATTAATGACAACAAAGTCTTTACATAAACGCGAAAGCGATTTAGCTAATAGCAACCGCCAATTAGAAATTTTATCGAATGGTATTTTCCAAAACGGAGAACTACCAACCTTTAAAACTAAGATTACCGAGTCTAATCAATTTCCGCTTAAAGCGAAAAAACTAGAAATCCTACAAATCAACGTCGGGTACATGTGCAACCAAGTTTGCGAACATTGCCATGTAGATGCAGGTCCAGATCGCAAAGAGATTATGACTCGAGACACTATGCAGCAGTGCCTAGATGTAATAAAAAACACAGGAGCTCACACTTTAGATTTAACAGGTGGCGCTCCAGAAATGAATCCTGATTTTCGCTGGTTTGTTGAAGAAGCTGCCAAAGCAGGTATTAAAGATTTCATTGTCCGTTCTAATTTAACCATAATAAGAGCCAATAAAAAATATTACGATTTACCCGAATTCTTTAAAAAACACAACATCCATGTCGTGAGTTCTATGCCGCATTGGACAAAAGGAAAGACAGATAAACAACGCGGTGATGGTGTGTTTGCTAAATCAATAAAAGCGCTTCAAGAGTTAAACGCCATTGGTTATGGTATGCCAGATAGCAAGCTTAAACTGGATTTAGTTTACAATCCGTCAGGAGCCTTTTTACCAGGAAACCAAGCTTCAATGGAAAAAGAATTCAAAAAAGCTTTAAAAGAAGATTTCGATATTCAATTCCATAATTTATTCGCGATAACAAATTTACCTATTAGCAGGTTTTTAGATTATTTAATAGCTTCAGAAAATTACGAAGATTATATGTATTCATTAGTTGAAGCTTACAATCCAACTGCTGTTGCAAACGTGATGTGCACCAATACACTTTCAGTAAGTTGGGACGGGTATTTATTCGATTGCGATTTTAATCAAATGCTAGAATTACCAGTTAATAGCAAAGCAAAACATATTTCTGAATACAATAAAAACCTTCTTGAAGGAAGAGATATTGTTATTTCACAACATTGCTATGGTTGTACTGCGGGAGCAGGAAGTAGTTGTCAAGGGGTTGTTGCTTAGCAGTTAGTAACCGTGTAATTATGAAACTAAAAGTTTACTACATATTCGTTTTTTTATTGATTGTCCAAATAAGCAGTGCTCAAAAAACGTTAAATAAATTACTAAAAAAATACAACGACAATAGTATCCCTTATATTTCTGTTGACACATTACAAACTAAAATACAAGACGTTATTATTTTAGATGCTAGAGAGTTTTTAGAATATAAAATTAGTCATATTAAAAGTGCGATTCATGTTGGTTATAACAACTTCAATTTAAAAAATATCACAAATCAACTTAACAATAAAAACATCCCTCTTGTAGTATATTGTTCATTAGGAATTCGATCTCAAGATATTGCTAAAAAATTTAAAAAAGCAGGCTACAACAATGTTGAAAATTTATACGGTGGTATTTTTGAATGGAAAAACAAAAACTTAAAAGTTTATAATTACAAAGAAAAAGAAACGGATAGCATTCATGCATTTTCAAAAGCATGGAGTAAGTGGCTAACAAATGGAATTAAAATTTATGACTAAAGAACTCATCATCGTTTTTGTAAAAAACATAAAACTTGGCAAAGTTAAAACACGACTTGCCAAAACTATTGGTAATCAATCGGCTTTTGAAGTTTATAGCGAGTTAGTTAAAATAACAGAGCTAGTCACAGAGGACATACAAACCGACAAGCGTATTTATTTTTCTGATGCTATTGTAGAATCTAAATGGAAAAACACATATAAAGCGATTCAAGAAGGTGAAGACTTAGGAGTACGCATGAAAAACGCATTCAAAAAAGGGTTTGAAGATGGTTACGAGCGCATCGTTTTAATTGGATCGGACCTTCCTGATATTAACTCACAACATATAGAAAATGGACTTAAAGCTCTAAGCGAAAGAGAGGTTGTTTTTGGTCCAGCTGAAGATGGTGGTTATTACTTAATTGGCTTAAACAAAATGCATGATTTCATTTTTAAAAACAAGCCATGGAGTCAATCCGATTTATTAGAAAAAACATGTTCTGAATTAGATAAAAAAAATATCAAATTCACTACATTAGTATCACTAAATGATATTGATACTTTTGAAGATTTAATAGCTTCATCGTTCTATAAATCAAACAATAAATTACAACAAAGAATACAACAATTAAATGATTAAATACATAGAAGAAACCGTAAGCTACCTAAAAGAAAAAGGATTTGAAAACCCAGAAATAGGTATCATACTAGGCACAGGATTAGGACAACTTATTAATGAAATTGATATTATCAAAGAAGTTAGTTACAATCACATTCCCAACTTTCCAACTGCGACCGTAGAATTCCACAAAGGAAAATTGATATACGGTACTTTAGAAGGCAAAAAAGTCATCGTTATGCAGGGGCGTTTTCATTTATACGAAGGCTACACTTTACAAGACGTTACCTACCCTGTTCGTATCATGGAAAAATTAGGTGTCAAAACCTTATTGGTTTCTAATGCAGCAGGTGCTATCAATTTGAACTTTAAAAAAGGCGAATTGATGCTTATTGAAGATCACATTAATCTTCAAGGCAGTTCTCCATTAGCATTTAAAGGTGTAGAATTATTAGGCGAACGCTTTACAGATATGAGCGCTCCTTATGATGCTCAAATCAATGCAACCTTTAAAAACATTGCTAAAGCCTGCAACATTAAATTACACGAAGGTGTTTATGCCAGTGTTGTTGGTCCACAATTAGAAACTAGAGCAGAATATCGCATGCTAAATATTATAGGAGCCGATGCTGTTGGTATGAGTACCGTTCCAGAAGTTATTGTTGCCAATCATTTAAAATTAAAAGTCGCAGCCGTGTCAGTTTTAACAGATGAATGCGACCCAAATCATCTAGAACCTGTAAATATTGCCGATATTATTGCAAATGCTGAAAGAGCAGAACCAGACATGATTGTATTATTTAAAGAGCTTATTAAATCAATTTAAACGAGAAAATAATTTGCAGTCCTTAACAACTGCCTACTGAAGACTGTTTTACTGAAGACTAAAAAAACATGAGCAACTATTTAGAAACCACACACAACGTATATAAAGAAGCAGCCTTAACTCCAGATGTTGGTTTATGCTGTACCACGAATCCTATTTGGGAATTACCGGGTTTAAAAATCCCAAAAATAATGCAAGAAATGAATTATGGATGTGGCTCAACAGTTCATGCTCGCGACTTAACCAACAATCCTAAAATTCTTTATGTAGGTGTTGGTGGCGGTATGGAATTATTACAATTTTCTTATTTTAATCGTCAAAAAAACGGCGTTATTGGTATTGATGTTGTTGACGAAATGCTAGAAGCCTCTCGTAAAAACTTTATAGAAGCTGAAGCTGAAAACGATTGGTTTAAAAGCGAATTTGTAGATCTTAAAAAAGGCGATGCTATGCATTTACCTGTTGAAGATAATAGTATTGATGTTGCGGCTCAAAATTGTTTATTCAATATTTTTAAAGCAGACGATTTAAAGAAAGCTATTGCAGAAATGTATCGTGTTTTAAAACCACATGGTAAATTAGTAATGAGTGATCCAACTTGTGAGCAACCTATGAATGATGCGTTAAGAAATGACGAGCGCCTACGTGCTTTATGCCTTAGCGGAAGTTTACCAATTGCCGAATACGTAAAAGCATTAACCGATGCTGGTTTTGGAACCATTGAAATTAGAGCTCGTAAACCATACCGAATTCTAGACACTAAAAATTACCCAACCGATGAACTCATTTATATAGAATCTATTGAAGTTGCTGCCATAAAAGACCCAATGCCTGCCGATGGCCCTTGTATTTTTACTGGTAAAGCCGCTATTTATTATGGCGAAGACGAGTACTTTGATGATAAAGCAGGACATGTTTTATTAAAAAACCAACCTTTGGCTATTTGCGACAAAACCGCAGGTGCTTTAGCATCGCTAGGTAGAGACGATATTTTTATTAGCGAGTCTACTTATCATTATGATGGTGGAGGATGCTGTTAAATGATAACCACCATTAAATTATAATTTTAAAAGATGCTTTTTTTGTAAAGGCATCTTTTTTATTTATACCAATTCTGTATTAAACCTTAAATCATTAGTTTGAGATATATTCATAAAGCCGTAAGGTTTAATAAGATTACCGACTTAAAACATCAAACAATCCTATGAAATACCTATACTTTTTTTTAACGATTCTCATTATCACTTCGTGTTCTGGTCAAAAAAAAGCAGCACAAGTTGCCTCAAAAACAAATGACGTAATTATCACGTCTTTAGATTCATTAAAAAAAGTAGAGACTGTCAAAACAGAAGAAAAAACTAGTTTTTCAACAAAAATAGATTCTGTTAAAAACATGATTAATACAGAAACACCAGAGATTAAACACAATACAAACTCTAAAACTTTTAATCACAAAACATGGAACGATTTACTACAAAAACATGTTTCAAAAGAAGGCAATGTAAATTACAAAGCCTTTAAATCTAATAGAAAATCATTAACTGCTTACATCACACTTTTAAGCCAGAAACTTCCTGATGAAAATTGGACAAAAGAAAACAAACTCGCCTATTGGATTAACGCCTATAATGCCATGACTGTTGATTTAATTTTACGCAACTACCCCATAAAAAGCATCAAAGACATTAAAAACCCATGGAAACAACGTTTGTGGAAATTAGGAAATAAATGGTATAACCTTGAAGATATTGAGCATCAAATTTTACGTAAAATGAACGAACCACGTATTCATTTTGCCATTGTTTGTGCATCATATTCTTGTCCTAAATTATTAAACGAAGCATATACCGCTTCCAACTTAGAATTACAATTAACCAATGCCACAAAAAACTTTTTAACCGATAGCAAAAGAAACAACATCACTAAAAACCATCTTAAACTTTCTAAAATATTTCAATGGTTTTCAAAAGATTTCAAACAAGACAGTTCGTTAATCGACTTTTTAAATAAATATTCAGAAATTAAAATATCAAATAAGGCAAAAACAAGTTTTAATGATTATAATTGGAGTTTAAATGAGTAAATAATTGCTATAAACAATCTTTCAAAACAACAAACACGAATACGTGAAACATCTAATTTCAATAATAATTCCGGTTTTTAATGAAGTAAATAACATTTCACCACTATTAAACCACCTTTCAGAAAACGCTTCAAAAGAAAATATTTCAGAAATTATTTTTGTTGATGGTGGTAGTACAGATGGTTCTCAAGAAAAAATTCAATCCTTTGAATCTTTAAATAATTTCAAAATCCTTTTATTAAACGCAGAAAAAGGACGCGCAAAACAGATGAACTTTGGTGCTAAATATGCTCAAGGAAATATTCTTTATTTTCTGCATGCCGATTCATTACCTCCTAAAAATTTTGATGCTTTTATTACAAACCAAGTAAACAATGGCAATCAAGCAGGTTGTTTTAAAATGAAATTTAACAGCAATCATGTATGGCTAAAAATTGCAGGTTGGTTTACACAATTTAATTGGAAATCTTGCAGAGGTGGCGACCAAAGCCTCTTTATAACGCCCTTACTTTTTAACACAATGGGTGGTTACAACGAAGACTTTATTATTTATGAAGACAACGATTTTATAAGTAAACTGTATGCTCGCAATCAATTTGTAGTCATTCCAGAATGGCTAACAACCTCAGCCAGATGCTATAAGTCTAATGGCATTGGCAAACTTCAATATCATTATTGGACCATTCATATAAAAAAATGGTTGGGTGCTTCTCCAAAAGTGTTAAATGATTACTACTTTAAACATATAAATGTTAAAAACTGATAAAACTCCCTTAAGGAAATTTTAAATGTTACAATTAGCCCATCTAATCGTCTACTTTTATACAAAACAACGATTAGATGACACAATTTTACAACGTTTGCTTCCTATTTCTTTTTATTTCATTTCAAGCCGCTGCACAAGAGTCTATCAATGCTAAAATACTAGATTCTACTTCGCAAAAACCCATTCCTTTTGCTACTATTTCAATAAATAGCAACTCGGGTGTTATTAGTAATAACAATGGTGAATTCTTATTATATCTAAGAAAAAAAACTTCGAAAAAAGATTCTGTAATAATTAGATGTTTAGGTTATGAAAGTAAACGCTTTTTAGCTAAAACATTCCATGATAGTATTGTTTTTTTGAGCCCAAAATCGATTGAACTTGACGAGGTCTTGGTTTCTAACAAAAACTACACAACCGAAGAAATTATAGAAAAAACAAAAGAGAACTTAGCAACTAATTACGATTTCAATTTTATAAAAAGCAAACTATTTTATAGAGCGTCTTATTTTACAAACGTTTTAAAAAACGACGTTAAAATAAAGAAAACCACCATACCAGAATTCAACCAAGTATTTATCGACAGCCTTCTAATAGCAATGCCTAAAAACTCTGATGATTATATAGAAATATTAGCCAATATGTATGGTAAATCAGGCACTATAGATTCACAGAAAATGGATATTATTAAAGCCTCGCGTTTATATGATAAAAGTAAAGAAATAAACTTTGAAAGCTATGAAGAAAAAATTAATAGCATTATAAAAACACACGTAAAACGAGATTCTTATTTTAAAATTAAATCGGGCATTTTTGGAACGAAACAAGAAATAGATTCTAGCTTCTATGATTCTGAAAAACCTAAAAAAGACGAAACCGAAGCTTTTATTGAAGAACAAAAGAAAAAAGAAAAGGAGCGAAAAGAGAATTTTTTAAAATACAGAAAAGGCTCTATTTCTAGACTACAGCAGAACAGCTTTACTTTTGAAGACAGCGACTTAAACTTTTTAGAAAAATCAAACAGATACGATTTCAAACTAGAAGACTACAGTTTTTTAAACGACGATTTTGTTTACATTATAAGCTTTACTCCCAAAAGAAGTGAAGATTACAAAGGCACTATTTATATAAACACAGACGATTTCGCCATTATTAGGGTTGATTATGAAAACGTTAAAAACCTTAGAAACTTTAAATTATTAGGTATTTCATATCAACATTATTTAAAACGCGGCACTTTAATTTACGAAAAAAACACCAACGAAAAATATGCACTTAAATATGCCGAAGAAGAAACGGGCAATAAATTCGGCATTAAAAGACCTTTAAAAATTATTGAAAAGAACAAACACACGAAAGGCAAAAGAAAACAGAACGAATTATCATCAGACATTCATTTTATACTATCTAATAGAGAGAAAAAAGAATTGGTAGTTTTTGAAAACAACCCTATAACAGAAACCATTTTTACAACTTTTGAAGAACAACCAAAAGTAGAACCTATTACCTTACCTAAATACGATCCTGAATTCTGGAAAGGTTATAATGTAATTGAACCCAACCAAGCTATTAAAGATTTTAAGAGTATTGAGTAACATTAATCTTTATTTCGTCCCTTTTCATCAGGATAAAGGTCTCTAATATTATCACTTTGCAAATATGCTTTGGTGTCAATATTCATACCTGTTAGTTTACCAGAAAAAGCAACACCAGTATCTACGTTCCATACATTGGCAGCGTTCATAGGTTGCAAAGAATTGAAATTAGTTGTTGGCGTATGGCCAATATAAACCTCATGATAATGCTGTAATCGTTTTGGAAACAAAACAGACTCTTTACCTATACTTTTATCTAAAGCCAAAGCCATTTCCCAAAGGGTTCTATCAAAGTAAAGGGTTTCTTTAAAAACCTCTTTAGCAACACCATGCATCGATGTAAAACCTGCATGTAGAAACAATCGGTTTTTATCATCTAAATGATACATCCTTAAGTTTTTAAAAAACGCTAAATGTTCCTTTTTTTCTTCAGCAGAAAACCCTGTATAACTTTCCATGGTTTGCTTTCCTCCATGAATATACCAAGTTGGATTCACCTCACCAGAATTCAACCAGTTTTCACACCAAACATCATGATTCCCTTTTATAAAAACACAGTTTATTTTTTCAGATAATTCTATAAGAAATTGAACAACTTGAGCAGCTTCACTCCATCCATCAACATAATCGCCCATAAAAATAAGAGTATCATCATCTTTAACTTCCAGTTTATTTAATAACTGAACTAAAGCTTTTAAACCGCCATGAATATCACCTATTGCAAATGTTCTCATCGTACTATCTATTTGTTTTCTGCAAAACTAATAGATTTCATTTAGAATTATAAAGCAGAAGATTAATTTTATATTAAATATTAATAAGTTGCATACATCTCTTTTATCAAAGCTTCCGCAGGCTTATTTTGTGGTGTAAAACGTGCGTTATTTTTACCACCAGCTTTTTCGTAGTTATGATGCCATTTCCAAAGAAAGCCACCAGCAAACCAATTTTCTCCCCAGAACGTTTCAAACAAAGCTTGCGTGGTATTTTTTTGAGCTTCTAAATTCACTTCGGTCATACTTCTATCACTTCTCCAAGGTTGTTTTCCTGAAAAATCGACACTCCTATAACCAAACTCGGTAAATAAAACAGGCTTCTGCAACTTATTAGATAGTTTAGCAACAGCTGTTTTATAGGTTACTAAACCAGCTTTACAAGTTTCAACGCTAGGTGTTTTTTCATCACTTACAGGAAAATAAGCATCAATACCAATATAATCTAACTGATTCCAAAAAGGCGTTCTATCATATTCATTCCAATTGGCAGCGTAAGTTAATTTCCCTGAATATAGTTTTCTAATGTCTTTTATTAATTGCTTCCAATAATCTGGTCTATTATCAACAAAGGTTTCCAATTCGGTTCCAATGCAAAATATGTCGGCATGCATAGTTTCAGCTATACGCGCATAATTAAGAATAAATTTAGAATATGTGGTTTCCAATTGCAACCATTCAGTCTCGTTATTCATTTTAATAAACCCTGTAAATTCGCCTTTCGACACCCAAATTTGAGGTTTCACCATCACTTTAATGCCTTTACTTTTTAAAGCAGTTCCATATTGTTTTACACCATTATTCGTTTCACCAAACCATTGCCTACTGGAATTATACATAACTTCTGGATGTTCCAAATTCCGAATAAAACCAAAAGGCATTAAAGCAGCATAATTTGCATGTAAATTAATTACAGGTTTAATATGGGAATCGTTTATAGAATCTCTAGACGCCACAAAACTAACCCCATTTATTTTCAGGGGTTTTATGGATGTCATTGAACACGACGTTAACAATACTGATAAAGCAAAAACTAAAAAGGTTCTCATATTCTATTTTTTTGACTAAATTTAAACAAATTGAACATGCAATATAAGGTTTTAACAAAACCTTCGACAAAACAGTTTACTAAAACAGTCCTATGGAACATATTGTTATTATTGGTAATGGCATTTCTGGAGTTACAGCTGCCAGACATATTAGGAAGCTCTCTGATAAAAAAATTACCATTATTTCTGCTGAAACCGAATACTTTTTTTCTAGAACAGCACTCATGTATGTATATATGGGACACATGAAGTTTGAACACACGCAACCTTATGAAAATTGGTTTTGGGAGAAAAACAGAATAGAACTAAAAAAAGGTTTTGTAAAAAACATAGAAACAACATCTAAAACCCTTCATTTTGCTGATGGCGACACCATGCCATTTGATAAACTTATTATTGCAACGGGTAGCAAACCAAACAAATTTGGATGGCCAGGTCAAGATTTAAAGGGCGTTATGGGTATGTATCACAAACAAGATTTAGACAACCTTGAAAAATACGCATCCAATAACAAAGTTTGTAAACGTGCTGTTATTGTTGGCGGTGGTTTAATTGGTATTGAATTAGCCGAAATGTTACATTCCAGACACATTCCTGTTACTTTTTTAGTGAGAGAAAACAGTTTTTGGAATGGTGTTTTACCTGCTAGCGAATCTGAAATGATAAATAAAGAAATTCTAGATAATGGCATCGATTTACGTTTAGGCGTTAATTTAAAAGAAATTAAATCTGATGAAAACGGTCATGTTAAATCTATAGTTATTGCCGAAACAAATGAAGAAATTCAATGTAACGTGGTTGGATTAACAGCAGGCGTATCACCTAATATCGATTTTATAAAAGATTCTAATATTGAAACAGGACGTGGCGTAAAAGTAAATCGGTTTTTAGAAACCAACATTTCTGATATTTATGCTATTGGCGATTGTGCCGAACAACATGAAGCTATAGACCAACGCAGACCTATTGAAGCGGTTTGGTACACAGGCCGTATGATGGGAGAAACTGTAGCGCAAACTATTTGCGATAACAAAACAGCATACAAACCCGGACATTGGTTTAACTCTGCAAAATTTATAGATATAGAATACCAAACTTACGGATGGGTTTGGGCGCAAGCAAAAGATAACGAAGCTCGTTTTTATTGGGAACATGAAGATGGTAAAAAATGTATACACCTCAATTACGATAAAAACACACGCGCATTTATTGGTATTAATACGTTCGGAATTAGAATGCGACACGAATTTTTCGATAAGGTTTTAAACGAAAACCAATCGGTTGATTATGTTTTAGAACATTTAGCCGATGCTAATTTCGATCCTGAATTTTACAAACTTAACGAAAAAGACATTGTTGCAAAATTCAACCAAGAAAACAACACGAATATTCAACTAAAAAAGAAAAGTTGGAAACGCATTTTTCAAACTTCATAAATAAATCAAAATGAAAAAGATTCAAAACATAGGACTTGGTTTATTTCTAGCAGGACTTGCTATATTTATTTCACTCATCTTTTTAGGCAAATACGAGCTCACACCAACACAGTTTGAAACCTTCGTATCTAATAAAGGTATAAAAAGTGAAATTTTCATCAACGATATAAAAACCAATGTGGTTGGTAAAACATTTACAAACCCGTTTTCATTGTCATCAAAAATTACATCGGCATTAGAAAACGCCAATAAAACCCACGTAACCAATAAAGAATGGAGTAAAAAAATATGGGGCAAACCACATGCTTTTGCCTACGAAGTTGCTAAAACTTCAGGCACAGGACTCATACAAGAAAACAAAGGACTCTTTTGGTGGCTCACCTTTGGTTTAGGAATTCTTGGTGCTTTACTATTTATTATTCCAAACGTAATTACTTTAGGACCTCCAGGTATTAAAAACAATGGCGTGTTTGATAGTACAGCTACCAACCGTGGTTGGATAGGCTGGTCGGTATTCATCTTTTTAGTCACTTTTTATTTACTGTTGTATTTCCGTCCAGAATACATTGTTAACTGGACTTACATTGTAGATCCTATAAGCGAAAACCTTAGCGAAAACCCTGCTGGTCAATGGTTTTTGTACGGCTTTTTATACTGTGTCGTTATGGTAGTTATGGCCATACGTATGTATATAAAATACCGCCATAACAAATACCAAATATTACGAACCACATCGGTGTTATTCTTTCAAATTGTATTTGCGTTTTTAATACCAGAAATCTTAGTGCGTTTTGATAAACCTTGGTACGATTTTAAAAACGCCTTCCCTTTAGATTACGATTTCTTTTTTAAATGGAATTTAAACGAACTTACTAATAGCGGTGGTTTTGGATTGTTTATATTAATTTGGGGTATTGTTTTAACACTTGTTATTGTACCTGTTATGGTGTATTTCTTCGGAAAACGTTGGTACTGTTCATGGGTTTGTGGCTGTGGTGGTCTAGCCGAAACTTTAGGCGATCCTTACCGCCAACTATCAAATAAGACACTTAAAACTTGGAAACTAGAACGCTGGTTAATACATGGTGTTTTAGTATTTGCATTGGTTATGACGGGTTTTACACTCTACTCCTATTTCTCTGGAGCCAAAGCAGTTTTAGGCATAGAAACACAAACCATTCAAAATATTTACAGCTTTTTAATAGGCTCGGTTTTCGCAGGTGTTATTGGCACGGGCTTCTACCCTATTTTTGGCAACCGTGTATGGTGTCGTTTTGGATGTCCACTAGCTGCTTATTTAGGATTTGTACAACGTTTTAAATCAAGATTTAGAATTACCACCAATGGCGGACAATGTATTTCTTGCGGAAACTGTTCAACCTATTGCGAACAAGGTATTGATGTGCGTGCCTATGCTCAAAAAGGCGAAAACATTGTACGTTCTAGTTGTGTAGGCTGTGGCATTTGTAGTGCTGTTTGCCCAAGAGGGGTTTTAAAACTAGAAAACGGACCAGAAGAAGGACGTATCAATCCTACCGATGTTTTATTGGGGAATGATATCGATTTAATGGATTTGGTCAACAAAAAATAATGTCAAAACTTCTATAAAAAAACCCTTTTAAAATCAAAACAAGCGTACAAGCTTCTAGTCTATAATCAAAATCAACAAAATCATAATATTTTGTTAAAATTTTAGCTAAAAGTATTGTACTTTTGCAGTTAGAAAGCAACACTTAATGCCCAATATAAAAGTCATCATTCCTGCTTATAACGAAGCAAATTCTATTGCCAATGTCATTCATGACATTCCAGCAATTGTTGACGAAATAATTGTGGTAAATAATAATTCTACTGATGCTACAGAAGCCAATGCAAAAAAAGCGGGCGCAACGGTTTTAACCGAAATCAACAAAGGCTACGGATACGCTTGTTTAAAAGGCATGGAATACATTGCTAACCAAAGCGAAAAACCAAATATTATTGTATTTTTAGACGGCGATTATAGCGATTACCCAGAAGAATTAACCAAAATAGTAGCACCCATAATTAACGACAATATAGATTTTGTAATCGGCACACGTGTAAAAGAACTACGTGAAGCAGGATCCATGACCACACCACAAATATTCGGTAATTATCTAGCAACCAATTTAATGCGTTTGTTTTTCGGTGCAAAATTTACAGACCTCGGCCCATTTAGAGCCATCAAATACAACAAGTTACTAGCGCTCAATATGGTAGACAAAACCTATGGTTGGACCGTAGAAATGCAATTAAAAGCTTTAAAACATAAACTAACATATACCGAAGCACCTGTAAACTACCGAAATAGAATTGGCATTTCTAAGGTGTCAGGAACAATAAAAGGTGCTATATTTGCAGGCGTAAAAATCTTGAGTTGGATTTTTAAATACAGTATTAAAAAATGATTTTAAACACCATTATTATAGTTCTTTACACCATTTCGTTGTTAATGATATTAGCATACGCATTGGCGCAATTAAACCTGTTATTTAACTACCTAACCTCTAAAAGAAAAAAATTCACAGGAGAGATATTCGATTTCTCAAAATCTGAAGAAATTCCATTCATCACCATACAACTGCCCGTATATAACGAAATGTATGTTATGGAACGCCTGTTAGATAACATTGCTAAAATTGATTATCCAAACGATAAACTAGAAATTCAAGTACTAGACGATTCTACCGATGAAACCGTAGCAACAACTCGCGCACATATTGAAACCTTACAAGCAACAGGTTTAGACATACAACACATTACCAGAACAGACCGTAAAGGTTTTAAAGCAGGCGCTCTTAAAGAAGGTTTAGAAATAGCAAAAGGCGAATACATTGCCATTTTCGATTCCGATTTCCTTCCAGAAGAAGATTGGCTAAAACGTACCGTACCTTACTTTAAAAACCCAAAAATAGGAGTCGTTCAAACCCGTTGGGGACACATAAACCGAAACTACTCCATACTAACAAAAATACAAGCCTTTGCTCTTGATGCGCACTTTACATTGGAGCAAGTTGGCCGAAACAGTAAAGGACATTTTATAAATTTTAACGGTACCGCAGGCGTTTGGAGAAAAACCTGCATTTTAGATGCTGGGAACTGGGAAGGCGACACCCTTACCGAAGATCTAGATTTAAGCTACCGCGCCCAATTAAAAAACTGGGAATTTAAATATTTAGAAGATGTAGAAACTCCTGCCGAACTTCCTATTGTTATAAGTGCTGCACGTTCGCAACAATTTAGATGGAATAAAGGTGGTGCCGAAAACTTCAAAAAAATGATGTGGCGCGTTCTAAAAAACCAAAACATCTCTACAAAAACAAAAGTACACGGACTTTTACATTTACTTAATAGCACCATGTTTTTAAACATATTAATTGTGGCTATTTTAAGTATTCCAATGCTATACATAAAAAACGAATACGCCCATTTAAAATCGTATTTCATCGTTATGAGTTTCTTTGTACTAAGTACACTCATCTTTTTTATATGCTACTGGTTTATGTATAAAAACACCTATGGCGGTGGCTTTAAAAACTTCTTTAATTATATAGGCATGTTTTTCGTGTTTTTCTCAATAGCCATGGGCTTTTCATTACACAACACTATTGCCGTTTTAGAAGGTCATTTAGGTAAAAAATCAGAATTTGTACGTACACCAAAATTTAATATTGGTGCGCTAAAAGATAATTGGAAAAAGAACAAATACATTAAAAAAACCGTCTCTATACATGTTATTTTCGAAGGCATCCTCATGCTATATTTCGCATTCGGTATGTATAGCGCCTTTATTGTTGGCGACCAAGGTGGCGATTTCGGACTTTTCCCATTCCACCTTATGCTATTTTTAGGCTTTGGCTACGTGTTTATAAAATCGCTAACCTCTAAGGTTTAAAACCTCTTATTCTTTAAAAAATATTTAGTGTTTGGGCGTACCCTTTATCCTAAATTTAGTTCAGGACCAAGGTCGGGCTATTCGTTACAAGTCCTCGCTCGTACCTCGCTGTGGGTTTTCCTCTGCTATCCCTAACGCGGAAAAAAGGTTAATTGTTGACTTAGAAACATTAAACTTCACTAAATAATGCTATTTTATGTGCCTTTTTTTTAAACTTAGTCAATCTTAGTTTTCATAACTTTATAAACTTTCAATATAAAATCCTCATTATAAAACTTCCTCGAATATGTTGAATCAATAGCAATTTGTTCATTTGTAACTTTAACATTATGTTCAGAAATTAAAGAATTATTATTGTATTTTTTCATTAACCAGTTAGAACTATTAATATTTATATATTCTAAAGAAATTTGGTAATCAACATTTTTTATATATAAGTCATATGACCAATAACTTTTTCCTTCAAGACTTTTATGTTCTAAAATTTTACAATTTTTAATATCCTTGACTTTCTCTTTCACTTTTATTATTTGTTTATCTGAGTTATCAAAACAAAAGCAAGATCTCAAGATAGAATCTTTTTTATGAAAATAATTATAACTAATAAAATCAGGTATTTCAACTATAATTGTATCCGATTGTGCCATCAGAGTTAAAGGAAACAATAATACTATTGTGTGAATAATTTTTATTCTTTTCATAATTTATTATAACTTATAGATAAAGAATCGTTTTTACTATTTTTTATCAAAAAAAACTAAGTGAGTTAAAAACCCCAAAACATTCATCTAATTTTTTAACATGATTAGACTTATAATTTAATTTTATTTACAATTATCAGGCACAAATAATTTAACATCAATCATATTATAATTGTTAAGCTTATGTTTAAATATAAAATTTTCTAAGTAATCATAAGAATAACGTTCTTTATAAATTCCATATGGTAAATCAATATTTAAATTTTCAGTATCTAATAAAACTGTATGAGTTTTTATTGGTAAATGAAAAGTTGTATTATTTTCTATGATATAAAAAAGTGAGTTGTACTTTTTCTTTTTATTCCTTTTTCTATTCGTATAATTTATTTTATAACGTTTATATACTTGTTTTTCAATAATTGTATCCTTTAAAAGAACAGTTTCAAAATACTTTTTATCCTTCTTTGAAATTACATCTACTGATTTAGTAATATTACTGCAATCAATA
Organism: Thalassobellus sediminis; assembly: GCF_044386045.1. Classification (NCBI taxonomy): domain Bacteria; kingdom Pseudomonadati; phylum Bacteroidota; class Flavobacteriia; order Flavobacteriales; family Flavobacteriaceae; genus Thalassobellus; species Thalassobellus sediminis. Next base: position 1,356,263 of record NZ_JBISCD010000040.1, on the reverse strand, counting down.
TTTATAAATTCTGCTTTATAAAAATCTGATTTAAGCACTTTCACATTGGAGTATACTCCATTTGGCTCAATTAAATTTAACTTAAAACTCAAGCTATCTAATTCTGTTAAAAAAGCATTATAGCTATTATCTTTAGAATTAGTCAAATAATAAATCTTACTAAGATTTCCTATAAAATCATTAGATTTAACCAAATCATATTCAATTAAATAATCAAACACATATTGCTTCTGAGAAAAGCAAAAGGTTGAAAAGAAGAATACAATAAGTATAATAAATTTCATTTATCAACTTTTTTAAACAAGACACTAATTTAAAATAATTTTCTGACAAAATAAATAAGTTGAGTTTTTATTTATTTCTATTAAAAAATCACTATAAAATCGATTAATTTACATGGTGCTTTTTTTCATTATCAGTATCTTTATATCAGTAATGTTATTCAAAAAATGAAAGACTACAAACCAAAAAGCAGACTCACCGCACAGGCCTATATTGACGGTATTTTAAGTGGTAGCAGGGTTATTTTATCGAGAGCCATAACCATTATAGAAAGTAATTTAGAAAGCGACAAAATACTTGCCAAAGATATTATTCAGCATATTTTACCAGCTTCTGGCAACTCTATACGCATAGGTATTACGGGTGTTCCTGGTGTGGGTAAAAGTACATTTATCGAGGCGTTTGGAAAACACCTTATAAATCAAGGTCATAAAGTAGCTATTTTGTCTATCGACCCAAGTAGTCAACGTTCCCGAGGTAGTATTTTGGGCGATAAAACCCGTATGGAAGAATTAAGTAATTTAGAAAATGCTTATATCCGTCCGTCGGCTTCTGGCGAAACGCTTGGTGGTGTTGCCAATAAAACAGCCGAAAGTATGCTGCTTTGTGAAGCGGCTGGTTATGATGTTATTTTAATTGAAACCGTTGGGGTGGGGCAATCGGAAACCGCTGTTCATGGTATGACCGATTTTTTCCTGCTTCTAATGCTTGCTGGTGCTGGCGACGAACTGCAAGGCATCAAGAAAGGCATTATGGAAATGGCAGATATGGTGGTTATTAATAAAGCCGATGGCGATAACATTCAAAAAAGTGAAATGGCGCGTTTACAATATCAAAATGCGTTGCATATTTTTCCGCAATCAGATTCTGGTTGGTCGCCGGTGGTTACAAAAGCATCGTCTACAAAAAACACAGGTATTGATGCCGTTTGGGATGAAATTACAAAGTACAAACAACTTGTTACCGACAATGGCTATTTTGATGAAAACAGAAATCAGCAAAAAATACGCTGGATGTTCGATAATATTAATGATGAGTTAAAACAGTTGTTTTATGGCTCGAAAGATATTGCAAATCAGCTTGATGTTTTAAAAAAGGATATTATTTCTTCTAAAATATCGCCTGTAAAAGCCGCTCAAAAAATAATTGAGGAGTTTAAGGAATCGTTTTGATTAATTGTCATTCCTGCGCAGGCAGGAATCCATAATTACAGTAAAGTATAAATTTTGTAAAAACTGGGTGCGATGTCTCCTATCGTCGACATGACTAACGAACATTAATTTATATCTAAAACTTAAAAACAAAACTCTCAGTCATTTCGAGCGCAGGGAGAAATCACATAAAATAGCTCTAGTATTGTGTAAAAAGCAGGATGTGATGTCTCCTCTCGTCGACATGACTAACCAAACTAATTTATAATTAAAACTTAAATAAAAACTCCCAAGTCATTTCGAGCGCAGAGAGAAATCACATAAAGAAACTCAAATATTACGTATAAACAGGATGCGATGTCTCTCCTATCGTCGACATGACTAACCACACTAATTTATAACTAAAACCTAAATAAAAACTCCCAAGTCATTTCGACGAATGGAGAAATCACACAACAGTAAGTTTTATAAATTTTTCTTACATTTAAAAATGCAAAAACGGTATTTCGTTTATATTCTCACCAATCAATACAGAACCACTTTATACATTGGTTTCACTAATAATATTCAAAACCGACTAGCACAACACTACTTCGATAGTCAAAACGCAAAAAAGTCTTTTGCAGGAAAATATGGTTGCATCTATTTAGTTTATTACGAAACTTTCGAATTTCCAAAACTCGGGATTGCAAGAGAGAAAGAATTAAAAAAGTGGCGTCGCGAAAAGAAAAATAATTTAATCTCGAATTTTAACCCAAAATGGGAAACATTGAATAATGACATTTTTTAATGTTTGTGTTTGTCTATGCGTGTGCGATGTCTCCTTTCGTCGACATGACTAACGAACATTAATTTATATCTAAAACTTAAAAATAAAACCCTCAGTCATTTCGAACGTAGTGAAAAATCACATAATATAGCTCAAGTATTACGCAAAAAACAGGATGCGATCTCTCAGTCCTTCCTCCTTCGACATGACTAACGAACAACTATTTATCTATAAAACTTTCAGTCATTTCGACGAATGGAGAAATCACATAAAACAGCTCAAGTATTACGTAAAAAGCAGGATGCGATGTCTCCTCTCGTCGACATGACTAACGAACAACTATTTATCTATAAAACCTAAATAAAAACTCCCAAGTCATTTCGAGCGCAGGGAGAAATCACATAACAGTAAGCAATACATTGCCTTAAAATAGGATGTGATGTCTCTGTCCTACCTCCTTCGACATGACTAATAACAAACATCATGTCATTCCTCAGCAGGAATAAAAAACCCCATTTATGTTTAAACACAAATGGGGCTTCCAATCAAATCAATTTACTGAGTAAGTCACTCTGTCACTCTAGTCTTGTTCTAAATATTTCTCCATAATAGTAATTGCCGATTCTGAAATAACCGTTCCAGGTCCGAAAATAGCAGCTACTTTTCGTTCTAATAAATAATCGTAATCCTGCTCTGGTATCACACCACCAGCAAACACCATGATATCTGGTCTTCCTAATTTTTCTAATTCGGAAATTAATTGCGGAATTAACGTTTTGTGTCCTGCAGCTAAACTAGAAGCGCCTACAAAATGCACATCGTTTTCAATGGCTTGTTTTGCTACTTCTTCTGGTGTTTGAAACAAAGGTCCCATATCAACATCGAAACCTAAATCGGCAAAACTAGAAGCGACAACTTTCGCGCCTCTATCATGTCCGTCTTGTCCCATTTTAGCTATCATCACACGTGGACGACGCCCTTCAATTTCTGCAAATCTATCGGCAACTGCCTGCGCTTTTGCAAATGTATTATCGTCATTTACTTCTTTACTATACACACCACTTATTAATTTAGTATCTGCTTTATGTCGTCCAAAATGCACTTCTAAAGCATCTGATATTTCTCCTAAAGTTGCAAAATTTTCTGCAGCTTCAACAGCTAATTCTAATAAATTTCCTTTTCCAGTTTCAGCACAAGCTGTTAATGCTTTTAATTTAGCATCAACCACATCTTGGTTTCTATTGGCTTTCAACTTCTTTAATCGCTCTATTTGAGACAGTCTTACTACCGAGTTATCAACTTCTAAAATCTCGATATCCGATTTCTCATCAGTTTTAAATTTATTAACCCCAACCAAAATATCTTGACCTGAATCTAAACGCGCTTGTTTACGTGCCGAAGCTTCTTCAATACGCATTTTAGGAACACCCGTTTCAATAGCTTTGGCCATACCTCCAAGTCCTTCAACTTCTTCAATAAGTTTCCAAGCTTTTTTAGCAATTTCTTGCGTTAAGTATTCTACATAATAAGAACCCGCCCAAGGATCGACAGATTTAGTAATCTGTGTTTCATCTTGAATATAAATCTGCGTGTTACGTGCTATTCTTGCCGAAAAATCGGTTGGTAACGCAATCGCTTCATCTAAAGCATTGGTATGTAAAGACTGTGTACCTCCTAAACCTGCTGCCATAGCTTCAACACATGTTCTAGCAACATTATTAAAAGGATCTTGCTCACTTAAACTCCAACCCGATGTTTGACTATGCGTACGCAACGCCATCGATTTTGGGTTTTGCGGGTTGAATTGTTTGATGATTTTTGCCCAAAGCATACGTGCTGCACGCATTTTAGCAATTTCCATAAAGTGATTCATACCTACTGCCCAGAAAAATGATAATCTAGGAGCAAACTCATCAATTTTTAATCCAGATGCTAAACCTGTTTTAATGTATTCTAAACCATCGGCTAAGGTGTAAGCCAACTCAATATCTGCCGTTGCACCTGCTTCTTGCATGTGGTAACCACTAATTGAAATAGAGTTAAACTTAGGCATATATTTTGTGGTATATTCAAAAATATCACCAATAATTTTCATCGATGGTAATGGTGGATAGATATACGTATTACGCACCATAAACTCTTTTAAAATATCATTTTGAATGGTTCCGCTCAAGTGATCTAAAGAGACTCCTTGCTTTTTGGCTGCTGCAATATAAAACGCCATAATTGGCAATACCGCACCATTCATTGTCATAGAAACCGACATTTTATCTAACGGAATTTGGTCGAATAAAATCTCCATATCCAAAATAGAATCGATAGCTACACCTGCTTTACCAACATCTCCAGTAACACGTGGGTGATCGGAATCGTAACCACGATGCGTTGCTAAATCGAATGCTACCGACAATCCTTTTTGACCCGCAGCTAAATTTCTTCTATAAAACGCATTAGACTCTTCTGCTGTAGAAAACCCAGCATATTGCCTAATAGTCCAAGGTCGCGTTGCATACATTGTGCTGTAAGGCCCTCTTGTAAACGGAGGCAATCCTGCTGCAAACTGTAAATGCTCTGCGTCTTTAATATCTTCTTTTGAAAAATGCTTTTTTACAGGAATGCCTTCTGGGGTATTCCAAATATCTTGATTGTCTGAAACAGCAGTGTGCTGTTTAGAATCTGTGTCTAATGTTAAATCTGAAAAATCCCGTCTCATACTTGTAAAGATTTAATTTTTTTTTGAATTTTATTCTGAACACTTGAAATAGTTTGTATCACATCCGATTTTAAATGAATGTATCCATCTAATCCAGCTTCATTTAATGCCTCAGCAATACCCACAGGGTTTCCTGCTAACAAAAGTACTTTATCTGTATTAAGTGACCTAAATGTTTCTACAAATGCTAAAGCGTGTGCTTCATAATCGGCATCTGAACTACAAATAACCACCACATCAGATTCTGATAAGGCTGTGCATTTTGCAGCTTCAATAGCATCTTCATGACTTTTTTCTTGCCATACTTCAAATCCTGAAACCCCTATAAAATCATACGAAAAAGCAGCTCTCGCTTTTCGCATGGTTAAATTACCAAAACTGGTGAGTTCTACAATAGGGCGTTTATTAGTTTCATCAACCAATTGCTCTGTCACCTTTCTTACAGCTTCTATTTCTAATGACGCTCTTCTTGGTGTTAGTACTTTTGAATTGGATACATCTCCTTCTGAAAGTATTTCTGAAGGTACCGTTTCCATAAGATTAGGATATTTATTAACCCCAACCATTGGTAATCTTCTTTGGCTTATCAACTTTATTTTTTCTTGACGAATCTCGGCAATTTGTTGTTGAATAAATTCACTTTCAAACGCTTTGTAAAATCCGCCTTGTGCTTCAATATCTTTAAAAAGCTCTAAAGCTTTTTGAGCAATTTTAGTACTTGCTTCTTCTATAAAATAAGAACCATCAACCGGATTTGCAACTTTACCAAAATAAGATTCTTCTTTTAAAATGGTTGAAATGTTTCCTGCTATTCTACTTGAAAAATCGGACGCATTATTAAATTCTTTATCGTAAGCATCAATAAGCACGCCACCTACATTCCCTAGAATAGCAGACATTGCTTCTGTAGTTGCTCTTAATAAATTGGTGTGTGCATCGGTTACCGATTTACTCCAAATAGATGTTTTAGCTGTTAAAGCATGTTTAAACTCAGTAACACCATATTGTTTTGCGACAGCACTTAATAAACTATTAAAAGCTCTAAACTTTGCAATTTCAATAAAATACTCTGAGCCTATTGCTAGTTTCACATGTAAATTATTAAATATAGGTTGTACATCTATACCTTTATCGAAACACTGCTCTATTAAATACACTAAAGCATTTAACGAATATGCTACTTCTTGAACCTGATTAGATCCTGAATCTAAAAATGTGGTTCCAGACACCGTAATAGTTTTAAACTCTGGATAAGAGGCTCCTAATTTTAAAAGCGCTTCTATAGTTTCAAACTTGCTTGTATCAAGGTTTCCTTTAGTAAGATACTCTGATATGATTTCTAAATCGAAATACCCTCTCAGGTTTTTAGAATTATTTAAATTCTGTTCTGCAAAAGCAAAGAAATCCTTAGCAAAAACAACCACGTTATTATCTAAAACAAACGAAACTGCAATTTTATTGATATCTACTTGATTTAAAAGAACAGCTGTAGAAACAGGATCTTTCATATGAAATAATAGTCCTGTAACACCTTCTTTAATCGCTTTTAAAGCAGCCTTGTTACCAGCTTCTGCCGAGGGAACACATATCGCTCTATAATTAATTAAGTCTTGTGAATTCTCTCCTGTATTAGGAAGATACTCTAAAGCGTCTTCTGTATTATAAAAAGGTTGAAATTCTAATTTATTTAAGTTTTTCCAAACTAATTTTCTATTGAAATCTGCTCCTTTTAAATCGACATGCACTCTTTCAGTCCATGCCTCTTTAGTAACAGGATTGAAATCTGAAAAAAGTATTTTTTTATTAGTTTCCATATAATCTATATTATGTTCAACTTATATTAAACCATGACACTATTGCTTCCAAAACGCTCAAAAATAGCTTCATCTAATTCTGCTCTATGATCTGGATGTGCAATATCTCTAAGTGCTTCTGCACGTTGTTTTAAGGTTCTACCAAATAATTCGGCAACACCATATTCTGTTGCTACATATCTGGCATGTGCTCTTGTTGTTACCACACCTGCACCTGGTTTCAATGCTGGTACTATTTTAGAAACACCTTTTAATGTTGTTGATGTGATTGCTATAATTGGTTTTCCTCCCTTTGATAAAGCAGCACCACGCATAAAGTCCATTTGCCCTCCAACTCCAGAGAACATTCTAGTCCCTATTGAATCTGCACAAACTTGACCTGTAAAATCTATTTCGATAGCTGAGTTAATAGCCGTTACTTTTGGATTCTGACGTATAATAGCAGTGTCGTTTACATAGGCAATATCATTCATTTCTATTTCAGGATTGTCATCCATAAAATCGTATAAACGTCTGGTTCCCATAGCAAATCCAGATATAATCTTATAAGGATTCACCTTTTTTTGCGAACCATTAACGATTCCTTTCTCTACCAAATCAACAATACCTTCAGAAAACATTTCTGTATGCACTCCTAAGTTTTTATGATTATGAAGAAACGTTAATACAGCATTTGGGATACCTCCTATACCCATTTGAAGCGTTGCACCATCTTCAATAATTCCTGCAATGTTTTTTCCAATCTCTTTTTCTTGTTCAGTTGGAGCAACAAATTTCATTTCATAAATTTCCTCTTCAACTATTACACAGGCATCAAATTTATTTACATGAACCAATGCATCACCAAAAGTACGAGGCATTCTAGAGTTAATTTGTGCAATCACTGTTTTACCTTTTTCAATGGCTGAAATAACAATATCTACAGAGACTCCTAAAGAACAGAACCCGTGTTTATCTGGTGGTGAAACGTTTACTAAGACGACATCTAAATCCATATATCCATCGCGGAATAAACTTGGTATATCACTTAAAAAGATTGGAATATAATCGGCTGTATCACCTATTCTTTTTCTAATATTCCCTCCAATAAAGAAGGCACTTGTATGAAAACTTTCTCTTAATTCAGGATTTGTATATCCGCATTCTCCTTCAGTATGCAAATGGCAAATTTCAACTTTTCTAAGTTCTGGTGCGCGATCCACCATTGCTCTAATTAAAGTTTGAGGAGTAGCAGAACCGCCTTGAATTAACACTCTATTTCCTGATTCTATAAGCTTGACAGCTTCAGAAGCTGTCATTACATTTGGAATTTTCATATTTAAAAATTTTATTTTGTTTGTATTTTCATTTAATTAATAGTTTATTTCTATCCTAAGAAACTTAGTATAATACCCGCAGCAATCGCAGAACCAATAACCCCTGCTACATTTGGTGCCATAGCATGCATTAATAAATAGTTTTGTGGATCGGCTTTAAGTCCTTCGGCATGTACTACCCTCGCACTATCTGGAACAGCAGATACACCAGCTGCACCAATAAGTGGATTTAATTTATCGTCTCCTTTAAGGAATAAGTTCATGAATTTTGCAAATAATAAACCTCCACAAGTTGCTATTACAAATGATATAGCTCCTAAAGCAAATATCATCATGGAATCTTTGGTGATAAAAATATCGGCTTGCGTTGATGCTCCTACTGTAACACCTAACAGAATGGTAACAATATCAATTAATTTTGTTCGAGCCGTATCTGCAAGTCTTTCTGTTCTTCCTGATTCTTTAAGTAAATTCCCAAAGAACAACATGCCTAATAAAGGCAATGCACTAGGCGATATAAAGGTTGTTAACAACAATGCCACTATTGGAAAAATCATTTTTTCCTTTTGCGAAACTGCTCTAGGTGGTTTCATTCTAATTAATCGTTCTTTCTTTGAAGTTAACAACTTCATTAATGGTGGTTGAATTACTGGTACCAATGCCATATACGAATATGCTGCTATAGCAATAGGTCCTATTAGGTTTTTAACCGTTGTGCCATCTGCTAACACATTAATACCATTTGCTAATTTTGACGACAGGAATATCGCTGTTGGACCATCTGCACCTCCAATAATACCAATAGCACCCGCTTCCGGAAGACTAAAACCTAAATAAAGGGCTCCTAAAAACGTTGCAAATACACCTATTTGTGCAGCTGCTCCAAGAAGCATTAACTTAGGATTTGCAATCAAAGATGAGAAATCGGTCATGGCTCCAATTCCTAAAAATATAAGTGGCGGATAGATACCTTTTACGACTCCAAAATAAAGGTAATTTAATACCGATCCTGCTTCATAAATACCAGTTTGATTTCCTGCTACAAATGGAATATTACCTATAATAACCCCTGTACCAATTGGAATTAACAAAAGTGGTTCGTAATCAAATTTAATACCTAGGTATATAAAAATAATACCTATTAAAATCATTATAAGATTTCCCGATTCTGCATTTGCAAAACCTGTGTATTGATAAAATTGTTGTATCCCGTTTATCGCTTCGGAAATAAAACTATCTCCAGCAGCTACTTCTAAATCTACAACTGTAGTTGAGACTGTTGCTGTAGCAGAATTAGAGGTTAGCCCCAAAACTGGTCTAGCAAAAACAAGTAACGATAGAACTCCAAATATTAATATTACTTTCTTCATTTTTTTCTTTTTTAATCACTTCGAAATGTAAAAAGACTTCTTTTTTACCTAGAATGATATTGACTCATTTTATTCTAATTCTATCATGACTTCTCCTTGCAGAACTTGTTGTCCAACAGCTACATTTACAGCCGTAACAACTCCAGATTTTTCTGAAACAATATTATTCTCCATCTTCATAGCCTCAAGAACTAACAATTGATCGTTTTCTTTAATAGCATCTCCAACTTTTACATTAAGAGATAAAATAACACCAGGAATTGGTGCAGAAATTTTAGTTTTAGCCGAAGAACTTGGATTCACTTTTACAGGTTCAACTGGTGCTGCCATGGAAGGTTTACGCACTAAAGTTGGTGTTTTTCGTGTTTTTATTTCTTCTTTCATTTTAACGGAATATTTAGTTCCGTTTACTTCCAACTGTATCGTATTATTTTCTTGAGAAACAATTTTAACACCGTAACTGTTCTCGTTTATTTTGAATGTGAAATTTTTCATGTCTTTGTCTTTCTTATAAGATTCTTAAAATCTATTGGTATATGCGCCGTATATTTTAGAACTCCAAGGAGAATATAATTTACGAGCTTGTTTAATAGTTAGTATCGCATTTTCTTTATCATGCTGTACATCTAAATACATGTGAATGGCTACCGATATTGCTGCCGCTATTTCTCCGGTAAACTCCTCATTTACTTTTGGAGAAATCTCTTTAGCCTTTTTATCAGGTCCTTTAGAAATTAATTTATAGACATAAAGCATCAGAGGTAACCCGAATTTAAAAACCAATGTTAAAAGCAGTAAACCACTAAAAACAATTGTTAAACCTGTAACTAGGATTACATATCCTTCGCTTAATGGATCGGCATATAATATTAAGTGCATCATTATAGTGGAATGTTTGAATGTTTCTTAGGTGGATTCACCTCTTTCTTATTAGCTAATAACTCTAAAGCTCTAATAATTCTAAACCTTGTGTTTCTTGGTTCAATAACATCATCAATAAAACCGTATTTAGCTGCTACATAAGGATTAGCAAACTTGGTATTATATTCATTTTCTTTTTCTTCAATGAAGTTTTGTTTTTCATCGGCATTTTCAATTTTACGAATATTAGAACCTTCTAAAACTTCAACTGCACCTTTAGCTCCCATTACAGCAATTTCTGCGGTTGGCCATGCATAATTTAAGTCACCTCTTAATTGTTTACAACTCATAACATCATGAGCGCCTCCATAAGATTTACGGAGTGTAATAGTTACTTTTGGCACCGTAGCCTCTCCATAAGCAAATAATAATTTGGCTCCATGTAGAATGATTCCAGCATATTCTTGTCCTGTTCCTGGTAAAAATCCTGGTACATCTACTAAAGTGACAATAGGAATATTAAACCCATCGCAGTAACGAACAAATCGGGCTGCTTTTCTTGACGCTTCACAATCTAAAACACCTGCGTAATATTTAGGCTGGTTAGCGACAATACCAACAGAGCGTCCATTGAAACGTGCAAAACCAACAACAATATTTCGAGCATAATTTCTATGAACTTCTAAAAACTCACCATTATCTGTTATGGTTGAAATAACGTCTAAAATATCATAAGGTTGATTGGCGTTTTCTGGAATAATATCATTTAAAACATCATCTAATCTATCAATAGGATCAGATGTTACTATTATTGGAGGATCTTCAAGATTATTTGAAGGTAAGTAACTTAATAACTTTCGAATAAGTATTAAGTTTTCTTCATCATCTTCTGCTAAAAAGTGAGACACCCCAGATTTTGTAGAATGTACTGTTGCACCTCCTAATTGTTCGGTAGTTACCACCTCTCCTGTTACTGCTTGTACAACCTTTGGCCCTGTTACAAACATGTAACTTGTTTTATCGGTCATAATGGTAAAATCTGTTAAAGCAGGCGAATAAACGGCTCCACCAGCACAAGGTCCTAAAATGGACGATATTTGAGGTATAACGCCAGAAGCCATAATATTTCTTTGGAAAATCTCAGCATATCCTGCAAGCGATCTTACACCTTCTTGAATACGTGCTCCTCCACTATCATTAAGTCCAATTACAGGTACACCAATTTTCATTGCCATATCCATAACTTTACAAATTTTCAATGCATAGGTTTCTGAAAGCGAACCTCCAAATACTGTAAAATCTTGTGCAAAAAGGTAAACAATTCTACCATCAATGGTTCCATGCCCTGTAACAACCCCATCTGAAAGATAAATTTGTTTATCTAATCCAAATGATTTTGTTCTATGAGTTACGAACATATCAAACTCTTCAAAACTATCGTCATCTAAAAGAATATCTATTCTTTCACGAGCTGTTAACTTTCCTTTAGCATGCTGAGAGTCTATACGCTTTTCGCCACCTCCCATTTTTGCTTTAGCTCTCTTTGCTATGAGTTCGTTTATTTTATCTTGATTTGCCATAAATTTCTATTTTTGCTTATCTACTTTTATTTACTCAATATTAGTCTTGTTTTGAACATAGCTCTGTAAGAACACCCAAAGTTGATTTTGGATGTAGAAAACCAATATTTAATCCTTCGGCACCTTTTCTAGCTTCTTTATCTATAAGTTTTACACCACGTTCTTCTGCCAACTTTAATGCTGTATTAGTATTATCTACTGCAAAGGCTATATGGTGAATTCCTTGCCCTTTTTTAGCAATAAATTTACCTATAGGGCCATCTGGCGATGTGCTTTCTAATAATTCAATTTTTGTATTCCCTACTAAGAAAAAAGCAGTCTTTACTTTTTGATCTGCAACCTCTTCTATTAAATAGCATTTCATTCCTAAAACGTCTTCATAATACTTAATGGATTCTTCTAGATTATCAACTGCAATTCCCAAGTGTTCTATATGTGAAATATTCATAACTAATATGTTTATTATAATATGTTTAGACTTTTAATAATATGTCAAAATTAGAATAGGAGTGTTTTTTAATTCATGATAGATGTCATGTAATCCAATTATTTTCATATAAATATTAACTACAACGTAATAGTCAGGTTAAATTTTCGACTGCATGATGAACAAATAAGTTTATATTTGGAATATGCTTTTAAATCCTACTTTTTTTAAATTGAATAGGGTGCCTTTACTTATGGTTTTGGTAAGTTTTCTGTTTTACATAACGTTTGCATACGATTTATTACGTACCGATTATGTAAAATTAATAATGCTTTATACGGCATTGTTTTTTTTGTTTTATAAGCTAATTCACTTCTTTAAAAGCAATATCACTTTTTTAACCTATTTGGCTTTTGGATTTAGAGCTATTTTCATTTTAGCAATCCCGAATTTATCACAAGATTTTTATCGTTTTATTTGGGATGGACGTATGATTTTAGAGGGTTTTAATCCTTATCTTTTTACTGTAGAATCGTTTATATCTAAAGATGTTTTTCCTGTAGCACAAGCACATGAACTCTATACTGGTATGGGAACTTTAAATGCGAGTCATTTTACAAACTACCCACCAATAAACCAATTATGTTTTGTTATTGCTGGTTTGTTTTCTGGCAATAGTATTTTAGGTTCGGCAATCGTTATGCGACTACTTATAATTTTTGCCGATTTTGGAACACTCTACTTTGGAAAAAAGTTTTTAGAAAAGCTAAAACTACCTGTTCACAACATTTTTTGGTATGTTTTAAATCCGTTTATAATTATAGAACTTACAGGTAATCTTCATTTTGAAGGCGTTATGATTTTCTTTTTAGTTTGGAGTCTGTATTTATTACATGTTGGAAAATGGCCATGGGCTGCGGTTGTTTTAGCGTTGTCAATTTCAACAAAACTGATTCCTTTAATATTTCTACCTTTATTTTTTCAGTGGTTTATGAAACGTGATAAAAAATGGATTCCTACCTTCGGAGGCATAATAAAACTTATTAAGTTTTATGGTATTGTAGGCTTCATAACTTTGCTACTATTTCTTCCTTTCTATTCTTCTGAATTTATAAATAACTATACACAAACTATAGCGCTTTGGTTTCAAAAATTTGAGTTTAATGCCAGTTTGTATTATATAGCTAGAGAAATAGGATATACTTTTAGAGGTTATAACGAAATTGAAATTATTGGAAAAGTTATGGCGCTTTTGGTTGTGCTGTTTACACTCGCTATTAGCTTCTTTAGAAAAAACAAAACAACCGTAGAACTTATTACTGGCATGTTATTGGTTTTAAGTTTTTTTTATTTTACAACCACCACATTACACCCTTGGTACGTAGCTATGCTTTTAATACTTTCGGTATTTACAAAATATAAATTCCCGTTGGTTTGGAGTTTTGTAATTATACTGAGTTACTTGGCGTATATAAACATTAATAAGCAAGATAAATCTGAGAACTTATGGATTATTGGGTTAGAATACACCATAGTTTATGGCGTATTTATTTGGGAAGTGTTTTATAAAAAACAGCTGAGTAAAAAGCAAATCAGTTTATCCTAACAACAAATTAATTCATTAGAGTTGGGTAATCTTTTGCTTTACAATCGTAAGCTTAAAGTGGTTTTAAGCTTTGTACTGTATAAATAACATCATCATCATTTCCATCTTCAACAAATGTTATTTTAAATTCTTTGTCTATTAAACTTTCATCATTTTTTAAATCGAATTGTTTTAATACTCTAGGATGTACGTCCTCAAATACCAATTCATCACCATTGTCAAACCAAAATGTATAAAATTCATTTTCGTAAGACTTAAAAACAGCTGTTCTCATTTATATTAATTATTCTTAATCTTCTTTGTTATCATTGTCTGGTAAAACGGGATCTTGCACAGCTTGTGGATCATTATTATCAAAATCCTCATAATCATCTTCGTCATAATTTTCCATAGTAGTAGCTAGTTTAGAACTTACTTTTACAAGATATTTAGTGTCCTCAGTTGTAACTTCTACTGCTTCAATTAAATCGTTATGATGGTTTCTAAACGATATAATATGATCATCATCATAGCCGTCAGGGTACTTAGCAACTAATAAAGCTAAAATCTCAGGTGTCAGTTTTTTAAAATCAACAATGACACGTTTTAAATTATCATTACGGTTTTTCATTTGAGTAAAATTTTAAACTTGGTTATAAGATTAAAGTTTACATATCTAAAATACAAAAAAAATAATTTATCACACCAATTTCTTGTTTTAGTGATAACATGATTCCTTCTGATTTTTAAAAAAACCAAAGATGTAATCCGTAAGTTAACAGAGTGTTAATTGAATAAAAAATAAATAATATCAATTTAAAAAATAAAGAATCTATGAAGAAAATAGAACAAAAAAGAGGTGTGATCAAATGATCACACCTCTTTTAAATAATAAAAATTATCTTATATTTTATAACATCTTCAATGTATTCAATTCCTGCTCGGTTAAATGTTTCCAGCTACCGCGTGGAATATCTTTTTTGGTAAGATGACCAATGGCAACACAATCTAAATTAACTACTTCGTAATGTAAATAATCAAAAATAGTTCTAATAATAATGTTACCAGTATTCTTAATTTTTAAGCCAATTTCTTTTTTAGAAGCGCCATCAATATAACTAATCTCTTCAACAGCTATAAGCTTTCCTTCTACTTTAAAACCTTCTTGAATTTTCTTTAAATCTTCAAGTCTTAAATTTTTATTTAATTCTATATGAAATAAACGTGCAACACCTGTTTTAGAATTTGTAAACTTATCGGCAATAACATCATCATTAGTAAAAAACAATAAACCTTTAGAGTTTCTTCCTAAGCGCCCAATTGGTTTTATACGAGACGATGTAGCATTGGCTACCAAATCCATAACGGTTCTACCTTTACCTTCACTGGTAGTTGTAGCAAAACCTTTTGGTTTATTAAGTAATACATAGGCTTTTTGCTCTGGATTAATACGTGCTCCATCATAACGCACCTCATCATCCAACTTTACTTTATAACCCATTTCGTTAATTACTTTACCATTAACAGTTACCAAACCTATAGCAATATGCTCATCGGCTTCACGACGTGAACAGATTCCTGAATTAGCAATATATTTATTAAGTCTAATCTCGTTTGGATTGCTCGGTTTTTTAGGTTTAGGTGTTGATGATGCGCCTCCTTTTTTTATAGGTGCATTTCCTCTTGCATAACTCTTTCCTTTACTAGTATCACCACCTCTACCTGATGGTTTTCCTTTTCCTTTACTGCCTTGATGCCTATTCATTGATTACAAAATTTTTGCAAAGATACAGAAAGCTTTATTGCTTTCAATCTTCAAAATAACAAATCTAAAATTACGATTTTTTATATCCGATTTAAAATAACTCCAACATCTATTAATAAAAGACTAAAAACACCTGTTAGAATTATAAATTTAAGAATATTATGAAGTATTAAATAATGTGTTTTAGTATTCGATTTCCATAAAATAATCAGAAACAAAATCAATAAAACAACACTTAAATAAAAGAAATAATACATATATCCAATCTCATATTTATATAACAAAAAGTATGTTGGTATTAATGCAAATCCTGCTAAAACAGTTAACATTATTTTTGATGCTTTTTCGCCATAAAGAATTGGAATGGTATGATAATCCTGAACTAAATCGCCTTTAATGTTTTCTAAATCTTTAGTAAGTTCTCGCATAGAAATAATTAAAAACAAAAACATAGCATGCACAAAAACAACATGCTCAAAATTTTTGTAATACATGAAAATAGCAAAAAACGGTGTGATGGTTAAAATAGCAGATGTTAGATTACCTATAAATGCGAGTTTTTTTAATTTATGTGAGTAAAACCAAATACCAAAAATATAAAGCGCAAAGAAAACAACTGCCCTAAAAGACACATAACTAGCCATAACCACCGCCATGAAATTAAGCACAAAATAAAATGATAATTTTGTATTTTGACTTACCAGTCTATCTAACTTAGATTTAAAAGGCTTATTGATTAAATCTTTTTCTGAATCGTAAAAATTATTAATAATATAACCTGCAGCAATAGTTACTGAAGATGCTAAAACAAGCATTAATAAATTAACATCGAAAAGAACCGATTTTAAAGGCTTATCATGCGCCAACACATATACAGATGTGATGTATTGAGCAATAACCACAATAAGAATATTGTAGCCTCTAACTACAGAAAACATACTAAAAAATTTAAGTAAAATATGTTTCTGTTTTCTGCTTAACATAAAAACTTATTTGAAAATACTTGGACTTAACTCAATATAGCAAGCTTAGTAATTAGAAATTATAAACGACTTCTAATTTATAATCTGAAAGTAATTGTTTTGCTTTTTTAATATCTTCAGTAAAACCAAGGATATAACCACCACCGCCAGAGCCACAAAGTTTTAAGTAGTACTCGTTCGTATCAATACCCTTTTTCCAAAGTTCATGAAACTGATGTGGAATCATAGGTTTAAAATGGCTTAAAACAACTTTAGAAAGTTGTTTCGTATTACTAAACAAAGACTTGATATCTCCCTTTAAAAAATCGTCTACACAAGCATCGGTATGTTTTATAAATTGATTTTTAAGCATACTACGGAAACCTTCTTGTTTCATATTTTCCATAAACAAACTCACCATGGGTGCCGTTTCGCCAATAATACCACTATCAATTAAAAACACAGCGCCTTTTCCATCACTTTGTGCTGGAATACCGGTAGCTTCAATATTATCTTTTGAATTAATAAGAATAGGAATACTTAAATAACTGTTTAAAGGATCTAAACCAGATGATTTTCCATGAAAAAAAGATTCCATAGCCGAAAAAATGGTTTTCAATTTTAATAGTTTTTCTCTCGTTAAGTTTTCTAGAACTGTAATTTTATCAAAGGCATATTTATCGTAAATAGCAGCGACTAAAGCACCACTACTACCAACACCATAACCTTGAGGAATTGAAGAATCGAAATACATTCCTGAATTCACATCACTTAATAAGGCTTCATTATTAAAACGCACTAAATCATCATCTATACTTTGAATATGTTCAGCAAAACGTTTTAAACTTATATTAGATTGGATAGCTTCTTCTGAAGGATTTTCATCTTTCTTTAAAGCACCATTATAGAAACTGTAGGGAATAGATAAACCTTTAGAATCTTTTATGATTCCATATTCTCCGAAGAGTAATATTTTTGAGTAAAACAAAGGTCCTTTCATGTGTTTATAATTATTGTTTTCTAACAACTTTTAAATTGGGTTTTACAAAATTACAACAGTTTTGCTCCAAAACCAATTCTATCACTAATATAGTGACCTTTTTGACAAAATGCAACTAATTCATTTTGAATGAATTCCAAAACCTGTTTACATTCATTTTCTGGATACAAAACGTGTACATTGGCTCCTGCATCTAGTGTAAAACACACTTTTGAGCCTGTGCTTTGTCTGAACGCCCATATTTTATTAATAATTTCTAACGTGTTAGGTTTCATTAAAATAAAATACGGCATACTCGTCATCATCATAGCATGAAGCGTTAATGCTTCACTTTCTACTAAAGCAATAAACTTATCTAAATCGCCACTTTTTAAAATTGAAATAATATCAGAAAGGTTTTTATTTGCCTGTTTAAAACGTTCTTGAGCAAATGGATGTCCGTGCATTAAATTATGACCAACCGTACTACTTACTTGTTTTTCACCTTTATCAACTAACAAAATAGTGTCTTGATAGTTTTTAAAATTCTCATGTACTTCAAACGGATATTTTACTCCAAACAAATCAGAACTTCCATCAATTTCGTCGTGCTTTCCCCAAACTACTAGATCGCCTTCTAAACTTCGGCAAGCACTTCCTGAACCCAATCTTGCTAAAAAAGATGCTTTTTGAGTAAAAAACTCATCAGAAGTACTTCCTCCTAATTGCTTTTCAATACTCATTAAACACAACGCTAAGGCACTCATACCTGAAGCCGACGAAGCTATTCCTGAACTATGCGGAAAGGTGTTTGATGTTTCAATTTTAAAATGATAGTCTTTCAAAAAAGGCAAATACGCTTCAATTCGTTTAAAAAACGTTTCAATTTTTGGTTTAAAATCGTCTTTCTTTTCATCACCTAAAAAGACATCAAAAGAAAAATCATTTTGATTTTCCTTTCTTGAAAAACTTAATTTAGTTGTCGTCTTACAATCGTTAAGCGTAAAACTTATAGATGGATTTTCTGGAATTTGATGTTCTTTCTTACCCCAATATTTAACTAAGGCAATATTACTTGGAGACGACCATGTAAAACTTCCACTTTCAATAGAAGCGGTATATGGTTTGGGAATAAATTGTTGTACTGTCATTTAACCTATTTCAGTTGACAAAGATAATAACTTTAGCATGGTTTTATAATTTCTTGTGGTAACTGATACTTTTAATTTTCGTTCGAAGAAATTATTATTACATTTCGCTTTTCCGTAACCTATAGATGAATAGATATACACACAATTATTGGTGATTACAAATTCTTCATTTGGGTATTGAATTTCTTGGGTCTCTTCAATTAAATTAACATCTGGAACTGCATTTAAAATTGAAAAATAACTCTTTTCTTTTTTTACTTCTGAAAACGGACAGGTATTAAAAATAGCTTTTAGTTCTTCTGAAGTTCTTACTAAAACAGGAACTTCAAACCCAAAGTGATCGAGAATCAATATTTGAATATTATTTTCTAAAGCTTTTTTATTTTCTTCGGAATGTTGAAATATAACGTTACCACTTTGAATATAAGTTTGCACATTTTCTAAACCAAATTTAGAGAGTAACTCACGTAATTCTGCCATAGGGACTTTTTTCTGACCGCTAACATTTATGCCTCGTAATAATGCGATGTATGTATTCATTTATTTCGAAATATTCTGAGCTACAATATAAGCACCTGTCCAAGCATTCTGAAAATTGAATCCACCTGTAACCGCATCAATATTCAATACTTCACCTGCAAAATATAAACCTTTATGTAATTTGCTTTCAAAGGTTTTAAAATTTACCTCTTTTAAATTGACTCCACCTGCTGTTACAAATTCTTCTTTAAAAGTACTTTTTCCATCTACCTTAAAAACAGCCTTTGTGAGTTGCCCCGCCAAAGTTTCTAATTGCGCTTTATTTAAATCTGCCCAACGTGTTTCGGTAGTCATATTTGAAGCCAGCACCAATTTATGCCAAAGGCGTTTTGGCAAATCAAATTGAGTGGATTTAAACACTGCTTTTTTAGCCAAATCCTGCTTCAGTGTTTTTAACATATCTAAACAATCATCAAAGGTTTGTCTGATAAAATTGACTTCAATTTCAAATTTATAATCTCTCTTTGCAAATTCTATCGCACCAAAAGCAGATAATTTTAAGATTGATGGCGCACTCATACCCCAATGCGTAAAAAGTAACGGGCCTTCACTCCACAAATCGGTTCCTAAAACTTTCACTTCTACATTTAAAGCGACTACTCCTGGAATATCTTGTATGCGTTCATCTTTTATATTAAATGTGAAAAGCGACGGAACAGGTTGTGACACCGAATGTCCTAAATCTTCTAAAAGTTTCCAAATTTTAGGATTACTTCCTGTTGCTATCAATATTTTTTTTGAAGAAAAAAGGCCTTGTGTTGTTTCAATTTGAAATGATTCAGCGTCTTTATCAATTGACTTTACCGAATGATTCATTAAAACCTCAACCTGATGCTTTTCAGCTTCACTTAAAAAACAATCTATAATTGTTTGCGATGAATTTGACACTGGAAACATACGCCCATCATCTTCAATTTTAAGTTCTACACCACGTTTTTCGAACCATTCAATGGTATCACCCGTCATGAATTTATGAAAAGGCCCTAACAGTTCTTTTTCACCACGCGGATAATTCTGAACTAATTCTTGCGGAATAAATTCAGCATGCGTAACATTACAGCGTCCGCCACCAGAAACTTTAACTTTGGTAAGCACTTCCTTTCCGCGTTCTAGAATAGCAACCTTTAAATCAGGGTTTTGTTCAGCAATATTAATGGCAGCAAAAAAGCCTGCCGCACCACCACCAACAACTATAATGTCTTTTTCTATCATAAGTCTTAAAATCTCTGTAAATTTAGCATTATAAATTATCACAGCCTAAATGAATAAATTTCTTTTATTAGTCATCCTCCTAAATGCCTCTTGCTATAATAATGATTCTAAAATTATAGCCGATTTACCAAAAGATTTAGCAGAAGTTTCAGGAACAGAAACCCTTATCGATTCCGAATTCATTTGGATGCTAAACGATAGTGGCAATAAGCCCAAACTTTACGGCGTCAGTAAAAAAGGAAACATAAAAAAAGAGCTAAAAATAAAGGCTAAAAATAACGATTGGGAAGATTTAACTTCCGACAAAGCTGGTAACCTTTATATTGGTGATTTTGGAAACAACTTAAATAAACGCAAAAACTTAGCAATACTTAAAGTAAAACATTCCGATTTAAAAAAGGATAAAACCATTAAGGTAGAACGTATTTCATTTTATTATCCCAACCAAAATAAATTTCCACCTAAAAAAGACAAAATGTATTTTGATTGCGAAGCGTTCTTTCATTTTAATGACAGTCTTTATTTATTTACTAAAAGCCGCGTAAAAGGTAATCACGGAAAAACAGATGTTTATAAAATTCCTGCTACTAAAGGAAACCATGAAGCTAAATTCGTTGACACTTTCACGACTTGTGAAGGTTTAACCTGTTGGACAACCTCGGTAGATATTAGTGATGATGGTAAAAAAATTGCTTTACTAACTCAAAAAGCAGTCTGGATATTTTCAAACTTTAATGCCGATGATTTTTTTAGCGGCAGCATTGAAACTTATAATTTTAGTTCAGAAACTCAAAAAGAAGGTGTTTGTTTTAAAAACAATAACACCCTTTACATTACCGATGAAAGAGCTCATGGTGGTGATGGAAATTTGTATGAGCTTAAGTTGAAATAGTTTAGAGCTTCTTTAATATTATTCTATTTTTTGACCATTCAAGAATACTATAACCAACCATCAACCCCCCTACCTTAAATTGATGAGATCCTGAATCAAGTTCAGGATAAAATTAAAACCCGAAACCAACTTTAAACGCTAAGCGCAAACCGTCATTGCCATGAAATGCCGACAGATTAAGCGTTAATATATCTGCTGCATTTGCAAACACACCACCTCCAATGGATGTATTCCAAGTGTTTGAGTTAAACGCCCTATTATTATTTGAAATTAATTCGTTATCTACCCAAACACGCCCATAATCGAAACCTCCATACAACCCGATATTTAGAGGCAGTAATCCTGTTTTTACTTTTCGAAGATTTAATCGTAAATCGGTACTTTGATAAAAAGCATTTTTACCAGAAAATCGTTCGTTTCTATACCCACGCAATCCGTTATTAGCTCCTAAATTTGCGGATTGATAAAACTCGAAATCATCACCAAAAATAAAATGTGCTTTGGCGTTAGTAGCCAAAACTAATTGTCCGCTAGAAACCAATTTATAATCGAAACCTAACTCAGGAATAAAATATGCAAAGCCTTTTGATTCCTCTAAATTCGATTTATATCCCACTTGTAAACTCGTTTGCATGCCTAAAGTTGGAAAAGCCTCGTTGTCTTTATTTTTATAATTATAAGTCGCTTCGGCTCCAAGAAAATCTTTTTGATTTTCCATACCGTTTGCTATATAAAAATCATTAACAAATCTATCGCTAGTTTCTTCTACTTCAATAGACTCATAACTCAAACCTAGTTTAAAATGCGCTCCTGTACTTCCTCTCCAATTTAGTGATGGTGAAAATTTTAATGTACTTAATTTTACACGGTTATAATCCATACTAAAATTAGCTTCGTCATCAACATTTAAATTAGGTGTACTATTTCCGTAACCAAAGAAATTAATAGCATAATTAGGACTTGTATATTTAACATTTAAACCCAAGTTCCATGAACCAACAACATTAGCGAACTCGCCATGATATTCAAAATCATAGCCGCTTGTAGCAAAATAATATGCCGCAGAAAAGGTATGCTGCGAACTAAACGGATTACGTTTAAACCCATAATTAGTAAGTGTATTTACAAAGCCTATTTTAAATCCATCATCAGGATTTGCTCCTATAGTTGGTATAAATTGATTAATCGTATTTTTAGGTTTGCTATAATCATACACATTGGTTTCATAATCATCCGTTAAGTTTTTCTTCCCTTTATTTGTAGTAAACTCACTTTTCTTAGACTTGTAATCGTACATCTTAACCTTCTTACCGTTTTCAATAATATAGGTATCCTTATTTTGCCCACCAACAAGTCGTAATGTTATTAAATCACCACCTTCACCAAAGACTTTGAACACATCTTCATCATCTAAACCATAAACCCAAAGTTCTTTAGTTTCAGATTTACTATATGTTTTCTCATGCAACAAAGCCCCTTTTTCCCCATTCTTTATTCTATATGCAGTTAGTTTTGTTTGTCCGTTTGGCAAACGCTCAATTTCAAACAAATCATCTTTATCGGTTCCTTTTATTAAAGGTGTTTTATTGATTGCTTCATAATATGTATTAGCAATTTCAGGCAAATTTTTAAGTCTTGCTTTCAGTACACGTTTTATTTCTGTTATAGTTTCATCCTGCACTTCTTTTGGAAATGCTTTAAATGCTTTATCAATAAAAGCATCGGTTAAGTTCTTTTGAAGAAACGCCACTTGAGTTTTCCACTGTTTTTTAGTCGTATTAGATAGTAACATCATATCTAATGAAAACGGACTTGAATTAAACCCTTTTACATTTCTAATATCATCATTAAAGCCTTCCATGAGGTTTAAAGATGGTACAATTCGGGTTGCTAACTTCATTAAAGCACCATCTCCCATAATAGAAAAAGCTTGATCTCTATCTCTAGGAATGGGTCTATAAACCACTTTGCCTGATTCTTTAAATTTAGCCCAACGCCATTGATCGGTATGTCTATCCCAATCTCCAATTGCCATATCAAACAATCTTGCTCGCAAAAACATGACATCATCAACTACATATTTTTCATCTTTACGTAATTGCTTCATTAAATCATTGGTGCTTTCAATTTTATTGGAATTCCCAAAACTTTTAAGATTTCCATGACCATCCGAAACATGTTCTTCAATCATATACAATTCATCTCCAAAACTAGTATTAAAACTAGCTAAAGCCTTTTGTTTAGGCACGAAATACAATACCGGATTTGTATGATATAAGTTAACGGCATCAGACAAACCTCCTGTTACAAATGGTGCGTATGGATAAGATCCTGTATAAAAATCTTGCAATATGCTCTCGGTTACGGTACCATCAAATTGTCCTTCTATATATTGATCTTTAAAAGCCATGGCTTGTAAATACACCGTCGCACTTTTTCTCATAGCACGCATCACATAACGTTTTCCTTCTTTATTTATTAATTGAAGTGATTTAGATTGATGCCCACCACCTCGTCTTGTTGGTGTTAAACCTCCAAAAAGCGTATCTAAATTTACTGTTGGTACATTTACTTTTGTACCATAATATTTTCTGTAACGATCTCCCCAGACGGATTTATAAAAATTACTTTTTTCAATTTCTTTTTCAGAATAAATTGAAGCCGATTCTCTGTTTGAAAATGATGTATTATAATTTTGAATAACATCTTTTTTATCTTCAGGATAAATTTCTGTTTGAAAAATGACTTTATCTGTTTTTGCTGAATAAAACCGAACAAATGAAGAACCATCTTTAAAAACATCTAATCTAGCAAACCCATTATCACTAGAAGTAAACGCTCCACTTACATTACGCGTTTTTGTGGCTTTAGAACCCGCGCCACTAATAATTTGAGCCAAATTATCTTGCTCTAAATATTGTAAACTATGCTCGTGCCCCGACACAAAAATGACTTTATCATTCTCCTGAGCCAAGGTTACAACACGCTTTTTAAAAGCACTATACTTTTGATTTTGTAAATCGGCAGGCGATACGCCACTTGTTTTTCTTAATAGATTTTTAAGCGTTCCTAAAACGGGAATGGGTTTTAAATTTGAAGCAAAATCGTATTGCCCTCCATGTGGCCCATTACTAAACATAGGATGATGTAAAGCTATAACGGTTGTTTTACCTCGAGCTTTTTTTATTAAACTTTCTAATTCTTCGAAAAACTTAAATCGTGTTTTAATTTCGCAATCATCATTAATAGTTGGGTGCTTGTCCCAGTTTGTAATATACCATTCAGAATCAATAATAATCATAACAACATCATCTGAAATATTAACCTTTTCTATAGGACAGCCATTTTCTGGTAGAAAGGTGTTTTTCCCTAGAATGTCTTCAACAAAATTTTCTTGACGTTTTAAGCCTTTTAAACCGTCACTATACCAATCATGATTTCCAGGGATAAAAATAGCTTCTCCTTTAAAATCTTTTACGGCATTTGTTTGAACGACTAACTGATGTTCGGCAAAAGCGCGACTTTCTTCACTCTTTTTTGGCATGCCTTTCGGATAAATATTATCGCCTAAAAACAATACCGTACTATTCTCTGAAGCTTCTTTTAAAGTTTCATTAAGATCTTTTATAGCTTTAGATTGAGACCCTAAAGGCGAATTACCACCATCTCCAATTAAATAAAAAGAGTGTGATATTTCCTTATTAGGAAAAACAGTTTCAGTTTGAGAGGTTTTATATTGAGTTTTATATGTTGCACAAGCATTTAAAATAATGACTACTACAAACAAGTATGCTGATTTTTTAAACTTCATCATAAGGTTGGTTTAGTTTATCAAAGATAATAATTGCAAATTTCACTTAATTCCAGTTCATTTTACCACGTTCTTCCCAATAATTTTCTGAAGAAACTTTTAATGTCTTGAGAACATCTAATTCCTTTTCAGAAAAACTAAAACTTAGAGCTTTTAAATTTTCTTCTAATTGAATTTTATTAGACGCTCCACTTAACACGTAAGCAGGCTTTAAATTATCAATTACAAAACGTAAAGCTAGCGCATCAAAACCAACTTTATATTTTTCTGAAAGCTGTTTCATTATTTTATATGCATCTTGATAATTTAAAAACTTCTCATTTTCAAATACACGACCATTCGCTAAAGCTTCTTTTATAATAACCGTTTTTCCGCTTTTAATAAGTTTATTTAAAACAGAACATGTAGATTGCTCAAATACATTATAGGTTACCTGAAAGCTATCAAATAATGGTTCGCCTTCAACTTCTATTTTCAACGCGGCTTCTAAAACATCTTTTTGATTCTCACCACTGGTGGTAATACCAATTTGCAAACCTGTTTCTTTTTTTAATTTATAAAGCTGATTTAAAACATCTCCATTTTCTAACAAACCACTTTCAAAAGTTGCCGAATGTACTTGGTAGTATTTCAACTTTGGAAGCATGTCTTTTGATACTTGCCATTGTTCCATTAACTTTTCTAACGAATGTTCTTTAACTTCATGTTTCCCAGCATAACCAAGTTGCCAATTCGCTTTATAGGTGTAACCCCATTTTGTGCCCAAAACAACATCAGTGTAGTTTTTAATATTATTCCATTCCTGTAAAAAAGCTTCTCCCTTACCGTAAGATGGCGCCGTATCAAAATAACGAACTCCTAATTTATAGGCTTCATCTAACACTGAAAACGTATTGTTTTTAAACGCTTCTTCAGATTTATCTATGCTATTATTGGTTCTAATATTTATATATTCTGGTCTGCCCAAAGCAGCCAATCCTAACCCTATTTGTGTTTCCAAATTCCTGATAACTCTTATTTTTAATTTACCTTTTTATGAACTGCATGACAACATAGAACAACCTGCCTTATGACGTGCCCATTCTGGTCGTTTTGCAAACCATTTTTCGTTTTCTGGTTGTTCGGCATAAGGTTGTTTTAAAAGCTGAAACAATTCGTCTATCAATTCATAATTCCCCTTATCTGCTTCATCAATTGCTAATTGCGACATATAATTGCGTAATACATACTTAGGATTTACCGCGTTCATGTTTTCTTTTCGCTTTTCTGAAGTGATTTCTTCTTGCTCTAAACGTTTTGCATAACGTTGAAACCATGCATGCCATTTTTGTTTTATTTTATCTGAAAGCTCTTCAGCATTATAAAACGCATCATTTATAATTATTAATCCTTCTGAAGGTTTTTCTTTATTAAAATCGCTTAATTTTCTAAAGAAAATCGTCATATCAGTTTCTGTAAGCAACAGATTATCTTCTAAATTTTCAATTAAAGATGCATCAAAAGGATCTTCCATTTCTAATCCTAATTTAGAACGCATCATTTTTAATGAGTTTGCTTCAAAATCTATTTTGTATTGATCTAAAATACGTTCTAAAGCTTCAACATCTTCAATTAAAGGAAACAATGCGTTTGCTAATTTGTATAAATTCCAAAGCCCTATATTAGGTTGATTCCCGTATCGGTATCTTTTATGCTGACTATCGGTAGTATTTGGCGTCCAACCATAATCGAAACCTTCTAACCATCCGTAAGGCCCATAATCTATAGTTAAACCTAGAATTGACATGTTATCGGTATTCATAACACCATGCACAAAACCAACACGTTGCCAATGAATAATCATCTCTAAAGTACGTTGCATCACGTCGTTAAAAAACGCTAAATAAGTATCTTTTGAAGGTTCTCCTAAATGACTAAAAAAATGTTTAATCGTATAATCTACCAATGTTTTTAAAGTCTCTGTATCTTGTTGTGCAGCAAATATTTCATAACTACCAAACCTTAAAAAAGAAGGTGCTGTACGGCAAACCACGGCTCCTTTTTCGTAAGCAGCATTGCCATCATACAACATATCTCTTAAAACATGATCGCCTGTTAACGACAACGACAAAGCTCTGGTTGTTGGCACGCCTAAATGATACATGGCTTCGCTACACAAATATTCCCGAACGGAAGAACGCAACACAGCTAAACCATCAGCTGTTCTGGAATACGGTGTTTCACCTGCTCCTTTTAATTGAATAGCCCAATGCTTATTATTGTGTTCTACTTCTGCTAAATTAATAGCACGTCCATCACCCAATTGTCCTGCCCAATTTCCAAATTGATGCCCTGCATAACACATGGCATATGGTTTTGAATTAGGCAACACAGTGTTTCCTGTAAAGACTTTTAGAAATTCTTCACTTTTTGAATCTGTTTCTGAAAGTCCTAAATTGCCTAACATTTCTGGAGACACATGAAGTAATTTAGGGTTTGCTGTTTGCTTTGGTGTAACATAAGAAAAACAGGCTTTTTCAACCTGTCTTCTTGTATTTTCAAGAACAGGATCTGCCGGTAATTCTTTATTAAAAGTGTCTTTTATATTTAATTTCATATCAATTTACCTAACCATTTATTCAAATCCTTTTCTGAAGGGTTTCTTAATCGCTTTTCTCCAATTGTAATTGTTGGAAAATGAAGTTCTTTCGTTTCGTACAAATTACGTAATTCTTCTGCTGATTTTTTATTTCCTTCAACATCAAAAAACTGATACTCGACTTTTTTCGCTTCTAAAAAAGCTTTGTAATATTTAGTTTTATGGCACCTATCGGTGCCATAAAGTTTAATTGCTTTCAAAAATAATGTCCTTTCTTTATTTTAATTTTTCGGCATGCATTTTACGCAATTTTGTAAGCTTTGGTGTAATTACAGCACTACAAAAACCTTGCGTGGGATTATTTGCATAATAATCTTGATGATAAGCTTCTGCACTATGAAAAACGCCCATTTTACTTATTTCTGTAACTATTGGGTCTTCATAGTATTGTGCCATTTCTTTAGTAACGACTTCAGCTATTTCTTTTTGAGTATCATTATAATAATAAATAACCGAACGGTATTGTGTACCTGTATCTGCACCTTGTCGGTTTAAAGTTGTAGGATCATGACTCGTCATAAAAACAACTAATAAATCTTGATACGAAATTATATTAGCATCAAACGTTACTTGTACCACTTCAGCATGCCCTGTTAAACCAGAACACACTTCTTTATATGTTGGTGTACCAGGAACCGTACCACCTGTATAACCCGAAACTATTTTTTCTACACCTTTTAATTCTTTTAAAACAGCTTCAACACACCAAAAGCATCCACCTCCAAGTGTTGCCAATTGTAAATTTTGTTTATTCATTTTCTTCCCTTTCAATTATCATAGATTCTGAATTAATACAATACCTTAAACCACTTGGTTCTGGACCATCTGGAAATACATGTCCTAAATGCGCATCGCAGGTATTGCACATTACTTCAACGCGAACCATTCCAAAAGCGGTATCTCTTTCGTATTTAATAGCATTTTCTTTAATAGGTTGTGTAAAACTAGGCCAACCCGTACCTGAACTAAACTTAATAGTAGAATCGAACAATGGTGTATTGCAACACACGCAATTGTATTTGCCTGCATCATGAATACTACAAAGAGCACCACTGTGTGGACGTTCTGTTCCTTTTTGTCTTGTAATTCTGAATTGTTCTGCTGTTAATTGAGATTGCCATTCGGAATCTGTTCTTTCAACACGTTTATCTGGAATTGGGTTTCCTTTTACGGAAAAGTTGATGACTTCTTTCCAAGTTAGCATAATTATGTATCCTTTCTTTTTTAGTTAATTATAATATGCATTTTCAACCTAAATATAGTCAAAATTTTATTCAAATATTTACACTTTAACTTCTTTGAAAGTATTCGTATAATTTACGACAAATTATTACGTTACTTTATATTGTCAAAGTTTAGTATTTTTACTAAATAAACTGATACAATTTATGAATAAACTTGTTGTTGAAGCCGAAAAATTTGCAACTAACCTTTTAAACGAATCGTTAGACAGCTCTTTTATATACCATAACTTGACGCATACACAGCGTGTAGTTGAAAAAGCAAAGGAATTGGCTGAACAATCTGGTTTAACAGATTCTGAAAAAAATGTACTAACAATTGCAACTTGGTTTCATGATACGGGTTATACAAAAAATATAAAAAAACACGAAGAAGAGAGTGTTACTATAGCTAAAGCTTTTTTAAATTCTCTAAACTGTCCTGAAAAAGATATTGATTCTGTTTGTGATTTGATTTTAGCTACAGCAATAAATCACGTCCCAAAAAATCAATTAGAAAAAATAATAAGAGATGCAGATTGTGCCCATATTGGCAGCAAGAATTATATTGAAATCTCAGAATTACTTAGAAAAGAATGGGAACTTACATGCAATAAAACGTTAACTGAAACGGAGTGGCTAGATGAAAACATAAACTTTTTATCTACGAAACATAAATTTCATACCAACGAAGCTGCTTTAAATTGGGATAAAAGAAAAAGTAAAAACATTTCTGAATTACTAAAAGCTAAAAAAAAGCTAGACATTGACAGCAAAAAACTTAAACAGAGAAAAGAAGAATTATCTTTTAAGAAAAACAAAGTAGAATTACCTGAACGTGGCATTGAAACCATGTTTAGGGTGACTATGAAAAACCATATTACATTAAGTAATATTGCTGATACGAAAGCCAATATTCTGCTATCGGTAAATGCTATTATTGTGTCTTTAGTCTTATCAAACCTCATTCCTAAATTAGATAACCCATCAAATCATTATCTTATAATTCCAACAGTTGTTTTTGTGATTGTTACGGTTGCATCAATTATTTTATCGGTTTTAGCAACGAGACCGAATGTTACTAGCGGAAAATTCACGAAAGAAGATGTCGCTAATAAAAAAGTAAATTTATTGTTCTTTGGAAACTTCCATAAAATGAGCCTTAAAGATTTTGAATGGGCTATGGGTGAAATGATGCAAGATAGAGACTACTTGTATTCTTCCATGAAAAAAGATTTATACTTTTTAGGTTTAGTCCTTGACAAAAAATACAAAATCCTTAGACTTACTTACTCAGTTTTTATGGTGGGTATTATATTAAGTGTAATTGCTTTTACAATTGCTTTTCAATATTCAGGAAGAGTTATTTAATAGAAATACACCCTTTTAATCTCTACACTTACAAAATATCAACCGGTTAACACTAGCTTAATCAACACTTCAAATAATTTTATTTAGATTAATTATAAATAACTTGCAAAATTCGTAACTAGAATCTACTTTTGCATTCTTAAATCAATTATTTATATTAAGTCTAAATAAAAACAAATGAAACAAATAATTACTTTTTCACTTTTCATTATGCTAAGCGCATACTCATTTGCACAAACTGGAACAATAAAAGGAACAGTCTCAGATGATTCAAAAAAACCAATACTTGGAGTTAATGCAATTATTAAAAACAGTACAAAAGGATCTCAAACTAATGAAAATGGAACTTTCGAAATAACAGCTCTAAATAATGGAGAATACACGCTTATTATTTCTTACTTGGGTTATAAAACTAAAGAATTAACTGTTACAATAAATAACAATGTTGTAAACTTAGGATCTATTGTTCTTTTTGAAGGAAACGAACTTCTACAAGCCGTTGTTCTAGAAAACAAACGTAAAAACAAGTTTTCGAGAAAACAAAGTGCTTATGTGGCTAAAATGCCTCTTAAAAACATTGAAAACTCACAAGTTTACAGCACGGTTACCAATCAATTATTAGTGTCTCAATCTGTATATAACTTTGAAGATGCTTTAAAAAATGCTGTAGGTGTAGACAAATTATGGTCTTCTACTGGTAGAAGTGGTGATGGTGCAGGCTACTATTCTATTCGTGGTTTTTCTGTACAACCTCAACTCGTTAATGGTGTATCTGGTATTACAAATGGTTTTATTAATCCATCAAATGTAGAACGCGTTGAAGTAATCAAAGGCCCTTCTGCAACTCTATTTGGAAGCTCTGTAACCTCTTATGGAGGCTTAATTAACATTGTTACAAAAAAACCTCATAACGGCACAGATGGAAGTATTTCTGTTTCTGGAGGCTCTTTCGATTTTAGAAAACTAAATGTTGATGTAAACGTAAGTGAAAATGATAATTTTTCAATGCGTTTTAATGCAGGTTATCAAAAAGAAAACAGTTTTCAAGATGCTGGGTATAGAAAATCTGTATTTTTAGCCCCTTCTATGTCATATAAAGTAAACAATAAATTATCATTAAACTTTGCATACGAAGCATCTTCAAACGAACAAACCAATCAAACTTTTTTATTTTTTAACAGAACAGTTCCTTTAGCTTTTAACACTGTAGAAGCGTTAAATTATAACAGAGATTTATCTTTAACAAGCAACGATGTTATTATTAAAAACCCGACACAAAATTATAGAGGAGAGGTTGCATACAAAATATCAGACAGTTGGTCTTCACAGACTATTATTGCTGGAGGATTAGCAAAATCCAATGGTTTTTACACCTATTTATGGAATGCTGCAGACTGGACAATTCCTACGGCGCCAATAGCAACAACAAACTTTGCTTTATATGCTCAAAACACAAACGCAAGAACAAAAACATTCAACGCACAACAAAACTTTACAGGCAATTTTAATTTAGGTGATTTAAAAAATAAAGTTTTAATTGGCATTGATTATTTAGAATCTAATATAATTGATAAAAGTTCTAATTGGGGTTACTTACATACTGTATCTGCTCAAGGTGATTTAATATATGGAGAACCAGCAATAAACGCTGCTAATTTAAACACTGCATTGTCTGTTTTAGGAAATATTAATACAAATACTAAACAAAATGTTTTAGGAATTTATGCCTCAGATGTTCTAAACATCTTACCGAATCTATCGGCCATGGCAAGTATTCGTTATGACAGATTTAAATATGAAGGCGATATAAACAATCCTTCTGATGATCATCAAGCTTATGATGAGTCTACATTTTCTCCAAAATTTGGTTTAGTCTTTCAACCTATATTAAATGAATTATCTGTTTTTGCAAACTACCAGAATAGTTTTTCATACGTAAATCCTGAATTGGTTCCTATAGATATTAACGACCCAACATTAGGAACCCAATTACAATCCTATGATTTAGAACAAGCAAACCAATACGAGTTTGGAGTTAAAACAAATCTTTTTAATAATAAATTAGAAGCAACTGTAAGCTATTACAATATTGAAGTTAAAGACAAAGTCATGGGCTTTGGCGCAGCAAAACAACAAGATGCCACAGTTAAAAGCCAAGGTATAGAACTTGAAGTAAATGCAAACCCCTTAGATGGATTAAATGTACGCGGTGGTTTTAGTTTTAATGATGCAGAAGTTTCAAAATCTGAATCAAGACCTGATTTAATTGGAGTACGTCCAGCAGAATCAGGATCTGATATTCTTTACAACTTCTGGGGAGATTACCAATTTAAAGAAGGTGTTGCAAAAAACTTTGGCTTTGGAGCAGGTTTTAATGGCGCAAGCGATTATAACACCATGGCAGATTATACAAATTCTGGCGGGTTCACGTTGCCTGCCTACACGGTATTTAATGCATCTATTTATTACGAAGCTGAAAAATTTAGAATTAGCGTAAAAGGCAATAATTTAACTGATGAAGCTTATTATTCGGGTTGGAGTACATTAACACCTCAACAAAATAGAATGTTTATAGCTTCTTTTGAATACAAGTTCTAATAACGAATATATATTTACCAGGGCAATCTTATAAAGGTTGCCCTTTATTGATTTATACTATGAGCTTTAAAAAAAATATTCTTACACTTCACAAGGTTTTAGGATTAGTAACAGGAATTGTTATTTTTATTGTAGCAATAACAGGCTGTTTTTGGGCTTTTAGAACCGAAATTGAAAGTCTTTATTCTGATTACAAAAAGGTATCACCTCAAAATCAACCCATTTTAACGCCAACCGAAGTTAAAACCATTGCTGGAAAAGTTTTTCCAAACAATACCATACATGGCAGTCTTTTTAAAAAAGCAGATGATGCCATTGAAGTTATTTTTTATGATGCCGATCCAGAGTTTTATCAGAGTGTGTTTTTAAACCCGTATTCGGGTAACCTCATTCAAATAGATGACCATCTTTCAGGCTTTTTTGCCTTTATTTTAAAAGGTCATATGCGTTTATGGTTACCAAAAACTATTGGTGAACAAGTAGTAGGTGCATCCATTCTAATTTTTATTTTAATAATCATTTCAGGTTTTATATTGTGGCTGCCTAAAAAGCGTAAAAACTTAAAGCAACGATTAAAATTCGATTGGAAATCTACAACACGTTGGAAACGTAAAAACTTCGACTTACATACTGTTATTGGATTTTATATTTGTTCTTTAGCACTCATCTTAGCCTTTACAGGTTCTGTTATGTCTTATAACTGGTTAAAGTATGTACTTTACAAATCTACTGGTGGTGATAAAGTTGCTGCATTTATTATTCCTGAAAATAAAAGCAAAACTAAAACCAACAGCTCCACGCTTCCAATTGACAAACTGATTATAAAACTTCAAAAAGAATCGCCAAATGCTGAAAGTTTTGAATTGCACTATCCCGAATCTGATTCGTCAAGCGTTTATATAGAAGTATCAAATAGTAAAGATTTATTTTATGACTCAGATTTTCGATTTTTCGACCAAAACACTTTAGAAGAAATTGAAACACCTGGGGTTTATGGAAAATATAGCGATGCTAAAGTTCCTGAAAAAATACTTCGGATGAACTACGACATACACATTGGAGCCATTGGTGGCATTATTGGAAAAATAATCGCTTTTATTATTAGCTTACTAACCGCTAGTTTACCCGTAACAGGATTTCTTTTATGGTACGGAAGACATTATAAAAAGAAAAAAACAGTTAACACCTAAGCCTTAATCTCCTTCATTAAATCATCATAAGTGTAGAACGATTTGTCTTCTTCATTTTTATGATACAGTACACTTACTCGAATGGCCTTTAAGCCTGTTACTGCCTGTAAATCTTGCAGTTCTACTATTTCAATATCTGTATCTAAATAATGTTTAGATTGAAGGAATTTAATATACCTTAAGTATTCATTCTCATCTTGTTTTTGAGAATAAACAATACTAATTTTTCCTTTTTGAGTAACACGTTCTTTAGTGCCTTTTATATAAGCTTTATCTACACGTTTTTTTACAATTTCGTATCTTGCATTATAAGTGCCATCTACATCAAATTGCTTTTCATCCATTCTAAAACTTATTGATAAAGGTTGATTAAACACCAAAACCATAGAAGCTACATCCAGTGAGATAGGGAATTTTGATTGCATTTGATAAAATGAATTTTCCATTTCACACATGACTTGCAATTGCCATAACCTTAAATTATATAAATAAATAGGATTAAAACTATCTTCTTTTGTAATAGCTTCACCTATATACATGTTATGCTCTACACCATCCGTCTTAAAACGTTCGAAATAATGCGGATACATAGCCTGTGCTTCTACTTGTTTTTTATCTAAAAGCGACGCCATTTCCTTATTAATTAAGGCTACAGTTTCATCGTAATCTTTTCTATGACTATAAAGCACTTCTACTTTATCATCTATACTATCAAAATAAGCATTGATTTGTTCTTTTAAAGCTTCTAAAGTAAATAAATGCTTAAATACAGGCTCTATATCTTCCTTAAAAAACTCCGAAATTTGCTGTTCGCTATCTACCTGAAAATGCGAAGTCAATCCTTCTAAATAATCATTGATTTGATATATATATTGGTCATATATAGGTAATGATTCAATTTGCGATGCGCTTTCAAAAATACTTTTTGCAGCTTTCAACTGCAGTGTTAAATCTTGTTTTGTTGCTTCATTTCTTGCTTCCGAAGATCCTTTTATATCAATC
Organism: Thalassobellus sediminis; assembly: GCF_044386045.1. Classification (NCBI taxonomy): domain Bacteria; kingdom Pseudomonadati; phylum Bacteroidota; class Flavobacteriia; order Flavobacteriales; family Flavobacteriaceae; genus Thalassobellus; species Thalassobellus sediminis. The sequence goes on along the minus strand of NZ_JBISCD010000040.1, from coordinate 1,321,064 downwards.
TGCCCATACAAAGGATAAACATCATCAAATGCTATTTTCTTAAATATAGCTTGTTCTCCTTTAAATTCTGATTTAATAAAGTTTTTAGCTTCTTTTTGAAATCTCCATTGTACACTAGGATGAATAGAAGTACATTCCTTTTGAATAATAGCATCAATTAAATTTTCCTCTTCACTTTTCGAACGTTCAACTGCCGATACAATATATGGCATCACATCTATAAGCTTATTAGCATTTATACTATTAAGCACTTTGGGTTTATCTGATACTATTTCTATGATTCCCATTAAGCCATCATCATTTGCTATAGGAGCAAAAATGACACTCTTAATACCTTGATTGTGTAAAGCCATTACTTGTGGCACATGTGATTCTGGATCTTGCTTTAATTTCTTAACATTTTTATCAATATCAGATATTGCAAAGCAATTATTTTCCTTTATTAATTTATTATAAGACCAACCACATAAAGCATCAGAACAAGATATACTTTCCTTTTCGTTTAATAAAAAACTATTCATACCTGCACCATAAATATGCTCGAAACTATTCTCCTCTTGATTATATATTGAGAAACCTACTTTAATATCTTTTAATCCGAAAAGTGATCTAAAAATCTCATGAAACGACTCTATAAAAGTCTCATCCTTACGTTTGTCTTCTCCTATTAAACTTGACTTAATATTTGAAATAGATTGATCCTCTGTAACATCGAATATATTTGAGATAACAAAACCTTTAAAAATATAACTATTAGGCGGAAATTTTTCTTTCCATAAATCTATATTATCAAAATTATCTAATAATTCGTCATAATCTTCTTGAGTTATTTTACACGCATTTTCAGTTGGTGTAATTTCACAAAAATCGGCATTATACAATATTTTATAATAACGTATTACACCGTTTTCATCTGGTATTTCGTAATAAAATGGACGTTTAAAATTTAAATCGTAACCATAACAAAAATTTAAAACAATGGTACAAGCAATAATATACCTATCATTCTCAGGCATGTTTTTAATTTTCAATTCAAAATCATTACCACCTGTTTTTATAATATTCTTAAATCTTTCTGAAGAATTAAAAATCAGATTTTGAAAAGGTACTGTAGCTGCTTTTATCTCATTTTTAGTTAAAACAGGACTAAATACATCTTGCAGTATAAACTGTATTTCTTTTTCATAAGTTTCTAATAATGAAAAATCTGTAAAACCTGCTCTTAATTCCGGATATGGTTTTTGAATTTCTAATATATGTCTTGCTTTAGCAGCAACAAACTCATCCTCGCTATTAACAAGCGCTTCATATTGCTCAATAAGCTTATTAAAGCTTATTTTTAAATATAGGGGCGATTCTGATTGATCAAAGAATTTCATAATATTAGATTTCTGATATAACAAAGTTACGAATAATTGGTTGAAACCAATTCAAATATTATATACCGCATGTGTCTCGTTCTTTTTTAGTACACTATTTTATATTCTATTTGGTATTAGTCGTTAAGAACTAGACTATCTAACATTAAAAATGTTACCAATATTTATGTTAAATATTTACTTTTTTAAACAAATACAAAAAGACCACCTTTTCAGGCAGTCTTTTAGTTTTATTAATAAGTTTTATTACTTAATAACCTTTATTTAAAACATAAGCAGCATCATTCCAACGAAGCTCTTGTTTAAATCTGTATAAATCTGTTTTTTCATCTATTAGTAAAAACTCTATATCCATTATTTCAGCATAATCTTCTAAAGACTCCGCAGAAATATTTTGACTATAACAAGTATGATGAGCACCTCCAGCATAAATCCAAGCTGCTGCTGCAGTTTGTAAATCTGGTTTAGCATCCCAAAGCACACGCGCCACAGGAAGTTTTGGTAAATCATTTTTAATATCGACTGCTTCAACAGTATTTACAAGCATTCTAAAACGATTCCCCATATCTACCACAGATGCATTTAATGCTTTACCTGCACCACCGTTAAACACTAATCTTACAGGATCTTCTTTTCCTCCTATTCCTAACGGATGGATTTCACAAGACACATCGGCTTTAGCAATTGACGGACAAATTTCTAACATATGAGATCCTAAACAGGTTGAGTTATCTGGATCGAAATGATAGGTGTAATCTTCCATAAAGCTATTACCGCCTTCTAAACCAGCTCCCATAACTTTCATGGTGCGTACTAAAGCTGATGTTTTCCAATCGCCTTCACCACCAAAACCATAACCACTAGCCATTAAACGTTGTGTTGCAATACCTGGCAATTGTTTCATACCATGTAAATCTTCAAACGTATCGGTAAATGCTGTATAGCCACCTTCTTCTAAAAAGGCACGCATTCCTAATTCTATTTTAGCGGCATCTTTTAAAGCAGATCGCATCGTGCCATCTGTTTTAATTTTTGCTGCCATTACATAAGTATCATCATATTCTTGAACAAGTCTATCAACTTGAGCATCTGAAATACCATCAATGTATTTTACTAAATCGCCAACACCGTAACCATTAACTTCATACCCAAATTTAATTTGAGCAGATACTTTATTTCCATCGGTTACAGCAACTTGTCTCATATTGTCTCCAAAACGAGCCACTTTCATTTTTCTACTATCGGCAACTGCATTAGCAACGCGACACCAATCGGCAACTTTTTTAATTACTTTTTCGTTTTGCCAGTGTCCAACAACTACCTTACGGTTTAAGCGCATTCTTGATGCTATAAATCCAAACTCACGACCACCATGTGCCGATTGGTTTAAATTCATAAAATCCATATCAATAGAATTCCATGGAATATCTCTATTGAACTGCGTATGTAAATGTAAAAATGGTTTTTGTAAAGCATTTAAACCTGCAATCCACATTTTAGCTGGTGAAAAAGTATGCATCCAAGTAATAATACCAATACATGTATCATCATTATTAGCCGCTTTACAAATGGCATGAATCTCTTCAGGCGATTTTACCGTTGGTTTAAAAATGACATTTACTGGAATAGTTGTATTTGCTGTATAAGCATTTGCAATTTCCTTTGAATGTTCGGCTACCTGTTTAAGTGTTTCTGGACCGTATAAATCTTGACTTCCAGTTACAAACCAGATGTCTCCTTGCTTAAAATTGATCATTATTTTTAAAATGTTTTTCTTATGATAAATAAATGTAAAGTCCGACAACTGCAGCAACAACTGTATATCCAACTGGTTTTAAATATTTCCATTCAGTAATATCAACTTGTTTAGTATATACTTGTTCATAATCAGTTTCTCTTGGGAAGAACTTACTAACAACAAACATAATTAATACTACAAGAACGAAAAGCGCTCCCATTAAATGTAAGAAATGTGGAAAATACGAACCAGACTCTATACACATTGGTCTAACAACATACAATAAAATTAAATAAGTAATAGCACTAAATAAGATGGCGATATTAGCAGCTTTTCCTGATACACGTTTAGAAAATATACCAACAATTATAATAGCTAAAATTGGCACACTGTGCGTCCCGTTTAATTCTTGTAAATATGTAAAAATACCACCTTGTACACCATACAATAAAGGCGCTATTGCCATTGAGAATATAGCTAAAACAATACCAAACGTTTTACCAGCTTTTACAACTTGTTTTTCAGAAGCATCTTTGTTTATATATTCTTTATAAAAATCTAATCCGAATAATGTTACCGAACTATTTAAAGCACTATTAAACGAACTTAAAATAGCTCCAAAAAGAACAGCTGCAAAGAAACCAATAAATGCTACTGGCAACACAGCTTTTACAACCATTGGATATGCCTCATCTGCATTTGCTAAATCACCATTAAAAATGTAAAAAGCAATAATACCTGGCAGTACCACAATAAATGGCCCTAATATTTTAATAAATGCAGCTAACAAAAGTCCTTTTTGACCCTCTTTTAAATTTTTAGCACCAAGTGCTCTTTGAATAATAGCCTGATTGGTTCCCCAATAATAAAAATTCACAATAATCATTCCTGTAAAAAGTGTCCAAAATGGGACATCAGAATCTGGCCCTCCAATAATATCAAACTTTTCAGGAAGCTTCGTTACTAATCTATCTAAACCAGTAAACACATTACCATCACCTATTTTCATTAAACCAAAAATTGGAATTAATGATCCCCCAACAATTAATCCAACTGCGTTAATTGAATCTGAAACAGCAACAGCTTTTAAGCCTCCAAAAATAGCGTAAATACTACCTATTATACCAATAGTCCATACAGTTACCCATAAGGCTGGTTCTGCTTCCATTCCTAACATCTCAGGAATATCAAACATAGTGTTTATTGCTAATGCTCCAGAATATAACACTGTTGGTAACATAGATATAGCGTAACCTAATAAGAATAATAATGAGACAATTGTTTTTGTGCTTTTACCATATCGGTTTTCTAAAAACTGAGGAATGGTAGCAATTCCACTTTTAAGATATTTAGGCAGTAATACAAATGCTGTAAATACCATCGCAATAGCAGCTATAACTTCGTATGCCATAATTGGAATACCATCTCTAAAAGAAACACCATTCATTCCCACAATTTGTTCTGTAGATAGATTGGTTAACAGTAACGATCCTGCTATAACTGGACCAGTAAGACTTCTTCCACCAAGAAAATAGCCATCTGATGAACTCTCATCTGTTTTTCGTGTAGACCACCATGCTATAACAGCAACAAGTAATGTAAAGGCAACAAAAGATAAAATACTCATATTTATTTAGTTTAATTAATATTAAGGTTAATTGGTTTATTTTATTTTTAACATCCTTGTCCGTAATAAGCATCAGTTCCATGCTTACGCTCAAAATGTTTCTTTTTTAATGCATCTTTCAAAATAACAGCATTTGGATTAATCTGCAAAGTTAAATATGCCATTTTTGCAACTTCCTCACAAACAGCACTATTATAAACGGCTTTAGCAGCAGTTGCACCCCAAGTAAATGGCGCATGGTTGCCAACTAAAATCATTCCTATTTCATTATAATCCAAGCCACGCTCTTTTAAGCAATCTATAATTTGATACCCAGTCATATGTTCATAATCTCCAGCAATATACTCATCTTTCATTGGTGGTGCACAAGGAATATCAGAGATTAAATGATCGGCATGTGTGGTTCCAAAAATTGGCACATCTTTAATAGCCTGAGCCCAAGCAGTTCCATAAGTAGAATGTGTATGTACCACGCCTCCAATATCTCCCCATTCTTTATATAAAACAGCATGTGTTTTTGTATCTGAAGAAGGCCTCATAGTTCCTTCAACTATTTTAGCATCAAAATCACAAATCACCATATCTTCAGGCTTCAAATCTACATAAGGAACACCGCTAGGTTTTATAGCAAATACACCTTTATCTCTATCAACAGCACTAGCATTACCAAATGTAAATAGCACTAAGCCTAATTCTGGAAGCTCCATATTGGCTTCGTAAGCTTCTTCTTTTAATGTTTTATAGATACTCATAATTTTATTATTGCATGATATGATTTTCCATAGCTATACATAATTCGCTATAGTTTTTATATACTTCTTTATAAGCTTCTACATTTTCTTTTATAGGCTCATAGATCTTTTCAAAAGGACTTGCCATAGCATTCATTGCAGATTCTGTATCTACATAAACTCCTGCTGTAACTGCTCCAAAAATAGAAGCTCCTAAAGCACATGCTTGTTCCGATTTTGCAACTTTAATTGGGGAATTTAAAACATCTGCCATAACTTGCATAACAAAAGATGATTTTTTTGCGATACCACCTAATGCAATTACACCTTTTACAGGAATACCTTCACTGATAAATCTATCGGCTATTTTTTTAGCTCCGAAGCAAGAAGCTTCTACTAAAGCTCTAAATACTTTAGGCGATGTACTTCCTAAATTAATTCCAGAAATAACTCCTTTTAAGTTTTGATTCGCATCTGGTGTTCGTCTTCCATTCATCCAATCTAAAGCCAGTTCTCCTGAAGCACCAATAGGTTCTTTTGAAGCTGCTATACTTAATTTCGGAAGTATATTAGCTATTGATTCTTCAACTAATTTTTCTTTTATATCTTCACTTATTAAACTAGAATCTCCAATAAGTTCTTTAATTGGCCAAGAAATTAAACGCTCGTACCACGCATAAATATCGCCAAAAGCAGATTGTCCTGCTTCTAAACCTAACATATTTGGTACTACTGACCCATCTACTTGTCCGCAAATACCTTTCACTAAATGCTCTTCTTCTTGTAAAGGCGTTACTAAAATATCGCAGGTTGAAGTCCCCATTACTTTTGTTAAATAATAAGGCTCTATATTAACGCCAACGGCTCCCATGTGACAATCGAAAGCACCAACAGCAATTTCAACAGATGTTGATAACCCTAATCGTTTTGCCCATTCCTCTGAAAGTGTTCCAACAGAAACATCAGAAGTATATGTTTCTTTATACAATCTATCTGTTAAACCATCTAAAACAGGATCTAGAGCAGCAAAGAAATCATTTGGAGGCAAACCACCAAAAGATTCATGCCATAAGGCTTTATGACCTGCAGCACAACGACTACGTTTCATTTGACTAACATCATTTCCTCCTGTTAACAAAAATGGCACCCAATCGCAATGTTCCACCCAAGAATGCGCTGCTTCATATACTTGCTTATCTGCTCTTGAAACGTGTAAAACTTTAGACCAAAACCATTCTGAAGAATAAATCCCACCTTCAAATTTAGAATAATCAATATCCCATTTTTCACAAAGCGTATTAATTTCATCAGCTTCTTTTATTCCGGTATGATCTTTCCATAAAACAAACATCGCATTTGGATTTTCTTCAAATCCGTTTAACAACGCTAATGGTGTTCCGGCTTTATCAACTGCAACAGGCGTAGACCCTGTAGTATCGACACCAATACCAACTATATTGTTTACAACATCTTTAGACACCTGAGACACCACTGCTTTAATAGTATTCTCGATTCCTTCAATATAATCTAAAGGATGTTGTCTGAATTTATTTTTTGAAGGCTCACAATATTTACCGCTTTTCCATCGTGCATAATAATGAACGGCAGTAGCCATTTCTTGCCCCGTTAGAGTATTAACTATTAAGGCTCTCACTGAATCTGAGCCAAAATCCATTCCTATGGTATATTTTACATCACTCATAATATTAATCTAAATAGATTTTATTGCTGACGGCAAGATAAGACATATTTTTATAAGTGTAACATAGACGCTTATAAATTTTAAACAAAAAAAAGCAACTTATATATAAGTTGCTTTTTTTATATTATAAATTAAAGTTTTGTTCTTTATTATAAAGATCTTCATCAAAACAATAGAAATATGCACCTTTTCTAGATTCGGACATATCCTTCTCTTCTAACTTGACTAAAAACCTCATTTGAAAAACTTTCCGTCTAAAATTTCTTTTATCAATAGTTTCATTCAAAATACCTTCATAAAGCAATTGCAACTGTGGCAAAGTGAATTTTGGAGGTAATAAATTAAAAGCTATCGGGAAATTTCTAACGCGTCTTCTCAATCGTCTTATTGCTGATTCTACCATATCTTTATGGTCGAAAACAAGTTCTGGAAGCGCATCAATAGGAAACCACTTTGTGTTATAAGCACTTACTTTTTCTTCATCGTACTCTGATTTCAAAATCATAGCACTATAGGTTGTCGATATTACTCGACCTGATGTATCTCTATTCGCTTTACCCCAAGTACGAACCTGTTCCATATAAATATTCTGCAAACCAGACAAATTATATAGAACTCTATTAGCGGCTTCATCAAGATCTTCATCATTACCAATGAAACCGCCAATTAGAGACCATTTACCTTTTTCGGGTTCGAACCCTCTGTGAATTAAAAGCAACTCTAATCTATTGTCATTAAAGCCAAAAATAATACAATCAACAGCTAATTTTAGCTTTTGCGTTTCTTCGTATATTCTACTTTCAATTCTCATTTATTACAATCAACAACTATTAATTATTGATTTCCTTTTTTATAATCTTCTAAAAACTTAGCTAAACCGCTATCTGTTAAAGGATGTCTTAATAATCCAGTAATTGAAGATAAAGGACCTGTCATAACATCAGAACCTAATTTAGCACAGTCAATAACATGCATAGTGTGACGTACTGATGCCGCTAAAATTTCTGTATCAAAACCGTAGTTGTCATAAATTAATCTAATTTCAGCAATTAAGTTTAAACCATCTGTAGAAATATCATCTAAACGCCCTAAGAAAGGAGATACATAAGTTGCTCCAGCTTTTGCTGCTAACAAAGCTTGACCAGCTGAAAACACTAGTGTTACATTCGTTCTAATACCTTTATCTGAAAAATACTTACAAGCTTTAACTCCAGCAGCAATCATAGGTAACTTAACAACAATTTGAGGGTGTAAAGCAGCTAATGCTTCACCTTCTTTAACCATACCTTCAAAATCTGTTGAGATAACTTCAGCACTTACATCGCCTTCAACTAAATCACATATTTTTTGATAATGTGCTAAAATATTTTCGGCTCCAGTAATACCTTCTTTTGCCATTAATGATGGGTTTGTCGTAACACCATCTAATACTCCTAAAGCCTGAGCTTCTGCAATATCATCTAAATTTGCTGTATCAATAAAAAATTTCATATCTGTAGTTTTATACTGTTTTTAAATATTCTAATACTTCTTTGCTTACTTTTTCTCCTGTAAAACCAAACTTATCATCTAGTACAGTTGCTGGTGCAGAATAACCAAAGTGATCTAAACCAAACACTTTACCGTTAGCTCCAACCAAACCTTCTAAATTTACTGGTAATCCTGCTGTTAAACCAAATAAAGGTTTGTTTTGAGGAATTACAGAGTTTTGATATTCTTTAGATTGTAATCTGAAAACACCTTCTGAAATTACAGAAGCAATATTTACTTTCAATCCGTTTTCAGCTTCTAAAATTTCTGCTGCAGCAAATAACGTTGCTACTTCCGATCCGTTTGCTACTAAAACAACATCTGGATTTTCAACTTCTTTAACTAAATAACCACCTTTTTCAGCAGCTAAAGCATCACTATATCTTGAAGCTCCTTTTGCAGGAAGATCTTTAATACCTTGTCTAGACAAAATTAATCCTGATGGTGTCGTTTTATTTTCTAAAGCCATTTTCCAAGCCACACTTGTTTCAGCTGAATCAGCAGGACGTAATGCTAAGAAACTTGGTTTCCCACTATGGTTTTTAAGTTTTTCTAACAAACGAATTTGAGCTTCTTGTTCTACTGGTTGGTGTGTTGGTCCATCTTCACCTACACGGAATGCATCATGCGTCCAAACATATTTCACACCTAATTCTTGAATACCACTTAAACGAATGGCTGGTTTCATATAATCTGAAAACACAAAGAATGTAGCAACTACAGGAATAATTCCTCCGTGTAATGCTAATCCGTTTGCAATACAAGCCATAGTTAACTCAGCAACACCTGCTTGTAAGAACGACCCTGAGAAATCACCTTTTTTAAGTGCATGGGTTTTCTTTAAGAAACCGTCTGTTTTATCACTGTTAGATAAATCAGCAGAAGACACAATCATGTTTTCTACGTTTTCAGCTAAATAAGCTAATACTCCAGAAGAAGCAGCTCTAGAAGCTAATCCTGCTTTATGCTCGATAGATTCAAAATCTAATTCTGGTAATTCTCCAGATAAGAAGAAATCTAATTTTGCAGCAAGATCTGCATTTGCTTGTCTCCAAGCTTCAATTTCTGCTTTTTTCCCTGCTGCCTTAGCAACTTTTTCTTTTAATATATCTTTATAAAAAGTACTTACATCTTCGTAAATATCAAACGGACTTTCAGGATTTGCTCCTAAGTTTAATAAAGTCTTAGCATAATCTGCTCCTGTATGTCCTATTGGCTGACCGTGTAATTCACACTCACCTTCAAACATAGCGTCGTCTGCAGTCACACAACCTTTACCCATTATTGTTTTACCAATAATTAAAGTTGGTTTTTCAGTTTCATTATTAGCATCTGTTAATGCTTTTCTTATTTCATCATGGTTATGACCATCGATGGTAACAACTTTCCACCCCCATGATTCATACTTCATTGCTGTATCTTCAGTAGTCACCTCATCTGTAGATGTTGACAATTGAATATCGTTAGAATCAAAAAACATAATAAAGTTACTCAACCCTAAATGTCCTGCAATTCTACCTGCACCTTGAGATATCTCTTCCTGTACACCACCATCAGAAATGAAACCATAAACTTTATGATTCATCCAGTCTCCAAAACGAGCTTGTAAAAACTTTGCTCCAATTGCAGCACCAATACCCATAGTATGACCTTGACCTAATGGTCCAGATGTATTTTCAATACCTCTAGCTACATCAACCTCTGGATGCCCTGGTGTAATAGAACCCCATTGTCTAAAATTAGCAACGTCGTCCTTTTCATAATTACCTAAAAGATAATACTGCGCATACATTAAAGTAGATAAATGTCCTGCATCCATAAAAAAGCGATCTCTAAAAGCCCATGTCATATCAGATGGATCGAAATTAAAGAACTCTGAGTATAAAATATGCATAAAATCTGCACCTCCCATTGGCCCTCCAGGATGTCCTGAATTTGCTTTTTCTACCATTGCCACAGCTAATGCTCTAATATTATCTGCCGCTTGTTGATCTAATTTTTTGTTCATTTCAATTTTGGTTAATTTAATAGCTTGATGTGTATTGTTGTTTTTCTATTTAATTTCCATAATATTTTAAAGTTTTTACAACAAAAACTATTATTAAATACAATAGAAACTTATATTTGCAAATATAATATAAAAAATCCATAAGTGTTACAAAAACACTTATGGATTTTTTGTTTTAAAACGCACGAACAACAACCTCTATCTTAAATAATTAAATAAATTAACACCAAGAATAATCACCTAATATATGCAAAGCCCTTTATTTTAAATGTTTCTGAAGGATTAACACTTTTACAAAATATGCAATCGGTTGCGTAAAATATTTTTATCTTTTACTAGAAAAAAATCATTGATTAGAAAAAAAACAAAGAATTTTATATCTTATAAAGCCATATTTTGATGAATTTTTGCAGCTAAATGATATAAATTTTGGTCTAAAACTTTATTAAAAGCTTCTTTTGCCCCTTCTAAGTCTTTCAACCCTAATTTCCCTAAACCAATTAAATAATAACAATGTACTTTATTAAGATCATTTAAATCTTCTTCCCATATTAAAAGATCTGGTAATGAGATTGCAAAATAATCTAATTTTATATGGTCGTTCATATGAGCTTTACCATAATTTATTAAATTATTGAATCGATAATTGGCTTCTTCTATTTTTCCTAACATAAGCAAAGCCAATCCTTGATAAAATATTTTGTCTGGTTGCTGATCGTTATAGAAAATAGCCGGACTAGGATCGCTAAGCCCTTCAGAAGCTAATTCCCAACTAGCTTCGGCATTCTCTAATTCACCTAATTTTTCATAAGCACAACCTAACCAATAATTAATGTCGTTTTCTTGAGTACCATGTAACTTACCCTCTCCTAAATTATGAGGATATACTTGAGCAGCTTCTAAATGCGTAATCGCCTTTTTATAATTACCTGTTTTTATAGTTTGCTTCGCTACTTCTACTTGAGCTGTTATGTGCTGAAAAGAAACTTTGCCTTCCCCGCCTTCCCAAGGATGGAATTGTCTTTTTTGAACTAAATTTAAAGCTTTAGAAAAATTACCTTTAAAATTATACAAAGCAACACGTTCTAAATATAAATCGTCTCTAGATTCTGTTAAATCGATATGCTTTTCTAAGATATCTAATCGCTCATCAACAGAAACATTCATCTTTTTATAAAGCTGATCTAACTCCATTAACAAACGTGCATCTGTAGTATCTAATTTAAAAGCAGTTTCTAAATGTTGCTTTGCTAAGCCTCTTTTATTCTCTTTATTGAAGTATAATAGGGCTAAATTTCTATGCGTAATAGGGTTTTCATTATCTAAACTAACAGCTGTTTCCCATACTTGCTTAGCATTTGTATATTGTTTATTTGCATACCAAAAGTTACCTAAATAATAACATGCAATTGCATCGTTTGAATTAAATTGAATAGCAGATTGCAGCACAATAACTTCTTCTAATCGATTTGGAAAACAATAATCGCTAGACATTTTTTGTGCTAATCCATAAGCCTTTTTAGCTTCTCCTTCATTAAAATTTTGCTCGTGATACCATCCTAAGAAATAATAAACCATTGGATATAATTCTTTTTTAGTATCAATTAATAAACCAATAAAATCTATGGCTTGATTAAATTGACCACATTGCGCATAATCTAAAGAGTATTCAATATAATTATGGTCGTAATTTCTTAACAGATTTTTTAATTCATTAAGATTTTCTTTATCACTTGTTAAAAGATACTTTTCATATAATACACCAAAATTGAAATTATCTATAGCTAAAGAATCTTTTACTAGTTGAATGGCCTCTTCAATTCTTCCTAGCTTTTTTAAAATGATAATTTTTAAATGACGCGCTTTATGATTGTGCCAATTTTTAATTAAGGCTTTATCTATATGCTCCAAAGCTCTTGTGTAATTAACTTTTACACAATCTATTTGAGCTATATTAAAATAACCTGCATCTTGCCAAGCGGCATTCCAACATGATTTATAAAATGCAGCATAAGCTTCGTCTGTTCTTCCCAAATATCGAAGCGCTAAACCTCTATTAAAATAAGGTTCGCCATCATACGGGTTTGGATTACGTTCTATTAAGGTTTCTATAGCTTTATCAAAATATTCTAAAGCTTTTTCGAATTTCGCTTTTTTAAGACACCATAAACCCATAGCGTTGTTACATCGTACATCATAAGGATCGCGAGACAAGCCTTCTAAATAATAATCTGTAGCATTATAAGTCGCATGTCTATATTGCTCTAAGTGCTGGCCTCTTAAGAATAATTGTTCGACACTTTCTATGTCTTTTGGTTGTTTTGCAGCAACTGCAGAATTAGGAATATCACCTTCTTTTAAGGATTTCGGCGACCATGACACTAATGTAGTTCCGCTAGCATCTTTTACTGTAGCTGTTAAATCTTGATAAGAAGCTCCTTTTAAAGCAATGGTTTTTTCAAAACCATTTTTAGGATCTAAATCTTGATCTATTTCAAATAATACTTTTTCTGAAGATTCTAAAATTAATTTACTCTTTGGATATATAGATGTAACATGAACTTTTACAGTCACTTCTTTTTCTGATGCTTCAATATTTAAAAGCGCTTCTTTAGTCGCATTTTTTACAACTCCTACATTATAATAGGGCATAAAATACTGCTTAAACGTTTTTTCTTCATAAGGATGCATCCATGAAAAATCGGGCTGATTATCGGTATACACTCCACACATTAATTCAATATAAGGCCCGTCACTATCTGTTAAATTCCTATCCCATGCTTTACCAAAATCGCCATTACCCCAAGTCCATTGTTTTTTTCCTGGAGACACATGATGATCTGCCACATGAAGCAATCCGCCTTTGGAATCATTTTCATAACCGCCCACAAAATCGTAATCAGACTGAATAGCCATATAAGACGTTGGAACAGGAATGTTTTTATATCTTGAAATATCGGTTCCTGGGGCATAATCGACTTTATAATATTCACCTTTTGCTATAGGAAATTCGGAAACATCACGTTTTCCATGATCGAAAACAGCATTCACATCTGGTGGAAAAACAGATTGATAATGATCGTTAACAGCAACGGCTGGATTTGCCCACCATAAAAAGGTTTGTGGATGCGGTGTACGATTATATAATTGTGCTTTAATTTCTAAATACGCTTTATCTGGATGCAATGTAAATCCAGCCATTCCTTTGGTACGGAACATACGCTCTACTTCGCTAACCCAAACCGTAACACTTCCATCTTTATTTTCTTCAATTTTAAAATCGGTAGGATCATAAGTACTTGGTCGGTGATGTTGTGGCCAGTTAAACTCAATACCACCAGAAATCCAAGGTCCTGTTAAACCAACTAAAGCCGGTTTAATAACTTGATTATAATACACAAAATGGCGTTCTCTAATTTTATCATAAGCCATTTGAATCCTTCCTCCCAAGGCTGGAATGACCATGATTTTTATATAATCGTTTTCAATGAAAACGACTTCCCATTCTTTATCTACTTTTTCATCACTTATTTTTTCTATTACAGGATGCGGATATACAGCACCACTACTTGCTTGATAGACTCTTTTGTCTAAAAAAACAGGATATTTCTCTGGTGTTCCTACCTCGTAAGTTGGAATCACAACAATCTCTTTCCAAGCTTTAACTGCATTCATTTACGTTACTATTTATATAAATTTACAATGGATTTGATATCTAATTCGACTGAAGGATTGAAAGCTTCAGAAACCATATATTTTTTCAAACTATAAAGCAATTGCTGTGCTTCTGGTCTATTCTCTATATCTGATATTAAGTCGACTCCTGAAACTAATAGTTTTCCTTCACCTATTTTCACTTCAAAGACCAAAGCCAATCTGCGATTAGTAAACCAATCGTCAATGACTCGCACCACTGGTTTTAAATCTGGTGAAAATTCATCTAGAATAATTGCATTGGAATGACTCATAGCATCCCACCATTGCCAATTAGAATGATATTCTGTTGGAAATTCAGTTAAAGCAGGATGATTAGGATTACACAAAACTCCTAAAGTATGAGGCTTTTGTCCCTGAGTCCATGCCGTATTCCAGAAAATACTTGAAAAACCAATACCTACTTCACCGCCTTTTTCAGCTTTCACACTACCTTTTTTGGTAGTCAACAAAACCTTTCCGCCATTTTTCAAATAAGAAATAGTAGCTTCATCTAAAGCATTAACTACTTTAAACTGTGTTTTATCTATTTCTTTTTTTATGGAAGGATACACCCAAACATCCCAACTATTTGAAAAATCACCAACATTTACAGTCAGTGTTAGTTTTTGAGATGTTTTGATTTCATTTAGACTCACATCTATCTCCCCTAAAGGAATACCATTATCTTGAAGGATATCTCTTTTTTCAAAATCGCCTTGTTTAATTACATTTCCAGAAACAGCTGTAAGTTTCCATGAGGTTGTAGCATTCCTTAATGGATGCTCTCCAAAATGTGCGACTTCAATAGCAGCTTCTAAATTTTCATTATTAAAAAACACGCGTTTCTTTAAACGTGCTAAAGGCACTGTTTCATTACAAAATCTACTATATTCTTCAGGTGAAATATAACCTTTTTCATCCCAAAAGGCATCTAGCACACCAATTAAAGCAGTGCCTTGACCTGGGAAATCATGTAAATCTAATAACTGAAATCCTCCAAAACCTTTAGTTCGTAAAGCCGCTTCAATATCTGCTTTATAACATAGCGCTTGTAATTTACCAGAAGCTAACATTAAACTATCTGAAAGTTGCCCCATGTGATTATCTTCCAAAGTTTCTTTAAAAATCTCAAAATTCTTTGGCTTTAAAACACCTGTGTATTTTGCAATTTCCTTAAAATTTGGATAGACACACCACTGTCCTATTTCATGGCTCACATATGGCATTGGTATCGTATCTGTAAAATAATTAAAATCGAAATCTGTTTGAGGTCTCTTATTTATAATGCTGTTTTCTCCTTCACCCCACCTCTGAATACGTGCATACGAATTATTATAATAATCTAAATTATCTAAATAAGGTCTATCAGCTGCTCCTGTATAAAGTCTACGGTTGTCAATTTTTCTAAAATGATCTACATATTTTCGCAAATAGGGTTTGTGATTTCTTCGAAGTGGCTCATTACCAGAAGTCATCATTACAAAAGAAGGATGATTACCATAAGCATCTAAAATAGCTTGCGTTTCCTTATACAACCATTCATCAACTGGAAAACCATCACCTATAGACGAATTACCATTTGGCCAAGTAGAAGCTTCTATTTGCAAATAAACTCCTAATTCATCGGCTGCTTCTAAAGCGGCTTCAGGAGGACACCATGAATGAAAACGCATATGATTTAAACCATGTGCCTTAACAATCTTTAAGATTCTTTTCCAAGAGGCAACATCTGTTGCTGGATAGCCTGTTTTTGGAAATATGGCACATTCAAGTGTGCCACGAAGAAAGACAGGTTTGTCGTTTATAACAAAACGAGTGCCTTTCGTTTTAAACTCTCGCATACCAAAAGTAACTTCTCCAGTATCTTCACCTAAAGGTGATTTTAAACTCAAAGACATCGAATACAAATTAGGGTGAAATTCATCCCAAAGCAAAGGATTATCTCCCATTGGATAATCTAATTCAAAAGTACCTTCAGTATTAGTTTCAATATCCTTTATAACCTCTTCTAATAATTGAGGATTCTCTCCAACACCTTTTACTTTTACTCGCAATTGGACTTTTTTATTTTCACCTGTACTATTCTTAATCGCTCCAATTATGGTTACTTTCTTCTGAAGTACATCAGGAAAAATTTTCACATCTTTAAATACTATTGAAGATTTAGCCTCCAATTTAATAGCTCCCATGATGCCATTCCAATTTGTTTGCGTATGATCGGTCATACTATGGGCATTTATACCAGGATTAATATCATGAATGGCATTATCTATTCTTATTGAAATAGTATGCTTACCCTCAGGCAAACTTCCTAAATCATAATTATGAGGCGTACCTAAACTATTTTGCATGCCTACATATTTATTATCAATCCAAACTTGTGTTTCCCAATGCGGGCGCTCTAGTTTTAATTCTATATTCTTAGTTACCCATGATGAAGGAATATCAATTTCTTTCTGATACCATGCTACACCTACATAGTGTTTATTAGGCTGAAGCCAAAAGGGAATCTTTACATTTCCGTCAGCTCTATATTTAGCATACTTTTCAACCGTATACCATGCACTATCCACAATTTGCCCAGTCCATTTTGTTTTAACAGAAATATCGTTTCCTTTACCATTCTCGGTCATAGAGCCTGGCAACTTAACTTGTTCAGGTAATTTTTGAATATACCACTTTTCAGAAATACCTTTATTTAGTGAATCGATTTTAAATTGCCAATCACCAGATAAATCGAACTCTCTAGGTTCTTGCTTTCCACAAGAGACTATGACTAAAAAGAGAAGTACTATAGTTATGTTTATAAATTTCATACTATGATTATTTATTTTTCTTCTTTTGATAACTCCTGTTCTATTTCTTCTAGACTTTTTCCTTTGGTTTCAGGAAGTTTTTGTTTGATAAAAACAAACCCTAAAACACATATAAAACTATAGACCCAAAACGTGCCATACGAACCTAATGCTTCATTTAAAATAGGAAACGTAAAGGTTAATATAAAGGAGGCTACCCAAAGTGAAAAAGTAGCTATTGCCATAGCAACACCTCTTAATCTATTAGGGAATATTTCTGAAAGTACTACCCAAGTAATAGGAGCCAGTGACATAGAATAAATGGCAATAGCTGTAATTACTAACACTAAAACAGGCCAGCCTTTAAATTCAAAATAATACGCCGCGCCTAAAATAGCATACACAACTGCAAGACCAATTGAACCAAAAAGCATTAATTTTCTCCGTCCCCAACTATCAACCGTTCGCATAGCAACAAACGTGAAGATTAGATTAACACTACCTGTAATAACGATATTGAATAACATATCACCAACACTATAACCTGCAGAGGTAAAAATTTCTTGTGCATAATTAAAGATAATATTAATACCACACCATTGCTGAAATATTGCTAACACAACACCAATTACTAAAACGGGTAATACTTTTTTACTGCGATATTCTGAAATAGAAAATGTTTCTTTAACAGCTTCTTTAAATGAATCTTTAATGTTAGCTAATTCCTGTAAAGCATATGCATCGCCTCCAATTTTATTTAAAACACGACTTGCTTTTTCATCTTCATTAACCTTAACTAAAAACCGTGGACTTTCAGGTACTAAAAACATGAATATAAAAAATAGTCCAGCGGGAATTAATTCTGCCCAAAACATAATGCGCCACCCTGTTTGGCCATTCCAAGAATTTAAAATATCTATAGGAGTTGCACTATCTGCAATAGGATCTGCAATTAACCAATTTGCAATTTGAGCCGCCAAAATACCAACAACAATGGTTAGCTGATTAATAGCGACAAACCGACCTCTAAATTTAGCTGGTGCAATTTCTGCAATATACATAGGCGATAATGTAGAAGCCAAACCTATGCCCAATCCGCCAATTAATCGATACCAAATAAAAGGCGTAAAGGTGTCAACCCAACCTGTTCCAAATGCTGATACGGTAAATAAAACAGACGCAATAATTAAAGATTTTTTTCTACCTAATTTATCGGCTATAACTCCAGAAATAACGGCACCAAAAATACAACCAATAAGTGCACTACTCATAGCCCAACCTTGTAAAGCAGGCGAATTCGTTATCTCAAAATTAAGCTCGTAAAAAGGTTTTGCACCTCCAATAACTACCCAGTCGTAACCGAATAGTAATCCTCCCATGGCAGACACAAACGCTAATGACAGTAAATAGGGAATATTAAATTTAGTTGGTTTCATTTACAAATTAGTTTTTAATAAAAATATAGATTATTCTTTGATAAACATTCAAATTCTAACCCTTAACTTTTTAAGTTATATTTACATGCTATTTTTAGTTATTTACATCTTTTTAAACACTTTTTTTTGATTACAATATACTAAAGCACTAAATAATTGAAAACTAAGCATTAATAAAATAGACTATTTTTTAATAAACATGGACAAATCAACTTTAAAAGAAGGTTTTTTAGGTCAACGAATCATTATACTGCCTAATGAGGTGAAAAGCAGATTAAAAAACAACACCATTACAAGTAATTTTCACATTTCTGACATTGGATATTTCCCGAAAGCAAGCAACCACTTTAGAAAACGAAAAAAAGATCATGGTACTTATATTTTCATTTATTGTGTTGAAGGGTCTGGCTGGGTAAAAACGGATGGTGTAAAAACAATTATTTCTCCTAATCAATATATAATTATTCCTAAATATTTGGCTCACACCTATAAATCGGACAAAACAGATCCTTGGAGTATTTACTGGATGCACTTTGATGGAAAAATTGCAGAAGAATTATACAACAAACAAAGACAAAACAGAAACGAAACTATTGCTTTTAATAATGATCGTATTAAACTATTCAACCAAATATTTGAAATTTTAAACAACACTTATTTAGATGCTCAACTTGAATATGCTAATATTTTAAGCCTAAACTTTATTAGTGCTTTTATTTACAATAATATTGACGCTACTGTAAATATTAACAAACACGATAATTTAGTTGGTTCTATCACTGCTTTTTTAAACAACAATCTTAGTAAATCATTAAAATCTGAAGACATTGCTAAAGCATTTAATCTTTCAACATCTTATACACAAACCTTATTTAAAAAAGGAACGGGTTATTCATTAATACATTTTTTCAATCTTAAAAAAACTCAAAAAGCGTGCGAATATCTTAACTACACCGATTTAAGCATAAAAGAAGTAAGTGTAAAATTAGGTATCAAAGACCCTTTATACTTTTCAAGATTATTTAAAAACTATATGGGAGTTTCTCCTAAAGCTTATAAACAGAGGAATAATTAGAAATATGAATACTTTTTAAAACAAAAAAGCCAACTTTTAAAAAGTCAGCTTTTCCTTTACAGTGCGGGCGGGGAGACTCGAACTCCCACACCTCGCGGCACTAGATCCTAAGTCTAGCGTGTCTACCAATTCCACCACGCCCGCTAAAGGACTGCAAATATAAACAAGATTTTTAAATTGCAAACTTCTTAGCCCTAAAAAACATTCTTTTTTTTATACTTTTGAGTGAACTATAGAAAAACTCATGAATCAAATACAATCTTACATATCAGAACATAAAAATCGTTTCTTAAACGAACTCATCGAACTTCTTAAAATACCGTCTATAAGTGCCGACTCTGCTTATAAAGATGATGTTTTAAAAACTGCCGATGCCATAAAAATTAGTTTAGAAAAAGCAGGATGCGATGCCGTTGAAATTTGCAAAACAGATGGCTACCCTATTGTTTATGGTGAAAAAATAATTGACAAAAATTCACCAACCATATTAGTGTACGGCCATTACGATGTACAACCACCAGACCCAATCAATTTATGGGATTCTCCTCCTTTTGAACCTGTTATCAAAAAAACAGACAAACATCCAGACGGTGCTATTTTTGCACGTGGAGCTTGCGACGATAAAGGACAAATGTACATGCACGTGAAAGCCATGGAATTCATGACATCTACCAACCAACTCCCTTGTAATGTAAAATTCATGATTGAAGGCGAAGAAGAAGTTGGAAGCTCTAACTTGGCAACCTTTGTAAAAAACAATCAAGAGAAATTAAAGAATGATGTCATTCTTATATCTGACACAGGCATGATAGCTAACGATGTGCCATCAATAACAACTGGATTACGCGGATTGAGTTATGTTGAAGTTAAAGTAACAGGTCCTAACAGAGATTTACACTCTGGACTTTACGGCGGTGCCGTAGCAAACCCAATAAACGTATTAACTAAAATGATTGCGTCTTTGCATGACGAAAACAATCACATTACCATTCCTGGGTTTTACGATCAAGTTGAAGAACTTTCAAAAGAAGAACGTGCAGAAATGGCAAAAGCGCCTTTCAGTCTAGAAAACTATAAAAAAGCATTAGATATTGATGCTGTTTATGGCGAAACAGGATACACAACCAACGAACGTAATGCCATCAGACCAACTTTAGATGTAAACGGCATTTGGGGTGGTTACACTGGCGAAGGTGCAAAAACCGTTATTGCAAGTAAAGCTTATGCTAAAATATCTATGCGATTGGTTCCAAACCAAGACTGGGAAAACATTACCGAATTATTCACCAAACACTTTGAAAGCATCGCTCCAAAAGGCGTTACCGTAAAAGTGACACCACATCATGGCGGACAAGGTTACGTAACACCAATAAACAGCATTGGCTATAAAGCAGCCAATAAAGCCTATAACGACACCTTCGGAAAAACACCAATTCCACAACGTAGCGGTGGGAGCATTCCTATTGTGGCATTATTCGAACAAGAATTAAAAAGCAAAACTATTTTAATGGGCTTCGGGCTAGATAGCGACGCCATACATTCACCAAACGAGCATTTCGGCGTTTGGAATTACCTAAAAGGCATCGAAACCATTCCACTATTTTATAAATATTTTACAGAACTTTCAAAATAATTTGGGCGTTACCTTTACCCTGAAAAAAGATCAGGATAAAGGTCGCGCTTTCAACTATATCTTTTTCTCGTACCTCAAAAAAGGATGCCGTTTCAATCGCTAACGCAAATCCGAACTATTTTCACACCAATTAATGTAACATTTTGATACGTTTTGCGTTCTAATAGACAATCATCAATCAAAATCAATCATTATGTTAAAGCAATTCTTCATTATTTGCTCGGGTGCAGATACCGATATTTTAGAGCAATGCTCTAAAGGCGAACAAAACAAATATGCTGGTGTTGGAGCTACAGTTTTCTTTACAGCAGTTATGGCTTTTATAGCTGGTAGTTATGCACTTTACACTGTTTTCGACAATATTTATACTGCTATATTTTTCGGACTTATTTGGGGTTTACTCATTTTTAATTTAGACCGCTATATTGTTTCTACCATCAAGAAAACAGGAAACATTATAGACGAATTAATACAAGCATCTCCCAGAATCGTATTAGCAGTAATTATAGCTATTGTTATTTCAAAACCTTTAGAATTAAAAATTTTTGAAAAAGAAATTAATCAGGTTTTATTAGAACAAAAAAACGAATTAACCCTTGCTAATAAAAACCAAATTTCGGAACAATTCACACCTACTATCGCTTCGCTTCAAAATGAAATAACTAATTTACAAAAAGACATAGCAACCAAAGAAGCTGAAGTAAATGCACTTTACAACACTTACATTGCTGAAGCCGAAGGAACCGCAGGAACCAAACTTTTAGGAAAAGGTCCTGTTTACAAAGAAAAAAGAGAAAAACACGATGCGCTTTTAGCCGAATTACAACAACTTAAAGCCGCTAACAAATCAAAAATTGTAGCTATTGAAAACCGAATAGTACAACTAAATGGTGATTATGATACACAAGTTGCAACTACGCAACCCATTATTAATAACTTTGATGGCTTAATGGCGCGTGTTAATGCTTTAGGAAAATTACCTTGGTTACCATCATTTTTTATATTCTTATTGTTTTTAGCTATTGAAACCTCTCCTATTCTTGCTAAACTATTATCTCCAAAAGGCGTATACGATTATAAATTAGAAGACCAAGAAACAGCTATAAAAACAAACGTACTTCAAAATAAAAGTCAAAGAGACGCCATGTTAAAAGCAGATTTTGCTATTAACGACCGTATTTATACAGACCTAGAAAACGAAGACGAATTATACACTTATAAGCGCAAAAAAGCGAGGGAACTTATACAACTTCAAGCAGATGCCTTTTATAAGCATCAAAAAAATGTTTTGTGATATTATATATTAAGGAGCAGCTTGTGATTTGAAATGATTGTATTGAAAACACAAGTAGATTAATTAATAGATGAGTAACATATTTTAAACAAGATTTCCTATTTTTACTTCTAATGCTAAAGTATTCATTTTAATATTTAACAACTATAGAATTAAAAAGACCCTAAAAAACTCATTTAAAATAAAACAATCATGAAAAGGCTCCTTATATTAACCTTTATCCTCACTGCTTTTAATAGCTATTCTCAAACTGAAGAACAAGATAAAAAAGCTATAAATAAAGTTTTAAAAGCACAACGTATTGCATGGTCTAAAGACAATATTGAAGAATTTATGGAAGGCTACTGGAAAAGTGATTCGCTTAAATTTTATGGAAGCAATGGCATTACCTACGGATGGGAGAACACGTTAGAACGCTACCTAAAAAGCTACCCAACTAAAGACCACACAGGTACATTAAGTTATAAAATTAATGACATTAGTAAAATAAGTGATGGTGCTTATTATGTTTTAGGCGAATTTCATTTAAAACGCGAAGTTGGAAATGCTGATGGTATTTTTATGCTTGTTTTCAAAAAGATTGATGGAAAATGGAAGATTATTGCTGATACGTCTTGTTAAATTTTAGTTTGCTGTTTAAATAAAAAACACTTACACCTTTTTAATTAAAAAGGTGTAAGTGTTTTTTATTTATGGTAGGATAAGGTATTTGTTTAAGCTCTCCAGATTTTTCAGGGTAACACCCAAATACTATAATTTTTTAACGTATTTAGTAACAATAACAGTTAAAGTAGGCCCTACTTTACCTTCAATAAATTCGGCATTATCTCTATCTAAACGAATGTTTCTAACCGCCGTTCCTTGCTTAGCAACCATGCTAGATCCTTTTACCTTAAGGTCTTTTACTAAAACAACCGAGTCTCCATTATTAAGGACAACTCCGTTTACATCTCTATGTATAATTTTCTCGCTCTCGTCTTTATCTTCACCTGTTGCACGCGCTAGTGCTAAAGCATCATCATCTAAATACATCATATCTAGTAAATCTTTAGGCCAACCTTCTGCACGTAATCGTTGAAGCATTCTCCAAGCCATAATTTGTACTGCTACAAACTCACTCCACATACTATCATTTAAACATCTCCAATGGTTAGTATCCATTTCTTCATTACCTTCTATTTGGTCTAAACAGTTTTTACACACCAATACATCGTTAGCCACGTTTTCATTTAATGATGGCGGTATGGTATATTGTGATAAATCGGTATTAGATGCACACAATTCACATGTGTTATTACTTCTGTCTTTTAAAGTTTCTAGTACACTCATTTTGCTATTTTGTTTTTGCAATATTACACCTAAATAAAAGCTCCTACAAATTGATTACAAATAAAAAAAGGACACTAAAAGCATCCTTTTTTATTAATTGAAAATTCTTATTATTTTGAAAGTTCAGCTAGAAATTTATAAACAGCATCTCCATGAACACCTGTAAAATAAGTATTCATTTTTTCGCCTCTTGCTTTACGAACAGCTTCGTCTGGCCATGCTTCTTTCATAAGATCTGGAAGCCCATCAAACATAGCTTCTAAATCTGCCATGGAATCTAAAAAATAACCTTCCATAATTTCTGTTCCATCACTACCCCAAGCATGTCTGTGTGGATAATAACCTTTAATTAACGGGTTATCTTTAATTAACTTATTAAAGTTTTCAGTCATAAAATCCTTAATTTCAGAATTTTCAACATCTTCTGGATACGCAAAATGTGTTTTTCTAACATAGCATATCATATCTTTTGTATTGTCTTGAGGTATTGGCTTAACTAAAGGCAATGTTGTATATATTTCATCTGAATGCTCATGAGAATAATACGCTTGCTGTTTCTTTAAAAACGCTTTTCTTTCTGTTTCATCTGGCCATGCTTCCTTTTCTAATTCTCCAGATCTCACACTTGCTTTTTCAATAGCACCCCATGACCCGTAAACATTAACATAAATTATCTCTGTATTATCCGCTGTCATTTGGTGCAAATAAAAAGAAGATGCCATAATATGCTCATTATTTTTGGTCACTTTGTCTAAATATTCTTTTTCTACAGATTTCCATGTATCCATATCAAAATCTTCATAATCCATATTCCAATGCATCGTAGTTACGGTAATGTACTGTGGTCCTTCTTGCTGCTCTTGGGCTGAAATAATAGAGGTTGTAAACAACAAAAGTGCAGCTGCCATTGTTGAAAATAATTGGTTGATTGTTTTCATAATCTGTTAAAAATTAAAGTTTATATTATGGTTAAAATTAAATACTACTTTAAGATTTAAGGGCGTTTTGATTATGCTATTAAAATAAATTAAGGAGATGAAAGTATATAAATGTACAACAAAAAAACGCTTATTTTACATTTCATATTATTTTTTTAGTTTAAAAAAGACTGTCTTTCAAGTTTTTAGACATTGTTTTAATAACCATATCATAAGAATGATCTATAAGCTCTTTAATAAGTTGTGATTGTAATTCACCTTCGTGCAGATAAAGTGTATTCCAATGCTTTTTGTTCATATGAAATCCTGGACGAATGCTATTATAGTTAGTTCTAAGTTCTTCAGAATATTCTGGATCGGCTTTTAAGTTAATAGATGACTCCCCTTGTTCCCATTTTTTTAAAGAGGTTAATGCAAACATTTTCCCTAGCACTTTAAAAACTAATGTATGTTGGTCAAATGGAAGCTCTTCGGTTGTTCCTTTTTTGCTTAAACAATAATTGCGAAGTTGTTCTATGTTCATTTAGGTCAAATTAAATTCGAAACAATCTACAGATTCCTGCCTTTGCAGGAACGACAAAATCACTCTAATTTCTTAGTAGTTCCTGTTTCAATTTTTAATGCCGAATAATCCAGTTTCCAACCAATGGTTTCAACAATAGTTTCCATAAGCAAGATGGTTTCTAAGGCTTCTTTTTGTGCTACTTGAATCAAGCCGCTTTCTGGCACTTTATCTTGAATATGTTGTTTAGCTTCTTGATGTAATCCTGTTAAATCTGAAGCTTCAAACTTATTAAATATACCATCCGATTTATCGTAATAATTCAAATTGGTTTCTATAGATAAAATTTCTGGTTGCGGAAAATGTTCTAAAACAATGATCTTCTTTATCGTGTCTGCTTGCAACTCTATCTTTGCTAAATCATAACCCACATGAGCTTTAGCATTAATAACAACCAATGCTTTTTTCTTGCTGGTTATCATTTTTAAAAAACGTTCTTTTACATCTTCGTAATGATATATTTCAGCAAAATCACCTTCAACAGTTATAAACTTACAAACCTTTTTTATTTTATCTAAAAGTAAAACCGACTGTGCGTTTACTAACTGTTTTTTCTTTATAGATTTAAAGTAGGTAACAATTCCTAAACTAACTAAAACGCCTATAATAATTCCTAAAAATGCTTCCATAATTATTAATTCCCTATTTGACCTAAATGCGTATTCTTAAAATTATCTGAATACTTTAAACCGTAACCCAAAGCTCTATCAAACGATGCGTGTGAAAACAAAATAATTCCTACTAGTTGCAAAACATCATTTTGTAAATAAATCCCAATAATATAAAATAGAATAGCTAATCCCTTGTGATGAAAAATATTGTAGACAATACCACCAATTTTTGTATTTATTACATAGCCCAACATGCCAACATCTGGTGTTAAAATAAGTGCTAAAAACCACCACCAAGCAAAATGTAATTGATTAAAAGCAAAGATTCCTAAAATAAACATTGCCAATTCTTCTAATTTCAGCGTTGTCTTCATCATTCAATTATTTTATATAAAATAGGTTTACTAGGAGTAGCATCGTTTTCAAAAGGTGCTATTTGAAGGTTTAAAAAATAGCAACCATCATCAACCGTATTTGGTACAAAAATAAATTCGGTGATAGTAGCATCTAATCGCAATTCTCCTTTAGTATTCCAAAAAGCATTATGCGACAATAATTCGCAATTATCACGCTCTTTATCTACACTTGGCAAATCTATAAGCAAATGCTTAATGCCTTTTTCTCTTAAATAAATGGCAGCTTCCTCTAATAAATAAGTAGGATTGGTATTGGAGTATTGCCTAGAAATTTTATCGTTTGTATTAGGAATGGTTCTTATAACAATAGCATCTCTTTTCTTGTTACCAATGGCAAATTGTAATTGCTTTTTTGAAATAACCATATCCTCATTCAACTTTTCTGGAGCAACTGTTACAACTTCTGCTAAAAAGAAAAACTGTTTTAAATTCTGGTTTATAGAATGTACTTTCTCGGTAATATGTCCCACACATTCAGTATGTGTACCATGAGCATGCGGATTAAAAAATATATTATTAAAATTTATACAAGCG
Organism: Thalassobellus sediminis; assembly: GCF_044386045.1. Taxonomy (NCBI): domain Bacteria; kingdom Pseudomonadati; phylum Bacteroidota; class Flavobacteriia; order Flavobacteriales; family Flavobacteriaceae; genus Thalassobellus; species Thalassobellus sediminis. The sequence goes on along the minus strand of NZ_JBISCD010000040.1, from coordinate 1,294,030 downwards.
CCTTCTTTTACACTTGCAATCCATTCGCCATCTTTTGCTGGTTCTATTTTTGGCTCATCAATATACCATGCATTTACATTACTTTTTGATGCACGCAATGGCATTGAAATATCAATTGGATTTGATAAATTTATCTGAAGTTTTCTTGAATTGTATTGAATAGTAGCTAACATATTCAAATATACTTAAATCATAAACAAATCTGCTGCTATTCCGTCAACTAAAAATTTTCCTTTTTGAGTTGTTATTAGTTTTTCTAATGGAACAGATTCATTTGTTTCATTTACAATAACAAGTAGTTCTTGCTTTATGAACTTTTCAGCAGAAGCTTTTAAATGTTGAAGAAATTCTTGTTCAAACTCACTTTCAATTTTTGTTAATGAAACTCCCCAGATAGTACGTAAACCTGTCATAACATATTCGTTATACTGATCTTTCTTCGATAAAACCTCAACAGTATTTGGTAAGCTATTATTCTGAATGGCTTGAATATATTTTGAATTATTTGCCACATTCCAACTACGCTGAGTTTTAGAAAAAGAATGTGCCGAAGGCCCAATACCCAAATACGATTTCCCTTGCCAGTAACTCGTATTGTGTTTTGAGAAATAGTCTGGCTTACCAAAGTTTGAAATCTCGTAATGCACAAAACCTTGCTCTGTTGTTTTTTCTATTAAATGATTAAAATGCTGAAGTGCTAGATTTTCATCTATTGGCGGATATGTTCCTTTTTTAATAAAAGTATCTAAGGCTGTTTTAGTTTCAACCGTAAGCGAATAACTTGAAATATGATTAATTCCAAAACCAAAGGCAACGTCTAAATTTTTATTCCACTTCTCTAGACTCATATTCGGAATACCGTAAATAAGATCAATAGTTATATTATCAAAGTAGCGAGTTGCTATCTGCAAGCAAGCCTTAGCTTCCTCTGATGAATGTGCACGATTCATACTTTTTAAATCGTCTTCAAAAAAAGATTGAATGCCAATTGAAAGCCTGTTTATAGCACTTTTAGATAATTTGATTATTGCTTTTTCAGATAAATCATCTGGATTGGCTTCTAAAGTAATTTCCGGATTATCTGAAACATTATAGTTGTTGTAAACTTCAGAAACCAAAAAATTTAATTCCTCTATTGATAATATAGATGGTGTGCCTCCTCCAAAATAGATGGTTTCAATGGTTTTGTCTTTCAGTTCATCTTTTCTAAGAACCAATTCTTTTGCTAAAGCCTGAATTAGTTCGTCCTTCTTTTTTAAAGATGTTGAAAAATGAAAGTCGCAATAAAAACATGCTTGTTTACAAAAAGGTATATGTATGTAGATGCCTGCCATTACTTCTTAACTCTAGCCTCATTCTGCTTCACAAAAGCATCCCAACCGGAATAACTTTTACCCACTTCTATTCTACCAGAATTATAAAAATGACACACTGCAGCTGCTAAACCATCAGTGGCATCTAAATTTTTAGGCAATGTTTTAAGTCCTAATACACTCTGAAGCATTTTAGCAACCTGTTCTTTACTAGCGCTACCACTACCTGTAATGGCCATCTTTATTTTTTTTGGCAAATATTCGGTAATTGGTATCTCTCTACTTAAACCCGCTGCCATAGCCACACCTTGAGCTCGACCAAGCTTTAACATACTTTGTACATTTTTTCCAAAAAATGGTGCTTCAATAGCTATTTCATCTGGATTGTGTGTATCAATAAGTTCTATGGTGCGTTCAAAAATAAGCTTCAGTTTTAAATAATGATCGTCGTACTTTTTTAAATTTAGCTCATTCATCTGAACAAATTGCATGGTTTTACCAACCACTTTTATGAGTCCGAACCCCATAATAGTTGTTCCAGGATCAATACCTAAAATAATTCTTTCTTTACTCATTAATTAATAAAATCTATACTATCATGATGATAAAGTATATTAATGATTTATTTTGCGTTTGTATTTATGACATATTCACTTTCATACAAAACTAAACAATTCTTTTTTGTGCTTATTAAATTAAGCATTGTAGTTGTGGCTTTTTATTTTATTTACCAAAAACTAACAAACAATAACGAATTACAGTTTTCTGTTTTTATTGATTTTTTGAATGAAAACAACATTTTTTCAATAAAAAACATCACTTTTCTACTCATTTTAAGTTTTTTTAATTGGTTTTTCGAAATTACAAAATGGCAAAATTTAGTAATTCCTATTAAAAAAATTACTTTTAAAAATGCTACCGAACAAAGTTTAGGATCACTAACAGCATCATTATTTACCCCTAACCGTATTGGAGAATATGGAGCAAAAGCTATTTACTTCACTAAAAATTACCGAAAACAAATTATGCTTATTAACCTAATAAGTAACTTACTTCAAATGAGTGTTACGGTTATTTTAGGCATTATAGGATTGTCTTTTTTTATTTCAAATTATAACTTAACTATAAACAACAACAATCTGCTCATAATACTATTAAGTAGCATCACGCTTATCGTTTTAATTACTTTCGGAATTAAAGAAATAAGCAAGTTCACTATTAAAGGGGTTTCTTTTGAAAAAATTAAACATTTTATTTCAAATTTCCCCAAAAACAAAATAGGATTCGGGTGGTTTTTATCATTAATACGATATGCCATTTTTTCATTTCAATTTTACTTTCTACTAATCATTTTTGATACTGAAATAACATATTTTAATGCTATAACAGGCATTACTTCTATGTATTTACTTTCCTCTATTATTCCTAGTATCTTTATTTTTGATGTGATTATAAAAGGAAGTGTTGCCGTTTATTTATTTGCTTTTTTGGGCATTAACGAACTCACTGTTTTAAGCATCATCACCATCATGTGGTTACTTAATTTTGTATTACCAAGTATCATAGGAAGCTATTTTGTACTTAAATTTAAACTTCCCAAAAACGATAATTAACAATGATTTTAGCAAGCATCATCATAACCATTTTTTATCTAATTTTAATAGCAAGTTTTGCTATGGGATTTGATAAAGTTCCTGTTTTTAAATTAGAAGATTTACCTTCTAAAACAAAATTCTCTGTTATTATTCCTTTTAGGAATGAAGCTGAACATTTACCCGAATTATTAAAATCTATTAAAACACTAAATTACCATAAACACCTTTATGAGATTATTTTTGTTGATGATGATTCTAATGATGATTCGGTTGCATTAATTGAAAAAATCATTAATACTAACTATTCAATTATTCAGAATGAAAGAAAAACAAATTCCCCTAAAAAAGACGCTATAACCTCTGCCATAAATCAAGCAAAAAACGACTGGATTATTACTACCGATGCCGATTGTGTATTACCTAAATATTGGTTAGATAGTTTTGATGAATACATTCAAAAAACAAACGCTCAATGTATTGCTGCTCCTGTAACATACCTATCTACAAATTCATTTTTAAACAGGTTTCAGTTACTCGACTTACTAAGTTTACAAGGTGCAACCATTGGTGGTTTTAGTTTAAAAAAACCTTTTTTATGTAATGGTGCAAACTTTGGCTACCAAAAAGCTTTGTTTAAAAAATTAAACGGATTTGATGGCAATAGTAATATTGCAAGCGGTGATGATATTTTTCTACTAGAAAAGGTTGCAAAAAAACAACCTAAAGCGCTTCATTATTTAAAATGCGAACAAGCCATTGTTTCAACAGAATCTCAAAACTCGTGGAAACATTTAATATCTCAACGGCTTCGTTGGGCTGCAAAAACAAGCGCTTATAATAATTGGTTTGGTAAACTCGCAGGCATTATTGTTTTAGTTATGAATGCTTTAATAATTACGTCTGTATTACTTACTATTATTGGAAGTTTCAATTTTAAAATTTTGCTTTATATCCTTTTTATAAAATTGAATATCGATTTCTTTTTAATTTACAAATCGGCTACTTTTTTTAATCAAAAAGAGATATTAAAATCTTTTGTTTTTGGCTTTTTACTGTATCCTTTCTTTAGTGTTTATATTGCTTTTCTATCTACATTTTCAAACTATAAATGGAAAGGAAGAACCTTTAAAAAATAAAAAAACCTCAAAAACTATATAAAGTTTTTGAGGTTATAGAGATATCTAAATTATTATTTTTTACAAGATATAATCTGTACTTATAAAGTTTGATGTTTTGTTTTTTAATAATTCTTCTAAAATAGTCTTGTTATACTCATTATCTTTTGATGCAACAAAAGTCCTAATAGAAAATGATCTTAAAGCATCATGAACACTTAAAGTACCATACGCTGAATCCTTTCTTCCTGTAAATGGGTATACATCTGGTCCACGCTGACAAGAACTGTTTAAATTAACACGACACACCAAATTTACTAACGTATCTATAAGCGGCGATAAGGTTTGTATATTTTTACCAAACAAACTCACTTGTTGTCCGTAATTAGATTCTGCCATGTCATCTAAAGGTTCATCAATATGAGAAAAAGACACCACAGGAATAACGGGACCAAATTGTTCTTCCTTAAAAACCCTCATATCTTTACTCACAGGATATAAAACAGCTGGAAAAATAAAATTCTCTGTTGTTTCTCCTCCTTTTTTATTTAAAATTTTCGCGCCTTTTTTTTGAGCATCATCAATTAAATCTTGGATATATGCTGGTTTGTCTTCTTCTGGCAAAGGTGTTAATTTAGAACCATCTTCCCAAGGATTTCCATATTTAAGCTGGTCTACTTTATATGAAAAACGTCTATTAAATTCTTCAACAACAGACTCATGAACATACAATACTTTTAACGCTGTACAGCGTTGTCCATTAAAAGATAAAGTACCAGCAATACATTCATCTACAGCTAAATCTAAATCGGCGTCTGGTAAAACAATCGCTGGATTTTTAGCCTCTAGACCCAAAACCATTCGCAGTCTATTTCCTTTAGGATGTTGCGATTGCAAAGCATTAGCAGATTTACTATTACCTATTAAAGCGAGCACATCTACTTTTCCTGATTTCATTATTGGTGTAGCAAGCACTCGCCCTCTACCATAAACAATATTTACAACACCTCTAGGAAAGCTATCATGAAAAGCTTCTAATAATGGTGAAATTAACAAAACCCCTATCTTTGCTGGTTTAAAAATTACAGGATTACCCATAATTAATGCCGGAATAAGTAAAGTAAATGTTTCATTTAAAGGATAATTATAAGGCCCTAAACATAAAACAACACCCAATGGCCCTCGACGAATATGAGCATAAACACCATCATTTTTTTCAAACTTAGCTGAGTCTCTATCTATTTGCTTATAAGCTTCAATAGTATCATAAATATAATCAACGGTTCTATCAAATTCTTTTTCAGAATCTGGAAGGTTTTTACCAATTTCCCACATTAAAAGTTTTACAACTTCTTCTCGCTTGGTTTTCATTTGTTCAACAAACTTTTCCATACAAGCAATACGATTTTCAACCTTCATTGTTGGCCACAACCCCTGTCCTTTATCATATGCATTTAGCGCTGAATTTAAAGCCGACACAGCTTCTTTTTCGCCTAAATTAGGAATAGTTCCTAACAAAGTTGGTTTATAATCTAGTGTTGAAGATATTGTTGAAAAAACTTCTGTAACATCTCCTTTCCATTGTTTTAATTCACCATCTACTAAATATGTTTTTTGGTGTAAAAGTGATTTGATTTTATAAGCTTCTGGAATTTCTAACATAGTAGTTTTATTTGTTAAAATATAGTGTTTTAAGTATAGCTAAGATACTCATATTTTAACCAAAAATTATTTATAACAGTAACTGTAAATAAAAAATATTGTATTGTTAACACTTTGATTACTTGATAATAATATACTTAAAACTCAAACGTTTTCGACAAACGTTTTAATAAAAAGAAGTTAATTTATTTGGCTAATCAATAGAAATAAACCAACTTTACGTGTGCGCACACAATTACAACAAAACAAATAAAAGAAATGAAACAACTACAATTTAGCCTTTTTTTTATAACTAATTTACTATTAATTAACCTTATAGGCAATGAAGCTAATTCGCAAAATTCAGAAGATGGATGGGTATTGCTTTTCAATGGCAAAGACTTAACGGGTTGGGAACAACTTAACGGAACTGCAAAATACAAAGTAGAGAACAATGAAATTATTGGCATTACAAAAACCAACACAACCAATAGCTTTTTAACTACTAATAAAAATTATGGTGATTATATTTTAGAATTTGATGTTATGGTTGATCCATCTGTTAATTCAGGAGTTCAATTTAGATCCAATAGCACTAAAGACTATATGAACGGTAGAGTCCATGGATATCAATTTGAATTAGATCCTAGCAATCGTGCTTTTAGTGGAGGTATTTATGATGAAGCTAGAAGAGGTTGGATGTACCCTTTATCTATAAACCAAAAAGCACGAAAGGCTTTTAAAAACGGCGTTTGGAATAGATGCAGAATAGAAGCAATTGGAAACCACATTAGAACCTGGATTAATGGAATACAGTGTGCAAATTTAATTGATAGTGAAACTGCTACAGGTTTTATTGCTTTACAAGTTCACAGTATTGGGTCTAAAAATGAAGACGCTGGTAAAAAAATTAGATGGAAAAATATTAGAATTAAAACAAATAACTTAGATGAAGAACTTTGGCCATCAGATCCAGAAGTAAGAGAGGTTAGTTATCTAAAAAACTCATTAACTAAAAACGAAGTAAATAAAGGTTGGCGTTTACTTTGGGATGGCAAAACTAACAAAGGATGGAAAGGTGCAAAAATAGACCAATTTCCAAATTCTGGATGGGAAATAAAAGACGGCGAATTAACCATTCTAGCAACTGACGGGGGAGAATCGACAGGTCCAGGAGACATTATTACTATAAATACTTTTAGCAGTTTTGAATTAGAATTAGAATTTAAAATTACAAAAGGTGCTAATAGCGGTATTAAATACTTTGTTGATTCTGAATTAAACAAAGGCCCTGGTTCTGCAATAGGTTGTGAATTTCAAATTTTAGACGATGAAAATCATCCAGACGCTAAAGCTGGTATTAATGGTAATAGAACTGTTGGTTCCTTATATGATTTAATAACCGCAGAAAACCTTTCAGTACAAGGAAGAAGCAAACAATTTAAAGGCGTTAATAGATGGAATAAAGCAAGAATAGTTGTTATAGGGTCTAATGTTGAACATTGGTTAAATAATGAAAAAGTAATAGAATACGACAGGCAATCCCAAATGTTTAGAGCACTCGTAGCATACAGTAAATACAAAAAATGGTCTGACTTTGGTCAATGGGCTAGCGGTCATATTTTACTTCAAGATCATGGGAATACCGTGCATTACAGAAGTATAAAAATTAGAGAATTTAATTAAAAAATAATTTAAATATGAGTTCAAATAGAAGAGATTTTATAAAAAAAGCAACAACAGGTGCCGTTGGTGTAGCATTAACTGGTGGTCTAACAAGTGCTTCTGCGAAAAGTTATTCAAGAATTATTGGATCTAATGATAGAATTCAAGTTGCTATTCAAGGGTTAGGCAGACGATGGGGTGCTTACATAGAAGCTATCTCAGATAAAACTAATAATGTGGAACTCGTGTATTTATGCGATGTTATGAAAAGTCAGCGCGAAAAAGCAGCTAAGACCATCTCTAAGTCAATTAATTACAAGCCAAAATTAGAAAATGATATTAGAGTTATTTTAGATGACAAAAATATAGATGCCATATTTATGGCTACACCAGACCATTGGCATGCTCCAGGAGCATGTATGGCTATGCAAGCTAACAAGCATGTGTATTTAGAAAAACCATGTAGCCATAATCCAAGAGAAGGAGAATTACTAATTGCATATCAAAAAAAATATGGTAAACTCATACAAATGGGGAACCAACAACGATCATCAATAGAATCAGCATCTATTATTAAGGATATCCATGATGGTGTTATTGGAGATGTATATAAAGCAATTGCATTTTACACAAATTCTAGAAGTGAAGTTCCAATTCCTAAAAAAGCAAATCCTCCTGAAGGTTTGGACTGGGATCTTTTTCAAGGTCCATCGCCACGAAAAGATTATATGCATGATACTTGGGATTATAATTGGCACTGGTACGGATGGGATTTTGGAACTGCAGAAACAGGAAATAATGCCACACACGAATTAGACATAGCCCGTTGGGCACTAGATGTTAATTATCCAGAGTATGTAGATGTATATTCAGGGAAATTTCAATATCAAAATGACGGCTGGGAAATGTACGACACTATGGAAGCTACATTTAAATTTTCTAATAACAAAACCATACAATGGGATGGACAAAGTAGAAATGGATACGATAAATATGGAGCTGGCAGAGGCACAATAATTTATGGATCTAAAGGGTCAGTTTTTATAGACAGAGAAGGCTATAAATTATTTGATTTAAAAGGAGAGTTAATTAGAAATAAGAAACTTCAAGGTGTTAGTGAAGGCGGGCTTGCCCTTGGTGGTGGTGGTAGTCTCTCAACAAGACACTCATTAAACTTTTTTCAGGCCATTAGAGGAAAAGAACCCTTAAGGTCTCCTATTGAGCAAGGTGTTGTTAGTCAAATGCTAACACATTATGCTAATATTTCATCTAGAATAGGCAAATCATTTGAAGTAGACGATAAAACTGGTACAATCTATGATCGTGATGCCATGAAATTATGGTCTAGAACTTATGAACCAGGTTGGGAGATTAAACCTGTTTAATCAGCAAAACAATAATTAATTTCACAATTAGCAGTATAATATCATAGTAAATGAAAAGAAGAGAGTTTATAACTAAAGGTGGACTTGTAACAGCCGGTATAATTACAACCTCATCAACTTTAGGAGCATTATCTAAAAGATTTAGTAGTAATAATATTAATATTGGAATTATAGGCACAGGAAGTAGAGGCTGTGGACTCATTTCTGTGTTAAACAAAATTGAAGGTGTTAATGTTTCTGCAATTTGTGATACTTTACCTTTTCAATTAGAAAAAGGTGCTTCGAGAGCTAAAAACAAAGTTAATACCTATGAGAATTACAATAAATTATTAGACAATAAAGATATTGATGCCGTATTAATTGCAACACCTTTTAGTACGCATTCTGCTATTGCTATTGATGCTTTAGACGCAGGGAAACACGTTTACTGTGAAAAGACAATGGCTAAAGGTTTTACTGAAATTGATAACCTTGTAAAGAAAGTAGCTTATTCAAAATTGATTTTTCAAACAGGACACCAGTATCATAGTTCTAAACTATATAATCATGTTGTGAACCTAATAAAAAATGGAGCGATTGGTCAAATATCTTCCTTTGAATGCCAGTGGAATAGAAATGGTAATTGGAGAAGACCTGTTCCTAATCCGTCATTGGAACGTGAAATAAACTGGAGAATGTATCGGGAATACTCTGGTGGATTAGTAGCAGAATTATGCTCACATCAAATAGATTTTGTGCATTGGGTTTTAGATGAAAATCCAAAAAAGATAATAGGAACAGGAGGTATTGACTTTTGGAAAGATGGCAGAGAAACATTCGACAATGTTCATTTAATCTTTGAATACCCTAGTGGTGTAAAAGCAAAATTTACATGCTTAACCAATAATTCACTTGGCGATTATCAAATAAAAGTACATGGAAGTAAAGGCACTATACTTCTGGACTACAATAATGCATGGATTTATCATGAAAAAGAATTTAAAAAAGAAATAACAGATGTAGATGGTGTTTCTGGAGCAACGGCTAACGCATATTTACAAGGCAAAGGTTATCCTATTGAAATATCTCATTTAGACCCAAGTAAACAAGCTTTAGCTGATTTTAGAGATTCTATTATAGAAAACAAAGAACCTATTTCAAATGTGTATACAGGCGCAGATACAGCAAGATCTGTTCAATTATCTTTAGATGCTATGTATAATGAAGATATTCAATATTGGATAAAATAAGTTCTCAGTCTTAAACCAAAAACTGAAACAAATCTGGTTTATCATTTAGATAATCACCATAAAAATTATGTTCCTTCATTCGATCTATTAAAGGCTTTAAATCATTGGCCGATTTTAATTGCACACCAACAACAGCTGAACCATTTTCTCTGTTTGTTTTTTTAGCATATTGAAAGTATGTAATATCATCATTAGCTCCTAAAATATCAACTACAAATTCTTTTAATGCACCTGCTCGTTGCGGAAACTTTACTATAAAATAATGTTTTAAATTGGCGTATAATAAGGCACGCTCTTTTATTTCTGAAGTTCGCGTAATATCGTTATTACTTCCACTAACAACACATACTACGTTTTTTCCTTTTATGTCTTCAGCATAAAAATCTAATGCCGAAATACTAAGTGCTCCCGCTGGTTCTACCACAATAGCATCTTTATTATAAAGTTCTAAAATGGTTTGACACACCTTTCCTTCCGGAACGGTAATCATAGCATGCAAATTTGTTTTACAGATATCAAAAGTTAAATCGCCTACTCGTTTTACTGCAGCTCCATCAATAAACTTTTCAATATGTTCTAACTCGGTATTTCTATTATTTTTAATAGACACCGACATAGACGGTGCACCTTCTGGCTCTACACCTATTATCTTGGTATTAGGAGACAATGCTTTAAAAACAGTTGATAAGCCTGATGCTAATCCGCCGCCACCAACAGCTATAAACACATAATCTATTGGTTCAGTTGCTTGTTCTAAAATTTCTAAACCAATGGTTGCCTGACCTTCAATAACTTTTGGGTCGTTAAACGGATGAATAAATGTTTTCTGAAGTTCATCACATTCTATCATTGCAGCATGATACGCATCATCAAAAGTATCACCAACAAGCTTAATTTCCACATATGCTTCACCAAACATTTTTACCTGCTCTACTTTTTGATTTGGCGTAGGTGCAGGCATATAAATAGTGCCTTGAATTTTTAATAATTTACACGATAAAGCAACACCTTGCGCATGATTTCCTGCGCTAGCACAAACCACTCCATTTGAAGCCTCCTCTTTTGTTAGCGAACTAATTTTATTATATGCTCCTCTAATTTTATAAGAACGAACCTGTTGCAAGTCTTCGCGCTTTAAAAGGATATTTGCATCAAACTGTTTTGAATATCTTAAACTAGAGCTTAGAGGCGTAACTGCCGAAACCTTCTTAATAGTTTCCGCAGCAGCTTTCACATCACTAAGACTAGGAAAATATGTGTTTTTTTCCTGATTCATATGCTCATTATTTTTTATACAACAAGACCTGCCAAACTTGACAGGTCTTGAACATTAATTATATTTAATAGTTTTTATTAAACTATTGGTTTCATAGCTGTCATAGAAGCTCTTAAAAACTCACCTACTTTTTCAACTGGGTGATTTCTTAATGCTTTATTTACTTCAATTAACTTCGCGTTATCAACACCTTCTCCATTATCTGCAGCATAGGTTTTACCAATAACATCAGTATCAATAGTTTTCATGAAATCAGTTAATAAAGGCTTACAAGCATGATCGAATAAATAACATCCGTATTCAGCTGTATCAGAAATTACACTGTTCATTTCATAAAGTTTTCTTCTTGCAATTGTGTTAGCAATTAGGGGTGTTTCATGTAATGATTCGTAGTATGCAGAAGCATCAATAATTCCAGAATCTGTCATAGCTTCAAACGCTAATTCCACACCTGCTCTTACCATCGCAACCATTAACACACCGTTATCGTAATATTCTTGCTCTGAAATTACAACATCACCTGCTGGAGTTTTTTCAAATGCTGTTTCAGCAGTTGCAGCTCTCCATCCTAATAAATCTTTATCATTATTAGCCCAATCTGCCATCATACCACTAGAGAAGTTACCCTCCATAATGTCATCCATATGTTTTTGGAATAACGGACGCATGATATCTTTTAATTCTTCTGATAATTCAAAAGCTTTAATTTTTGCTGGGTTAGATAAACGATCCATCATATTAGTAATACCACCATATTTAAGACCTTCAGTTATAGTTTCCCAACCATATTGAATTAATTTTGAAGCATAACCTGCATCAATTCCTTTTTCAATCATTTTATCGAAACAAAGAATAGATCCTGTTTGTAATAAACCACAAAGAATAGTTTGCTCTCCCATTAAATCAGACTTAACCTCAGCAACAAAAGAAGATGCTAACACACCAGCTCTATCACCACCTGTAGCAGCAGCATAAGCCTTAGCTTGTGCCCAACCTTTTCCTTCTGGATCATTTTCTTCATGTACCGCAATTAATGTTGGCACACCAAAACCTCTTTTATATTCTTCTCTAACTTCAGTACCTGGACACTTAGGTGCCACCATAATAACAGTTAAATCTTCACGAACTTGCGTTCCTTCTTCAACAATATTAAAACCGTGAGAATACGATAATGTTGCTCCTTTTTTCATTAAAGGCATCACCGCATTTACAACATTTGTATGTTGTTTATCTGGTGTTAAGTTTAACACTAAATCGGCCGTTGGAATTAACTCTTCGTAAGTTCCTACATTAAAACCGTTATCAGTTGCATTAACAAATGATTGACGTTTTTCTGCAATAGCTTGTGCTCTTAAAGCATAAGAAATATCTAATCCAGAATCTCTCATGTTTAGCCCTTGATTAAGCCCTTGCGCTCCACACCCTACAATGACTATTTTTTTACCTTTTAATGCATTTACTCCATCTTCAAATTCTGAAGAATCCATAAATCGACACTTCGATAATTGACTTAATTTATCTCTTAACGATAGTGTGTTAAAATAATTTCCCATTTTAATTTTAGTTATTATTGATTATTGAATGCTAATAGCATCTCTGTTACTTTCATTTCATCTTTAGTTACTGCAATACGTCCTGCACGCACAAATTGCATAATACCAAACACATTTAAATCTCTACGTAAAGATTCTATTTCATTTCTTCTACCCGATTTTTCAAGTACAAAAAACTCTTTATTTACCGTAACGATTCTAGAATTACTTTCTTTAATTATATTTTGAATTTGAGGTTCTTCAAACAATAAAGAAGACTTAATTTTAAACATACAAGACTCTGTATAAATAGTTTCTTCGTCGGTATGGTAATAAGCACGTATTACTTCTATTTGTTTTTCAAACTGCCCTACAATTTTTTTAGCTTGAGATTCTGTAATATTAACTACAATAACAAAACGATTTACACCATCTATTTCTGATTGCGATGTTGTTAAGCTTTCAATGTTTATAGTTCTTCTCTGAAAAATTGCAGAAATACGATTAAGTAATCCGATGTTATTTTCGGTATAAATTGAAATCGTTATTGATTTTATTTCTTCGTTCATTTTTTCTAAATATTTAGCTTAAACGTATATCTGAAACTGATGCTCCCGATGGTACCATTGGGAAAACATTATCTTCTTTTTCTACACAAACCTCTAAGAAATATGATTCTTTAGATTGTATCATTTCCTTAACAGCTTCTTCTAACTCTTCACGTTTAACAACTTTCCTTGCTTTAATATAATAACCTTCTGCTATGGCTACAAAATTTGGATTTATCATTTCAGTAGACGCATAACGTTTATCAAAAAACAATTGTTGCCACTGACGTACCATTCCTAAAAACTCATTATTTAAAACAACAATCTTTACAGGCGTTTTTTGCTGAAAAATAGTACCTAATTCTTGAATATTCATTTGAAATCCACCATCTCCAATAATAGCAACTACCTCTCTGTTAGGCTCAGCCATTTTAGCACCAATAGCCGCAGGAAGCGCAAAGCCCATAGTTCCTAATCCGCCAGAAGTAATATTACTTTTGGTAAGATTAAATTCTGAATAACGACAAGCAATCATTTGATGTTGTCCTACATCTGATACAATGGCAGCATTCCCTTTACTTTCAATATTTATTTGATTTAATACCTCTCCCATAGTTAAACCTTCTTTGGTTGGAGAAATATCATCTTTTATAACTTTTTCAAATTCTATTGCATACAAATCTTTAAACTCTTGTAACCAAGAATCATGGGAATTGGCATTTAGCAAAGGTAATAGTTTTGCTAAACTATCTTTAGAATCGCCTATTACAGCGACATCTGTTTTTACATTTTTATCAATTTCAGCAGGGTCTATATCAAAATGAATGACTTTAGCTTGCTTTGCATATTTACTTAAATCGCCAGTAACACGGTCATCAAAACGCATTCCTATAGCAATAAGCACATCACATTCGTTAGTTAACTTATTAGGCGCATAATTACCATGCATTCCTACCATACCTATATTTAATGGGTGCGACGTTGGTATAGCTGATGCCCCAAGAATAGTCCATGCTGATGGAATTCCTGCTTTTTCAACAACTGCTTTCAGTTCCTCTTCTGCTTTACCAAGTATAACACCTTGCCCCCAAACAATCATAGGCTTTTTTGCTACGTTTATTAATTCGGCAGCAGCCTTAACTGATTCTGGGTTAGTTTTTGGTACAGGAATATAACTTCTCACACCTGTACATTTTTTATATTCAAAATCTAATTCGCCAAACTGTGCATCTTTAGTAATATCTATTAATACAGGACCTGGACGACCACTTTTTGCTATATAAAATGCTTTAGCTAAAACTTCTGGAATTTCTGAAGCTTTAGTAACTTGATGATTCCATTTAGTTACTGGTGTAGAAATACCTACGATATCAGTTTCTTGAAATGCATCACTACCTAATAAATGAGAAGGCACTTGACCAGTAATACAAACTAATGGTGTAGAATCTATTTGAGCATCGGCGATTCCTGTTATTAAATTCGTAGCTCCTGGTCCTGAAGTTGCCATAGCAACCCCAACTCTACCAGAAATACGGGCATAACCTTGAGCAGCATGCGCTGCACCTTGCTCATGTCTTGTTAACACATGATGAATATCATCTTTAAACTTAAATAATTCATCGTATACAGGCATAATAGCACCTCCTGGATATCCATAAAGAACATCAACACCTTCTGCTATTAAGCTTCTTACTATGGCTTCACTACCTGATATGCGCATTTTTTTATTAGTTACTTCTTGTGTTTTGTTTTCTGTTTCTGTATTCATAGTCTCAACGTTTAATGATGAGATTCCTGCGTATGCAGGAATGACAATTTATTATGCATCAGTAACACATCCTTTAGATGCAGAGGCTACTGATTTTGCATATTTATATAATATTCCTTTTTTATGTTTTAACGCTGGCTGAACCCATTGTGATTTTCTTTCTGCCAATTCTTCATCAGAAAGCAATACATTAATAGAATTATCTTCAGCACTTATTCTAATTTTATCTCCCGTTTTTAATAATCCAATAGCCCCACCTGATTGAGCTTCTGGAGTAATATGTCCTACAACAAAACCATGAGTTCCTCCTGAAAAACGACCATCTGTAATTAAAGCTACCGATTTTCCTAAACCTGCCCCCATAATTAAAGACGTTGGTTTAAGCATTTCTGGCATCCCAGGACCTCCTTTTGGACCGACATATCTAATGACGACCACATCTCCTTTTTCTACTTCTCCGTTTGAAATTCCTGTATTTGCAGCTTGCTCTCCATCATAAACAACGGCCTTACCCTCAAACAACAACCCTTCATTACCAGATATTTTGGCTACAGCTCCTTCTGTTGCTAAATTTCCATAAAGAATCTGTAAATTTCCTGAAGATTTTAAAGCTTTATCTTTTGGATATATAACATCCTGATCATCTTCAAAAGTAAGCGGTTCAACATCAGCTAAATTTTCAGCTAAAGTTTTTCCTGTTACCGTCATACAATCGCCATGTAAATACCCGTTATCTAATAAATATTTCATTACCGCTGGTGTTCCTCCAATGCCATGAACATCTTCCATTAAATATTTTCCACTAGGTTTTAAATCAGCTATTAAAGGCGTTCTATCACTAACTCGTTGAAAATCTTCTAATGTAAATTCTATATCTGCAGCATGTGCAATAGCTAAAAAGTGTAATACGGCATTTGTAGAACCTCCTAAAGCATTTACAATTGCAATAGCATTCTCAATAGATTTTTTAGAAATAATATCTAATGGCTTTAAATCTAATTCTAAAAGGTTTTTAATAGCAATTGCAGTTCTTTCACTTTCTGATAATTTATTCGGATTTTCTGCTGGAATAGAAGAATTATAAGGTAATGCAAACCCCATACATTCTATAGCCGAAGCCATTGTATTTGCAGTATACATACCGCCACAAGCTCCTGCCCCAGGAATAGCACTTTTAATAATTTCTCTATATTCTTCTTCTTCAATTTCTCCTGCTACTTTTTGCCCTAAAGCTTCAAAAGCCGAAACAATATTTAATTTTCTTCCTTTATATTTCCCTGAAGCTATAGTCCCTCCGTACATCATAATTGATGGACGATTTAAACGCAACATCGCTATAACAGCTCCTGGCATATTTTTATCACAACCAACAACAGAAATAAGCGCATCATAACTTTGAGCATTCATTACCGTTTCAATAGAATCTGCAATAATATCACGAGACGCTAAAGAGTAATTCATACCAGAAGTCCCCATAGAAATACCATCACTAACACCTATAGTATTGAATCCTAAACCAACTAAATTGGCTATTTTACATTCAATTTTTACTTCAGCAGCCAAATTATTTAAATGCATATTACACGGGTTACCATCGTATCCTGTACTAGCAATACCCACTTGGGCTTTATTCATATCTTCATCAGTCAAACCAACCGCATATAACATTGCTTGAGATGCAGGTTGAGATTCGTCTTGAGTTAGTCTTTTACTATGTTTATTAAGTTCTTTCATTTTTATTGCAGATAATTTAATCTTTATCTTGGTTTAGTTCTCATTATTCCAAACATTTAAGACTTTTTCCTCAGAATCAAAATATTTGAAATAACGCTCGAAATTAATTTATTAGGTTTTTATTTACGTATTTATTTGATTTACATGGTTAAACTCACAACCACCAAAACAACCATAACCAACTCAAAAACAATGCGTTAACACGTTATTTTTATGATGTTCAAAAAAAAATAAAAAAAGCAATAAAAAAGCCTTCCTTTTACGGGAAAGCTTTTAATAAATATTTTATGTTTAACTATAGCCTTCCTATCTTCATAAAATAATCACAATGACCACAATAAGAATGCTATTTAAAATTTGTTTTTTCATTTTGCTTCAACAAATATTTACAATTAAAATGTAACTACCAACTTTTTATTGAAAAAAGCAAAAAGGAATTCTTTTTTCCTTTTATTTTTTTACTTTTGCAAACACAAATAACAGAGGAAAGATTTGACTGATTGCAACCTCTTTATACAGAATTAAATTCAGTATAAATAAAAATGCTAAAGGCAGTGTAAACTTCCTTCGACGTTATCGTCAAATCTTACTGTAAAATAAATTATATGGCTTATTTATTCACTTCAGAAAGTGTTTCTGAAGGACACCCAGATAAAGTTGCTGATCAAATTAGCGACGCCTTAATTGACAACTTTTTAGCGTTTGATAGCGACAGTAAAGTTGCTTGTGAAACACTGGTTACAACAGGACAAGTTGTACTTGCAGGCGAAGTAAAATCTACCACGTATTTAGACGTTCAAAAAATTGCTAGAGACACCATAAACAAAATTGGTTACACTAAAGGCGAATATATGTTTGACGGAAATTCGTGTGGTGTTTTATCGGCAATACATGAACAATCTGAAGACATTAACCAAGGTGTTGATCGTGGAAGCAAAGAAGAGCAAGGTGCTGGAGACCAAGGGATGATGTTTGGTTATGCTACAAACGAAACTGAAAACTTCATGCCTTTGGCTTTAGATTTATCGCATAGAATTTTAAAAGAACTTGCTCAATTACGTCGTGAGAATAAAGACATCACTTATTTGAGACCAGATTCTAAAAGTCAGGTAACTATAGAATATAGCGATGATAATATTCCGCAACGTATTGATTCTATTGTTGTATCTACACAGCATGACGATTTTGCTGATGATGATACTATGCTTGCAAAAATTAGAAAAGATATTGTTGACATTTTAATACCAAGAGTTGTTTCTAAACTCCCTGAGCAAATTCAGGTATTATTTAATGATGATATTACTTATCATATTAACCCAACAGGAAAATTTGTTATTGGTGGACCTCATGGTGACACTGGATTAACAGGACGAAAAATTATTGTTGACACCTATGGAGGTAAAGGTGCTCATGGTGGTGGTGCTTTTTCTGGAAAAGACCCTAGTAAAGTAGATAGAAGTGCTGCTTATGCAACACGTCATATTGCTAAAAACTTAGTAGCTGCGGGTGTTGCCGATGAAATTTTAGTACAAGTAAGTTACGCTATTGGCGTGGTAGAACCTATGGGGATTTTTATTGACACTTACGGAACTTGCCCGTTTAATATGACCGATGGAGAAATTGCTAAAAAAGTATCAACTATTTTTGATATGCGACCATTTGCTATTGAAGAACGCTTAAAATTACGTGCTCCTATATATAGCGAAACTGCTGCTTACGGACACATGGGGCGCACAAACGAAACGGTTACAAAAACATTTAGCCAACCCAACGGAGATACAAAAACGCTAGATGTAGAATTATTTACATGGGAAAAACTAGATTACGTTGATAAAATAAAAGAAGTTTTTGAATTATAGACTTCTATTTATTATTTATAAAAACAAAAAAGACTCGCAATTGCGAGTCTTTTTTGTTTAACCTATAAGCAAGTTAATTTCTTCTATTTTTTAATTTCTAATTTTTCGGCAAAATAATCACAAAAATCTTTCATTGTAGCAGTCATTCTTTCATCTTGTGTTGCTCTTTTAAAAGTATCACTCATAGCAACTAAGGTTTGATGAAAAAACACTTTCATTTCATCTACAGGCATATCTTTGGTCCATAAATCTATTCGCAAGGATTCCTTTGCTTTAGAATCCCATACGGAAAGCATCATAGCTTTTGCTTCTTCATTTGTAATGCCTCCATCTTCTGCTGTCCAAAATAATTTTTCTGGCACTTTATTAGCATCAAGTTCTACATTCAATTCTATTTTAGAGGTTTTATTCTCAGCCATTATTTACGTGGTTTAAATTTTGAGTTATTAAAAATATCTTCAGTGCTTGTTATAAGCATCTGTTTTAAGGTTACATCATTTTGTTCCATATAAGCCCTTACAATTTGCCAACCTATATATTGACCTAAGCGACCAGGTGATGCAGCATCAATTTCTTCTAAATAAAACTTAGAAAAGGGTGCAGGATTTATAAAACGCCCTAATAGTTTTGCATCGGTACTAAACAGCAATTCACGTTCAACAAAATAAATCCAAATTAAACTTTCATTTGCCATTGCCCAATTTAATCCTTCTTGCGAATAACCAATACGCTGCGACTCTGTTTTAAAAGGTACAACTGCATCTTTAAAATATAATTGCTTACCAAAATAAATCATTTCATCTAGAAACGTTTTATTTGGCTTTTGGTAAATATATCGTTTAGAATATTCACCAGCTAAATCAACAACAATTTGCTCTTTAGTTAAATCTTCTCTTATATATTTTGGTATGTTAGCGTAAAATTCATGCTCGCCTCCTAAATAAGTATCTAAAGCTATAACATCAATAGTATCTGAAACAAAAATTTTATTTCTATAATCTACATAACTTGTAGTAGTTATAACTCTAGGCGGATTAAATTCTGGGAAATAATATTTAATATGATTAAAAAGCGACTCTATTTCTTTTTCTGTTTCTGAAAAATCTGAAAACACTTTACTTACTTCAGCATATAACTGTAATTGTAACGTGTCTTTTTTTGTTTCTGCCCAAGTTGAATCGGTATAATTTTCAGAAAACATAAATGGATATGCTTTCCTTAAAGCAGGCAAATCTTTTAAATTTGTTTTAGAAGCCAGCAGATCGAACCTTTCTACCATTACATTATTATCAATTTCAGCTATTCTAGCTTCTAAATCATTATCATTTTTACAAGAAAAAACAATCGATAACATTAATATAGGCAATAATAAGTGTTTCATAGCAAACTTAAACGTCATAAATTTTTATTAATTGAGCGATTCGTTTATTTTTGTTTGCAAAGGTACTATTCTCAGATTTAAATTCATTTAATATGCATACAGAAAAAGTTGTAGACTACATTGTTAACTGGTTAAAAGACTACGCAACAAATGCGGGAGTTAATGGTTTTGTAATAGGAATTTCAGGCGGTATAGATTCTGCTGTTACATCTACATTATGTGCAAAAACTGGATTAAATGTATTATGTATTGAAATGCCTATTCATCAAGCTGAAAGTCACGTTACAAGAGCTCAAGAACATATTAAACAATTGAAAAGCAAATTTGGTAACGTTAGCGATACTAGAGCCGATTTAACACCCGTTTTTGAAGAATTTAAAACAGAAGTATTTTTTGATGGCGACCAAGCTACCATTGACATGGCCTTAGCAAATACAAGAGCGCGTTTACGAATGACAACTTTATATTATTATGCTGGACTATACAAACTATTAGTTGCAGGAACTGGTAATAAAGTAGAAGATTTCGGAGTTGGTTTTTACACTAAATATGGTGATGGCGGTGTTGATTTAAGTCCAATTGCAGATTTATTAAAATCTCAAGTTTATGAATTAGGAAACTATTTAGAAGTTCCTGAATCTATTATGAAAGCTGCTCCAAGTGATGGCTTGTTTGGTGACGCTAGAAGTGATGAAGACCAAATAGGGGCTTCATACCCAGAGCTTGAGTGGGCAATGAAAATGGATGCTGAAGGTAAAACAGCAAATGATTTTTCAGGCAGAAAACAAACCGTATTTAAAATATACAAAAGATACAACTCGACTAACAAACATAAGATGATTCCGATTCCAATTTGCGAAATTCCTAACAATTTGCTTTAACCTTTGCAAAATATATAAAAAAGCATTACTTTTACCGCAAGCTTATTCTCTCAATTATAATACTCTCTCTTATATTAACTATTATAAAAAAAGCTTTAAGATTATGATTAAATTATTAATAGCAGATAATCACCCAATTATCAGAAAAGGTTTAGAACTACTTTTTACAGCTTCATCAAACATTGAAGTAGTAGGAAGCTTAGAAGACGGAGATGAAATCCTTGATTTTATCAAAAAAAATCCTGTAGACATTATTTTAATGGAAGCTGATTTCCCAAAACTTAATGGTTTAACTGTGTTACGTTATTTAAAAAATGACTATCCAGATATTAAAACTATTATTTTTAGTGGTCAACCAGAAGAAGTATATGCCATAAACGCCATTAAAGCTGGTGCTTCTGGATATATTTCAAAATCAGTTAACATTATTACTATTAGTGAAGCTATAGTAAAAGTTTATGAAGGTGGCATTCATTTAAGTAATGAATTAACACAACAATTAGCTTTTGGTACGCGCACTAACAAAAGTGGTTCCTTTTACAAAAAACTATCAACTAGGGAAGCAGAAGTTTTAAAACTTTTGACTGTTGGTAGAAAAAACAAAGAAATTTCTAAAGAATTAAACATTAACGAAAAAACGGTTAGTACTTATAAAGCCCGCTTAATGCGCAAGCTTAAAGTTACAAATTTAGTTGATTTAGTTAACCAAGCAAAAATTGCTTCGGAGTTATAAAACTCTGTTTAGCTTTATAGACAGTAACATTTTAAGCCTGAGTAGTGTTTTACTTTTTTCAAGTAGTATAACCTCTTGTTACTGTTATTTTATAAAGTTTATTGCTAGAATTCTTTTACTTTAAATCTATTAAAACTAAATAGATTTAAAGTAATTTCTAAAACTAAAAAATAACGCTAATTTTCTAAAAGAAAATTAGCGTTATTTTTTTCTACAAAACTCTATTTAACTTTCTAGACAACAGCATTTTTAAACCAGAATAATCCTTTACTTCTTCAAGTATATTTCTATTGGAGTCACTTATATTTTGCATCGTTTCTTGTTGAAATTCTTTTACTTTTAAATCTATTAAGAAACAACGTAAACTTAAAATAGTTTCACTAACTAACTGCGCAATACTATGTGTTTTTTCTTTTGGGAAGATATTCATTCTATTCCAGTTATCTAAAGTATAACGTTCGTCCTCCATTAAGATAGTGGTTATTTCGTTAGACATATCTGGATCTACTGAATTTATAAATGTTTTAAGTTCAAAATCTGGACTTTGGTTTAACCTATCTATAATCGTATAATACATGATTTTAAAATGAGGATTTGTAAATTCCATTTCATCATCCTGTAAATCCAAAAACACCTTCTCGAACACTTTAGTCCGATGTATTTCTGGTTCTAAAACCAATTCACCTTTATCATTTTCTTTTAAAACCAAGTCTTCAAAATCCTCTTCTTTATTTCCATAAAGCAATAGCACTTCAATTATTTTACGCTCTAAAAGGTATTGCACATCTACCTTCTTAACAGGTTGTGGTTCATGCTTAATAACATCAAATGCTTTTTGGCTCTTTTTAAGCTGCTTGGTTTCTTCTTGAGTTTCTTTTTTATCAATTTGAGCTAGTGTACTAAAAAGCACCTCCTCACTAATATCCATAATTCTAGCACATTCCTGTATATAAATTTCCTTTTTTATATGATCTGGAATTTTAGAAATACTATTTACAATATCTCTAACTGTTTCTGCTTTTTTTATAGGATCGTTTTTAGATTCTTCAAATAAAATAGATGCCTTAAACTGAATAAAATCTTTAGCATTATCTGCTAAATAAAGAGACAACTCTTCAAGTGTATTTTGTTTAGCAAAGCTATCGGGGTCTTCACCTTCTGGAAACGTACAAACTTTAACGTTCATACCTTGCTCTAGAATTAAATCGATACCTCTTAACGACGCTCGCATACCTGCAGCATCACCATCAAAAAGCACCGTAATGTTTTTTGTAAGCCTATTTATTAATCGTATTTGTTCTGAAGTTAAAGCCGTACCAGAAGAGGACACCACATTTGTAATTCCTGTTTGGTGAAACTGAATAACATCTGTATACCCTTCAACTAAATAACAATTATCTTCTTTAGCAATACTTTGCTTTGCATGAAAAATACCATACAACACTTTACTTTTATGATAAAGCTCACTCTCTGGCGAGTTCACATATTTTGCAGCCTTTTTATCTGCAATAAGAATACGACCGCCAAAACCTAAAACACGACCACTCATACTCTTAATAGGAAACATAATACGGCCTTTAAATCTATCAAAGCGTTTATCTTCCTTAACAATAGTCAATCCTGTTTTTGCTAAAAAATCAAGTTTATAACCTTGTTTTAAAGCTTCATCTGTAAAGGCTTGCCATTCGTTTAGAGAATAACCTAAATCGAATTTTTTTATAGTATCTTCTGTAAAACCTCGTTCTTTAAAATAACTTAAACCTATAGATTTACCTTGATCTGTTTTATGTAATATTTTTTGAAAATAGGTGTTAGCAAACTCACTTACCAGGTATAAACTTTCACGTTCATTGGCTTGTTCTTTTTGTTCATTGCTTTGCTCGGTCTCTTCAATTTCAATATTATATTTTTTGGCAAGATATTTTATAGCTTCTGGATACGTAAAATGCTCATGCTCCATTAAAAAAGATACCGCAGTTCCTCCTTTACCTGTAGAAAAATCTTTCCATATCTGCTTTACTGGCGATACCATAAAACTAGGAGAACGCTCATCACTAAACGGACTTAAGCCTTTAAAATTACTTCCCGCTTTTTTTAACTGAACAAAATCACCTATAACCTCCTCTACTCGAGCGGTTTCAAATACTAAATCTATGGAAGCTGGCGATATCAATATGGAAAATTTAGTTTAAAAAGTTAAAACTTTATATTTAAAATGTAAATGTAATTATAAACTATTGATTTTTGAAATTTACAATTATTTAGACACTTGAATTTGTCAGAAAAAATAGCTAACTTCGTTTAGCGTATGATCTAAAACATTAAAACGATTTCATATCAACTTAGTTCGCATTAATTTAAAGCAACCTACATTTAAACTTTATGTTAGAGAAAATTATAATTGAATTAAAACAGTTTGGAATTACTTTCAACAGAAAATCTCAAAAAGAAGATTTAATAAAACTGACAAAGACTGTTGATTTTGACTTTCCAAATGACTTTAAAGATTTCTATCTCTTTGCTAATGGATATTCAGACTATATTGGCTTTGAAAGACAACACATATGGGATATTAATAAAATATCTGAAGAAAACACTAGTTTAGATAAGGTTTATATAAAGTTTTGCGACACGATGTTATCCTGCCCTTGGATTGGTTTTTCTAGAAAAGACGGAAAAATCTATAAAGGTTATGGGCTTGAAAATGAATTTGATGGAAATGCTGAATATGTAGCAGAAACTTTTACAGATTTTTTAAAACTTCTGACTTGCGATTCGAAAAAATTATATTAAAAAATTAATGCTAACAAAGTATAAAAATAATGATTAAATTTATTCCTAAATCAAAAAGACAGCTCGTATTTGGTCTCTCTGATTTTCCTATGGAAAATCCTCAGACACAAAACCGTACTATTCTTATACACAACCGCTAAACGAACAAACAAAAAAAGACCTCATAAGTATGAAGTCATTTTGTGATTAATTAATCCATATCAAAGCGTAAACCCACAGAAATATTATGTTTGTCAACAATTTGATCTTTAAAAATGGGTGACAAGTCATATTTCACATATAATGCGGTATCTCCAAAAGCTAAATATGTACTTAAACCATATATTAAATTACTGGTATTTAAGCCTCCTTTTTGTTTGTCCTTTTTACGTTTTCCATCTAATTCATATTTTAATTTTTGACGTGTCCCAATATTAAAACCTCCATAAGCTCCTATTCCAAATTTAAATTGTTTTTCTGTTGAATATCTAAAATAAGTGTCCCTTTCTATTTTTTTAGATGGTCCGAATTCAAAATGCACAGGAAACACTAAATTGGTCATAGATAATTTAGATTTCTTAAGGTTTTCAGGAAACACCTGCAACACTGTTTCATCACCTTGCTTAACAAAATATTGATTATCATTTGGTTTTAAACCATTTATTTGAAGCGAATACCCGTACTTAAGACGCAAGAAATTAGTATTCTTAAACACTCGTGTTTTCCACGCCCAACCTATTTCGAAAAAGCGAGATCCTCCAAACTTATATGGTGAATCATCTAGATTTTCATTTTCTACAATAGCATTATTTAAACCAAAAGCTAATACAAAATCACTTGATGTACGCTCATCGTATTTTTTAGGCTTATCCTTTTTTTTAGCAATTGAATAAGGCACATTATCTACAACTATACCAAATTTATGGTCAACACCTGATTTATTCAAACCATATTCATTTCTTTTAAGAAGTTCTATTTTATTATTTACAATAGCAATTCTATTTTCAATATTTAAAGCATGTTTTTTAGCAGCTTCTTTTTTTAAATTTTCTGATTCTAAAAAAGTGATTTCACTATTTTCTAACCGTTTATTAATAGCAACAACCTCTTCTTTTAAATAACCACGCTCCTGTTCTTGTATGGTTATTTTAATCTTTTCTAACATTTCTATATTTTTCCTATTTTTAATCTCAGGTAAAGAATCTTGCGCATTGATTAAGTGCACATTTAAACTTAGTATGAATACCACTAAGCATTTAGTAATTGTTTGCATAACTGTTCGTTTTTTAGTCCATAATGGACATTAATTTATAATTGATTGATTTGATGATTTTTTTAATCGTTTCGTTGAGCAACCGCTGTTTTAACCGAATTATAACTTGCCTTGATAGCTTTAAAAACTTTTTCTCTAAAAGATTTATCTAATTCTTGTTCCACATCTTGAAGTAATGCATTTGCATCAACTAATCCTGTTGTTTCATTTAACATTCTATTTAATCTAATTTCTTGCTGAGCTTGTAACAGTAAGGCATCAATATCATCATCTGTTACTTCTGTTTTCGATCCTTTTAAATCTTGCACTTGCGCTACAACATCTTTTATTTTTTGATCTTCAAAAGACAATTTTTCTTTTAAAATTTCTGATGATTTAATATCTACATCTTTTTTAATTACTTCTAATTCTTCTTTACTTGAAGCTGTAACAACATTATTTAAATTATTATTTTTTAAAACTTCGCTAGCTTTTTCCTTTATATAATGCTTAGTTTCATTTAATTCTTTTGTCACTTTATTGCCTTCAAAACCTTTCTCTTTAATAGTTTCTTCAACAATTACATTATTTGAATCTTGAATAATAACCTCTGGTGTATCAACCACTTTAGGTAAATCTTCAACTTGAGTTTCTTTATTTAAAAATTGAGAAACAACCAATAAAACACCAACAATACTTGCAGCCAAACCAATCCACCAATACGGCTTATTGTGCTTTATCTCTTTATGCTCATCTAATTGATTAGACAATTTACTCCAAGCATTCGCTGAAGGCTTGAGACTTCTATTTTCAAGCTTCTCTTTTATGTCTTCTTCAAATTTAATTGGTGCCATAGCTTGCTATTTTATTTAATTTTCTTAATTTTTCTTGAAGCATTTTTCGTGCTTTAAATAATTGCGATTTTGATGTGCCTTCATTAATATTTAACAACTCTGAAATTTCATGATGCTTATAACCTTCAATTGCATACATAACAAATACCATTCTATAACCTTCAGGAAGCGCATCTATTAATTGTTGTATTTCTTCTACTTCAACATTTGTAATTATATCATTCGCATATGAATCGTTATTAATCACATTGTCTTCTATAGAAAACTCAACATTCTTTTGCTGTCTTAAAAACGAAATGGCTTCTCTAACCATAATTTTACGTATCCAACCTTCAAAGCTGCCTTCATTTTTAAATTTTTTTAAATTAGAAAACACTTTAAAAAAACCTTTCAACATAACATCTTCAGCATATTGCATATCCTTAACATAATACCTACAAACGCTCAACATTTTTGGAGCATGCATTTCGAATAACACATGTTGTGCTTCACGATTATTTTTCAACGCTTTTTTTATAAGTGCCAATTCGTTTTTATGGAGTTGAATAACTTTCAAAAATGATGTCATTTTGCTTTCTATTTATAAAGACGCAAATACTATACAAATGGTTGCCCAAAAGGTTAATAATTTTTAAAACTAATGTATGCTTAAAGATATAAAAGAGTAAACAATAATTACATAACACCTTATTCTATCAATTATTTATCTAATAATTTAGATATTCAAAAAATGCAATCATTATTAAAAAACTATTGATTTTTTATCAATTTTAAATAAATGTTAAATTTTATTCACTTATACCTTTGAATGACTGAAAATAATTTACCAATTAACTATATTTGGGTAAATACTCTATAGCCTATGGACAATAATCATCTTTTTTCATCATATGACAAGCTTCCAAAAACTTGGGACGAAATGTACAATGACAATGCAGATTTTAGGACACAATACGAAGCATTTATAAAATATTTAGAAAAGACTTCTCCTGAAAAACTGACTAAAAAAGAAGATTTATCCAAACACCTATTTATGAGTCAGGGTGTAACCTTTACCGTTTATAACGACAATGAAGGTATTGAAAAAATATTCCCGTTTGATATTGTACCAAGAATTATTACTGCTTCAGAATGGAGTAAAATTGAAAGCGGTATTAAACAAAGGCTAAAAGCTTTAAATCTGTTTATTAAAGACATTTATAACGAACAGTTTATTTTAAAAGATGGTATCA
This sequence comes from Thalassobellus sediminis, assembly GCF_044386045.1. Classification (NCBI taxonomy): domain Bacteria; kingdom Pseudomonadati; phylum Bacteroidota; class Flavobacteriia; order Flavobacteriales; family Flavobacteriaceae; genus Thalassobellus; species Thalassobellus sediminis. The sequence goes on along the minus strand of NZ_JBISCD010000040.1, from coordinate 1,266,265 downwards.
TTCCTGCAGAATTAATTTATTCTTGCCCTAATTTTTTACGCGAAATGAAAGGCGTAAAAGTACCACATGATGTTTACATACAAATATCTGGTGTTGATTTAATTAGAAACAATGATGGCGAATTTTATGTACTTGAAGATAATTTAAGAACTCCTTCTGGAGTAAGTTACATGCTTGAAAACAGAGAAATATCCAAACGATTATTCCCTGGTATTCTACCTAAAAACAATGTAAGGTCGGTGTCTAACTATCCAAACATGCTACATAAAAAGCTTAAAGAGCTTTCAAACATATCTAATCCTAATATTGTTTTACTTACTCCTGGTATTTACAACTCGGCATATTACGAACACACAACACTAGCTAGATTAATGGGAATTGATTTAGTAGAAGGAAGCGACTTAGTTGTTAAAAACCACTTTGTTTATATGAAAACCACTAATGGTTTAAAACAAGTTGATGTAATATACAGACGTGTTGATGATGATTTTTTAGATCCGCTAGAATTTAATGCTGAAAGTGTTTTAGGTGTTGCTGGTATTATGGCTGTTTACCGAAAAGGGAATGTAAATATTGTAAATGCTCCAGGAACTGGTATTGCAGATGATAAAGCTATTTACATTTATGTGCCAGACATGATTAAATATTATTTAGACGAAGAACCTATATTAAAAAACATAGAAACCTACCAATTAGGAAGACCAGACGAGTTGGAACATGTTATTAAAAACATAAAAGACATGGTTATTAAAAAAACCGATGGTAGTGGTGGATATGGTATGCTTATGGGACATGAAGCTTCAGATGACGAAATTGAAGATTACATAAAAAATGTCAAGAAAAAGCCAGATAACTTTATAGCACAACCCATTTTAAGACTTTCTACAGCTCCTTGCTATATTGACGGTAAATTATCTCCTAGATGTATAGACTTAAGACCATTTGCACTATCTGGTCGCGATGGTATAGATATATGTCCTGGAGGACTAACTAGAGTCGCATTAAAAAAAGGATCGTTAGTTGTAAATAGTTCTCAAGGTGGTGGTAGTAAAGACACATGGGTTATTCAATAATATAAAACAAAAAACATGTTAAGTAGAGTAGCAAATAATCTTATTTGGTTAGATAGATATATGGAACGCGGTAATGGTATTTTAAATTTACTACATGTAAATTTTTATGCCAATCAAGACTCTCCCGAACTATTTTCTTGGACACCAATTATTAAAAATTTCACACCTCCTGAGAATCAATTTTACACAGAAGATGCTATAGAATGTATCGATTTTATGGTCTTTAATACTAGCAACTCTAACTCTATTTTAAATATAGTTACCAAAGCTAGAGAAAATGCCAGAAGTGTTCAAGAGCATATATCTAGAGAATTATGGTTGTGTATTAATAATTATTATCTATACCTTACAAATAAAGATTTACCAAAAAAGTTAAGAGAAGAAGATCCTATACAGTTTTTAGAAGATTTAAGAAAACACCATTTAATTTACTACGGAACTGCCGATAATACTCAAGAACGTGGTCCATCGTATTATTTTATGAATGTTGGTAAATTTTTAGAACGTGTTATTCTTATTTCCGATTTTACATCACTTAAACTGTACGACATTGGAAATACATCAGACGACTTAGAGAAAAGTTTCTATTGGAAAAACCTATTATTATCTATTGGTGGTTATCAATTATATTTAAAAACACATAAATCTACTTTTACAGAAGAGCATGTAATAAGCATGGTTTTTCAGGATAAGTTATTCCCTAGATCGGTGTATTACTGTATTAATAAATTAAGCCGACATATTAATCAGCTTATTGAGAGCAATCAACTAGAAAGAAATAATATTGAATTTTTATTAGGAAAACTTGAAAGCACCATCAAGTATACAACCATTGAAAATATAAAAACTCAAGGTTTACATAATTTTATTTATGATATTAAAGAAGACATTAGAAATATTTCATTGAATATTAATGCCGTTTACTTTTCACAAAACAATTAATCTTTAATTTATGGCTACCTTTTTTATTAAACATATCACAAAATATACGTATAGTGATGCTATAATTGATGGCGCAACACTTACTAGATTACACCCTATTAATGATGATTACCAAAAAGTAGCATCGCATTTAATATCTATTACCAACAATCCGTATATAGAATCGTTTACTGATGCTTTTAATAACAGAGTTGGAACTTTTATGGTTACCGACCCACATCATGAATTAAACATTACTTCTGAAATAGAAGTTATAACTTATAATAAGTTATTTCCTGAAGATACTATTGAAGTAGAAAAACAGTGGGATGAACTAAAATCAACAAAATACAATATAGATTTTATTGACTTTTTAAGACACAAACCATTTAATGGCAGTCAAGATATAGACGACTTAATTGCAGAAAAAAACCTTGTTACAAAAACACCCTATAAAGCCGCACTTGAAATTTCTCAATATATTTATGAGAACTTTAAATACATTCAAGGTATTACAGATGTTAATACTCCGCTAGATGATGTTTGGCAATTAAAAGCAGGTGTTTGTCAAGATTTTACAAATGTACTTTTACAGATGCTTAGAACACTTGGTATTCCTGCGCGTTATGTTAGTGGTTATATTTGCCCAAGTGATGATATAACAAGAGGAGAAGGAGCTACCCATGCATGGATTGAAGCCTATATTCCGTTTTACGGATGGCTTGGTATAGACCCAACAAATAATACCATAGCAAACGAAAACCATGTTAGACTAGCAATTGGTAGAGATTACAACGATTGTTCTCCTGTAAAAGGTGTTTTTAAAGGCACAGGTGAAGCACAAATGCAAGTAACTGTTGAAGTAAAAACATCAAAAATCCCTAAAGATTCTTCACCAGAATTAACTACAGCTACAAAAACCGACAATAGTTATAAACGAAACTTAGAACTTATTCAGCAAATACAGCAACAGCAGTAATTTAAAACACTTATCTACAATTAGCTATTCCTCTTTCAACAACTTAACTTCGTCTGAAATTTTAGCTAAATTCGTATTATATTAAATATAAAACATTGAACCTATTTCACATCAATGTCATTATCTGCAATTATGAAAAAAACACTTTTAATTATATTCTTTGTTTCTTTTAAAATGCTTTCTCAAGAAAATGTAGAAATGCCTATTTTTCCTTCTTGTGAAGAAAACGAAAACCTCAAAAAGTGTTTTCATGCTAATATCGCAAAGCATTTAATTAAAAACACTGATTACGAATTAGTTAATGATGAAGACACGGAGTATTATATAGAGAATATTGACGAAACTGAAAACCCTAATGAGATAAAAACTGAAATAGTCAAATGTTTTTTCACAATTGACTATCAGGGAAAAACAAAAAAAGTTCGGATACAAGGAAATATTAACCGAGATATACGAAAAAAATTCAAGGATAATTTAAAAAAACTTCCTATAATGAAACCTGGAACTCTAAATGAAAAACCTGTTAATATTCCTTTTGTTCTACCAGTATTAGTAAAGCAATACTAATTTCAAAATACTAAAACGCAAAGAATATCTATATATCAATTGAAAAATTCTAGTTAAATCTGATTAGAGATAAAAAAATTAAACAAAAACAGATAACAGTCTATATAAAACATTTTTATTTTTTTCTATCAATGACATAATTCACCATAAGTTCAAGTGAATTTCTATAATCTGATTCTGGATACTTCTGAAGTATTTCTAACGCTTCTGTTTGAAATTGTTTCATTTTAGTAATGGCATAATCTAAACCACCTTTATCTTTAACAAACGCAATCACTTCTTTGACCCGTTTTGTATCTTTATTATGATTTTTAATAGAATTTATAAGCCACTTTTTATCTTTCTTTGAAGCTTGATTTAATACATGAATTAAAGGCAAGGTCATTTTTTGCTCTTTAATATCTATACCTGTTGGCTTTCCTATTTGGGTATCGCCATAATCAAATAAATCGTCTTTTATTTGAAATGCCATTCCTATAAGCTCACCAAACTTTCGCATGGCTTCTACATCTGGCGATTCTGGCTTTACAGACGCTGCACCCAAACTACAACAAGCAGCTATTAAAGTGGCTGTTTTTTGGCGGATAATTTCATAATAAATATCCTCAGTAATATCAAGCTTACGTGCTTTTTCTATTTGAAGCAACTCGCCCTCACTCATTTCTCGCACCGCGATTGAAATGATTTTAAGTAAGTCGAAGTCGTTATTATCAATACTTAAAAGCAATCCTTTAGACAGTAAATAATCGCCAATTAAAACGGCTATTTTATTTTTCCAAAGGGCATTTACAGAAAAGAATCCGCGACGCATATTACTATCGTCCACCACATCATCATGCACTAAAGTAGCAGTATGTATTAATTCTATAACCGAAGCACCTCTATAAGTTCTATCACTTATCTCGCCATTAGACACCATTTTAGAAACCAAAAAAACAAACATAGGACGCATTTGTTTACCTTTACGGTTAACCATATAATGAGTTATTCTGTTTAGCAATGCTACTTTACTAGCCATAGACAGCTGAAACTTTTGTTCGAAAAGTTCCATTTCGTAAGCTATAGGTTGTTTTATTTGTTCTACTATTTTCATTCGGTACTTAAAGATACTATTTCAGATGAATTATTTTAAAAAATTTGTTTTATTTCTCACGAAGATTCACGTCTTCGCGGGAATGACAAAAAGCAAACAATTTAACTTTTATTAGCTAATTGTCCGCAAGCGGCATCAATATCTTTTCCTCTACTTCGTCTTACTGTAACCGTAATATTATTTTTTTCTAAAACATCAACATACATATCTAAGGCTTTAGATTGTGCTTGTTGAAACTCGCCATCGTCAATAGGATTATACTCAATAAGATTGACTTTACTTGGTGCAAATTTGCAAAATTCGACTAAGGCATCGACATCTTTTCGCTTATCGTTAATTCCATCCCAAACAACATACTCGTAAGTAATTCTATTTTTTGTTTTTGCATACCAGTATTCTAACGCATCTCTCAAGTCTTTTAATGGAAACGTAGCGTTAAAAGGCATGATAGAGGTTCTTACCTCATCAATAGCCGAGTGTAATGATACTGCAAGTTTAAACCTAACATCATCATCGGCCATTTTTTTAATCATTTTAGGAACACCCGACGTAGACACAACTATACGCTTTGGCGACATCCCTAATCCTTCTGGAGAAGTTATCTTATCGATAGCCTTTATAACGTTATTATAATTCATGAGCGGTTCTCCCATACCCATAAAAACAATATTACTTAGTGGGCGGTTATGATACAGTTTACTTTCGTTATCGATAGTAACTACTTGATCATAAATTTCATCTGGATTTAAATTACGCATACGTTTTAAACGCGCAGTAGCACAAAAACGGCAATCTAAACTACAACCAACCTGACTAGAAACACAAGCTGTGGTTCGAGTTTTTGTTGGTATTAAAACAGATTCTACAATTAAACCATCATGCAAACGCACAGCATTTTTAACTGTACCATCGCTACTACGCTGCATATTATCAACTTTGATATGATTTATAACAAAGTTATCTTCTAGCATTTGACGTGTTTCTTTCGATATATTAGTCATATCCTCGAAAGTATGCGCTGCTTTTTGCCACAACCATTCGTAAACCTGATTGCCTCGAAACGCTTTATCACCTTGTTTTTCAAAGAAGTCTCTAAGTTCTTCTTTGGTTAATGCACGTATGTCTTTTTTCTTGATATCCATTGAAATGCAAAAATATGAAAAAAAGCCTCCTTAATAGTCCAAAGAAAGAAACTCTTCTCTGAATAGGTTTACTTATTTAATTCTTTATTTAATGAATTTTAAATTGAAGTTGTGAGTTGCATTAGTGATTGAGGTATTGTTGTATTTATAACACAAAAAATCTACTACCGAAATATTTATATTCATGAGTTTATTAATTTTAAATAAAAAACCACGAATAAAGCACGACTCTTTTTGGAAATACCCAAATAAAAGCAATAAAAAAGCCTTGAATTAACAAGGCCTCATTTAAAATTTATATAATTAACATGGCATCACCATAGCTATAAAATTTGTAACCTTCTTTTACTGCTTCTTCATAAGCACGTTTTGTAAAGTCGTAACCCGCAAATGCAGAAATCATCATTAACAATGTTGATTTTGGTGTATGAAAATTTGTAATCATACAATTAGCAATACTAAAATCATAAGGAGGGAAGATAAATTTATTTGTCCAACCATCAACTTCGTTTAGTTTTCCATTAGAAGACACAGCACTTTCTATTGCTCGCATAGCTGTTGTACCAACGGCACAAACTCTTCTTTTCTCTGCAAGCCCTCTATTTACAATTTCTACTGCTTTTTCATCAATTTTCAACTCCTCACTATCCATTTTATGCTTAGATAAATCTTCTACCTCTACAGGGTTAAAAGTCCCTAAACCAACGTGTAAAGTTACCTCGGCGAAATTAACACCTTTAATTTCTAAACGCTTTAATAGGTGTTTTGAAAAATGAAGTCCAGCAGTTGGTGCCGCTACAGCTCCTTCGTTTTTAGCATAAATAGTTTGGTAACGCTCTTCATCTTCTGGCTCTACGTCTCTTTTTATGTATTTTGGAAGTGGAGTTTCCCCTAGCTCTGTTAATTTTTTACGGAACTCTGTATATGATCCATCATATAAAAAACGTAATGTACGTCCTCTAGAAGTTGTATTATCGATAACCTCTGCCACTAAAGTATCATCATCTCCAAAATATAGTTTGTTACCAATTCTTATTTTACGAGCTGGATCAACCAAAACATCCCAAAGACGTTGTTCTTCGTTTAATTCACGTAATAAAAACACCTCAATTCTAGCTCCTGTTTTTTCTTTATTACCATACAATCTGGCAGGAAAAACTTTTGTGTTATTAAGTATTAAAACATCATCTTCATTAAAATAGTCAATAATGTCTTTAAACATTTTATGCTCTATGGTTTGTTCTTTTCTATTTAAAACCATTAAGCGAGACTCATCTCTATTTTCAGCTGGATGCTCTGCTAATAATTCATCTGGTAAATTGAAGCCAAAGTGTGATAATTTCATGTGTCGTTTTTAGTTTTTAATTTCTGTAAAATATTACCTTAGATGTTATAATCTTGTTTGAAAATAAATTTTAACTATCTAAATATTCTTCTACTTGAAATTGTTTATTTTAGTTTTTGAAAGGCTGCAAATATACAATCTGAAAATAGGCCTTGTCAAGTAAATGAGTGATTATTATTTAGTTATTTGAAATCCAATTGATTTTAGATCATCCCAAAATGTTGGATATGACTTAGAAACAACGGCTGCATCTTCAATAATTATTGGCACTCTAAGAGCTAAAGGTGCAAATGCCATAGCCATTCTATGGTCGTTGTATGTTGCAATAGACACTAATTCCTTTATGCTTTTTGAATCTTTAAGATGCAACGATTTATCAGTAATAGTTACGTTGCCTCCTAATTTTTCAATCTCAGTTTTTAATGCAACAAGTCTATCAGTTTCTTTAATTTTTAAAGTATGTAAACCTATTAAATCGCAAGAAATGCCCAAAGCAAAACAAGTAATAGCGATAGTTTGCGCAATATCTGGAGCATTTTTTAAGTCTAACTCTAATGGTTCTAAGTTAGAAGCTACTTTTTTAAGTGTTACCGAATTGCCATTAAAAACACTAATTACTCCAAAATGTTTGTATATATCTACCAAAACAGAATCCCCTTGTAATGAGTTTTCTTTATAAGCACTTAAAGTTATTTCTGTTCCTACTTCACTTAAAGCCGCTAAACTAAAATAATACGAAGCCGATGACCAATCTGATTCTACTGTTAAAGTTTTTGGTGTTAACTTTTTAGTATTTGGTTTAACAGTAATTACATTACCTATAAATGAAGACTCTACACCTATTTCATCTAACAAACTCAAAGTCATGTTTATATAAGGAACCGATGTAATCTCACCTTCTAAAGTTAATTGTAAACCATTTTCTAGTTTTGAAGCTATTAATAATAAGGCAGAAATATACTGACTACTTACATTCGCTTTTAAAGCAACTTGATGCTTGGTTAACTTTTTTCCTTTAATTTTTATGGGAGGAAAACCTTCGTTTTCTACATAACTTATTTCTGCTCCTAAATCTTGAAGTGCTTCTGCTAAAATTTTAATAGGACGCTCTTTCATACGCTTTGAACCCGTAAGAATAGTTTCTCTACCTTCTTGAATAGAAAAATAAGCTGTTAAAAAACGCATAGCAGTTCCTGCGTGATGTATATCGACAATCTCTGTCGATGATGCCAAAGCATCTATCATTAAACAACTATCATCTGAATTTGAAACGTTTGCTAGTTCAAACTCTGGATATAGTGCTTGTAACAATAATAATCTGTTAGATTCGCTTTTAGAACCTGTTATTTTTACTGAAGATTGCTTTGCAATTTTAGATTTTTGAAGTGTAATATGCATCTAGTTTATAAATCTATATTTAAACAAGCTGCAAATTTACTTTAATTTTTCGTTATTATGATGCCTATTGTGGTCTCGCTTTGTTTTTAAATCTAATTTTTTATCAAAAGCCGCTTGTAAATCTATTCCCGTTTGGTTTGCCAAACATAACACAACAAACATAACATCGGCAAGTTCTTCACCTAAATCTTTATTTTTATCGCTTTCTTTTTCGCTTTGTTCTCCATAACGACGTGCAATAATACGGGCTACTTCTCCAACTTCCTCAGTAAGTTGCGCCATATTTGTAAGCTCGTTAAAATAACGAACGCCGTGTTCTTTAATCCAATTATCAACTTCTTTTTGTGCGTTTTGTATGTTCATTCTACCTTAGTTAATACAATTTGTTCTGATTCTTTTTCTACTAGCTTACTAAAATACACTTTTAAAGTATCATAATACAAATGAGATATAACAGAATGATTAATCTGTCTACAAACTACTAATTGTACCTTATTTCCTACTGCTGAAAGATTATATTTAAACAATCCTAAATTATCAGGTAATTTATAAAGCCCAGGTTCGGGAAGACTTTCTACTTTATAGCCTTCTGGTAAATTAACAATCACCTTAAAACTTGTAATTGTTGGATACCCAAAATCTATAGGGAATTCTCGTTTTTCTAATTTAAAAGGATTTTCATTAAATTTAAAAAAGAAGAGAGGAGAAAAATACATTTTATTTCCAATAATATCTAATTGGCTTTCTTTTACAAATTTATACGACTCTACAATAGGCTTTGATAATTCTAAACTATTTTTAACATCATAATTTGAAATCTCAATACCATTGTATTTATTTTCTAACTTGTTTAAAAAACTCTCTTTATCTGAATCATTATATAATTCTCTAAACAAAAAAGCCGTGTGATTCGTTTTTACACTTCTATAAAAGCCTTTAATATTTCCATCATCAAGTAAAGAAATCATCATAGAAATATTATTTTCAGACTTATCCTTTGGATATAAATCGATTAATTGAGAGCCTCCATTTTCTGAAATAATTCGACCTTGCCAGTTTAATGTTTTATACGGCAACACATTTGGCAAACAATACTTATTAGTTGCATCTAACAAAATTGTACCTCTTTCCAATTTTACGTAAGTAACAACGTAATTATACCCATCTAAAGTAGGAAATAAAGGAATTCCATTTTGCCTAGTACTTACCAATACTGGATACGCTTTTAAACCTGCGTACCTCAACATAGACGTTAACATTAAATTAATCTCGGCTACATTACCCACATGTGACAAATAAGCTTTACGAACTCCTTCATCAGAGAACTTACCAATATAACCATTCCATTTTACATTATTTTTTACAAATTGATAAATTAAAGCAACTTTTTCCATTGGATTTGACACCTTAGAAACAAGTGCTTTTATATCATCTTCATAATAACTAGTTTTATCTAATTGATCACCAAAACTAGGGTTTTTATAAATCGTTTTCACCACTTTTTCCCATGAAGTAGAAAAATATTCTATTGGTGTTTGTGGATACTTTATATATGATAATTCATATTTAACGGACGAACGGTAGTTATTAATATTATTTACATAAGGTTCCTGTTTTAACGCTGGTATATTAGATAGGCTATAATTTGTTAAATACGTGCTATACTCAATCTCATTTGAACTATATCTAGTACTTCCTCCTTGAGTAGCATTAGTTGCTGTTTGAGAAGGTCTATATTTTTGATAAAATGTAATCTTATCTCGTTTTTGTTCTTTATTAGCAATCACATTTAAATACCCCTTACGCTTTACTTTAAAACCAAAATATTCAGGTGTCTCTAATTTAGCTTCTAATTTCTTTACAGGAATATCATGTTGAAAGACAAAATCATCCACATTACCTACAAAAGACGAAATAATTTTATATTTATACTCAATAACTGAACCTACTTTAATATTAGGCATTGTAAATTTTATCTCATTCCAATACTTAGATTGTTCTGTTTTAAAAACACCTTCTTTTCCTATTTTTGTTTCTTCTGCTTTTCCATCAATTAAATTATAAGTATAGCCTTTTAAACTAGCCATCTTTACTTCATCTCTTGCATTTTTGTAAAGATTTAATTGTTTTGTTGCATAATTAAATCCCTCTTGATTATAGATTTTTATACGCTCATGAATATCTGTAACTAATTCAAACCCCTTTTGCTGACTATATACAAAGTATGTTTTTCTATACTTATACAAATATGTTGCATTTGCAGATGAATCTAGTGGATTAAATTTTTCTTGCAATTCTTCCTTTGAAATTTTTCCAAATTTATAATCTTGTGCAAATACATTAAAACTCAAATAGGAAAACAAAAAAAAACAAACTACTTTCATATATTTTACAACACTTTTTTAGTTAATACAATTTGTTCTGATTCTTTTTCTACTAAGTCACTAAAATAAGCTTTCAATGCTTCATAATGAATAGGCGAAATCCTAGATTCATTTATTTCTGTTTGAATTACCAACTGAATCTTGTTTTGCTTAACAGATATTATATACTTATAAGACCCCAAATTATCTGGAAGCATTAACATAACTGGTTCTGGAGTAGATTCTACTTTATATCCTGACGGAATACTGAGACTTACACTATATGAAGTAGAAGAAGGGTATCCAAAATCTACTGGAAACTCACGCTTTTCTAATTTAAAAGGATTTTCTTTAGTTTTAAAGAATAACAATGGTGAAAAGTATATTTTATCATTAATAACATCGGCTTGACTTTCTATTGAAAATTTAAAAGATTCTGAAATAGGTTTAGATAAATCCTCTCCATTTTTAACAATAAAATCTGACATCTCCATACCATCATATTTTTTTTCAAGCTTTTCTATATACTGATCTTCATCAGTTCCTAAATAATCTTCTCTAAAAGTCATAGCCTTATGTACCTTCTTTATTCTTCTTACCCCACCTTCAACATTGCCGTCCTCAGTTAATTTAGCCAGCATCATAACTTTGTTTTCAGACTTTACATTTGGATACAAACTTATTGTTGAAGACGTTTTATCTTTTCTTACGATACGCCCCTCCCAGTTTAAAGTTCTTAATGGCAATACATTTGGTGTACTATACTTACTAGTTGCATCTAATAGAATAGTACCTTCTGGTATCTCTATACTAGAAATTACATAATTATAACCTTCTCTTGTTGGAAATAACGGAATACCATTATGCCTTGTACTAACTAAAACGGGGTTAGCATTTAATCCCGCATGACGTAACATAGCGGTTAACATTAAATTAACTTCAGCAACGTTACCTACTTGATCTTTATATGCTTTTCTAACGCCATCACTACAATATTTACCATAATAACCATTCCACCTAACTTTAGATTTTACAAAATCAAATATTAATGATGCTTTTTGTATTGGGTCTGAAATACTACTTATTAGGGCATCTACATCATCTTTAAAATAGTTTGCTTTTTCTAATTCTAAACCAAAATTAGAACTCTCATAAATGGTTTTAACCACATCTTCCCATGTAGTAGAATAATACTTTATGGTTGAATGAGGCATTTTAACATAAGACAACTCATATTTAACTGCTGAACGGTAATTATTTATATTATCTACATACGATTCCTCTTTTAATGCTGGAATATCAGACAAACTATATGAAGAAATATTTTCTGTGAATACTATTTCATTTTGCCACTTTTCCACTTTTCCTCCTGCTTGTGGAAGACTTTCAGATTTTACAGTAATCTTAGACCTACTAACATCCTTTTTAGGAATAACAGATAAAAAACCTTTAGTATTCACTTTAAAATTAAAATATTCTGGAGCTTCAAATCTTGCATCCAACTTTTTAATAGGAATATCATGCTGAAACACAAAATCGTCAATATTTGAAATAAAAGGAGATGTCATTGCATATTTATATTCAATAACACATCCTTCTTTTATATTTGGCATTGTAAATTTATATAGATCTCGATATTCATTATATTCTGTATTAAAAATACCATCTTTTTGCAACTTTACTTCTTCTATTTTACCATTAATTAAATTATAAGTATAAGCTTTAATACTAGATATTTTTTCCTTTTTTCCTCCTCTATGAAATAACAAAAGTTCATGTGTTGTATAATCAAAGCCCTCTTGATTATATATTTTAATACGTTCATGGATTTCTGTTACTAGCTGAAAACCTTCTCCTTGCTGATATTTAAAAGAAGTTTTTCTCTTTTTATACAAATATGTTGCGCTAGCTGATGAATCTAGTGGGTTAAATTTTTCTTGCAATTCTTCTTTTGATACTTTTCCGAATTTATAATCTTGTGCAAATGACGATATGCAGAAACATAAGCTTAATAAAATTGTGGTGGTGGTTTTCATTTATTGTTGGTTTTAATTTTAATTTTTTATTAAAGCTATTTTTGCATTATCCATTTTAGAAACTTCTTTATAAAAATTTCTAAAACCAGCATAATCTTCTTTTGGAAATTCCCCGTCGTTAATAACAAACTTTCTTTTATAAATTAATGTGTTTTCGTCTTTAACCTCAACCTCTGCCTTATAACTTCCATATTTATTCTCAATCAACATATTTTTAGGCATCGATTCTACTTTATAATCTTGAGGTAATTTAATTTCAACTTCATCAATATCTACAAAACCTCTTTTTATTTTTAATGGCTGCTTTCTGGTTCTGTATCTATCTGGAACGTGCGTATTTCTATTTAAGGCATTTAATGTAAGTAGCATTCTGTTTCCAACAATTTTAGAATAATTAGACGCTTTAAAACTCACATCTTCAACAAACTCAATAGCTTTTTTATTGTTTTCAATATGCATGTCATTTATTGAAATGCTATTAATATATTTCCACCGTTTTTTGTAATGAATATCTAAATCTCTTTCTGTTTCGGTTTCTAACCAATATTTATTATCATACTGAATGCCTTTAGAATTCACATTTACACTTGCATCAATAGCCCCATCATTTGAAATACTATAATTTCCTTTTATAATTTGCGTATTTTCTTCTACTGTATACTTTTTTGTATGCTCAATTCTTCCGCCTTCTGGTGTAATAACTAACACATCTCTATCATCTGTAAAATCGCCTATAAAACCAAATGGTAGTTTTTGACTGGTACATTCAAGCCATATGTTTTCATTGTTTTCTTGTGGAATATTTAAGATAACATGATTGCCTTGCATTGCTGCAAAATCATCTTCTAAACTTCTTTGAGATTTCCCTGCATAAACAACACTGTAATTAGACTCTACTCCTACAGCTTTTAAAAGCGATCTAGTATAATTTGTTAAGGCTTTACAATCTCCATACCCAAGTTTATCAACCTCTGAAGCATTAAATGGTTTCCACCCACCAATACCTACTTGCACACTAATGTATCTAACTTTATCTTGAACATATTGATATATTTTCCTTGCTTTTTCAATATCATTCGGTTCGTCTTTTACAAGATCCTGAATCATGCTTATAGTACTTTCAGGCAAATCATATGTATCTTTTATTAAGTCATGATACATCCATTTTCCAAAACTATTCCAATCTTCAACCTCAGCATATACACCTTCTAGAGTAAATTGTTTTGAAGTTAATAAGACTTTAGGTGCAAAATCAAAAAAAGCAGGACTATATCTTTCTGGTTTAATGGCTTCTATATTTTGTGCTTTGTATTTAATTCCATTTGTTAGAGCTTCTTTTTTTAGTTCAAAATTTTCTAAATTCTTTTCTTTAGTTCTAATTGTTATAGTTTCTGGATAATTAATACTATAATTACTAGTTTCTACTCCAACAAAATAACCGTTTAATGGGTAGAATGAAGGAATAAATGCTGTATTACTTGTTAGTGTTTCACAAACAAACTCAATGGTATACGGATAATCAATTGGTGTGTATTCTAGATATTTAACTCTTGAATCTGAATATAATGTACCGCCATCAACCGCACTTACATCTTTAAAATCTTTCTTTTTTATTTTTTTAATAACCGCACCAAACTGATTGTATACTAAAACTTGAAGATCATTAATTTTCACATTTTTATCATAATGCACATAGGCATCAACATCATCGTCTCCTTCTTTATTTAATACCGTAACAATTCTCTTTTTTGTTATGTACATTTCATTAGCCGATTTTATTGAAATATTCATATCATTTAACCTAACAACTGCATTTGCATTTTGTTTAAGGTTATCTGGAATTGTGAAACTTGTGTATAAACTTTCTTGAGAAAAAACAGTTATTGTGGTGAGTAATATTAAAGTACTAATAATGCTTCTAAAAACCATAAAAAAAGAATAAGTTTTAAATTTATTATTTTAAAACCCATTATAACATGAGAAAAATCATATTTCGTTATAATGCATATTTTTTAGTTTTAAAACTAAAAATCTTACAGCTAATATAAGTAAATTAAGGGATAAATTTGTGGTTAACTTACTGTAAAAGTAAATTTATTTATTCTTTGTTTTTAGAATCTATAATTATAGTTACAGGACCATCATTAAGCAGAGCCACTTTCATGTCGGCTCCAAATTGCCCTGTTTGAATGACTTTACCATAATCATGCTCTAATTGTTTTACAAAAGCTTCATAAAGCGGAATGGCAATATCGGGCTTAGCTGCTTTTATATAACTTGGACGATTTCCTTTTTTAGTTGATGCATGCAAAGTAAATTGGCTTACTACTATAACGTCTCCATCAACAGCTTTAAGCGATTTATTCATAACGCAATTTTCATCACCAAAAATGCGCAGGTTTATAATTTTATTTGAAAGCCAACTAATATCTTCTTGAGAATCTTCATTTACAATTCCTAAAAGAATTAAAAGCCCGCTTGAAATAGAAGCGACTTTTTTGCCATCAATGGTAACACTTGCTTTGGCAACTCTTTGAATAACTACTTTCATTCTTTTTCCCAGATATCAGTTCTGTAATGCTCATCTTCCCCTTCAATAATTTGGAGGTAACTACGGTATCTTGAGAATTCTAAATCGCCATTATCTAAAGCTTCTTTTACAGCACATTTTGGCTCTTTTATATGCAAACAGTTATTAAACTTACAGTTTTGTTTTAAAGCAAAAAACTCTGGAAAATAATCTCCTACTTCTTCTTTTTCCATATCAACAACACCAAAACCTTTAATACCTGGTGTATCAATAATGGTGGCATCAAAACTTAAATCGAACATTTCTGCAAAGGTTGTTGTATGCTGCCCTTGCATATGTTGTGTAGAAATTTCTTTTGTTTTTATATTCAATGTAGGTTCAATAGCATTTACAAGTGTAGACTTACCAACGCCTGAATGCCCCGAAAACATACTTACTTTACCCAACATTAAAGCCTTTACCTTATCTACATTTTTACCTGTTTTTGCAGAAACCCCAATACATTCGTAACCTATTTTACGATACACATACGCTAGATATTTTACTTCATTAAGCGTTTCTTCATCGTAAGTATCTATCTTATTAAATAACAAAACGGTTTTTATAGAATAAGCATTAGCAGTTACTAAAAATCGATCTATAAAACTGGTTAAAGTTGGCGGATTATTAATGGTAATCATTAAAAAAACCAGATCGATATTTGCCGAAATAATATGCGTTTGCTTAGATAAATTAACCGATTTTCGAACAATATAATTCGTTCTATCGTGTATGTTATGAATGATTCCTGACACTTGATTATTATCGGTTTCTAACTCGAAATCGACAATATCTCCAACTGCAATAGGATTGGTACTTTTAATACCTTTCATCCTAAATTTGCCTTTTATACGGCACTCGTAAGCATCACCCAATTGTGTTTTTACGGTGTACCAACTTCCTGTAGATTTATAAACGCGTCCTGTCATTCATTTTATTATAATACAAAATAACAATTTTTTAATTGAATTTATCCACCAATAACTGCTTTTTTAGCTGGAAGTTGTTTTCCATCGGCAATAATATTTATAATATAAATTCCTAAAGGCAACTGAGACAAATCAATGTTTAATCGCTTATTAATATTTAGATAGTTCTGTGTCTTTATTATTTGTCCTGATATATTTGATACCTGAATATGAATGTTTTTATAATTATCAAATAAAGCTAGTTTAAAACGCCCTTCTTTTGATGGGTTTGGATAGAGTGTTGGCGTTATTAAATCTGATTTAAAATTCTTAGTAGTAACATACTTGACAGTAACACCACAACGACATGTTGTACAATATGTTTTTTTACAAGAACCATATGAAACTACAACAACTTCATCTAATTTAATATTGCCTGTTAAAAAAATATTAATACTCCTTCGATTACCAATTAAAACATCTTTAACTTGATATCCTAAATATGAAATAGAAAGTGTATCCGTAGGTTTTGCTTTAATTTCATAAACCCCTTCAATATTAGAGATAACGCCTTTATTACTGTTTTTAATAATAATACTTGCACCAGAAAGTGGTCCCATATCATCTTTAACAACTCCTTTTATAGTTGTTTGAGATAATGCATTAAAAGACATAGCAAATAAAAATAGTGTAGTTATTATTTTCATGATTTCTGTGTTTTGGTTTATATTTCAAACCTAGAAGAAAAATAAAATATTAAAAAATATGAATGCGTGTATGCAACCTTTGAGTGAGTGATCTGTCTATAAAAGAAAACAAATGCTTTTTAAAGATTCTCTAAAACAATAATTTTATGTAAGAATCTCTATATTAGCTTTTTAAATTTTAAACAATCAACAACATGAAAAAATTATTAATTGTATTATTTATTGCTTTATTCTCAGTTATCGAAACTAACGCTCAAGTAGAATATAAAGTAGTTACCAGCGTAGAATCTATTGTTCCTAATGGTTTAGGTCGTTCAAGAATTATTAGTGCCAATGACACAAAAGATTACAAAGAATTTACTACAACTCAAACTGAAGATGACAATACTCGTAACAAATCTAAACGTGATGAAATAAGAGTTAAAGGTTTTGATGAAACAAAATTATTAAACTTTTATAATATAGGAGGTATTCGTTTTCAAAATATAGCTGCTAATGATGCTATTATTACTTCAAAAATTAACACGATGATTGAAGAAGGATGGGAATTAGCTTTTGTAACAAGTGGTGTAGAAAGTGAAGGAGGAAAAGGTGATGGTCAAGGAATTTTTATTACTAGATATCTTTTTAAAAGAAATAAATAAGACCAAATTATAAACTATAAAAAAGGCTCGCATATGCGAGCCTTTTTTTTAACACTTAAAACTTAATAGCTTTTAACTATTAATAATCTTCTCTTGATGATTAATTGATTCTTGGTGAATAGCTTTAAACATTTTTAAAATAAACTCTTCACTTAAACCATGATCTTGTCCTTCTAAAACCATTTTTCCTAAAATCTCATTCCAACGTTTCGATTGTAAAACCGCTACATTTTTTTGTTTTTTAAGAGACCCAATACCATCGGCAGCTTTCATACGCTTTCCTAATAAATCGATAATTTGATTATCAACCACATCAATTTGTGCTCTTAAATTATCAAGTGATTTATTGTACTCAGCTTCAGAATCAGATTCTTTTCTAATTTTCAAATCTTTCATAATTTGAACTAAAGTAGATGGTGTTACTTGTTGAGCAGCATCACTCCATGCATTAGCAGGATCATAATGAGTTTCAATCATTAACCCATCAAAATTTAAATCTAAAGCCGCTTGAGAAACATCAAAAATCATTTCACGGTTACCTGTAATATGCGACGGGTCGTTAATTAAAGGAATATCTGGATATTTATTTTGAAACTCAATAGCTAATTGCCATTCTGGAGTATTACGGTACTTTGTTTTTTCGTAAGTAGAAAAACCTCTATGTATTGCTCCAATATTTTTAACACCTGCTTTGTAAATTCTTTCAATACCTCCTAACCATAAGGCTAAATCTGGATTTACTGGATTCTTAATTAAAACTGGCTTATCTGTTCCTTGTAAAGCATCTGCAATTTCTTGCATAATGAATGGACTTACAGTAGAACGCGCTCCAATCCATAACAAATCTACATCATGTTCTAAGGCTAATTTTACGTGAGCTGCATTGGCAACTTCCGTGCAAATTTTCATACCTGTTTCTGCTTTTACTTTTTGTAACCATTTTAAACCTAAAGCTCCAACTCCTTCAAACATACCTGGACGTGTTCTTGGTTTCCAAATACCAGCTCTAAAATAACTAACATCAGTATCTTTTAACTCATGAGCAATTTTTAAAACTTGTTCTTCTGTTTCGGCACTACAAGGGCCAGCAATTACCAACGGATGATCTAAATTTAAATCATCTAACCAGGTTCTCATTTCTTTTGTGTTTTCCATAATTTCACTACTTAACTAATTCCGTTTAAAATATCTTTTATATGATTGGTGTTTTTCATCTCATTAAAAATAGCATCAAAATCATCCGATTTCATAAGCTCCTTAAAATGAGTGAGATTATTAATATACTCTTCTAGAGTTTCTATTACGTTTGTTTTGTTTTGTTTAAAAATAGGAGTCCACATCTCTGGCGAACTTTTTGCTAATCTTACAGTTGATGCAAATCCACTACCCGCCATATCAAAAATATCGCGTTCATTTCTTTCTTTATCTATAACTGTTTTCCCTAACATAAACGAGCTTATATGCGATAAATGTGATACATAAGCAATATGCTTATCGTGGGCTTCTGGATTCATATAACGAATACGCATGCCTATATCTGAAAACAATTTCAATGCTTTTTCTTGAAGCTTAAACGTTGTCTTTTCAACTTCACAAACAATATTTGTTTTCCCTTGAAACAAACCACTTATAGCAGCACTAGGTCCTGAATGCTCTGTACCTGCAATAGGATGCATTGCTAAAAAATTTCTACGTTTAGGATGATTTTCAACCACTCTACAAATATCTAATTTGGTCGATCCTGCATCTACAACTAATCCGTTATCTGATATCTTATCTAAAATAGTTGGCAATAATTTTACGGTAGCGTCTACGGGAATAGACACAATCACTAAATCGGCATTACCAAGATCGTCTAATGTTGCTTTTTTATCAATTAAATTAAGAGATAATGCTTCATCAAGCGTCGATTGTTTTCTACTAATACCATGAATAATCACATCTGGATTATTCTTTTTAATATCAATAGCAAGACTACCACCAATTAAACCAACACCTATTGCGTATATATTTTTCATTTTACTCTAGCAATTGCTTCTTCTAAATCTTCAGTTTGTGCACATAAAGAAAAACGAATATATCCTTCACCTTGACTACCAAAAATAGTTCCTGGTGTTATAAATATATGGTTCTCTTTAAGTATTAAATCTATATATTCTTCTGCTTTTATATGTGGCGGTAATTTTGCCCAAACAAAAAGTCCTGTTGCATTTTCATCGTAGGTACAATTTAATGCTTCCACTAATTTCCATACTAAATCACGACGCTCCTTATACACACTGTTTAAAGTAACAAACCACATTTCTGAACACTTTAAAGCTTCTATGGCGCCTTTTTGAATGCCATAAAACATTCCAGAGTCCATATTACTTTTTACTTTTAAAATGTTATTAATATGCGTATCGCTTCCAACAACCATACCTACTCTCCAACCAGACATATTAAAGGTTTTGCTTAAAGAATTTAACTCTAAACAAACATCTTTAGCGCCTTCTACACTCAAAATACTCGTAGGATTGTCATTTAAAACAAAACTATACGGATTATCATTTACTATTAAAATATCATGCTTTTTACCAAAAGCAACTAACTCTTCAAATAAATATTTACTTGGTTGAGCGCCTGTTGGCATATGCGGATAGTTTACCCACATAAGCTTCACTTTACTTAAATCTAATTTTTCTAATGCTTTAAAATCTGGCAACCATTTATTAGCTTCATCAAGTTCGTAAAAAACAGGTGTTGCTTCCAATAATTTTGTAACCGACTGATAGGTTGGATATCCAGGATTTGGAATTAAAACTTCATCACCCTTATTTAAATATGTCATTGAAATATGCATGATACCTTCTTTACTTCCCATTAAAGGCAGTACTTCAGTATTCGGACTTAAATTCACATCGTAATGTGTTTTATAAAACCCTGCAATAGCCTGTCTTAATTCTGGTAACCCTTGGTAACTTTGATACTTATGCGCATTAGGATCTAACAACCCTTTAGTTAAAGCATCAACAACCTTTTTTGGCGGTTGCATATCTGGACTACCTATACCTAAGTTAATAACTGGTTTTCCGTTAGCTATTAACAAATTAACTTCTCTTAGTTTTTTTGAGAAGTAGTATTCTTCAACCGTATTTAATCTATCTGCTACTTCAATCATAACTTTGCATTTTTATATTCACCTAACACCTTAAATCCTTGCGCCATAATATCAATAATGGATTTTGCTTTCTTAAAATCGGCATACGTTTCAAAAGTAACATCAACAAAAAAAGCATATTTCCAAGGTGTTTCAACTATTGGTAACGATTGTATTTTAGTTAAATTCAATTTACAATCGCTCATTACATTTAAAATAGTTGCTAAACTACCACGTTTATGGTCTGCTTCAAATTTTATAGAAGCTTTAGTTATCTCGTCTTCTGGCACTTCAGAACTTGTACGTTTTACAATAACAAAGCGTGTTTCGTTATGTTTAATTGTTTGAATACTGTGTACTAAAATATCTAACTCAAATATTTCGGCTGCCATAACACTTGCAATGGCTGCAATTCCTTTTAATTGTTGCTCTTGTATACGTTGTGCAACCTCAGCAGTATCTTTATCTTCTACTAATTTAATATGAGGGTAGGCTTTAAAAAACGCTTTACATTGCAACAATGCCATAGGGTGCGAGTATACTTCTTTAATATCTTTAATATCTTGACCTGGCAACGCCATTAAATTATGTTGAATATCTAAATAATGCTCTCCAACTACATGTAAATCATGTTTATCTATTAAAGCATAATTAGGAATAATTGAACCAGCAATAGAATTTTCTAAAGCCATAATAGCCGCATCAGATTCTTTAGTAATTACGGAATCAACTGTTCTATCGAATGTTAAACATTCAATAAGATTAACAGGTTTTTCAAAAAATTGTTTCGACACAATATGATGAAAAGATCCTTTTACTCCCTGTATGGCTACTGTTTTAATCAATTTTTAATATTATTTTAAAATATTTATTCCTTTATATTATTCTTATCAACTCTTAAACAAAAAAAAGTCTCGATTTACATCGAGACTCATATTTAAAATTTATAGTTTATAAATTATACACACAACGTCTCGTTTCTTCTGCTAAAGAAGAAATAAAAAAATTTGCTAAAATATGTATAACTTACTGTTGCTTTCATAATTACGGTGCTAAAGTAATTCTTTTTTAAAGAAATCAAAATAGTATAAAATCTTTTTTTCATTTTTATTAAAAGTTTTAAAGATTTTACAGCAAAACAATGATTCCAATAGATAATCATTATTTTTGAACAAATAATTTATAATATGTCTATCGAAGTATCAGGTATCACAAAACTTTATGGCAGTCAAAAAGCTTTAAATAATATTTCTTTTAAAGTAAATAAACCAGAAATAGTTGGTTTTTTAGGTCCAAATGGCGCTGGAAAATCTACTATGATGAAAATTTTAACCACCTTTATTAATGCTAATGATGGTTCTGCTAAAGTAAATGGGTATGATATTAATGAAAATTCGCAGAGCGTACAACAGAGTCTAGGCTACTTACCAGAGCATAATCCACTCTATTTAGAGATGTATGTTAAAGAATATTTAGAATTTAATGCTAACTTATATAAGGTTTCTAAAAAACGAATTAAAGATGTTATTGAACTTACTGGATTAACACCAGAAGCGCATAAAAAAATTGGACAGCTCTCTAAAGGATACCGTCAACGTGTTGGGTTAGCCAATGCTTTATTACACGATCCGGAGGTATTAATTCTAGACGAACCTACCACAGGATTAGACCCAAATCAATTAGTAGACATTAGAAATCTAATAAAAACCATTGGTAAAACAAAAACCGTATTTCTTTCTACGCACATAATGCAAGAAGTAGAAGCTATGTGCGACCGTGTGATTATTATTAACAAAGGAGAAATTGTAGCCGATAAAAAATTAAACGAACTAAGAGAAAGTAAAGAGCAAACCGTTATTGTAGAATTTGATTATCGCGTTGAAGATGCTTTTTTACGAAAACTCCCAAAAGTTAAAAACGTTATAAACACTTATGATTTTGTTTACGAAATTACCTTTGAGACCTCTGAAGACATGAGATCATATGTTTTTGATTTCGCTCATGACAATCAATTAAAAATCCTCCAACTAAATCAAAAAAACACAAGCTTAGAAACACTATTTAGAGATTTAACAGCTAATTAATTATTTTCTGTAAATCTCAATTAAATACAGTTGTTTAAAAAACGTTTTCGCTAGATATGATAAATATCATCTTTACCAATGTTTGAAGACACTAATTTTGTAGTATTAGAGTGTTTTTAATTAGTAAACATCAATTAAATGCAATCGATTAACTTTGTTACACTACAAAAAAAATAAAATGAGTAAAGGAATTTACGTTGCAACCATAGAACCTAATAGTGGAAAATCTATTGTCGTCCTAGGATTAATGCGAATGCTTTTAGGTAAAATTGCTAAAGTTGGATATTTTAGACCTATTATAGAAGATACCGAAACTGGCGAAATGGATAACCATATAAATACGGTTATATCGCATTTCGAAATAGATATTAATTATAAAAAGACCTTTGCTTATACTAGAAGTGAAGTTCTAGATTTATACAACAAAGGAAAATCTGGAGAAGTTATAGACGAAATCATCAAGAAATACAAAAACCTTGAAGAACGTTTTGATTTTGTTCTAGTTGAAGGCACTGATTTTTCACATGAAAATTCTAGTATAGAATTAGATATTAATATTTTAATATCTAAAAACCTAGGCCTTCCTGTTATTATTGTTTCTCAAGGTGATGGCAAAAAACTACCAGATATTGTTGATAGTGTTCAATTAGCTCATGATACTTTTAAAGAAGAAGTAGACGTGTTATCAATAATGACAAATAAAATTAATACTGAAAACGTTTCAACATTAAAGTCTCTTTTAAAAGAACGAATTAATAGTAACACAGATATTAGTGTTATTCCGAAAATTAAAAGCTTAGCTAGCCCAACTATCAAAGAAATTATAAAAACATTAGAAGGCAATATACTTTTTGGCAAGGAAATGCTAAACAATAAAGTTGACCATTTTGGTGTTGGCACCATGCAATTAAGAAATTACCTTAACCACTTAAAGGAAAATTCATTAGTAATTACTTCTGGAGATAGAGCCGATATTATTTTAGGGGCATTACAAGCACATATTTCAACAAATTACCCTAAAATATCTGGTATTATTTTAACAGGCGGATTAATTCCTGAAAATACTATTTTAAAACTAATAGAAGGGCTTTCAAGTGTTGTACCTATAATTAGTGTAAAAGGCGGTACATTTTCAATTACCAATTCTATTGGTAAAATAAAATCTAGAATATATGCTGAAAATACTGAAAAAATTCAAACGTCTATTTCTACATTTGAAAAGCATGTTAATACCGATAAGTTAGCTGATAAATTAATCACTTTTAAGTCTGAAATTTTTACCCCAAGAATGTTTCAATATAATTTACTTCAACGTGCATTAAAAAACAAAAAGCACATTGTACTACCTGAAGGTTATGACGAACGTGTTTTACGAGCCGCAGCAAAACTAATTGATGCTCATGTAGTTGATTTAACATTAATTGGTGAAAAGGCTAAAATAAAAGAATGCATCGAGAAATACGATATAGCTTTAGATATCAATGATGTAAACATAGTTTGGCCTCTTGAGGCTCCTTATTTAGAAGATTATACAAATACACTTTATGAACTAAGAAAACATAAAAACATTACTCTTGAAATGGCTAGAGACACTATGATTGATGTCTCATATTTTGCCACTATGATGATTCATAAAGGTCATGCAGACGGTATGGTTTCTGGTGCTGTACATACTACACAGCATACACTACGTCCTGCATTACAATTTATAAAAACAAAACCTGGTGTTAACATTGTATCATCGGTATTCTTTATGTGCTTAGAAGATAGAGTTTCTATTTTTGGAGACTGTGCTATAAATCCAAATCCAAACGCAAAGCAATTAGCTGAAATAGCTGTTTCTTCGGCAAAAACTGCTGAAAACTTTGGAATAGACCCTAAAGTTGCTATGCTTTCTTATTCATCTGGAGCATCTGGTAAAGGAGCCGAAGTTGATAAGGTAAGAGAAGCTACCGAGATTGTTAAAGCACAAGAATCAGCTTTAAAAATTGAAGGCCCTATTCAATATGATGCTGCAGTAGATATGCGTATTGGTAAAAGTAAATTACCAGATTCTGAAGTAGCAGGACAAGCTAGTGTTTTAATTTTTCCAGATTTAAATACAGGAAACAACACCTATAAAGCTGTGCAACGTGAAACTGGTGCTTTAGCAATTGGCCCTATGTTACAAGGTCTAAATAAACCCGTAAACGATTTAAGTAGAGGCTGTACTGCAGATGACATATACAGTACAGTTATTATAACAGCTATTCAAGCCCAAGAATTATAATTATGCAAGTATTAGTTTTAAACTCTGGGAGTTCTTCCCTAAAATTTCAATTATTTTCAATGCCAGATGAAACTATACTTTGTTCTGGATTAATTGAACGTATTGGTTTTAAAGACTCAAAATTTAAATTCAAAACTAAAAAACTAACAGTAGAGTTCGAAGCTGAAATTTTAAACCATAAAACTGGATTAAAATTATTAGCAAATCAACTTTTAGATAAAAATTCAGGGATTATAAAATCGGCCGATGATATTACTATAGTTGGACACAGAGTAGTTCATGGAGGCAAACACTTTAGCGAAACTACAGAGATTACTAAAGACGTAAAAGAAAAAATAAAAGCATTATCGTCATTAGCTCCTCTTCATAACCCTGCCAATTTAGAAGGTATTGAAGTTGCTGAAGATATTTTCCCTAACGCAAAACAAGTAGCCGTTTTTGATACAGCATTTCATCAATCCATACCAAAACACGCCTATAAATATGCTATTCCTAATGAGCTATTAGACAAACACCATATTCGTTTGTACGGATTTCATGGTACAAGTCATAAATATGTTTCAGAAAAAGCTATAGAATCTTTAGGTAAAGTAACATCTAAAATTATTACTATTCACTTAGGAAATGGTTGTAGTATGACTGCTATAAAAGATGGAAAAAGTATCGATCACACGTTAGGCTTCTCTCCTGTTACTGGCTTAATTATGGGAACACGTTCTGGTGATATAGATCCATCTATTATTTTTCACTTAGCAGAAAAATTAGATTATAGTTTAGAAGACATAAACACCTTACTTCAGAAAAAAAGTGGTATGCTTGGTCTTACAGGTCATAGCGACTTACGAGATATTCAAGAAGAAGCATCAAAAGGCAATAAAGAATGTCAATTAGCATTACTTATGAATACTTATAGAATTAAAAAATACATTGGTAGTTATGCAGCCATTTTAAATGGACTAGACGCTATTGTATTTACTGCTGGTATTGGTGAAAACTCTCATTATATGCGAGAACTTGTTTGTAAAGATTTAGATTTTTTAGGTATAAAGTTAGATGCTAAAAAGAATGAAACAAGATCTGATGGTATTAGAAAAATAAATAAAGAAGAATCTAAAGTTAAAATTTTTGTAATTCCAACAAATGAAGAACTAGAAATTGCAAAACAGTCTGTTAATTTATTTGAAAATTAATCGACCTTTATAAACTTCTTCAACATCTATAATATCTGGTTTGGTTAATGCAACAACATTACCCGTACCAGATATTTTTCCTTTTATTGATAATTGAGGATTCACAATAATATCGTTAGAGCTTCTATTCCAAAATTGTACGTGTTGCACCATTAAATCTGCTCCTTCAAATCTAGATGTTCCAGCTGCCAATGTAACATTTAAACTATTCGTTTTACCAGAAACATAGCAATTTGACAAATTATTAAAAACCAAACTAAAGGAATTATTATCAATCTCTAAAACAAAATTACCACTTGTGATACTTCCTGGAAGGCTAAAATCTTCTGACAACACGGTAAGTGTAGGGTAGGTTAAAACACCATCAGACTTAACATCATATTGTGTAGAGCTTCTTATCTCTTTTATATTTGGAGCTGTTACATATACTTTAGTTACCCCATAATTACGTAGATAATTACAGGTATTATTATCAGTAAGCGTTAATTTTCCATCAACAACAATAGCTTCAACATCATTTAGTAAATTTTCACCTGTTTCAATAACCACTTTTTGATTTGGCCCTTCTTTTATAATTAATTCAATATCACGATTAACTAGTATTTTATCAAATGAAGAAAGACTCACTTCTTCACTAATAATAGCCCCTGTTTTTTGAAAACAATCGCCTGCATTTTCACTATCACAAGCAAATACAATAATTAAGGTTAGTATGTAAATTAATTTCTTCATGTTTTATAATCGAACTCCAATACCAAATTCAACAGCTTCCGCTTTAGCGCCATGCGTTTTAAGCGTTAACGCACCAAACCATTTATTAGTAAAATAACGTTTTAACCCAATTCTAGAATAAACTCTTCCTTCAAAATCAAACGGATAATACACATAATATCCTAATTGAGTAATTAATGAACTTTTATTAATAAATAGCTCATGACCTACAAAAACGCCAACACGTTTATAATCTTCATTTCCAGTCACATTTTCCTCTGGAAAAGAAACACTTTTATAATAAATAAGCTCCTTTAAAAAATTTGAAAAAAATACATCGGTTCCAAACTGCAAAGCACTTTTAACGCTAATACGCTTATCGGCATAAGCTGAAACTATATAAAATGGAAATTGCCCACTACCAACCACATCACTTTCATTTACACCTCCTCTAAACACCAAATTATATTTTATAGGTTGTGCAAATTTTTCTTTTACTCCTTCTAAAGTATTAACAAACTCTGGAATTTCATTATCTAAATCATATGTAACTCCAAGATTAAAAGCAATGGTATTTGTACTTGCATTTGGTGCTTTTACATTCGCATTAGAGTAATGAATTAGTGAAAAACCTGCCTGTATACCAAACCTATCTATAATGCGTTCCTTTTTATAATTAAGCATCATAAGTGTACTACTTAAAAGGTGTGACCCAAAAGCATAATTTCTATAATTATCGACTTTATCATAATGATGGGTAGTATAAGCAAGACCTTGAGCAATACGAAACATTAAATTTCGCTTTAAAAAATAGAAATTGTAATGTGCATATAATCCATAACTGCTTCCTAAAACATTATTCTTAAAATCTTGAGAAACAAATGTTGCTCCGTAATCAGGATAATTATAACGCTGCTCCCAATTATTAAAACCATATGTTTTTTTATTCCAACTTAAAATAACACCTTCTGGATGTCCTTGTACTAAATGAAGAATATCTGTATTATGAACTGCGATATTACCTTTAAAATAATTTACATCAATATATGACGTATGTTGTTTTTCTTGAGAAAAAACAAAAAATGATATTAAAAGTAAAACACTACTTAAAAATAACTTCATTAATATATTTAGATATAAAATGCTAAAGTATAAATTAAAACAATGCCGATGCTATAGCATGCACATTATCACTTTTTCCCATAGAATAATAATGTAAAAACGGTACACCAGCCTCTTTTAACTCTTTAGATTGTTGAATAGCAAACTCAATTCCTACTTGTCTTACAGCTTTATTATCTTTACACCCTTCAACAGCATTAATTAAATCTTCTGGTAAATCAATTTTAAATACCTGAGGTAATATTTGTAAATGACGTTTTACAGCAATAGGCTTTATACCTGGAATAATAGGCACATTAATGCCTGCTTCTTTGGCTTTTTCAACAAAATCAAAATACTTTTTATTATCAAAAAACATTTGAGTAACCACATAATCAGCTCCTGCATCTACTTTCTCTTTTAACCTTCTTAAATCGGTTTTTAAAGACGGTGCTTCCATATGTTTTTCAGGGTAACCTGCTACACCAATACAAAAATCGGCATTATGCTCAACCTTTACGTCGTCATGCAAATACTTTCCTTTGTTTAAATCACTAATTTGAGATACCAATTCGCTTGCAAAAGCATTTCCGCCAGCAACAGGTTTAAAATACGGTTCATCTTTCATCGAGTCGCCACGTAAAGCCATGACATTATCTAGCCCTAAATAATGACAATCAACCAATACATACTCAGTTTCTTCTTTTGTAAAACCACCACAAAGTAAATGCGGAATAGCATCTACACCATATTTGTGCATAATAGACGCACAAATACCAACCGTTCCTGGGCGCATACGTGTAATACGCTTATCTAGAAGCCCATTGCCTTTATCAATATAAATATATTCTTCTCTAGACGTTGTTACATCAATAAATGGCGGCTTAAACTCCATCAACGGATCTATATTATTATATAAATCTTGAATATTTTTCCCTTTTTTAGGAGGTATAACTTCAAAAGAAAATAATGTTTTCCCGTTTGCTTTTTTTATGTGATCTGTTACTTTCATTTATGCTGAATTTATTTCAGTATCTTTTAACTATATTTTATTTTTATTCCTCAGCTAAATTAGGATGCAACCATTTTCTAGCTTTATCTTTCCCAATACCTTTTCTAACGGCATAATCTGTTACTTGGTCATCTGTAATTTTGCCCAAACCAAAATACTTAGCTTCAGGATTACCAAAATAATATCCTGAAACTGCTGCAGCTGGCCACATGGCTAAACTTTCGGTTAAAGTAACACCTATTATTTTTTCAACCTCCAACAATTCCCAAATCGTTTCTTTCTCTAAATGATCTGGACATGCTGGATATCCTGGTGCAGGACGAATTCCTTTATAACTTTCTTTAATTAAATCATCATTAGTTAAGTTTTCATCAGAATCATACCCCCAATGTTTCGTTCTTACTTGTTTATGTAAATATTCGGCTAAAGCTTCGGCAAAACGATCGGCAATGGCTTGTGCCATAATGGCGTTATAATCATCTTCTTTGGCTTTATAACTATCAGCTAATTCTTGTGCTCCAAAAACAGCCACACAAAAAGCGCCCATATAATCAGTCTTTCCTGTGTCCTTTGGTGCAATAAAATCAGATAAAGCTATATTTGGAATACCATCTCTTTTCTTTAATTGCTGACGCAAGGTTCTAAACACAGCAACTTCTTTTCCTTTTTTCTGAACAGAAATATCATCCTCGTTAATAGAATTTGCTTCAAACAATCCAAAAACAGCTCTAGGCTTTAATAATTGCTTCGCAATAATTTCTTTTATCATCGCTTGAGCATCTTTAAATAACTCAGAAGCTTGTTCTCCTACAACGGCATCGGTTAAAATATTAGGATATTTACCATGTAAATCCCAACTTCTAAAAAACGGACTCCAATCAATAAAAGGTTCTAATTCCTTTAAACTTAATTGTTTTAACATCTGCACTCCTAATTCTTTAGGCTTTACAATTTCAGACGTATCCCAATCAATTTTAAACTTTTTTCGTCTTGCTTCTGCTATCGATATATACGATTTCTCTTTGCCTCGTTTTAAAAACTTAGTTCGAAACTCATCGTAATCCTTCTTCATTTTAGCCACATATTTATGCGACGTTTTCTTATTCAATAAATCGCCAACCACAGTAACTGCTCTTGATGCATCATTAACATGAACTACTGCATTTTTATACTGCGTATCAATTTTAACAGCTGTATGTGCTTTTGATGTTGTTGCACCTCCTATAAGCAAAGGCACATTAAAATCTTGACGTTGCATTTCTTTTGCCAAATAAACCATTTCATCAAGTGATGGCGTAATTAAACCTGACAAACCAATAGCATCTACACGCTCACTTATTGCTGTTTCAATAATTTTTTCTGGTGGTACCATAACGCCTAAATCAACAATCTCGTAATTGTTGCATGCCAATACCACACTCACAATATTTTTACCAATATCATGAACATCGCCTTTTACAGTGGCCATTAAAATTTTACCAACAGGCTCTTGTTTATCGCCTTTTTCAGCTTCAATAAACGGATTTAAATAAGCAACTGCTTTTTTCATGACACGTGCCGATTTCACTACCTGTGGCAAGAACATTTTTCCTGCTCCAAACAAATCGCCAACTACGTTCATTCCAATCATTAAGTGCCCTTCAATAACCTCAATAGGTTTAGCAGCTACTTGTCTTGCTTCCTCTACATCTTCAATAATATAAGCATCAATTCCTTTAACTAAAGCATGGGTAATTCTATCTTGAACAGGATTTTCTCTCCAAGATAAATCAACCGCTTTTTCCGCTTTAGAACCTTTTACCGTTTCTGCAAAATCTAATAATCGTTCCGTTGCATCGTCTCTTCTGTCTAAAATAACATCTTCAACATGTTCTAATAAATCTTTAGGAATGTCATCATACACTTCTAAAAGTGCAGGATTTACAATACCCATATTCATACCTGCTTGAATCGCATAATATAAAAACACTGAATGCATGGCTTCGCGAACACCATTATTTCCTCTAAATGAAAAAGACACGTTACTTACACCTCCACTTACACTTACATTGGGCAAATTTTCGCGTACCCAACGTGTTGCTTCAATAAAATCGATAGCATTTCTTCGGTGTTCTTCCATGCCTGTTGCGACAGGAAATATATTTAAATCGAAAATAATATCTTCCGAAGGAAAACCTACTTCGTTTACTAAAACATCATACGATCGTTTTGCAATTTCTATTCTTCTATCATAGTTATCGGCTTGTCCAACTTCATCAAAAGCCATCACTATAACAGCAGCACCATAACGTTTAATTTGTTTAGCTTCCCAAATAAATTTGTCTTCACCTTCTTTTAAAGAAATTGAATTCACCACACATTTACCTTGCACGACTTGTAATCCTGCCTCAATAATTTCCCATTTAGAGCTATCAATCATCATAGGAACCCGACTAATATCTGGTTCGGCAGCAATTAAATTTAGAAAACGCACCATAGACTCTTTTCCATCTATAAGGCCGTCATCCATGTTGATATCGACAATTTGTGCGCCACCATCTACCTGATGACGCGCGATATCAAGAGCCTCATCAAATTTCTCTTCTTTTATTAATCGTAAAAACTTTCGAGAACCTGCTACATTAGTACGCTCACCAATGTTTATAAAATTACTGTTTTCGTTTAGAATCAAAGGTTCTAAACCAGACAGCTTCATATATTTTGTTTGCTTCACTTTCATTAATCTATCGTTTCTAGCGTTTTTCTTGGTTTATATTTAGCTGCGATATCTGCAATTACTTTAATATGTTCTGGACTTGTACCACAACAACCGCCAATAATATTTATTAAATCTTTCTTTAAATATTCTTCTATTTGATCTCCCATTTCTTCTGGAGTTTCATCGTATTCTCCAAAAGCATTAGGTAAGCCTGCATTAGGATGTGCCGAAATTCCGAAATCTGTTTTATTAGCAATGGCTTCTAAATGCGGTTGCAATAAATTTGCTCCCAATGCACAGTTAAATCCAATAGTTAATAACGGAATATGGGATACTGAAATTAAAAATGCTTCGGCTGTTTGCCCAGATAAGGTTCTACCAGAAGCATCGGTAATCGTACCACTTAACATGATAGGAATATCTATTCCTCTTTCATCTTTTACTTCTTCAATAGCAAACAATGCGGCTTTAGCATTCAAGGTATCGAACACCGTTTCAACCAACAACAAATCAACACCTCCATCAACTAAAGCTTCTACTTGTTGTTTGTATGCAATACGTAATTCATCAAAAGTTACAGCTCTATAACCTGGATCATTCACATCTGGCGACATGCTTGCCGTACGGTTTGTTGGCCCTATTGAACCTGCTACAAAACGTGGTTTGTTTGGTTCTTTCTTTGTGAATTCGTCTGCAACTTCTTTTGCAATTTTAGCCGATTGAAAATTAAGTTCATATACCAAATCTTCCATTTGGTAATCTGCCATAGCAATGGTAGTTCCTGAAAACGTATTGGTTTCAACAATATCAGCTCCAGCTTCAAAATATTTACCATGAATGGTTTTAATCGCTTCTGGTTGGGTAATAGACAATAAATCGTTATTACCTTGCAATGGCGTTGGATAATCTTTAAAGCGTTCGCCTCTAAAATCTTCTTCGGTAAATTTATAAGCTTGTAACATAGTACCCATAGCACCGTCTAGCACTAAAATACGTTCTTGTAAAGCTTGTTTTATGTTTGACATTTTTTTGATAATTTATATCTGTATGTCGTCAAGAAAAGTAAAAGAAACACTTTTCGTTATCTTTCCAATAACCAATTAAATTATTAGTAGAATTTAGCACCTTCTTTACAAGATAAAGGGTTGCCAAGGTTTCAACGGGTCTAGTCCCTCTACCTTTCTTGATAACATTATTAATACGTTTATGAACTAGCGAACAAAAATACTAACTATATTTTTGTTTTCCTTATTCTACAAGGTCTTTTTTACTTGCAAGATTATCTAATTTGAAATCTATTCGAATAAAGAAGATGATAAATACCGATCACCTCTATCGCAAATAATGGCGACTATAACACCTTTTTCGATTGACTTTGCTATTTCTAAAGCACAAAACACAGATCCTCCACTACTCATGCCTGCAAAAACACCTTCTTCTTTTGCTAAACGCTGTGTTGTTTTTCTAGCATCTTCCTCACTTACATCAACTACAACATCGACTTTAGAGCGATTGAAAAACTTAGGCACATAATCTGGCGACCATTTTCTTATCCCCGGAATTCTTGCGCCATCGGCAGGTTGCGCTCCAACAATAGAGATCCTTTTATTTTTTTCTTTTAAAAAGGTAGAAGTTCCCATAATAGTTCCTGTAGTCCCCATAGCCGATACAAAATGTGTTACTTCACCTTCTGTATCTCTCCATATTTCAGGGCCTGTGGTTTTGTAATGCGCTTTCCAGTTATCGTCATTTTCAAACTGATTCAACAAGATATACCCTTTTTCATCTCGTAATTTAAAAGCTAAATCTCTAGAACCTTCAATACCAACATCGGCAGAAGTTAATATAACCTCAGCTCCATAAGCACGCATGGTTTTCACGCGTTCTACGGTAGAGTTCTCAGGCATTATTAGAACCATATTTAATCCTAGTAATTGTGCTATAAACGCCAATGCAATACCTGTATTTCCGCTAGTGGCTTCCACTAATGTGCCTCCTTTATTAATATCGCCTCGCTTTAAAGCCTCACTAATCATATTAAAAGCAGCACGATCTTTTACACTACCTCCAGGGTTGTCGCCTTCTAGTTTCAAAAATAATCGAACTCCTTTTTTATTTAAAATATGACTTGCTTCAACAATAGGTGTATTACCAATTTGATCAAGTATTGTTTTACCGTATGCCATTCTTCTTGGGTCTTATTTTTATTTCAGTTTGATAGGTAACCAACGAATTTTCTGGAACAGATTGGGTAATCCAAACATTAGCTCCAATAGTACTATTTGCTCCAATAA
This sequence comes from Thalassobellus sediminis, assembly GCF_044386045.1. Taxonomy (NCBI): domain Bacteria; kingdom Pseudomonadati; phylum Bacteroidota; class Flavobacteriia; order Flavobacteriales; family Flavobacteriaceae; genus Thalassobellus; species Thalassobellus sediminis. The sequence continues at coordinate 1,232,022 of NZ_JBISCD010000040.1, read as the reverse complement.
CTATGTCGCCACCCAAAATAGTAGCATTGGCATAAATACATACATTATCTTCAATAGTTGGATGCCTTTTAACTTTAGCTAAATCTTTACTAACCTGAATACCTCCTAATGTAACTCCCTGATATATTTTAACCTGTTTGCCTATTATTGATGACTCGCCAATTACAATCCCTGTTCCGTGATCTATATAAAACGATTCACCAATAGTGGCTCCTGGATGAATATCTATACCCGTAATACCATGAATATATTCACTCATCATTCTTGGTAAAATATAAACATCTAAATTATAAAGTGCATGACTTAATCTAAAGATAGAAATAGCATAAAAACCTGGATATGCCATATAAATCTCAGCTAAAGAATGTGATGCAGGATCGTTATTTTCAAAAGCAATAGCGTCAAGATCTAACTGTTGCCTGATCCCAGGAAGCTCATCTTTAAATGTCTTCCAAATAGCATCGCCATTTTCTATTTCTAATTTAGAAAGTATTTTAAGAAAAGTTTTTTCTAAATATTCGCCATGAGCTTCTTCTTGCTCACAATCAAACAATGAATAGAACAACTTTTTAGTAAACGTTTTAACCGTATCTTTTAAACAAACATTATAACTTTTCATCTTTATAATTTGTTATGAAATTTGATTTATAAAAGTAAAACTTATCCTTGTAAATTCCACTTTTATTAAATATTAAATCCTACAAGGCTTTAAAACCTTGCAGGATTGAACTTCTTAAGTCGTTTATTTATGCTAATCCTTAACTAATAGCTTGAACAACTGCTTTTGGCGCTTCTTTACGAGAACCATCAAAACCATCAATACCACTAACCGTTGTATATTTTAAAACGTATTTTTTTCCTGGATTAATAATTTGATAAGCTGCTTGACACATTATAGTAGCTTCATGAAAACCACAAAGAATTAACTTTAATTTACCTGGATAAAAATTACCATCTCCAATTGCAAATATTCCTGGAATATTAGTTTGATAATCTAATGCATTATTAACTTTTATAGCATTTTTTTCAATTTCTAATCCCCAATTAGCAATAGGTCCTAATTTAGGAGACAACCCAAATAATGGAATAAAATGATCTGTTTTTAAAACAACAGGATCTTCATCTTTTTTCTTGATTTCAATAGCTTCAACCTTACCATCACCTATAATATCAGTAACTTCAGCAGGTGTAATTAAATTAATTTTTCCTGCATTTTTTAGTTCCTGTACTTTCTCAACAGAATCTAAATGTCCTCTAAACTCGTTACGTCTATGGATAAGTGTTACACTTTTTGCAACGTCTGATAAAAAGATACTCCAATCTAATGCAGAATCGCCACCACCAGCAATTACAACATCTTTACCACGATATATTTCTGGTTCTTTTATCATATATTCCACACCCTTATCTTCATATTTAGCAAGATTTTCAAGTTGTGGTTTTCTAGGTTCAAAACTTCCTAAACCGCTAGCAATTGCTACTACAGGCGCTTGATGCTGCGTACCCTTATTTGTAGTTACAATAAAAGTACCGTCTTCTTGTTTTTCAACAGTTTCTGCACGCTCACCTAAGGTAAAACCAGGCTCAAACTGTTTACCTTGCTCTAATAAATTCTTAGTTAAATCGCCTGCTAATATTTCTGGAAAACCAGGAATATCATAAATAGGTTTTTTAGGATATAACTCTGAACATTGTCCACCAGGTTGTGGTAATGCATCAATTAAATGGCATTTTAGTTTTAATAATCCAGCTTCGAATACTGTAAATAATCCTGTTGGTCCCGCACCAATTATTATTATATCTGTTTTAATCATTTCTGCTATTCTTTTAACAACTTATTTTTTTTCAATTAATCCTTTGGTAAATTCATTTAGCGTTTCCACTTTTTGTTCGAAATCACCTTTTATTGTTTTTCTATATTCGTTTAAATTCTTAACCAAATCGTCTACATTTTCTGGAATAACATCCTCGAAAAACTGACGTAATCGTTTGGCTGTTGTTGGTGACTTTCCGTTTGTACTAATAGCCACTTTTACATTGCCTTTTGTAACAATACCTCCCATATAAAAATCGCAATATGGTGGATTATCTGCTACATTTACTAAAATACTTTTTTTACGACAATGTTTATGAACTTTAACGTTTACTTCTGGTACATCGGTCGTTGCTACAACCATATGCTTTCCTTTTAAATATCTTTTTCTGTACTTACCTTTAACTAAAGTAACGCATCCTTTCTTTGCAAGTGCTATAGTCCCGCCTCTAAACATTGGAGACACCATAGTGACATGCGCATCTGGACTCGATTTTAAAAGAAACGTTAATTTCTCTTCAGCTACATTTCCACCACCAACAATAAGAACATTTAAGCTTTTAGTTTTTAGAAAAATAGGATATAAATTATTCCTTTCTTCCTCAACTAAATTTGATTCTTTTATTTTATCCGTTTCAGCTAGCATACTACAGGTTTTTTTTAACCTCTTCGAAAACTGATGTTAATACAGCTCTTTCTTTCACCACATCTCCAATAACTATAATTGCTGGATTAGCTAATTGCTTTTCTGCAACAATTTGCTCAATAGTAGCAATCGTTCCAATGCCAACATTTTCGTTATCTCTAGTACCGTTTTGAATAATAGCTACAGCAACATCTTGCTTATTTTCTTCTGAAAAAATCTTTACAATTTCACCCAGTTTACTCATACCCATTAAAATAACAACCGTAGCTGTAGATTTAGCTGCTAAAAGCACATCGCCAGATAATTGATGCTTTTTTGTTGTACCAGTAATAACCCAAAAACTTTCTGAAGCACCACGCTTTGTTACAGGAATACCTTGGGATGCCGGAACTGCCATAGACGATGAAATACCAGGAACCACAAAAGTTTCTAAACCAAACTGTCTTACATAATCAATCTCTTCTGCGCCGCGTCCAAAAATAAAAGGATCTCCGCCTTTTAAACGTACCACATGTCCCTTTTCTTTTGCTTTAGAAACAATAAGTTCGTTTATCTGATCTTGCTGAAATGCATAACATCCTTTTCGTTTACCCACAAATATTAATTCCGCATCATTATTAGCATACTCTAATAAAGCTTCATTAATAAGCGCATCGTAAAGCACTACATTGGCAGACTTAATTGCTTTAATTGCTTTAAGCGTAATTAAATCGACATCTCCTGGTCCTGCGCCTACTACTGTTAGCTTTGGGGTTTTTAAACTCATTCTTGTTTTTTAACTTACTTATACTAGCTTACTTTGCTCAACTTCTCTGTAAGCTCTAACTGCTGCTAAAAACTTATTTGAACTATCTATATAATTTACTGCAAAATCTTTTGTTGGTGCATTCTTATTAATTTGATAAATCAATTCAGAAAACGACGTTCCTAAATCAATTTTCCCTCCTTCAACAAAAAGTTCATCAAACTGAGTAATAATTCCAGCATGTGTATTTGTCTTTTTGTTTTCTGCTAATAATAACGCTTTCGCGGAATTAACTAACGATTGATAAGCATAATAAATAGCTCCCGAATACACGCCATTTTCAAAGGCTTCTTTAGCGTTTTCAATTTTCTCTTCACTTTCAAAAAACAAAGTTGCAATTAAATCGATAACAACACCAGCACATTCTCCAATTCCTATTTCCTTAACATATTTTTCTTCTTCCCCCCAATCGATAAAATCTTCTTGAGTTAAATTAGTAACGTCTTGTAAATCATTTAAAAAATCGTAAAAATACTTTTCACCTTTTTCTTTATAATATTCTACAAATGGTTTTCCATTAGCATTCGCTTCAAAATCATTTAAAATAAGTCTTAAAGCTTCAGGACCTCTTTTACTTGGTACTTTTACTACTTTATCAGCAAAGGCAGCGTTTCCATCTCCTAAATTTCCACCACCCAATAAAACTTGTAACGCTGGCGCTACTAATTTATCTGGTGTTCTAACTGTCATACCTTGAAAACCTATGTTTGCCATATTGTGCTGACCACAAGCATTCATACAACCACTAATCTTTATAACGAGATCTTCGTTTTTTAAATATTGTGGGTATTCTGCTTTAATAACACGCTCCAATTCTTCAGCAATTCCTGTACTACTTGCAATACCTAAATTACAAGTATCTGTACCTGGACACGCTGTAATATCGACTGCTTTATTATAACCAGCTTCTACAAATCCTAACTTCTCTAATTCTGTGTAGAAAAATGGCACTAAATCTTCCTTTACAAAAGGAATAACTATATTTTGACGTAATGTTAAACGTACTTCGCCAGCGGCATACTTATCAACTAAATCTGCTAATAAACGTGCTTTATCTGTATAAAAATCGCCTAACAAGACTTTAATTCCTATAGCAACATACCCTACTTGTTTTTGAGGAATAATATTTGTTGATTTCCATAAATCGAACGCTGCTTGATCTTTAATCTCTACTTTTGGAGCTTCAACCGAAACTGGTTTTGAAGCTTCATAAGCATCAGCATTAATAGCAACACTTTTAAACTCAATAGCTTTTTGTTCTTCAGCAATCAATTTTTTAAAAGCATCTAATCCAATATCTTTTAATAAGAATTTCATTCTCGCTTTCGCACGACTTTTACGTTCACCATAACGGTCGAAAACTCTTAAAACACCTTCCATAATTGGAATAATTTTATCGGTTTCAACAAAATCGAACAACACATCTGCATGACGTGGTTGTGAACCAAGACCACCAGCTACCATAACTTTAAAACCGCGAACACCGTTTTGTATTTTGGCAATATAACCAATATCGTGCAGATAAGACAATCCTGTATCTTCATCTGTTGAAGAAAAAGAAACTTTAAATTTACGTCCCATTTCTTGACAAATAGGGTTACGTAAAAAGAATTTATATAAGGCATCTGCATAAGGCGATACATCAAACGGTTCGTTTACATCAATCCCCGCCGTTTCAGAAGCTGTTACATTTCTTACTACATTACCACAAGCTTCACGTAAAGTAACTTCATCTTTCTCTAATTCAGACCAAAGCTCAGGTGTTCTATCTAAATCGACATAGTGAATTTGAATATCTTGACGGGTTGTAATGTGTAAACGACCACGAGAATATTCATCAGACACTTCAGAAATTCTACGCAATTGGTTACTTTTTAATTTTCCGTAAGGTATTTTAATACGAATCATTTGCACGCCTTCTTGACGCTGACCGTAAACACCTCGAGCTAAACGAAGACTTCTAAATTTTTCCTCGTCAATTTTACCATTATGAAATAGCTCAATTTTATTTGCTAATTCTATGATATCCTTTTGAACAATTGGATTTTCTATTTCTGTTTCAAAACTTTGCATAATATACCTGACCTTCTCTTTACTTGAAAAGAATTTTTAATTATTTTTTTACTGAATAAAACCTGCTCCAACCGTGTTGTTTGATTGTGGATCGATTAAAATGAAAGAACCATTCGTTCTATGATTTTTAAATTGATCGTAAAAAATTGGTTTATTTAATTTAAAGGATACTGATGCAATATCATTAACTCCTAACGATGTTGCTTCTGTATCTATACCAGAATAATCTGGATGAATTTTATGATTAATGCTATCAACTTTTGCTAACACCTTGTTAACCCCATGTTGTACAATATATTTACCACCAACGCTTAAATTGTCTGAATCCATCCAACATACATTTGCTGTGAATTGTTTATCGATAGTTGGCAAATCGCCTTCTTTAACAATCATATCACCACGACTTACATTAATATCATTTTCTAAAGTAATAGTTACAGATGAACGTCTAGAAGCCGTTTCATACTTTTCATCATAGAAATAAATATCTTTTATTTTAGATCTTGTTTTTGATGGTAACACAATAATATCGTCACCAACACTTAAATTACCACCATAAACTTTACCTGCATATCCTCTATAATCATGAAAATCTTCAGTTTTTGGACGAATTACATATTGTACTGGAAAACGCGGTGTACCTACATTAAAAATATCAGCTTTATCTAAATCTTCTAAATGTTGAAGTAAAGCGTCACCTGTATACCAAGGCATTTTATCAGTTTTATTTACTACATTATCACCTTTTAAAGCACTTACAGGAATGAATGTTATTTTTTGATCTTGATAATCTCTTTTACTCATTAATTCAGAAAAATCAGCCTTAATTTTATTATAAGTTTCTTCTGAATAATCAACTAAATCCATTTTATTAATAGCCACAACCACATCTTTAACTCTTAATAAGTTATTGATGAAAAAGTGACGATTGGTTTGCTCAATCACACCTTTTCTAGCATCAATTAAAATGATAGACGCTTGGGATGTTGAAGCTCCTGTTACCATATTACGCGTATATTCTACGTGACCTGGTGTATCTGCAATAATGTAACTTTTCTTTTTTGTTGAAAAATAAATATGCGCTACATCGATAGTAATACCTTGTTCTCTTTCGGCAACCAAACCATCTGTTGCTAAAGAAAAATCCAAGTAATCGTATCCACGTTGTTTACTTGTTTTCTCAATAGCTTCTAACTTATCTGAAGTCAATGATTTTGTATCGTAAAGAATACGTCCTATTAACGTACTTTTCCCATCATCTACACTTCCTGCGGTTGCAATTTTTAATACTTCCATACTTTTTATGCTGTTGGCTTTTAGCTTTTGGCTACGGGCCTAATTTTTAATTCGTTTTAAAAGATTTCCGCCTTCGCGGAAATGACCAAAATTGATATTTTAGAAATACCCTTGTTGTTTACGTTTCTCCATGGCTGCTTCAGATCGTTTATCATCAATACGCGCACCACGTTCTGAAATAGTAGAATCTCTAATCTCTTCTACAACTTTAGATATTGTTGAAGCATCTGACAATACAGCTGCTGTACAACTCATATCTCCCACAGTTCTAAAACGAACCATTTCTTCTATTACTTCTTCATTCTCATCTCTATAAACAACCTCATCTTCAGCAGACCAAATCATACCATCTCTTAAGAATACTTTACGTTTATGAGCGAAGTAAATTGAAGGGATTTCAATAGTTTCTCTTTCTATATAAGACCAAACATCTAATTCTGTCCAATTTGAAATAGGAAACACACGTACATTTTGCCCATGTTCTATATCGCCATTCAACATATCGAACAACTCTGGTCTTTGGTTTTTCTCATCCCATTGTCCAAAATCGTCACGTACTGAAAAAATACGTTCTTTTGCTCTTGCCTTTTCTTCATCGCGACGTGCGCCACCAATACAAGCATCAAATTTAAATTCTTCAATAGCATCAAGAAGCGTTGTTGTTTGCAACATATTTCTACTTGCATAACGACCAGATTCTTCTTTTACTTTTCCTTCATCAATAGAATCTTGAACATTACGAACAATTAATTCTAAACCTAATTCTTTACATAAACGGTCTCTGAATTCAATAGTTTCTGGGAAGTTATGACCTGTATCAATATGCATTAAAGGAAAGGGTACTTTTGCTGGGTAAAAAGCCTTAACAGCTAATCTTACCAAAGTAATAGAATCTTTTCCTCCTGAAAATAACAACACTGGTTTTTCAAACTGTGCAGCTACCTCTCTCATAATGTATATAGCTTCGTTTTCAAGCGAATTTATATGTGATGTATCTTTATTCATAATCTTATTTTAATTTCCGCGAAAGCGAAAACAGTTTTCTTTATTATATTCGTTTAAGCGTGTAAACCACACTCTCTATTTTCTAATGCTTTTGTTGGATCGAAGTATTTAAACTCGTTTGGCAAGTTGTTTTCTTCTAAATACGTATCTAGTTTTTCATCTGCCCAATAGTAAAACGGACTTACTTTTAAAACACCGTCTTTACTCAGGCTGAAAATACCAATACTATTTCTAAAAGCTGTTTGCCCTTGACGTAAATTTGTGAACCAAACTTTAGGCTTATGCTCATCCATAGCACGTTTAAAAGGCTCTAACTTTACTTGTTCTGTAAACAAAGCGTGTTCTGGAGCATCTACACTTGGAATTCCCATAACTACATCTCTATGAGACGATGTTTGTTTTGGCACATATAAAAACACATTCAAGTCTAAATCTTTAATAACTTGTTCTGCATGTCTATATGTTTGTGGTGTATTATAACCTGTATCACACCAAATTACAGCTGTTTTAGTTTTTACGGAATTAACAGCATGTAAAATTGCTGCTTCGTAAGGTCTAAAATTTGTAGTAACTACCGCTTCATTGCTAAGTTCGAACGCTTTCTGAATAATTTCTGAAGGTGACGCTTTTTCAAAGCTTTTATTTAATTCGTCTATTTGATTTTCTGTAAACATCTCTTTCTATATCTTATTTACCCCATTTAACAATATTCCAAGCGCGCTCATGGAAAAAATACAAAATCAGTTTTGTTATAAAATCTACAGAAGCTATAGAAGCAGCGAGTGTAATATCTTGTGCCAAAACAAAAGAAACAGCCAAGGTATCTAAGGTCCCTACAACTCTCCAACTAAGTGCTTTTGCTACACTTCTAATTGGTTTTTCACCAACGCTATCCTCTTTATATGTAGACTTTTCTTTATTTTTTAATAACATTTGCGCTATCATTTGTCGTTGTATTACATTAATCCTACCGATTTAGTAGGGATTACAAATGTAAAACATTTTATAACATAAAAAAGATATTTAACAACTTTTTAGAATAATGGAATGTTTTTAGGATAAACCGAAGAAAACAAATTAAAAAATGAGTTTATTTTGAGAAATTAGCAACTTTTATGTGGCAGACAAATCGGCTAGCGTTGTGTTTCTAAACACTTTAAGCGTACTATCTCTTACTTGTATCATGAGTTTATTGACGCTACACAAGTTTTCATTTGGGCAATCGTCGCACTTTTCATAAAAATTTAAACTTACACAAGGCACCATTGCAATGGGACCTTCAAGAACGCGCATAACATCTGTCATTAAAATTTCTGAAGGATCATTTCTTAAATAATAACCCCCATGTTTTCCTTTTTTAGATCCTAAAACACCTGCCTTTCTTAAGGTAAGCAATATACTTTCTAAAAATTTTTGTGGAATTTGTTCGCTTTTAGCAATTTCACCAACTTGCACCGGAGCATCTCCTTCACTTCTAGCAATAAATGTAAGTGCTTTTAATCCGTATTTTGTTTTTTTAGATAGCATTCTGCTAATATATAATTATTTTAATTACATCCACTCCATAAGAAGTTCAGACATAATAACACAATTTCCTTTTAATAAAACTCTATTATTCTCTATCAATTCACAGGAAACTAAACCGCCTCGTTTTGATGCTTGATAACCAATTACACTTTTTTGGTTTAATTTTTCTCCCCACAAATTGGCTAAATAACAATGTGCCGACCCTGTTACTGGGTCTTCATTAATTCCCATTGCTGGACCAAAAAAACGAGATACAAAATCGTATTCCTTAGACTTTGCAGTAATAACAAACATCTTTTTAGTGTGCTTTAGCAAAAGATTAAAATTGGGTTTCAAATTATAAACAGAACTTTCATCATTTAACTGAACAATACACCAATCGTTATCTTCATAAATAGCCAAAGGCTTTTCATTTAAAAAGGCTTCTATAATATCGTCTTTTTGATTGAAAGGTTTTAAATTTCCTAATGGAAAATCCATTATTAATTCTTCGCCCTGCTTTTCAACTTTTAAAAGTCCACTTTTGGTTTCAAATTCAAGAACAGAATCTTTTACATCATATTTATCGAATAAAATTTTAGCTGTTGCTAACGTAGCGTGTCCGCAAAGATCGACTTCAATAGTCGGCGTAAACCACCTTAAATTATACCTGCCATTTTCTGGATACACAAAAGCGGTTTCGGCTAAATTCATTTCCTGAGCGATATCAATATAATCTTCTACAGGAAGTGCTTTTTCTAAAACACAAACCGCTGCAGGGTTTCCTTTAAAAGGTATATCTGTAAAAGCATCTACCGTGAAAAGTCTCATAATATTATATACTTAAAGCTTGCTCCAAATCTTGAATAATATCATCTACATGTTCCAAACCAACAGACACTCTAACCAAGCCATCAGTAATATTAACAGCTAACCTGCTTTCTTCACCTAAACTATGGTGTGTTGTTGATGCTGGATGTGTTACAATAGTTCGAGTATCGCCTAAATTAGCAGATAATGAACACATTTTAATAGCATTTAAAAACTTACGACCCGCTTCAACACCTCCTTTAACTTCAAAAGCAACAATATTACCTCCAAGTTTCATTTGTTTTTTTGCTACTTCATACTGTGGATGCGATTTTAAAAATGGATATTTTACCCAATTTACATTCGCATGGCTTTCTAAAAACTCAGCGACTTTTAAAGCATTTTCACAATGCCTATCGACTCTAACCGACAATGTTTCTAAACTTTTAGACAGCGTCCACGCATTAAATGGTGATAATGCTGGCCCTGTATTTCTTGCAAATAAATAAATTTCTCTAATTAAATCTGCACGACCAACAGTTACGCCTCCTAAAACACGTCCTTGACCATCCATTAATTTGGTTGCAGAGTGTATTACCAAATCGGCACCATACTTTATTGGCTGTTGCAAATAAGGTGTTGCAAAACAGTTATCTATAATTAAAATTAAATTATGCTTTTTAGCAATATCTCCTAATAATTCTAAATCGATAATATCGATTGCTGGATTTGTTGGAGACTCCGCGTATAAAATCTTTGTTTTTGGAGTAATAAAACTTTCAATAGTTTCTGGTTCGTTAATATCAAAATAACTGGTAGTAATACCCCATTTTGGTAAAAACTTTGTAAACATAGTATGTGTTGAACCAAAAACCGAACGTGCTGACACAATATGATCTCCACTTTCTAATAAAGCTGCAAAGGTTGAAAATATAGCAGACATACCCGTTGCAAAAGCATAACCGCTTTCAGCACCTTCCATTTTACAAACTTTATCTACAAATTCCGTAGTATTAGGGTTTGTAAAACGACTGTAAATATTACGCTCTTTTTCTTCTGTAAACGAAGCACGCATATCTTCAGCATCTTCAAAAACAAAACTTGATGTTAAGTATAATGGACTTGTATGTTCTAAAGATTCTGTACGTTCTAATTGTGTACGAATTGCTTCTGTTTCGAAATGTTTATTCTCCTTGCTCACTTTTCTATATATTATACTTTTACGTATTCTTTATTAAGATTCCCGCCTTCGCGGGAATTAAAATTTAATTTATATGCTTAGATAATCTTAAAATATCACCAAAAACACCTCTTGCTGTTACTTCCGATCCAGCTCCTGCACCTTGAATAACGATAGGTTGCTCGCCGTAACTTTCTGTAAATATTTCAAAAATAGCGTCTGAACCTTTTACATGTCCTAAAGTACTATCTTCTGGAATAGATACTAATTTAACCTCTAAAACACCCTTGTCTTTTGATAAATCGCCTGATAAATCGCCAACGTATCTTAATACATGTCCTGGTTTTTGATCACTTTTTATTTTCTGAAACTCGTCATCTAAAACATCTAATTGTTTTAAAAACTCAGCAACTGAAATATCTCTATAAGCTTCTGGAATTAAATTCTGAACTGATACGTCTTCAAATTCGTTGTGCAAATCTAACTCTCTTGCTAAAATTAACAACTTTCTAGCGACATCATTTCCTGAAAAATCTTCTCTTGGGTCGGGTTCTGTAAAACCTTTATCAATAGTTTCCTGAACAATAGCACTAAACGGTTTGTCTTGAACCGAAAAATTATTAAATAAATAACTCAACGTTCCTGAAAACACACCACGAATTCTAGTAATATTCTCACCCGATTCGTGTAACAACTTAATCGTATCAATTAACGGTAAACCAGCACCAACAGTTGTTTCGTATAAATACTGCTTATTATTTTCTTTTAATTGTTCTCGTAAATCTGTATAGAATTTATGAGACACTGTATTCGCTATTTTATTAGACGATACCAAATCGAAACCAGCTTCTACAAACGGCACATAGCTATCATGAAAATTAGGACTTGCCGTATTATCTACAGCTATTAAGTTTTCTAAATGATTTGTTTTTGCAAATTCAATAACAGCTTCAACCGAGCTTTCAAAAGGTGATGCTTGTATAGCCTCGTTCCAATTATTTTCAACGCCTTTTTTATTTAAAAGCAGTTTTTTAGAATTCGCGATAGCAAAGACATTCAAATTAACACCTTTTCGTTTTTCAATATCGTCTTTCGATTTTAAAATTTGATTGATAAGCGCACCTCCAACACCTCCATGCCCGAAAATAGCAATGTTTATCTTTTTTGAAATACCAAAAATCTCACCATGAATCACATTCATTGCTTTATGAAGCTGACTCTTTTTAACTACCAAACTCACATTTTTACCTGTAATGGTATTATTAAATAATAACGGCGTTATTTGATTTTTAATAAGTGCATTAAAAGGTTTATGAAATGAACTTAATTCAATACCAATAATAGAGATAACCGATACATCATCAATGACACCAATCTGATTAACATCTTGCGAATAAAAGTCATTTTCGAATTCACGTTCTAAAGCAATAACAGCTTGAGTTGCCTGATCTGCATCAATAATTAAACCAATACCTCTTTCTGAAGATCCTTGAGAAATAATGCTTACACTAATATCTTTACTTGCCAAAGCTCCAAAAATTCTAGCATCTACACCACTTTTACCTAATAGGCCTCGACCTTCTAAATTTAATAATGCGACGTTATCTAAAACCGATAAAGAGGTTACTTCTTTAGCATTTGGTTTAGCTGTTATTAACGTACCTTCATCATCGGCATTAAACGTATTTAAAATACGTAGGCTTATATTTTTTTCGACTAAAGGTATAATCGTTTTAGCATGTAAAATAGTCGTTCCAAAATTAGCCAATTCATTAGCTTCACTAAATGACAACTCTCTTATCTTTTTAGCATCTTCAACTAAATCTGGATTAGCTGTATAAATACCATTTACATGTGTATAATTCTGCAACTCTTCGGCATCTAAATAATTAGCTAAAAGCGCAGCTGTATAATTACTACCATTTCTGCCTAAAGTAGTTGTTTCATTTTTAGCATTTGAAGCAATAAAACCTGTAACCACATTTACAACATCACTACCTTTTTCTTTATAATATTTTTTCACATTGTCTTTGGACAATTGCTGAATAGGTTGTGCATTACCAAAGGTATCATTAGTTTTTATTAATTCTCTAGAGTCAACTGAAGCTGCTTTTATATTTAAATCATTTAATAATACTGAAATGAGTTTTACTGAAAGCAATTCGCCTTGTGCTAAAATTTCATCTTTTACTTTACTACTATAATCACCTAATAAACTAACACCTTCGAATAACTTTTCTAAAATTGAAAATTCTGCTGAAAAATCAATCGTTTTCAAAGGTTCTATTTGATAATCTTTAAAAGCCTGTAATTTATCCTTATATGATTTCCCTTTTGAAGCTCTCTCTAAAATAGACTCTAAATCATCGGTCGCAGAGCCTCTTGCAGAAACTACAACTGTTATTTTTTCACCTTCATTAATCTTATTTTCAATAATTGAAATAACGGTATTTAATCCGTTTCCGTTTGCTAAAGATTTCCCTCCAAACTTTAATACTTTCATGCGTCTTTTTTTAGAATTTGGCACAAAAATGCCTTCTATAATTTTCTCTAATTGATCGTACTCCATTAAAAAGGCATCATGCCCATGTACAGAATTTATTTCATTATAAGTAACATTCGGATTTGATACTGCTAATTGCTTGTGGGTTTGCCTGTTTTCTTCTGCTGTAAAAAACAAATCAGAATCAACACCTATAATATGAATGTTGCCATGTATATTTTCCAACACATTAAAATCGGTTGGTCTATTTTTAGTAACATCTATGGTTTTTAAAAGCTGATTCATCAACTTATAAGCCGATAATTGAAAACGTTCTTGTAGTTTTTTACCGTGATGCAACAACCAACTTTCAACATTGAAAATCTCTAATTCATCATTTTTTGAACGCTGAAAACGCTCGTTAAAAGATTCTGGTGTGCGATAACACAACATAGCATGCATTCTAGCATCATGTACAGGATTTCTAGAATTTAATAGAAACTGTTCTTGAATTTGACAGTTTGCAATCAACCAATCGGTAGACTTCCAATCGGTAGCTACTAATATTAAATGCTCCGTAATATCAGGACTTAACACTGCCATTTCCCAAGCAATTCCACCACCTAAAGACCCTCCTAAAATAGCAAAGGTTGACTCTATATTTAATTCTTTTAAACCTATTAAAAACAGGTTCGCAACATCTCTAGCTACAAAATCTTTGTAATTTTCAATTACAAAACCATCGAAACCATTACCCGGAATATTAAAAGCTAAAACCGTATACATTTCGGTATCGATAACTTTATCTTTTCCAACAACTTCTTTCCACCAGCCATTTTCTCCTGCAACTTCACTATTTCCTGTTAAAGCATGATTTACTAAAACCACAGGTGCTTTACCTATAGGCTTACCAAAAACTTGGTAACTTAATTTTATTTCAGGATTAAGCACGTTGCTTTCCGTAATAAAATCTTTTATAATAATATGTTGTAATGGATACTTCAATCTTTTTGTTTTTATTTAACACCTACAAGGTTTAAAACCTTGCAGGTTAAATATTCTGATTCTAAATTAATTAATTAAATTGTTTTAAAAGCTTCTATTAAATCGGCTTTTAAATCTTCTATATCTTCTATTCCAACTGATAGACGAATTAAATCTCCAGAAACACCAGCTGAAGCTTGTTGTGTTTCATCTAATTGTTGATGTGTTGTACTTGCAGGGTGAATTATAAGTGATTTTGTATCACCAATATTTGCTAATAGAGAAAATAACTTAGTGTTATCTGCTATTTTTTTAGCTGCTTCAAAACCACCTTTATGTCCAAATGTTACAATACCACTTTGTCCGTTTGGCAAATATTTATCGGCTAATGCTTTGTATTTACTACTTTCTAAACCAGGATAGTTTACCCAAGCTATTTCATCTTGAGATTCTAACCACTTTGCTAATTCTAAAGCATTTGCACTGTGTTGCTTAATTCTAACTGGTAAAGTCTCTAAACCTTGAATAATATTGAATGCATTTGTTGGACTGATAGCACCTCCAAAATCTCTTAATCCTTCAAGGATTAATTTGAATGTGTAAGACGCTGCTCCTAAAACTTCGTGATATTTTAATCCGTGGTAACCTGCTGATGGCTCTGTAAATTCTGGAAATTTACCGTTTGCCCAATTAAAAGTTCCTGCATCTATAATGGCACCTCCTAACGATGTTCCTTGTCCGCCAATATATTTTGTTAACGAGTGAATTACAATATTTGCCCCATGCTCAATTGGATTTAATAAAGCTGGTGTTGCCACTGTATTATCTACAATAAAAGGTACTTCTGCTGCTTTAGAATGTTCTGCAATAGCTTCTAAATCTAATACATCTAGTTTAGGATTCCCTAAAGATTCTACAAAAAAGGCTCTGGTATTATCTTGTACAGCATCTGCAAAATTATCTGGATTTGAAGCATCTACAAAGGTTGTTGTAATACCAAATCTTGGTAAAGTGACACTTAACAAATTATACGTACCTCCATATAAACTACTTGATGCTACAATATGATCGCCTGCTTTTAATAAGGTTAATAAACCTGTTGAAATTGCTGCGGTTCCTGAAGCAAAAACTACAGCTCCAATACCGCCTTCTAGAGCCGCAAGACGCTCTTGTAGAATTTGATTTGTTGGATTGTTTAATCGTGTGTAAATAAAACCTAATTCTTGTAATGAAAATAGGTTTGCTGCATGATGTGAATTATTAAAAACATACGATGTTGTTTGATAAATTGGAACCGCTCGCGTTCCTCCGTTTGCTTTAACATCATGACCTGCATGTAATGCGTTTGTTGCTAGTTTTTGTGTGCTCATTTTTCTAATTTTTTAGTTAATAAATTAATTAAAAAGCCAAATGCATCAAAATTTGATGTACTTAATAGAAAAATGTTAAAAAGAATTTTAAAATTACAGTGAAGTAATTTTTTTGGTTATCTATCCAAACACCAATAAATGAATTGATAATTTAAGTAGAATTTAGCACCTTCTTTAATAAATTTAAAGGGTTGCTAAGGTTTCACAGGGTCTAATCCCTCCGCCTTTCTTGATAACATTTCAGTAAGTGTTTGAACTTTGTGAATGCAAATATTCGTTCAGAAAAAGTTAATATCCAAATTTTTTGATGGAAATTTTGTTTTAACCTCATAATTACCTGTTATATTTCATCTCATAAAACTTGTTTCTAATTACAAGTCCTATGGGTCTGTTTTGAATTTTAGACTCTAACCACGAAATAATATCTAAATATAGAAAGGCACGACTTTGATAGGGGTCGTCCTCGAATGTTTTTAACTTTTTATGAAGCTTAATAAATTCATTTTTAACCTCATTCGGATAAATATCGCCCAGACCTCTTAAAAACTTGATGAATTCTTTTTGTACTTCGTACAAATCTTCCATTTTAATTAAAAACTTATAGGTGCTTTTAATTAGTACATCTAGATTATAATCTAATCCGGCTTCGTAATGCGCCACAAGGTTTAATATTCTTGAAAAACACAATAAATCTTCGCGCATTTGCAAGGACTTATTGCTTATAATTTTTTCTAAATAATAGATGCATTTTTTGTTTTCGCCCGCTCCAAAATACATACTAGCCATCTTATAATAGAACACCATAACGTGATGCTCGTCAATTCGATTTTTATAGCTTTTTAAACGTTCTAAAACCTCATCTATTAACGGTAGGCCTTCTTCAAAACTACCTTCGATAAAATGTAAATTAAATTTATTATTGTAAATGAATAAGAATGCTAAACTTTCGTTATTATCATCAAGTGGAAACCATGATTCTTTTGTAACCTCTTCTAATCTGCTAAGCGAATCTTTAAACTTCTCGTGTTGTTTTAAGTAAAATAAAGATTCTAACAAATAATGATTTCCTCTTAAAAAAAAGACTGGATTTAAAATAATCATATCTTTATTTTCATAGAACAAATCGGTCCATTTTGAGGCATACTTGTAGCATGACAAAAAATCTACTGTTAAAAAACTATACCATAATCTGGCTTTATAAAGCCATAATTTTTCTCTAAGTCCCAGTTTATTAATATCATATTTTGGAAGCCTGTCGTTAAAATATTTTGTTACAACTTGATGTTCTTCGTCGTTTTTAATGTATCCAGTTTTTAAAAATAGCCCATATAACTGTAACGATAAATTAGATAGCTTACTTGCCAATACGTTTTGCTGACTCAGTTCTTTGGCTTGTATAGAAAGCTCGTCGGCTCTCGTGCTAAGACTTCTTGTAATATATTGCGACTCAATAACTTTTTCTAGCTCTACTATTTCATAAGCCACATTTTTTTCTTCATTTGCAATGGCTAAATTTTTGGCTTTATCTAAAATTTTTAAACTTTGTTTATACAAGCCTTTATGATATAAGATGGTTGCAAAGTCTAATTGTTCTCTTATTTGAATTCTTACAGTTTGATGCGAAGGGTTTAATCTTAAACTAATTAAAATTTGTTTATATAGATGTGCTTTTAAATTTGATAGCTGTTGTTTTTTTACAATTCCTTTTTTTAAAATAGTAGCTTCATCATAAACCGAAAGCTTATCAAGAATATTAAATAGCGTCAAAAATTTTGAGTCCTCATTTACCCCTAATCTTCCTACATAAAGCTTAAATTGTCTCTTTTCAGATTTAGACAATGACTTTATTAACACAAACAAATTATCTTTTTGCTCTCTTGTCATAGTTATAAAAACAACATTAATATACTGATTTACAATATTTTAAATAAAACAACTCAAAGTTAAACATCGTAATAATTACGAGTTGAATTCTCTAATTAATAAACCAAAATATACATTCGTAATACAATAAGAAAATATATTTTAATAAATGTCTGATAATAAGGTCCAAATTTTTGATACAACACTTCGCGATGGAGAACAAGTCCCGGGTTGTAAACTAAATACTGAACAGAAATTAATTATTGCTGAACAGCTTGATAATTTAGGAGTGGATATTATTGAAGCAGGTTTTCCTGTATCGAGTCCTGGCGATTTCAAATCTGTTGAGGCCATTTCTAAAATTGTAAAACATGCTACAGTTTGCGGATTAACACGTTCTGTAGAAAACGATATAAAAGTAGCTGCTGAAGCTTTAAAATATGCTAAAACACCTAGAATACATACAGGTATTGGCACTTCAGATTCTCATATAAAATTCAAATTTAAATCTAACCAAGAAGATGTTTTAGAACGTGCTGTTAAAGCAGTAAGTTACGCTAAATCTTTTGTTGAAGATGTTGAGTTCTATGCTGAAGATGCAGGAAGAACAGATAACGAATATTTAGCTCGTGTTTGCGAAGCTGTAATAAAAGCCGGAGCAACAGTTTTAAATATTCCAGATACTACAGGATACTGTTTGCCTCATGAATATGGTGCAAAAATTAAATATTTAAAAGAAAACGTAAAAGGTATTGATAAAGCTATTTTATCTTGTCATTGCCATAACGATTTAGGTTTGGCAACAGCCAACTCAATTGAAGGTGTTATTAACGGTGCCCGCCAAATTGAATGTACTATTAATGGTATTGGTGAACGCGCTGGTAATACAGCTTTAGAAGAAGTTGTAATGATTTTAAAACAACATCCTTACTTAAATTTAGACACTAACATTAAAACCGAAATGCTTTATGGTTTAAGCCAGTTAGTATCAGACAGTATGGGTATTTATACACAACCAAATAAAGCAATTGTTGGCGCTAATGCCTTTGCTCATAGTTCTGGAATACATCAAGATGGGGTGATTAAAAATCGTGAAACTTACGAAATTATAGACCCTAAAGATGTTGGAGTAACCGAATCTGCTATTGTATTAACTGCAAGAAGCGGAAGAGCTGCGTTAGCATATAGAGCTAAAAATGTAGGGTACGAACTAACTAAACTTCAGCTAGACGAAATTTATGTAAACTTTCTAGATTATGCTGATAAGAAAAAGGAAGTTCTAGACGATGACATTCATAAAATAATAGAAAACAGCAAGTTATATAAAGAAATAGTTTCCTCTTAATCGAATAAATTTCATTAGTTTAAACTAATATCTTATATTTTATAATTACTTTTCCGGTTAAGGAAACCAAATCAATTTAAATGAAACTAAATATTGCCGTTTTACCTGGTGATGGTATTGGTCCAGAAGTTACAGCACAAGCCGTTAAGGTTTTGAAAGCTATTGCTATGGAGTTTAACCACGTATTTACTTTCAATTACGGATTAGTAGGAGCTTCTGCTATAGACAAAACTGGTATTCCGTTACCAGAAGCAACTATTAACACCTGTGAAAATGCAGATGCTATTTTATTTGGTGCTATTGGCAATACAAAATATGATATAGATCCTAATGCCACTATAAGACCAGAACAAGGCCTTTTAGGTCTTAGAAAAACACTTGATTTATATACAAATATTAGACCTGTTATAGCTTACGAAGATTTACTAAACAAATCTTCTTTAAAGAAAGCCCAAATTAAAGACACCAACATTCTTATTTATAGAGAATTAACAAGTGGTATTTATTTTGGTGAAAAACAATTAAGTGACGACGGTAATACAGCTTCTGACATCTGTAAATATACACGTCATGAAATAGAGCGCATTGCACATTTAGCGTTTCAGGCAGCACAATCTAGAAAACGTAAATTAACTTTAGTTGATAAAGCGAATGTGTTAGAAAGTTCTCGTCTTTGGCGCAGAATAGTGCAAGAATTAGCACCTCAATATCCAGATGTTGAAATCGTTTATATGTATATTGATAATGCGGCTATGGAGCTAATTATTAACCCAAGACAGTTTGATGTTATTTTAACCGAAAATATGTTTGGTGATATCCTATCTGAAGAAGCCAGTGTTATTGTTGGCTCTATAGGTTTATTAGCATCAGCATCTATAGGGAAAGATCATGCTATGTTTGAGCCTATCCACGGTGCTTACACCAAAGCAGCTAATAAAGGTATTGCCAACCCAATAGCTTCTATTTTATCGGCAGCCATGTTATTAGAGCATTTTGGATTAGACGATGAAGCTGCCTTAGTACGTGAAGCAGTAGACAAATCGTTAAAACTACATATTACCACACCCGATTTAAATACCAAATACGATAATATAACAACCACCAAAGTTGGCGATTTTATTGAAGATTTTATAAACAATCCTGATGAAACCAACTTAAACTTTACCAACATACATTTAGGACAGTCCACAATTATTTAATTATTTGAGTTAGTCACCAAAACAAAAAATATTGGGATTCGTTTAAAGCGCATTGTAACCGATGCGCTTTTTTAATGCTTTTATTTATTTGGGCGTTACCCCGAAAAAGGGGTCAGGCTTTCCATTACAATCTTTTTGTTCGTACCTCTCAAAAAGGATATTCATTGCAATCCTTAACGCAGAAAAAAGAAAACGAAGAAGTTCAATTAACTAACTCCTGCTTTCACAAAAATATCTTCTAATTCTTTTTCAATTGGAAATGCCTTTAATAGAGGAACATTAGATCCTCCAGGGTTTCCAACAGGAATTTTTCCAACAAACGATTTCACACCCCCAAAAATCAGACGTGGAATTTGTCCCATAATTTCTTTTCCACTTTTTATTTTAATTCCGAATTGTAACATTTTCCAATGTACAAATGTATGAGCATAAGGATATTTTTGTCCAATTATATGAGCTCTTTCCAAATGACTCCAAGCACTTTTCAAATTCCCGCTTAAGAACTCGTTTCTGTATTTTACTAATTCAGCTTTATAATAGGGTTTCAGACTTTTTGGAATCGAAGTGTAAAATTTCATATCTGTTTTTTAAGTTTTCTACTCAGGAAACTTATCTCTAATCTTATCTAAACATAAATTATGAATACTACCAACATGCGTATGGTGTTTAGACGTATCAGGAACATAGGTACCGTCTTGTACTTGTCCGCCAATTTTTTGATAAGCTTCTCTAAAACTTTGCCCTTCTACAACCAAAGTATTTATATTATCTACCGTAAATAGGTATTTATACAAATCGCTATTTACATCAATATCTTTCACAATTATTTGCTGAATAGAATAATTAAAAATATCTAGAATATCTTTTATTTCTTCAAAAGCAGCAATCATATTTTCTTTTAATAACTGAAAATCTCTGTGGTAGCCACTTGGTAAGTTATTCGTTATAAGAATCATTTCGCTTTGTAAGGCTTGTATTTTATTACACTTCCCACGAATTAATTCAAACACATCAGGGTTCTTTTTGTGGGGCATAATACTGCTTCCTGTTGTTAATTCATCTGGAAAAGTAATAAATCCGAAATTCTGACTCATATACAAACAAGTATCCATAGCAAAACGCGCCATAGTATTACACAAACCAACTAAAGCAGCTGCAATAGTACGTTCATTTTTACCACGTCCCATTTGTGCCGCAACCACATTGTATTTTAAGGTTGCAAATTCCATTTCTTTGGTTGTTAATTCTCTATCTATTGGAAAAGAGCTTCCGTAACCAGCGGCAGAACCTAAAGGATTTTGATCTACTGTTTTAATGGCTGCATCTAATAAATAAACATCGTCTATCATAAGTTCTGCATAGGCAGAAAACCACAACCCGAACGATGATGGCATAGCCACTTGTAAGTGTGTATAACCTGGTAGAACTTTATCTTTATAAGTATAAGCTAAATCTAAAAGCGTATTGAAAAACGTTTGTGTTTTATCTTTTACAATTTTTAAATTCTCTTTGTAATAGAGATTAAGCGCTACTAAAACTTGATCGTTTCTAGAACGTGCTGTGTGGATTTTTTTACCAACATCACCTAAGGTTTTGGTAAGCTCAAATTCTATTTTAGAGTGTACGTCTTCAAACTGAGGATCGATAACAAACGTGCCGTTTTCAATTTGATCTTCTAACACTTTTAATCCGCCTAATAACTCCACCAATTCTTCAACCGAAAGAATGCCTATTTTTTGAAGCATTTTAGCATGTGCTTTAGATGCAATTACATCGTACTTTGCTATATGAATATCAATTTCTCTATCGTTTCCAACAGTAAATTGTTCTATTTTTTTATCGATTGATATGCCTTTGTCCCAGAGTTTCATTTTTATAAATTTTAATTCTTAAAATTTAGAATCAAGATAAAAGACCGCTTCGCTTTTAGAACAAAGACTATTACGTACTACATTTTAGTCTTGTTTCTTGATTCTATATTCTTGTTTCTTCTACAATACTTTTTCTAATAATTCCACATAAATCTTAATACCTTCTTCAATCTCATTCACATAAATAAACTCATTTGCCGAATGCGAACGTGTACTATCTCCAGGCCCTAATTTTAAACTCGGACAAGATAACACGGCTTGATCTGATAATGTTGGTGAACCATAGGTCGTTCTTCCCATAGCAATTCCAGCTTTTACTAAATCGTGATCTAATGGAATGGATGATGAATTTAAACGCAAACTACGAGGTTTTATACTTGTAACAGGTGCATTTTCTTGTAAAAAGGCAGCTATTTCGGCATTAGTATAAGCATCATTAACACGAACATCAATAACCAAATCTACATGCCCTGGCACCACATTATGTTGTGAACCTGCATTTATTTGTGTTACAGTTAACTTCACATCGCCTAAAGCTTCTGATCCTTTTTCAAACTTTAAATCTTTAAACCACTGTAAAGCTTCAATACTATTATAAATGGCGTTATTATCGTTTGGATGTGCAGCGTGACTTGGAGTACCTTCTATAACGGCTTCAAATACCACCAACCCTTTTTCGGCAACAGCAAGATTCATCAACGTGGGTTCGCCTACAATAGCAACATCAATTTTTGGAATAACAGCTAACATACTATTTAGTCCATTTGGACCGCTATTTTCTTCTTCCGCGGAAGCGACAATAACTAAATTATATTTTAAATCTTTATGATTATAAAAATAAGTAAATGTGGCCATTAAAGACACCAAACAACCACCGGCATCATTACTCCCTAAACCGTATAATTTACCATCTTCTACAGTGGCTTTAAACGGATCGTTAGTATAAGCACTATTTGGTTTTACGGTGTCGTGATGTGAGTTTAACAACAGTGTTGGCTTACTTTCATCAAAATATTTATTAGTTGACCAAACATTATTTTTGGTTCTATTAAATGGAATGTCATACTGTGTAAACCATGCTTCAATATGCGCCGCAGTTGGCTCCTCTTCTGTTGAAAAAGACTGCGTTTCAATCAACTTTTTTAATAGTGATATCGCGTTATTTGTTAATTCCTGTAACATCCTTTATAAAGTTATGGTTGTAAAATTATCATTTTCTTGGGTTAACATCGAAGTATTTCCCATGTTTATGCTTTTTACACCATTATTTAATGCATCAAAACAATTTTCTAACTTCGGCAACATGCCATCTGCAATAATACCTTGCTCTAATAATTCTTTATATAAAGAAGCATCTATGTGTTTGATAACAGAATTTTTATCGTTGATATCTTTTAAAACACCATTTAATTCGAAACAATAATAAATAGAAGTTTCGTATAAATTACTCATACCCACAGCTACTTGCGATGTAATGGTATCTGCATTCGTGTTTAAAAGTTGTCCGTTATTATCGTGCGTAATGGCACAAAAAACAGGCGTAAAATCGGCTTTAATTAATTTATCAATGGAATTATGAGCCACTTTTTTAACATCGCCAACAAAACCAAAATCAACTTCTTTTACAGGTCTTTTTTCTGATGTAATACTGTTTATATCGGCTCCTGTTAAACCAATAGCATCGGTATTTAAAGCCTGTAGTTTAGCAACCACATTTTTATTTACCAACCCACCGTAAACCATAGTAATAACTTCTAAAGTTTCGGCATCAGTAATGCGTCTACCATTAACCATTTTAGACTCTATACCCAATTTTGATGCGATATGAGTCGCACGTTTTCCGCCACCATGCACCAAAATTTTATGGCCTTCTAAATTAGAAAACAGTTCTAAAAAAGCATTTAAAGACGCTTCGTCTTCTATGATGTTTCCTCCTATTTTTACTATGGATAATTTTTCCATTTAAGTTTTTATTTTGAATGGGTTTCGACTACGCTCAACCTGACACTATTTTTTATAAATTCTCTAATATCTTCTTTAACACCAATTGTGCTGCGTATGTTCTGTTATTAGCTTGTTCTATCACTAATGAACTATCACTATCTAAAACAGCATCTTCAACAATAACATTACGTCTTACAGGTAAACAGTGCATGAATTTAGCATCACCTAATTTCTCTTTGGTTATCATCCAATTAGGATCTGTATTTATCACTTTTCCGTAATCTTCATACGAACTCCAGTTTTTCACATATACAAAATCGGCATCTTTAAAAGCTTCTTCTTGGTTGTGAATTATTGGTGTATCTCCTGTGATTTCTGAACTCAAATCATAACCTTCAGGATTTGCAATAACAAACTCCACATCCATTTTTTGCATGGCTTGTGTAAAACTATTCGCTACCGCATGAGGTAAGGCTTTAATATGTGGCGCCCAACTTAACACGACTTTTGGCTTCTTAGTTTTTGCATGTTCTGAAATGGTAAGCGCATCGGTTAATCCTTGTAACGGGTGTCCTGTAGCACTTTCCATATTAACAATGGGTACGGATGCAAATTTTTTAAATGAATTCAACACCTGTTCACTTTCATCTTTTTCCTTATCGGTAAGCGTTGGAAACGCTCTTACCGCAATAACATCACAATATTGAGACACCACTGCTGCCGCTTCTTTAATATGCTCTGCAGTATTTCCGTTCATAACCGTGCCGTCTCCAAATTCAATACCCCAAGCATCACCAGAAACATTCATAACAATTGGATTCATTCCTAAATTCAATGCCGCCTTCTGCGTACTTAAACGCGTACGTAAACTTGAATTAAAAAATAATAAGCCCAGTGTTTTATTTTTTCCTAATTCAATATCACTTAAAGGATTTTCTTTTAAAGCTTTTGCGTCTTCAATCCATGAATTGATATTATCGATGTCGTTTATGGATGTGTAATGTTTCATGTTATTCTATTTTCAATTCCATCTGCTGATGGATAATTCCTGTTTTCTTTGATGGGTATTTATTTCCAAAGGCTACAAAATTAAATTTTTCATAAAACGCAATCGCTGTTTCTCTTGCGCTAAGTTTAATTTCAAATATTCCTTTTTCTTTACTATATCTAACTAACTCATTTAATATTTTAGCACCAATACCTTCTTTTTGGTAGTTTGGTTTTATCGCCATTTGAGATATGATACTGATTCCGTTTTCAATATTCAAACGCCCTGTACCAATAACCTCTTCTTTCTTCAAGCACACTAAATGAATACCTTTCAACTCAAAATTATCATTAATTAAATCTATAGTATTTGGCATTCCTTTAAAAAAAGCATTTTCCCTCAACTCTACTGTCTCTTCATACAAACTATCATTAATACCAATATATTTAAAAATCAAATTATTTTATTTTAGTAAACGGTACTTTATTTTCAAACGCATTGGTTATAAAATCATCTTCTAAACCGTTTACAATCCAAGTTTCAATATTTGCTTTTTTTGCTACTGATGCTGCTTCAATTTTAGATTGCATACCTCCGCTACCATGTGTTGATTTTGAATTCACTACTTGATTTATTAAAGCATCAAAATCCTGAACCAATTCAATGGTTTCTGGCTTCCCACTTTCCATAGAGGCTTTGGTATAAATACCATTGGTATTTGTTGCAATAATAAATAAATCGACCTCTAAAAGCGAAGCGGTTAACGCGCCTAATTTATCATTATCTCCAAATTTAATTTCATCGGTAGCTACTGTGTCATTTTCATTAATAATAGGGATGTAATTATTATTAACGAGCACATTTATTGTATTTACAATATTGGTTTTACTCTGATCTTTTTCAAAATCGGAATACGACAACAAACACTGAGAGGTTAACAACCCATATTCTCTAAAAATTTCTTGATAAATTCGTATAAGATGTGGCTGACCAATAGACGCCAAAGCTTGTTTTACAAAAAGCTCTTTACGCTGACTTTCAAGTTTTACAAACTGTTTTGCCACAGCAATAGCCCCAGAACTCACAATAATAAACTCGCAAGTATCTTGAAGTTTTGCTATTTGACTAGCTAAATCTTCAATTTTACCTCTAGAAATATTATCGGTTTCTTTGGTAAGTGTATTTGACCCTATTTTTAGTAATATGCGCTTTTTCTTCATGCTATCTTATTTGCCCGTTACCATGAACATACCATTTATTAGTCACTAAATGCTGCAAACCAATTGGCCCACGTTGGTGTAATTTATCGGTACTAATGGCTAATTCGCCACCAAGTCCTAATTGACCGCCATCAGTAAAACGCGTGGATGCATTATGATATACAGCTGCTGTATCAACATTTTCCATAAACGCCTTAGCTTCTGCCTCATTACTTGTTACAATAACCGATGAATGTCCGCCAGAATATTTATTTATCATAGCAATAGTATCTTGATTAGATGCAATTTCTCCGATTAAGATTTTATAATCTAAAAATTCTTGATACCAGATTTCATCTGAAGTTATAACTTCTACACCATGAGATTTTGAAATTGCTCCATCTCCTAAAACCTGAATTTTAGAATCACTTAATTTTGAAATTAACGTGTTTACAAATTCCTCTTTATTAGGTAAACTTTCGTCAATTAAAACTTTATCTAGGGCATTACAAGCTGATATTTTTGATTTCCCGTTTAGAATAACATCTAAAGCAATATCTAAATCGGCTTCCTTATGTACATACACAAAATTATTACCACGACCACTAATAATAACTGGACAAGTAGCATGCTCTTTCACAAAAGCAATTAAACGTTCGCCACCACGAGGCACAATTAAATCGACTTTCTGTGTTGGTTTTTCTAAAAAAGCTTGTGTTTCGGTTCTGTTGAATTGTAAATACTCCACCCAATCCGAAGAAGCACCATGTTTTTTTAATGCTTGGTGCCAAAGTTCAACAATCTTTAAATTCGATTTTAAAGATTCTTTACCCCCTTTTAACAGAATTTTATTTCCTGATTTAAAGGCAATACCTCCAGCTTCCACCGTAACATCTGGACGCGATTCATAAATAATTAACACCGTACCAAAGGATGCTGTTTTATTATAAACCTGCATACCATTGTCATGCTTAAAACTAAAACGTTCTACACCAACGGGGTCTTCTTGAGAAGCTAAATGGGTTACCGATTTAATCATTTCATCTACCTTCGAATCGTCTACTTTTAAACGATCGAACATAGAGATATCATCGCCCTTATAAGCGTCTAAATCCGTTTTATTAATAGCAATTATTGCTGTTCTTTCATTTTCTAAAAGTGTTGCCATTTCTAGCAATACCGCATTTCTTATTTCTATGGATAATAGGGTGTTCATCTTTTTTTAGTCTTCAGTTTAGCTTCTTGTGTGATTTCTCCTTTCGTCGAAATAACGCAACTGCATTTCAATATTTTAAATAATTATTCTAAAACCTTTTTAAGCGCTTTAAAACCATTAATATCAGTCAGTTATTTACATTTTGTATCATAAAAATTGACAATTTTAAAAATCTCATATTTTTTAAATTCTTTTTTTTTAATTTTTTCTAATAGGATAGGACAATCTTCAAATAAATACCATTCATTTTTCCTTATTTTACTTCCTATATTAACTACTTTCTGATTCTTTTCGATATAGTAGATATTACCTTGTGAAGATGGCAGCCCCATTGCACCTGCTGTACCTGCATTTGAAACAAAGACAGAATATAAATTCATTTTACCTAATCTAATAACTTTCATTATTTTATGAAAATCTCCAACTTTTTTATACCTATACTTTACACTTCCATGTTCTGTAATGTCATATCCTTCAATATCATTATAATCATATGACTGTGGTTTAGAATCTAAACTTTCTCTAAACTTAACCCCTCCAAATGATTTACTTTTAATTAATCCTTCTTCTGAAGTTCCGTCTTTAAAATAAATAATCCCTTTTTCGTAAAGCTCACCTTTCGCTAATCCCAATTGCGCATGTGCTCCTAAATAAAAAAGTAATATAACTAGAATTAAAATATTTTTCATTTGATAATTAAGTTTACATTTTTTCAATTGCTGCCTTTTTTAATACTTTAACTAATGCTTCAAAAAATTGATCAACGTGTTCTTTTTTAATAGTTAATGGCGGTAAAATTCTAAGTAACTTTTTGTTAGAAGCTCCACCTGTAAATATATGCTCATCATAAATGAGTTTTTTTCTAAGTTCTCCAACTTCGAAATCGAATTCTAAACCAATCATTAAACCGCGTCCTTTAATATTTTTTATCTGAGGAATGCTTTTAGCCTTCTCAATTAAATATTCAGACATGGCGTTTACATTATCAATCAGTTTTTCATCTTCAATGGTGTTTAAAACCGCTAAACCAGCTGCACATGCTAAATGATTACCGCCAAACGTTGTTCCTAACATACCGTATTTAGCCTCAATACTTGGGTGGATTAAAATTCCTCCAATAGGAAAACCATTCCCCATACCTTTGGCAATCGAAATAATTTCAGGTGTGACGTTATAATGTTGAAACGCAAAGAATTTCCCAGAACGTCCGTAACCCGACTGAACCTCATCTGCAATAAAATATGTATTGTTTGCTTTACATAAAACATCTACTTGTTCAAAAAAAGCAGCAGTACCTTGATCTAAACCACCAACACCTTGAATAAACTCTACAATAACAGCACAAACATCGCCTTTTTCTAATTCGGTTTTAACACCTTCAATATCGTTTAAGTCTAAAATAGTAACCGCTTGTTGTGCATTTATAGGCGCAATAATATTCTTATTATCGGTTGCCGCTACAGCTGCCGATGTACGTCCGTGAAAACCATTTTTAAAAGCAATAACACGAGACTTCCCTGTTTTAAACGAAGCTAGTTTCAACGCATTCTCGTTTGCTTCAGCACCAGAATTACATAAAAACAATTCGTAGTCTTTACAACCAGAAAATGCTTCTATTTTATCAGCTAATTGTACTTGTAACGGATTTTGAACCGCATTAGAATAAAACCCTAAGGCTGCTACTTGTTGTGTAACCGCCTGAACATAATTAGGGTGTGCATGACCAATTGAAATCACAGCATGTCCGCCATAAAGGTCTAAATATTCAGTTCCTTTTTCATCGTAAACATGAATATCTTTTCCCGAAACTGGTGTTACATTGTATAATGGATAAACGTCAAATAATGGCATTTTAATTATTTTTTAAGTTGATTAATTTTGTCAAACGACGCTTTAATACCTTCAATTAAAGCAGAGCTTAAACCTTTTTGCTCCATAACGTTTAAACCTTCAATAGTACAACCACTTGGTGTCGTTACTCTATCTATTTCTTCCTCTGGATGTTTCCCTGATGATTTTAATAAACTTGCAGCACCGTAAGAGGTTTGTAAAGCTAATTCTAAAGCTACATCAGCCTCAAAACCTAACTGAACAGCGCCTTGCATAGTAGCACGTATCAAGCGCATCCAAAAAGCAGTACCACTGGCACAAATAACCGTTGCAGCTTGTATTTGCTCCTCTGGAATTACCATAGTTGTTCCTAATAAATCAAAGATGCCTTTTGCCAAATCCATCTTTGCTTTTCCTTTATCATTTCCAGCTAAACAGGTCATTGATTCTCCAATAGAAATCGCCGTATTTGGCATGACACGAATAATTGTTTTACCAGCACCAATACTATTTTCAATTCTAGCAATATCGACACCAGCAGCCACAGACATCACCACATGTTTATCTGTAATTTTTGATGCTACACTTTCTAAAACAGCATCAATATGCTTAGGCTGAAGTGCAAAAATAAGAACATCACTATTTTCAACAGCTAAAGCATTCTCGTTTGTGATGGTTACATTTTCAACATCTTTATACACATCTACATGCACAGTATTTCTATCACTTAAATACAATGATGTAAACGATTTATTACTAACAAGCCCTTTTGCAATCGAGCTTCCTAAATTTCCTGTTCCTATAATCGCTATTTTCATAATAAACTCTTTTTTTATCCCCTCGAAAGAGGGAATCTTAATATTATAACTCTTTAGATTTCCGTTTTCACGGAAATAAAAAAAAGGGCACTTAAAAATAAGTCGCCTTTAATCCTAATCCTGTTGTTTCTTCTAAATCAAACATTAAATTCATGTTTTGAACCGCTTGTCCAGAAGCACCTTTTAATAAATTATCAATCACACTAGTAATTAATAATTTGCCATTATGTTTATGTAAATGTATTAAACATTTATTAGTATTTACAACTTGCTTCATATGTAAAAACTCATCTGAAACAAATGTGAATTTTGCATCTTTGTAATAAGACGTATAAATTTCTTTTGCCTCTTCAACCGTTCCTTCAAAATCAGTATAAAGTGTTGCAAAAATTCCTCTGGAAAAATTACCTCTATTTGGCATAAAAATAATTTCAGAAGAAAAACTGTTTTGTAACTGGCTAACCGACTGATTAATTTCTCCTAAATGCTGATGTGTAAATGGTTTGTAATACGAAAAATTATTATCTCTCCAGGTATAATGCGTTGTCGCAGACAATGATGTTCCTGCTCCTGTTGCACCTGTAACCGCATTAATATGCACATCGTTATTTAGTAAACCTGCATTTGCTAATGGCAATAATCCTAACTGAATGGCTGTTGCAAAACATCCTGGATTTGCTATATATTTTGCAGACTTAATATCGGCTCTTTGTAATTCTGGCAAACCATAAACAAATGTTTTTCCGTTAAAAACTTTATCAGCTTCCAATCTAAAATCATTTCCTAAATCGATAATCTTTGTGCTATCTGAAAACGTATTTGCAGATAAAAATTTAACCGAATTACCATGTCCTAAACATAAAAACAACACATCAACATCTGGGTTTACAGCATCTGTAAATTTCAAATCTAACGATCCTACTAAATCTTGATGCACTTTGCTTATTTTGTTTCCAGCATTAGATGTACTGTACACAAAATTAATATTTGTGTTTGGGTGATTTATTAGTAATCTAATTAATTCACCTGCAGTGTATCCTGCGCCTCCTATAATACCTACTTGAATGTTTTTCATTTTGTGCTGTTTTTATTCATTCCTACATATCACAAATTATGTGATTTCTCCTTTCGTCGAAATGACTCAGTTATTAAATTACTTATTTAGAATTTACTTGTCTGTATATTTTATTTTGATTTCCTAAAATTTTGATAAACCCTTTAGCGTCATCTGCTGTCCAAGCTTTATTTTCTTCACCATAAGTACTAAACTTACTTGACATTAAATCGTGATCTGAAACAATACCATCTAAAGAAAAATGATATGGTTTTAACGTTACCGTTACATCACCAGAAACCATGTTTTGACTACTTTGTAAAAAAGCTTCCATATCTCTCATTACAGGATCTAAATATTGACCTTCATGTAAATGCATACCGTAGAAGCTAGATAAATAATCTTTGTGTTGTAATTGCCACTTGGTTAACGTGTGCTTTTCTAAAAGGTGATGCGCTTTTACCGTTATTAATGCAGCAGCAGCTTCAAAACCAACTCTTCCTTTAGTTCCTACAATAGTATCGCCTACATGAATATCTCTACCAATAGCATAAGCCGAAGCGATATCATTTAACTTTTCAATATTTATTCTAGGATCATTTTCTTCTCCATTTAAAGCTGTAAACTCACCGTTTTTAAACGTTAATGTTACTTTTTCTTCTCCTTCTTTTTCTAATTGAGATGGGTATGCTTCACTAGGTAAAGGCTTTTCTGATTTCAATGTTTCAACACCTCCAACACTGGTTCCCCAAAGCCCTTTGTTTACAGAATATTTAGATTTTTCCCAAGGCATATCAATACCTTCAGATTTCAAATAATCTATTTCTTCTTGTCTCGTTAATTTCTCATCTCTAATAGGCGTAATAATTTTGATATTTGGCGCTAAGGTTTGAAAAATCATATCGAAACGTACTTGATCGTTTCCTGCTCCTGTACTACCATGAGCAATATATTCTGCATCTATACTTTTAGCGTATTCAATAATTTCAATAGCTTGAATAATACGCTCTGCACTTACAGATAATGGATATGTACCGTTTTTTAATACGTTTCCAAAAATTAAATACTTTACCACTTTATTATAAAATGTGGCAACCGCATCAATATTCTTATAGGTTGAAACACCCATTTTATAGGCATTACTTTCAATATGACTGATTTCTTCTTTTGTGAAACCACCTGTATTAACGCTTACCGCGTGTACATCATATTCTTTTGATAAACTTACTGCACAGTACGAAGTATCTAATCCGCCACTGTATGCTATTACTAATTTTTTCATGTGTAATACTATTTATTTTTTATTTCCGCGAAAGCGATAATCTATTTTTTATCTTTTTTTAGAAAAAGAGCCTCTTTAATACGCTTTAATCTTTTAAAAACTTTTTCTTTAATTGGTTTTATTTCTTCTTCTTTTACCTTTGGATCATACAACATCCCTGTACATAAGCACATTTTTCTGTTGGTACGGGTAAGTACATCATAATTTTTACAAGTTTGACATCCATTCCAAAAAGACTGATCGTCTGTTAATTCAGAAAATGGCACGGGTTTATAGCCTAAATCGCTATTCAATTTCATAACCGCTGAACCTGTTGTAATACTAAACACTTTAGCATTTGGAAACTTGGTTCTAGAATGCTGAAACACTTTGTGCTTAATCCTTTTTGCTAAACCCATATTTCTGAAATCTGGGTGCACAATTAAGCCCGAATTAGCTACAAATTTACCATGTCCCCATTTTTCAATATAACAAAACCCAGCAAACCTATTGCCTTCTAAAGCAATAACAGCATTGCCGTTTCTCATTTTTTCTGCAACATATTCTGGTGTTCTTCTTGCAATTCCTGTACCTCTAACTTGAGCAGATTCTGCAATTACATCACATATTTCCTGTGCATACTTTACATGATCATCATTAGCAATTATGACATCTATTTTTTTCATGTGTTTACAATCATCTTTTTTATCGGTCACATGTAACATTCATTAATACTTACTTAAATATCAAAATTTAATAATGAATGTTTCATAAACGAATATCGTCTAAATAAACTATAAAATTATATACTTGTTTTTTCAAATCCAATGAGATTATAGAACATAAGTTTATACACAATGTGTAAATAATTTTTTAATTTCTATAAATGGATTTTATGCTCTCGGGGAAGCAGGACACACCTGCTTCAAAATAAAATTAGACCCTCAAGGGGCGGCGAAAGCGGCGAGCAGGAATAGTAGTATTAACTAATTTGTTCAAGAATTGAACCTTAACTTCTGTAATAATGTAATTTACCGTTTTCATAATAATAGTAACTCTAAATCGTCGGCCTTAGCCCCTTTCGTTAACTAGATTCTGCAATATTACGTAAAAAAAATGAGGTAAAGAAAAGTAAACTATAAAAAAATGGCAGATTTAATAGTTTATAATATTCAATTTACATTAATAATAACCGGAAGTTCAAATGCTGTTTTTACTTGTTGCCCACGTTTTATAGCTGGAAATATTTTGGGCAACGAATCGATACTTTTAGTAAGTAAGGTTTTAATATTTGGTATTTCTTGTAAAGTGAATGTATCTATTTTAGAACTTGAAAGCGACAACACTCCTGTTTCAGACACTTGAAAACTCAATACAATCGTGTCATTAATATTTTGAGTAACCACAATACCATCACGTTCTAAAAAACTAAAAATATGAGTTGTTAAATGACTTTCAAAACACTCTTTTTTTTCTTGTTTCGTAGATATAGAATCACATAAAGAAAAAGTTGGATACGCATCAACATCATTCCAATTGAAAGTTTGTAATTCTTCATTTAATATAGCCTCTGAAGATGTTTTCTTTACATTAAAATACTCACAAGAGGTGAGCATAAAAACTAATATAAAAACGTAAAGCTGCTTCATGGATTAAAAGTAATCACGAAAATACGACTTTTTTAGATTATTAACTCACTCTATTTTTTATCTTCTTTATTATCTACTTTAAGAAACTGTTCTTTTTTTAACTCTGAAATACGCCGATTTGCAAAATCAATCATCCTGCTATCTGGAAATTTTTTATTAAAATCTTCGTAAACTTTAATTTTCGCATCATAATCTGCGTAATATTTCTCAAGCGTTACAGCTAAATGAAAATGATACCATTGGCTTGTTGGATTTTCTCTTATCGCTTTTTTTAAAGCAACAA
Source organism: Thalassobellus sediminis (assembly GCF_044386045.1). Classification (NCBI taxonomy): domain Bacteria; kingdom Pseudomonadati; phylum Bacteroidota; class Flavobacteriia; order Flavobacteriales; family Flavobacteriaceae; genus Thalassobellus; species Thalassobellus sediminis. The sequence continues at coordinate 1,197,532 of NZ_JBISCD010000040.1, read as the reverse complement.
CAGCTTCCTTATACTTTTTTTGATGGTTTAAAACCGTTGCTAGTTTTGCATATTCATCACCTAATGGCTTCTCTAAAAGAAATATTGCTTTTGAAATATACTTTTCGGCAGTCTCAAAATCATTTAAGCGCTCGTAATACGTACCAATAACATATATAGAAGTAGCATCGAATGGATTAAACTTTAATGCTATCTCTCTATATTCTATTGCTTTTTCGTAATCGTATAATTGATAGTAGCTAAGGCTCAGTTTTTCATAAATAAATCCAGATGATTCTCCTAAAGCAATTAGTTTTTCAAACCAAACTATTGCTTTTCTGTAATATTCTTGTTTATAATAGTTTTGAGCTTTTAAATTAATAAGTTCTATATTATTCTCATACGTTTCTAAACCTTTATCTACATATTTATGTACAAGATCATACTTTCTATGTTTTAGATAATCTTTGGCTATTCTATAAATGGTTTTTTGATGGGTTTGATCTAACTCGTAGGCAGAATGAAACCTATCTATAGCTGTAGAATCTTTTAATTTCTCTAAAACCAAGCCTAATTCGTAATAGTAATTGGGGTTTTTTTCATCTATATAAACCAAATCGTTAAAAACCTTTACTGCGGTTTTGTATTTCTTAGTTTTAGAAAGTAGTCTCGCATATTCAAACTTTAACAAAGCGTCTTCTGGGTTGGCTTCAATGCTTAACTCATAATTTTTAAGTGCTTCATCATAATTTCCAATAGCCATGTATGCTTTCGCTATTTTATCATATACTTCTTTTTGATTATTATAGATTTTATAACGCTCTATAGCTTTTGAATAATTTCCATTAGCATACAAACTATCTGCCATATTTAAAACCGAAGTTTGAGCTTCAGTTTTAAATAGTATTAGCAATAAAATGATTGTAAATATTCTACTCATTTCTAATCTGATACTTGAAATATTATTGGTAAACTATATGGCACATTTACCGTTTTTCCTTTTTGTTTTCCAGGAATCATTTTTGGCAGTGTTTTAATAACCCTTATAGCTTCTTCCTCTAAACTAGGATGTGGTGCTCTTGAACGTACTCCTGTTATATTTCCTTCTCTATCTATTTTAAATATAACATTTATACGTTGTCTGCCTTTTAAATTTAGTTTAGTTGCCAATTCAGTATTAAAATTTATGTTTACAAAACGTGATATACTTTTAGACATACATTTTTTCTGTTCAGCATTTGACATATTTTCACAACCAGGAAACACGGGAACTTGTTCTATGACTGAAAATGGAACATCTATTTCATTTTGGTTTGTTTCACCTCCATTAATATGGAACTCATTGTGACCAAACACTTTATACTTAAAACCATCTTCAGAAATAGCATACATTAAACTATAACCATCTGGAACTTTTTCGCTTTCACTATGTAAACTATATGTGAATTCACGAGCTTTAGTATTATCATCTATCCAGACTACATAGCCTAAATTCGATTTTAAAAAGTTTTCTTGGTTTATTCTTGATTCTTTAGCTCTTTCTAAAGCCAATTTATCTGAATTGCCCTCATCGTAATTAAGTAAAAATGCAGTTTTACTCACATATTTATATTCACTTAAATCTAATTCTTCAACCGAATTTATTTCATTTTCTTTTTCACAAGACGTATAAACCAACATCCCGAAAACCATAGGAATCAATAAAGCATACTTTAATAAATGAATTTGTTTTGATTTTGATTTTGTTAACATAACGATTCGTTTTTTGATTAATGATTGTTTAAAAAATGGATTGATGAATGATATCTTTTGAGTCTCAAAAACCTGAGATAGTAAATTTTGATAATACTGTGATTTGTCTTGATGTTTTACCGCTTCGGCATCTGCAATAAATTCGTGAAGTGTATTTATTCTATTTTGATACATATATACCAAAGGGTTAAACCAAAATAAGACGCGAAGTATTTCGAAAAACAATAAATCTAAACTATGTAAGTGCTTTACATGAACCGTTTCGTGTTTTAAAATAGATGCTCTGTCTTCACTTTTTATAAAATCGCCTAGAAACACATAACGGAAAAACGAAAATGCGGCATTGCTGTTAATCAATTTAACTAACGTTAAGCCTTTTTGATAGGTTTTAGGGTTCTTAAAAATTAAAACTGAAATTCGAATTAACTTATATAAAAAAACAGATAAAGCTATGGCTACTCCTATATAAAAAGCGATTCCCCAATAAGAAACATCATTATTAATTATAACTGTATCTAATAACACAGCATTATTAGTATTTAAAGGCGATTGACCAATAACGACTTCTGGTAGCGATATAATATATTCTTGAGGCACCACATTTTTAAAACGGTTAATCTTTATAAACGGTAATGCTATTGATAATATTGATGTTATAATAAGATAGATTCTATTCCAATTAAAAAAGGTTTCCTTTTTTAAGAATACATCATATATTAATAAGAAGAATAATTGAAACGCAACGGTTTGTATAATATAATGTAACATAACTATTCCTTTTTATTAATTTCCTTTAAAACCGATTCTAATTCGTTTAAACTGATATCATTTTTCTTAACAAAAAACGATACCATACTTTTAAAAGAACCTTGAAAATAATTATCTACTAATTTATTTATAGACTGATTGCTATAGTCTTGCTGCTGTAATAACGGAAAGTAAATATGTCCCTTACCTTCTTTTTCATAACCAACAAACCCTTTGTTTTCTAGTATTCTAACAATGGTTGACACGGTATTATATACAGGTTTTGGTTCTGGAAATTGCTCAATAATACGTTTTACATTGGCTTTTTTTAATTGCCATAAAATTTGCATGATATCCTCTTCGGCTTTGGTAAGTTGTTTCATAATGGCTGAAATATATTTATTCAACTAAACTTTTAGTTAAACAAATATAACTAAAAAATTAGTTTGAACTAATTTTTTAGTTTAAAATGTAACATCTGGCATGATTTTTCGTCTTAACTATATATAAATCAAACACATTTATGGATATTATTTTAATTATTATTGCTGCTTTACTAATTATTTTAGGAATTATTGGCAGCTTTCTCCCTGTTTTACCAGGCCCTTTAACTAGTTGGTTAGGACTTTTAATAGCTCATTTTACAGATGCTATTCCCATGAATAAATCATTTCTTATTATAACTTTAGCGATTGCTATACTTATATGGATTTTAGATTATATTATTCCTGCCATTGGAACTAAACGATTTGGCGGTACTAAATATGGTATGATAGGAACTACTGTAGGGTTAATTATTGGACTAATAAGTCCTATTCCTGGAGGTATTATTATTGGCCCATTCGTTGGAGCATTAATTGGAGAACTTTTAAACAAAAGCGATTCTAAAACTGCTACTAGAGCTGCTTTTGGTTCCTTTATAGGTTTTTTAACCTCTACATTTATAAAATTTGTAGTCGCAATTATTTATTTAGGTCTTTTTATTGGGTTACTTATAGAACACGGTAGTTACCTAATTAACGGGTAGAAGAAACCCTGTGGGTCTCTCACCTCCACAGGGCTATGTAAATTGCTATTATCAACAAAAAAAATTGAGGGATTACTTAATTTTTTGAAGTGTTGATATTACAAATTTAATTAAATCATTCGTTATCAAAGTGTGGGAAAACCGTAACCTAAGTGTGGGTTACATATAGAATCTAATTATATTAACGATTTACAAGCTTCAGAAAAATAAAAATTATTTTGATTTTAAAGAATAAAAAGCAATAAATCAAATAAAACCCTTCTTTCTTGCTTCATCTAACAAGGTTTCATCTTGCGTATCTGTAACTTCGAAAATTTCTCTGAGATGCTTTTTTCTTTTTTCAACAGCACTTAATGAAATATCTAGATGAGATGCTAAGTTTTTTGTTTTTACACCTTGTGATAATAAATGAAGAATTTTTCTATTCTTTTCGTCTACAACAATATCACTTGTTATAGATTTTCTAATAAAGCTATTTACAGTGCCACTATAAAAAGGCGGATTGTTAAGTACTGCTTGAAATGCGCTAGCAAGCTCGCTAGATGTTAAATCACTTTTAATTAAAAAACCTTCAGGATCAATAGTTTTAATGATATTATGAATTCTGAAAGGTTCATTAAACATGGTTAAAATTATAATTTTTACTTCTAATAAATTTTTACGAGCGTATCCTGCTAAATCTTCACCGGAAGTCATTTTTCCATCGGTTGATGGTGGTAAACTAATATCAACAAACAACACATCATAAGGTAATTCGTTTTCAATAGACTTATTCATTAAAGCAATTGCCTCATCACAATTATTAGCTATGTCTATTTTTAATTCTTGATTTTCTTTTTTTGTAAAAAGCAATGTGTTTTGATACCCCTCAATAATCATTGGGTGGTCATCAATCATTAATATTTTAATTTTTTGAATCATAAATTTGTTGTTAGGTAATTGGGGCTTCTATAGTAACTGTTGTTCCTACATTTTGTATTGAGGTTATGCTAATGGCTCCTTCTATTTCTTTAATTCTTGAATTCATGTTTTTTAAACCTATTCCAGATTTTGCTTTATTAACATTAAAACCAGCGCCGTCATCTTTGATAATTAAGCAAATTACATTTTTTTTCAATTTAAAACTAATATTTACAGTTGATGCATTTGCATGTTTATATATGTTATGTAATGCTTCTTGAATAATTCTATAAATATGAATTTTTGTTTTATTTGATACTTCTTCCCAAATAATGGCATCATGTTCTAAATTATACGCTAATTTATAAACACTGGTTTGAGTTTCTACTAAGGTTTTTATGATGTCTATAAACCCGGAACCAGACACAAAATCGGTATTTAATTCATGAGATACTTTTCTGATATCTTGCTCAATAGTTTTAAGCTCGTCAATATATTGGGCTCTAGTTTTAATAGCTTCAACACTATTATTCATATTTAGGCTATCTAAACTTAAACGCGTACCAAATAGACGACCTAAAACACCATCGTGCAACTCTTCAGAAATACGCTGTTTCTCAATAGTTCTAGCTTCTTCAATACTTTCGTTTTGAGATAACATTAGGTTATAAATTTCTTCGTTTGCTTCCTGCTGCTCCTGAACAAACTTAAGCTCTTTATTCTTGTTTCTTTGTGTTATAACTATATATAATAGCAATGAAGCTATTATCAAAATTATTGAAATAACCAATAACCACATACGCTCTCTAGCAATCTGCTTATTTTCTTGTTCTATTTGCTCAGTTTCATATTGAATTCTGGTAAATTTATTTCTAGTAGCCCTTTCATTTTTTAAAAGACTATCATTAAGCTTTATATAGGAATCATAATATCTAACGGCAATACTATCATCTTCAATTCTTGAAAGCCATAACAAAGATTCTAATAAATCATCTTTATAATATTTTTCAGAAAACTTCTTTGCCTTATATGCATAATGAAGAGCGGAATCTTTATTTTCTTTTTTAAAATAATACTCTGCTAAGTGATGATTAATTACAATAGAATTATAGCTATCTCCAATACTATCACAAATTTTTATAGCTTTAAGGTATAAACCAGGAAGTTTGTCATACTTTTTGGATAAATATAGTGAACGCGCATAGTTATCTAATACCAAAGCATAAAAACTTGGATTCTCAGAAAACAAACCCTTTGTATTTAATACCTGCTTATAATATTCTATAGCTATACCAAATTGCCCTGAACTTCTGTATGTATTTGCTAAATTGTTTTTTTGACGATTGATAATAATACTTCCTTCATCAAAAATATCTTTTTGCATTTTTAATGCTTTCTTAAAGTAATCTATAGACTCTTCATATTGCTCAAGTTGTCTAAAAACCAATCCAAGTTTATCATAAAAAAACGATTTATACTTAATAATTTCTTTTGATTCCTCTAGATTATCTAATAATGATAATCCATTAATACTAGTTAATTCACTACCTGTATAATCTTTATCATTATACTGAAGTATAGCAACATCTAAAAGTACTATAGCTGTATTTAAATTATCATTAAGTAATCTATATAATTTTTCAGATTTATTATTATAATAATAAGCACTATCAACCAATTTGTTAAAATAATAATAACCTAAGTTTTTATTAGCTAATGCTAGAGATTTTGTATCATTAATCCTATCTGCTAATTTTAATATTTGATGATTATATTTTATGTATAAAATTTGATTATCATTTTGGTAATAAACAGATGCTAAATTGTTTAGGCTTTTTAAGAGTAAAGAATCTATATTGTTTTTTTGAGATAACTCCTTGGCTTTAATTGCATAAGAAAGTCTTGTATTAAAATCAATAGAATTATTAGTCCCCGAATTATTTATATAAAACCTAATACTATCAATTATAGCCTTATTATCTTCTTGAGAAGATAGGACAAAAAAACTAAAAACAAATAAAATAAAAAACTTAAAATTCAATTGGATAATATTATATAGTATCTCAAATGTATCTATAATTTTTTAATTTATTTAAAATACAAAGCCCTTATCATAAAATAAGGGCTTAAAAAATTTATTAAAAAATAAACAAATTATCTTTGTGGAGCATCACCTCCTTTATAATATGCTTGTGTATCTGGATTCTGCAATACATCATCTTCGTTTAAATCTTGTTTAGTACAAGAAGTTAATGATGCAAAAATAACTGCTACAATTAAGGTAAATTTTAGGGTTTTCATAATATTCAATTTTTAAGGTTAATTTATTTTTTCTAATATTTTTAAAATAATTATATCTAAGACCTTGAAATCAAAATCTTTGATAGAGGGAAAAAATGGATAATTAACTTAAAAATCGAACGCACAAAAACGCACAGATTTTTTTACTTTAAATTGAGGGATTCGACATCTCTGTCTATAAATGGATTAATTTTCTTTCGGAGCTGAGGGGAAAATGATTTGGATTGCTCGTTAAGAAGTACTAAATTAGGTTAAAGTGCTTACTAATGCATAATATTTTCGATGAAATACACTTTTTAACCGATTAAGTGCAAAATAACACTTTAAAACTGTTTATAACTTGTTAAAAACTATAACAGGGTTGATTTATTTTTAACTAAACTTGTTTTAACAATTATGGTTCTAACGTCTTCATTTAAATGCAAATTCTGTAATCTATTTATTAGCAATTGAGCCGCATTAGCTCCAATTAATTTGGCATGTTGACGTATTGTGGTTAATCTAGGTAGTGTGTGATTAGAATCTGATTTACTAGCAAACCCAATAACAGATATATGCTTAGGCACTTTTTTACCCAAGTTTACAGCAGAATTTATTGCAATTATACCAGAAGTACTATCGGCTGCTACAACACCATCGATTGTTTTGTTTTTCTTAAAAAAAGATTTAATTTTTTTCTGATGATCATCTTTCTTCTTTATTCTTAAAACCAAAGGTACTTGACCGCCATCTTCTAAAATAGCTTTATTATAACCTCGCTCTCTTAGTTTACCAACACTTAAATCATCAATATTACTTATAAAGACAATGTTTTTTCTATTTTCAAGCAATAAATCTTTTGTTGCATTATAGGTAGCATCAAAATCGTCAACAATCACTTTATCACACATAACATCATGTGCTACTCTGTCAAACATAACTATGGGTAAACCTTGACTAATAGTTTTCTTAAAATGATCTATTTCATTTTTAATCTGTGTTTCTTCTGAAACACATAAAATAAAGCCATCAACACTACCGCTTGCCAGTAATTGCAAACTTGTTTTTTCTTTTTCTAATGACTCATTAGAAATACAAGTAATAATATTATAACCCAATTTAGTTGCCTCTCTCTCTATACCAAAAAGAACTTTTGCTAAAAAATGATTAAGAATATTAGGAATAATAACACCTATAGTTTTTGTTTTATTCTGTTTTAAACTTAAAGCCATTCTATTAGGCGTATAGTTATATAATTCGGCAAGTTCTTTAACACGCTTAACGGTTTCTTCTCCAATTTCTTCACTATTATTTAAAGCTTTTGAAACTGTTGAGATAGAAACATTTAATTCCTTAGCAAGCTGTTTTAAAGTAACCATGTTCTGTATTTAGATAAATTAAAGTAAACGCAATTTACAAAAATCTCTTTTTGATTTTACTATGTTAAAAATAAGTTATCACAAGGTTTCTTTACAGAATAAATATTTTATTAAATATTATAAAAAATAATAGCATATTCTTAAATATAATTTAATGAATAAAAAGAATGAGAGTGGTATTTTTGTTTTTAATAAATTTAAAATTATATGGATTTTTCTAAAGTAAAACTTGTTGTTAGCGATATGGATGGCACCTTATTAAATAATAACAGTGAAGTAAGTAATAGATTTTTTAATCAGTTTGAAAAATTAAAGCAACGTAATATTCACTTTGTAGCTGCAAGCGGACGGCAATACCAAAGTATTTTAGAAAAATTAGACACTATAAAGCATGATATTTCTATAATTGCCGAAAATGGGGGCATCATGCAACATAACAATAGAACAAACATTCTTTTAAAGCTATCTTCAGAAAATGTATTAAAAACTATTAACACGTTAAGAACAATTGAAGGGTGTTATATTGTTTTATGCGGAAGAAAATCGGCTTACATAGAAACTAACGAACCTAATTTTATTTCAAAATTTAGTAAATATTATGCCGAATATAAAATTGTTGATGATTTAACAGAAGTAACAAACGACGATTTTTTAAAAATAGCAGTTTACCATTTTGAATCTTCTGAAACTTATATATTTCCACATTTAAAAGCATTAACAAACCAATTACAAATAATTGTATCTGGACAAAATTGGTTAGATATTTCACATGCTAATGCTAATAAAGGTTATGCTTTAAGTATGCTTCAAGAAAAAATGGGTATCCATAAAAATGAAACGATGGTTTTTGGCGATTATAATAACGATTTAGAAATGCTAAAACTTGCACATTTTAGTTTCGCCATGGAAAATGCACATCCAGACGTAAAAAAAATAGCTAATTTTGAAACTAAAAACAATTCGGAAGAAGGTGTAGAAACTATTCTTGAACAGCTTTTAGAGAGTTAGTATTTCTATAAAAATAAAAAAGCATTCTTTTTTCATTAACGAAAAAAGAATGCCTCACAAAATAAATATATAAACTACTAATTAACCTCTTACTTCTTTAACTATTGCTAAAGCAGCTTTAACATCTTTCTCTAATTTAGCGTAATCTTTATTCGCTATAATGTCTTTAGATATTAATTTAGATCCCATACCAACACAAGTAACACCAGCATCAAACCAACCTTTAAGGTTTTCTTTTGTTGGAGATACACCACCAGTAGGCATAACGCTTGTCCATGGTTGAGGACCTTTAATTCCTTTTACAAATTGAGGTCCGTAAATATCGCCAGGGAATAATTTAACAATCTCACATCCTAATTCTTCAGCACGTGTAATTTCTGTTAATGTACCACATCCTGGAGACCATAATACTTTTTTACGGTTACATGCAATTGCAATATCTTCTCTCAAAACAGGTGTTACAATAAAGTTTGCGCCTAAAGCCATGTATAATGATGCAGCTGCTCCATCTGTAACAGAACCAACACCCATAATCATACCTGGTAATTCTTTAATTGCATATTTAGTTAATTCACCAAAAACTTCATGAGCAAAATCACCACGAGCTGTAAACTCCATTAATCTTGCACCACCATCGTAACAAGCTTTTAATACTTGTTTACTTAATTCTATATCGTTGTGAAAAAACAAAGGAATCATTCCTGTGTCTTTCATGGCTTGAGCCACTTCTAATCTTGAAAATTGTGCCATTTTTATATTGTTTTTTGTTTAGCGGTTTATCATTGAATCGAAATACACAACTCAACGATAAACATATAAACGTATTTATTATCTTGCTACACGTCCAGATGCATCACCACCCATTAATTTCTCTACCTCAGCAACAGTTACTAAGTTAGCATCACCTTTAATAGTGTGTTTTAAACATGACGCTGCTACAGCAAAGTCTAATGCATTTTGATCATCTTCAGGGTACGTTAATAATCCGTAGATTAAACCTCCCATAAATGAATCTCCTCCACCTACTCTATCAACAATATCAGTAATTTGGTACTGACGTGTTTCAAACATTTTTATACCATCATATAATACACCAGCCCAAGTATTATGAGAAGCAGAAATAGAACCTCTTAAAGTTGTAATTACTTTTTTAGCTCTTGGGAATTTTTTCATCATTTGTTGACAAACAGATAAAAAAGCTTCAGCTTTTACATCATGACCTTGTGTTTGAACACTAATACCTTCTGGTTTAATTCCAAAGTGCATCTCTGCATCTTCTTCATTCCCTAAAATAACATCACAATAAGAAGTTAATTCAGTCATAATCGCTTCACGATCACCACCATACTTCCATAATTTAGCTCTATAATTTAAATCTGTAGAAATAGTAATTCCTTTAGCGCTAGCAGCTTTTACAGCTTCTAAACACACATCTGCAGAACTTTGAGAAATAGCTGGCGTAATACCTGTCCAGTGAAACCACTCTACACCTTCAAAAACAGAGTCCCAATCAACCATACCAGACTGAATATCAGCCATAGCAGAATTAGCTCTATCATAAACTACTTTACTACCTCTAGATACAGCACCAGTTTCAAGGAAATAAATACCTAAACGATCTCCACCCCATACAATTTTATCAACACCAACACCTCTTTTACGCATTTCCATCATAGCACACTCACCAATATCATTTTTTGGTAAACGGGTTACAAAATCACAAGATATTCCATAATTAGCTAATGAAACAGCTACGTTAGACTCTCCTCCTCCGTAAACAACATCAAAATTATTTGCTTGCGAAAATCTTAAAAATCCTTGAGGAGCTAATCTTAACATGATTTCCCCAAATGTTACTACTTTACTCATTTCTTAATTGTTATTTAGTTAATTTAATTTGCTTAAACGTTTAAGCAAATTTCTCAAATAAAATCAAAACCAATGAATACCTTATGGTTTTGATTATAAAAACTAAAACATTATATTTGCTTAAACGTTTAAGCAAATATATAAAAAAATTGAATAGAAAAAAGAAAACTACCATAAAAGATATTGCTAACGTATTAAATATATCTCCTGCAGCTGTTTCAAAAGCACTACATGACGACCCCAGAATAAGTGAAAAGACTAAAAAAGCTGTAAAACAAGTTGCTAAAAATTTAAATTACCAACCCAATCATTTAGCAAGTGCTTTACGTAAAGGAAAAAGCAAATTAGTAGGCGTTATTGTACCAAGAACTAATAGTAACTTTTTTTCTTCAGTTATTCAAAACATTGAAGAAGTCTTAAATAAAGAAGGCTACAATATAATTATTACACAATCTAACGAGTCTTATAAAAAAGAATGTAACAATATAGATACATTATTATTTACTCAAGTTGATGGCATAATTGCTTCCATGGCAAATGAAACTATTAATTTAGAATATTATGAAAAAATTAAATCTAAAGGCATTCCGTTAATTCTATTTGATCGTGGTGAAAATGATTTAAATGTTGACTATATAGGTATTAATGATTATGAAAGCAGTCATATTATTGTTGAACATTTAGTAAAACAAGGCTGTAAACGAATAGCTCATATTGGAGGATACAAACACACACGAATTTTTAATAATAGAATAAAAGGTTATATAGATGCTTTAAAGAAGCACCAATTACCCCTTGATGAAGAACTTCTTATTGAAAGCAGCCTTACTATTGAAGATGGCAGGCAAAAAATGACCAAATTGTTAGCTTTAAAAAACAGGCCAGATGCTGTTTATGTGGCTGGTGATTATGCAGCATTAGGCGCTTTGCAAATACTTAATGAAAAAAACATAAATATACCTAAAGACATTGCGCTAGTAGGTTTTGGTGACGAACCTTTTACAGCCATGGTTACACCAACTATAACGAGTATAAACCAGCACAGTGCTGAAATTGGTAAACAAGCAGCTAAAACCTTTTTAAACCACGCAAAAAAAACAACTTTAAAGCAAACACTAAATAAAATAATTTTAGATGCCGAATTAGTTATTAGAGATTCTTCAAACGTAACAAAACCTTAATTTTTTATATAAAAAAAAGCGTATATAAAATATACGCTTAGTTTGCTATTAATCGTTAAAAAGTTAAATTCTAACATTATAAGAAGAACAATATTACAAATATTACAAATATTAATATGTAACATTTGTTACACAGTAAAAACTTGCTAGTGAAAAAAAACACAACTTTAATTACAAAATGATAGAAGTCAATTTGAAATGTTAATGACTAAAAACAAAAAAGCATTCCTATTTTACAGAAAACAGGAATGCTTTATATTATTAAGTTTAACTCTTTTAAGTTTTAAAAGATATAATTATATCATTACTTCACTAATTTGAATAATGGGATTAATATTAGTGTAATTAGGTAAATCTCCCATAATTTGCTCTGTATTTGGTCCAAAAGATGTTTCAAAAGCTTCGATTGTTTCAAAATACAAATTCCCCATAGCTATATATGTAGCGGCTTCATTAGGAGCTCCGCCCCCTAAACCACTTTCTACTGTAGCACCTATAACTTCATCTCCTAACAAACCTGCTACCATTGGCACATGCTTATTGCAATAATAATCCATATCAAATGTTTTCCCTGTTTCATTAGGATATAACACACTTACTTTAATTGCTCCTTTTTTCATAATTGGTTGGTTTTAAATTATACTCAGTAAGGTAGTAATAAAATAACAAAACGGCTCTAAAACAAAAAAGCATCCCAATTTTCTAAAAAGAAAAAAGGAAAGCTTCTCATTGGTATACCAAATTTACTTTGGCAAACTACTTTCCCGAATTACTTCGGAAACAACACAACTTCTTTCTTATTGCAAAAAAAGCTCTAATTTCTTAGAGCTTTTTACTTTTATTAAATTTATTTAATCCATTTTTTCAAAAGAGATATCAGCCCAACTAATATTATAGGGTTGTCCAGAGCCACTTTTTAATACAATATAAATAGTTTGTGCAGTATCAAATGTAAACAGCTTATCTTCAGGAAAATTACCAGTAGTATCTACGTCTTGAAAATCATAAGTACCAACTTCTTTAGGGCTACCTTCCCATGTATTATACTTTACCTTAATTTCGTCACCACGATAAAACTCTACAAGTTCTTGGGGCATAACTGTACTAAAGAAGAGTTCTCCCCATACTTGATCGATTAGTGAATTGATAACAAAAGAACCGCTAAATTTATAAGTTCCAGCCTCAACTATTACTTCTTGAAAAATATGCGAACCAACAAAACCTCCATCACCCGAGAAGCTAACTGTATTACCATCTATATCTACATTTACACCTCCACCAGGTCGATCAGCTTGTATTGTCCAATTAGCAGCTTTAATTAAATTAGGATCATCAGCAGGCACAATACTTACTATTTTTGTTACTATAGCAGGTATTGTTCCTTCAATACCTCCTACAGTTAATGTTACAGTATAATCACCTATACCGTTATAAATGTGATTTGGGTTTTCATCAGCAGATGTATTACCATCACCAAAATCCCAAGCAAAAGTTTCTGCATTAGTAGTAGTACTTGTAAATAGTATTTCTAAAGAATTATCCTCATTAGCTACAAATGAAAAATCTGCTATGGGGTGAGGAATTGGCTTCTCTAAGGTTAACTCAAGAGTTTTTATAGCAGGAGTAGTTCCTTCTTTCCCTGTAGTTGTTAATGTTACTGTGTAACTTCCTGCATTAGCATAAGTGTATACTGGATTTGCTTCAGTAGAACTTTGACCATCACCAAAATCCCATTCAAAAGTCTCAGCAAAATTTGTGATACTATTAAAATTAACTGTTAAAGAATTTTCTATAGGCTCAAAAGAAAAATAGGCAGTAGAATTTGGTAAAGTTTTCTCTGGTAATTGAGACTCTTCACATCCAAAAACCAAGAATAACATTGTAATTGATGCTAAAACTCTCAAACAATCGTGTTTCATTTTTTTCATATTATTATATTTTATTTAAACATTCTATTTATAAATCTCAAACTTTAAATTTTTGTAAAACTCCATACTTGTCCAATGGTTGAACCTCCTTTGTTATCCTTAGCCACCACTTTCCAGTAATATGAATTTTTAGTATTTATTACAGCATCATATTTTACTTCGCTTAAATCTTTAGCTATTATTTGTAACGCAGCTTTATCGGTTCCAAAATAGATGTCGTAAATTAAAACATCATCATCGGCATCTTCTGCCGACCAATTTAATGTAACAGAATCTTCTGTTAGTTCTGAATTATTCTCGGGAAAAATTAGAGTAGGCGCAAAAGGTAAATAATTAGCTACAGCTTCATCTTCTGTATAAAAATTGTATACTTCAGAGTACTCACTAGAAGCATTTTTATTATCAATAGCCTTAACTCTCCAATAATACATCACACCTTTAAACAGCGATATATCTGATGTTATATTAGATGTTTTAAGTGTACTCACAATTTCTGTGAATGTATTATCTCTGGCAATTTGTATTTCGTAATTAACAATACCTCCTTCTGGATCTATAGCTGGATTCCATTGAAATTTTAAAATATTCTCTATACAAACCAAATTATTAGTTGGGTAAACTAATAGCGGTATTTCTGGAGCTATATTTTCATCTGGTGTAGTTGTTGCATCTTCTTCATCACTACCACAAGAGAAAAACAATATCATACAGAATATTAAAAGGGATATGTAGTCTTTCATAATAATTTTATTTTTTTATTAAACGTATGGTTTCTTCAGGATGAGTGCTCACTCTAACAAAGTAAATTCCTGCAGGTAGATTTTCTAGATTTAAAATTGCCTTACCATTTACAAGTTTATAATTAGCACTTGAAACCAAGACAGAACTCATATTATATACAGATAATTCTACAGAATTAGAATCGCTTGATATAAATACTTCACAACTTTCATCGAACGGATTAGGAAAAACTTTAAAGGTTAGTGGAGAAGTAATATTTTCGGAAAGCTTTCCTTCACACTCATTAACAGAATTAACTTCTAATAAATCACCATTTTCTACAGTAACATTAAAGTCTTTTTCGAAAGTCTCTAATTGCTTAATTCCATTAACTTTCACAATATAAGGAGTTGTACCCGAACTAATTTCGACATGCATTTTATTACCAGACTTTGAAAACTTACCCGTAATTGAATTACTAGCTAGTATATCTACTTCATAACACTGTTCAAAATCACTTACTAACGAAGTTAGACAAACATCGTATGTTCCTGGAGCCAAATCCTTAACTACTAATTTTTGATTTGTAAAATCATAACTCTCTGCATTAACAGTAACGATATGATTAGCTTCAACATTTGCAATAATGGTAATTTCACCATTATTTTTATTTAAACAAGTTTCGCCTTTACTACTTACAAGAACATTTACTTCAATTTTAGCAAGTTCAGCTACTTTTTCAGCAGATAGAGCATAATTATAAATTCTAAAATCTTCTACTCTACCATTAAATGGAATACCTGAATTTTGCCCACGTCCTATATAATTTAGTATAGGTTTAAAATCATTTGGGCTAATAGATATAGAAGTTGATTCATCTACCATTTTACCATTCACGTATAATACTGCATTATTATTACTTAAAGTAATAGCGACATGTGACCATTGTCCAATAGGTAATTCTGATGATGATAAACTTTGTTCGCTTCCACTATTTTTGAGGCCGAAATATAATCTAGAAGAAGCATTTGCTGGAGATAAATACATACTTTGATCTTCAATATTACCAAAATCAAAAATACGTCTATCTTTTCCACTGTCCTGACGGTAAACCCAAGTTGCTACAGTAATTTCCTGATGATTAGCAATTGTAGCAGGTAATTGAACAAAGTTATCTGAACCATTTAATTTTACAGCATTTAAAGTCGCTTTTCCTTCAATATATGACACATCGCCAAAAGCGGCACTGTGATTAAGGTTTATTGTCGCATCTTTCGTGTTTCCTTCAAAAGTATAATGCGCAACAAGATCTTCATCTCCTGAAGCAGTAGCAGAAACTTCATCTGAAAAACCAGAACGATTTAAAGAATTATCTTCTGCCATTACTTTATAATAATATGCATTACCAGTATCAATAGTATTGTCTATAAAAGCAGTAGTTGTTATATTTCTTGCTATGGTATTATAGTTTCCTCCAGCAGTATCTGCTCGTAAAACAATATAGCTAGCAAGATCTGATTCAGTATTTGCTGTCCATTCTAGTTTAACAGAAACTTTATTTGCAATAGCTTTAAGACTTGTTGGAGCAGTAGGCGCATCAAACTCTATAGGAGCATCTATGGGTAAAAAACGCCATTGCTGGTTAAAATTATTAGTTTTCTCATTCTGCACCATATTTCCGTCATTATTTATGGTAACACAATAAGAACTCTCTCTATTTCTTATATAAAACCACCCATTTTCTAAATATTCTAAATACCATTGTTGGTTCCCGGTATCAAATTTATCCCATAGCTGAATGTTTCCGCCATTTTCCAAAGAAAAACCGCTAACTTCCATAAATTTATTATTACCAGTCTCTGGAGAAATTCTCCAATAGCTAAAATCTCCACCTATTCTAGAATCAACAGGAGTGACCTTCCAATTTTGAGTAGAAGTCCCTGTATAGTTTCCTGATATTACGTTGGCTCCATTTGTTTCGGGAGTATCGCCCACTACAATTACCTGACCGCTTTCTCGATTAACGAGTTTATACAGGCCATCTATTACAGGTTGAATATCTTCACCCCATGTAACACTTATTACACGTTCAGCATTGGATTGCCCTTGTTGATAACCGGTTCCCCCAGGCATTTCTAACACAAATTCACGTTGAGGCCCATAACCATCGTAGTAAACCATTCTATCTTTTGAAACATAGTTGAAACTAGTGGTATTTGCCTGTCTTTCTGATGTCCCTCCAAAAGCCTGAACCTTTCCCTCTGGTGTACGATAGACTGCTGCGGCAGTCCATTTTGATCGGTGTTCAGCATAACCAATTCTTTCTCCATCAAAAGCTTTAACCATTTCGCCACGAGCATAATCTGCGGGTCCCCACCAGATTCCCATTTGCATGCCATATTCATAACCTACAAGAGCTTCCATGACATTGTGAAGTTCATCATTAGAAGCATGATCTCCATTGGCGCGCACCTGCTCGAAAAAATTTGCATAATTATCAAAAGAACCGGCTAATTGGTGCGTATTCCCTTCGTTAATACCAGATGATTTTAAAAATTCATACCATTCTAAAGCCTTATCAGTATTTAATGTATTTCCACCAGAAATACGCTTTCCATCAAAATAAGGGTCGTTTTTCATTTCTACAACAATGTCATAAAAATCTTGAATTGAGCCTTGCTCTGGACCTAAATCCGGTTCATTCATCGGCCCAATACTTATTACTGGAAAGCCTCTATCTTCAATTCTTTTAGCATTTGCTTTAAGTAAGTTTTTCCAATTAATCGCATTCTCAAAGAAATACGGATCAACAGAAATTGCATCAGAATTCATTACAATCTCAACATCTGGTGCTGCATAAGCCTCAACAATTCCTAGTCGAAAATTTAATGCGTCAATTTGTTCTTGCTGTAAATCTCCATCTATTAATGGATGTGTAGGCTGAAATGAAACTCGCGCTACATCAGTTTGATCTTTACCCATAAAACGAAGCGCTCTTCTAAAGTTTTCTCTACTAGGCCAAGCAAGGTCTGCTCCAAACTGTATCGTTTTTGATATTCCGGAGTCTGTCACGTCAAAGAGTACAATTCTGTCTGTTGAGGGCTGAGCAATAATATTATCACTAGTACTTGCTGTTTGCCCATATCCGTCTATTAAAAACAAAGAACAGCTTATAATTAAAATCAGTTTTATTATTGATTTTAAACTATGGATTTGATAAAATCTAGGTATGGTCATATTTCATAGATTATTTAATATATATATCGTAAAAGGTTGTTACTTAATTCGCATTGTTTTAGATTTACCTTTATATAAGAAGCACTTTTTAGATGCTTTAGGATAAATCCCAGAGGAATTTTCACCCTTTACTATTAAAATTTCAAATTCAATATTTTTCGGTAATCCTTTAAAATTTCCTTTGCGCTCACCTATAGTTAATTTGTTTTTAGAATCATCCCATAAAAATTCTATTGTGGCATACGAACCCTCTTCATAATTGTAATTATCACGTTCATCGTCATAATATGTAAATTGAGCATCCTTACCAGGATATATACGAATCTCTATAGGGCCTTTTTTCTCATTTGCATATTGTACTTTAGGACCAAAAGGAATTATGGAACCTGCCTTTATGAATAAAGGCATAATATCTATAGGCACTTCTTTCTCAACTTCTTGCCCGCCTTTTAATTTCTCACCAGTCCAGAAGTCAATCCAATCTGTAGAATCTGGCAAATAAACCTTTCTACTGCCTATTTTTTCGAATGTCGCTAGAGAATCCTCATTTCCTTCGGTATATAAAGCTTCAGTAACTGGAGCCACAAGAATAGATTTCCCAAACATAAACTCATCATTAAGGTCAAGTGCTTTTGTGTCTTTTGAGAAGTCCATAAACAAAGGCCTCATCATTGTTGATGCATTTGAGGTTACCTGCCAAGAATTTGAATAAATATAAGGCAGCAATCTGTATCGTAGATTTATAAATTTTTCTACTGCATCAAAATTCCAGTCTCCTCGATTTCCTAATTGGTATATTTCTCTTGGTGTTGTGGTACCATGTGAGCGCATCATAGGAGTAAAAGCTCCATATTGTACCCACCTGACATATAATTCCTGAAAAGAAGGATTTTTTATACCTTTTGGATATTTCCAAGTGAAAAAGCCTCCTATATCTGTATTCCAATATGGTATACCTGCTGATACAAAATTAAGTCCTGCTGAAATCTGTTTTTCTAGTGTTTCCCAACTTGAAACAATATCACCAGACCATGAATTTGCTGCATATCGTTGTTGACCAACAAAAGCAGAACGTGTTAATATAAATACACGTTTATCTGAAGTTGTTTCTCTTTGATGATCATAAACACCACCCACTGTCATTAATGGGAATGCGTTACGCACTTTTCTAAAAGACCCTAAATGTGTTTGAACATCAAAGTCTTTATCTTTAATGTTTAAATGATCTGGCTCTGTAGAGTCTAACCACCAACCATCAACTCCTTTTGAAAAAATTCCTTTATTTAAATAATCCCAATAAATATCACGGGCTTCAGGATTGTAAGGGTCATAAACTCTCACTCCAGAAATGGGGTCTCCTGGTTTAGCAGGCCAATAATTCACAGCCCTTTCTGGATATGTTGTAAAATCTAGCAACATATTTTTATCCTTCAATATTTTGAATGGTTCTGTCTTAGGTCCGAAAGAAGCCCATACAGAAATGATAATATGAGCATTTAAATCGTGTATTTGTTCTGTGAATTTTACAGGATCTGGAAATGTAGGGTTACCAAAAGTCATCCCATTCCAATGGTAATTATCGCCCCAATATTGCCAATCTTGAATAATACCATCTATTGGTACTCCAAGGTCTCTATATTTTTTTACAACCCCAACTGTTTCTTCTTGGCTTTCATAACGTTCTTTACTTTGCCAATAACCAAACGTCCAGTAAGGCATCATAGGCGCTTGCCCTGTAAGCGCTCTAATTTGTGCAACAACACCATCAGCATTTTTACCATACATAAAGTAATAATCAATTAAATCACCTACTTCTGACTCAAAAGAAGTTACGCTAGCATCATCAAAAAAGGTTGTTGGCGCATAATTATCCCAAAAAACACCATAACCTTTATTAGACTGAATAATAGGAACAGCTGTTTCTAAATTGTCCTGTCTCATAAACAACTCCTGATTTCTTTGAGACATTTTACCTTCTTGAAATTGTCCTAAACCATAAATATGTTCATTGTTGTCGAGCTGAAATTCTTGTTTTATTCTGAATGTTTTTTCATTAACATCCATTCTTGGATATAAATGACTTCCATTAAGCTTTTCATTTAACAATACATTTCCATTTTTATCAAGGAATACTAATTTTCCTGAAGATAAATCTAGATTTACCGCTAAAGACTCTGAAGAAATCTGAACAATAGTATCACCTATTTCTTTTATACTTCTTAATGTTGTTTGAGGATTAGCTATAACTGAAAGACTTTTCTTTTCAAAATCAAATCCTTTTTTAGATTTTAAAACACGAATAGATTTGGAAGAATAAAATTGCAACTCAATCTCAAAAGAGTCAACCTCAGCTTTTAACCCGAGTTCTGTTTTTGTGTACGATTTCTGCGCATGAATAGTACCAATAGAAATAAGAAATAAGAATAGAAAAACTTTAAACTGCATAATTTTTTTAGTAACGATAAAATTAGAAGTGAAATAGTAATTTATTAAACTATTTTTTACTAATTGTTTATATCTAGTGTTAACTACCTGATGATCTTAAAAGCATCAGGTAGTGTTTAATTTATTTAGGTGAATTGAACAAAACTAGGAATATCAATATCCTGGGTTTTGATCTAAATTTGTATTATTATTTAAGGCTTGTTGTGGAATAGGAAAAAGAATTCTGTGATTTCCTGTAGGAGCATGAGAAAACCAAGATTTGACTGTAAACACTCCAAATCTTATCATATCTTGCCTACGATGACCTTCTTGATTAAACTCCCATGCCAATTCGTCAAGAAAACGACCAAAAGGAATATCGCTTCCACCTTCATTTGTTGTATTGTTTTCGTCTCTTAAACCATAATCATAAATAGCACCTCCTAAAAGCTCTGCTCCTGTTACAATAGCTTTATCAGGATTAGATTTAAAGGCTCTTTCTCTAACTTGTGTAACAATATCTGCTGCATCACCTTCACGATTCGTTCTTAAAAGACTTTCGGCTTTCATCATTAACACATCTGCATATCTAAAAACAGGAAAATCGTTATTTAAAATATTAGTACTTCCCTTTTCAATTTCAAATTTCCCAAAACGATATCCGTGAATTGATTCTGACCTATCAACACTTGGAATTTCATTTATATAATTAAGAGGATCTCCACTAAATGAACCAAATTGAACGTCTAGCATTTCTCCTGAAGACGCATATTGCTGCCCATAAATAAAATTGTTAGTTAGTCTACTGTCTTCAGAATCAAACGAGCTAATAAACTGTGGAATAGCAGCCATACCTCCCCAAGGCGTTAATTCTAAATCATAAGTTGCTTGATTGGCAGGCTGTAGGGTTTGCAAATGCAAATCAAATGTATTCCAAGATGTCGTATAATTATCATCAATTGCTAAAGCAAAAATAATTTCTTTAGAGTTTTGATTTTCTGTAACAAATACATTTTTCTGATTAGGTTCAAGAATATAGCTTCCTGAGTTAATTACTTCCTGACATGCATCTATACACTTTTGCCATTGTGGAGTCCCGCTATAAATTTCTGCATTTAAATATACTTTAGCTAATAAAGAATACCCTGCCCACTTATTAAATCTTCCATACATTTCTGCGCTCGAATCTTCAAGAAGATCATCTAGACTTTCCGTAATTTCAGTAACTACGAAGTCATAAACTTCACTGCGAGTAGATTGCTCTGGTAAAAACCCGTCTGGAACATCAAATTGTGTAACGATAGGCACATTACCATATAAATCTAATAATAAGTAATAGTAAGAAGCACGTAACACCCGTAATTCTGCTATTGAAGAGGCTAATTGTTCTTCCTTAAGTGGCACATACCCAGACTCAATTTGAAATATAATTTTATTACAATTCGTAATTCCGTTATAAGTTCTTGACCAACCTTGATTTACAGGATCATCGTCAGCTGTCCATCTGTGTTGATGTAAACGTTTGTAAACTCCACCGTCAACCCATCCATTAGGACGCGCTGGAATAACAACCTCATCGGCCGTTACTTCTTGAGATCTCCATATACCATTCCATAGTAAAATCGTATTTCTCCAATCTACATAAGCAGAACTAACTAAGGCTGCTATATCGCTTGACGTTGGTGTAAACTCATCTGCTATCAGGTCTCTATAATTTGTATCTTCAAGACTTGTACAAGATGCTATTAGTAACAATACTGATAACATCGTAATTTTATATAAATTCTTAATATTTTTCATCACAGTTATTTTTTTAAAAAGAAACATTTAATCCCAAAGTATATGTTCTTGTTGTTGGGTATTTATCACGACCATCATTACCAGGGGCTAGACCTCCTCTATTTACTTCAGGGTCGATACCCGAATATTTAGTAAATGTAAAAGTATTTAATGTTGAAAAAGACAACCTAGCTGATTTAATATGCTTTCCAATTTTATCGAAATTATACCCCAAAGTAATATTGTCTATCTTCCAGAAATCTCCATTTTCTATATAATGACTCGTAAACTCTTCTGGAGCATTCAATGCTACATCTTTACCAAAAATTGGATCTTCAGACGAAGTTAACCTGTTATACTGCTGAATGGAAGGGTTTTCAAAATACATACGTTCAAAATTCAAGATCTGATAATCAAATGCACCACGCATTGTAACCGTTAAATCAAGCTGCTTATATTTGAATGAGTTATTCCAATTAGCATAATATTTTGGAAGTCCATTACCTAAAACCTGCTTGTCTTCAAAACTATGATTAAACTCATCATAACTTTGCGTTTCACCTTCTGGTGTTTCATAAATCCATAAACCGTCGTCATCAATACCTGTTACTTTGAAACCATAAAAATTACCAACAGTTTCTCCTACTTTAACAAGATGAGTAAAGGTAGTTATTGGTGAGCCAGTACCACCTGCAGTAAAATAGTCGTTAGTTGATTGGTACAAATCATTAGAAATACTTACCAATTTATTTGTATTTGTAGAAAGATTTACATTTGATGTCCATTCAAAATTTTCATTCTGTACCGGAATGAAATTTAAAGCAATCTCTAAACCTTCATTTTTCATTTTCCCAACATTGGCACGAGTTGTAGGATAAAGATTTGGAGGTACTGGAACGGAGTAATCATATAGTAAATCGTTTATATCACGTACATAATAATCTATACTTCCACTAATTCTATTATCAATAAACCCAAAATCGAGCCCTAAATTAGTTTCATGTTTTTCTTCCCATTTTAAATCAGGATTAGCATTCTGTGAAGGAACCAATGTTCTTATCCATTCGCCATTGTAGTAAAAATATGATCCAAATCCTAGTAACGGAACCGCACCAAAAGCACGACCATTTGGTGTACCAGTAACACCATACCCTGCTCTTAATTTAAGGTTATAAATAAAATCAACATCTTTTAAAAACGATTCTTGTGAAATTCTCCACCCTGCCGAAACAGCTGGAAAAGTTCCCCACGGTTTATCAGTACGATATAATTGACTAGCAGCTTCATGACGAACACTAGCCATAAATAAATATTTATTATCAAAATTATAGTTTAACCTATTAAAAAATCCTATTAAATTAGATTTAGACGTTACACCCCCAACTGTTGCATCACCTTCATTTATACCATTACCCAACCCAATATTATGATATGAGAACTCATCAGTTGGGAAATCCCTATTTGTCATTGAATAATCCCGATAGTAACTTTCTTGATTACTATATCCGGTTAAAAATGTAAAAGAGTGCTTATCTATAGATGCAGAATATTGTGCAGTTAACTCGAATAATTTTTCTTGAGTTTCTCTGGTTCCATTATTAACATATCCATTCAAACCATTTTTCACATTAGATATATGATTTTTTGTTTCAGCATAACCTCGCGTTTGATAATAACGCCCTAAAGAACCTAATGCATTAATCTTTAAATTCTTTACAGGTTCATAAGTTATATTCGCATTGTATCTACTAAATAAAGATCGTTCCTCTCCATCAGATTCATAAATACGAGCCAAAGGATTTTCATAATCAAAATTCCCTGGACGTTCAAACCAGTTTCCTTCTTCATCATAGATAGGCTCTGTTGGATTTCTAATTAATGCTTGCCTGTAAGTATAGCTTTGATTTGAAGTAGTTGTGTAATTTTGTGAACGACTTATTATTCCAAAATTAAATTTCAGTTTATCATCAAGCATATTATGATTGACATCTATACGTCCTGAGAATGTTTCATTATTTGATTTTAAAAACACTCCTTCTAAACCTCTATAATTAATATTAGCTATATAATTTGTTTTGCTATTTCCTCCTCTGAAAGTTAAATTATGTATTTGGCTAAAAGGGGAACGCGTCATTACATCTAACCAATCTGTTGAGCTTCCAAAATCCTGACTAGGATCTCTTACTCCTTCTTCAATCTGTCGTCTATAATCATCGGCAGATAATACATCCAATCTGTTTGCTATTTCCTGTGTACTTAAACTTACCGAATAATCTACTCGGTTTGTATAGGTCCCACTAGCTCTTCTAGTTGTAATTAATATTACACCATTTGTACCTCTGGTACCGTAAATAGCAGCAGCCGACCCATCTTTTAAAACATCTATAGATTCAATATCTTCAGGAGCTACCGTTTGAAAGTCTCCAGGAATACCATCAATAAGAATAAGCGGGCTACTAGAACCAATTATAGAGTTAGTACCTCTCAAACGTACTTGAGAACCTGCACGAGGATCTCCACTAGAAATAGAGACAGACAAACCAGCAACCTTACCTTGAAGCAATTGCCCTATATCATTTACATTTCCTTTAACAAATTCTTCAGAATCTACAGAAGAAACAGCACTTGTTATATCTTCCTTTCTTTGGGTACCATATCCCACTACTACAATATCATCTAAAGATTCAATATCTTCGGTTAATTGTACATCAATTTTATTTTGAGTATTTACTTTAACTTCCTGCGTTTTAAATCCTATGTATGAATACACAAGAACTGCTTCTGAAGAAACTTTGATAACATATTTACCATCGAAATCTGTTACGACACCATTAGATGTTCCTTTTTCTAATACATTAACACCAGGTAACTGCATTCCATCAATAACACTGGTAATCTGCCCAGAGATATTAATTTCCTGCCCGTAAACTGATAATCCAAGAAAAAATGTGAAAATTAAAAACGAACAAAATCGATTTCGTTTTAGCTTATTAATTGTTGCTATTTGCTGCATTCTTATATAGTATTTAAAGTTGACATTTTTGAATATAAAACTTCCACAATCAATTATGGATGCTCTATACCTTTGAGGTTGAATTATAGGTATTGGTTAAGTACCTTTTTTTAATAATCTACCCCTCTTTATATTATAGTTTAATTCATTTATGATTAAACTATAATTTTAGTTCTTCTTATAATTATCATCAAATACCCCCTTATTATAAAAGTACTTATTCGATAAAATTATAGATCGAAAACCTTATGTAATTTGATTTTGTTAAGACTTGAATTTTATCTCAAAACTTTAGACAATTATATATTCCATTTTTAATAAAAACCAACATATACTCGTCAAATAGATCAACATTAAAAGTAAAGTCGAAAAATTTTAAGATGAAAAAATAAAACGTTAACTAATCAGGACAAATATCTACAAAACAACAAGTAAAGAAGTAATAACTATGTTGAAACAAATAACACTCAGGTTGATTTCTTTGCATTTTCAGTGTACTTTGAAGGATTGCACCCATAAACTTCACGAAAACACTTACTTAAATAGCTAGAGCTACTAAATCCTACCCTATCTGCAATTTCGGCAATCGTTAAATCACCTTCAAGCAATAATTGCTCAGCTTTTTTTAATCGTAAGTTTCTTATAAATAGACTAGGAGATTCCTCTAGTAATTTTGTCAATTTTTTATAAAGCCCAGTTCGCTCCATATTTAAATCACTACTAAGCTCTTCAACAGAATATCCTGGAATATTTATATTCTTCTCTACAATTTCAATAGCCTTGTTAAGAAAAGCTATATCGATAGGCTTTTGAAGTTGTTCTTCTGTGGCAGAATCATCTATTTCTTCCTGTTTTTCTTGAACATCTTCAAAAGCTTTGCGCTGCTCAATTAAATTTCGTATTCGCAATAAAAGAATTTCTTCCCTATGATGCTGCTCTATTTTCTCTTTAGTATAACTGAGATAGAAATATAATATACCTGAAGTTATTAGAATAAAAGCTAATAAATAGCCAACATAAGCCATTGGACTTTTCCACCATGGTGGCTGTATAGTAACATCTATTTTATGGGGTTTCCCTTGCCATACATCTACTTTATTAGATGACATTACTTTTAAAGAATATTCTCCAGGTTCTAAATTTGTATAGTTAAGAGTTAAGAGTTTACCTGCTGTATAACCTGGTTGTAATGTAACCCAATCCTTATCTACCCCTTCCATTTGATAACGATAATATGTTTTTTCTGGATTAATGTAATTTAGAGACGAAAAGTCAAATGTCAAAAAGTTATCATTATAGTTAAGTGTAATATCATTTACAAAAGGAGTAGCCTGTGATAGAATTATTTTTTTTCCATAGGTTCGTTGATGCTCTATTTTATTTCCGTGAACTTTGATAGACCTCAAAAGAGGTTTAAAAGGTAAATCTGGCACAGAAATACGATTTGGAGACAAGGTATTAAAGCCATCAACACCTCCAAAGAATAAAGTACCATTTTTAGATTCAAAGGCTGAAGAATTTAAATATTCACCAGATAATGTCCCATCAAAATAGTTAAAATTGGTAAAGTAGATTTCTTGAGAATTTATATCAACATTAATTTTAGAAATCCCATTACTCGTAGTAACCCACATTTGCTTATTCTTATCTTCAATTATTGCATGTACAGAGTTGTTGACAAGGCCTTGTTCTACATAAAAAGTTTTTCCTATTTTATCTTCAGGTGTAAAAAGTTTTAAACCATCGGAAGTTCCTGCCCAAACCCAATTTCGACTATCTGTAAATAAAGCGTTGTATGTTTTATTTTTATAAGTATTGCTTTCCTTTTTATTAAATTGCCCTAAAACGTCTTCAGATAACATTTTTTCATTTATAGAAGTCAAATAAATACTATCATTAGTAGAGGTATGATATTCGTAATAACCAAAATTTGTACTGAGATAAATTTTACCGAACTCATCTTCTGCAAAAGACCAAACACTTAAATCTTTTAAATTTGAATTTGGAAAATATGAAGACCCCATTTTATGAAAACTAAATCGAGAAGGGTGGAAATATAATAAACCCCTATTATAAGTACCAATCCATAAAGCGCCTTGTTGATCATAAAACAAGGTGCTAATATCTGTATTTACAACCTCTCCATTAATTTTTTTAAGTGATGGAAAATAATTCTTAACACCACTATTATTGTCAATATCCCAAACACCTTTTAAAGTACTCACATAAGCTCTCTCTTCATTTGTAATAACAAGAGTATTTAAAGTATAGGAGGTTTCTAATATGGTTTTCCAGTTTTTGGTTTTTGGATTAAAGAAGAAAAAGCCACCCTTATATCCATTTCGCAGCTGATAAAAACCTTCTTTACCTTTAACAACCATTGATGTTCTATCAAATTCTTTTATTTCACTTAAATCATAAGGACTTACACCATAAACTTTTTCTTGTGTATTTAAATCGTAACAAATAACTTCTCCTGTATGATAAAAAAGATACAGAAAACCCTTGTCACTACCTAAATCTTGAAGTTTTCCCCCATCAGATATATTTTTAATTAAAGTATTGGTTTCTGGCTGTATTAACCCCTTTTCAGTAAGTAGCCACATTCTCTTATGGTCATCCAAAAAGAAATCAAGAACGGGACCTTTTACCCCAATATTTTGAAAAATTTTATTGGGTTCGTGTATGTACTTTTCTACCTTTAAATCAATACACATTAATTTATATTGATCTTTAATCCACAGTAAAGAATCTTTACTTTGATAGACACGATAATGTCCATCATAATTTTTCAGAGTTGTTACATCCTTTTCTCTACGATGTATATACTGAAATTTGAAACCATCATAAATATTAACATTTCCGTTTGTGGTAAAAACCATTCTACCATCAACAAGTTGAAGAATAAATCTTACCTGATTATCACTAAGGCCATGTGTTGTGTTTAAAGGAGAAAATATGAAATTAGAATTCTGACTAATTACTATATTTGAAAATAATAGAATTAAAAGGAGCGTGTTTATTATTTTTTTGAATGCTTTGTTCATTTTCAAGATTGTCAGCCCAAATTCATTAGTGAAATTAATAAACAAAAAAGCATCCCAATCTTCTTATTAAGAAAAAAGGAAAGCTTCTCATTGGTATACCAAATTTACTTTGGTAAACTACTTTCCCGAATTACTTCGGGAACAACACAACTTCTTATTGCCAAAAAAAGCCCTAATTTCTCAGAGCTTTTTTGTTGCAATTTTTAGCGGTCTGGACGGGACTCGAACCCGCGACCTTCGCCGTGACAGGGCGACATTCTAACCAACTGAACTACCAGACCGTTGCTTTATTGCGGTTGCAAATATACACGCCTTTTTTAATATGTCAAATCTTTTTTAGGCTTTTTTTTATCTTTTTTTTATCAAACAAACTTTTGTCGCTCTACCATATACGTAGTGAGGATGTTATCGAAGTTTTTATTAATATCGGCTTCTACATATTTAATTTTATATTGCGCGCATTTTAGGCGTAAAGCCATAAAATATTTTTTTACTGCTACATTGTAGCTTTCTTTTATACTATCGGCATACAAATTAATAAACTCACTTGTTTCAACATCAACAAACCGTTTTGGTTTATTATCAAAATTGAAATTTTGTTCTTTTTCTTTATCAAACACATGAAATAAAATAACTTCATGTTTATTGTATTTTAAATGGCGTAGCGCTTCAAACAACCTTGTTTCATCTTCTGAAGTTTGAAACATATCAGTAAATAAAAAAATCATAGAGCGTCTATGTACTTTCTCAGCTATCTCATGCAAGTATTTATAAGTCTCTGTTTCCTTTTTTACTGATTTTGATACCACAGCCTCACTTAAATGATTTAAAAGCATTTGATGATGCCTTTCGCTCCCTTTTTCAGGCGCGTAATAATCATAATCATCGCTATAAATACTTAAACCAACTGCATCGCGTTGTTTTTTTAAAATTTGCATGAGTGCAGCCGCTGCTAATGCCGAAAAACCAATTTTATTTAAACTATTTATAGAAAAGTTATCCATTTCTGGATAATGCATTGAACTACTGTTGTCTATAATTAGGTGACAGCGTAAATTAGTCTCATCGTCATAACGCTTAGTATAAAGCTTATCTGTTTTTGCAAACAACTTCCAATCTATATGACGGGTACTTTCTCCTTGGTTGTATATTTTATGCTCAGCAAATTCTGCTGAAAATCCATGAAACGGACTTTTATGCATGCCCGAAATAAACCCTTCTACTACTTGCTTAGCAAGTAATCCTAAGTTTTTGAACCCTTCTGCTTTATTAAGTTCGTTTTGTAAATTCATTACTGTTTTTCTCTTATAAGTTTTGCTCTATAAACACCATCTGACGCTTGCAAAAGTTTATTTTTTAGCACTTTTGGGAAATTTGGATTTTCGTTTAAAAACTGTTCCAAGATATTATAAGCATAATCAGATGTATAATTACCTATAGTAGCATTAAGCCATGATTTAGGAAAAAATATATCGCCCGTTAATTGTATTTCTTCAACCAATTCTAAACACATTTTTAAATGTTTTTGCGACGATTCTTGACGTAACGGATGGTTTATATTATACAATGCTGCACCTACCCAACTTTCTTTTTCTCTATTTTCTGCTTTAGCTAAAGATAACATAAATTTGTCTCTTATGCTTTCATCATTAGATAATGACGGCAATAAAAATTCAAAACGTTTTTTTCTATCGGGATTCGATATACTTTCTAAAGCACTTTGCAGAATACTATCTGCCTTAGGATGGCTATATAAAGCTAAAGTAGCCGCTAAACCAGTATAATCGTTTTCATTTAAATACAAACCTTTTATAGTTTCTGATTTATCCCATATACGATATAAGGCGTCTTTGCCATTTTTAGAACACGCAATACTTTTAAATAAGCTAAAAAGTGTTTTTTTATAACTAGATGAAAAATTATTATTTCGTAATTGTTTATTCAATAAAGATTCTAAGTCTTTACCAATAATTTCTCGTTGTTCTGCTGAAAGAAAATCCCAAAAAAGAGTATTAGTCTTTCCTAAAATAATATTTAAAATAAGTTCTTCTTTTTCTGAAGCTATACCTTTTATTAAAACATTTAAAGCTTTTTGAGGCTCAATATTGGCCGAAAGTACGTTTTCATATAAATTAATATAACTATAACCTCTGGCTAAATCGTCTTTTATATTTGGAATGGCATCAATATTTAAATTATCTATAGGAAATACGCCATACCCAAAAGCATCATAATTATAAATAACCGATTGTGGTTTTGGCAAACCAACAACAGCGTTTAAAACCTGTGTTTGTTTATTTAACTTAATTGGAATCACTTTTACGCTATCTTTATAAACCAAGCCTATTTTAAAAACTTGAGGCCAAATATGATCGCTTCCATCTTCCGCTTTTTGAGAAATCTCAAAATGTTCAATTGTATTGTCTTTATAAATAATACTATCTGAAATTATAGGTCGCCCTGTTTCATTAACCCATACACCACTCCATTTTTTTAAATCTTCGTTAGTTTCTGCATCTAAGAGTGTTACTAAATCATTCCAATCTGCATTACCATAAGCATAGGCTTTAATATAATTACGCATCCCTTTTCTAAAAGGCTCTGCTCCTACTAGAGCTTCTAATTGGCGCATCATTATTGGAGCTTTATTATATATAATGCGCCCATAAAGTGTGCCTGCATTTTTTAAATTATCTAATTGCTGTTTTATTGGTGTAGCTCCTTTTGTTCTATCTTCACTATAAGCACTTGCGTAATGCTCACTCATAAAATTTAAACTATGATTTACATCGGGAAACGATTTACGAGTTACTTTATCGGCTAAAAAATTTGCAAAAACCTCTTTTAACCAAACATCATCAAACCAATTCATGGTTACTAAATCGCCAAACCACATGTGAGCTGTTTCATGAGCTATTAAATGACAACGATTTAATTCCTTATTTTGTGTTGCATTATTATCTAAAAACAAAGACGATTGGCGGTATTGTATTGCACCAACATGTTCCATACCACCATACTGAAACCCAGGAATAGCTGCAAAATCTAATTTTTGAAATGGAAATTTATACTGTGTATAATCTTCTAAAAACAAAACAGACTCATTATGAAGTTTAAAAATTTCGTTAGAACTTGCTTCTATTTTTTCTTTATCATTTTCACGATAAAGCATATGCATATTTAAATTACCTAATTGCTTTTCTGCTTCATTAAACACACCAGCTACAAACGAAAACAAATAGGTACTCATAACATCAGATTTGTTAAACTTATATCTAACAAAATCTCCCTTATCTTCTTTAAAATCTAAATGAGATCCACAAAGTACTTTCCAGTCTTTTGGTGCTGTAATATCTAACACATAATTTGCTTTTATATTAGGTTGGTCGAAACACGGAAACAAAGTACTTGCTCTATCTGGAACTAACAAAGTATATAAATAGGCATCGTTTCTATTAAGTGATAATTCACCTGCATCAAACTCAACATTAATAGTGTTTGGTCCTAATTTTAAATATTCAGAATTAATAATAAGATGTTCTTGCTGATGGTTAACAGGAATTTGCTTTTCATTAACCAAAACGTTTTTAATATAAGCCCCATCTTCATTAAAATCTAAATACAAAGGCTGTTCTAAATTAGAGATTTCTAAACTCAAATCTAACTGAGAACTAATACGTTCCGTTTTTACTTCGGGTATTTTAAATGATAAATTATAAACAACATTAGAGACTTGTAGTTTTCTATATTTAGCTAACTCCAATGAAATACCTGGACTTAATAAAGTGCTTTCTTTTTGTTTTGTATTGCAAGAAACCATTATAAACAAACCAAATAACACTATTAAAACATGCTTCATTTTAAAACTAATAGTTATAAAAATTAAAAGGCATAGTAAAAAACCATGCCTTTATATATTTACTTTTAAAATATTCTATAAAATACCATCAACAATACCATAAGACACAGATTCTTGAGCTCCCATCCAATGGTCGCGATTAAAATCTTTCATTATTTTATCAAAAGTTTGTCGACAATTATCGGCTAAAATTTGCGCACTTAACTCTTTAGTAATTATAATTTCTTTAGCAGTAATTTCAATATCACTTGCTTGTCCGCGAGCTCCACCACTAGGTTGATGAATCATAACACGTGCATGCGGTTGTATAAAACGTTTCCCTCTTTGTCCTGCAGATAATATAAGAGAACCCATAGACGCTGCAAAACCTGTACAAATTGTAGATACTTGACTGTTTAGCGATTTTATACAATCGTAAATAGCAAAACCAGACGTTACATAACCTCCAGGACTATTAATGTATAATTGAATATCAAAATTATTCAAAGTATCTAAATACATCAATCTATCGATAACGTGTTTAGCAGATTTATCATCTACTTGTCCCCATAAAAAAACTTTACGCTGCTCTAATAATTTGCTATCAATAGCATCTTGTACTTTTATTTTATCACTCATTTTTTTATTTAATTTTTATCTAAAATAAAAAAAGGTTTACCAATATGGCAAACCTTTTTAATTTTCTTTTTATTTAACTTTTATAAAAGTCCGTCAATAGCATCTGTATATGCGTTTTTAGGCGCTACACCAACTTGTCTTCCAACAACCTCTCCGTTTTGAAAAACTAAAACCGTAGGTATATTACGAACACCA
Source organism: Thalassobellus sediminis (assembly GCF_044386045.1). Lineage (NCBI taxonomy): Bacteria > Pseudomonadati > Bacteroidota > Flavobacteriia > Flavobacteriales > Flavobacteriaceae > Thalassobellus > Thalassobellus sediminis. Next base: position 1,164,590 of record NZ_JBISCD010000040.1, on the reverse strand, counting down.
TATTTAGCAGCAAATTCTTGATTTGCATCTACATCAACTTTACCAACAACAGCTTTACCATCATATTCTTCACTAATTTGTTCAATAATTGGTCCAACCATTCTACATGGTCCACACCAAGCTGCCCAAAAATCAACTAATACAGGTTTATCACTCTTTAATACTGTTTCTTCAAACGTCGCATCTGTTATTTCTAATGCCATAATATATATGTTTTAATATGTTCTTAATTCATTTTAACAACACAAAATTAGTCAAAAAAAACTTTAAAGCTTACACCCAAACAATTTGTTTTGCCTATAGCTATATTGTTTCAAGTTATTTTTAATATATATGCGCATAAAACAGGCTATTCACTATATCTTTTTGCTAAGCAGTCTCGAACTTGTTTCAAAATATCATAACAATTATGTTAAGAAGATTATAAATAAACAAAACAACTTTAAACCCTTCACAAAAAGATACCGCTGCTATCCTTTGCGCAAAAGGCATTTTCATAAAAACACTACATTTAAGCAACCAAAAAGTTGCGTATAAAAATTATTTGTTTTAATTTAGCAACCGTTAAGTTGCATATTACTGAAAAACCGAATAATTATGAAAGACGTTATTAAAAAAGAAATTTTATTTAATCATCCAATAAGCAAAATATGGAATGCTATTACAAAAGCAGAAGAAATCTCAACTTGGTTTATCCCAGCCGATTTTAAAGCCGAAAAAGGATATAAATACACGTTCACAGCGCCTCAAAACGAAAAAGGCTGTACCGTTATTAGTGGTGAAGTGAAAAATGCAAATCCTTATGTATTAATTTACACTTGGATAGTTGCAGAAATGGAAACAGAAACGACAGTTAAATGGGAATTAGAAGCAACAGCAGAAGGCACAAAACTAACTCTAGAACATTCAGGAATTTCAAATTATGACGGCGAAACTGCCTTAGCTATGTTTGAAAGCTTTAATGGCGGATGGGACAATTGTATTTCTGGTTTAACAGCTTATTTAAAAGAAACAATTAATGCAGGATAAAATAACCAAACTATTTAAAGCTATTGCAGATCCAACAAGGCGTGATATTTTTCACGCCTTAGTTATTGCAACCTCAGCATTGTCAATCACACAAATATCTAGTCAGTTTGATATTAGCAGACAAGGTATTACCAAACATATAAAAACGCTTGAAGAAGCTGGTTTGGTTAATATAGACTCCCAAGGTCGAGAACGATTTTGTAATGCCAATCCAAAAAAACTTAAAGAAGTAAATAAGTGGTTAAAATTCTATGAACAATTCTGGGACGACAAACTAACTAATTTAGGAAATTATTTAGATAACAAAGCCTAAACTTTTCAACAAACTCATGAAAGACAACAACTACTCAAAACAAATAACAGTTTCTGTTAATTCAGAAAAAGTGTTTAAGGCCTTAAATGAAGGGCTTAATATCTGGTGGGGAAAAACGAGTAATATAGCATATAAAAAAGGTGGTCAATTTACTATTACATTCGAAAATGGATACTGGTGGACTTTTAAAATTATTGAACATACTCCAAACAAAGAATTAATATGGAAATGTTTTGATGGAGAGCCTGATTTTAATAAAGAATGGATTGGTCATATCCTTCATTGGACCATTGATGAAATTAATAAAGCAACAACAATCAACTTTCATCAAACAGGATTAAATCCAAAAATTGATTGCTATGAAGTATGTTCTAAAACCTGGGATATGTTTATTTCTGAAAGTCTGAAAAAACACCTTGAAAGTTTAAGTGATTTTGCTTAACAAAAATATTAAGCATTATAATTAAAAACAAAAAGAGCTGTCAGTATTTTGACAGCTCTTTTTTTACATTTAGGGCAAAACCGTTATTAATGATGTCTTTTTTTACCTATTTTTATTTCTGTTACCGTACCATCTACAGCTGTTTTTGTTGCAACTTTATCACAAGTTCCATCTCCAAAATTAACAGTTGCAGTACCTGCTTCTGTTGTATATTCTTTTATTCCAGAAGCAATATATTTACAGCCTGCTGGCTTTACTAATGGCGTTGTAATTTCTACATTAACAGTAACACCACTTTTATTTGTAAAAGTAGATGATCCTGTAATTGTTTTCTCGTCATCATAACAAATATCGGTATCTCCACCTGCAGTAATTTCAATAGTTCTAGTTCCTACTTTAGAAATTATTCCCTCATCCGTTTCAATAGTTATATCAATAGCACTTACTAATTCTGGATTTCCATTAGCATTACTAGTCACATAAGAATAGGTTTTAGTTCCATTAACAACATAACCATTAATAGATAAATCTTGAATAGTAATTGTTCTTTCTTTACTCGTATCCGATTTTGTTTTTACCTTAACAATCGTTCCAGATATAATGTTTCCATTATAATCTTCACATGCGTCAGTAAATGTAATGGTTGTTGTAACTGTATCATTTACTTCTTCAATAGTAATATCTGCACAGTTTTTAAAAAACCCAGACCTTCCTCGTTTATCTTTTGTTGTCGATGATTCTTTTGAAGAACTTGATGATTTAGAAGTTGATGCTATTTCAAACGAACTATCAGAATAGATAGAAATATCGTCTAAAACACTTTCGGCTTCTTCAATAATAATTTCAGAATCTACACTTAATGATGCAGAAATCTCATCTGATGGCACATTTTCATTATCACAGGCAATAAATCCTAAAGCCACTAACACTAATAACAATTTAAGTCTTTTCATAATTGGGAATTTTTAATTTAACTCATTTATTAATAAAACAAGTAAACCATAAAAACTCCTACCCTAATTGTTAATTTAATTTATAAACTACGTTTTGCTCTTCTAATTCTTTTATCAATTCTTGAGACACTTTCACCTTTTGTTTCCTACTTGGCATGCTTAATTTTATTTTTTCTTTAGTATCGTACACTAAAAAATTAAGCATTTGGTTTCCAGGATGCATGCTAATCAATTCCTTTAGAGCTATTATTTTTTGCTTATCTAAATCTTTAATATCAACTTGTATAGACAATTTTTTAGCATAATGTTCCATCACATCATGTAATAATTGAAAATTATTAAACTGCATACGTGGATCACTCTTTTTTCCTGTGTCTTTATTTACCCAACCATCTCGAATAAATGTTTTAACATAGACAAAATTATTATGCATTAAAAAATGTCTAAATTTCAAATACTCTTCACCAAAAATTCTAAACTCATGGCTATCGGTATAATCTTCAACAGTAAATAAAGCCCAACCTTTTCCCTGCTTACTTACACGATGTTGCACATCGGTTACCACACCACCAAAAACAAGCTCACGGTTTACATAAGGCGCTACATCATTAAACATAGCAAGTGTGGCATTACAAAAGGTTTTCATCTCTGTTTTAAAATCATCTAATGGATGCCCCGAAATATAAACACCTACAACCTCGCGTTCTTTTGCTAACTTCTCCATAGTACCCCATTCTTCACATGGTGGCACTTCTGGTTCTGCTATCTGTACATCACTAGCCTCTCCAAATAAACTTACTTGAGCCGAATTTTCATTTTCTTTATGACGTTGCGCATATTTAATGGCCATTTCTAAAAAGGTCATACCATCACCTTCTCGATGAAAATACTGTGCCCTATGTGTGCCTTCAAAACAATCGAAACCACCAGCTAAGGCAAGATTTTCAAAAGCTTTCTTATTGGCTGCACGTAAATCGATACGCTTTGCGATATCGAAAATAGATTTATAATTACCGTCTTCTTTTCTATTATCTACAATAGTCATAACTGCTCCATGTCCTACGCCTTTAATAGCTCCCATACCAAAACGAACCGCATTGTCTTTGTTTACCGAAAACTTATAATAACTTTCATTAACATCAGGTCCTAGAACTGGCAATTTCATACGTTTACACTCATCCATAAAGAATGTAACCTGCTTAATATCGTTCATATTATTAGACAATACCGCAGCCATATATTCCGCAGGATAATGTGCTTTTAAATAAGCCGTTTGATAAGCAATCCACGCATAACAAGTAGAGTGCGATTTATTAAAAGCGTAACTAGCAAAGGCTTCCCAGTCTTTCCAAACTTTTTCTAAAACTTTTGCATCATGTCCATTAGCACTAGCTTGCTCAATAAACTTAGGCTTCATTTTATCTAGAACCGCAATTTGTTTTTTCCCCATTGCCTTACGCAATACATCGGCTTCACCTTTTGTAAATCCTGCCAAACTTTGAGACAGCAACATCACTTGCTCTTGATAAACCGTAATACCATAGGTTTCTTTTAGGTACTCTTCCATGGCTGGTAAATCGTACTCAATTTCCTCATCACCATGCTTACGACGCACGAAACTTGGAATATACTCCATTGGTCCTGGACGATACAAGGCATTCATGGCAATTAAATCTTCAAACACCGTTGGCTTTAAATCGCGCAAGTGTTTTTGCATCCCAGGCGATTCATATTGGAACACACCTACTGTTTCTCCTCGTTGGAATAACGCATAGGTTTCTTCATCATCTAACGGGAATGTATCTGGATCGAGTAAAATATCATGTTTTGCCTTAACAATTTTAACGGTATCCTTAATTAAAGTTAGCGTTTTTAACCCTAAGAAATCCATTTTTAACAAACCCGCATCTTCTACAACGGAGTTATCAAATTGGGTAACATATAAATCAGAATCTTTAGCAACAGAAACCGGCACAAACTTCGTAATATCGTCTGGTGTAATAATAACGCCGCAGGCATGAATTCCAGTATTTCTTACCGAACCTTCTAAAGTTCTAGCAAGGTTTACTGTTTCTGCTTGCAAATCATTTCCATCAGATATATTTAAAAGCTCATTAACCTTTTCTAAATCTTCAGCACGAAATTTACTCGCCAAATCTTTTTCGCTTAAACCGAAAATCTTGCCAAGTTTAGACATAGTTGGAATTAACTTCGCAATCCTATCTGCGTCAAATAATGGTAAATCTAATACACGCGCGGTATCTCTAATAGACGACTTTGCCGCCATGGTACCATAAGTAATAATTTGTGCTACTTGGTTGCTTCCGTATTTTTCAATTACGTAATCCATAACACGACTTCGACCTTCATCATCAAAATCGATATCAATATCGGGCATACTCACACGATCTGGATTTAAGAAACGCTCAAAAAGCAAATCGTACTTAAGCGGATCAATGTTGGTTATCCAAAGACAATAAGCAACCACCGAACCTGCTGCCGATCCACGCCCTGGACCTACCGACACATCCATGTTTCGAGCTTCACGAATAAAATCTTCTACAATTAAGAAATATCCAGGATAGCCTGTTTTTTCAATAACGTTTAACTCAAAATCGAGACGTTCAACAACTTCTTCAGATAATTCTTCGCCATATCGTTTTTTAGCTCCTTCAAAAGTTAAATGCTTTAAAAAGGCATTTTCACCTCGTTTTCCTCCATCTGCTAAATCCTCTTCATGTTTAAATTCATCTGGAATATCAAATGCTGGTAATAATACATCACGCGCTAATTGATACACTTCTACTTTATCAACAACCTCTTGTACATTAGAAATGGCTTCAGGAATATCTTTAAACAATTGTTTCATATCATCAGAAGATTTAAAATAATACTCCTGATTTGGCATTCCGTATCGATAACCACGACCACGACCTATAGGCGTTGCTTGTTTTTCACCATCTTTTACACATAATAAAATATCATGCGCGTTGGCATCTTCTTGTTTTTTATAATAGGTATTATTGGTAGCAACCAACTTAACATCATGTTTTCTTGCCAATGATATTAAGGTTGGATTTACACGATTTTCATCTTCTTGATTATGGCGCATCAATTCGACATACAAATCGTCTCCAAACTGTTCTTTCCACCAAATGAGTGCTTCTTCCGCTTGATTTTCACCAATATTCAGGATTTTACTTGGCACTTCACCATATAAATTTCCTGTTAATACAATTAAGTCTTCTTTATATTCTTCAATTAATTTTTTATCAATTCTAGGTAAATAATAAAATCCATTTACAAAGGCATGCGACGATAACTTTGCTAGGTTATGATAGCCATTCTTATTTTTAGCCAACAATACAATTTGATAACCGTTATCTTTTCTAGATTTATCTAAATGATTTTCGCAAACAAAAAACTCGCAACCAATAATAGGTTTCATTTCTTTCACCTTAACCTCATCCCCAGTTTCTTCTGCTTCTGCTATTTTTGCTTTAACACCTTTATTGTGTCTATTTACTGCATTTACAAAGTGAAAAGCTCCCATCATGTTAGCATGATCGGTTAGTGCTACCGCTTCCATATTATATTCGGCTGCAGCCGAAACAATATCGGCAACTCCCATAGTAGATTGTAACACCGAAAACTGAGAGTGATTATGAAGATGCACAAAATCCACATCGGCTAACCCCGACATGTTTTGTTTTATCTCTTCTGAAGAAATCTGACTTCCTTCAGCTTTTTTTATTCGCTCAAGAATTTTAGCACTTTCACGTTTAAGATTAATATGCTTTAATCCTATAAGTTGAATGGTATCTGGATTGGCCTTGTTAAAATTCTCAAAGTAATCAGATTCAACATCCAACTGTTCTTTAGTATACTCACCCAAACGCACCAATTCGAAAAAACAACGTGTTGTTGCTTCTACATCGGCAGTGGCATTATGCGCTTCTGCAAAACCTACACTAAACAAATGCGCATGCAACTCTGATAATGTTGGTAATTTAAATTTACCGTAACGTCCACCAGGAATTTCACATAAATTTGCTGTATGCTCTGTACAAGTATCTAAAACTGGTAATTCTTGCAATGGATTTTCAACGGCGCCACGTACAAATTCAGCCCCCATAATATTAAGGTCGAACTTAACATTTTGCCCAACTACAAACTTCGTTTTTCCTAAAGCTTCATTAAACTTTTCTAAAACATCAGCTAACGGAATACCTTGTTCATCTGCCAATTCGGTAGAAATACCATGGATTTTCTCAGCATCATACGGAATATTAAAACCTTCTGGTTTCACCAAATAATCTTGACTTTCAATACAATTCCCCATCTCGTCATGCAATTGCCATGCAATTTGAATACAACGAGGCCAATTATCGGTATCGGTAATTGGTGCATCCCAACGTTTTGGTAATCCGGTAGTTTCAGTATCGAAAATTAAGTACATTCAGTCTGTTTATTTGTTGATATATTTTCTCGTTTAGAACAATAACGAAGCGTATAAAAATACATATCAAAATTGACATATCAACACATAAGTTATAAACAGTTTTAAACATAGAAAGTATCCTTTAATATAATTATTTTACTTTAGACGAATCTATATTTTATATTATGAAATTCAAATTACTTGTTTTAGGAATTATTATTAGTCTTTATTATTACAATGCTAACGCTCAAAACACACCTTTATATGTTGGCACTTACACTGATGGTTATAGTGAAGGTATTTACAAACTAGATTTCAATCAAAATACTGGAGAGCTTAGCAATTTGCAATTAGCTGTTTCTACACAAAACCCTTCATTTATAACATATTCAAGAAATAAAAAATTCATATATGCGGTAAGCGAAAGTTTGGGAGGTTCTGTTTCATCATTTAAAATTAGAGAAAACGGACATTTAAAATTTTTAAATAAGGTGAGTAGTAACGGGAAAGGCCCTTGCCATATTTCAATAAACAGACAAGGAAACAAAGCTGTTGTATCAAATTACAGTGGTGGCAGTGCTTCTATTTATAGTATTGCAAGAAACGGAAAATTAAATGATGCTACTCAAATTTTTAATTACAACACAGACGACAAAGTATCACATGCTCACTCTGCACAGTTTTTCAGGAATGAATTATACATAGCCGATTTAGGAATAAATGCACTATACCAATACAAACTTAAAGACAATACATACAAACTAACATTACCTACAGTGGTAGAAATGGTAGAAAACCCAGGCCCTAGACATTTTACAATAACAAAAAACGGTCAATACATCTATATAATAAATGAGTACGGCAGTTCTGTTACTTCTATAAAGCGAACTGAAACAGGTTTTAAACAAATTGATTACGACTCTACATTAGATGAAACCTATAAAGGAAATAATTCTTGTGCAGATATTCATTTATCTAGAAATGAACTTTACTTATACGGTTCGAACAGAGGCGAAAATTCCATAGTAGTTTTTAAAAGAAACAAACTTGATGGCACTATAGAAAAAATTCAAACAGTACCAGTTCATGGAGATTGGCCAAGAAACTTTACATTAGACCCTTCAGGAAAATTTTTATTGGTAGCTAATAAAAAGAGTCATAATATTTCTGTTTTTAGAATTAATACATCTACCGGAAAACTTTCTTTTTTAAATGACGTAAAAGTACCAAGACCTGTTTGTTTACTATTTTAAAGCACTGCTAGTATGAAACTTTATTTATTATTTCTATCATTAGTTCTAATTCTTTTTAATTGTACGGCACAAAACATCCCTTTATATATTGGTACTTATACAAAAGGAGACAGCGAAGGTATTTATAGGTTTGAATTTAACACTAAAACAGGAGACCTTTCTAACAAACAATTAGTTGCAACTATAGAACAACCGTCGTTTATATCTTATAATCTAGATAGAACACATATTTACGCTGTTAGTGAAGTAAATGATGGATACATATCTGCTTACAAGGTTGAAGATACTGGAAAGTTAACGTTTTTAAACAAAGTAAGTGTTAATGGCGATATTCCTTGCCATATTTCATTTAACTATAAAGGCGAAATGGCTGTTTCAAACTACGGCAGTGGCAACGTATCTCTTTATACCATGTCAAATAATGGTGCTCTAAATGAGGCATTTCAAATTTTCGATCATAACACTGAAAACAAAAAGGCCAGAGCACATGCTGCACATTTTTTTAATGATGAATTATATATTGCTGATTTCGGTAGAAACGCTGTTTATTATTATAAATTGAAGGATGATGTATACAAATTAGAATCACCTGCGATTGTAAAAACAACTGGCAATCCAGGTCCTAGACATTTTACATTAACTAATAACGGACAATACATTTATATTATTAACGAACAAAGCAGCTCTATAACTTCAGTTAAAAGAACAGATACCGGTTTTGAACAAATTGATTACGATACTACTTTAGATGAAAAATTTAAAGGAAAAAGTTATTGTGCAGACATTCACCTTTCAAAAGACGAACGCTTTCTTTATGGATCTAACCGAGGCGAGAACTCTATAGCCGTTTTTGAAAGAAACACCAAAACAGGTACCATAAACAAAATTCAAAGCATTTCTACTCACGGTAATTACCCAAGAAACTTTACACTAGACCCTTCTGGAGAGTTTCTATTAGTTGCGAATCAAATAAGTAATAATATTTCTATTTTCAAAGTAAACAAAACCACTGGAACTATTGAGTTTTTAAAAGACTACAAAGCTCCAACACCTGTTTGCTTATTGTTTTAATAACAGTTCGTTAAGTTGCTATCAAAAAAACGAATAAAGCCTTGATAATTAAAAAAATATAGTATCTTTGCGCCCTCATTAATAACCGAGGTCGAGAACCTCAAATAATTAATTATTATGCCAGTAAAAATTAGATTACAAAGACATGGTAAAAAAGGGAAACCTTTTTACTGGATCGTTGCAGCTGATGCACGTTCAAAAAGAGATGGTAAATACCTAGAAAAATTAGGTATCTACAATCCAAACACAAACCCAGCAACTGTTGAATTAAACGTTGATGGCGCTGTAACATGGTTGCAAAATGGTGCACAACCAACAGATACAGCAAAAACACTTTTATCTTACAAAGGTGCTTTACTAAAAAATCACCTTGCAGGTGGTGTTAGAAAAGGCGCTTTAACTGAAGAGCAAGCTGAAGCTAAATTCACTGCTTGGTTAGAAGAAAAAGAAGCAAAAGTACAAACAAAAGCTGATGGTTTATCTGAAGTTGAAGCAAAAGCAAAAGCTGATGCGTTAGCTGCTGAAAAAGCTGTAAATGAAGCAAGAATTGCTGCAGCTGTTCCTGCTGTTGAAGAAGAAGTAGCTGAAGAAGCTGCTCCTGAAGTTGAAGCAGAAGCATCAAAAGAAGAAGAATAAAAAAATATTTTTTTATACTTTTAAACTCCGGTATTTATATCGGAGTTTTTTTGTGAAATAGTATTTTGATTTTCAAAATACATTATTGAACAAATTCCGATGAAAATCGGAATCTCATAATTATTAATACTTTTAAAGATTCTGAAACAAGTTCAGGATAAAAAAATATCATTTTCAATGAAAAAAGAAAATTGTTTCTACTTAGGTAAAATTGTAAAAAAATACAGTTTTAAAGGCGAAGTTTTAGCGAAATTAGACACAGACCAGCCAGAACTTTATGAAAACTTAGATGCTATTTTTTTAGAATTAAGAAATAATCTTGTGCCTTTTTTTGTTGAAAGTTCTCAATTACACAAATCGGAATTACTTCGTATAAAATTTGAAGATGTAGACGAAGAAGCCGATGCCGATGCTATTATGAAAAGTGGTTTATATTTACCACTAGACTTACTTCCTAAACTAGAAGGCAACAAATTTTACTTTCATGAAGTTATTAACTTTACAATTGAAGATGTAAACTTTGGAAAAGTAGGTATTATAAAAGCTATTAACGACTCTACAGCACAATCTCTTTTTGAAATAGATCGAAATGGTATAGAAATCTTAATCCCAATGAATGATGAATTTATAGTTAAGGTAGATAGAACTAACAAAACCGTTTTAGTAAATACTCCAGAAGGATTGATTGACTTGTACTTAGAATAACTTTTTAAGCAAATCCCATAGCGTCTGCTTCTCTTTCAACTAAAAACAATGAAGATTGAATACAATCTCGTTGTTTTACTAAGAGCTTACAAAGTGGTAAAGACAAATTCATTTCCATAAGCAAGTCATTATATTTCACTATACTAAACTGCATTAGGTTATTAACTTGTCTTAATAAATTACTACTCTTTTCGTAACGCAATGATTTTTTAAAACTCAACTCTGTTAAATGATTTCGTCTTTGTAACATTATGGAGTTATCTACCTTGGTTTCAAGTTTTTTTGATTCATTTTGTAACATCTCACAAAAACGCTTTCTCTCAAGCTCTTTTTCTTTAAAAAAAGTTTTTAAATTAACATCTGGAACATCACCTTGCATTTTAGAAAATATTTTTCCGACTTGTTGATTCATTAAAAATAAATCATTCAACTTCATTAAAATTTTATCATATTGTTTTATCCCCAAAACTATTCAGTATTTTATAATTAGACGTTTAATATACGTTAAAAACAACCTAAATTGGATGTCTTTAGTATATTATTTAACATAATTTATTCAGTTTTAACATTTTATTTTTACTATTGCGTAATTTACAAAAAAATCATGTCTAAAAAACCTTTTCTGTTCAAAAAATTCGAAATATACCAAGACCAATGCGCTATGAAAGTTGGCACAGATGGTGTATTACTTGGCGCATGGTCATCTATAAAACACAACCCTTTTTCTATTTTAGATATTGGTGCAGGCACAGGTATTTTAGCTTTAATGCTTGCTCAAAGATGTGATGCAGAACTTATAGATGCTATTGAAATTGATGATAGCACTTACGAACAATGTGTTAATAATTTTGAACAATCGCCTTGGGGAGATCGCCTTTTTTGTTACCATGCTTCACTAGAAGAATTTACAGAAGAAATTGAAGACAAATACGATCTTATTATTTCAAATCCGCCATTTTATTCTGAAGATTTTAAAACAGAAAACACACAACGTGATTTAGCCAGATTTAACGATGCTATGCCTTTCGAACATTTAATTGAGAGTGTTTCAAAACTATTATCTGAAGATGGTGTTTTCTCGGTAATCGTTCCTTTTAAAGAAGAAATTCCCTTTATAAAATTAGCTTCAAAACATAATCTTTTACTTAATAAAACACTCCATATCAAAGGCAATCCAAATTCAGAAATTAAACGAAGCCTTTTGGAATTCTCTTTCCGCGAAAGCGATGTAAACATTAATGAGTTAATTATTGAAACAGAACGTCATCAATATACTGAAGACTACATTAACCTTACCAAAGATTTTTATTTAAAAATGTAACTAAATCGGTAAAGATTAATTAAATTTGAGAGGATATAGCGATATTTTTGTCAAAAAAACAAAGGATTATCCCATTAAAACCTTTTAATTTAATCTAGATGAAACCAGATTTATTTGAAGCACCAGATTATTATAATCTTGACGAATTATTAACCGATGAGCATAAATTAGTTCGTGATGCTGCTCGCGAATGGGTAAAACGTGAAGTGTCTCCAATTATAGAAGACTATGCTCAAAAAGCTGAATTCCCAAAACAAATTATAAATGGTTTGGCTGAAATTGGTGCCTTTGGACCATATATTCCTATGGAATATGGAGGTGCAGGCTTAGATCAAATTTCTTATGGTTTAATTATGCAAGAAATAGAACGAGGTGATTCTGGTATCCGTAGTACAGCTTCAGTACAGTCTAGTTTAGTTATGTATCCTATTTGGAAATATGGCAATGAATCCCAACGTCAAAAGTATTTACCAAAATTAGCTAGTGGCGAATGGATGGGTTGTTTTGGTTTAACTGAGCCAGATCATGGTAGTAATCCAAGTGGGATGGTTACTAATTTTAAAGATATGGGCGACCATTATTTATTAAATGGTGCTAAAATGTGGATTAGCAATGCTCCTTTTGCTCAAATTGCAGTGGTTTGGGCTAAAAATGAAACTGGACGTATTCATGGGTTGATAGTAGAACGTGGAATGGAAGGCTTTACTACACCTGAAACTCATAATAAATGGTCGCTAAGAGCAAGTGCCACTGGCGAACTTATTTTTGATAATGTTAAAGTACCTAAAGAAAATTTATTACCTAACAAATCTGGATTAGGAGCACCGCTTGGTTGTTTAGACTCTGCGCGCTTTGGCATTGCTTGGGGAGCTATTGGCGTAGCCATGGATTGTTATGACACCGCTTTACGTTATAGCAAAGAACGTCTGCAATTTGGAAAACCTATTGGTCAATTTCAACTGCAGCAAAAAAAATTAGCAGAAATGATTACAGAAATTACCAAAGGACAACTTTTAACTTGGCGTTTAGGTGTTTTACGTAATAACGGAAAAGCAACTTCTGCTCAAATATCTATGGCTAAACGTAATAATGTAGACATGGCTATAAACATTGCTAGAGAAGCTAGACAGATGTTAGGTGGTATGGGAATTACTGGCGAATATAGTATTATGCGACATTCTATGAATTTAGAAAGTGTTATTACTTATGAAGGCACACATGATATTCACTTATTAATTACGGGTCTTGATATTACTGGATTAAACGCTTTTAAATAATTTGCTTTTTATTATAAATTAATACTTACTGGTATTAGACTTACATAACTAATACCAAACATCTAACTTATTCTGTTTTTTATAAGATTAATACCATGTCCAAAAAGACATAACAACTAAAATTTATTCAATAACTGACTTTCGACAGGTTTTTAAAATAATTCATGACTTAAATTTGGCTTTTATATAAAAAAACAACCTTTTTAATCATGCAAGAATCAAGGAAAAATATTGTTCAGTTTATTAATTTACAGTTAGCTGCACTAGATCAGCCTATTTTTAAAGACAACGAGGAAAGTGACGAAAAATTTTGTGATCCAAAATTTGAGTTACTTACCACAGGATTAATAAAAAGTATCCGTGAAAAATCAAGATTATTGGCAGATCATCATTGTCCTGCAGATTCTAGAATTCAGAATTTTATTGATACCTATTTAAAAGAAGTTTCAATTAATAAATCATTCAAAATACCTAACAACACATTAATATTATCTAAAAAAGGCCATGCTAGAGAGGTTAGCTTACCTCCTAATGGAAATCTATTTAAAAGTAATTTAGTTACTTCTAACAGAGTAAAACAAGGTATTTTAAACAACCCTTTACACGATAAAAGAACAACAAAAGGCACCTTTCATATTGTTGAGGGACCACTACCAGTTCCTTTAGACAAAAAAGAGGTGCCTAAAATTACTTTTGCTCACCTTTTAAATTCAGCATTTAACCCTTCTGAGGAATTAAAAATATTACCATTTACTGCCAATCAAGAAGAAAAGGCAAAAACAATGGTATCCATGTTATTAAGACCAACTGTTTGCCCAGAAGTACCTAATTTAATTTCTAAAAAATCATTAGAAGTTCGTTTTTTTGCTCCTGGAAATCTAGTTAGTAATTTAGATTTTGTTGAATCTATTTTCGGAAACGCTGGCAACCCTAATTTAGCTTTAAATGATGCGGCATTAGACACAGAACACTGGACTGGGCATACAGGTTGTATTGTTTTAGCACCTCAATTAATAACACTAAAAAAGAAAGATGTAGGGTTACCACATTTTAATGATGCAACTGAGCGTCAAAAACGTGATGGCATGTGCTGGAAAGATGTCAACGAATTATATAATGATGGTGGCGCTTTCAAAATTACTTGTAGAGATGATAGGGGTATTGTAATTACTCTAATTGCAGATAATTATTATGGGTATTCAAAAAAAGAAATAAAAACACAAATTAGTTATTCAGCTAATTTATTTGGCTTAGTTGAAGAAGAACATGCTGGTGGTGCAATGGCTTTTGCTAGAAGAGTAATGGGAGATACTTTAGACGGTAAAGATTACTTCGAATTTAATGGAAGTAAACACACTTTTGAAGGTGTTAAAACACTGTTAGGAGATAAGATTGACATCATGCCTGAAAATTATGCTGTAGATAAGAAATATCCAAACATTATATACATTCCAGAATTTTCATATGTAAACACAAACACTAATAGTATTACATGGAAACATGGTGGCAAAGACCAAAAACTAACAATATCTCCATACAAAACATATGTTCATCCAACTGGAAACAAATTCAGATTAGAAAAACATAAAAGCATTAATTTATGGCGAATAGTTGACACATTTGCCGAAGGTGTTTTTTGTCACAAACCTTGTACCGTTTCTGGTGGTGGTAAATCCGAAATTTCAAAGTCTATGCAAAACGCTATTACTTATAGTACGTTTAACATACATAATATTGATGAAGACTTTAAAAAAGCAGATGAAATAATAGAATTTAACTATTCTTCTCGTTGGAAAATTAAAGACCCAAATAGACCAAAGTCTAGACATTTTTTAAGTGAAGACAGAACATTAAGCTCTGCAGTAAAACTATTAACGCCTTCAAAAGAAAACTCAGATGAATTTAACGAATTTTTAAACAACATTCCTGTTCATATTAGATCCTTAGTATTATTTGTAAAACGACTTTACAGACAAGCACATGGTTCTTTAAACTGGAAAGATTATATGTCTGTTGAAATTATTAATGGACAAAAAGGCACAGGTCTATTGCATAATAACACCCCTGTTGTCGGTAGTTATGTGCGTATCGGTTTTAATCAAAAAGGAAACTGGATGTTAAACAAATTAAGATCTGATTTTTCTCCTTGTGAAAAAATTCAAACCGAAGATGATATTACTGCATCAATAACATTACCAAGAGATCTAATATCAAACTTAAATCCAGAATTTAGTAACAAAAGTGTTAAAGTACTAACCAACTGTGAAGCACATTTATTCCAAAGACCCGACGAGGCTGTTATAAGAGGCTATGATAAAAATGCAGAGTTAGATATTGTTTCTAATGGTCGTTTTTTAACAAATTATGAATTATTAAAAAAGCAAGATGCTACTGCTATTTATGAAGACACAATAAACTTCGATAAATATACACAACCAGTAAAAGACTTTATTACATCTATTGTAAACAGTGATAATGAAGAAGAATATTTTGTTCTACCATCGCATACTAGAATTGTAAATGGCGAACCTACTGCAAACCCTCGCTATTTAGAACCCAGTAGACATATTAAAGAAACTGAGGAAAGTTATTTAGCTGATACTGGTGTACGATTATTAAGAAAAATAAAAATAGATGAACCAGTAGTTCATATAGTAAATGCTGTTCTTCCAGGAAGAAGAAACAACCCTGTTGATAAAGCCGCTGGTATTCGTCCATTAGCAGTATACAATCCAATTCATTACCAAGAAACTCCAGAATTGTTTATGGACTTTATTTGTAGCCTAACAGGTAAGTCGCCATCAACTACAGGAGCAGGTTCTGAAGGCGCTTTAACAAAAGCACCATTCAATATGCTAACGCCTACTACAGATTTAAATAACGCCTTATTATCTCATATTTTAACAGAATCTAATGGATTTAGTACTGCTGCTGGATATGTTGGTGCAGAAAATAAAATAGACCATGATATTAGTTTACTTATTCCAGAAATTTGGGCACGTTTGGATCCAAAAGATAGAGACCCAATAAAATTAATACAAAATGGCTCTTTAGAAAAACTTGAAGATTTTGAATACAATGGAAAAACCATTTTAGCAAGTCGTTTAGGTTACAGAATTACCAAAACATTTTCTTTAAGATGCTTAAACCGTTTATTTGACGAGCCTACAGCTGTTTTTAATGAAAAAATGTTAAAACCAGAATTACAAGGTTTAGAAGATTATGTAGATGGCATTAATAATATTGTTGAAGCTCAAGAAAAAGTAGCAAAAAGCTATTTTGAAGATGGTAGTATTGAATCTGCTATTCCACCATTAAAAATTTTATTACACATTATGACTTATGGCACATATGAAGGAAAAGATATTAGCGACCCAGAATTGCGCAAATATTTTGATAGAGACTATGTAATTAATAGTGATTGGTATAAAGAACGATTAGCATTAAAACAGAAAAAAGACATTTCTTTTTACGATTCTCAAATAGCATATTTAGAAGCATTTATGGCAAACCCAAATAATGAAGCTTTAGTATCTGAAATGAAAATAAATGAGCGTTTACAATCTGTAAAAGAAAGCTACAACGATGTTAAATCGAGTGATTATTTAAATCGTTTAGTAGGAACTATTGGAGCTGATCCTTTATATTGTAAATAAAACAAATAGTAAGTTTTTCTTAATCCTTAAAAAGCGTTTCAAATTGAAACGCTTTTTTGTTTACATTTACTTTATGTTTTCATGTGCTTAATATTTAATGTTTCTCAAAGTGCATTTGCGACATTCATTAAATTTTTATCTACATTATAATATTTTAGTTATGAATGTTTCATCGAAAAAAAGATTAGATAACGCCTATAAACATGCCAAAGTCATTGACTTTGATGATGCTAGCAAATTCATTTTATTTAGTGATTGCCATCGAGGTGATAATAGTTTTGCAGACGATTTTGCAAATAATAGAAATATTTATTTTCATGCATTAAAGCATTATTATGCTGAAGGGTTTCAATATTGCGAAGTTGGTGATGGTGATGAATTATGGGAAAACATTGCATTCAGCTCTATTCTAAATGCACATAAAAATGTGTTCATGCTTATGAAACTATTTCATAAAGCAAATAGATTACACATGATTTGGGGAAACCATGATATGGTTTACAGAAACCCAGATTATGTAAAAAAACATTTATCTACTTATTTTGATGCAAAAACAGGTGAAGATGTCGAACTTTTTGGAGACATTACATACCATGAAGGCATCATTTTAAAACATACTAAAACCAATCAAGAAGTATTTTTAACACATGGACATCAAGCCGATTGGTGGAATTTCTTATTCTGGAAATGGAGTCGTTTTATGGTACGTATTCTATGGAAACCCTTAAACGTTATGGGAATAGCAGACCCTACAAGTCCTGCAAAAAACTACAAAGAACTTATTAAAGTAGAACGTAGAACAAAAAAATGGATTTCTGAAAACAACAACTTACTAACCATTGTTGGGCATACTCACCGACCTCGATTTCCAGAACCTGGAGACATTGCGTTTTTTAACGATGGTAGCTGTGTTCACCCACGAAGTATTACAGGTATTGAAATTGAAAATGGAACCATTTCACTTATAAAATGGCATATTGCAACTAAAGATGACGGCACACTTCAAATTGTAAAAACACTACTAGAAGGCCCAAGAAAATTATTAGACTATAAAAAACTCTAACTCTCAGGAGCAAGCTCTACTTCAAGACCTTCCATTTCTGGTGTCATTTGTATTTGGCAACCTAAACGAGAATTGTCTTTAACATCAAAAGCTTCAGAAAGCATGGCTTCTTCATCATCACCCATTTCTGGCAACTCAGTATCACTAGTTACGTAACATTGACAAGAAGCACACATTGCCATACCACCACAAACTCCAATAGTGCCTTCTGGGGCTAATTCATAAGACCGTACAACCTCCATAAGGTTCATAGCCATATCTGTTGGCGCTAGCAAAGTATGTGCTACACCATCTCTATCTGTTATCTTTATTGTAATATCTGACATTCAAAAATTTTAAGTGGCAAAAATAAGTAAATAATTTCAATTAAACTATTAATCCTACTAAATTAGTAGACAATTGAATTATCAACAAAAACAATACCTCCGAAGCAATTTGTAAATATTTTTTTAGATTAAAATTAATAATTCTTCAATATCAAAGCTAACATAAGTCATAAAATTACCTAAGTCAATAGATTAATTTTACAATATGAATTTCTTAAAATAATGAAATGTATTTATGAATTCTCAATCATCAAATAAAAACACATTTACCCACGCTGGTGTTGTCTCTAAAATTGCAGATGAATCTATTGTGGTTTCCTTAGAACAAAACGTTCATTGCGAATCTTGTCGAGCTAAGGCTGCTTGTGGTATTTCAGAATCTAATACTAAAAACATTGAAATAGCAAACCTTGATGATTGTTATAAAATTAATGAACCTGTTCGTGTTGCTTTAAAAAAAGCACTTGGTTTTAAAGCCGTGTTTTGGGCTTATGTTTTTCCATTTATATTAATGTTTTTCACGTTAATAATTGCATCTATTTATTTAAAAGAATGGATAGCAGGACTGTTATCACTTGCCATATTAATCCCTTATTATTTAACGCTCTACTTTTTAAAAAACACATTAAAAAGTGCCTTTAAAATTTCCATAATAAAAATATAATTAGCATGTCTGAATCCGTTTTAAATAGTGTTTTCTTATTAGCTTCCTTGGGTATCATTGCAGCTATTGTACTATATGTAGTTTCTAAAAAATTCTATGTTTATGAAGATCCTTTAATAGGAGAAGTTGATGAGTTATTACCAGCTGCCAATTGTGGTGGTTGTGGCTCTCCTGGTTGCAAAGCTTTCGCCGAAAAATTGGTTAGCTCTGATGATATTTCAGATCTTTTTTGCCCTGTAGGAGGCAACGATGTTATGAAAGAAGTAGCTACCGTTTTAGGAAAAGAAGTTACAGAAAAAGATCCTACTCTTGCTGTTTTACTCTGTCAAGGCAGTTGTGAAGTACGACCAAAAACCACCGAATATCAAGGCCCTAGAAATTGCGCTATCTCTGCAATGATTTATAGTGGAGAAACCGATTGCCAATATGGTTGTTTAGGCGATGGCGATTGTGTAGCTGTCTGTAAATTCGATGCCATGTACATGGATGAAACTACCGGACTCCCCGTAATAATCACAGATAAATGTACGTCTTGTGGTGCCTGCGCTGAAGCCTGTCCGAGAGACATTATTGAAATGCGCCCTAAACATAAAAGAGATTTAAAAATATTTATTGGCTGCTTGAATCAAGACAAAGCTGGTATTGCAAAAAAATCGTGTGCAGTGGCTTGTATTGGATGCTCTAAATGTGAAGATATTTGTCCTAAAGACGCTATAGACATGTCTAACAACTTAGCATATATAGATTCTGTAGCCTGTACGTTATGTAGAAAATGTGTGGATGTATGTCCTACGCATTCCATTATAGAAACAAATTTCCCGAAGAAAAAGGTTAAGAAAGTTGAACCAAAAGTTGAAAAGGTAAAAAAGGTTGAACCTATAGCTAAAGCAAATGTTGAATCTGATAAACTAAAGACCGATGCTTAAAACATTTCCAAAAGGCGGTATCCATCCTCCAGAAAATAAAATAACATCATCAAAAGGCATTAAAAGAATGACGGTACCTAAAATTGTATATGTACCCATATCTCAACATATTGGTATACCTGCCGAAATAATTGTTAATGTTAAAGACAAAATAGAAAAAGGGCAAGTTATTGCTAAATCTGGCGGATTTGTTTCTTCTAACATACATACACCTGTTGCAGGAACAGTTACTAAACTAGATAAAATAATAGATACTAGTGGCTACAAAAAACAATGCATCGTAATTAGAACAGATGCCAAAAATGAAACTAATTTTGAAGACATAAAATACCCTTTAAAAAAAGAAATTACTCTAGGGTCTGAAGACATATTACAAAAAATCAACGATTATGGTATTGTTGGTTTAGGAGGGGCTACATTTCCTTCGCATGTAAAACTAACCGTGAAAGAAGGCGCTGTTTTAGATCACCTCATTATTAATGGTGTAGAATGCGAACCTTACTTAACAGCAGACCATCGTTTAATGCTTGAAAAAACTGAAGAGATTATTGTTGGTATTCATCTTTTAATGACCGCTTTAAAAATTAACAAAGCCATTATAGGTATTGAAAACAACAAAAAGGATGCGATAAACATCTTTAAAAAACTAACAGAAAACGATTCTAAAATTCAGGTTGCTGCTTTACAAGTTAAATATCCTCAAGGAGGCGAAAAACAACTAGTAAGCGCCATATTAAATAGGGAGGTTCCTAAAAACGGATTACCATTAGACGTTGGCGTTGTTGTGCATAACGTAGGAACTATTTTTGCGATTTATGAGGCCGTTCAGCACGATAAAGCATTAACAGAACGTGTTGTTACTATTACAGGAAAAAAACTAGAAAACGCCTCTAACTACTGGGTAAAAATAGGCACACCTATTAAAGATTTAGTAGCAGAAATTGGTGGTTTACCAGAAGGTACTCGTAAGATTATTAATGGTGGACCAATGATGGGAAAAGCAATTAAAAACTTAGACGTTCCTGTTACTAAAGGCACTTCAGGAATCTTAGCTATTCATGAAGATGAAGCTAGCAGAGGTGAGCCCAAAAACTGCATTCGTTGTAGTGAGTGCGTGAACGTATGCCCTATGGGATTAGAACCTCATCTACTAATGAATCTTTCAGAAAAAGGGATGTATGAGAAAGCATCTTATGAAGATATTATGACCTGTATAGAATGTGGTTCATGCAGCTACGTTTGCCCTTCACATAGACCATTATTAGACTATATAAGGTTTGGAAAAAATATTGTTAAAAAGTTAAATACTACTAAAAACTAACTATGAGCAATCAACCCATAATTGTATCTGCATCTCCGCATGTACACTCAGATAGAACGTCTAAAAAACTCATGTATGATGTGGTTATCGCATTAATACCAGCGTTCTTAGTTTCTTTATATGTTTTTGGAATTAGCGCATTAATAGCAACATCGGTAGCCATTGCTTCCTGTATGTTGTTTGAATATGTTATTCAAAAATATCTTTTAAAAACAGACGTCACAATTACCGATGGTTCTGCATTAATTACTGGTATTCTACTAGCTTTCAATCTCCCTGCTACCTTACCTATTTGGATGATTATTGTTGGTAGTTTAATTGCTATAGGCGTAGCAAAACTATCCTTTGGTGGCTTAGGCTTTAATATTTTTAATCCTGCCTTAGTAGGTCGTGTATTTTTACTCGTATCATTCCCAGTACAAATGACCATGTGGCCAACAGCCATAGAAAACAACACGACACTTGTAGACGCTGTTACAGGAGCAACACCGTTAGGCATTATAAAAGAAGGCTTGCAATATGGAGAAACAATGACTGAAATTGGTTCTAAAATACCTTCAGCTATCGACATGTTATTTGGTTTTACAGGAGGTTCTTTAGGAGAAATGTCGGCAATTACCTTACTATTAGGAGGCTTATATTTAATTATTAGAAAAGTTATTACTTGGCATATTCCTGTAACACTATTAGCTTCTATGGCAGTTATAACCGGTATTTTCTGGTTTATAAACGCAGAGCAATATACCAACCCAATAATTCATTTACTATCTGGTGGTGCCATTTTAGGAGCCTTTTATATGGCAACCGATCTGGTTACAAGTCCTATGACAAAAAAAGGCATGATTATTTTCGCTATTGGCATTGGGTTAATTACAGTTTTAATACGGCTTTTTGGCGCCTACCCTGAAGGTATTTCGTTTGCTATTTTAATAATGAATGCCTTTGTGCCATTAATTAATAAATATTTCAAACCTAGAAGATTTGGTAATAAAATAAAATCTAAAATCGTGTAATTATGAGTAAAAAAGAATCAACATTTCTAAGCATGGTGGTATCTCTTTTATTGATAACACTCATTTCAGGATTCGCCTTAGGCTTTGTAAACGATTTAACTATTGACCCAAAAGCAAAGGCTAAATTAGAGAAAAAAGTAAATGCTATAAAACTGGTATTACCAGAATTTGACAACAACCCTGTTGAAGATGTAAAAAAAATTAAAACAGCAGTTGCCAAAGATAGTGTTGAAGTTTATCCTGCTTTTAAAAACAACCAATTTGTTGGCGCTGCTGTTATTAGTTATTCTGAAAAAGGCTTTAGTGGTTTAGTAAAAATCATGGTAGGCTTTAAAGCAGATGGCGCTATAAAAAACATTGCGGTTTTAGAACAAAAAGAAACCCCTGGATTGGGAACAAAAATGAAAGACGAATCGTTTTTAAGACAATTTAGAGATAAAAACCCTGATACTTTTAACTTAAAAGTAAAAAAGGATGGTGGAGATGTTGATGCTCTAACTGGCGCAACTATTTCTTCTAGAGCCTTTAGTGAATCGGCTAAAATGACTTACGATATTTTCGTAAAAAACCTAGGTGTTATCAACCAAACTAAAAATTAAGAATTATGGCTGAACAACTAAATCAAAAGCAAAATTTCTTAAAAGGAATTATTAAAGAAAATCCCATTTTTGTGATGCTATTAGGTATGTGTCCTACACTGGGTGTTACCTCATCGGCATTTAATGGTTTGGGCATGGGAGTTGCTACTTTGTTTGTATTATTAATGTCTAACATTGTAGTTTCATTAGTTAAATCTCAAATACCAAGTAAGGTTCGTATTCCTGCATTCATTATTATTATAGCGTCTTTTGTAACTATTGTTGAAATGGTTTTAGAAGCCTTTATTCCTTTTTTATATGAACAATTAGGTATTTTTATTCCCTTAATTGTAGTAAACTGTTTAATACTAGGTAGAGCTGAAGCTTTTGCATCTAAAAACAATGTTTTAGCATCTATTCTTGATGCCTTAGGCATGGGATTAGGCTTTGTGTTAGCCTTAACTGTGTTAGGTGCTGTACGCGAAATATTTGGTAGTGGCAGCTTATTTGGGTTAAGTTTTGTACCAGAAAATGCCAATACCTTTATTCTCTTTATTTTGCCTCCTGGTGCTTTTATTGCTTTGGCATATTTAACCGTTATTTTCAACAAACTAACTTCTAAAACAATTTAAGATATGGATTATGTAATTATACTTATAGCAGCCGTATTTGTAAACAATATTGTATTATCACAATTTTTAGGTATCTGCCCGTTTTTAGGGGTGTCTAATAAAGTATCAACCTCTATTGGTATGTCTGGTGCCGTTTTATTTGTAATGACGATTGCCACAACCGTTACCTATCTATTACATCAATATGTTTTAGTGCCTGCCGGATTAAACTATTTAAGAACCATTACGTTTATTTTAATTATTGCAGCTTTAGTGCAAATGGTAGAAATTATGCTTAAAAAAGTAAGTCCGTCGTTATATCAAGCATTAGGGGTTTTTCTGCCTTTAATTACAACTAACTGTGCTGTTTTAGGGGTTGCCATATTAGCTTTAGGTTTAGATAATGGCAGCTTATTAAAAGCTGTATTTTTTGCTGTTTCAAACTCGTTGGGTTTTGCTTTAGCTTTAATTGTTTTTGCTAGTATTAGAGAACAGCTAGAACTTGCTAACATCCCAGAAGGCATGAAAGGAGTTCCTATTAACTTATTAGTTGCAGGACTTTTATCTTTAGCTTTTTTAGGATTTACGGCTTTGGTTTAATACTACTGTGCTTTTAAAAAAAATTAAATATATTTTTAAACGTGACAAAAGTCATATTTAGATCCTAAAATGGAAAGTACTTTTACTGCATCTAATACAATTATATTATGGCAATTATTATAACTGAAGAATGTATTAACTGTGACGCTTGCCTTACTGAATGTCCTAATAATGCAATCTATGAGCCCGATCAAGAATGGGCATATTCAGAAGAAACTGAATTAAGCGGAACTATTACACTTCCAAATGGAGAAGAAGTAGACGCAGATGAAATGAACGAACCATTATCTGATGAGTTCTATTTTATAGCACCAGATAAGTGTACAGAATGTAAAGGATTTCATGATGAACCACAATGTGCTTCAGTATGTCCTGTTGACTGTTGTGTTCCAGATGAAAAATATGTAGAAAATGAAGCTGCCTTACTAGAAAAGAAAGCTTGGTTACATGCAGAGTAATTTTTACAAAACCATATTTTAAAGGTTAACTCCCCTAATTTCGTGATAATTTCAAAACGTTCAACAAACTAAAAAAATTATACTTTATAAAAAGAGGGTTTCATACTATTTGAAATCCTCTTTTTTTATGAATTATCTTCAAAAAAAAGCATATTTATTTCCTTTTCTAATAATTATTTATTCATCATATGATAATTATCATAGTCTAAATGTGATTCTAGTCATAATTTTAACCAGTTGTTTTAATGACTAAAGGTTTTCTTTTGTGTAAAATATTAATGTTTTAGTAATCGATTACATCTTACACAGAAAACATTACTAAAAAGCCTTATAAAGACAATTTTATTTAAAAATAAGATAATAACATTATTATGAAAAAAAAATTTCCAAAATTAATTTGCGATGCTAATGAGGCTGTTGCTAGAGTAGCTCATAAAACCAATGAGGTCTGTGCAATTTACCCTATTACACCTGCATCTCCTATGGGCGAACATGTAGATGTTTACAGCTCGAAAGGAGAAAAGAATATTTGGGACAATGTTCCAAGAATTGTAGAAATGCAAAGTGAAGGTGGTGCTGCTGGAGCCGTTCATGGTTCATTACAAGCTGGAGCTTTAACTACAACTTTTACAGCTTCACAAGGACTTCTTCTTATGATTCCTAATATGTATAAAATGGCAGGTGAATTATTACCTTCTGTAATACATGTAGCTGCAAGAACTATTGCAACACATGCACTTTCAATCTTTGGAGACCATTCTGATGTTATGGCTGCAAGACAAACAGGATTTGCTATGTTATTTGGTGGTTCTGTTCAAGAAGCGCATGATATGGCTTTAATTGCGCAAGTAGCTACATTAAAATCTAGAATTCCTTTCCTTAATATTTTTGACGGATTTAGAACATCACATGAAATTTCAAAAATAGATTCAATTACTGATGATATTATTGAAGCGATGATGCCTGAAGACAAAATTTCTGAACACAGAAGTCGATCATTAGACCCAGACAGTCCTGTAATTAGAGGAACATCTCAAAATCCAGATGTATTCTTCCAAGCTAGAGAAGCTGCAAATACGTTTTACGATAAAGTACCAGAAATTGTAGAAGAAACCATGAATGAATTCTACGAACATACAGGTCGTAGATATAGTTTATTCTATTATGAAGGACATCCTGAAGCAGAACGTTTAATTATACTTATGGGTTCTGGTGAAGGCGCAGCAAGAGAAGCCGTTGAAGCTATGATAAATAACGGAGAAAAAGTAGGTGTATTATTTGTTCGTTTGTTTAGACCATTCTCAATAAAACATTTTGTTGATGCAATTCCAGACACGATTAAAAAAATTGCAGTTCTTGATAGAACTAAAGAACCTGGTAGTGTTGGCGAACCTCTTTATCAAGACGTTGTTACAGCATTTAATGAAAGTGATAAAGACATGCCTCTTGTTGTTGGTGGACGTTACGGATTATCTTCTAAAGAATTTACACCTCAAATGGTTAAAGGTGTTTATGATGAATTATTAGATGATAAACCTAAAAACCACTTTACCGTTGGTATTAATGACGATGTTACTTTTACAAGTTTACCAATTGATACTACTTTTAACATAGAACGAAATACTATTAATTGTATGTTCTACGGTTTAGGATCTGATGGTACTGTGGGAGCCAATAAAAACTCAATTAAAATTATTGGAGACACTACAGATAACTTTGTACAAGGTTACTTTGTGTACGATTCTAAAAAAGCAGGGGCACAAACCATTTCTCACTTGCGTTTTGGACCAAAACCAATATACTCTTCATACTTAATTGATAAAGCAGATTTTATTGCGAGTCATCAATATAAGTTTGTTAAGAAATATAATATGGTTGCCGATTTAAAACATGGCGGCACCTTCTTATTAAACTCACCATATTCTAAAGATGAAATATGGGCGCACTTACCTAAGCGAATTCAAAAAGAATTAATTGATAAAGAAATTAATTTCTATGTTATTGATGCCACAAAAGTAGCAGCCGAATCTAATCTTGGTAAGCGTACAAATACGGTATTACAAACATGCTTCTTTGCTATTTCTGGTATATTACCAAAAGAAGAAGCTATTCAAAAAATTAAAGACGCAATTGTAAAATCGTATTCTCATAAAGGAGAAAGCATCGTTCAGATGAATTTTACAGCGGTTGATAATTCGCTTGCTAATCTTGAAAAAGTAGCATATCCAAAAGAGGTTTCTAGCGAAAGACCTTTAGAAACTGCTATGACAAATGCTCCTGATGGATTTGTAACTGAAGTATTAGAAAAAATACTAGGTGGATTTGGAGACGAATTACCTGTAAGCGCATTCCCTGTTGACGGAACCTTCCCTACAGGAACTACAAAATATGAAAAAAGTGGTATTGCAGATACTGTACCTGTTTGGGATGATGCAGATTTATGTACACAATGTAATAAATGTGTTGTTATTTGTCCACATGCAGCCATTAGAGCAAAAGTTGTTACAAATGAAACCTTATCAAACGCACCAGCATCTTTAAAATCGGCTGCTGCAAAAGGAAGTCCTTTTAATAAAAATGAAGAGTCTTACGTACTTCAAGTATCGCCTCAAGACTGTACAGGTTGCGACCTTTGTGTGGCTGTTTGTCCTGCGGTAAGCAAAGAAGATCCAGACTTTAAAGCTATCAACATGCATAAAAAACTGCAAGTTGAAACAGTAGAAGATGCAAACTGGGATTACTTTATTGATTTACCAGATTATAATAGAGAAGCATTGCGTATTACAAATGTAAAAGGATCTCAATTCTTGGAGCCTTTATTTGAATTCTCTGGCGCTTGTTCTGGATGTGGAGAAACTCCATATGTTAAATTACTAACCCAACTGTATGGTGATAGTATTTTAATAGCAAATGCTACAGGATGTTCTTCAATATATGGTGGTAATTTACCAACAACACCTTACACAACCAATAAATTTGGTAGAGGTCCTGCTTGGGCAAATTCACTATTTGAAGATAATGCTGAATTTGGTTTAGGTATGAGATTGGCTTTAAGTAAGAAACAAGAAATTGCTGTAAACTTATTAAAGTCTGTTGAAAATGAAGTTGGAACAGAATTAGTAGATGCAATTCTTAATAATCCTGAAAGTAATGAAATAGAAAAAGCTGAGAATTTCAGAAATCTAGACATCTTAAACGAAAAACTAGCGAGTATCGATAATAAGAATGCTAAAAAACTATCTCATCTTACAGAGTATTTGCGTAAAAAATCTGTATGGATTTTAGGTGGCGATGGTTGGGCTTATGATATTGGTTTTGGCGGTGTAGATCACATCTTAGCATCTGGAGAGAATATCAATATCTTAGTAATGGATACTGAAGTATATTCTAATACAGGTGGTCAAACATCAAAAGCAACACCTTTAGGAGCCAGCGCAAAATTCTCTGTATCAGGAAAACTTACCAGTAAGAAAAGTTTAGCACTACAAGCAGTTTCTTATGAAAATGTGTATGTAGCTCAAATTGCTATTGGAGCGAAAGACCTTCAAACACTTAAAGCTATTGAAGAAGCAGAAGCATTTCCTGGAACATCTATAATTATTGCTTACTCACATTGTGGAGAACATGGTTATGATTTGTCTCAAGGGGTTTCTCAGCAAGAAAAAGCTGTTGAGAGTGGCTACTGGCCATTATTTAGATTCGATCCTTCTAAACCACAAGGCAAGAAGTTTAGATTAGATTCTAAAGCACCTTCAATTCCTCTTAAAGACTTTATGTATAATGAAACACGTTTTACTAGAGTTGTAAAAGAAAATGAAGAATTAGGAGCTCAACTTCTTGAACAAGCTCAAGAAGAAGTAAATTCTAAATGGGAACGTTTAGAAATTTATAGAGATATGTAAAGATCTCTTAACTAAAATAATATTCCCCATGTTGCATACTGTAACATGGGGAATTAAAATATAAATAAATATTAACTACAAACACACTTGTTATGGAAAATGATGCCAGTAAACTATTTGTAAATGCGGCTCAAAAACTAAATCAAGCTAATAAAGAGCTATACAAACCTGAAGAAGATATTGTAACTTATTTAGTTTGCAAAAACTCTCAATATGCTATTGAAAATTATTTAAAAGGGTATCTTTTAAAAAATGAAGTTGCTACTAGTGAAGACGAAACGATAGAAAGTCTCTATAAAAAATGTAAAAAAATCAATAAAAAATTTGAAAAAGTGAGCTTAACAGGTTTTGATTGTAAAGCGCTTGATCTAGATTCTAGATACTGCAATGAGATTTCAAAAGTTAATAATTGCTTTGATATTGCAGATAGCTTAGACACTTTTTTAAGAAAAGAAAAAATTATCTAAGCTCTATTATATTTTGCTTTAGTGCAAATGATTTTTAAGTTAATCAGCACTAAGCTATTTTTAAAAATTAAAGCGTTTTTAAGCTACTATATTAACAACGCTCTCTATTTGTGGCACATACTTTTTAATGGTCATTTCCACACCAGATTTTAGCGTCATTTGATTTACGCTACAACCTACACAAGCACCTTGTAACTGCACCTTAACTAAGGTATCATTTTCTTCTATAGATAATAGAGAAATATCTCCGCCATCACTTTGTAAAAACGGACGAATTTCCTCTAGTGCTTTCTCTACATTTAATCTAACTTCTTCTGCTGTCATTTATTATTTTTTAACTGCTGAACACCCAGCCATAGTTGTAATTTTTATAGCTTCAGTAGGTGGTAAATCATCGTTACGGTTTACAACTTCCTGAACTACGTTTTGTGTTATTTTTTCAAAAGCTTGCTCTAACGGCGTTGCTGTTTGTAAGGCTGCTGGACGACCAACATCACCTGCTTCTCTAATACTTTGTACCAATGGTATT
The DNA here is from genome assembly GCF_044386045.1 of Thalassobellus sediminis. Classification (NCBI taxonomy): domain Bacteria; kingdom Pseudomonadati; phylum Bacteroidota; class Flavobacteriia; order Flavobacteriales; family Flavobacteriaceae; genus Thalassobellus; species Thalassobellus sediminis. The sequence continues at coordinate 1,135,035 of NZ_JBISCD010000040.1, read as the reverse complement.
TCTCCTAAAAATGGTACTTGTAAATCTTCTGCTAAATTTTTAGCACCTTCTCTTCCAAATATATAATATTTATTATCAGGAAGTTCATCTGGTGTAAAATATGCCATATTTTCTATAATTCCTAATACAGGCACATTAATGCTGTCTTGTTGAAACATAGCAACTCCTTTTTTAGCATCGGCTAAAGCTACATTTTGAGGTGTACTAACTACAACAGCTCCTGTTATTGGAAGTGATTGCATAATGCTTAAATGAATATCACCTGTTCCTGGAGGTAAATCTAAAAGTAAAAAATCAAGTTCTCCCCAATGTGCATCAAAAATCATTTGATTTAAAGCTTTTGCTGCCATAGGCCCACGCCACACAACCGCTTGATCTGGTTGTGTAAAAAACCCAATAGACAATACTTTAACACCGTAATTCTCTACAGGCTTCATTTTAGATTTTCCTTCTACATTAACAGCTAAAGGTTTTTCTGCCTCAACATCAAACATAATAGGAATTGATGGCCCGTAAATATCGGCATCTAATACACCAACATTAAAGCCCATTTTAGCTAAACTAACTGCTAAATTTGCTGTAACTGTAGATTTTCCAACACCACCTTTACCTGATGCTACAGCCACTATATTTTTTATTCCAGGAATAGGGTTTCCTTTTATAACATTTGCTTTTGGTTTAGCAGGCGCATCTACCTTTACATTTACTGTTATTTTAGCTTTTTCATAAACCAAATTATGTATGGTTTTTAAAATATCTACTTCTGTACGCTTCTTAGCTTGTAAGCTAGGATTCTTTATAGTAATATCTACAATAACCTCATCACCAAAAGTAACTACGTTTTTTACAGCACCACTTTCAACCATATTTTGTCCTTCACCAGGTACTGTTATAGACTCAAGAGCTTTGAGTATATCTTGCTTACTTAATTTCATCTTTATTCTTATTTGTTCAAAATTAAAATCATCACGCTAAATCTATCTTTCAGCAAACAATTTAGATTTGTTCTAAAGTACAAATATACGCTGAAAAGTTAATATTTTAAAGCAGATTTATTGAAATGATTGATAAAGATATATGCTTTCTTTATGATATAAACTGATTTAAATCATTGTCTAAAAATTAAAGTTTATAACTCTTTTAAAGGATCCCAAAAAACAGTATCAAAATTTTGAATTTGATTTTCGATAACTTCTACACCTTCGCTTTCTAGAAGTTGTTGCATAAGGTTTGTTCCGTCAAAATGATGCTTACCAGTTAACAAACCCTTTCTATTTACTACGCGATGCGCCGGTACATCTTTATTATGTGAGCCATTCATAGCATAACCTACCATACGAGCACTTCTGGCTGCCCCTAAATATTTAGCAATAGCGCCATAGCTTGTTACACGTCCGTAAGGTATTTGTTTTGCAACTTCAAAAACCTTATCAAAAAAGTTTAATGTTTTTTGTTGCATGGCTACATTTCTTTAATAATATTAATCAATGTTATTATAGATATAATACCTGTAATACTTCCAATGAGGTAATTCATGCTTTTTTGGGAAGCAATAGGTTTATCTTTTATTTTATGAAAAAAGAACATATACACATAAAGCATAACAAAAGTTCCCATGGCGGCTCCTGAAATGTATGCGATGATACTTATTTGACTAAAATCTAACCATCCAAACGATGCCAAAGTAATGGTCATATACGCTTGATAAGGAATAGGAAACACATTAATTGCAGACAAAAAGACCCCTTGAAAAAAACGACTTTTCTTGCTTTTTATTTGAGGATCAACAAGCTCTTTAGATTCTTTTTTAGCTATAAGTAAAAAATAGATGGTTATTAAAACGAAAATAACTAAAGCCACACGTTGAAGAATATCGACAATCTCTAAATGGCTACTTAAATATCTTGCAAAAATGGCCGCAACATAAGTTTGAATCAATACAACAACGCAAACACCTATTGAAAACACAACACCTCTAGCATGCCCTTCTTTTAAACTAATTTTAGCAGCAGTCATATTTAATAAACCTGGTGGAATAACACCTACTAATGCTATAACGAGCCCTAAAAAAAAGATAACAGTTATATTCAAACCTATTTAATTTTAAACCGAATATACGTAATTGGTTTGTTTTGCTCTAAATATTGCGATTCGTAAAAGGTTTGAATACTTGTAACTTCCTCTGGGCTTCCTTCTTGTTTATACACATTATGATTAGCATATAACACTTCATGCCCTGCACCGTGTAACAAACCAAGTGTATAGCCATGCATAAACTCGCTATCGGTTTTTAAATTTACTACGCCATCTGGTTTTAAAATGGTTCTGTATCGTTTTAAAAACACCTCATTCGTCATTCTGTGCTTGGTACGTTTATATTTTATTTGCGGATCGGGAAATGTAATCCAGATTTCATCTACTTCATTTTCGCCAAAAGCATGATCGATAAGCTCAATTTGAGTACGTAAAAAAGCAACATTGGGTATATTGTTTTCAATAGCGGTTTTAGCACCTCGCCAAAAACGTGCTCCTTTTATATCAATACCAATAAAATTTTTATTTGGATATTTTTGAGCTAATGCGACAGAATACTCTCCCTTACCACAACCTAATTCTAAAACTAAGGGATTATCGTTTTTAAAAACTGTTGATCTCCAATTTCCTTTTAAATTGAAATTTGAATCTACTAATTCTTCTCTTGTTGGCTGAATAACATTAGAAAAAGTTTCGTTTTCTCTAAACCTCCTTAGCTTATTTTTACTTCCCACAGCTTCTTAATTATTTTATTTTATTGAAATAATAATTATTTGGTAAAATTAAGGAAATATACGAGAGTGTTTATATCCTTATCTTTGAAATTACCAAAAAATTGCGTGAGGGATTGAACAATTGTTGGAGCTCCTCGCAGAGAGCGACTTGTGAAAGCCCGACCATGCCTTAGCATGGACACGCCATAACTATAAAAATGAAAAAAAGAATTTTAGTAGCACCTCTAAATTGGGGATTAGGACATGCAACTCGATGCATTCCTATTATTAAAGCATTAATTGATAATAATTACATCCCTGTTATTGCTAGTGATGGTGTTGCACTTTCGCTTTTAAAAAAAGAATTTCCAAATCTTTCATCGGTTGAACTACCTTCTTACAATGTTACCTATGCTAAAAATGGTAAGTTTTTTAAATTAAAAATGATTAAAGATTCTCCTAAGCTTATTAAAGCGATAAAAGCTGAAAAAAAAGCAATAAAACATATTATTGATAACAAGGGTATTGATGGTATTATTTCTGATAATAGATTGGGGGTTTATAGCAAAAAAGTGCCTTCGGTTTTTATTACACACCAATTGAATGTTTTAAGTGGATCTACGACTTGGTTTAGCACTAAAATTCATGAAAAATTTATTAAAAAATTCAATATTTGTTGGGTTCCAGATACCGATGGAGTACTTAACCTAAGCGGCAAATTAGGGCATATTGATAGCTTTGAAATTCCTTTAGAATATATAGGTCCTTTAAGTCGATTTGAAAAAAAGCAAACACCAATTATTAATAATGTTATGATTTTACTTTCTGGCCCTGAACCACAACGTACTTTGCTTGAAGAAAAATTACTGTTAGAATTTAAAAATTATAAAGGCAACGTTGTTTTTGTTAAAGGCATCATGGAAGAAGAACAAAGCATCCAAATTCTTGGAAATATAACTCTCTATAATTTTATGACTTCAGAATTATTAGAAAAAACGATAAACGAAAGTGCTTTTGTTATTTCGAGATCTGGTTATACAACAGTTATGGATTTAGCGAAACTTAACAAAAAAGCCTTTTTTATTCCAACTCCTGGACAGTTTGAACAAGAATATTTAGCAAAACGACTTACAGAATTAAGCTTAGTACCAAGCTGTAAACAAGAAGATTTTACTTTAAGTAAAATAAAAGAGGTTAATGCTTACGAAGGTTTAAAAGCTTTTGATTTTAAAACTGATTTTAAAAAATTATTCCGCCTTTTCGAGGGTAAATGAAAACTCGCTACCCACACCATACTCGCTTTCTACATAAATTTTTTCGTCGTGAGCTTCAATAATGTGTTTTACAATAGATAAACCTAAACCAGAACCTCCTTCTTTACGCGATCCACTTTTATCTACGCGATAAAAACGTTCAAATAAACGTGGTAAATGGTCTTTTTCAATACCTTCTCCATTATCTGTTACCCTAACAATAACTTTGTTTTTTATTAGGTTTTCTATACTTATTTCGGTGGTTCCTTTGTCTCTTCCATATTTTAATGAATTTACTATTAAATTCACTAATACTTGCTGTATCCGCTCTTTATCAGCTTTTACTAAAACTGGTTCAGCATAATTCATATCAAAAGTTAATGTAATATTTTTTTTGCTTGCTTTCATTTCTAGCATTTCAAAAACACTTTTCACTAACTCAATAATATCAAAATTTTCAGTATTTAAACTTAAATCACCAACTTCTAGCTTGGTTATCATGTCTAAGTCTTTTATAATATAACCTAGTCTGTCAATACCTTTACTAGCTCTTTCCAAATATTTTTCTCGTAGGTTTTTATTATCCATGGCGCCATCTAACAATGTTAAAATATAACCTTGAACCGTAAATAAAGGCGTTTTTAATTCGTGTGATACATTCCCCAGAAACTCTTTTCTATATTTTTCTCGTACTTTAAGTGTTTCAATTTCAATTTTTTTAACGCGGGCAAACCTATCTATTTCTTGGGTAAGAGTTCGCATATCTGTAGTTATAGCACCTTTTGATATGCTGGCAGATTCTAAAAGTGTTAAATCATCGTATATTTTTTTTACTCGTCTGTATATAAAACGTTCTACCCTATATTGAATTAAAAGAAAGGAGAATAAATAGGTTGCTATAAAAATAACAAATGGCATCCACCATATAAGCTCAAAAAAATAATATAAAAAAACGCTCATTAAGAGCGTTATATATAGTGTAATATAAAACGAGGTTTTTATTGCAAACCGATATGATTTTTTAAATTTTGTCTGCATTATTCAACAAACTTATAGCCCACTCCTTTTACTGTTTTAAAACTATCATCACCTAATTTTTCACGAAGTTTACGAATATGCACATCAATAGTTCTTCCTCCTACTACAACTTCGTTACCCCAAACTGCATCAAGAATTTCATCGCGTTTAAACACTTTTCCTGGTTTAGATGCCAACAAAGATAATAATTCAAATTCTTTTCTAGGAAGCACAATTTCTACACCTTTAGACGTAATTTTATATTCGTCTCTATTAATTTCTAGAGAACCAATTTTTACCGTATCAACAACGTCTTCTTCTTTAAAACGACGTAAAAGCGCTTTTACTTTACTAACTAAAACCTTTGGTTTTATTGGTTTTGTAATATAATCGTCTGCACCAGCATCAAAACCTGCTACTTGAGAATAATCTTCACCTCTAGCAGTTAAAAAAGTTACTATGGTATTTTTTAAATCTGGATTTTTTCTAATTAATTCACAAGCTTCAATACCATCCATTTCTGGCATCATCACGTCTAATATTATTAAATGCGGTTGCTCTTTTTTTGCTTTTTTAACACCTTCGGCTCCATTTTCGGCAGTAATGACTTGATATCCTTCATTAGATAGATTATAACCAACTATTTCTAAAATATCTGGCTCATCATCAACTAATAATATTTTAATATCCTTTTTTTTCATCTGTATACTTATTACTTTTTAAGGTGAGATAATATTTTTAATTAATCATCCCTTTACTGTAATTAAACTTTAAATTTGAATACTTCATTATCAAATAATTAAAGTAATTAGCCAAATTTTAAGTCAAAGATAAAGCTAATAACAAGATTTAATTTAAACCTCTAAGATAAATAACATTAAGATAACAAACAACTTACATAGATTTAATGTTTCGACATATAGCACAAATCTTTAACACTTTTTTGGCATCACTTTTGCTGTATTTTTATACCTTTATATAACGTAATAGAAACTATGAAGAAAAACTACTTTTTTACTTTAATATTTGCTTTAACACTTTTGATTTCCTTTCAAGGATTTTCTCAAAACAGTGTTAGCAATACGTCTGCAGTAAAGCAAAATATTGAAAAGTTATCTATATACCCTAATCCCGTAACTAATGGTAAAACATTTATCTATATTACATCTAAAAAGAATTTAACCAAAAAAGTTGAGTTTTTTAACGTACTAGGAAAACAAATTTTCTCTATAATACTTACAGGTAAAGAATTAAACATTTCAAGACTAAGTAAAGGTGTTTATGTTTTAAAAATTACTGAAAACAATATTAGTGAAACACGGAAACTTGTGATTAAATAATTTAATCATACTTTATAATATTTAGAGCGCTACCTATTGGTGGCGCTTTTTTATTTTATCTATTTTTGTTGATATGATAGAAAGTAATTCGATATTTAATATTAAGACCGAAACCGAATTTAATGATTTGGCTTTACAAGTCTTTAATTATCAATTTAAAAACAATAAAGTGTATCGATCTTTTTGCGATTTATTGTACAAACATCCTAGTGATGTTAAAACTATTAAAGACATCCCATTTTTACCCATTCAATTTTTTAAGACCAAAGACATTTTAAGTTCTAATAAATCTGTACAAATAACCTTTACTAGCTCAGGAACTACTGGAAGCGAAACAAGTAAACACCACGTAACAGATTTAAACATATACAAACAAAGCTTTTCTAAAAGCTTTCAACAATTTTATGGCAACATAAAAGATTATGTTATTCTAGCTCTATTACCTTCTTATTTAGAGCGGGAAGGCTCTTCTTTAATATATATGGCAGACGATTTAATTAAGGAATCTAAACATCCTGAAAGCGGATTTTATTTAAATAATATTTCTGAGTTAAAAGACAAACTTATTAAGCTAGATGCTGAAGGTAAAAAAGCACTTTTAATTGGTGTATCTTTTGCTTTATTAGATTTGGTTGAAACCTATAAATTCAACCTAAAAAACACCATTATTATGGAAACAGGTGGTATGAAAGGTAGAAGAAAAGAATTGATACGTTATGAATTACACCAGCAACTAAAACAAGGTTTTGGTGTTGAAGCTATACATAGCGAATATGGTATGACCGAACTATTAAGTCAAGCATACTCCAATGGAAATGGTGTTTTTAAATGCCCTAACTGGATGCGTATATTAACACGCGATACCGAAGATGCTTTAAGTATTAATCCCTTAGAAAAAGCTGGCGGTATAAATGTTATTGATTTAGCTAATATAAATTCTTGTTCTTTCATTGCCACACAAGACCTAGGTCGTGTTAATAAAAATAGAGCCTTTGAAGTTATTGGTAGGTTCGACAATTCAGATATTCGAGGCTGTAATTTAATGGTTCTGTAAGTAACTCATTTATTTTAAGACTCATTATAAAAAATTATGAAGCGTCTTATTCTATTATTACTACTAGTCTCCTCAGTCGCATTTTCACAAACTACAGATTATAACACTAAAAAAGGATTTGTTGCCAATGGTTATGATGTTGTGGCCTATTTTAACAATAAAGCCTTAGAAGGAAACAAAACCTATACAACTAAACATGATGGTGTACACTATAAATTTGTTTCAAAAGAAAACTTAAATACATTTAAAGAAAGCCCTGAAAAATTTATTCCACAATATGGAGGCTATTGTGCTTATGCCATAGCTACAAAAGCTAATAAGGTTTCTATAAACCCAAAAAGCTTTGAAATAAAAAAAGGTAAACTCTATTTGTTTTATAATGCTTGGGGCACAAATACTTTAGAATTATGGAAACAAGAAAACAGCGACACTTTAATAAAAAAAGCTGATAAAAACTGGAACCAAATAAAATTAAAAAAATAAAATATTTTCTGTAAGTTTTTAAAAAACATTACGACCAAACCAATAGCTAAGAAAAAGAAGAATTAATTTTTAGTTGGTTGGTTAGTGTAACGCCTGATTTCTCTTAAAAATCAGGCGTTATTTTTTTTATACTAAACGCAATACAAAATAATTTTTCTTACCTCTTTGAAGTAATACAAATTTATTATTGATTAAATCTTTTGAAGCAATAGTATAATCTTCTCTTACTTTTTCTTTATTAACTGAAATAGAATTTTCTTTTAATGCACGTCTTGCTTCACCATTCGATTTTAAAAAACCGCCTTTTTCTGCTAAAGCTGCAATAATATCTAATCCGTTTTCAATATCAGACTGCTCAATTTCAGTTTGTGGTACGCCATCAAAAACATCTAAAAACGTTTGCTCATTAAGTCCTTTTAAATCATCACTAGTCGATTTTCCAAAAAGAATAGCACTTGCTTTTATAGCATTATCTAAATCTTCTTTAGAATGAACCATTACTGTAATCTCTTCAGCTAAACGCTTTTGCAAAACACGTAAATGAGGCGCTTCTTTATGTTCTTCTATTAAAGCATTAATAGTGTTTTCTTCTAAAAAAGTAAAAATCTTAATATACTTTTCTGCATCTTCATCACTAGAATTCAACCAATATTGGTAAAATTTATAAGGCGATGTTCTGTTAGCGTCTAACCAAACGTTTCCGCCTTCTGACTTTCCGAATTTAGAACCGTCAGATTTTGTAATTAACGGACAAGTAATTGCAAATCCTTTTCCGCTACCTACTCTTCTAATAAGTTCTGTTCCTGTTGTAATATTTCCCCATTGGTCGCTTCCTCCCATTTGGATAGAGCAATTCTTCTCTTTATATAAATGAAGAAAATCATAACCTTGAACAAGCTGATAAGTAAACTCCGTAAAACTCATACCTTCTGAAGATTCTGATGAAATTCTATTTTTAACAGAATCTTTCGCCATCATATAGTTTACAGTAATATGCTTTCCAACATCGCGAATAAATTCTAGAAATGAAAAGTCTTTCATCCAATCGTAATTATTCACTAATAATGCTGCATTTTCAGCATCGCTTTCAAAATCTAAAAAATGTGCTAACTGCCCTTTTATAGCTTCTTGATTATGACGAAGCGTTTTTTCATCTAACAAATTACGTTCATTAGATTTTCCTGAAGGATCACCAATCATTCCTGTAGCTCCACCAACCAAAGCAACTGGCCTGTGTCCACAACGTTGATAATGCGCTAATAACATGATAGGTACTAAATTCCCAATATGTAAAGAATCGGCTGTAGGATCAAACCCCACATAAGCACTTCGCATGCTTTCCATTAAGTGTTCTTCAGCTCCAGGCATCACTGTATGTATCATGCCTCTCCAAGTTAATTCTTCAACAAAATTCTTTATCATCATTAAATCTATTTAGTAATCTTTGGCAAATATAAAAATACGTATAGAATTACTAATGCATAATCATTATTTATTACTTTAGTTGCATGATTTTAGTAACAGGAAGTACAGGTTTAGTTGGCGCACATTTACTCTATAAATTAGCTTTTAACAAAGAAAAAGTTAGAGCTATTTACAGAAGCAAGCATAAACTAAATCATGTTAAAAATGTATTTTCTAGCTATACTACAGATTATGAGACTCTTTTTAATTCTATTGAATGGGTAGAAGCCGATATTTTAGACATCCCTTCTTTATCTGATGCTTTTAAGGATATTACTTATGTATATCATTGTGCAGCATTTGTGTCTTTTGAACCAGATAAATACCAGATTTTAAGACGAACCAATATTGAAGGCACTGCTAATATTGTTAATTTTTGCATTTCAAATAATATTAAAAAATTGTGTTATGTAAGTTCTATAGCTACTATTGGAAACACTTTAAACAATGCGCCTATTACTGAAAAAACAGAATGGAACCCAGAAGTAGACAATAGCGTTTATGCTATAACAAAATATGGTGCCGAAATGGAAGTTTGGCGGGCTACACAAGAAGGTCTTAACGCTGTTATTGTAAATCCTGGTGTTATTTTAGGCCCTGGTATTTGGCATTACGGAAGTGGTAGCTTATTTAAAAAAGCGCATAAAGGTTTAAAATATTATACTTCGGGAACTATTGGACTTGTTGCTATTGAAGATGTTACCGCCATTATGATACAACTTTTAAAAAGTGATATTGTAAACGAACGTTTTATTTTAGTTGCCGAAAATTGGACTTACAAACAGTTTTTACAAACCTTAGCAAAATCTGTTAATGCAAATATGCCTAAAAAAACAGCTTCAAAAAACTTATTAAAAATAGCTTGGAAACTAGATTGGTTAAAAAGTAAAGTAACTGGTAAACGCAGACAGTTAACAAAACAAATTGCATATTCACTATGTTCTGAAACTAATTACAATAGCAATAAAATAAAAACAACTATTGATTATACTTTTAAAGATATCAACAAAAGTATTACTGAGATTGGGAATCTTTACTTGAAACAGGAGAAATAAGCTTTTCTTCAACTTTAAATTTCTTTTCCAAAAGAATTTCTTTTAAAGAATCCTTTTTCATTATTAATCTTAAAGAATCTTTAACACTAATGTTTGTTATAGAATCTAAAGCTTTAACTTTCATCAAAGCATCCAAAGAATCTTTTACTTTTTTCTCTTCTTCTTCTTTCAACTCTAAGTCTTCATAAATCTTTTTTAGTTCCTCCAAACTATCTTTTACTTTTTCATAAATCTCTTGATATTCTTTAATATGAAACGCATAATAATCATTACTTAAAGCAAACTGCAAACTATCAATATTATGTTTTTCAAAAACATAGGTGCTACGATTAATACCAGAATCCCTCAATACTTTTCTGTTTTTATTATTTGCAGATGCTAACAATTTAACATCAATAAGAACATCAACCATTTTGCCTTTAGAAATTAAGTTTTTTGGCTTATCTGGTGTTTTAAATTGGTAACAAGCTGTAGCTAATAAAAGAATTGTAAAACCTAATATGAATCGTTTTAAAATCATCTATTAAAAGTTAATCGTTTAGCAGCCTTTACATCAGAAACCTTAGCATTTTGATATACTAATGCACCATTTAAAAATGTATGTGTAATTCTAGATTTAAAGGTTGTAGCTTCAAAAGGCGACCATCCACATTTATAAAGAATATTATCTTTTGTAACAGTCCATGGGTTATTCAAATCTACTAAAATCAAATCGGCAAAATAACCTTCTTTTATATAACCTCTTTTCTCTACTTGAAATAATATAGCTGGGTTATGACACATTTTTTCTACTATTTTTTCTAAAGAAATTTTTCCTTTATGATACATTTCTAACATTGCAGGTATAGCATGTTGTACTAATGGCCCTCCAGAAGGCGCACTTGTATAAACATTATTTTTTTCCTCAATAGTATGTGGTGCATGGTCTGTTGCAATAACATCTATTCTATCGTCTAATAAAGCCTCCCATAATTGGTCTCTATCTTTTTCTGTTTTTACTGCAGGATTCCATTTAATAAGTGTTCCTTTTTCATCATAATCTTTATCGCTAAACCACAAATGATGTATACAAACTTCGGCAGTTATCTTTTTATCTTTTAAAGGAATATTATTATTAAACAAATTCGTTTCCTTTCCGGTTGAAAGATGAAAAACATGTAATCTTGCACCTGTTTTCTTTGCCAATTCTATAGCTTTTGAAGATGACAAGTAACAAGCCTCTTCACTTCTTATAATTGGATGATATTTTACAGGAATATCATCACCATATTTGTCTAAATGTTCTTGAAAATTCTTTTTTATGGTTGCTTCGTCTTCACAATGCACCGAAATAACCATATTGGTACTTTTAAATATTTTTTCTAATATTTCTGGATCATCAACCAACATATTCCCTGTAGAAGACCCTAAAAACAATTTTAAACCAGCGACCGCTTTTGGGTCTACTTTCAAAATCTCTTCTAAATTATCGTTCGTTCCACCAAACATAAACGAATAATTGGCAAACGATGTTTTAGAGGCAATTTCAAACTTTTCTTCTAGTTTTTCAACTGTAGTAGTTTGCGGATTGGTATTTGGCATTTCTATAAACGACGTTATACCTCCTGCAATGGCTGCTCTAGATTCTGTTTCTATATTTGCTTTATGAGTTAAACCTGGCTCTCTAAAATGCACCTGATCATCAATTGCTCCTGGTAATAAATATTTACCTTCGGCATCAATAACATGTACATCGGCAGATTTTGCACTTATAGAATCGTTAATCTCCTTTATATATTCTCCTTCAATTAATATGTCGCCATTAAAAACAGAACCTTCGTTTACAATGTTTACATTTTTAATTAGAATCGTTTTTTTCTTCATAATTTCTACTTTGTAATAAGACTTTTAAGCTTCATTGATATCACTCCAAAAATAGCTTCTGAAATAATACCTGAACTTAATTTAGACTCTCCTCTTGTTCTATCAGTAAATATAACTGGTACTTCTTTAATTATAAACTTTTTTAAATAGGCTTTAAACTTCATTTCTATTTGAAACGCATAGCCTATAAACTTAATTGCATTTAAATCTATTGTTTCAAGCACATTTCTTTTATAACAAACAAAACCTGCTGTGGTATCATGAATTCTCATGCCTGTAATAATACGCACATACTTTGATGCTAAATAGGACATCAACACACGGTTCATTGGCCAATTAACAACATTAACTCCTGTTACATATCGAGAACCTATAGATAAATCGGCCCCATCTATATGACAAGCATTATATAACTTTTGTAAATCATTAGGGTCATGTGAAAAATCGGCATCCATTTCAAAAATATATTGATAATTTTTATTTAAACACCATTTAAACCCGTGAATATAAGCTGTTCCTAATCCTGATTTCTCTTTACGCACTTCTAAAAACAACCTATCTTCAAATTCATTTTGAAGCTCTTTTACTTTTAAAGCTGTTAAATCTGGAGAATTATCATCAACAATCAAAACATGTATAGCTTCCGATTTAGATAAAACTGCTCTAATAATAGCTTCAATATTCTCTATTTCGTTGTAAGTTGGAATGATAGCAACAGTATCTTGCATACTTTAATCTTGATAAAACACATTATTTTCAACAAATGTACATCATTTAAAAGATTTTTTTTTCTAAATATTCCTTAATAATGTAGCGTTATTGTTAATATTTATAATAATTTTATGCTATGATTCGCGATGTTTCTTCAAATGAATTGTTTACTATCCTAATCCTCCTTGGTATTGTTATTATAGCAGTAGCTAAGTTAGTAGCTCCTAAGCGCTTTGAAGATTTTTTATTTGTTATAGGAGATTTTAAGTATCTTAAAATTTATTCTAGAGAACAAAAGTTTTTTGACACATTTGATGCTTTATTATTTATAAACTTAATTATTTCATTATCTATTTTTGGTTTTATTCTTTATCAACACACAACAGGTGTTAAAAATATAGATGCTAATTTAATTTTTAAATTAACTATTGGCATTGGCTCGTTTATTTTAATTAAAGTACTTTTAGAACGCCTAATAGGAAGTCTTTTTGAAATTGATAAATTAATAGACGCATATCTTTTTCAAAAAATAAGTTATAAAAATTACTTAGGCCTTATATTACTTCCATTAAACGCCCTTTTACTTTTTAGTTTTAAAAACTCATTAAATTTAGTTTATATAATCATTATTCTTATTTTAATTGTAAACATAATCGGACTAATTACATCCTTTAAATCGAATGAAAGTTTAATAAAGAACAACTTTTTTTATTTTATTTTGTATCTTTGCGCTCTTGAAATCTCACCTTATATCATTTTATACAAGGTGTTTATTGACAGATAAAGAACAAAACTACTTGTGCTTATGAAAGTGAAAACCATTTTAGTATCTCAACCTGAACCCAAAATTGAGAACTCTCCTTATTTCGATTTACAAGAAAAACAGAAGGTTAAAATTGATTTCAGACCATTTATTCATGTTGAAGGTGTTTCAGCAAAAGACATTAGACAACAAAAAGTAGATTTACACAATTACACTGCTATTATTTTAACTAGTAGAAATGCGGTAGATCATTTTTTTAGAATTGCTGAAGAAATGCGTTTTAAAGTACCAGATAGTATGAAATATTTTTGTCAATCTGAAGCAGTTGCTTATTACTTACAAAAATATGTAGTTTACAGAAAACGCAAAATCTATGTTGGTAAGCGTACATTTTCGGAACTATCTCCATTAATAAAAAAATACAAAGACGAAAAATTCTTATTGCCAAATACAGATAAAGTAAAGCCGGAAGTACCTAATACTTTAGATGCTTTAGGTGTCGATTGGAAACAAGCAACATTTTACAAAACTGTAGTAAGTGATTTATCAGATTTAGCAGATGTATACTACGATGTATTAGTATTTTTTAGCCCTTCTGGAATAGAATCGTTATTTAAAAACTTTCCAGACTTTAAACAAAACGAAACTAGGATTGCTGTTTTTGGAAACACTACTATTAAGGCTGTTGAAGACAAAGGATTGCGTGTAGATATTGCTGCACCAACACCTGAAACTCCTTCAATGACTATGGCTTTACAAAAATATATTGAACAAGCTAATAAGAAGTAATCTTATTCTAAATATAATTAAAAAGCCCGATTTCATTTAAAATCGGGCTTTTTGTTTTAATGTGCATAACGTTGCGGGCCGCCACGTCTAATTTCTTCACTACAATGCATTTCAAACTTTTTAAAGTTTTCTCGAAAAGCATTGGACAATTTAAAAGCTGTTTTATAATATGCTTCATCGTTATTCCAAGTGGCTCTCGGACTTAAAACACTAGTTGGCACACCAGGACAAGATCTTGGTTGCGCAACTCCAAAAACAGAATGTATATGATAAGTATCATAGGTATATAAACCCAAATCGCCATTTAAAACGGCGTTAATCATAGCACGTGTATATTTTAGCTTCATTCTAGTTCCTACGCCATAAGAACCACCTGTCCAACCTGTATTTACCAACCAAACATTAACACCAGATTCTGTCATTTTCTTGCTTAACATTTCGGCATATTTAGAAGGATGCAATGGCATAAAAGGCGCACCAAAACAAGCTGAAAAAGAAGGTACAGGCTCTACAACACCTGCTTCGGTTCCTGCAACTTTAGCTGTATAACCAGATATAAAATGATAAGCAGCCTGACTTGGTGTTAATTTAGAAATTGGAGGTAATACTCCAAAAGCATCTGCTGTTAAAAAAAAGATGTTTTTAGGGTTTTTACCAATTGAAGGCACCTTAATATTTTCAATATGATTTATAGGATAACTTACTCTTGTATTTTGAGTTATAGACGTATCTTCAAAATTTACATGGCCATTTTTATCTAAAATAACATTTTCTAAAATAGCGCCTTTTTTAATAGCATCATAAATTTCTGGCTCGTTATCTCTAGATAAATTAATCACTTTTGCATAACAACCACCTTCAAAATTAAATACCGAGTTTTCATTAGTCCAACCGTGTTCATCATCGCCAATTAAACTTCTATTCGGGTCTGTAGACAGTGTTGTTTTTCCTGTACCTGAAAGCCCAAAGAAAATGGCTGTATCGCCATCTTTACCTACATTGGCACTACAGTGCATAGGCAACGTATTTTTAAGTACAGGCAATATAAAGTTTAAAGCAGAAAAAATACCTTTCTTAATTTCGCCAGTATAACCTGTACCTCCAATTAAGGCAATTTTTTTAGTAAAATTTAAAATCGCAAAATTATGTTGACGCGTACCATCAACTTCAGGATTCGCCATAAAACCTGGTGCATTAACAACGGTCCACTCTGGATCAAAAACTTTTAGTTCATCTTCTGTTGGACGCAGAAACATATTATATGCAAACTGGTTACTCCAAGGATATTCGTTTATAACACGAATATTCAACTTATAATCTTTATCAGCACAAGCGAAACTATCTCTAACAAAAACTTCCTTTTCAGAGAGATAAGCTGTTACCTTATTATATAAAACATCAAAAGCATCTGCTTCAAACGGAATATTAATATCACCCCACCAAATAAGATCTTTTGTAACATCATCTTTTACAATAAATCGATCCATTGGAGAACGCCCAGTAAATTCACCCGTATTAACTGCTAAAGCCCCAGAAGATGCCTCAACACCTTGTCCTTTTTCAATAGCAATGCTATGAAGTTGTTCAGGAGACAATTGATATTGAACCTTCGCATTTTTAATACCATACTTTTCTAACGAAATCGTTGTAGTAACTTGATTGTTGTTTTCCATATTTATGCTATTATTTTAATTATATCACAAAATTATGATATTTATATTAGATTATCCTTTAAGAAACATTGTTTTTAGGTTTAATTTTTAAGAAATTCACAAACAACAAGCCCCATGCTATAATTAAAAACAGACCACCTATTGGCGTCATAAAACCTATAGTTTTAAAATCGAAACTTGACAATGAATTTGTTGCTAAACAATAAATTGAACCTGAAAACAAAATTACACCTAACAATACAAAATAGAATAGGATTTTTTTATCTTTTACTAGCACATTTGACACATTCCCAATAAATAATAGTAATAGCGCATGATACATTTGGTAACGCACACCTGTTTCAAAAGTTTTTTGGGCTTCAATTGGAATTAATTCTTTTAAAGCGTGAGCACCAAAAGCGCCCAAAACAATACTCATTAAACCTAAAGCTGCTGCTGTAATCAAGATAGTTTTATTCATAATAATTATATTATTCTCAACAAAATACCAATACATTTATTAAATTCACAAAATAAAATCATAATCGGATTTCTTATTGATATTTAACAAAACTAATCAACAAAACTCAATATGCGAAAAATTTTAGTCATTGGTTCTGGAAAATCTACTTCTTATCTTTTAAAATATTTATTAGATAAATCAACTTCTGAAAACCTTCATATTACTGTTGGTGATATAAATATTGAGAATGCTAAAAAACTCATATCAGATCATAAAAATGCAACCGCAATTTCATTTGATGTATTTAATGAGAAAGTACGTAATGAAGCTATTAAAAACACTGACATAGTGATTTCTATGTTGCCAGCAAGATTTCACATAGAAGTTGCTAAAGACTGCGTTTTATATGGAAAACACATGGTTACAGCCTCTTATGTTAGTAAAGAAATGCAAGCTTTAAATGATGAAGCCATAGCAAAAGGTATTGTTTTAATGAATGAAATTGGAGTAGATCCAGGTATAGACCATATGAGTGCTATGCAAGTTATAGATCGTATTAGAGACAATGGCGGAAAAATGATTTTATTTGAATCGTTTACAGGGGGTTTAGTTGCTCCAGAAAGCGATAACAACTTATGGAATTACAAATTTACTTGGAACCCAAGAAATGTGGTAACTGCAGGACAAGGTGGTACTGCTAAATTTTTACAAGAAGGTACTTATAAATACATTCCTTATAACCGTTTATTTAGGCGCACAGAATTTTTAGACATAGAGCATTTTGGTCGTTTTGAAGTTTATGCTAATCGAGATTCTTTAAAATACCAAAGTATTTATGGTTTAGAAAATGTGCAAACGCTGTATAGAGGCACCATGAGACGTGTTGGATTTAGTAGAGCTTGGAATATTTTTGTAACACTTGGTATGACTGATGATAGTTATACTATTGATGATAGTGAGAACATGAGTTACCGTGATTTTATAAATGCATTTCTAACTTATAGTCCTTTTGACTCTGTTGAATTAAAATTAAGACACGCCCTTAAAATAGATCAAGATGATATTGTTTGGGACAAACTCGTTGAACTTGATATTTTTAATGCAAAAAAAAGAGTCGCATTAAAAAAAGCTACACCAGCACAAATACTTCAAAAAATATTAATGGATAGCTGGACACTTGCTGAAGATGATAAAGACATGATAGTTATGTACCATAAATTTGGCTATGAAAAAGATGGTAAAAAACATCAAATAGATGCTAATATGGTTGTTGTAGGTGAAAATCAAACATATACTGCTATGGCTAAAACGGTAGGTTTGCCAGTTGCAATAGCCACAATTGCAATTTTAAATGGAAAAATTAAAGCTACAGGTGTGCAAATCCCTATTAAAAAAGAAATTTACCAACCAATACTAGAAGAACTCGAAACTTTTGACATTAAATTTAACGAAAAAGAAGTTCCGTATTTAGGCTACAACCCTTTAAATAATTAATAACACATTATTCTTTTTTTAATTCCTTTAGAATCAAAAAAACACTTCGAATAATCATTATTATAAAAAATAGTTTCAAATTAAAATCAAATAACTACTTTTGTGTTCTAAATTAAAACAATTTATTACATGAAATCCAAAACGAAAGTTATTACTATTGACGGTATAGACAAAAAAATACTACGCACTTTAATGGAAGATGCAAGAATACCAATTTTAGAAATAGCTAGAAATGTTGATATTTCTGGAGCTGCCATTCATCAAAGATTACGTAAACTTGAAAAATCTGGTTTAATTTCTGGTTCTAAATTTGTTATTAACCCTAAAATATTAGGCTACGAAACTGTTGCTTTTATTGGAGTTTATTTAGATAAAGCAATACAAAACCCTGAAGCTATAAAGCAACTAAAGAAAGTGCCTGAAGTACTAGAGTGCCATTACACTACTGGCAACTGGAATGTTTTAATTAAAATACTTTGTAAAGACAATGCGCATTTAATGCATTTACTTAATAATGACATACAAACTATTTCTGGTGTTTCAAGAACAGAAACGTTTATTTCATTAGACCAACAAATTGACAGACAAATAACTATATAATTAACATTATTATTTATAGCAAAAATCCCAAACAATCATTGTTTGGGATTTTTGTTTTTATGAGATACTGAAACAAGTTCAGCATAACAAACTAAGCTAGCTACATTTTCATTAACCAAGAACGCACATCTACTTCTTGCTTAATAATACCTCTTAAATCTTCTATTTTAACACGTTGTTGCTCCATAGTATCCCTATGACGAATAGTTACCATATTATCTGTTAACGTATCATGATCTACAGTAATACAAAACGGTGTTCCGTTAGCATCTTGCCTTCTATAACGACGTCCTACAGCATCTTTTTCATCATAAACAACATTGAAATCCCATTTCAGGTCATCAATAATTTTACGAGCTACTTCTGGTAAACCATCTTTTTTAACCAATGGTAAAATAGCCGCTTTTACTGGTGCTAATACACTTGGTAATTTTAAAACCGTTCTTGTCGTTCCATTTTCAAGTTCCTCTTCTTGTAAAGAATTTGAAAATACCGCTAAAAACATACGATCTAAACCTATAGACGTTTCTAACACATACGGTGTGTAACTTTTATTGTCTTCATGATCGAAATATTGTAATTTCTTTCCTGAATATTCTTCGTGTGCTTTTAAATCGAAATCGGTACGAGAATGAATCCCTTCTAATTCTTTAAAACCAAATGGGAATTTAAATTCAATATCGGCAGCAGCATCAGCATAATGCGCTAATTTTTCATGGTCATGAAAACGATAATTATCAGCACCCATACCTAAACTTAAATGCCATTTCATTCTGGTTTCTTTCCAATGGTTGTACCATTCTACTTGCGTACCAGGTTTAATAAAAAATTGCATTTCCATTTGTTCAAACTCACGCATTCTAAAAATAAACTGTCTTGCAACAATTTCATTTCTAAAAGCTTTTCCTGTTTGCGCAATACCAAACGGAATTTTTTGACGACTTGTTTTTTGTACATTTAAAAAGTTAACAAAAATACCTTGTGCCGTTTCAGGACGTAAATATAAATCCATTGCTGTTTCAGCAGAAGCACCTAGCTTTGTACCAAACATCAGGTTAAATTGCTTAACATCTGTCCAGTTTTTACTTCCTGTTAACGGATCGGCAATTTCTAACTCTTCAATAAGTGCTTTCACATCGGCTAAATCTTCATTTTCTAAAGATTTCCCCATTCGTGAAAGTATCGTATTTATTTTTTCTTGATACCCTACAACACGTCCGTTTGTAGCAAGAAATTCTTCTTTATTAAAAGCCTCACCAAAACGTTTTGCTGCTTTTTTAACTTCCTTATCTATTTTAGCTTCAATTTTAGCACAATAGTCTTCAATTAAAACATCGGCTCTATAACGCTTTTTAGAATCTTTATTATCAATTAACGGGTCATTAAACGCATCAACGTGTCCAGACGCTTTCCAAGTAGTTGGATGCATAAATATAGCGGCATCAATACCCACTATATTTTCATTCATTTGTACCATGGCTTTCCACCAATAGTCACGTATATTTTTCTTTAATTCTGCGCCGTTTTGTGCATAGTCATAAACTGCACTTAAACCATCGTATATCTCACTACTTTGAAATACATAACCGTACTCCTTTGCATGCGATATTACCTTCTTAAATTTATCATCTTGATTTGCCATGGTGCAAAAATAAAAAACCACTCGAAACAAAAGGTGTTCTTTGTTAAAAATTAAATACTCAAGTCTTTATTTTTTTTTGCAATTAAATACTCTGTTGATTTGAAAACGTTTATCTCTAAAATTTAGAATACTCTTTTGAGTCAATAACTAAATATAATAAATCTTTCACACCATAATATATTTAAAACACCAAGTTAAATATCCTAATAAAACTATTCTATTTAAAGTTTTTTATTCTAAATGGCTCTATGACTCTGAAAGATTATAAAAAACACAAAGTATAATCAATTTTATAAGTTTTTTTTTCTTATAATTGTAAGACAAATACTCTAAATTATATCAGTTCAGTTTTTAAACTTCAATAAATAAATTTTAAATTACATGAAAATGATCAAAGAGACTGCTTACCAAATTAAAAAAAGCAGGACGTTAATTAATCGTTATTTTAAAAACAAATTTGGATTAGGTAAAAGTGATTATTCTGAAATTACAAGATATTCTGGAACAAGTTTTCCTTTTGGCAAAAAAGAAACAATTGTTTTTATAGAAAAAATTTGCCCTGATAAAAACAGTAAAATTCTTGATGTAGGTCCGGGACAAGGAACTTATTTTAAGTTATTAAAGGAAAAAGGATATAAATATTTTGATGCTGTTGAAATATATCAACCATATATTAAAAAATTTGAGTTAAAAAAAATGTATCAAAATGTTTTTCATTGTGATATAGTTGATTTTAAATATGATGAGCATTATGATATTATAATTATGGGAGATATCCTTGAGCACTTAAAAATTAAAAGAGCTAAAGATGTCATTACGTATGCAAAAGAACATAGTGATTTACTAATAGCGGCAGTCCCTTATCAAATGAAACAAATTGGCTCCCAATTAGATGGCAGTGGCGATCATAGACAAGCAGATTTAACTAGAGAAATATTTTTAAAAAGATACCCTGGATTTAAGTTACTTATAGACAACAAACTACTTGGTGTTTTCTATCATCTAAAATAGAAAAAGTTGTATTTATGTAAAACAAATTTCTTCTAAATAAATAGTCAAAGTCTTTATTCTAAAAATTAATCGTAATTAAAATATATAATAAATGAGCAATCAAAAAGAAGAAAATGATTCCGATTTACTTTTGCAGTTTTTGACCAACTCTTTTAGTCAAATAAATTATAAGTATAAGCTAAATAGATTTTTTTCTGAAGATATACTTAGTTTTAACTCTTTAGGCACATTAATATATAACTACCCATATATACCATTCACTAGAGGTTCATTAAGACCTTTTTGTTTAAATCATATTATCAATGATATAATCATTAACGATAGAAAGCAAATTATAGAGTTTGGCTCTGGAATAGCAAAAATCCTTATTGGCAGGCTAATTAAAAAGAATAATCTAGATGCTACATTAACATCTATTGAGCATGATTTAGAATGGTTCAAACTGTTATACAAAATACTGTCGAAAGAAAACCTAAACAATGTTATGCGTATTTGTTATGCTCTAATAAAGAAAAATTCTACATCTTTTGATGAAGCCATTAGGAACGCCAAACAATATGTTATTAAATTTTGGGAAGAAGAATTATCTATAAGGTTTAATTATTCTTGTAATACGTTAGCATATTATTATAATGGTTCTTCATTTTTTACTGAACCATATGCATATTATTAATATAATTACTTTCATTTATGTCATTTACTAAAGGAATAACAGTATTAATATCTACATACAATGGAGCTAAAAACCTTCCTGAAACATTGAGACATTTAGCAATTCAAGAAATCGATAATAATATTCCTTGGGAAATAATACTAATTGACAACGCTTCAACAGATAATAGTTTACAAGTGGCTCTAAAAACTTGGAATAAACTTAACAACAGCACAGCATTTATAACAAATAACGAACCTAAAAAAGGTAAGGAAAATGCCATTGACAAGGGGCTTGAAATAGCTAATTACCAATACGTTGTTATATGTGATGATGATAATTGGCTAGAAAAAAGTTATCTACAACTAGCCTATGAAATTATGTCAAAAAACGAAGATATCGGTATGTTGGGAGGGCAAGGCATTCCTGCAAAGCATTTAGATTTACCCGATTGGTTTTCGGGTATGAAAACATATTATGCGGTTGGACAACAAAGTTTAATAAGTGGAGAAATCAAACATTATCATCCAAAATCCCGATTTATTTGGGGAGCAGGCTCTGTAATTAATATGAAGGCCTATTGTTTATTAAAAAAATGTAGGTTCGAGCGTGTTCTTACCAATGAATCTGAAGGAAAAATTGCTCGATCTGAAGACCTTGAACTTTCTCTTGCTATTTGGTTAACAGGTCATAAATTATGGTATGACAGAAGACTTATTTACGAACATGCATTATCACAAGATAGGCTTACTTGGAATGCATTAATACATATTATAAAAATATCTGCACCTGCCTATCATGTTATAAGGCCATATGATATATTTATATTTACTGGAAAAGAAAACGCACCAAAAAAAAGTTATTGGATCGATTATATAATATTTTCTTTTAAAAATTTCAAAAAACATTTTAATTCGCCTAAAGATATAATAACCATATTCTCCATAATTTTTGGAAATCATAAGCAAACTACAAATTACGCTTTACAAGTTAGAGTCTTTTATCAATTTTTAGGCATGGTAAAGCTTTGGAAAAAATATAATCATAATTTCAAAAAAATTAAGCATCTACAAATAAGACTTAGCGAAACAGTAGAAAACTACGATCAAAAACTACTTAATTGTCAATAAAAAAATCTTATAATGAAAGTAATTACAGTAATAAACGACGTTAACGATATAAATTTCAACCTCTTAAGACTCTCTTGCATGCTAAATGGGTTAGAATTAGTTGTTCTTGTATCAAGTAGCAAGGTATTCAACACAAGAAGAATCAAGGATGAACTTCTTTACGATTATTTATCTGATGATAGTATTGATGACAATCAAATTATTCTTTTCACTGATGGCACTGATGCATTATTCACTGCTGGTGAAGTTGAGATTATAGAGAAATTCAATTCTTTTGATAAAAAAGTGATTTTTTCTGCAGAAACAGGTTGTTGGCCAGATTCTAATTTAGCAAGCCAATATCCAGATAACGACAATAAAACACCCTATAAATACCTTAATAGTGGCGGATTCATTGGCAAAGCCAAACTTATAAAAGAATTATTAGAAGATAATGATTTTGATTTAGAAAACTTCCCTTTTAGTAATCAATATTTATGGGCAAAACGCTATTTGAAGCATAGAGATAAAATTGCTTTAGATTTTAATTCTGAAATTTTCTGTGCTTTTTTTACTGACATTGGAGAAAAACACCTCCCCAATTCTGAAAACAATGATTTTTCTAAATTTTATATTAACAAAAAAAAATGGTTCAATGAAAACTTTGAATTTGTTGATGATAGACTAAAAAATAATTTCACACAAACGTTACCGTGTCATTTACATTTTAATGGAACAGCTAAGTTTTTAATTGACCAAGACATACATGATATGGTTTATTCGAAAATAAAAAACTATATACCTGTTCAGTATTATTTTGAGCATGAAGAATAGATTAGATAAGATTGAAAAAAAAATTAGTATGAATGAAAATCATGTTTGGTTTACTTCAAGTTTTTTTTATGATATAAAAAAATGGCATCTTGTTTTAGCAGAAATTGAAAACTTTATATTATATCTAAAAAAAGACGAATTTATTTATTACCAAGCATCATTAAACTATATCCCAGTATGCAATATTCAATTTGCTATATTATGTAAAGACGAGCATATTATGGATAAAATTGGTAGACATTTTTTTGAACACTTTACTAAATTCAAAGAAAAAAATAGGCCTCAAAAATACATCTTTGAAGTTAAAGGCATTGGAATACCATACCCCACTAATACTTTTCAGATTGGCTTATATTCAATCCCTTATAGTAAAAATGGCCTTTCCGCATATAATATTCAAGAGAATTTAACACTATTAATGTTTTCAGGGTTAAAAACTGAAGAATTCACACAAGAAGACATCCATACATTAGCAATATATGCTACTATAACTCTCGGAAAAGCTATTATCCATTTTAATCAACAGGTTGCAAAAAGTATGTTTATAAACATACAAAATGATTATTTTTCGCATGGTCAATCTATAAAAAATGTCTTTCCTGAAGAATATAATGAAATATTAAACCTTACGAAAGAATTACTATCTGTTGAAGATATTAAAAATGAAGAGCCGTGGCTGGCAGATTGGTTTGAATTTTGTAAAACTTATATTAATAAATACCTGAATAACCAATTAGAAACAATTCAATTAGAAAACAAAATTAATGAAGTGTATATTAACAAAATTAACCTTATTGTAAATCAATTGGGGATTCAAACAGAAACAAGCACTACATTACTTAGTCTGGTTAATTGTTCTTTAACATTTAATACTTAAAAATATCCTTAAACTTATAAAACAGCCTTTCAGCAACACTTAAATTTTCCGTTACTATTTCTGCATTACCTAATAGCTCTTGAGTAAACTTAAAACGCTTATTATAAGCCGTTTTAGTTCCGTTTGGTAATGATATGTACACCGTATAATTACCTTCTGCATTTGGAGAAATAGAAAAATTAGTTACCTTACCTATTAACATACCATATTGTTGATATGGAAAATTATCTAGCTTAATAAATACTTTTTGCCCAACAACTACTTTCCCCGCATTTTGTGCTGGTATAAGAAGTTTACCAACTAAAACAGAAGTATCTATTGGCAAAATTGAAAAAACAATACTTCCTGAGTTTACAAATTGATTTTCCCCCCAATAATCTTGAAAACTAATAACACCATTAATTGAAGACGTTAAAACATAATTATATTCCCAATTCCTAATAGCTTCTTTAAGCACATCATATGATTGCACTAAATTTTTTAAGAACTTAGTATTGTCTTCTTGTTCATTAATACGGGTGCTTTTTAATGTTTGATTAGCAGAAGAAATAGCCTCAGTCATTTGAGAAATAGAAATAGCCATAGCACTAATACTCTTTTGCATTTGAATAAACTCTAATTGTTTTAACTCATAATCTCTTTGAGAAATAATACCTTTCTTAAACAGGTATTTATCACGTTCAAAATCTGTTTGCTTTAGTTTGTGTTCTTGCTCTAATAATTTTTTTTGAGCTTTTTGACTTCTCAATCTATTTTTTAATTCTTGAAGAGAAACTTTGTTTCCTCCCAACTGATTTTGATAGGGATCTAAATCTTTTAATAAATAGTAATCTAAATAACTTTTTTCAAAACTAAAATAGGCAGAACTAATATCTCCTAATACCATATAGGCTGTTTTTTTAAAAGGAAATTTAAACGTTTTAACATTGAAAGGAAGTGTATCAACGATACTTTTTAAAATATACACATCGTTAAAATTTGCTGTATTTTTTATAACAGCTAATTTTTGATTAATGGTTACGGTATCACGATTTTTAATAAATATTTTCTCTAATGCCCCAGAGTATCTCGAAATTACTTTTTCTGTTGGATGCTTCGTTGTTACTAATACTTTTGCAGTAACAAAATCAGGGTATTCAATCATGAAAGAAAGCGAAACTATAATACAAACAAACATAAAAATGAGTGTAATACCCCATCTTACAATCCATGAAGGCGGATTAGATAAAATTTCCTGTACTTCTTCGGACCGTAATTCTAAATTGTTCTCTTTTGTCTTTTTAGGCATTTTTTGTACTGCTTAATTTTTCTAACTCTAATTGATTTTTTACTAAACTATAATAAGCACCTTTCTGGTTAAGTAATTCAGTATGCGTACCTGATTCTATTATCATACCTTCATCAACAACCACAATTTGGTCAGCATTTTTAACAGTACTCAAACGATGGGCAATAATAACAGCTGTTTTATCTTGAAAAAACGCATTCAAATTTTCCATAATTATCCGTTCATTCTTTGCATCTAAAGCAGAAGTAGCCTCATCAAAAAATAAAATATCAGGATTTTTGTATACGGCCCTTGCTATAAACAACCGTTGCTTTTGCCCTGTACTCATTCCAACACCTTCATTACCTATTTTAGTATTAAAACCTACAGGCAACGATTGAATAAAGTCATATATATTAGCAACTTTAGTTGCCTTTACTAGGCGCTCTTGGTCTATAGTATCCTCTCCAACAGCTATATTATAGGCTATAGTATCGTTAAACACATAGCCTTCTTGCATCACAACACCACAATTAGCCCGCCATGCTCTATGCGAAATAGCATTTAAATAATGTTCTCCATATAAAACAGTACCTTTCTCTACGTCATAAAATTTTAATAAAATTTTCATTAAGGTTGTTTTACCACTGCCACTCGCACCTACTATCGCTGTAATTTTGTTAGCAGGTACACGCATACTTAATCCCTTAATGACATGCTCGTCGCTTCCAATATATCTAAACGTAATATTATTGACTTCCAGATTTTGGTTAAGTTTAATATTAGATATTAAGTGTTTTTCTTTACTTTCCTCATCGTCTTTATCGTGAATTTCACCTAAACGCTCTAAACTTATTTTTGCATCCTGGGTTGCTTGAATAAAACCTACCAATTGTGTTATAGGCCCATTTAATTGCCCAATAATATACTGAATAGATAGCATCATACCCAATGTAATAGAGCCTTCTATAACCAATAAGGCAGAAGTAAAGGTTATAAATATATTTTTAGACTCATTAATAAAAGATGACCCCACCCCTTGTGTTTGCTCTAAGGCCAAACTTTGCATAGAGACTTTAAAAAGGCGTGCTTGTACATATTCCCATTTCCAACGTTTTTGTTTTTCGGCATTATTCATTTTTATTTCTTGCATACCATTTACAAGCTCTATAACCGTACTTTGCTCTTGGCTTGACTGAGAAAAACGCTTATAATCTAGTTCTTTTCGTCGTTTTAAGAAAAATAAAATCCAGAGAATATAAATAATACTACCAAATGCAAATATGAAAAATATAGATGTGCTATAATAAATAAGAACAACTCCAAAAACAAATAAGCTTACCATAGAAAAAAGCGTATTTAAAGTAGAACCCGTTAAGAGCTTCTCTATTCGGCTATGGTCATTTATTCGTTGCATAATATCTCCTGTCATTCTAGTATCAAAATAAGCTATAGGAAGATTCATTAGTTTAATAAAAAAATCAGATACTAATGATATATTTATGCGTGTACTTAAATGTAATAATATCCAACTTCTAAAAACATCAACACTCACACGGCCAAGAAACAACATTAATTGTGCAATTAAGACTACATATATAAAACTAATATCTTGATTTTGTATACCTACATCAACTATACTTTGTGTTAAAAAAGGAAAAATAAGCTGTAATATACTACCAACTAATAAACCAATAATAAGTTGCAGTAGTAAATTTTTATACTTAAATAGATATTGAAATAGGAATCTAAATGATTTTTTATCAGTTTCTTCCCAATCTAGTTTTTTAAATTTTGGAGTTATTTCTAACAATAAGGCTATCCCCTCTTTACTGTCTTCAGTGGCATTATTGCCAATCCATCGTTGTATAAATTCATCTTTAGTATAAGTAATTAAACCATAGGATGGATCTGATATATAAACCACATCATCCTTAATTTTATACACCACTACAAAATGGTTTTTATTCCAATGGACTATAAGTGGTAACGGAGCTTCTTTTAACTTGTTAAAATCAAATTTTACACCTAAAGATTTAAACCCAATAGTCTCGGAAGCATCACTTAATTTAAGCAGATTACTTCCAGCTCTGGTAGTTTCAGATAAATCGCGTATTTCTTGTAAAGAAATAAGTTTGCCATAATATTTGGCTACAATACGTAAACAAGTAGGACCACAGTCTTTACTGTCTGGTTGTTTGTAAAAAGGGAAGGTTTTATTGCGCAATTTAAGTTAAATACTTTGTGTTAAATTAAATAATTTATAAAGTTTGCAATGCTTCTTCATAAAAATAATATTAAAAGGGCAGTAAAAATATTTACTTACTGCCCCTTAAACTTTTTTGACCAGATCATATTAGATCATGGCACAGGCAAAAAGAGATTGACCAGATGGACAACTAGTTGCAGTACCAGTATACACACATGGACTACAATTGAAAAGATCATTGTTGTAACAACACGCGTAATAACCATCACCATAACCACCACCAAACACAGTTTTAAGCTGGTTGCGTTGAAGCATATCACTAGCTCCTAAATTCAGTTTTTTTAAACTTAATTTTTTCATAATAAAAAAAATATTAATAATTATATTTGCCCCGAGCATTTAAAGACCATCAAGGTTTTGGTCTGCCTTTCGCGAAAAGGGTATTGTTCGTGCCCAAAGTGTATGCTTTGGGCTTTTTTTAAATTAAAACATCTGTTAAATCTTCAATTGTATATTCTTTAGGTAATTCGTAACCATTAATAAAAAGAGTAGGGGTATGAATTATGTTTTCAGCTTTACACCAATTTCTCATGGCTTCTATTTTATTGTTTTGCAACTCTAATTCACCGTTCATAGGGTATTTACTGGCAAACGTTTCATAATCTTTTTGGTCTGCCAAGTACCAATCATCCAAAGCCTTTTGAGTTTTCTTTTTATTCCCTAAGCTATCAATGGCTAAAAAATGACTTACAGGTTTAGCTTTTAAATCGTTAGCATCACTGCTTACTGTAA
The DNA here is from genome assembly GCF_044386045.1 of Thalassobellus sediminis. Classification (NCBI taxonomy): domain Bacteria; kingdom Pseudomonadati; phylum Bacteroidota; class Flavobacteriia; order Flavobacteriales; family Flavobacteriaceae; genus Thalassobellus; species Thalassobellus sediminis. The sequence continues at coordinate 1,105,894 of NZ_JBISCD010000040.1, read as the reverse complement.
ATAATACTTGCAGATTTATAGTACCCTTTTTTACCAAATCTTCTAAAATAGGATGTGCTTTGGCACAAGGACCACAGTAAGGATTACAAACTTTAACCACAAGGTATTTGGCATTTTCATTTGTAATGGAGATGCCCAAACCATCTAAAGGTGTTCCTATTTTTCTGGATTTTGACAATAAACCTTCCAAAACATTCGGGTTGCTTTTTATTTTTTTAAGTCCGCGCTTATGTAAATTAGTTTCTTTTTCTTGTTCTAATAATGGTTTTATTAGTTTCCAAGTCAATATGGGTATTAAAAATAATGCTAGTAAAAGAGGAATCGTTTCTAATTGCAAATTTGAACTGTAAAAGTTTCCAAAAAACGAAACAAGAATTTCTGAAACCAATACTGTTTGGATAATGATGCAAAACTTACACCATTGCTTAATAACTATTGCTTGATAATACACTGAAATGGCTATTATTGGTAAAGACACAAAACTAATTAGTGCTAAAATTGATAATGATGGAATTGAAAAACTTGAAATTAATAGAAAAAAGAATGAGCCAAAAAAATAAGAAAAACTTAACTCACTCAAACTAAAAGTACCTTTGAACAGTTTGGCATGTTTAGAATTTAAAACCGAATTGCAATTTATTTTTTGACTGCTTCCAGTGCAAAAATTTTGTAAGGTTGGGTTGTATTGATCTACATCGAACCATAATAACAAACCTCCAACAATTAAACCTGTTATTTTTAAAAGGGTATATATCGCAGTAAAACTTGATGATATTAATGTAGCGTTAGACTCCGAATTTATAAAACTTATTGCCACCCAACCCAAAATAAATAAAACTATAGATACTTTTAGTCCCTTTAAAATATTGGATGATAATAATTTTTTGTCAATATCAATTTCTTTAGACTCTGTTGATGTTTCAGCTAACAAACAGATTCCTGTCCATGATTTAAGGAAATCCTCCTTTAAAGTTTTTACAAGTTTACTTTTATCATCATAATACTCAACTTCATTTGCTAGTACCTTTTTTAACACAAAAAATACATGCGTTCCCTGTTTTTTTACTTGCACAATACAAGGCAAAGGCATGTTATTTAGTTTTTCCTGATCAATTTTAACAGCTAACGTTTCAATATTATATTTTTCTAAAGTATCTGAAATAGCTAGTAAACTTGGATGTTCTGGGTGGGATAGAATACTATCTTCTAAGTACTTTTTTGTATTCTTAACATTAAGAGTGTTTAAAAGTTTTCTTGTAGCATTTACGCAATTATCCATAAAATAATAATAATTTTCAACTTAAACATTTAAAAGACTATTAAGTTTTTTAGTCTGCATTTCACGAAAAGGGTATTTTTGTTTATAAAGTGAATATCTTTTCGCTTTTATATTCATTTGGAATATTTATCGCTTTAAGATAAATATTAGTTTTCATTTATAATTAACATGCTCCTTGGCAACTCATATTTGCTACATTACTCCCATATGCTTGCCGACAATGATAAAGAGTTGGATAGCAATCCCCTAGACATAATGGACCAATTACTTGTCCATTAGATTTTATACATAGCACAAGAATATTACCACTACCTCCCTCATATCCACCAAACACAGATTTTATCTGACTTTTTTGAAGTATATCTTTAGCTTCTATGTTTAGTTTTTTTAAACTTAATTTTTTCATAATAAAAAATTTAATAATTATATATTTGACCTGAATCTTTTAAAGACTATCAAGTTTTTTTAATCTCCATTTCAATAAAAGGATATTGTTCTTGAGCAAAGAGAATTCCATTTTACTTTTATATTAATTTTGAATGCTTTCAAGTTTATTTTCAGCATTATAATATTTAACATATCAAAAAACGCAATCGATTGTTTTATTAAGCATTAATTATTTAATTTTAACCTTATTTATGCTGTTTTTTATTTTAAAATAAAAATTTATTGATGCTAAATGTAAGAATTAAATTCTATTATTATAAGTAAATATGTTAAATTTTAAAAAAAATTCTTGTATTAATTACGTAAAAAGCTACATTAATAGTTGTTTTTATTTCTAATGAATTGATTATAAATAAGCCTAAAAAAGAAAACTAGAGTAATTAACTCATCCATTATGTTTATTTTACTTTATAAATTAACTTAATAATACACATGCTCAAATCTATACTAAATCTATTCTTCCCAAAAGTTTGTTATGCTTGTCATAATTTATTGAATGATAATGAAGACACCATTTGTATAGATTGCCGGCATGATTTACCAATAACCAACTTTCATTTTAATGATAACGATGCTGTAAAAAAAGTGCTTTATGGACGAGCAAAGATTGAAAATGGCACAGCTCTTTTCAGATTTGAAAAAAAAGGTTTAGTACAGCAACTCATTCACGGTTTAAAATATAAAGGCTATGAAAATATTGGATTTGTTTTAGGAAACTGGCTTGGTGGTGAACTTAAAACACTTGAACCCTATAAAAATATTGATGCTATAATTCCTGTTCCGCTTCATAAAAAGAAACTTAAAAAACGAGGTTATAATCAAGTTACTAAATTCGGACAACAACTTGCTGAATGTTTAAATGCCGACTATAAAGAAGATGTATTAATCAAAATAACAAATACAAAATCGCAAACCAACAAAGGTCGTTTTTCCCGTTGGACTAATACCGATGAATTATTTGCACTGAAGAATATGGAAACTATAAATAACAAACATATTCTATTAGTAGACGACATTATTACTACTGGAGCAACCTTAGAAGCTTGTATTTTAGTTTTAAACCAAACAAAAAACATAAAAATAAGTATTGCAACTATGGCAATAGCTTAAATAAGATTGTCGTTATATCTATAAACACACATCATACATTAGAAAATCTATTACATATTAAAACTACTTCAAAATATATCACCCCCTACTTCTTTAAGTTTATCCATAGCGGTGCTATGCAAAAACTTATAAGAAGTCATATTTTATTGTATTTTTAATCTTCATGACGACTTTCTAATGCTTGATGTGTGTTAAAAATTATGTAGGTTTGTGCAAAAGTATTATTGGTAATGTATAAGAAGCTTTCAAATTTTATTTTAGCCTTTTCTATTGGGCTTGTTTTTGTTAACTGTGCAAACCGTGGCACTCCTGAAGGCGGACCTAAAGATCTAGACCCTCCTGTTATAGTAAAAGCAATTCCTGAAAACTATTCTACACAATTTAGTGATAATGAAATAAAAATTTATTTTGACGAGTATGTTAAAATGAAGGACTTACAAAAGCAACTTATTATTTCGCCTCCAATGGATACACCTCCAGAAATTACACCTATTGGTAGTGCGAGCAAATATATTACTATTAAAATACACGATACCTTAGAAGCTAACACCACTTATGCTTTTAATTTTGGAAACAGTATAGTAGATAATAATGAAGGAAATCCCTATCCGTATTACCGTTATGTGCTTTCTACAGGAGATTACATCGATTCACTTACTGTTAAAGGTCAAGTTGTTGATGCGATAAAAAGACAACCAGAAACCTTTATAAATGTTGCACTTTATGAAGTTGATTCGACTTTTTCCGATTCTATTGTATATAAAGAAAAACCAAAGTATATAACCAATACATTAGATAGTCTTACAACTTTTTCTATTGAAAACATTAAGGCAGGAAAATATATGTTGATGGCTTTAAAAGATGGTAATGGCGATAATAAATTTCAGCAAAAAACAGATCAAATTGCATTTTATAAAGATTTTATAGAAGTGCCAACCGATTCGCTTTATACTCTTAAACTTTTTTCTGAAGATTTAGATTTTAATGCCTCTAGACCAATCTTAGATGCTAGCGAAAAAATTACTTTTGGTTACGAAGGTGACTATAGAGGCATGACTATTGACATTAATTCTGAAGTACCAGATAATTTTAGTTACCGCATTACCAAAGACGAAAAAACAGATTCCCTTTACTATTGGTACAAACCTAAGTTAGAAGTAGATTCGCTTCTTTTTACAGTTTCTAATAGCAAGAATAAATTCAAAAAAGATTATACAGTTAAAATAAGAGATAAGAAACGAGATTCTCTAACCTTAAAGGGTATTTTACCTACTGGTTCTGAAGACCCATATAAAATAAGAGGAAGCGTCCCTTTTATGAGTTTTGATGATTCTAAAATTAGTATAATGGATAAAGATTCTTTAAACGTTGATTTTTCCACAGAATTTGACACCATAAATAATACCTACGCTATAAACTTTAAAAGAACCGAAGAGAATAGCTATAAAATACAAGTACTACCAGAAGCTTTTACTGATTTTTTTGAAACTAAAAATGATACATTAAATTATTCTGTTACTACTAAAGAAAAATCAGATAGCAACTTAAGGATTTATTTAAAAAATGCCGTTTACCCAGTTATTGTTCAGCTAACCGACAAAGATGGAAAAGTGAAATTAGAACAATATGTAACTAAAAACAAACCAGTTGACTTTTTTCACATTCAGCCTGGGAAATATTATTTAAGGGTTGTTTTTGACTCCAATGGTAATAAAAAATACGATACAGGTAATTATCTTAAAAAAATCCAACCCGAACGTGTAAGCTTTTATCAAGGACAGCCAGATGACGATATAAGGGCAGGTTGGGATGCTGTTTGGACTTTTATATTATTAAATTAAAATCGTCTTTATCATTTAAAAACTTAAGCTTACTTCTGTAAGCTTCAACGTGTCTTTTTTCTAGAGTAACAAGTTCAATTTGCTCTGTATTGGGTGTGAAATTTGTTTGTATGTTACCTAAAACATCGTACACTGCAGAGTGTCCTGAATATTCCATATTTACACCATCAACACCTACTCTATTCACGCCAATTACATAGCTCATATTTTCAATAGCACGCGCTTTTAACAAGGCATTCCAAGCAGAAATTCTAGGCTTTGGCCAGTTGGCTACATATAATAGAACATCATAATCTTCAACATTTCTTGCCCAAACAGGAAATCGTAAATCGTAACATACAAGCGGGCAAATTTTCCAACCTTTATATTCGATAATTACTTTTTCATCTCCTGCCGAAAACACTTTATCTTCACCCGCAAGAGTAAACGTATGTCGCTTATTATAATGTGTAATTTTACCAGAAGGTTCTACAAAAAGGAGTCTATTATAAAACCTATTTTCTTCTGAAATAATAAAACTTCCAACAATGGCGGCATTTGCTTTTAAAGCTTCTTTTTGCATCCATAAAACGGTATCACCATGCATAGTTTCAGCAACTTTGGAAGCATTCATAGTAAAAGCCGAAGTAAACATTTCGGGGAGGACGATAACATCGACAGAATCAGAAATAGACTTTATTTTTTCTGAAAAGTTCAACCGATTTTGTTCAGGGTTTTCCCAAACTAAATCAGATTGTACAAGTGCTATTTTAAGTTGATTTTCCATAATTAAATAGTATTTAAAATATCTGCTGCTCGCTTTAAGGTATCATCCTTTTTTGCAAAACAAAATCGGAGGACATTATTATCTAAACTATTTATATTAAAAACCGACAACGGAATTGAAGCTATACCAAATTCAGTAGTTAATCGTTTTGCAAAATCAACATCATATTCATCAGTAATACTAGTATAATCTAACACTTGAAAATAAGTTCCTTTTGAAGGTGTAAATTTAAATCTAGAATCTTTTAATAAACTTAAAAACAAATCTCTTTTTTTCTGATAAAAAGCAGATAAATCTAAATAATGCTTTGGTTCTTGCATATAATCTGCAATGCCTTTTTGTGTTGGGTTATGAATACAAAACACATTAAACTGATGTACTTTTAAAAACTCTTTCATGAGCTCTTTTGGCGCACAACAATAGCCAATACGCCACCCTGTATTATGAAATGTTTTACAAAAAGATGCCACCACAAAACTTCTAGATTTCAATCCAGGAAACAAACACGCGCTCTGATGTTTTTCATTATCAAAAATCATGTGCTCGTAAACCTCGTCACTCAATACAATAATATTAGTATCCTTTGTAATGGCTTCCAATTGCAACATATCTTCTCTAGAAAACACGGTACCTGTAGGGTTATGAGGTGAGTTAATAATAATCATTTTAGTACTACTATTAACCTTTTCTTTTACGTCCTTCCAATCTACTTTAAAATTATTAGAAGCTTGCATTTGAATTGGGATAACTTTCCCTCCATTAAGTTCCACTGCTGGCTGATAACTATCATAAGCTGGTTTAAAAACAATAACCTCATCATTAGGTTTTACAAATGTTGTGATAATGGTAAAAATAGCTTGTGTGGCACCTGCTGTTACAGTAATATCTGTTTCTGGATGATAACTTGTACCGTAAAGTAAATCAAATTTTTTAGCAATTGCTTCTCTTAATTCTAAATCACCCTTCATTGGCGCATAGTGATTATAGCCCGAGTTCATAGCTTTATTCACTAAGTCTATTAATTTCTGATCGCTATCAAAATCGGGAAAACCCTGAGATAAATTTATTGCATCATGCTCTGTTGCTAAAGCACTCATCACAGAAAAAATAGTTGTTCCAATATTAGGGAGTTTAGAAATATGCTGCATTTTATGTTAAATAGAACTGTAAATTTACAATAATAAATAAATGCTTTATATATTTGATTACATTCAATTTACTACACTATGAAATATATTAAAATCATTCTGTTTTTTATAAGTATTAATATCTCTGCTCAACAAGGAGGCATGTGGATACCTTCTCTTTTAGAAGGTTTAAATGAAGACGAAATGACTAGTCTTGGAAGCAAACTAACAGCTAAAGACATTTACGATGTTAACAATTCAAGCTTAAAAGATGCTATTGGCCATTTTGATGGTGGATGCACTAGCGAAGTCATTTCACCTAACGGGTTACTTTTAACAAATCATCATTGTGGCTATGGACAAATACAATCACATTCTTCTCTTGAAAACGATTATTTAAAAGATGGTTTTTGGGCTATGAACCTTGATGAAGAAATACCTAACAAAGGTTTGTATGTAGAATTTATTGTTAGCATTCACGATATTACAGAAGATATTTTAAAAATGGTTAACGATGAAATGACTGAAAAAAACAAACAATCTGTAATAGCTAAAACAAGTAATGATATCATGAAAAACTGGCCAAGAGAAAGCTGGCACGATGTTAAGGTTAAATCATTCTATAAAGGCAATCAGTACTTTTTATTTGTTACAGAACGTTTTGAAGATATTCGTTTGGTTGGTGCACCCCCAACAAGTATTGGTAAATTTGGTAGCGATACAGACAACTGGGTTTTTCCAAGACATACGGGCGATTTTTCAATATTTAGAATTTATGCCGATGAAAATAACCATCCTGCAAAATATAACAAGAACAATAAGCCATATAAACCAAAGCACTTTTTACCAATTTCTTTAGATGGTGTTGAAGAAGGCGATTTTACTATGGTATTTGGTTTCCCTGGTAGAACTAACGAATATTTACCCGCTGTTGCTATAGAACATATAACAAAAGAATTTAATCCAACAAATATTGCTATTCGTGAAGCTGCTTTAAAAGTAATTGATGCAGAAATGAAAAAAAACGATGAAGTACGCATTAAATACGCATCAAAACAAGCAAGTATTGCAAATGCTTGGAAAAAATGGATAGGCGAGAATTTAGGAATTGAAAAAAGTAATGCCGTAGCAAAACGACAAGGTTTTGAGGCAACATTCATTAAAGCTTTAAAAGAAAAAGGTTTGGAGGATAAATATGGATATATTCTTCCTGAATTTGATCGTTTGTATAAAGATTTTGCTCCTGTAAATATTAAGCGCCGTAATTTTATTGAAGTCTTTTTAGTTACCAATGAATTAATGCAAATGCTATTTAGATCTTATCAATTTGAGCAAGCTATAACAGCAAATCCAGATAATTTAGAAAAAGGAAAAGCTAGTTTAATTGACGATTTAAAAGGTATTCATAAAAATTATGATGTGGCTGTAGACAAAGGTGTTTTTAAAGCTGTAATGCCATTTTATAATAGTAATATAGATTCTAGTATATATGACAATACTGCGTTTACTAATTTAGATAACGCTTTAAAATTATTAGAAGGTTCTAATATTAAAGACATCGTTAAAAAACTGAACAAAGATGCTGCTTATCAATATGCAAAACCAATCATTAACGAGTTTTTCAATACTGTTAATAATGAATTTATTGAAAAAAACGAACCTATTACTACCTTACAAACAGCATATATGACAGCTTTAATGGAAGCTTTACCAAACGAACGCTATTTCCCTGATGCCAATAGCACCCTTAGAGTTACCTACGGACAAGTACATGGTTATTCTCCAAGAGATGCTGTACATTATAATGCTGTAAGCTATTTAGATGGCGTTATAGAGAAATACATTCCTGGAGATTATGAATTTGATGTTCCTAAAAAATTACGTGATTTATATGAATCTAAAAATTATGGACAGTATGCAGATAAAAACGGCAAAGTTCCTGTATGTTTTTTAGGAACGAATCATACAACTGGCGGAAACTCAGGAAGTCCAGCTATTGACGCACATGGAAATCTTGTAGGCTTAAATTTTGATCGTGTTTGGGAAGGCACAATGAGTGACATGAACTACGACCCAGATATTTGTAGAAATATTATGGTCGATTTACGTTATGTTCTTTTTATAATTGATAAATATGCCGAAGCAACACACCTAATTGATGAAATGGTTTTGGTGCATCCAAAAAAATAAACCTCTTAATTTAGTTTTTGTTTAATCTTCGAATTAATTTCGAGGATTAAACAATATTCATCTTCTTCAATAAGAACGATGCATTCATATTTTGACAAATACCTGTTTTCAAAGTATAATCAAAATGAAGCTCATCATTAATAATTTCGGCATCAAAATAATAGTTTTTCACATCATCAAGTTCTTTTTCAATTTCACATAAACTCAAATCATGCGTTGCAATAATTCCTGTAGCATTTGAAGCAACAAGTTTTTCAACAAACTTGCGAGAACCAATAGCTTTATCGGTGCTATTGGTACCTTTTAAAATTTCATCTAACACAATAAAATAAGGCTCTTTTTGAATGGCATCTACAATGTATTTTAAACGTGTTAATTCTGAAAAGAAATACGAACTATCATCGGTTAACGAATCTGTAGTACGCATGCTTGTAATTAACTTAACCGGCGCATATTTGCTGGTCTTTACACAAACAGGCAAGCCAACATTCGCCATAACAATATGTAAAGATACGGTACGCAAAAACGTACTTTTTCCAGCCATGTTTGCGCCTGTAACAATAAAAAACTGTTCGTTATCAATTATTAAATCACTATCAACACGCTTGGTTTTATTTAGTAACGGATGTCCTAAACCTTCTGCTTTAATTACAGCACCTTTTTCTATGTTTGGAAACACAAAATCAGGATGGTTAAAAGTAAAGTTTCCTAAAGAATTATAAGCATCAAAAAACGACACAACTTCAAACCAATCAGCTACTTTATTAGCATGTTGCTTAATCCATTGCTCTATGTGATAACTATTTTTTAAATCGGACAAAAACAAACCGTTTCCAAAAATGGCAGAGATAAAATTATTTCTATTATCTAAGGCATCCAACGATTTGGAAAAATCTTTAAAAATAGCAGATGCTTTTTTTCCTTCTTGTTGAATTTGTTGTTGCTTTCCTTTTAATAATTCTGAAAAAAATGATTCTTTTTCAATCAAATTTAAAAGTAATGCATATTGTTTAAAAGTCTCTTTTACCTTATCTGTATTCGAAGCTAGAGAATTTATTTTTTTAAGATAACATCCAGTAACACCCAATCCAACAAGCAACCAATAGCCAATTAAAGCTTGATGTGTAATGACGTTTAAAAATATGAGTACGAATATAAGTAACGACATTATAGTAAAAACTAACGGCATCCATTTCATTATTTTGGGCAAAAACGTTTTATGATTTTGTAACCAACCTATAATTTTGTTCGCAGGTATTTCTACAGAAACCAAACTCGATGTTGCCGTATAATGTTGTCGCCATTCTGGTTTAGAAGCAAGTTCTTTTATAGCTTCTTGACGTAATACAATACCATCAACATCATTTGCTTTTAAAACATCGGCTAATTTTTGAGTGCCTTCATTAATACGTGTTCTATTTATAAACTGAAAAAAAGAACCACGTCCAAACAAATCTATATCTAAACTATAAAAATGATTAGGGTCTTGAAACTGCAAGCCATCATTTCGATCATGAAAATCGCCCGAAGCTATTTTAATTTCATCTTCATTAATAGCTACCAAAGCTTCATTAAATTGTCTTTCTGCTTTAACATCGTTATACTTTGATAACAAAAACAAAAACACAGCAATACCAACAACAGCGATAAAAACCGCCACTTGCCATTGACTAAAAGTTACATAAACACCAAAAGCAGCAATAATAAAAGTTAACAATCTTAACGTACTTAAGGCTGTCATTTTTTTGTACAACTTTCGCACAGCCTGATTATAAGATTCTAAATGTTTTTTATAGTATGATAAAGGGGTGCTCATGTGCTGTTTTTATTGAATTGTAAAGAAACAAAAAAGCCTTGAAAAATTTTCAAGGCTTTTTTGTTTTTTCAGTGAAATCAGATTTTTATTTTTAAAATCCTAGTATTCTTTTTCTTTTTCCCTGATAATGTTACAGTTTGTTTGTTTAAGTTAATCACACCATCATTTACTTTATAGTACACTTTAGAATCTTTATCATCTATTAATTTTTTAAAATCAATCGCTCCATCTTTATTAATACTAATCATATAAAGATTAGATTTTTTAGCATTTGTCTGTCTAAAAGCAATTCTATCTTGACTTAATTTCTTAATATTATCAGAACAGTTAATAAAGAAATAAGAAGATTCACCTACAGGAATAGATGTAAAAGAACTATTAGCAAATCCTGTTTGTGCTTTGTTAATATTTCTTGCCCATTTTAATCCTCCATCTTTATCAAGCCGTAAACTAATTATATCATCAAAATGGTAAACTGTACGAGTAGTCATAGCTCCAGTACTTGACATTGATGTATATACAGTAATATAAAATTCTTCAGCATTAACAACAATATCTCCATTTTCCATTATATAAACACCTTTGAAATCTATATTACGAACTCCTTTTTCTTTTTTTCTTTTCTTTTTATTCTCTTTGTCTCCATATTTATCTGTCATAAATTCTTCTGAAAACGCTGTGAATTTTTGGTTTTCCATTTCTAAACTTTCAGAATTAAGATTAAATAAACAAACACCATTAGATCTAAATTCATCTTTTTTTCCATAAAAACCAACACATGCTAACCTATCTTCTCCTTTAATTAATTCAAGTGAAGAAATAAATTTATCAGCATTTTTAAAACTAACCTGCTGCTGTCCTTCTGCATTTACCTTAAATAACTCGAAATGATAATTCGCTTTTCCTTTTTTCTTTGTTCTTCTTGAATCATTTTCAAAAGATTTTCCTAAAAAATAAACAGTACCATCTTTACCATCCACATCAATGCTATTGTATTCAAAGAGCATATCTTTAATATCTTTCTTTATCAGTTTTTCAAAAACTTTTTCAAAATCACTATTAAAGACAAAAACTTTATGAGTTTCTTTATCCTTATCTTTAAAATCAAAATTTATTACAAAAAACGCTTTATTGGCAGACAAAACTACCTCCCCCATATGATCTCTATCTACCTGAGAAAGATTACTACCAAAAAAAGGAAAAAATATTGCCCCAAAGTATTTCTGCATATTATCTTCTGAAAAAGAGATTAATTCTTTCTTACTAAACTTTAAATCATCAAGATTTGCCGAAACTGAATTAAAAACAATTCTGTCTTCCTTTTTTTTATAATCAAATTCAATTAAATGTAATTGACCATCTTTAATAAAAGCATTCTTTATATGATTATCTTCAACATCATACTCAACCTCTTTTAAAAGCCTAAGGTTAGTATCAAAATGTTGAATGTAGTATCCTTTTAATTTTTGCATCATACCCCCTCTATATGATCGTATAGTTATAATTTCACCATTTGAATCTTCCAAAGAAAATAATAATGAACTATTCTTTTTTGAATCTTTGAAAATTTCACTTTTAACCATTGATACATCTTGCGAATATATATTGCAAGTGAATAAGAATAAAATAAATAAAGCAGTTGTTTTCATTAAATGTTATATTTTAAGACACAAATATAAGATAATACACATGCTTGGCAGCAAAAAAAAGCTGGTAAAAGTTAACTTTTACCAGCTTTTTTTTATTTATATAATTTTTTCTAAGAAATTAATCTCTTCCTCCTGCAAACACTCTAAATCCCCAATATACTAACTGAGCAAGTGAACCAATAGCCGCTACTAAATAAGTTCTTGCAGCCCATTTAAGGGCATCTTCAGAACCCTTATATTCTTCTTGAGATACCATGTTTTTGTTTTTTAACCAAGCTAAGGCTCGATTACTAGCATCGTATTCTACAGGTAACGTAATAAAACTAAACAAGGTTGCAAAACCCATCATTACTAAACCGGCAATAGCAACCCAGTAACCTAATCCAATTCCTGCTGCTGCGCCTAATGCAAGACCACCAATAACAATCCACATAGACATACCCGAAGTCACACTCACTACAGGAACCAAAGCCGAACGCATTGTTAACCATTGATATGCTTTAGCATGTTGTACCGCATGTCCACATTCATGTGCAGCTACAGCCGCAGCCGCAGCGTTACGTTGATTATAAACGGCTTCACTTAAATTTACGGTTTTATTTTTCGGGTTATAATGATCGGTTAAACGTCCAGGTGTAGAAATAACCTCAACATCTCTAATACCGTGATCTGCTAACATTTTTTCAGCAATTTCGGCACCACTCATACCATTACGTAAGTGTACTTTTGAGTATTTTTCAAACTTACGTTTTAAAGTACTACTTACTAACCAGCTTATTAAAGCAATACCTCCTAATAATATATAATATACTAACATTTTAAATCTATTTAAGTTTTTAATTACAAACTAAATATAACAAAAATAAAGCCATTATTAATTAAATGATAATATGTCAGTAAATTAAAAAGTGAGGAACCTAAATTAGGAACCCCACTTTAAAAACACTTAAGTGTCAACCAAAAAAATTATTATTATGCTTCAGCAAATTCTAAATCGAATGCCTCTGCTATTTCTTTATAAACAATTTCTCCTTTAACAATGTTTAATCCTTTTGCTAAAGGGGCACTATTTTCACATGCTTTTTCCCAACCTTCGTTTGCTAACTTAATAACATAAGGCAATGTTACATTTGTTAATCCCATTGTAGATGTATAAGGTACAGCTCCTGGCATATTTGCAACAGAATAATGAACCACCTCATCAATAATATATGTAGGATCTTGATGCGTTGTTGGCTTCGTTGTTTCAAAACAACCACCTTGATCTACAGCCACATCTACCATAACAGTACCCGGACGCATCTCTTTAAGCATATCTCTTGTAATTAATTTAGGTGCTTTTGCTCCTTTAATTAATACACCACCAATAATTAAATCGGCATCAACAATATGTTTTCTAATATTATATTCACTAGAAAATTCACTAACAACATTATTAGGCATCACATCACTTACGTAACGTAAAGCTTTCATATTAATATCTAAAATATGAACACTAGCTCCTAATCCCGAAGCCATACGTGCTGCCTGAAGTCCTACAACACCTGCTCCTAAGATTAAAACTTTAGCAGGAGGCACTCCTGGTATACCACCTAGCAAAATACCACGACCTTTAATTGGTTTTTCTAAAAATTTCGCTCCTTGTTGTACAGACATACGCCCTGCAACTTCAGACATCGGAATTAATAAAGGTAAAGTTCCATCGGCATCTTCAACCGTTTCGTAAGCAATACAAATAGCATTACTCTTAATCATAGCATGTGTAAGCGCTTCACTTGATGCAAAGTGGAAATATGTAAACACAACCTGATTTGGTCTAATTAAATCATATTCCTTCTCAATAGGCTCCTTTACTTTAACAATCATTTCAGCAGTAGCATATACTTCTTCAATAGTATCAAGTATAGTTGCACCAGCTTTAATATAATCATCATCTAAAAAACCACTATTAAAACCTGCATTTGTTTGTATATAAACAGCATGATTTCTTTTCGTTAATTCAAACACACCAGAGGGTGTCATCCCCACTCTGTTTTCATTATTTTTAATTTCAATAGGAACACCAATTTTCATAAGAAAGAGATATTTATTAAGTTAGTTTTAATTTTTAACAAAATTAAAATAAATGATTCAAATCTGAAGTCAATAATTTATTTTATTTGAATTATTGTTATCAAATTTAACATTTATTTAATAAATACACAACATATACCAGCTTACTAGGAATTCATTGAATATTCCATAATAACAGAAAAACTCATAAATAAGCTAAAAACAGCCTTTTACAGTCTAACGTTTATGGTATTTTATTTTAAAATAAAGTAATAAAAAGGAAGAAACAATAGTAATACTATTTGCAAAAATCATGGACGGACTTTCTTTTAAAATCCCATAAATTAACCAGCCAACAATGCCAATAAAAAAGATTATTAGCATAGGCAAAGACAAACCGGAAACATCTTTGGTTTTCCAAGTTTTATAAACTTGGGGTAAAAAAGCAGCTGTTGTTAAAATAGCAGCAATAAATCCTATTATTTCCATGTTATTTATATGTAATACTTGAGTGAAAATTATTTGGGCGTTACCCTATATCCTGAATTAAGTTCAGGAACAGGTCGGGCTTTTCGTTAAAAGTTTTGGCTCGATACACGCCTCGCCAAAAGCTACCACTGCAATCCCTAACGCAAAAAAACCAATAACATTTGTCATTTCGAACGAAAAGAGACATCACGTAATCAAATGTGTAATTAAATTATGTGATGTCTCAATCGCAGCTCTTGTTTACATGACAAGACACTATTATTAACCTACTATATTCACAATTTTACCAGGAACAACAATTACCTTTTTAGGTGTTCTGCCTGCTAATTGTTCTTGCGTTTTTTCGTTTGCCATAACCGCAGCTTCAATATCGTCCTTACTCATATCCATTGGTAATTCCATCGTAAAACGCATTTTACCATTAAATGAAATTGGGTAGTTTTTACTGCTTTCTACTAAATGACTGGCATCAAATTCTGGAAACGGAGCTGTTGTAATAGACGCGTTATTTCCTAACTGATTCCATAATTCTTCAGCAATATGTGGTGCATACGGCGAAATTAAAACCAATAAAGGTTCTAAAATGTCTTTACTTGTACATTTTTGAGCCGTTAACTCATTAACAGCAATCATAAAAGTGGACACCGATGTATTGAAAGAGAAATTCTCAATATCTTCCTGTACCTTTTTAATAGTTTTATGCAACGTTTTTAAAGCATCTTTTGACGCTGCATCTTCGGTTACTTTTAAACCATTATCATTGGCATATAATTTCCAAAGTTTTTTAAGAAACGAATGCACACCTGTAATACCTGCGGTATTCCAAGGTTTGTATTGCTCTAATGGCCCTAAGAACATTTCGTAAAGACGAAGACTATCTGCTCCGTAATCTTTTACAATATCATCTGGATTAACAACGTTGTATTTAGATTTTGACATTTTTTCGACTTCGCGACCTACTTTGTAAAAATCCTCTAACTGTAGAATATCAATAACTTTATCATCCTTCTTTTTGTTAGGATATTTCCATTTTATAAATTCTTCAATTACCAAATTATCAGAATTATCAATTGCATGAACAGGGACAATAGTTTTATTTACACTAAAAGTTTCTTCAATAATATCATCTTCATTTATTTTATGAAACTCATAACTAAGAATATTTTTTTGACGTAAAAGAGACTTGTATTCGTCAGTCAATTCTCCATCGCTCTTTGTCGCATCAATTGGAACAAAATAAGTTGTTGCCTTTGTACCAGTACCAGATGGCATATTAAACTTAATTACGCAAATTGCCATATTTATATATCCACTAGTCCCCAAAATCATACCTTGGTTAATCAGTTTTTTTGCAAACTCATCAACAGGCACCACCCCTTTATCAAACAAGAATTTTTGCCAAAAACGAGAATATAACAAGTGTCCTGTAGCATGCTCGCTTCCGCCAATGTATAAATCGACATCTTTCCAATAGTTAAGCGCTTCTTGACTTGCAAATGCTTCGGTATTTGTAGGATCCATATAACGGTTAAAATACCAAGAACTTCCTGCCCACCCTGGCATCGTATTCAACTCTAATGGGTGAATCATTTCATTATCGATAAGATCGTTGCTAACTACTTTATTATTTATGGTATCCCAAGCCCAAACAGTGGCATTTCCTAATGGTGGCTCTCCTGTTTCGGTTGGTAAATATTTTTCTACTTCTGGCAATTTAATTGGCAAATGCGCAGCATCAATCATTTGCGGCATCCCATCAACATAATACACAGGAAATGGCTCACCCCAATAACGCTGGCGACTAAAAACAGCATCACGCAAACGGTAATTGGTTTTCCCTTCACCTTGACCTATTTGTTCTAATTCGTAAATAGCACGTTTGGTCGCTTTTTTGTAATTCATTCCGTTAAGGAAATCACTATTACCAATAACGGTTTTCTCTTTGTCTGAAAAAGCAGATTCTGAAATATCAACGCCTTCAAAAATATTTATAATCGGGATATTAAAATGCTTTGCAAATGCATAATCTCTTTCATCACCACATGGTACCGACATAACAGCTCCTGTACCGTAACCTGCTAACACGTAATCGCCAATCCAAACCGGAATAGGTTCTTTTGTAAACGGATGTACTGCATACGCTCCCGTAAATGCCCCCGAAATGGTTTTTACATCGGCCATTCTATCACGTTCACTACGTTTTGCTGTTGCTAAAATATAAGCATCAACTTCCGCTTTTTGTTCTGGTGTTGTTATTTGCGATACTAATTCGTGTTCTGGCGCTAAAGTCATGAAACTAACTCCGAAAATAGTATCAGGTCTTGTTGTAAACACATCAATAACGGCATCGCTTTCATTAACTTTAAAAGTGACAGACGCCCCAACAGATTTCCCTATCCAGTTACGCTGACTTTCCTTTAAAGAATCTGTCCAATCAATCGTATCTAAACCTTGAAGTAAACGTTCTGCATAGGCAGAAATTCGCATACTCCATTGGGTCATTTTTTTTCTTATTACAGGATGGCCACCACGTTCTGAAACACCGTTAATTATTTCATCGTTTGCCAAAACTGTTCCTAGAGCAGGACACCAGTTTACCTCAGTTTCGGCTAAATAAGTTAATCTATATTGAAGTAATATTTTTTCTTGTTTTACGGTATCAAAACCATTCCAATCTTCGGCAGAAAATGATTCAATATCATCATCGCAAACGGCATTTACTTTTGAGTTTCCTTCCGAAGCAAATATTGCTTTTAGCGTTTCAATAGATTCTGCTTTATCAGTATCATTATTATACCAAGATTCAAACAATTGAATAAAAATCCACTGTGTCCATTTATAATAACTTGGATCACTTGTACGCACCTCACGAGACCAATCGAATGAAAAACCAATTTGATCTAATTGACGACGGTATGTTTTTATATTTTCGGCAGTTGTAACTGCTGGATGTTGCCCTGTTTGAATGGCGTACTGCTCTGCAGGTAAACCGAAACTATCATACCCTTGCGGATGTAATACATTAAAACCTTGATGACGTTTGTAACGTGCATAAATATCGGATGCTATATAACCCAACGGATGCCCAACATGTAAACCTGCTCCACTTGGATAAGGAAACATATCTAACACATAAAACTTTGGTTTTTCGCTGTTGTTTTCGGCTTTAAAAGTTTCGTTTTCTGCCCAGTATTTTTGCCATTTGGCATCTATGTCGTTGAAATTGTATTGCATCTATATCTTCAAATCTGATTTGCTATTACAAGTACATCTCTATTATTTGTAATAACGAAAATTAAAAGTGCAAATTTACGCTTTCTATATAAAACAAAAAGGCTTTGTTTCTAATTAATCCTATTACTCTTAAACAGGAAATAATTAATACTTAATTAAATTTTGATTGGCACTCATTTTTGTAATTTCGCAGCTTATTAAAAACGTATTTGCTTGATAAAAAACACAACCAAAGCGCATTTAGCTTTACTGGGCGCCAATATAATTTATGGTGCTAATTATATTATTGCCAAAGGCATTATGCCTGATAAAATTGGTCCAACTGCGTTTGTATATATCAGACTTGCATCTTGTGCGCTTTTATTTTGGATTCTGAAACTTGCCTTTGTTAAAGAAAAAGTTGCTAAAAATGATTTTTTAAGACTCGCCTTTTGTGGCTTCGTTGGTGGTGCAGCAAACCAATTGTTGTTTTTTCATGGTATTAATTTAACGTCGCCAATTGATGCTTCTATAATAACAACCTCAACGCCATTGATTGTTTTGTTTTTTAGTTATATCATTTTAAAAGAACGTATTACCAAAAACAAACTATTAGGTATAACCATTGGTGGTATTGGAGCAATCTGTTTAATATATTATGGTAATGACTCTAAAGGAACAAGTTCTGTTTTAGGCAACTTATTGGTACTATCTAATGCTTGTTGTTACGGACTATATTTGGTTATGGCTAAAACGTTAATGAGGAAATACAACCCTATTACCGTAATAAGTTGGGTGTTTTTATTTGGGTGCATTTTTGCGTCTCCTTTAGGCATTCCTGCTTTTTTAAATACCAATTTTGAAACTTTTACACTAAACACCTATTTAACTATTGGCTACGTAGTTTTATTTACAACCTTTTTTGCTTATCTATTTAATATTTACGCCCTTAACAACGTATCTCCTTCAGTAACTAGCAGCTACATATATCTGCAACCTGTTATTAGTTTTTTAATGGTAAGTGTTCTCGCCTATGTTTTTATGCAAAGTGAATATGCTCAAGATATTAACCTTATAAAAATATTAAGTTGCATTGTTGTTGCAAGTGGTGTTTATATTATTAGCAAGCCTGAAAAAAAATCAATTTAAAACAATATTGAAAGTTTAAGCGTTGTTATTTATACAGTATTAGAATACTTTGTTATTTTTACGTTATTAATCCAAATTACTTTATGAGTTCATCATTTGAAAAACATCAAAAACGCAGACTTATTTCATCTTACTTTTCAGTAGTATTAAGTATTGCTTTGGTATTGTTTTTATTAGGATTACTAGGTATGCTGGTGTTAAACGCAAAAAAAGTATCCGACCATTTTAAGGAGCAAGTAGTACTTACTATCTATTTAAAAGATTCTGCTAAAGAAGTTGAAACCAAACAACTTGAAAAAAGCTTAGCGATGTCTGATTATGTAAAATCTACCGAATACATATCAAAAGAACAAGCTGCAGAATCAATGAAAGCAGAAAACGGCGAAGATTTTATGGATTTTGTAGGCTATAATCCTTTACAGAATTCTATCGATGTGCATTTAAAAGCAGACTTTGTAACGTCTGACCAACTTGAAAAAATTTCGGCAGAGGCAACTTCTAAAAACTTTGTTGATGAAGTGGCTTATGATAACGATTTGGTAAATTTAATGAACGATAATGTTAAAAAAATAAGTTTCTGGGTATTGGTTATAAGTGGTATTTTTACCTTAATTGCTGTTTTACTTATAAATAGCTCTATAAGATTAGCCGTTTACTCCAAACGATTTACTATAAAAACCATGCAAATGGTTGGCGCTACCAAACAATTTATTCGTCGCCCATTTGTTTGGAAAAGTGTCCGCTTAGGTATTATAGGTGCTATTTTAGCTTTAATAGGTATGGCTATTGTTTTATATTATTTAAACCAAACATTTACAGAGCTAGAGTTATTAAGCAACCCTGTTTTAATAGGTTTGCTTTTTGCTTTTATATTTGCTTTAGGCATTATTATTACTTGGATTAGCACACATTTTGCAACCCAACGTTTTTTAAATTTAAAAACAGACGACCTTTATTATTAGATATTTTATAATAGCCTTAACGTAAATTTTTAAATAAATCCGTTAATTTGCAACACTACTTTTATATAAATCATGGGAGAAAAAAAACAAAAAGACGCTACAAAACCCGTTTTTGTATTCGGAAAGAAAAACTATAAATTTATGTTTATTGGTTTAGCATGTATTGCCCTAGGATTTATATTAATGTCTGGTGGCGGTAGTGACGACCCTAATGTTTTTAATCCTGAAATTTTTAGTTTCCGTCGTATTCGTTTGGCACCAATGGTTGTTCTTATTGGCTTTGGCTTTCAAGTATATGCCATTTTATTGAATCCTGATAAGAAGTAATTAACTTATCTTTTCGGCAAACTTAGCTGCCAATATTTTTACATAATCAAATCCGTTTTGCATAGCATCATCTAAATTTTTTGAATGCTTTAATACAGCATCAGCATAGTTTATTCCTAATTTATTAATGCTATTTTCATCAAAATCTATAGCGCCACAAAAAGCAGCTACTTTTATATTTTTCGCTTTCGCGGAAGTAATAACACCTTGAATTGTTTTTCCCGAAAGGGTTTGAGAATCTAATTTACCTTCACCAGTAATAACCCAATCGGCTCCTTCAATTTGCGCATCAAAATTAGCAAGCCCCTTAACTAATTGAATTCCCGATTCTAAAGAGCCATTTAAAAATACTTTTGATGCTATTCCCATACCTCCTGCTGCACCTGCACCTTTTACTAATTTTGCATCTACAGCAAAGGTCTTTTCAATGATTTTAGAAAAATCTTCTAACCCCTTATCAAGCATTTTAACAGCTTCTTCTGAAGCTCCTTTTTGAGCTGCATACACATAAGCAGCACCATTTTTTCCGTATAAAGGGTTTGTAACATCGCATGCTATATTAAACTTTATACCCCTCAATTTATAATGCACTTTACCAAAATCTATAGCATCAATTTTAGACAAATTAGCGCCTATTGGTTTTAGCTCTTCTCTATTTTTATCTAAAAAACGATATCCTAAAGCGGTTGCCATTCCAATACCGCAATCGTTAGTTGCACTCCCGCCAATACCTAAAATAATTTTAGATGCGCCTTTATTAATGGCATCTAAAATCATTTCTCCTGTTCCCAAAGTGGTTGCATTTTTACAATCAAATTCATCTTGCTTTAATAACTTGACTCCAGAAGCTTCTGCCATTTCTATAAAAGCTGTTTTAGAGTTTTGAGAATATAAATACGACGCTTCGATAGGTTGAAAAAACGGATTGTTTACATTCACTTTTACAACAGTTCCTTTTAAATAATGATTCATCACATCAATAGTACCATCTCCACCATCAGCTAATGGCAATTTTAAAATAGTTGCATTAGGAATAATAGCTTTAATACCTACTTCTACAGCATTAAAAATTTTAATGCTGTTAATGAATTTTTAAATTTATCTGGAGCTATTACTATTTTCATTGATTGAATACCTTGTTTCTAAAATAACACTTTATTCTTTATTTAATTACAACAATTGTAGGAGTATTTTAATATTTTTGCGTCATGGATATAATAGACTCAATCATTCTTGGTATTATTCAAGGACTTACTGAATTTTTACCTGTATCATCTAGCGGGCATTTAGAAATTGGAAAAGCTATTCTTGGCGATAATTCTGTGCCAGAAGAAAGTCTTCTTTTAACAGTAGTTTTACATTTTGCAACAGCCTTAAGTACTATAGTTGTTTTTAGAAAAGATATTTTAGACCTAATAAAAGGCGCTTTAAAGTTTAAATGGAACGAGGACTTAGAATTCATATCTAAAATAGCGATCTCAATGATTCCAGCCGTAGTAGTTGGATTGTTTTTTGAAGAGCAATTAGAAGCGCTTTTTGGCGGTAATATTCTACTTGTTGGTGCTATGCTAATAATTACAGCTATTTTATTATTTTTAGCTGACAAAGCAAAAGATACAGACAAAAAAGTGTCTTTTAAAAACGCCTTTGCAATAGGCATATCTCAAGCTATTGCGATGCTTCCAGGTATTTCGCGTTCTGGAGCAACTATATCTACATCGGTTTTACTTGGTAACGACAAAACTAAAGCAGCACGATTTTCATTTTTAATGGTAGTACCCTTAATTTTTGGCAAGATTGCTAAAGATGTTTTAAGTGGCGATTTAACTTATGATAGTGGAAATTTTACGTCGCTTTCAATAGGATTCGTAGCCGCCTTTGTTGCTGGTTTATTTGCATGTACTTGGATGATATCTCTTGTTAAAAAGAGTAAACTCTCATATTTTGCCATTTACTGTGCTATTGTTGGTATTATAGCTATTGGTTATTCTTTAATGAATTAAAAATGAAAACTGCCGAAGACTACCTATCCGGACACGTTCTATTAATTGACAAGCCTCTTAATTGGACCTCTTTTCAAGTGGTTAATAAACTACGTTGGGAAATCCGTCAAGCTTTCAATATAAAAAAAATAAAAGTAGGTCATGCTGGCACTTTAGACCCTTTAGCTACTGGGTTATTAGTTATTTGCACTGGTAAAATGACCAAACAAATTGACACGTTTCAAGGTCAAATAAAAGAATACACTGGCACTATTGTTTTAGGAAGCACTACACCTTCATACGATTTAGAATCGGAGATAAACGAAACCTTTCCAACAGCACATATTACAGACGATTTAATTCATAAAACAACAGCACAATTTACAGGAGAGATTCAACAATTTCCGCCCGTATTTTCAGCATTAAAAAAAGACGGAAAACGTTTATACGAATATGCTAGAGCAGGAGAAACTGTTGAAATAAAATCTAGAACCGTTTCAATTTCAGAATTTGAAATCACAAAAATTGATGGTTTAAATATAGACTTTAGAGTGGTTTGTAGCAAAGGTACTTACATACGCTCATTAGCAAACGATTTTGGCAAAGCCTTAAACTCTGGAGGACATTTATCGGCTTTACGTCGCACAAAAATTGGTGATTTTAATGTTACTAATGGTGTATCTATTGAAGCCTTTATCAAGTCTCTTAAAGGCTAAGTTTTTTAAATTTACGTATATTCATTAAATATTTGCTATAAATAAATCGATTTGAACCTAACAAATCAACATAAAGCCCTACTCATAACGCTTCTTATTACTGGAACCGTGATGCTGTCTGTTTTCAATTTAAGCTTAAAACAGCACAATGAATTAGCTTCTGAAAGTTATTATGAAATTGAACCTGAAAAAGAACTAACCAAAGAAGAAGTTAAAACACTAGAAGCTATAGAAAAATTAAACGCTAGTAAAGCTGAAACCAACAAAGCCTTTAATGAAACTCAAAAAAGCAAACACTTTGCGCAAGCCTATAAACTAATTGCGCCTCCAGAAGATTATGTTCCTAGAGAAAGCAATACAATGGAAAGCAAAGAAGCTTATACAAAAACCTATGAGCCAACGGATGTTTCTAAAGTAAATAAAGATGAACTTTCTTCTTTTGACAAAGTCAATGATTTATTAAAAAAACAAAAAGAAGCTAGTAACAATTCTAAAAGTACCATAAGCTTTTCGTTAACAAATAGAACAAAAGTACATATTCCCATACCGGTTTACCTTTGTGAAGTTGATGGCAAAATTGTTATAAATATTACTGTAAACAATAAAGGAAGTGTTGTAGATGCTTATGTAAATACATCTTCAAATTCTACAAATGAATGCTTAATTGAGCATGCTTTAGATTATGCAAAAAAATCTCAATTTAGTGCAGATGCATCAAAAAAATCTCAAATAGGGTCTATCACATTTTATTTTATTGGCAAACATTAGGTTCTAACTGACAAAGCATTTCGGTAACATCCTGTATAATATTTTGTCCTTTATCATCATTATACCAATGTTGTAAATCTTCTTTAAAAGCTGAGGTTAATTTACCATTTTCAGCCTTAAATCTACTTACATAGCTTGCTGCTTCACTTGGTCGTGGTCCGTAGGTATTTAAAACTTCACCTGTTTCATCATCAATCATAATTAATTTAGGAACAGAACGCGTACCATGAGTTAAAAAAGCATCCATTAACTCCTTATTCTCATCGCGAGTCACAATTTTCATTTCAATATAAGAACTCAATTCAGAGATCTTATTTATTGCAGGCAATATATGTGCTGCATCTCCACACCAACTTTCGGTAATAACTAACCAAGTAATATGATGACGAAATTCGTTAATCTTGCGTTTTGAAGCTTCCGATATTTTTATGGTTTTATCCCAACGCTTCATACGTTTATCATTAAGCTTTGTATAGTTTGCTAATGTTTTTGTTTTTTCATCTCCTGTATTCGACTTCTCATCCACTAAATACTTAACCAACTCTCTGTAAGCCTGATAAGATATGCCTTTTTGCAAACTAGTTTCTATAATTGAGCTCATAATATAATTTATTTTGGATTACACAAAATTAGTATCTTGGTGTTTTAATTAAGATGACTTTTGTCATGCTTTATTTTAACTCCTTACATTTTAATAAAATTAACATGGAAAAACATAGATGCAATTGGTGTAAAGGCGATGCTTTATATGAAGCATATCACGATAAAGAATGGGGCGTTCCCGTTTATGATGATGCCACACTTTTTGAATTTTTAATTTTAGAAACCTTTCAAGCTGGCTTAAGCTGGATAACTGTTTTACGTAAGCGTGAAAACTTTAGAATGGCCTTTGATAATTTTGATTACAAAAAAATAGCGACCTACCAACAAGACAAAATTGATTCGCTTTTACAAGATGCAGGTATTATAAGAAATAAATTAAAAGTAAATGCGACTGTTACCAATGCACAAGCCTTTATGAAAATACAAGATGAATTTGGCAGTTTTAGTAAATATATTTGGAATTTTGTTGATGGCAAACCCATAAAAAACAAATATAAAACCATGCAAGATGTACCTACAACAACAGCTATAAGTGATGACCTAAGTAAAGACTTAAAAAAACGCGGATTTAAATTTGTTGGCTCTACCGTTGTGCATGCACATATGCAAGCTACTGGCATGGTGAATGATCATATAAAAAGTTGTTTTAGGTATGATGAGGTTTGATTTTTAAATTTGGTAATACTCAATTACTTTCACAAATACTCCAAAAATACTTCTCTAGAAATCTCTTCAGCACCTAAGCTTTCTAAATGATTAGTGTACACTTGGCAATCAACAAGTTTATAATTGGTGTTTTGAATAAACGTTATAAAACCCACTTTGCTAGCATTACTCACTTTAGCAAACATACTTTCACCACAAAAAACTTGGTTACCTAAATCAATACCATAAAGTCCACCAACAAGTGTATCGTTTCTCCAAACCTCAACAGATTTGGCATAGCCTAATTCGTGTAATTTCACATAAGCATCAATCATATCGTTGGTTATCCAAGTACCAGCTTGCCCATCTCTTTTAGCTATAGAACATTCTTCTATTACCCTTTTAAAAGCTTTGTTAACTGTTACTGTAAAATCTTTATTACGCAATACTTGTCTCATACTTTTAGAGACTTTTAATTTCTCTGGAAACAATACAAAACGCGGATTTGGAGACCACCATAAAATTGGCACTTCTGTTTCAAACCAAGGAAAAATGCCCGATTTATAAGCCAACAATAAACGCTCTACAGATAAATCGCCTCCAATAGCTAGAATGCCATCTTCAGTAGCTTCATTTACATCTGGAAACCATATGTTTTTTGTTAAATAATGCATCTTTTAAAAGTAAAAAACCTCAACATTTTTAAAATATTGAGGTTAAATTTTAGACCCTTACGGTTTTGGATTCTTTAAGAAATCAAAAAATCCACCTTCCCTCTAATTAGTGAAGGAGTTTTAGTGTCGTATTTATTAAAACGGTAAATCGTCGTGATCGTCTTCTTTTAAATCGCCTGCTGGTTCAAAAGCATCTGCTGGTGGTACTGGTGGCATATTTCCTCCAGAAGCTTCAGCTTGTAATGCTTCAATTCTCCATCCTTGTATAGAATTAAAATATTTAGTTTCTCCTTGTGGATTAACCCATTCTCTACCTCTTAAATTGATGCTTATTTTTACTTGTTGTCCTTCTTTATAGCTATTCAACAACTCAGTTTTATCTTGTACAAACTCCACCATTATATGTTGTGGGTATTGTTCTTCTGTTGTTACAACAACTTCTCTTTTTCTAAACCCATTACTACCAAAAGTTTGAGTTTCTCCTACCATTTTAATTCTTCCTTGAACTTCCATTTATTCCTATTTATATCTATTAATACTATTTTAAAATTAACTTTTTTTAACTTAATAATATTATTCAATTTGTATTTAAACTGAACAAAAACTACAAGTAAAAAAAATAAAATTAGTAAATCTGAACCAAATAAAACCGTCTATTTAACTAACACACAAGGTTTTTACACCTAATAAGGTTATTAAACTTTTTTATTTTGAACAAATGTAACTATTATGTTCTTCAACTAAAAACTGATTTACTAACAACTTGAACAATAATATTAACAGATTTGCATTATATTACATAATTAATTAATACCACCATGATTTTGACCAAAAATAGTAATGTATTTAAATGGGTTATTATTGTTGCTTCTTTTGCTATAGTATCTCTAATTTTATGGAATACTTATGTCTTTTTTCAACATTTTAAAAAAGAAGAACGTATAAAAATGAAAACTTGGACTTATGCTTACAATGAATTTTCAAAAAATCTTTTCACCCCTAACCAAGAAATTAATAAAATAGCTCAAAAAATAGTTCTAGATTCTACCGTAACATCACCAATGCTACTTATAGATTCAGAAAACAACATTATAAGCTACCGAAATATTAATGGGTATGATCTTTTAAAAGATTCTACTCAAGAAAACTTAGATTCTATTTATGTTTATAAACATTCAACTAAATTAATTAAAAAGTTTAATTCGGAAAATGAACCTTTAATTCTTCAGGGTTTAAACCTAACACTTCACTACGGTAACTCACCGCTTATAAACAAGCTAAAATATTATCCATTAGCACTACTTCTTATTGTATTTTTATTTGGTGCCGTTATCTTCTTTTTTTACAGTAGCAATAAAAATGCCATCCAAAATAAACTTTGGTCTGGTATGGCAAAAGAAACAGCGCATCAAATTGGTACCCCTTTATCTTCCTTAATTGGATGGACAGAAATTTTAAAAACAGAAAATGTAGATCCAGATTATATTATTGAAATGGAAAAAGATATAGACAGGCTACAAACTATTACCGAACGTTTTAGTAAAATTGGCTCCATTCCTGTTTTAGAACCATTAAATATTATTGAAGAAACTATAAACTCCTATGATTATTTAAAATCGAGATCTTCTAAGCTAGTAGATTTTAAAATTATAATACCTGAAGGAGATATTATTGTAAACCTTAATAAGCAACTATATAGTTGGACCATTGAAAACTTAGTAAAAAATGCTATTGATGCTATGAAAGGTCGTGGCAAACTTACCGTAGAAATTTCGCAACTAGAAAACAATATAAAAGTAAGTGTTAGCGATACAGGGAAAGGTATTCTTAAAAAAGATTTTAATAGAATATTTGACACGGGTTATACCACAAAAAAACGAGGTTGGGGCTTAGGATTATCGCTTACAAAACGTATTATTGAAGATTTTCATGATGGTAAAATAAAAGTTTTACAATCTGAAATAGGAAAAGGAACCACCATACAAATTGCCTTAAAACGTGCTATAGAACATGCAGGATAAGCTTATACTTATAAAAGAAGTTCATTTAAAAAACAATTGCCCCGAATGCTATAGTAAAGAAGGCTTGATATTAAGCTTTAAACAGCGATTTATTGAAACTAAATTTAAGAAGTCTATTACTACAGAAGTTAAACATGAAATTGACTGCAAAACTTGTAATACTAGTATTTATCCTGTACAATGGACTGATGATATTGAACGTGTAGTTGCATATCAGAAAAAAGCGTTTGTTCCTAAAAAAGCATCTACCTTTTTAAAGAAAGCATCATGGATTGTTATTAGTTTAACAGTTACAATAATTATTTTAACTATTATATCTATAATACTTTATACAAATTTATAATTGTGCTTTTATAGCTTCAGCTGTAGCTTTAAATTCTTCTACAGTCAACGCTTCTTTTTTAATAAAACGAGCATCTTCCATAGTATGCAACGGAATTAAATGTACGTGCGCATGTGGCACCTCTAAACCAATTACAGTAACTCCAACTCTATTACAAGGAATTGCTTTTTCAATTGCAATAGCAACCTCTCTAGAAAAACTCATAATTCCATTATAAGTAGTTTCATCTAGATCGAAAATTTTATCAACTTCCTTTTTAGGAATACAAAGTGTATGCCCTTTACTATTTGGGTTAACATCTAAGAATGCTAAAAAATCATCCGTTTCGGCAATTTTATAACAAGGAATTTCGCCATTAACTATTTTTGTAAAAATTGAAGCCATAATTAAGTTGAGAGTTAGAATAGCTGTAAATATAAAAGATTCCTAATAATATTAATTAGGAATCTTAATTAGAATTTTATGATATTTAAATAGATTCTGCCTTCGCAGGAATAATAACTATCTAGAAATTTCGACAATATCAAATTTCATTACTCCATTTGGTACTTGAATTTCGGCAACATCGCCAACAGATTTTCCTAATAAGCCTTTACCAATAGGAGAGTTTACAGAAATCTTTCCTGTTGCTAAATCTGCCTCACCATCAGCAACCAATGTATAGTTCATTTCCATACCGTTAGTTTGGTTTTTTATTTTCACCTTAGATAATACTAATATTTTAGACGTATCCATTTGAGATTCATCAATAACACGAGCACCTGCTAAAGCATCTTCAAGTTTAGAAATACGCATTTCTAACATTCCTTGTGCTTCTTTGGCAGCATCATATTCGGCATTTTCACTTAAATCACCTTTATCTCTTGCTTCTGCAATAGCTCTTGAAGCCTTTACACGTTCTATATCTTTTAGTTGTTTAAGCTCTTCTCTTAATTTTTTTAATCCTTCTGGTGTATAGTATGATACTTTACTCATAACTTCATCGTTATATTTAATAATAAAATGCTGAACGAGTCCAGCATAAAAAAAATCCCGTATAAACGAGATTGAATAACAAATATACAAAAAAAACAACTCAGTTTACTTTTTGTTGTAAATTGCAAATCATATTTTTATAAGTCATGAAATCTATATTATTTACTCTTAGCCTTATCTTTTTAGTTGCTTGTAGCAAGAATGATGATATTAAACCAAACCCGAATATTCCTAATATTAATTTTAATACTGGTAACTTAGTAAATATTAATTTACCAGAATATAGTCAGCTTCAATTCTCAGGCAATCATGAAATTCTAAATTCGTATGGTTTAAAAGGTGTTGTTCTTTATTATATTGGCGGAAATCAATATTCAGCCTTTGAATTAACAGACCCTAACCATGTTCCTAGCTCATGTTCTAAATTAAATGTTGAGGGAGTTATTGCAACTTGCGGTTGTGATGATGGTAATAGTTACGATATTTTAACAGGGTCAATGAGAGAAGGCACTAATGGAGGCTATACTTTAAAACCCTATCGTGTTGAAGTTGCTGGCAATATTATTCGAGTTTTTAACAATTAAAAAAAGCGAATCATCCTTCTGTTTGATTAGCTATTTTCTTTTTCCATTTCTTATAACCTACAAATGAAAATACGGTATAAATAACTGTTAAACCTGTATAAAGACTTAAGTTTCTATTGAAATACAAGGCAATGGTTACAAAATTTATAACAATCCAAAATTTCCAAGCTCCAAGCTTTTTTTTAGCTTCTAAATAACTAGCTATAAAGCTAAAAACAGTTGTTTGTGCATCTAAATAAGGCATTTTAGCATCGGTATAATTATCAAAACAATAGCCTAAAATAATAGCCAATAGTTCTCCTAAAATAATTAAATACAAATAGGTGCTTATTGAAAAATCTGTTACTTTAAATTCGTTGTTTTCTTGAATGGCTTTTTTCCAATAAACAAAACCATAAACACCAATAATAACATAATAGATGTATAAAATAGATTCGGCATATAAGCCCGTTCTATAAAACAACAAAATACTAAATAGCGATCCTAATACGCCAAATAGCCAACAAATAATATGTTCTTTAATTAAAAAAAACAAATAAGCTAAACCTAGTATTACAGCTATAAGTTCTAAATAAAAATCCATTAAAATAGTGCTAAGTAATTTTTAAAATAAGATTCGCTTGTAAACTGTAAATCATTAAACTCTATATCCTGAAATGGCTTAGGTAAAGAGAAAAAAGCAAACGAAAAACGTTCTTTATTAACTGCTGTAAAATCTACTTGATGCTCTAATGCTTTGTATTTTCCTTTGGTTAAAAACTCTAATAAATACCCAGGAAAGACAACAATATTTTGACTTGCATGTAACGCTTCTTTTTTATTACTAAAGTTTTGATATGAAAACCCATCAGCTGAACCAAAAACAAAAACGGTAAATAATGACACGTCTTTATGTTTAGATAGCCTTAAAGGCGTGGTAACCTCTGTATCTACTTTAGGATAAAAATTACAAGATACCATGTGCCCTATAGAATCTTCGTAAAATGCTTTTAAGCCTTCTATTTTTAGTTGCTCAATAACATACAGCTCTATGGTTTTTATTTTTGAAATTAGCGTCTTCCAATCATTCTGTAAAAAAGCATGAAACTCTTTTGGAAAAAGCACTTGCTTAGAAAATTCTGAAAGCACAAAAGAATGTAACAAATCGGTATCATATTGATTGATACTATCGTTTTGCCCTAAAAAAGAATAGCCATCAAAACCACAATTATAATACGTTTGAAGAAATTCTTTTTTATAAAATTCAGGCTGTTTTAGAAAATTTTTAAACGCAGCCTTTATAGTTGTATCTGAAGATTTTGGGATAGTTGTTTCAACTATCCCAAAATAATCTTCAAACATGTTTTCTTTTACAAACATTTAAAACTTAAAAGTAGCTCCTACTAAAAAGTTTGTTGTTGCTTGTGGGTAGTAGCCTGCACCTTCAATAGTTGTAGTTACTCCTGCATTAGACCAAGTATCATCATAAGTATAATAATATCCGTTAGAAACATATTCTTTACCAAACACATTATTAACTATACCAGATAATAGTATTGATTTAAATATTGATTTTGGTTTTATTTCGTAAACTACATTAAAATCATTCACGAAATAATCATTTAATTTTGATGCGTTAGAATCTACATTTCCCATAAATTGTTCTCCAACGAATTTACTTAAAAAAGATAATTGTAAGTTTTCCACAGGAAAAAAGTTAAGTGCATTTCCTATTACTAAATCTGGTGAAAAAGAAATGTTAGTATTTCCTAAATTAACCAAACTACCATCAATTGATGATGTAAAATCTTTATTCTTATTACTACTTACTGCAATATTTGTTGAAGTACTGAAAGATTTACAATATTGAATATTAGCATCTACTTCTAATCCTAACCTATAACTCTTACCACTAGTTGCTCTTATTGGGCTTCCAACATCATCAAGTTCTCCGGTTAATACTAATTGATTTTTATAAAACATATAATACAAGTTTGTACTTATATGAGCTTTACTCGTGTTATAACGCCACCCTAATTCAATATCATTTAGAGTTTCATTTTCGGTTACTCCAGCTTCAAAATCGTCACGGTTTGGTTCTCTATTTGCTCTTGCATACGATGCATAAAAACTACTAGTCTCAGAATTCTTATAGGTTAATCCTGCTTTAGGATTAAAGAAATTAAACTTAGCATCTGTAATAAAAGAAACTCTATCAGAATTCAACCCATTGGTTTTATAACGTACAAAACGTCCTTGTAAATCAATAAAACCTGTTAAATTATCAACTACTTTAAAAGTTGCTTTAGAAAAAACACTGAAATCGTTTTTAGTAGCATCGCCTTCATAATACCTATCTCTAATATTAGTGTTAGGAGTTAAATTACTTCCCCAAATAACCTCACCAAAATGATCACCTGAATAAGTATTATATGAAAGTCCTGTAATAATTTCAAAAGCATTTTTCTTATAAGTTACATTGGCATTAATTACATAAAAATCATTATCTAACCATCTGCGAACAATAACATCTGAATCATCTTCAATTAAATTATTAAAATCTGAAGCTGTTTCTTCTGGTTTGTACTGTTCAAAATACCCTTTTCCTTTTGTATAGTTTAAACCTAAGTTAGTAGACCAATTATTATCTAAACGCTCATTCCAATGCAATTGGTAATGATCTTGCCAATAATTATCAGTTTCATTTTCATAAGTATATGGGTTTTGACGACGATCTTCTTTTAATTCATCGGCAGTTAATCCAAACCAAGATTGATACGTATATTCCTGACCACCAAATGATAAAGCTTTAATTAAAGTATTGCCATCTTTATAAACTCCTTGAAGAAAATATGATTTTAAATCTGTAAAGGCTCTATCTACATAACCATCAGAATCTATCTTTGAAAAACGTCCTGAAATTTCAAAATGGTTATTTAACAACCCTGTACTTAATTTCACAGTATGTTTACGTGTATTATAGCTACCAAAACTATTAGAAATTTCGCCAGTAGCTTCTTTAGAAAACGCATCTGTAAGCAAATTTAAACTCGCACCGAAAGCACCCGAACCATTCGTTGATGTTCCTACACCACGTTGTAATTGTAAACTTTCAGTTGATGATGCAAAATCACCTAAATTAACCCAAAATGTACCTTGACTTTCTGGGTCGTTATAAGGAATTCCGTTAATTGTTACATTAACACGTGTAGCATCTGTACCACGTACACGAATACCAGTATACCCAACTCCTGCTCCGGCATCACTAGTTGTAACGACAGATGGTAAATAGTTAAGTAAAATAGGAATATCCTGTCCTAAATTGCGCTTTTCTAATTGTTCTTTTGTCACATTAGAATGCGTAATTGGAGAATCTGCGTTTACACGCACTGCATTTACTAAAACCTCATCTAGTTTTTCTGTTTTAGTTGAATCTTGTTGTACTTGATTTTGTTGTGCATTTGCACTGACTGATAACACTAATAGTGTTAAAAAAAGAAATAAATTTTTCATACGATTATGAATTATAATCGAATAAAAAGAGGTAATTATTCTTAGTTATTAATAAATTAATTTTTGAAGCACATGCTTCGTTTCCATGAATTCAAGCCTACACCAAATATGGTATAAATTAGAACTCGATTTCCTAAACAGCATTACCTGTTCTAGGTTCAATGGGTATGATCTCAGCCGATAATAGGCACCCCTTTTTTGAGAACGGTGCAAATGTACTAACGAATAATTGATAATCAATTATTATTTATCAGTTTTTTTAATCTAAATTAGGTTTCCTTCTATTTGCTTTTTTTTCAGATAGATTACGTTTATTTTTCAATCGTTTTTTAATGACTGATTTAGGGATTTTTGTAGGTACACGTTTTTTAGGGATTATTAATCCTATTCTTATTAAGTTAAAAAACCGTTTAATTACTAGCTCTTTATTTTTATGCTGACTTCTACCTTCTCCGCATTGTAAAATTAAAACACCTTCTTTTGTTAATCTATTTTGAAGCTTATTAAAAAGACGCTGTTTTTGTTCTTCTTTAAAAACTGAAGACTCCTTTAAATTAAAAACCAACTCTACTTTTGAAGCGACTTTATTAACGTGCTGACCTCCTGCCCCAGAACTTCTAATAGCTTTAAAGGTTAACTCTTTTAATAAGGCTTCAGTATTAAACATGTTTACGCTTGATGCGGATCTTTAAGTAGATCGTTTACCGTTTTTACAGGGTTAAAAGTTTCTAAAGGCACCTCTACAAATATAGAATTCCAATACGCCATACTTCCATTCCATAGTCCAGGAAGCTCTAATGCTTTAATATCAATACCGTTTTGCGTTTTCATGGTTATAAAAGCAGCTTCAGGATCTACAAAATCTAAAAGATTAAACTTTTCTCCTTTATAATTTTTAACACCACAAACTAAATCTGTTGGATTGAAATGGGTCGCATTTTTAACAATATCTGCTTGTTCATTATTATCAATATCTATTTGAGCAAACTCAACGATTTGTAATGAAATGTTGCCGTTTTCGTCTTTTACCCAAAACGGACCACCACCAGGTTCTCCTTCATTTTTAACCATTCCGCAAACACGAATAGGTCTGTTTAAATTATCTTTTAAATAATTTCTTTTTGCTTCGGAAGCGAAATCATCAAACTCTGTATCAATTGAAACATTTAATTTATTAGATAAAAACATAGCTATTTTTAGCATGTCATTTTCAGAAACCAAATCACTATCTAGTTGATTTAAAAACTTAAAAGCCTCTTCTTGAATTTCAACAAGAACACCTGCAAGTAATTTTTTGTATTCTGAAACTTCAATATTAGTGTTAGCAACAACAATATTATCTATGTTTTTTATGAAAACAAGATCGTTATTCAACTTATTTAAATTTTCTAATAACGCGCCATGACCAGCTGGTCTAAATAAAATAGAACCATCTTCATTTCTAAAAACTTCTCCATCATTTTTTAATGCTACAGTTTCTGTCGCTTGATTTTGATAAGAATATGACACATTAAAAACCGTATTTGTTTTTTGCTCTAAATCAGTCTTAATTCTACTTAACTCCGAATTAAAATAATCGTGATGTTGTTCTGAAACCGTAAAATGTAAATTAGATTTCTTATTAGAAGATGCATATAAAGTAGATTCAAACAAATGCTCGTAAAAAGCAGTTACTACTTGATTGTCATATTTATGAAATGGCAACAAACCTTTTGGTAAAAAACTATAATTTAAACCATCTACATTCAACATCGTTTTTACTAACTCAAAATACTGCTCACTTTTTGATAAACTTTCAAAACTAGAATTTGATGCTTTTACTTTTGCAATTACTTCGCTATAAAAAGGAAATGCCTCTAAATTAGAAATAAAGGTTTTTATTAATGTATCTTTTTGTCTTTCAGTATAATCATCTATACTTTCATTTGAACCATCAAAGTTTTTTAAAAACTGAAATAAAAATTTAAACATACGTGTTGCTGCACCTGAAGCAGGCACAAACTTCACAATAGATAATTCATTTTGTTTCGCATTATACAGTTCTATAAGGGCTTTTATTTCATCCTCATTAAAAGACGCTATCCCTTTCCCAATAGTAGCTGCTTCAATTAGGTTAGAATAAGACATACCATTTTTAATACGACTTATTTGAGCATTAACTTGTTCTTGTGTTATTCCTTTATTTTCTATTTGTTGAATATCTTCTTCAGTAAACATTAATTATTTTTTAATAGTAAATCAATATGTTTAATTGCTAATTCTAAACGTTCTTTTTTATTTCCTTTTAATAACACATAAGGCCTTTTATTTACAACCAATGCTTCCTCAAAAGCTTTAAACATTTTTTCTCTAAGTGCTGGTTTATCACGCAAATCATCAGCTTCCCAAGGCGTGTCAATATAGGTTAAAAAATACAAATCGTACGTATTTTCTAACGCATGCTTTTCAAGTACAGAATCACAACTCCCAGAGTAATAAGCTTCAGAATACACTTTGGTTTCTAATAAATCGGTATCACAAATTAAAACTGTATTTGTTTTTTTTGCCAATTCATTTTCAAGTTTTATTTGACCTTCTGCAATGGGTAACAAATCATCGACTTCAAATGTTTTTCGCTCATTATTCCATTTATCTTGAAGATACTCTCTCGCAAACTCAGGTACCCAACTAGAATTATAATGTCTAGCCAATTGCCTAGACAAAGTTGTTTTACCTGTTGATTCAGGACCAAACAAAACTACTTTTACACAATTTGCAGATTCTTGTTTATACTTTTCTTCCATGTTAAATAACCAAATACAGCTATTACTGTAAACACTAAATATTGTAAACTTGTAAATGTAAATCCCTTATGAAAATATAATGGAACTGAAATTAAATCACCTACAATCCAAAACATCCAATTCTCTAATTTTCTCTTTGCCATAAGCCACATACCTACAAAAAACACAGCGGTAGTAAGCGTATCAACATATGCGACCCAACTTGTCCATTTATCAAATACATTGTAAACTAAATAAACAAAAATAAGTGTAGCTAAAAATATAGCTACACTTATTTTTTTCTCGTTAAACGACATTTTTGAAATTGGAGTTACATGGTTTTCATCAACTTTTCGTGTCCAAATATACCAACCGTAAAGGCTCATAATAAAATAGTAGGCATTTATCATCATATCACCTAACAACTCCCACTTAAACAATAAATAAACAAAAATAACAGTACTAATTATCCCAGTTGGAAATACTAAAATATTATTTTGTTTTGAATACCATACAGATAAAAAACCAAAGATTACCGCTATTATTTCAAGCACAATATCTATTGTTTCATATATTGAATATTGTCCAAATAAAAAATCGAAAAAAGAATTCATAGTTGTATCTCTCTAACTGTAATATCTAAAATGAAAATTTTTTTATTCAAGCTCAAAAATTAGTCCTAAATATACTGTATCTTAGATGAAGAGAGAAATATACTTAGGCTATTAATTAAACTTAGTTCGAATTAAGAGTTAACAAAAATTACTTTTTAATAATTTATAAGCAGGATACAACAGGATAGAGTTTTTAAATGTAAAATATACATTTGATAGCATCCAAAAACCATGCTAAACTATTTAAAATGAATAAGATATTACACACAAATAAAACAGAAACAATTTTGATAAACCTCTTCAAAAAGAACCTACTTCTTTTGGTATTTATATTGTTTTCCTTAACAACTATAGCTCAAAGGCAAATGGAAGATTTAGACCGAGGTGTACTTCCTATTAGAATTAGTAGTAATACCGTTTTAGTAAGTTGGAGAATTTTAGGAACAGAATTTACAAATGCTTCCTACAATGTTTACAGAGGCTCAACAAAATTAAATTCAACACCAATTACTGGCGCTAGTAACTTTGCAGATAATACCGCATTTTTTCCGGGTTCATATAGTGTTGCCGCAGTAATAGATGGTGAAGAACAATCGCTTTCAGTACCCGTAGAACCTTGGGATAAAATTTACAAAAAAATACCTATTTCTGCTCCAACTGGAGGAACAACACCAGACAATGTGACTTACACCTATGACGCAAACGACGCATCTGTTGGTGATTTAGATGGTGATGGTCAGTATGAAATTATCCTTAAATGGTATCCAACAAACGCAAAAGATAACGCTCATAGCGGATATACTGGAAATACTATTTTGCAAGGCCTAGAAATGGATGGAACCGTTTTATGGACAATTAATTTAGGAAAAAACATAAGATCTGGATCGCATTACACTCAATTTATGGTGTACGATTTAAACGGTGATGGAAAAGCCGAATTAGTATGTAAAACAGCAGACGGAAGTACTGACAGTGAAGGAACCATTTTAGGAAATGAAAATGCTGACTACCGTAACAGTAATGGCTATGTTTTAAGCGGCCCTGAATATTTAAGTGTTTTTTCTGGTGAAACAGGAGCTTTTATTAATACCGTAGATTATATTCCTGCAAGAGGTAGTGTTTCTAGCTGGGGAGATAATTATGGAAATAGGGTCGATCGTTTTTTAGCATGTGTGGCTTATCTTGATGGTGTACACCCAAGTGTAGTATTTTGCAGAGGATACTATACTCGTACGGTTTTAGCGGCATGGGACTTTGATGGCACAAACTTACAAAACAAATGGGTATTCGATTCTAATACAGCCGGTAGTCAATACGAGGAGCAAGGAAATCATAGTGTAACTGTTGGAGATGTTGATCAAGACGGAAAAGATGAAATAATTTACGGTTCTTTAACTGTTGATGATGATGGAACACCTTTCAATTCTACTGGTTACAAACATGGAGACGCTAGTCATTTAGGCGACTTTAATCCAAACAGTCCTGGTCTAGAATATTTTACTTGTCATGAATCAGCAGGATATAGTAGAAATACTCCTCTTGGAAACTTTGGAGCTTTTCATACTAATGTGATTCCAAAAACCGATTTTAGAGGAAACCAACTAGGAGAAATATTTTGGCAAGTAAATCAAAATAGTGGAACAGCAGATATTGGCAGATGTTTAATAGCCGATATTGACCCAAACTATCCTGGAGCTGAAGCATGGGCATCTGATGGCACTGGAATACACGATGTAAACGGAAATGTAATTTCAACAACTTACCCAACCACAGCAGGTAATGGTGCTTCCTACAACATGGCTGCTTGGTATGATGGCGATTTATCAAGAGAGCTTGTAGATAGAACTGTAATTACCGAATGGAATGGTAGCGGAACTAGTCGAGTTTTAACAGCATATAATTATGATGGACTTGAATTAGCTAGTAACAATAGTTCTAAATCAAATCCTTGTTTAATTGCAGATATAATTGGTGATTGGAGAGAAGAAATTATTTGGCGTGCATCAAACAACACATATCTTGTAATAATGTCTTCTAAAGACATGCCAACAGAACGCATCTTCACCTTAATGCATGACCCTGTTTACAGAACTAGTATTGCTTGGCAAAATGTAGCATATAACCAACCTGCCCATACTGGTTTCTTTTTAGGTACTGATATGCCAGTTCCTGCGGCTCCAAATATTTATTTAGCTAATGAAACTTTATCTGTTGATGCTAAAGAAATAAATAGTTCAAAAATAAAACTATACCCTAACCCTACTTCAGGAAAAGTTTATATAAGTGGAGCAAATAATGGAACTATTAATGTTTATAATAGTATTGGTAAATTATTGCTTCAAAAACAAGCTAATAATATTAAAAGTGTAGATTTAAAAGGATATACAACGGGACTTTATTTTATAAAAATTAAAGATGAAACTGGTATTCATGCATTTAAAATATTCTTAAAATAAGTACTCTAAATAAAAAAAAGAATATTCATTTTATTTACTATTCTAAATTCATAATTAAACAACTTTTTACCAATGTCAATAAAACCATTACTAACCTTTTTTTTAATTTTTTCTCTTTTTCAATGCACTTCACCTACTAAACAAATTAATTTAGAAGGAAATTGGTCGTACAGACTAGACAAAGAAAACGTTGGTTTAAAAGAAAAATGGCAAACTCTTAAATTCAAAGACACCATTCAACTACCAAGTTCTTTAAGAGATAAAGGCATTGGAGACAATCCAACATTAACAACCGAATGGACAGGAAGCATATACGATAGCACCTGGTTTTTTAATCCAGCAATGCGTAAATACAGAAAAAAAGACAGCTTAAAATTTCCGTTTTGGTTAACACCCAACAAACATTATGTAGGTGCAGCTTGGTATCAAAAAGACATTATAATTCCAGAAAAATGGAACAACAAAACCATAGGTTTAGAATTAGAAAGACCACATTGGCAAACACAGGTTTGGATAGATACAGTTTATGGTGGTTCTCATAACAGTTTGTCGGCATCTCACCAATATACTTTTAACCAAAACATAAAACCAGGAAAGCACACAGTAACTATTCGTGTGGATAATGCCATTAGAGATTTAGATGTTGGAATTAATTCTCATAGTATTTCAGACCATACACAAGGAAATTGGAACGGTATTGTTGGAAATATGGTTTTATACCCAATCAATGAATACAAAATTAATCAACTTAAAATAACACCTAATCTTGGCGATAAAAATATTCAAGCTAAAATTATTCTGAACAAAAAAGCTCAGAAAAACATTCAAGTTTCTATTAAAATAAATGGACTCAATCATGAGCATAGTTTAAAACCTTCGTCATTCATATTTGAAAATGAAACAAGTGAGCTTTCAATTAAAACCCCAATGGGTGATGATTTTAAAACTTGGAGCGAGTTTGACCCAAACTTATATAACATTGAAGTCACTATAGAAGATAAAGGTGGTATTCAAGATGCAAAAGAAGCTATTTTCGGAATGCGAGCATTCACTATAGAAGATAAACATTTTAAAATAAATGGCACTCCAATATCTTTAAGAGGCACTACAGAATGTAGCGTATTTCCATTAACAGGTTATCCGCCAACAGATGAAGCTTCATGGACGCGTATTTATGAAATATGTAAATCATTCGGATTAAACCACATGCGTTTTCATTCGTATTGCCCGCCAGAAGCTGCCTTTATAGCAGCAGATAAAGCGGGGATTTACCTTCAAGTTGAAGGTCCGAGTTGGGCAAAATATTCTGTGAGTTTAGGAAATGGCAAACCCATTGACACCTATTTAATGGAAGAAACAAAACGCATTATTGATACCTACGGAAATCACCCGTCGTTTTGTATGATGGCTTATGGAAATGAACCTTCAGGAAATTATGTGCCTTATTTAGAAAATTGGGTAAGTCATTTTAGAACCTACGATCCGCAACGTGTATTTACAGGAGCTTCCACTGGTAGAAGTTGGTCTATTATTGAAAATAGCGATTTTATTGTACGCTCTCCACCTCGTGGTTTAAACTGGAAAAACGAACAACCACAAAATACATTTGATTATAGAGACAAAACTGAAAACCAAAACAGGCCTTATGTTACTTTTGAAATGGGACAATGGTGTGTGTACCCTAATTTTGATGAAATTAAAAAATATACTGGCCCGCTAAAAGCAAAGAATTTCGAGCTTTTTCAAGAAAATTTAAAAGATCATCATATGGCAGATCAAGCACATGATTTTTTAATGGCATCTGGAAAACTACAAGCATCTTGCTACAAGCAAGAAATTGAAGCGACGTTAAGAACGCCTAATTTAGCAGGCTTTCAGTTGTTAAGTTTAAACGATTTCTCTGGTCAAGGCACTGCTTTAGTTGGCGTTTTAGATGCTTTTTGGGATGAAAAAGGATATGTTTCTGCTAAAGAATTTAAATCGTTTTGTAATGATGTTGTGCCACTTGTAAGACTTCCTAAATACACCTTTTATAATAATGAAACTTTAACAGCTAACGTTGAAGTTACCAATTTTAGTGGTGAAGCCTTAAAAGATTCAAACGCAAAATGGGAATTATTAGATAAAACAAATTCAATCCTTCAATCTGGCAATTTAAATTCAGAAGCTATTCCTATTGGAAAATGCAATGAACTTGGTAACATTAATGTTCCATTAAATTTTGTAACAAAGGCTTCAAAATTAACTTTAAAAGTCCATGTTGGAAACTACACAAATCAATGGCATATTTGGGTATATCCAAAAACTGAGGCGAAAGTTGATACTAACAATATCTACATCACCAAAAGTTTAGATACAAAAGCAACTCAAATTTTAAAACAGGGCGGTAACGTATTATTGTTAGCGGCAGGTAAAGTAGAAAACGGAAAAGACATTATACAATACCAAACTCCTGTTTTTTGGAATACCTCTTGGTTTAAAATGAGACCTCC
Organism: Thalassobellus sediminis; assembly: GCF_044386045.1. NCBI lineage: Bacteria > Pseudomonadati > Bacteroidota > Flavobacteriia > Flavobacteriales > Flavobacteriaceae > Thalassobellus > Thalassobellus sediminis. The sequence continues at coordinate 1,064,350 of NZ_JBISCD010000040.1, read as the reverse complement.
ACATACAACTGGTATTTTATTAAAAGACAAACACCCTGTGTTTAATGATTTTCCAACAGATTATTATGGCGATTTACAATGGTGGGAAGTTGCAAACAGACAACAAATCATGAATCTTGAAAATTTTCCTGCTAATTTTAGACCCATTGTTCAACCAATTGATACTTGGTTTTTAAACAGACGATTAGCAATGCTATTTGAAGCACATGTAGGCGAAGGAAAACTAATGGTTTGCAGTATTAATTTAGATGAAGTTAATAACAACCAACCTGTAGCAAAACAATTATACAAAAGCATTATAAACTATATGAATTCAAATGATTTTAAACCTAATGACACGATTTCATTAGACATTATTAATGAGTTATTTGAAAAGAAAGAACGAGAAGTATGGAATTCTTATGTAAAAGAGAATCCATAAATAGCATCACTTAAAGATTTTTAATTATATGAAATTTCGCTTTCATTATATTCTCCTTTTATTATTATCAACAGTGTCTGGAAATGGTCAAACCATTACTATTGATGCACAAATTGAACCCCCTAAAATTATTGAGAATAGTTTAAAAATGGGTAACCCAGGACTTGCTGGAAAAGAAATTACTATTAACAACAAGTTCTTATCATTAGCAGGAAAACCTATGATTCCTGTTATGGGAGAAATTCATTTTTCAAGATGTAATCCTGATAAGTGGGAAGAATTAATTCTAAAAATGAAAGCCAATGGTATTACCATTATTTCTACTTATGTTTTTTGGATTTATCATGAAGAGGAAAAAAGTGTTTTTAATTGGAACGGCAGTAAAAACTTAAAACACTTTATAGAGCTTTGTAAAAAACATGATGTTTGGGCATATCCACGTATTGGACCTTGGTGTCATGGCGAAGTTAGAAATGGCGGATTACCAGATTGGATTGTAAACCAAAAAACTTTTAAACCACGAACCAACGATGCCAAATACCTAGAACATGTTGACCATTGGTATCGTGAAATCTCAGAACAATTAAAAGGTCTTTATTACAAAGATGACGGTCCTATTATTGGAATTCAATTAGAAAACGAATATTGGAGAGGAAAAGGAGGCGAAAAACACATCATGACTTTAAAAAATATGGCTTTAAAGTATGGTATGGATGTACCTATGTACACTATTACTGGCTGGAGAAATACCTCTACACCAGAAAATGAAGTGATTCCGCTTTGGGGTGGTTACCCTGCTGCACCTTGGAATACCGATATTAAAAAAATAAAATCTAATGCCAGCTATGTGTTTAACAAACCTATAAACGATCAAAGTATAGGTAACGAAGCTAGTACTGCTAAATACAAACCAAATTACTCGTTATACCCTTACTTTACTTGCGAATTAGGAATTGGCAACCAAATTTCAGAACACAGAAGACCTATTTTAAATCCTATTGATGGTGTTACTATTGCAACATCTAACGTGGCTTCTGGAAGTAATTTACCAGGATATTATGTATTTGCAGGCGGGTTAAATCCTGTTGGAAAACATACCACATTACATGAAGAAAGGTATGAATCTGGCTATTGGAATGAATACCCTATTATATCTTATGATTTTCAAGCGGCCATAAGAGAAACTGGTGAAATAGCATCAGCATATCATAAATTAAAACCTTTACATTATTTCTTGTCGGAGTTTGGAGAGCAACTTGCTCCCATGACACCTATTATTCCTTTAGATAATAACAATCCAGATAATTTACAATACGCATTAAGAGTAAAAGATAATAGCGGATATTTATTTGTTTCAAATTATTATAGAGGGTATAAAAAGTCTACAAAGCAAGATGTTCAATTTCATATTAAATTAAAAGAAGGAGATATTAAAATGCCATCTTCACCAATAAAAATAGAAGATAGCACTGTTTTTATATGGCCTGTAAATCTTAAAATGGGACATAACATACTAAAGTATGCTACAGCACAACCCATTTGTAATATTGAAAATAAGAAAACTGAAGATTGGTATTTTAAAGAATCTAAAAACATAAATACCGAGTTTTTATTTGATTCAAAAAACATTGAAACAATTACTATTAATGGTAGAAAACAAGAAAAAACGAATAATATTTATTTCTTAAAGTCTATTAAAACAGGTCTAAACAATCCTATTATTATTAAAAATACTAATGGTTCAGTAAAGCGTGTTTTTGTATTATCAGAAAAGCAAATGGACACTTTTTGGTATTTAAAAAGCAGAAACAAAACCTATGCTTTTCTCTCTACAGCCAATTTAACAATGGATAAAAATGAAAATATAAAAGTATTTTCAACTCATGAAACCGATCAAGTTATAGCATTAAACAGCGCCTTAAAATTATCAGGAAAAACTAAAAACGGCTTTAAATACTACACCATAAAAAACGAGAATAAGCACATCAATTTTAAGCTTGAAAAAGTCGATTTAATTAATGAAGCAAAATGGCTTCAAATTTCACCAGAACATTATAAAGGCAAAAATGAGATGTATCACAAACAGTTTTTTAAAGCATTTAAACTTGAAAATACTGCCGATATTAAAAAAGCTACTTTTCATTTTCTAGCAGAAGAAACATGTATAATTCGTATCAATGGCAAATGGCTAAACCAAAACATAGCTATTGAAAAAACTAACGAATTAGACTTTACAGGTTATTTAAAAAAAGGAGAGAATGACATCCTATTAGATTTTCCTTATTTAAAAAACAAAAAAGCCTTTGTTGGTGTTTTAGAAGTTGAATTCTATAACGCAAACAAAATATGTATTCCAACAGATATAAGCTGGCTAAACACAGAACAATACAAAATTCCTGCGCCTTGGGATACTGTTCGCAATAAAACAAAACCTGTAATAACAGAAAAACCAATACAATTTAAAGATTTTGGTTTTACTCCTTATCGCTATCAACTTACTTTAAACAAAGATCAAGTAGACGCATATAAAAATGTGTATTTAAGAATCAATTATTCTGGCGATAAAATAACATGCTATTCTGGTAAGAATTTGGTTGCAGATAATTTTAATAATGACACCACTTGGTCTATCAATCTAACAGATATTACATTAAAAAAAGACACACCTCTTATTTTTGAAATTGAACCTTTTAAAAAAGATCCTAAAATCTATTTTGATAAACAACCAGATTTTACTAAAACAGGTATAAACACTTTAGAAATAAATCCAGAATTCTCAACCCGTTTAGAAATTAAAAATTAGACGATTTTATTGAATTAAAAAACGATTCATCGTCTTCAAAAGCAGTTCCAATAACTACCAAATTAGCTCCTGCTTTGTAGGCATCTTCTAATTGTTGTTTACAACGAATACCACCACCAACAATAAGCGGAATTTTTAGATTTTCTTTTACACGAGTAATAATATTTTCGTCTACAGACACTTTGGCTCCACTACCCGCTTCTAAATACACGAGTTTCATACCTAAAAGCTCACTAGCTTTTGCTGTATCAACAATATCTTGAATATTATCTCTTAACATGGGCTTTGTTCCTGTAACACGCTCTACAGCTGTTTCCTTTCCGCTTTCTATTAAAATATAACCTGTTGGAATGACTTCTAAACTTGTGTTTTTCAATTTAGAAACCGCTTCTACATGTTTCCCAATTAAATACTCGGAGTTTCTACCAGAAATCAAACTTAAAAACAAAATAGCATCAGCTTCGTTAGTAATTTGCGTAACATCTCCAGGGAATAAAACAATTGGTAAGTTGCTGTGCTTTTTAATTTCGGCTACTAAAATTTCAGTCGCATCATCATCTACAGTACTACCTCCAACAAAAATATGAGTAGCTATAGATGCATTTACTTTTTCAATAAATCGACTGGTAGTTTCAATAAAAAACTTATCAGGATCAATTAAAACAGCGAGTAATTTTTCGCCATTTAAAATCGATTCGTTTATATTTTCATAAACCGTTTTCATTTAAGCAATGGCGTAAGCACAGGTAAAGCCTTCAAACTCTATAAACTGAATATCATAACGGTGCTTTTCAGTTTCATAGTCAATCCAAGCATTTGTTTGTTCATCAATTAATTCAAACGGAATAACCAAACAGTGCTTTTTAAAGCTTAATCCAGGTGTAGCAAACAACTTGTACAACGATTCTTTAACACACCAAATGGCAGTTAACTTTTTTATATAATCGGTGTCGTTTTCATTTAAATAATCAAACTCATAACCAATAAATTTATGAGCGATAACATTTATTTTATCACGTTGTTTTTCAACATCAATACCAACAATTAAATCGCTAATAATAACTGCCGAAAAATTAAACGAATGCGTAATAGAAATTTGCTTTCCATCTTTTAAATGAGGTTTGCCATTTTCATCATAAAACAAATCGGCATCAGTATATCCAAAAGCTCTTAATAAATGACGCACACTTAAAAACCCGCGTTGGTGCAATTCACTTTTCATACCTAAAACACGCTCTAAACTTTTCGGGTTTAATGAAATAGGCTGCATTAAATCATCGAAAGACTCATCTATCTTCCAGATTTTAACAACAGTTTGTGAATTTGGTGTAATGGTTTTATAAAGTGGCATTTAATATTCTAAATGTTATTAGTTATCTTTGCACCGCCTATGGCATTGTAAACATTTTTGATAAGCGAATTTAACTATTTTAAATACGAATGCAAAGATGTTTTCATTTTATAAAATTGAAAAAGAAAAATTAATATGAGCACAAAAACAATTCCTTTCGTTGCTAATAAAGTAAAAGACATATCGCTTGCCGATTGGGGAAGAAAAGAAATAGAATTAGCCGAAGCTGAAATGCCAGGACTTATGAGCCTTCGTGAAGAGTACGGAGCATCTCAACCTTTAAAAGGCGCTAGAATTGCAGGATGTTTACACATGACTATTCAAACTGCGGTGTTAATTGAAACTCTGCAAGCTTTAGGAGCTGAAGTTACTTGGAGTTCTTGTAACATATTTTCTACTCAAGATCAAGCTGCTGCTGCCATTGCTGCTGCAGGAACTGCGGTTTATGCATGGAAAGACATGACCGAAGAAGAATTTGATTGGTGTATTGAGCAAACCTTATTTTTTGGTGAAGACAGAAAACCTCTTAACATGATTCTTGATGATGGTGGCGATTTAACGAATATGGTTTTAGATAAATATCCAGAATTATCTGCTGGAATTAATGGTTTATCTGAAGAAACAACAACAGGTGTTCACAGACTTTACGAGCGTGTAAAAAACGGAACATTAAATATGCCTGCTATTAACGTAAACGATTCGGTAACAAAATCTAAATTCGATAACAAATACGGTTGTAAAGAATCTGCAGTAGATGCGATTCGTCGTGCTACCGATATTATGTTAGCAGGAAAACGCGTTACTGTTTGTGGTTATGGCGATGTTGGTAAAGGTACTGCCGCTTCTTTTAAAGGTGCTGGAAGTATTGTAACCGTTACAGAAATCGATCCTATTTGTGCACTTCAAGCGGCTATGGACGGTTTTGAAGTTAAGAAACTAGAAACAGTTATTGGTAATACAGATATTGTAATTACAACAACAGGAAATAAAGATATTGTTCAAAGTCGTCACTTCGAAGCTTTAAAAGACAAAGCTATTGTTTGTAACATTGGACATTTCGATAACGAAATTGATATGGCTTGGTTAAACGAAAACCACGGTCATACCAAAAACACTATTAAACCTCAAGTAGATAAATATACTATTAACGGAAAAGATATTATCATTCTTGCCGAAGGACGTTTAGTAAACTTAGGTTGTGCTACTGGTCACCCAAGTTTTGTAATGTCTAACTCATTCACAAACCAAACCTTAGCACAAATAGAACTTTGGACAAATGCTGATGCTTACGAAAACAACGTTTACATGTTACCAAAAGCATTAGACGAAAAAGTAGCAAAATTACACTTAGCAAAAATTGGTGTTGAGCTTACCGAGCTTCGCGAAGATCAAGCAAGTTATATTGGTGTTACTGTTGATGGTCCATACAAGCCAGAACATTACAGATATTAATTTATCATTCTCATGAAAGTGGGAATCTCATAAATTGAAACTACATTATAAATTAAATCCCAAGCAGTCATGTTTGGGATTTTTTATTTGGGCGTTACCACAAGGGTCGGGCTTTATTCGTTGGTTAATATCTTAAAATATTGAACTCATGAATATAAATATTTCACTACTCGCTTCCTCCTACCGTCGGCGAGTTCAAACAGACCGTTCAATCCCTAACGCAAAACTACCACCCAGTCACCAATAAGCGTTTCGCTCCCTTAATTCCACATTTCTGATAATAATTATACGCATTAGCAGCCCGTGCTCTAATTTGTGAATCCGTTTCATTTAACACCCAACCATCAAGAGCCCATTTTAAAGTATAAGCTTCGGGCGCCATTAACCCAGTAGTCCAAACTAAAGGATTTACTCCAGTTTGTTCTAAATAAGGTTTAAAATATGATTTGCTAACACATGCCAGAATTATAGCATCTCTTTTTTCTGTATTAATAGGCTTAAATTCTCCCGCGACATCAAACTCCATTAATCCGTCATGACCGATATATGCTAATAAATTTGAGTCGCCACCAAAAGCTAATGTTTGTTGACCATTAGCAATAGTAAAACCATCTCTCCCAGCAGTAGCTTCTAAAAATTCTTTAGTAGTATTTTTAATAAATTTACCATCATAAGCATCTGCCAACAAATAAATGTTTGCTGTTTTATGCTTAAACAAAATACGTTCTAAAATATGTGTTTCGGGTTTTAATGTCTCCGATATAAATACCCAATCTTTACTTCGTTTAAAATAACTCTTCACACCAAACATCGCTCCCCAATACAAATTATTTTTAACATCTTGTCCATTACCCAATTTTACGGGTACAGGAACAATACCTTGATTAACATTATCGCATAAAGCCACAAAGACATGAATTGTTTTTGGAGTTGAATTGGTTTGACTAAAACAAAAGCACAAAGGAAATACTAAGAATATAATAAGTATGTTTTTCATTTAAAATTAGCTACTTGGTATAATTAACGCTTCGTTTAAAATCCATTTTTTAACCAGCTCTCTATTTGTTGTTATTTCTGCAAAAACATAAAACTGAGAACCGAAACAAGGGGACTTTTCAGCTAACTCAATCATTACTTTATCATCATAATAACTAGAATGTAAAAAATAAAGTTCTTTGTCTTTAATTAAAACATATCCAACATGATTGTCTAATCCTATAAAATAAATACCTTCAGAATAAAAACCGTTTAATTTCTTCTTTAAAGCCTTAAAAGAAACATTAGAAAACATTTGAAGCTTGCTCTTTGGTTGCAAAACTTGAGCTTCAATTAATCCTGCTTGCTGAGCCATTTTATATCTATTAAGATTGAAACCTAAATGCTTTAATGTTGTAGAAACAAAATAACCACAAGCTATATCTCCTTGATTCGGAATGTTTGTATATCCATTAAAATCCCAAGTGGTACCATACCAATGCGGAACAATATCGTTTATTAATTTTGTGTATAAATAACTAGACGCACTATCTATTGCTTTTTCAGAATTACTTTCTAATAATTTCTTAAAATAAACTCTATCATTCTTTAAATGATTTTTAAGTAAATTGTAGTCTCCTCGTTTTTTGAAATTTATATGTAGCTTATTAGAATCTAAAGCCTCATAATTCTCTGATACTTCATTAAGAACTTCAGAATCATTAATTGAGCCCAATAAATGCTTTTCTTCTTTTGGAGATTTGCATCCAAGTATCAAAAATACTAATAAAAGGAAGTAGAGTTTTTTGAGCATATTATATTCTTTCATATAATAACTCATTTTTAAGATGTAATAGTATATTAAGATAATAATTAATCAACCAAATCCTCTTCGAAATACCACCACAAGCTAGAATCAATAGACGCTTTCATTTTATTAATATCGGCGTCATCTTTTAAAAAGATAGTAATATTTTCATCAGCACGATTTCGCCCCATACTTTCTCTTATTTCAATGAGTTCTATTTCATTAAAATGCTCTAAATGGTTTTTTATTCTGGTATCTAAAGACTCGTCACTCAAGAAAATCTTGATAGTTTGCTTCTTTGGGGAATTTCTAATTTCAGATCTAAAAGGAAGTTGCATAAAAATAATTTTTAAGTGAAACAAAATTTAAAACTTAAAGAATTCACTGGGCTTTTACCTTGTGATTTCCTTTGAAATTGTCTTTCCCGTAAAGTCGGGAATCTAAACGCAATAGCCTAAGTTAAGAATTTTATTAATATCTTTTGAATTTAAATTCAATAAATAATGGCGAATAAACAAATAGACACTTTAAATATCTTATTAAATCAGTTAGAAAAACACATTCCTTTTAAAGACAAAAACAACACTTTAATTTCAAAATCTAATGTTGGTTGGCAGTTAGATCATACTATAAAAGTTATTAATGCTGTTTCGTCTGTATTAGCAAAAACAGACCCTAAAAAATATAAAAAGAACTTTAACTTACGCCGAACGATTCTATTTGCATTAGGCTATATTCCTAGAGGTAAAGCTAAAGCTCCAAAAACTGTTTTACCACCAAACACTATTTCAACTCAAGATTTAATCAGTCAACTAGAAACGGCAAAAAAACAAATTGAAAGCATAAAAGCACTTCCAAAAAACGCTTATTTTATACATCATATTTTTGGAATGCTTACTAAAAAACAAACATTACGTTTTTTAGAAATACACACAAAACATCATTTAAAAATTGTAAATGATATTTTAAATCAATAAAAAAGCCCTCACTAAAATAGCAAGGGCTTTTAATATTTATAAAGAAGACTATTATTCTAGTAATTTAAGCTTTGCTAAATCATGAAAATAAAAGTTTCTATCGTTGTTCATAGATACAAATAAACCATTAGGAAATGTAGCCCCAAGAGCTTTTGTAGTAACGTCGCAACCATCGGTTTCTGTGGTTCCTAAATTAATCTCTTTTATAAAAGCATTTGTTTTTAAATCGAAAACATTAAACGTATTTGATTGCTGATTAGACACAATTAAAAATCCTTTGTCCTCATATTTAGCAATGGCTATACCTTCTATATCTTGTTTAAAATGTTCGCCTCCAAAGCAATAAATTTCTTTACTTCCCATAGATGGTTCTGCATAATATTTACGAATGCAGTGCTTTTCATCAGAATAATACACTATACCATTCTCATCATCAACAGCTATAGCTTCTATTTCCTTTTTACCACTAAATGCTCCAAACTTTCTAACAAAATTAGCATGTACGCCTAAACTATCTGAAACCAATTCATATTGATACAAATACCCTTGTTTAGGCCCTGCTTTTCTTCCAACAATAGCATAAAGTACTTCTGTTTTTGGAGATTTGTAAAGCGTAATTCCCATGGGCAAGTTAAACTCTGGCTCGGTAGCATCAGTAAATACTTTAAAGCCACCACCATCTAATGGTTTCATGTCTGGAACCGAAAACAAACGTATTTGATTAAGTTCTCTTTCGGTAAAAGCAATCACATCTACTTTAGTAGAATCATTCAACTTAAAACCATATTCTAAATCGACATTATTTGGTCTTTTTATATTTGTAATGCTTTTATCTTTAAGAAGCTTTCCTTTTAAATCAAAAGCATAAATACCACCATCAGTGTTTTTATCGGTTCCAAAAACAATACTTTTTGAGGCATCTTTTGGGTTTACCCAAATAGCAGGATCATCGGTATCATGAGGCGTTTGGTCTGTTATAACCGTAGCTACTATTTCTGGTAATTTAGCAACGCATCCTAAAAGCAACACGGTGATACCAAAAACAATATTCATTTTTAATTTACTCATTTTAAATGCTTATTTTTTCTTGAACAAATCATACTTTAAACCAAATGTAAGACGTCTTCCGTAGTACTCCATTTGCATGGTTCTAGCTTTAACACCTTGGAAATAACGTAACGGTTGGTCTGTAATATTGTTTAATGAAAAGTAAGCACTAAAACCATTTCCTATTTTGTAAGATCCGTTAAAATCTACCAAAAATTGCTCGCCATAGTATCTATCTTCAAAAGCATTTCCGCCTATTTCATCAATATAAGAATCTGAATAGTTTGCAGATAAACGTAAGCTTAACCTGTTACTTGTATATGCTAAAGATCCGTTAACCATATTTGGAGCAGTACCTGGTAAATCTAAATCGGTTCTTTCGTCTCCATCTTCATTTCTTATACCATCTGCGCTAGATGTTAAATACGTATAGTTTAACATGATGCTAAAGTTTTTAGCAAATCCAGGTAAGAAATCTAACTGACGTTGGAAACTAACCTCTGCACCAAAAATACTAGCATCGTCTCCATTTTGTGGTTGAAACACATCAAAACCTGTAGTATCAGTACCGTATTGATCGCTAGTTGTTTTTGTTCTATTTGTATAAATAAAGTTTTTAATACTTTTTTGGAATACACCACCAGACAAAATCCCAACACTTTTAAAATAATGCTCAGCCATTAAATCAAAGTTCATAGATGTTGTTGCACTTAAATCTGGGTTTCCAATAACTATTTCTTCATCATCATTTACAACATCTATACTAGGAACAATATCTTTATAGTTAGGCCTTGCTAAGGTATTTGTCCATGCGAAACGCAAAACCGTTCTATCACTTAAATTATATTTGAAATGCACACCAGGTAAAACATGTACATAATCTTTTTCTTTAGTAATGATTCCTAACACATCTTCTTCATCTTCAATTTGATTACCCGTTGCTTTAGTTTTTGTACCTTCTACTCTTAAACCAGCTAATACAGTAAACTTATCAGATAACTTTTGATTTGCCATAACATAACCAGCATATACTTGCTCTTTTACTGTATAGTTTTTTCTAAGGTATTCACTAGGCTCATCTTTCTCTTCAAATAAAGAGGCATTTTTTAAATCTAAGCTTCCTAAAAAATTATTATCTACAAACTGTCCAGCACCATATTTTTTTCCAGCTAAGTAATCTGCATCTGTTTGGTCTACTAAAGGCAATGCTATTAAATCATCGAAAGCAGAGTTTAAAGGATCGTACTCAAAAAAGTTGTTGTTTCTTTCTTTATCTTTAATTTTAGAACGTGCTCCAAACTTAATAAAGCCATCATTGGTGTTAAAAAAGTTTACAGGTAATTTAAAATTCACAAACGTATTAAAATCTTTTTCGTCAGTAAATTGATTTTCTTCTGTTATTTCTTTTAAACTAAATTCGCTAAAAGCTACATCGGCCGCATTTACAGGCGTTAATAACGGAAATTCTGTATTACTTAAATCATCATTTAAGGCGATGTCTTTTGCTCTATAAGAAATATAACGTTCGTTTAAACGCTCTTCTGATGCTTTAGAAAAAGAAGTCATCCAATCCATTTCTAGCTTACCTAATAAATGGTTACCACCTAAGCTGTAGTTTTGCATACGTTGGTCTTCAAGACGTCTATTTTTATTTCTGTCATTATCAATACCACCTTTTGTTTGTCTATCAATTTCTCCTGTATAACCTATAATATTATTTGAAGCATCTAATTCTGCTTCAATACTTTTGTATCGTAGCCTATATCTATTTTCTCTATCGTCTCTCCAGTTGTACATCGTTTTTAAATACATGGTATTATTAGCATCAAAAGCATAATCGAAATTAGCCGAAAAACTACGACGAATACGTTCTACTAAATAAGTTCTTATATCAGATTCTCCAATATAAGGTTTCACTTCTACGTCATCACCATCAATATTTTCAGCTTCATTTGTCCATTCAGCTTCTACGTTATCCGATCCAAAATCGTTATCGTTAATAGATGTTGAAAGCATCCATCCAAATTTTTTGTTTTCAGATTTCCCTCCAACTAAAAATGATCCGTTAAGGATTTTTTTATTAGTTATAAAGTTAACACCCGAACCAAGTGTAGCAGACATTCTAAATCCGTTAGGAGATGTTCTTGTAACTAAGTTAACAGATCCTCCTAAAGCATCAGCATCCATATCTGGTGTTACGGCTTTGTTAACTTCTATAAGTTGAATCATGTCAGATGGAATTAAATCCATTTGCACATTTCTGTTATCACCTTCGGCAGAAGGAATACGACTTCCGTTTAAAGTAACCGAGTTTAATTGAGGTGCTAAACCTCTAATAATAACATTACGCGCTTCTCCTTGATCTACTTGCATAGTGATACCAGGAATACGTTTTACAGCATCTCCAATATTAGCATCTGGAAATTTACCAATTTGATCGGTAGATACAATATTGGTAATATTTTGTTTGTTTTTTTGTGAGTTTAAAGCTTTTGCTTGTCCACTATTAAAACCGTTAATAACAATATCGTCTAGAGATAATGCTTTAGAATGAATAGTTATTGTAACAGTTGCTGTTTTACCATCTTGTACTAAAACATCTATTTTAGCATCTTCGTAACCTAAATACTTAACTGTAATTGTTTGATTTCCTGCAGGAACTTCTTGTAATAAAAAATTTCCATCAACATCTGAATAAGTTCCTTTGTTTAAAGACTCAATTAAAATGTTACTAAAAGGGACTTGCAGACCATCATTGTCTATAACAACTCCTTGTACATTACCTTCTTGTGCAAAAGTTAAAAAAGATATCATTGCAATTAACAATGATAATACGTAATTTTTTTTCATGATTTTTGTTAGTTATTTATATTGAGCGAAATAACAAAATCAATGAAGCAAGAGTTTTAAGTGATTTTTAAATTAAAGTTATCAATCAGCCTAAAAGCAATTGAACTTTACACCTAATTAACATTAAAAAAACTTTAGATAAGCATACAGGATATTTATAAATAAATTTAGACAACAAAAAACCCTTCCTGTTTCCAGAAAGGGTTTTAAACTTTTAAAAGAAAATTATTTCCTAAGCTTCAAAAGGCTCAATAGAAACATAAGATTTGTTATCTTTTTTCTTTGTAAATTTTACAACACCATCAACATAAGCGTGTAAAGTGTGATCTTTTGAAGAATATACATTCTCACCTGGGTGATGTGTATTACCTCTTTGTCTTACAATGATATTTCCAGCTAATGCAGCTTGTCCACCAAAAATCTTAACGCCTAAACGTTTTGATTCTGATTCTCTACCATTTTTCGAACTTCCGACTCCTTTTTTATGTGCCATTTTATTTCGATTTTATATTGTTAAACTTAAGAAGTTAAGCAATTACGCTTTACCTCCATCTAATTCGTCTTGCCATTTTTTAAGCTCATCCCACTTACCATCAGCAGCTAATTTAGCTTGTGCTGGCCATGTGTCAGTTACGTGATTTCCACGAACTCCTGCGATGATTTCAGAAATAGCTTCTGGTTTAGATTTAGCTAAATCAGCATATGTTGCAATACCTGCAGCAGCTAATGTTTCAGCTATTTTTGGACCAATACCTTCTATTTTCTTTAAATCGTCTGCTTTTGCTGTTGATTTTTTAGGAGCAGCCTTTTTAGGTTCTGCTTTTTTAGTTGCTTTTGCTGGGGCAGCTTTCTTAGCTCCAGAAGCAGCAATACTTTCAATTACAATTTCGGTTAAAGACTGACGGTGTCCGTTTTTTACACGGTAACCTTTACGTCTTTTCTTTTTGAAAACTATAACTTTATCACCTTTAAGGTGCTTTAAGACTTTTGCTCCTACTTGAGCTCCGTCTATAGCCGGGGCGCCTACAGTTACATTGTTACCATCATCTAAAAGAAGAACATTATCGAAAGCAACTTGCTTTCCTTCTTCTGTTTGTAAACGGTTAACAAAAACTCTTTGGTCTTTAACAACTTTAAATTGTTGCCCTGCTATCTCTACAATTGCGTACATAGCGTAACGTTTTTATTTATTAATTTTGTTCAAAAATGAGTGCAAATATACAGCTAAATAATTAATCTACAAACGTTTTATTTGTTTTGATTAATATTTCTGTTGTTTTTAAAAAGTTGCATAACAACCAGTGTAGAAACTAAAGTTGTTGCAAATCCCATAATAGCAACTATAAAAGCAATTAAACCTTCGTTTATATTAAAACCTCCATTCATAGAATCTAATAACTGAGGTAAAAAATCAGAGTTAATTTCGGTAGAATAAAGCAAGAAAAACTGTAAATAATATAGTAGCAATAGCTCCAGAAGTAACACCTATTTTAAAACCTTCTCCATATGAAAAAGCATCTGCATCTTCTAGCTTGCTTAAACGAACAACTTCGTATATACCAAAAGCAGTAATAACGGCATTAAAAAAACTAAAAAAAGGGTTTGTATGTAAATTAAAAAGTGCTAAAATTAAAAAATAAGAATTAAAACAGCACTTGTAACAAGTCCAAACCGAAGAGTAAGTGATAATTTTTTCATGTTTATAAGTCTTATTTGTATTTCAATTTCGTAAAAAAATTAATAAAAAACACTATTTTAAGTACTAAATTTTCAAATTATAATGTTAATTAGGTATTAAAATTTAAACCATTCACTCCAATACCTATTAAATTATCATATATTTAATTTTTAAATATAAAATACTCTATCAAGATGAAAAAATACTTATTCACGCTAGTTTGTTTATCCATTAGTCTACATTTTGTTTATGCACAAAAGGTGGATTTTGAGGAAATGGATTTAGAAAACGGCCTACACGTTATCTTACATCAAGATAATACTGCTCCAGTAATAACAGTTGGATTTATGGCAGACGTTGGAGGAAAAGATGCTGGCGGCAATAATAATCCTGAACGAACTGGTTTTGCTCATTTTTATGAGCATCTATTAGCTTCAGCAACTACAAAGAACATTAAAAAAGGAGAATGGAGAAAACTCCGAGCCTCTCGTGGCGGCCAAGGTAACGCCAACACATCAATTGACAGAACATATTATTACCAAACATTTCCATCTAACAATCTAGAATTTGCTATTTGGATGGACTCTGAACGGTTATTACATCCAATTATTAATAAAGATGCTGTTGACACCCAAAATGAAGTAGTAAAGGAAGAAAAACGTTCGACATATGACAATAGACCTTACGGTCAGTTTTTATTCGTTCTAAGTGAAAATTTGTTTGAAGTCCACCCATACAGATACAAGAACATTGGAGAAATGGAGCATCTTGACGCTGCCTCAGTTGAAGAATTTCAGGATTACTATGATAAGTATTATGTGTCAAACAATTTAGTTTTAGTAGTAGCAGGAGATATTGATATTCCTGAGACAAAAAAGCTTATAAAAAAATACTATTCGGCTATTCCAAAAGGCGAAAAAATAGTTCGAGACTTTCCAAAAGAAAAACCGATAATTCAATCGAAAAAAATTACAACATATGATCCTAATATTCAAATTCCTGGTATTATAGTAGCATATAGAACTCCTGGTTTCAAAGAGCGAGATGCTTATATATTTAATATGGTTTCTGCATACTTAAGTGATGGCAAAACCTCCAAATTATATAAAAAAATAGTTGATGATAAAAAAATGGCTCTTCAGATTGGAGCTCTAAATATTGAGCAAAAAGATTATAGTATGTATGCCATATACGGCTTACCTTCAGGAGATATTCCTCTTGAAGATTTGTTAACAGAAATAGATGAAGAAATTGTACTAATGCAAAATGAATTAATCTCAGAAAAAGATTATCAAAAACTTCAAAATAAATTTGAAAACAGATTTGTAAATTCTAACTCGAGTGTTGAAGGTATTGCAAATAGTTTAGCAAGATATTACCTATTATACAATGATGTTAATTTGATAAATGACCAAATTAACATTTACAGATCTATAACTAGAGAAGAAATTCAAGCAGCGGTTAAGAAATTCCTTAACCCAAATCAAAGAATTATTATAGACTATTTACCAGAAATTAAAGAAAATAAAATTTAAAAAAATAGATAAATGAAAACCAAAATAATTATTATAATAAGTATTTTATTTTTTTCTATTGGACTTCATGCACAATTAGACAGGTCCAAACAACCAGAACCAGGACCAGCTCCAAAAATACAATTACAAACCCCAATGGAGTTTACTTTAAGTAATGGTTTAAAGGTAATGGTAGTAGAAAATCATAAATTACCCCGTATATCTTATAACTTAACTATAGACAATGTACCAACTGTTGAAGGAGAAAAAAAAGGCACATCTAATCTTCTTGCAGTTTTACTTGGAAACGGTACTACCTCCATTACTAAAGATGCTTTTAACGAAGAAATAGATTTTCTTGGTGCCAATTTAAATTTTAACTCTTCAGGAGGTTATGCAAGTGGGCTTTCTAAATATTCTGAACGCATTTTAGAATTAATGGCAAAAGCAACTATTAACCCTTTATTTGACGAAAGCGAATTTAATAAAGAAAAAGATAAACAAATTGAAGGATTAAAAGCAAATAAAAAAAGTGTTGATGTAGTTGCAGGTCGATTAGCACTAGCTCTTTCTTATGGAAAACATCATCCAAGTGGTGAGTTTATTACTGAAGAAACTTTAAATAATATAACATTAGATGATGTTATAAAATATTACCAAAACAGCTTTAATCCTGAAAAAGCTTATTTGGTTATTATTGGAGATGTAAATTTTAAAAAGATAAAAAAGCAAGTTCAAAAACATTTCAAATTATGGAAAAAGACTCCTGGAACAATAGAAGCTAAAATGCCAATAGAAAACCCAAATGTAGAGAACACCCAAATTAATTTTATTGATATGCCTAATGCAGTGCAATCAAACGTTTCTGTAATGAACACTACTAAATTAAAAATGAGTGATCCAGACTTTCATTCAATATTAATTGCAAATCTTATATTAGGAGGAAGTGCAACAGGATATTTATTTAAAAACCTAAGAGATACACACGCATATACATATGGCTCGTATTCCGGTATCAATTCTAACGAATATGTTTCTCGATTTAGAGCAAGCGCTAAAGTAAGAAATATAGTTACAGACAGTTCAATTGTAGAAATCCTTAATGAAGTTAAACGAATAAGAACTGAAGATGTAGACCCAATAGTTTTGGCAAATGCCAAAGCTCAATATGTTGGAAGTTTTGTTATGGCATTAGAAAAACCACAAACAATGGCTCAATATGCCCTTAATATTAAATTGAACAATCTTCCACAAGATTTTTATTCAACTTATTTAGAAAAAATAAATGCAGTTAGCATCGCAGATGTTAAACGAGTTGCCAATAAACATTTTAAAGTTGAAAATGCTCGCATAGTTGTTGTTGGAAAAGGAAGTGAGGTTATAGGAAATCTTGAAAAAACAGGCATCCCTATTAAGTACTTTGATAAATTTGCTAACCCTACAGACAAACCTGAGTTTACCAAACCTATACCAGACGGAATTACAGCACAAACTGTATTAGAAAATTACTTTACTGCTATTGGAGGAAAAACAAATGCACAAAACGTAAAGACTATTTTAATGAATGCTGATGTTACTATTGAAGGAGCTCCTTTTACTCCAAAAGCAGAACTAAAAATTATGTCTCCAAACAAACAATCAATGGAAATGACAGTTGAAGGAATGGGGGTATTAATTAAGCAAAAATTTGATGGATCGAATGGTTACATGGAACAAATGGGACAAAAAAAGGAAATGACAGAAAAAGAAATTGCAGTAAAAAAAGAGGAAAATTCTATTTTCCCTGAATTATATTATGACGCTTCAAAAATTAGCTTAGAAAGCATTTTAACTATTGATGGTAATGATGTTTATAAACTAAAAGTTAATCAAGGA
This sequence comes from Thalassobellus sediminis, assembly GCF_044386045.1. NCBI lineage: Bacteria > Pseudomonadati > Bacteroidota > Flavobacteriia > Flavobacteriales > Flavobacteriaceae > Thalassobellus > Thalassobellus sediminis. Next base: position 1,046,599 of record NZ_JBISCD010000040.1, on the reverse strand, counting down.
ATTGATCCTTCATTTAGATATTACAATGTTAAAACAGGGCTCCTGTCTAGCGTAGAAACAACTTCTGAAATACAAGGTCAACCTACATTATCTATTGTTAATTATTCCAATTATTCTGATGAAGGAGAAATTAAATTACCGTTTACTCAGGCAATAAAAACTGGTCCACAAACTATTTTAATGAATATTACTAGTGTTAAAATAAATGAAGGTGTTACAGATGCTGATTTTAAGTAAAACATAATGAACAAAGAACAATATTTAGTAATTTTGCAATCAACTTAATACTTTTAGATAATGGATACATTAAAAAATATAATACTTTTTACAGCTATAAGTTTAATAACTATTAGCTGTAAAAACGAAACCAAAGCAGAAATTAAAACGGTTGAAGTTGAAACTGAAACAATAAAAGAATTAGACCCTAATGCAACATATGCAAAAGCAGAATTTACAATTAACGGTATGACTTGTGCCATGGGTTGTGCAGCAACTATTGAAAAGAAAATTGCTAAAATGGATGGTGTAAAATCTGCTAAAGTAGATTTTGATAAAAAATTAGCTATGGTTGAATATGACAATGCTAAAGTAACACCTGCTTCTCTTGAAGAAACAGTTACTAAAGTTGGAGATAGTTACAAAGTAGCTGATATGAAAACGGTTGGTAATTTTTCATATACCAATTAAACTATTTCTAAATAAATCAGTTTACGAGTTTAAACATAATAAAAAAGCTTCACTAAATAGTGAAGCTTTTTTATTTCCATTTTATAGTTTCCATAATATGCCTTATATCTTTTTCTAAATAGTTTATTGACGGCAAAATAGAATCGTATTTAGTTTTTACATTAAAATATAAAGAACCCGTTACAAAATGATTCACACTATCAGTTACATAAAATTGTGCTGGAGAAGCTACATCTCCTATGACTTCTGAAAATTGCCCATATACTTTTCGTTCTTTATTCTCATAAGGAAACACAGGTATTTCATCAGCCTTAATCATATGCTTTTGTGTAAAATTCTGAGCATCTCGTATATAATTTTTTAAATTAATACCATTATTATCTTCTATAGGTTTATAGGTTAAAAACAAAGTCGCTTTAAGTAACGGATATTCAATATTTAAACCATAGCTTTTTGCTGTAGTTCTAACTTGCTTTGAGCCTACTTTTGTTGCTAATAAATTGGTTTCAAAAACAAAAGGTAGTTCTAAATTTGATTCAATATATTTTGCTTGCGGATAATCTAACCTTAAAAATGCTTTAGGTTTTGGCACATAATTGTCTTCACAAGAAAAACAAGATATAATAATCAATAAAATACAAAAATTCTTAGCCATTATGTTATTGTGAATTTTACTAATTTAATGCGTTTTTTATCTAAAGCTTCAATAGTAAAAACGTAATTTTCAAAATTTATTTTACTATTTAATTTAGGGAAACTTCCTGAAATTTCAAGAACAAAACCAGCAACAGTTTCTGCTTCGCCTTTATTTTCTTCAAAAACAGAAACATCTTCTTCTTTTATAATTTTATAAAAATCTTTTAAAGCTGTTTTCCCTTCAAACACATAATTATTATTATCTAATTTAGAATACATTAAATCTTCATCATCAAACTCATCACTAATATCTCCTACAATTTCTTCAATAATATCTTCTAAAGAAATTAATCCAGATGTACCTCCATATTCATCAACTACAACTGCTAAATGCACCTTTTTTTCTTGAAACTCTGCCATTAAATCATCTAACTTCTTATTCTCTGGCACAAAAAAGGGTTCTCTAATTAAACTTCTCCAATCAAACTGTTTCCTATCTATAAAAGGTAACAAATCTTTCACATAAAGAATTCCTTTTATTGTATCTATATTATCTTCATAAACGGGAATTCTAGAATAGCCATTTGCAATTATTTCAGGCATTATATCGGTATATTTTTGTTCAATATTAAGCGCAAAAATATCTATTCTAGGACGCATAACCTGCTTTGTATCTGTATTACCAAAAGACACAATACCTTGTAAAATCTTGTGCTCTTCTTTTGTTGTATCTTCTTCACTCGTTAATTCTAGTGCTTGAGATAATTGGTCGACACTTAAATTAGATTTTTGCTTCCCTAATTTCTTATGTATAGCTATCGTAACACTTCTCATAGGCATACTTATAGGCGACAACAAAACATCTAAAACCCTTAAAGGATATGCCATAAAACCAGCAAACTTTAAATTGTTTCTACTCGCATAAATTTTAGGCAAAATTTCTCCAAAAAGTAAAATTAAAAAAGTAACAATTATAACTTCTAAAGTAAATTGAAGAATAGGGTTTTCTATAGATTTAAACAAAACACTTCCCAAATACGCAAATAAAATTACGATAGCAATGTTAATAAAGTTATTAGCAACTAAAATAGTGGCCAATAATTTTTTAGGACGTTCTAATAATTTTGAAATAATTTGAATACGTTTTGATTTTGCCTCTAAACCAGCCTCAATATCTGTTTTTGAAAGCGAAAAAAGAGCTACTTCAGCTCCAGAAATAAGAGCAGAACATGCTAAAAGCAAAAATAATAACACATATCCAAATGCAAATGAAAAATCAATTGCTAATAAAAGAGGTTTAAAACTCGCGGGGTCAGGATCCAATTACTATAAGTTTAGTTAAACAAAAGGTGTTAGATACAACATCGAACATATTATTATTAAAATGGAAGATCATCATTTTCTTCTGCAGCAGGTTCGCTAGTTGCCTTTTGGTTAGTAGCAGGTTTTTGAGCTACTGGAGCAGCAGAATCATTATTTTCACTTTCTTTTTTAGTTGATAGAAAAGTAAAATCTGTACATTGAATTTCGGTAGAATATCTATCGGCACCTTTATCATCTTGCCATTTTCTAGTTTTTAAGCGTCCTTCAATATAAACCTTATCGCCTTTACTTAAATACTTTTCACAAATTTCGGCACCTTTATTTCTAACCACAATATTATGCCATTCGGTATTTGAAACTCGCTCATTAGTTTGCTTGCTAACGTAAGTTTCATTTGTTGCCAAAGGGAAACGACCAACGCAGCCACCACCTTCAAAATAATGCATTTTCACTTCATCTCCCAAATGCCCAATTAGCATCACCTTATTTAATGTTCCAGACATAACTTTTGTTTTTTAAAGACAGCAAAAGTAAAGAATTGCTTTCCATTTGTTTAAAATTAATAAAAAAAAGTGATTTGCAACTAATCTATTCTAAAAATTAAAACTTTCTATAAAATTACCAATTAGTATTGGGACTGGGTAACCATGAATTTCATCAATTAATACACCTTTTTGCTTAATTTCTTCTACATTAATAATCCAAAATTTAGTATACAAATGCTGATGTGATAATTTATGAATAATTGCGTCCTTGTTATATAGCACTAATTCAAAAGATGCGTTACGTAATAAATCATGTTCAACAATTAAAGGTTGTAATAATGTTGCGTCTACTTCTTTTTCTGTTTCAACTAACGGAAACTGATATAAATTTCGCCAAATACCTTTTCCTTCTCGTTTCTCAAGAATAGTTTTTTCGTCCTTTGAAATAAAAACTAAAAAATTGAAATATTTCTTTTTCGCCTTCGCAGATTTAATTTTAACAGGCAAATCACTAATCTTATTTTTATTAAAGGCAATACAACCATTTTGAAACGGACAAACAGAACAATCTGGACTTTGAGGTTTACATTGCGTAGCACCAAACTCCATAATAGCTTGATTAAACTCTGCAGGGTTTTTATGATCAATTAATTCTTGAGCCAATTGTTTAAACTCTTTGGAGCCTTTTGATGAATTAATGGGCGTATCAATTCCAAAATAACGCGCTAACACTCTATAAACATTACCATCAACTACTGCTGTAACTTCATTAAAACAAATAGAAGCAATGGCACTTGCAGTATAATCACCTACACCTTTTAACTTTAATAAGTCTTTATAGTTGTTAGGAAATTCACCTTTTAATTCATTTGCTACATACTTAGCACTCGCATGTAAATTTCTAGCACGCGAGTAATAACCAAGTCCTTGCCAAAGTTTTAACACATCGCTTTCATTAGCAGTCGCAAGATCGAAAACAGTAGGATATTTAGTAACAAAAGCTTCATAATATGGTAAGCCTTGTTTCACTTGTGTTTGCTGTAAAATAATTTCAGATAACCAAATGTAATACGGATTATTCGTTTGCCTCCATGGCAAGACACGCTTGTTAATTGAATACCAACGAATTAGTGTTTTTGAAAATATCATTAATTGAATAAATAGGGTGAACAAAAATAAACGTTTATATTCTTAAATTTTAATGAATTAGGTTTGAAATATTGAATATTTAATTCCTATATTTGCATCCCTTTAAATTATAGATAGTAACCTAAAAATAAAATATTAAAATGACGAAGGCGGATTTAGTAGCGAAGATTTCTGATAAGTTAGGAATTGAAAAAGGTGATGTTCAAGCAACTGTTGAAACATTTATGGAAGAAGTAAAAACTTCTTTAGAAGGTGGTGATAATGTTTACCTAAGAGGTTTTGGAAGCTTTATTATTAAAACTAGAGCTGAAAAAACTGGTAGAAACATTTCTAAAAATACCACAATAAAAATACCTGCTCATAATATTCCTGCATTTAAGCCAGCAAAAGTTTTTGTTGAAGGCGTTAAAACAAATGTAGACGTTAAGTAAAACATTAAAATAAATTATTAATTTAAAAAACTCCAATGTATGCCAAGTGGTAAAAAACGTAAGAGACATAAGGTAGCAACGCATAAGCGTAAAAAACGTAGACGTGCTAACCGTCACAAGAAGAAAAAATAAACCACAAAAGAGTAGTTAGATTAACTACTTTTTTTGGTTTTAAAAACAAAACGTTCTTTGAAATGAGTTCATGAAAAAATTTCACACTTAGTTAAATAAGTGCTTTTTGAGCTCCACGGATTTAAAAAAATCCTGTGAAGTCTATTAATTAAGAAATTCGTTAATAGGTAAATAATGTATAATCCATCTGTACTTAATTGTATGGATAAAAATTAACTAAATGGATAAAGAATTGATCATTAGATCTAGTTCCGGAGAAGTTGATTTTGCCTTATTAAAAGATGGAAAACTTATTGAATTACAGAAAGATGAAGGAGTGAATAACTTTTCGGTTGGTGATGTGTTTATAGCCAAAATAAGAAAAGCTGTTCCTGGTTTAAATGCTGCATTTGTAAATGTAGGATATGAAAAAGATGCTTTTTTGCATTATCATGATTTAGGACCAAAACTTCCTTCTCTTTTAAAGTTCACAAAAAGTGTAAGCGCAGGTAAACTAAAAGATTTTTCTTTAAAAAATTTCCCATTTGAAAAAGATATTGATAAAGACGGAAAAATTTCTGATGTCTTAAAATCAAATCAATCGCTATTAGTACAAATAGTAAAAGAACCAATTTCTACCAAAGGCCCTAGAATAAGCTCAGAGCTTTCTATAGCAGGTAGATATATTGTTTTAGTCCCTTTTTCTAATCGTATTTCTATTTCTCAAAAAATAGAAGACAAAGAAGAAAAAGACCGATTAAAACGATTGGTAAAAAGTATCACACCGCAAGGTTTTGGTATTATTGTTCGTACTGTAGCACAAGGCAAAAAAGTAGCAGAGCTAGATAAAGATTTACAAAATTTGCTTAGTCGTTGGACGGCAATGTGTAAAAAGCTACACAAAGCACATCATCCTAGTAAAGTATTAGGAGAAATGAATAAAGCCTCGTCAATTTTACGAGATATATTTAATGACACCTTTACAGGAATTACTGTTGATGATGAAGAGCTTTACATTCAAATTAAAGATTATTTGCAAGAAATTGCACCAAAAAAAGAATCAATAGTAAAATTGTATCAGTCTAAAATTCCTATTTTTGAAAAATTTGGGATTGAAAGACAAATTAAAACCTCGTTCGGTAAAACCGTTTCTATGGCAAAAGGTGCGTATCTGGTAATAGAACACACTGAAGCACTACATGTTATAGATGTAAATAGCGGTAATAGATCCAATAAAGCCAACAGTCAAGAGGATACAGCATTAGAAGTTAATTTAATAGCAGCTACCGAAATGGCGCGTCAATTACGTTTACGTGATATGGGCGGTATTATTGTGGTAGATTTTATAGATATGACTAATGCCGAAAACAGGCAAAAACTTTTCAATCATCTTCGTGATGAAATGAAAGATGATAGAGCCAAACACAAAATATTACCTCCAAGTAAATTTGGATTGATACAAATAACAAGACAACGTGTTCGCCCAGAAATGAACATTAAAACACGCGAGGAAAATCCTGATGTGATTATTAATGGCTCTGAGGTTGAAGCACCAATAGGAATTGTGCAAAAAATTACACACGACCTTGACCAACTATTAAAAAAAGACTATAAAAAGCTGACTTTAAACACACATCCTTTTATAGCAGCCTTCCTAACAAAAGGCTTTCCATCGATACGTTCTAAATGGTTTTTAGAACACAAAAAATGGGTTAAAATATTACCAAGAGACGCTTACACGTACTTAGAATATCATTTTTTCGACAAAGATGGTAATCAAATTAAATAATTTAAAAAACCCGCAACTATTAAAGTTAGCGGGTTTTTTTCATACTTATAAAAAGATATATATACTATAATGACGTAGCATTAAATGTATCTCCTTGCGATAAATCGCCCGTTTCAAATCCTTTTTTAAACCATCTCATACGTTGTGCAGAAGTTCCATGTGTAAACGAATCTGGAACCACTCTACCTGTAGATTGTTTTTGTAATCGATCATCGCCAATAGCATTGGCAGCATTTAAAGCTTCTTCAAGATCGCCAGTTTCCATCATGCGAGTCATAGTTTGTGAATGGTGCGCCCAAACACCTGCTAAAAAATCAGCTTGTAACTCCAAACGCACTGAATATTTATTATATTCAACCTGAGTAACCTGTCCTCTTAATCGTTGTACTTTTTCAGATATTCCCGTAATTCTTTGAATATGATGACCAACTTCGTGAGCAATTACATAAGCCTGAGCAAAATCTCCTGGAGCATTCATACGACGTTCCATATCATCAAAAAAGCTTAAATCTAAATATAATTTCTCATCGCCTGGACAATAAAAAGGACCTGTAGCACTTGAAGCTGAACCACAAGCAGAAGATACTGAACCTGTAAAAAGCACCAATGTTGGTTCTCTGTAATTATCTAAAAGCTTATTCCATACATCTTCTGTATTTGCCAAAATTGTCGCGCTAAAATCTGCTAATTCTTGATCTTTTGCACTTGCAGTATATGGTGCAGAAGATTCGGTTTGTACTGCCCCACCACTTAGTAAAGTACTAATTAAAGACAAAGGGTTTTTACCCATTATTAAAGATATCACCAAAAAGGCCCCTGCAATATACAGTCCAACTTTTGAAAAAAGGATTTTAATCAATGGCCCTAATAACATAGGATTAAACCCGCCAATTCCTTGACCAGAACTACTTCTTTGCCCTCTACGGTCTTCAACATTAGAACTTTGCCTTTTACCTTTCCATTTCATATTAATATCTAATTTACAAGTTGTTTTTTATTTAGCTCTCCTAACAAATTCTCTAAACATTAAGAAGCCGGATTAGGAATTGTATCGTGTACTTCATTTATTTGAGACACAATCTCTTCGCTTAAAGTCACATTAACACTTCCTATATTCTCTTTAAGTTGCTCTAAACTCGTAGCACCAATTATATTACTGGTTACAAAAGGTTGTTGTGTAACAAATGCTAAACTCATTTGTGCTAAAGTCATATTATTATCTTCTGCAATTTTTAAATAGCGCTTTGCAGCTTCGGTACACTGCTCGCTACTATATCGTGCAAACCTTGGAAACAACTTTAATCTAGCATTATCTCCTGCAATACCTTTAATATATTTTCCTGAAAGCACTCCAAAAGCCATTGGAGAATAGGCTAACAAACCTATATTTTCTCGCAAAGACACTTCTGCCATATCGCCTTCAAAAACTCTGTTTATTAACGAATAGGCATTCTGAATGGTTATGAGCTTTGGTAAATCGTGTTTTTTAGATTCTTCCATATAACGCATGGCTCCCCAAGCTTTTTCGTTAGACATACCTGCATAACGAATTTTACCAGCTTTAATCTGTTCTTCTAAAGAATGAAGGACTTCATTAAAATTATCTTTCCATGGATCGTTTGGATTATGCTTATAATCTCGTACTCCAAAGGTGTTGGTTTGTCGCTCAGGCCAATGTAATTGAAACAAATCGATATAATCTGTTTGCAATCTTTTTAACTCATTATTTATAGCGTCGTTTATAGAGCTTTTACTAAAACCTGTAGTACGAATATGTGCTGTATAATCGCCAGGTCCAGCAATTTTTGATGCAATAACAACCTTGTCTCTATGACCAGTTTTCTTCAACCAAGTTCCAATAATTTTACTTGTAGCACCTTGTGTTTCAGCAGTTGCTGGCACTGGATACACTTCGGCTGTATCAATAAAATTAACACCTTGGTCAAACGCATAATCTAATTGTTCGTGACCTTGTGCTTCGGTGTTTTGATTTCCCCAAGTCATTGACCCTAAACATATTTTACTAACTTTTATATTGGTATTTGGTAATGTTGTGTATTTCATTTCTTGATATTTTTATCATTTCCACGAAGGTGGAAATCTTTTAAATTAAACCTTAGTTCTAAACTATGGATTCCTGCATACGCAGGAATGACAAGTCTACTCTATTTTTACATGAAGTGTAAATATAAAAAACCTTTTAGAAATACATATTTCTAAAAGGTTTTTTATACGTTAGCGATTGCAACGTAAAGCCCACAGTGAGGTACGAACGAGGACTTGCAATGAAAAGCGTTACCTGTTCCTGAATTAATTCAGGAACAGGTAACGCCCAAAGACTAATTATCGTTTAACAAACGAGATAACTCATCTAATTTAGGGGTTAAAATAACTTCAATACGTCTATTTGTTGCGCGTCCTTCTGGTGTATCGTTAGTTGCAATTGGTGCAAATTCACCACGTCCTGCTGCTGTTAAATTTTCGGCATTAATAGCGTCATTTTCTCTTAAAATATTAACGATAGCTGTGGCACGTTTTGTTGACAAATCCCAGTTACCTTTTAATTGTCCGCTACCTTGATAAGGTACATTATCGGTATGCCCTTCAATTAAAACAGCAATATCTGGATTGTCACCTAATACGCTACCTAATTGTTTTACGGCGCGTCTTCCTTCAGCACCTACAGCCCAACTTCCGGAACTAAACAACAGTTTATTTTCCATAGACACATATACTTTACCATCGCGCTGTTCTACCGTTAAACCTTTACCTTCAAAATCGGTTAAAGCTTTTGAAATAGCATTTTTCAATGCTGTCATAGCAGCATCTTTAGAAGCTATAACATTTTCTAATTCGGCTACGCGATTAGAACGTTCTTCTAATGCTCTTTTAAGTTTTTCTAAACGTGCATTTTCGGCAGCTAAGGCTTGTTCTTTAGCTTCTAACTGTGCCAATAATTCTCTATTTTTTTGTGAATTGGCAGCAATGGCTTTCGAGCTATTTTTTTCTAAAGCATCATAAGAGGCTTTTAAATTATCTAAATTAGATTTTGTTGCATTATAATCGGCTTGCAATTTATCGCGTTCTGCTAAAGCTTCATCATAAGCAGATTTTAATTGCTTTAATTCATTTTCGGCTGCTGTTTTTGCACTTAAAAGCGATTCATTATCATCAGAAAGTTTACGATTTTCTTTCTTCAAATTATTATACTTCGATTCTAATTCTTTATAAACTTTTGGTGAAACACAAGAAGCTAAAAGTGTAATTGACAAGGCTAGTAATGAAATTTTTTTTATCATTTTATTAAATTCTATTTGGGTTATTTAATTTTCTATTTCTACTAAAATAGGACAATGGTCGCTATGTACTGCTTCCGATAGTATAACGGCTCTTTTTATGTTTTCTTGTAAAGGTTTTGATACCATAGCATAATCTAATCGCCAACCTTTATTGTTTGCTCTAGCATTAGCACGGTAACTCCACCAACTATATTGCTGTTTTTCTTGATTTAAATACCTAAAGGAATCTATAAATCCGCTATCAATAAATTCCCCTAACCATTCGCGTTCTTCTGGCAAAAACCCTGAAACACCTTTCATTTTTGGGTTATGAATATCTATTGCTTCATGACAAATATTATAATCGCCACAAACTACCAAATTTGGTATTTCTGCTCGTAATTCATTTAAATAATTATGAATCATATCCATATACTCAAACTTATGTTGTAAACGTGCATCGTTAGTTCCAGATGGTAAATACATGCTCATTACCGAAACACCATCAAAATCTGCACGAATATTTCTTCCTTCGAAGTCCATTGACTCAATTCCTGTGCCATACTCTACATGATTAGGTTCTATTTTACTTAAAATAGCAACACCACTATATCCTTTTTTTTGAGCACTAAACCAATAGTTGTATTTATAACCAGCTTCAATAAAAACATCTAAATCTAATTGCTCTTTTAATGCCTTAATTTCTTGCAAACAAATAACATCTGGATTGGCACTTTTTAACCAACCTATAAAGTCTTTTTTTAATGCTGCTCTTATTCCGTTTACGTTATAGGATATGATTTTCATAGTTTATTTCTTAAAGTTTGAAAAGATTCTGACCTACGTCAGGATAGATTTGTTTTATATTAAAAACAAATCTAATTTTAGCTAAAATAAATAATGCTTTACTTTTACACTATTATTTTGATTGCCTTTTAACAAAATATTTTAAACTATTTACAGTTTAAGTACCTCATGAAGTATACACTAACTTTTATTGGTTTACTTATTGGTTTTAGCGTTTTTTCGCAAAATCAATCTTCCAATTATAGAACTATAAAAGTTGCTGTAAAAGATTCTATTTATATTGATAGTGTTAGTATTAATTCAAGTTCATTTTCAATTAAAAGAAATGATGAAAGTAATATAGATTCAACATTATATCATGTTGATTTTGGAAAAGCACTTTTAACTTTCAAAAAACATATAGAAACCGATTCTATTATTATAAACTACCTAAAGTTTCCAGATTTTTTAACAAAAACCTATAAACAGTTAGACGAAAGTATTATTGTAGAAAACACAAATAATCTTCAAAAACTATATAAATTATCGCAACGCAATAATACTAAAAACACGATTCCTTTTGATGGTTTAACAACCTCTGGAAGTATTTCTCGTGGTGTTACAATAGGAAATAATCAAAACTCTGTTTTAAATAGCGAACTAGATCTTCAAATTACAGGAAAACTGAATGATAAAGTATCGCTTCGTGCTTCTATTCAAGATGCCAACATACCATTACAAGAAAGTGGATATTCGCAACGTTTAGATGAGTTTGATCAAGTATTTATTGAGCTATTTAGCGATAATTGGAATATTCGTGCAGGCGATATTGATTTACAAAACAACAACTCTTATTTTGCATCATTTTCTAAACGTGTTCAAGGTCTATCGGTAAATTTAAATCTAGGTGAAGACGATAAAAAAACAAATTTGTTCGCCGCAGGCGCCATAGTACGAGGGCAATTTACAACTAGCCAGTTTACGGCACAAGAAGGCAATCAAGGTCCTTATAAATTACAAGGGCAAAATGGCGAATTGTTTGTGCTTATTGTATCGGGTAGCGAAACCGTTTATGTAAATGGTATTCCTGCAAAACGAGGTGAAGACCAAGATTATATTATTGATTATAATGCTGGAGAAATTATTTTTAATTCCACCTACCCCATAACTTCTGAAATGCGAATAACTGTCGATTATCAATTTAGCGAACGTAATTATTCTCGATTAGTTGCTTATGGTGGTGGAAATTTTGAAAGTGAAAAATTAAAAATAGGTGTTTCTGTTTATTCTGAAAACGATTCTAAAAACCAACCGCTTCAACAAAACCTCTCTGAAGAACAGGTTCAAATTTTAGCAAATGCAGGCGATGATAAAACACAAATGGTAGCATCTTCTGAAATTAAAGAAGCTTTAAATGAAAATAGAATTCTATATAAAAAAGAACTTATTAATGGTGTTGAAGCCTTTGTTTTTTCAAATAATCCAGATGATGAATTGTACCGAGTTACTTTTACACAGGTTGGCACAAATCAAGGCGATTATAATTTAAGTAACATTAATGCCATTAATAATATTTATGAATACGCAGGTGTTTTACAAGGAAACTACGCCCCAATTATTCAACTTGTTGCCCCTACAAAACTTCAAATTGCCGTTGTTAATGGTAGCTATAAGCCAACAGAAAAAACACAAGTTAATTTTGAAGCTTCGGCTAGTAAGAATGATTTGAATTCGTTTTCTAATTTAAATGATGATGACAACGATGGATTTGCCGGAAAATTAAATTTTGAACAACGTATTATTAAAAACGATAGTCTTTGGAGCATAAACGCTTTTTTTGATAGCGACTATATTAGTGCTAATTATAGAAATATTGAAGGTTTATATAGCCCTGAATTTAATCGTGATTGGAATTTAGATCCATCGAATATTAATGGAATAGGAACTAATTTAGGAAATCAAACACTTTTAAATTCTGGAATCCGAATGTTCCATCCTAAAAAAGGTAGTCTTGATTATCAATTTGAACATTTAAATTATTCTGATGGTTTTTCAGGAAATAGACATATTGCTAATGCAAATTTACTTTTAAACAAACTAAGTATTATTTCATATTCAAGTTTCTTAAATGCCAATTCTAACACCAATACCTCAACGTTTTTAAGATCGTATAATACGATTACTTATGGCATGAAAAAAAGTTGGATAGGGACTAAACTAGCTATTGAAGACAACGAGCAAAAAAATATTTCAACTCAAGAATTAACAGCTTTAAGTCAGAAATTTAAATCGTACGAACTCTTTTTCGGAGTTGGAGATAGCACCAAAGTTTTTGCAGAAATTGGTTATAAAAACAGAGTAAATGATAGTATTAGAAATAACGAATTACAAAAAGTAAACACCTCTAATACTTTTTATTTAAACTCTAAATTAGTTCAAAATAAGAATACAAATTTGTCGCTTTACTTTAATTACAGAACACTAGATAATGAAGACGAAACTATTGATACTTCAACTTCGCTCAGTACAAGTGACGAGCGTTCCATAAACTCCAGACTGCAATACAATCAAAAACTATTTAAACAAATTATACAGTGGAATACTATTTTTGAAACCAATTCGGGCACATTGCCACAACAAGATTTTACGTATGTAGAAGTTGAAGCTGGACAAGGCACTTACACATGGATTGATTATAACGAAAATGGTATACAAGAATTAGAAGAGTTTGAAATTGCACAATTTCAAGACCAAGGCAAATATATTCGTGTGTTATTACCAAATCGAATTTTTATAAAAACGCATCAAAACAGATTAAGTCAAACACTTACTATAAATCCATCACAGTGGTCTGTAAGCGATAAAAAAACGCAAAAATTTTGGTCGCATTTTTATAATCAAACCTCCTATTTAATAGATAGAAAGTTAAAACGAAACAATAATAGCTTTAATTTAAATCCGTTTGAAACCAATTTAGAAAACCAATTAGGATTACAATTAAACTTTAGAAATGTCTTGTTTTTTAATCGTGGAAAACAAAATTACACAACGTCTTACACCTATTTATCTAACACTTCTAGAAACATACTATCTATTGGCTTTATTGAAAATAGTTTAAAAAGCCAGCAATTAAATTTTAACCATAAACTAGCTGAAAGTTGGTTGGTAAATCTTCTTACTGCTTTTGATACAAACGAAAGTATTAGCGAAAATTTTGCTAGCAAAAATTATAACTTTGAAGAAAGCCGTTTTAACCCAAAATTATCCTATTTATTTAACGATAATTCTCGTTTTGATATCTTTTATCAATATGCTTCAAAAGACAATACCATTGGTAGTTTAGAATCTTTAAAACAACAAAAGTATGGCGCTTCCTTTTCATTTGCTAACAAAGAAAAAGGTGCCATAAATGGTGAATTTAATTTTTTCTCTAACACATTTACAGGTAGTGCAAATACGCCTGTATCATACCAAATGCTAGAAGGATTACAACCTGGAAAAAACTTTACTTGGAGTTTATTGGCACAAAAAAAACTAACCAATTTTCTTGATCTTAACTTAACCTATTATGGAAGAAAAACCGAAACTAGCCAAACCATTCATACAGGTTCTGTTCAGTTAAAAGCTTATTTTTAAATTTTAGAATTGTCTATTTTTTCAAAAATTGAAATAATACCTTTAACAGCTTCTATATAAAATTCAGGATGAATATTTTCATAATCGTCTGTTGGTTCATGATAATCTTTATGGTCTTCAACTCCAAAATATAAGAAAGGAATCCCTTTTTTATAAAAATTAGCATGATCTGAAGCATACACCCAATTCTCTAAACCATCATATCCATCGTGTCCTAAAATAATTTTTATCTTTTCTGATTGCTTGACATTTTCAATAATATGTTTAAATAGTTTATTTATTGAAGCACCAACAGCAAATAATTCATTTTTATCGCTACGACTAATCATATCTAAATTAAGGTTTGCCTTAATTTGTTTTAACGGCACCACTGTTTGATTTACAAAATATTTAGAGCCTTGTAAATCTAACTCCTCACCATCAAAAGCTGCTAAAATTACCGAATGCTTTGGTGGATACTTTTTAAAATATTCAGCAAAGGCAAATAAGGCACTTATACCCGAAGCATTATCATCTGCGCCATTAAATATCTCTCCGTTTTTTATACCTTCATGATCGTAGTGCGCACTAATAACAATATATTCGTTAACTAATGCTGTTCCTTTAATAAGCCCTAAAACATTTGTTCCGTTATATTGTTTTCTATGGTTTATAAATGAAAAATGTTGCTCGTAAGATTTATTTATAGGTAAAACATCTAACTTAGAAAATTCATTAATAATAAACTTCTTAGCTCTTACTGCTCCTTGAGTACTGGTGCGTCTACCTTCATATAAATCTGAAGACAATGTTTTTAAATTCTGAAGTAGAGCTGCTTCACTAAAAGAAACAGTTTTTTCTTGAGTTAATGTTTGTCCGCTAATCTCAAAAAAAGAGAATAACAGAAAAAGACAAATTCCTTTTATATACATTAAAATAATTTAGATACTAAAGCTAAACAAAAAATCCCATACAAAATGTATGGGATTTTAATTTTATAAAATTAATAGCGTTTTTATAAGTTCGCTTTCATTAATTCTCTATTCATTCTAGCAATATTATCTAATGAAATTCCTTTAGGACATTCCACTTCACAAGCTCCTGTATTAGTACAGTTTCCAAAACCTTCTAAATCCATTTGAGCTACCATGTTTTTAACACGATCTGCAGCCTCAACTTGTCCTTGTGGTAATAATGCATATTGAGAAACTTTAGCACCTACAAATAACATTGCAGAAGAGTTTTTACAAGTAGCAACACAAGCACCACAACCAATACAAGTTGCAGCATCCATAGCTTCATCGGCAGCATGCTTAGAAATAGGTAGTGAATTTGCGTCTTGTGTATTACCTGATGTATTTACAGAAATGTAACCTCCGGCTTGTTGAATACGCTCAAAAGCCATTCTATCAACAATTAAATCTTTTATTACAGGAAAAGCTGCGGCTCTAAATGGTTCTATTGTAATAGTATCTCCATCTTTAAACATACGCATGTGTAACTGACAAGTAGTTACACCTCTATCAGGCCCATGTGCTTCACCGTTAATATACATAGAACACATTCCGCAAATACCTTCACGACAATCATGATCGAAAGCAACAGGCTCTTCTCCAGTATTTACTAATTGTTCATTTAGAACATCCATCATTTCTAAAAAAGACATATGCTCTGAAATATCAGTGACTTTATAATCGACCATTTGCCCCTTAGAAGAAGCGTCTTTTTGTCTCCAAATTTTAAGTGTTAAATTCATAGTGTCTTTATTATTTATATGAACGTTGTTTTAATTCGATATCTTTAAATTCTAATTCTTCTTTATGTAAAACCGCATCAGCTGGTTCTCCTTTATATTCCCAAGCAGATACAAAAGCGAAATCTTTATCATTACGTTTAGCTTCTCCTTTTTGTGGACCATCTTCCTCAGCAGATTCTTCTCTAAAATGCCCTCCACAAGATTCTTCTCTTGTTAAAGCATCTTTTGCAAATAACTCTCCTAACTCTAAGAAATCGGCAACACGTCCTGCTTTTTCAAGCTCTGTATTCATTTCATTAGCACTTCCAGGTACTTTAACTTCTTTCCAGAACTCTTCACGAATAGCTTTAATTTCTGCCATTGCTTCGGTTAACCCCTTAGCATTACGTGCCATCCCTACTTTATCCCACATTACTTTTCCAAGTTTTTTGTGGAAATAATCAACAGATTTTGTTCCTTTATTATTTACGAAGAAGTCAATTCTATCTTTTACTTCTTTTTCAACTTCATCAAATTCTGGAGTATCAGTTGGAATTTTTCCTGTTCTAATATCATCAGCTAAATAATCGCCAATTGTATATGGTAATACAAAATAACCATCGGCTAAACCTTGCATTAATGCAGAAGCTCCTAGTCTGTTTGCACCGTGATCAGAGAAATTAGCTTCTCCAATACAATAACATCCAGGAATGGTTGTCATTAAGTTATAATCAACCCAAACGCCGCCCATTGTATAATGAACTGCTGGATAAATCATCATAGGAGTTTTGTATGGATTTTGATCTACAATTTTCTCATACATTTGGAATAAGTTTCCATATTTAGCCTCTACTATGGCTTGACCTAATTCGTATATCTTTTCTGCAGATGCATTTTTAATATTATGAATTTTTGCTTGCTCTTTCCCGTAACGTTCAATAGCAGCTGCAAAATCTAAATACACCGCTTCTCCTGTTGCATTTACACCGTAACCAGCATCACAACGCTCTTTAGCAGCTCTTGATGCTACATCACGTGGCACTAAGTTACCAAATGCAGGATAACGACGCTCTAAATAATAATCTCTTTCATCTTCAGATAAGTCGGTTGGTTTTTTACTTCCTTCTCTTATCGCCTTTACATCTTCTATATTCTTAGGAACCCAAATACGTCCGTCATTACGTAACGATTCAGACATTAACGTCAATTTAGATTGGTAATCACCTGAACGTGGAATACATGTTGGGTGAATTTGCGTATAACATGGGTTAGCGAAATAAGCACCTTTTTTATGAATTTTCCAAGCAGCTGTTGCATTAGATCCCATAGCATTGGTTGATAAGAAATATACATTTCCGTATCCTCCTGAAGCAATAACTACAGCATGAGCAGAATGTCTTTCTATCTCCCCTGTAATTAAATTACGAGCTATAATACCTCTTGCTTTACCATCTACTTTTACAACATCTAGCATTTCATGACGGTTAAACATTTCAATTTTACCACGAGCAATTTGTCTATTCATTGCTGAATATGCTCCTAATAATAATTGTTGTCCTGTTTGACCTTTAGCGTAAAACGTTCTTGATACTAATACACCACCAAATGAACGGTTATCTAAAAGCCCTCCATAATCACGAGCAAAAGGAACACCTTGCGCTACACATTGATCGATAATATTTGCAGACACCTCAGCTAAACGATAAACGTTAGCTTCACGAGAACGGTAATCGCCTCCTTTTACGGTATCATAAAATAATCTGTATGTTGAATCACCATCACCTTGATAGTTTTTTGCTGCATTAATTCCACCTTGAGCTGCAATAGAATGCGCTCTACGTGGTGAATCTTGATAAGCAAATGCTTTTACATTATATCCTAACTCTGCTAATGTTGCAGCAGCTGAACCTCCAGCTAATCCTGTTCCAACAACAATAACATCTATATGACGTTTGTTTGCAGGATTAACAAGATTGATTTTATCTTTATAAGTTGTCCATTTATCTTTAATTGGACCTTTTGGTACTCTTGAATCTAAAGCCATACTATACTAAGATTAATGGTTAAAGTGATGAAAAAGTGCAATAATTATAAATCCTAAAGGAATTATAATTGAATACATTTTACCAATATTTTGTAATGTTTTCTTTCTTGATGCCGTAACTCCCATAGATTGGAATGCCGATGTAAAACCATGTGCTAAGTGTAACCCTAAAAACACGAATGCAACTACATATGCTGTTACTCTCCAGATAGGAACAAACTTATGCTGTAACTCACCAAAATATCTTGTTGGATCTTCTGGTAAAAACTCTATATATTTATGGTTTACCTCAGGCAACCAAAAATCAATAAAGTGTAAAAGTATAAATGCCAAAATGGCAAGACCACTATAAATCATATTTCTACTCATCCAAGTAGAATTTGCTGCACCATTATTTCTAGCATAAGCAACTCCTTGCGCTTTTTTATTTTTAATTTCTAATACAAAACCCAAAACAAAATGAAATACAACACCAAAAATTAAAACAGGTTGTAAAGCAAATTGCACTAATGGATTGGTTCCCATAAAATGGGATAACTCATTAAAAAGGTCTTCACTAAAAAGCGATGTTATATTAACCGCTAAATGAATAATTAAAAAGAAAATAAGGAAGAGAGCCGAAAGTGCCATGGCTACCTTTCTTCCAATTGAAGATTTAATAAATCCGCTCATATTTTATTAGTTATTTTATGTTATGCAAATGTAGGTCAGGGAGCTTTTATAGACAACAAACAATTGTCATGTTTTTGTTATTTAGAATGGTTTTAACTAAGTGTTTTGTTAACTCTTATTATTCAAAAACAATTTTTTTAGTAATAATAGCGTTCTCTGAATGGATGTTTACAAAATACATTCCTTTCGTAATACCTGTTAAATTAATTTCTTTTACTCTAGATGTATCGGAAATATTAATATTAGATATTAATCGTCCACTTACGTCATAAATAACTACTTTTTGTAAGTTAATAAAAGATTCATTTTTAATATAAAAACGCCCAAAACTTGGATTTGGATATACACTAATTGAATTAATTAATTCCTGATCTTCAACACTTAAGTTACAAGAATATTCTACCATTGGAGATTTTGATGAGAAGCATGAAAAAGAAGGAAGGTTTGACTCACTTCTACTTTGAACATCATTTGCTGCAGCAATATTATTTAACGACAATACTCTTTGTTGCTCATTTAAACCAATAGCGTAATGCATAACATCATTTCCATTATTACTAAAAGGGGAATTATCTATTACATGCCCTAATTGATGCGCATGTCCTAATTCATGAAGAGCCACACTCTCAAAATCAATTTTAAACCCCTGTGTACCTATACCATAGTACCAATCTTCTCCATCATCAAAAGCAATATCTATTTCAGCTGTATATACCTCAAAATCTTCAATTGTACTTCCGCAACCAGAAAAAGAATAGCTTGTTTGACCTAAAGTTCCTACAGGCAATTCCGATCCTACATCAAACCTTATAATATTTACACCATTTGAATCACTAGAAACAGTATTCCCAATGGTAAAATTTATTCCAGTTTCACATCTCCAAGTATCCAATGCTCTTAGAAATGCTGCTTTTGCAGATGTATTTGCATTAAAACTTGTTTGCATATTAAAAATATAACCTCCACTTCCATCATTATTAACATGCCTTGTTTGGTAAGCATAAATAATTCCAGAATCAGTAGGTAATTCAAATTCACCATTAATTTCTGAATAAGGAATCGTTAAATCTTCAACAGATGTTATACTATTTGAAGAATCATCAGTCACCATGATTTTTCCAGTACCTGCTCCAGATGGCACTTGAACAGTAATAGATGTGGAAGACCAGGTTACCTGTGTGTCTAAGGCGTCTATAAAAGTATCACCTCCATCATCTCCACTACTAAAACTTACCTTCCCTTTATTTACACCAAAATCTCCTGTTGAACCAGGAGGTATTGAAATTGTTATTGTTGATTTTGTTCCAGCAGTTATAGTTGTTGGAGAAAAACTAATAGCATTAGGAACTAATGTTTTACTTGTTTTTGAAGTTGTTTTAAGACTAGTATATTTTGATAATTCAGCATATTCTATGTATTCTTTTTTTGTAAGCTGCATAATATCATTATACAAAGTGCTTGAAGTGCTTTTTCCCGATTTAAATGGATGTATTATTTTATTATCATGCAGTTTATATTTATAAAATCCTTGCAAAGAACTATATACTGTAAAACTCTTTTTATTTGAAACTTTATTACTAAATGTAGTAGTATTATCATTTAATGTAAAAACACCTAAATCTCCTTTATTTAACTTTAAGTTAGGCACAATTAATTGATTTTGCATTCCTATAATACCTCCTCGAGTAATTATTTCTATTGTTTCTCTAGGTTGTCCTTTAAAAACCTTATATACTTTAACAATATTTGATGTAAATATCTTTTCATTTGTTTTGTCCCAAAATGATTTTTTAGATAGTACTTCTCCTTCTATAACTAGACTAGAATTCTCAATCTGTTGCTTTAAAGATACTTTTCTTAATAACTTTTGAGCATTTAAATTAGAACTAGCTAGAAAGACAAAACATAAAGCTATTATTAAAATTTGCGTAGTATTTCTTTTCATAATAATTAAAAACAATCATTTTGTTTAATTGTAATATTACCAAATATAACAATTATTAATATATTATTTATTTAGCTTTGTTTTTTAGTTAATGCATATTTAATATTTACAAGCAATTATGAAATACTTATCGATAAACAGCTCCCTTTTTGTAAAAAATAGAAAAAACTTTATCTCAAAAATGAAACCAAATAGTTTGGCTGTTTTTAATTCTAATGATATATATCCCATAAGTGCAGATAGCACTTTGCCTTTTCAACAACACAGAGATATTTTTTATTTAAGCGGTATAGATCAAGAAGAAAGTATTTTAATTTTATTTCCAGATTGTCCAAAAGAAAAACATCGTGAGATTTTATTTTTAAAAGAAACTAATGAACATATTGCTATATGGGAAGGTGAAAAACTAACTAAAGAAGCTGCTTTTATAACAAGTGGAATAAAAACTGTGTATTGGTTAAAAGACATGGAAAAAATTATGTTTGAATTAATGACTCAATGCGATACTCTTTACATAAACACAAATGAGCATTATAGATCATCGATTGATACCGAAACCAGAGAAGATCGCTACATAAAATGGTTAAAAAACAAATATCCAGCTCATTCTGTTGCTAAAAGTGCTCCTATTTTACAAAGACTACGTTCGGTTAAAAATCAAATTGAAATAGACTTAATACAACATGCTTGTAACATTACCGAAAAAGGGTTTCGTCGTGTGTTAAACTTTTTAAAACCTGATGTTTGGGAATATGAAATTGAAGCAGAATTTATGCATGAATTTTTACGCAATCGCTCAAAAGGGTTTGCTTACAGCCCCATTATTGCTTCTGGAAATAATGCGAATGTATTACACTACCTAGAGAACAATAAACAATGTAAGTCTGGCGACTTATTACTTCTAGATGTTGCTGCTGAATACGCCAACTATTCTAGTGATATGACACGTACAATTCCTGTTTCTGGTCGATATACACAACGACAAAAAGATGTCTACAATGCAGTAAACAGTGTGAAGATTGAAGCAACAAAAATGCTTATTCCTGGAACTGATTGGGCAGAATATCATGCAGAAGTCGGGAAAATAATGACTTCTGAACTTTTAGGTTTAGGACTACTTGACAAAGCAGATGTTCAAAATGAAAACCCTGATTGGCCAGCTTACAAAAAATATTTTATGCATGGAACATCTCATCATATGGGACTAGACACACATGACTACGGTATATTAACCGAGCCAATGCAAGCCAATATGGTATTTACTGTTGAACCTGGCATTTATATTCCTGAAGAAGGTTTTGGGATTCGTTTAGAAGACGATGTTGTTATTCAAAATTTTAGCGAGCCATTAAACCTTATGAAAAACATACCTATTGAAATTGAAGAAATTGAAGATTTAATGAATTCTTAAAAAAACAAAAGAGGGTTGTATTTTAAAATACAACCCTCTCGCTAGCAATACTAAAATTGTATTTTATAGAGTGACTAATTCAAATAAATAATCGTTTAGTTTTTGCAGCGTGTTAATTTTATCTTTAGAGTTTATTAACAAGGAAATATTATTATTACTTCCTCCATAAGATATCATTCTAATTTTAATATCCTGTAATATTTGAAATAACTTATAGGTGTTTTCATGGATAACCACTGAATGCCCAACAAGACAAACAATACTTTGGTTTTTATCCACTTCTACTGATGAAAACGCATCTAACTCAGCGACTATTTTATCTAAGTTTTTATCATCATCTATAGTTAACGACACTGCAACTTCCGATGTCGTAATCATATCAATAGAGGTTTCATAAACTTCAAAAATTTCAAATACTTTTCTTAAAAAACCATGAGCCTGTAACATTCTACCAGACTTAATTTTTATGGCAGTAATATTATCTTTTGCAGCAATGGCCTTAATCCCGTTTTCAGAAGTTTCACTTGAAATTAAAGTCCCATAAGCTTCTGGATCCATTGTATTCTTTAAACGCACAGGTATACAATCTTTTCTAACAGGCGTCACTGTTTGTGGGTGCAATATTTTAGCACCAAAATACGCTAATTCGGCAGCCTCATCAAATGATAAGTTAGAAATTGGCTTTGTATTTTCAACATATCTAGGATCGTTATTATGCATCCCATCAATATCTGTCCAAATCTGCACTTCTTCAGCCTTAATAACAGCACCTATAATTGTTGCTGTATAATCACTTCCACCGCGTTGCAAATTAGAAACTTCATCATTAGCATCTAAACAAATAAATCCTTGAGTAATATATATATCAGAATCTTCTGCATCATTTAAAACTGTTGCAAAATGTTCTTTTACATACTCAATGTTTGGCTCCTTTGCTTCATCAATACGCATAAAACTTAAAGCTGGTAATAATGCCGAACGAATCCCTTCTTGTTTTAAATATGCATTAAACATATAAGTAGAAAGTAACTCTCCTTGTGCAAGAATATTATTTTCTAAAACTGTTGAAAAAGACTTATAAGTACATTCAACTAAAAAATTGAAAATACTAGAAATATATTCTTTTACATTTTTATTTAAATCATCATTTATTATAAGACCATCAATTGTCTTATAATAAGTTTCATGTAAACCATTAATCTTATCAATAGCTTCATTAGGAAGCTTATCTTCAATATTTTTTGAAATAGATACTAAATGATTTGTTGTACCTGACATAGCAGACAATACAACAATCTTTTTTTTACCGTCGTTAATAATATTCTTAACGTTACATATATTTTCAATGGAGCCAACTGATGTGCCTCCAAATTTCAATACCTTCATTTTCATTAATTTGAGCGCTAAACTATAACTACTTTAAGCAATAAAGATATTTATTAAAAAAAAAGTATATTTTTGCACAAACTGTTAAATAATTAACATCTAGTATATTGTTTAAAGCTTAAAATGACTGAATAACTCAGAACAATAAAAGATGTAGACATTAAAAGACAATAAATATTATCCAAATGAAAACGGTATCAAACTGTGTTGAAGATATTTTAATAACACAACCTTATTTAGAAGAAGCACTATCAAGAAACATCATAAACTTTAGTGCTTTGGCTATTGAATTAACTGAGCCCATTAGCAGAATGCTAAAAAAGGAAGTTAAGCCAGGTGCTATTATGATGGCTTTAAGACGCTACAACCCTCCAGTAACACTTGGAAATTCGATAAAAATGAAAAAAGTGATTCAGAATTTAGGAGACATAACTGTTCGATCTAATCTTACTGATTTCACCATTAAAAACTCGGATACCATAATAGACAATCACGCTAAAATATTAGAAAAAATAAATCAAGAAACAAAACTATTTTACACGTTTACAAGAGGTATTCATGAAAGTAATATTATAATCTCCAGTATTTTAGATGACTTCACTAAAGAATGTTTTAAAAATGAAACGTTTCTAGCAACTCAAGACGGACTATCAGCTATTAGTGTAAATCTTCCACAAGACAACTCTAAAATAGCAGGTTTATACTATCAATTTTTTAAAAGATTAGCTTGGGAAGGTATAGTGCTTTACGAAGTTATTTCAACTACAAACGAATTCACAATCTTAGTTGAAGAAGAATTTGTAGATAAAGCTTTTTCTGCAATAAAAAAGGTAAAAGCTTAATATGAATATAATTTTCAAAGGAACCACTATTAATTACACTGATGAAGGCACAGGAAAAGCCATTGTATTGCTACATGGTTTTTTAGAAAACAGTAATATGTGGCTTCCATTTATCTCCGCATTATCAAAAAAAAACAGAGTCATTTGTATTGATTTATTAGGCCATGGTAAAACAGGTTGCCTAGGCTACATACATAGCATGGAACTTATGGCCGATGTTGTAGAGGCAGTTATTTCTCATTTGAAAATAAAAAAAGTAACATTTATTGGGCACTCAATGGGAGGCTATGTTGCACTCGCTTTCGCAGAAAAATACCCAAACAAAACAGAAGGTTTATGCCTTATGAATTCTACAGCACAAGCAGACTCTAAAGAAAAACAAATTAATAGAGACAGAGCTATTGCTGCTGTAAAACAAAACCATAAAACATTTATACAACTTGCTATATCTAATTTATTTATACCAAAAAACAGAACCATTTTTTCTAAAGAAATAAAACAAATAAAAAAGGAAGCATTAAAAACCCCATTACAAGGAATTATAGCCGCCTTAGAAGGCATGAAAATTAGAAAAAATAGAGATTTTTTATTACTTAATAATGATTATGAATTAATGATGATTATTAGTAAAAGAGATCCCGTATTAAATTATAATAATTTAGTAAGTCAAACAAAAAAATCACAAGTTAAAGTTGTTGAATTCCCAGACGGACACATGAGTCATATCGAAAATGAAAGTTGTTTCTTACAAGAAATAAATGTTTTCATCGAAAAAATAAGTTATTAAACGTGTTTGTTGTGTTTTTTTTCTATATTTAGGTCAAAATAGTTTTCATCATGGAAAAAAAAACTAATCAACCAACTTTAATTCCAAAAATATACTGTAGTGTTTTTGGACATGATTATCAAGTAACAAAAAAAGTTACTTATCATGTTAAAGAATATACTTGTTGTCATTGTAAAAAACAACTAACAACAAATAGTAATGGAAAATTAATTGAATTAACACCAAGGTTTAAAGAAATTAACGACATCCTTGAGCGTATTCACTCTAAAAGAATATTACGTTCAAAGACAAAAACAACCGCTTCATCGATTTACCTGCACGCAGTTAAAAATTAACGAATCTTTTTCAATACTTTAACATGCTCTAATTAAGGCTAATAAATAGTAAAGAAAATAAATGAAAAACATTCAGTGCAAAATGTTTGGTCACGACTTTCGTGTAACTAGAAATGTGACATATCATGTTAAAGAATACACCTGTAAAAACTGCAAAAAAGAACTTACTACAAATGGTAGTGGAAAATTAACAGAACTCACTCCCAAATTTAAAGAAATAAACGATGTGTTAGAACGCATTCATTACAAACGCAAAATTAGAACTAAAGAACAATCACTTATTAATAGTAAGTTATTAGTTTTTAGTCATTAATATTTTTCCAACCTTGTGCCTTTAAAGGTATTTTTGTATCTGCTCTTGTAACTAAATCAATACCTGAATTAGCTTCTTTCATAAAACCAATTACTGTAAAATTTGGATTTGCTTTAATTTTAGGAAAATCAGCTTGTGAAATTGTAAATAATAGCTCATAATCCTCTCCCCCATTTAAAGCTACTGTAGTACTATCAATATTAAATTCTTCACACACAGAAATCACTTGTGGATCTAACGGAATTTTAGTCTCATACAAATCGCACCCAACATTACTTTGCTTACATAAATGAATAATTTCAGAAGACAAACCATCACTAATATCAATCATAGCTGTTGGCTTTACATCTAAATCTTTCAATAACTCAATAATATCTTTACGAGCCTCAGGTTTTAATTGACGTTCCATTAAATAAGAATACATCTCTAAATCTGGTTGGTTATTAGGGTTTACTTTATACACTTCTTTTTCGCGTTCAAGCACTTGTAACCCCATATAAGCAGCTCCTAAATCACCAGTAACAACAAGTAAATCATTTGCTTTAGCGCCACTTCTATAAACCTCATTATCATGTTCAACTTCACCAATAGCAGTAATAGAAATTAATAACCCAGTAGTAGAAGATGTTGTATCACCTCCAACAACATCAATATTGTAAATACCTGCTGCCGTTTCAATTCCTGCATACAGAGCTTCAAGAGCTTCAAGCGGAAATCTATTAGAAACTGCAATAGATACAGTAATCTGTGTTGCTGTTGCATTCATAGCATATACATCGGAAAGGTTTACTACAACTGCTTTATACCCTAAGTGCTTTAATGGCACATAACTTAAATCGAAATGAACACCTTCAATAAGCAAATCGGTTGTTACAACAATTTTCTTTTTCTCAAATTCTAAAACTGCAGCATCATCACCAACACCTTTAATTGTTGACTGCTGTTTAATCATAAAATTTTTAGTCAAATGATCTATAAGTCCAAATTCGCCTAAATCACTTAATTGTGTCCGTTGTTGGTTTTTATCTTCTATCATGCTGCAAAAATAAGAAGCTTATTTTATAAACGAGTAATTTTTAGTAATTATGCTATTAAATGAATTTAACTTATCAGATCATTAGACAAACAGTGGTTTTTTAATCCATAACAAAAACCTATTAAACCATATGCTAATATAATGTTAGGTTGTATGGAAATCCATGACTTATATTGTATATTTGCAGTCTATTTAGACGAAATCTAATTAAAGATTATGATAAAAGTTTCTGATACAGCTAAGAAAAAGGTTATTGAATTAATGACTGATGACGGCTATAACCCAACCGAAGACTTTGTGCGCGTTGGTGTAAAAAGTGGTGGTTGTTCTGGATTGTCTTACGATTTAAAGTTTGATAACGAAAATAATGAAGGTGATAAAGTATTTGAAGACAATGGTGTAAAAATTATTGTTGACAAAAAAAGCTTTTTATATTTAATAGGAACTACACTAGAATATTCAGGAGGGTTAAACGGAACTGGTTTCGTATTTAATAACCCTAACGCAAACCGCACTTGTGGTTGTGGAGAATCGTTTTCATTATAAAAAATAAGAAGTAATTATGTCGAAGTATACAGAAGACGATTTACGCGAAGAGCTTAAAACAAAAGAATACGAATACGGTTTTTATACCGATATAGAATCTGAAACATTTCCTATTGGTTTAAATGAAGATATTGTGCGTGCTATTTCTAAAAAGAAAGAAGAACCACAATGGATGACAGATTGGAGATTAGAAGCCTTTAAGGTTTGGAAAGATATGACCGAACCAGAATGGGCGAATGTTAATTATGAAAAACCAGATTTTCAAGCAATAGCTTATTATTCTGCTCCAACAGCAGTCGATCCTAATAAAACATTAGACGATGTAGATCCAGATTTACTTGCTATGTACAAGAAATTAGGAATTTCGGTTGATGAACAGAAAAAAATGAACAATGTTGCTATGGATATTGTTGTAGATTCTGTGTCTGTTGCAACAACATTCAAGAAAACTTTAGGCGAAAAAGGCATTATTTTTATGAGTATTTCTGAAGCTATTAAAGAGCATCCAGAACTTGTGAAAAAATATTTAGGAACTATAGTTCCAACGAAAGACAACTTTTATGCAGCCTTAAATAGTGCTGTTTTTAGTGATGGTTCTTTCTGTTACATTCCAAAAGGCGTAAAATGTCCGATGGAATTATCAACCTATTTTAGAATTAACCAAGCAGGAACAGGACAATTTGAAAGAACTCTAGTTATTGCAGATGAAGGTAGTTATGTAAGTTACCTTGAAGGATGTACAGCTCCAAGCAGAGACGAAAATCAATTACACGCAGCCGTCGTAGAGCTTATTGCTTTAGATGATGCCGAAATAAAATATTCAACAGTACAAAACTGGTACCCTGGAAACGCAGAAGGAAAAGGTGGTGTTTACAACTTTGTAACCAAAAGAGGTTTATGCGAAAAAAACGCTAAAATTTCTTGGACACAAGTTGAAACAGGTTCTGCAGTTACTTGGAAATACCCATCATGTGTATTAAAAGGCGATAATTCAGTTGGTGAGTTTTACTCAATTGCAGTAACAAACAATTACCAACAAGCCGATACTGGTACAAAAATGATTCATTTAGGTAAAAACACGAAGTCAACCATTATTTCAAAAGGAATTTCGGCTGGGAAATCACAAAACAGTTATCGTGGTTTAGTTCAAATTAATTCAAGAGCTGATAATGCTCGTAACTTTTCGCAATGTGATAGTTTGTTAATGGGTAACGAATGTGGCGCACATACTTTCCCATATATAGAAGCTAAAAATAAATCAGCTAAAATTGAGCACGAAGCTACAACTAGCAAAATTGGTGAAGATCAAATTTTTTATTGCAACCAACGTGGTATAGATACAGAAAAAGCCATTGCATTAATTGTAAATGGTTTTAGTAAAGAAGTATTAAATAAGCTTCCTATGGAATTTGCTGTAGAAGCACAAAAACTATTAGAAATAAGTTTAGAAGGAAGTGTAGGTTAATTATCATTCCTGTGAAAGCAGGAATCTCATTATATTAAATCGGAAACATTGATTAAAATGAAAAAAGCATTTTTTATTGTATTTATTCTAACAACTATTTTAAGTTGTAAAAACGAAACCAAAGAAGTTAAAGAAGAAATAAAAACATTAAAAGGTAATTATGTTTTTTATGATGACGCTGCTGTTCTACAAACCAATTCAGAGATTTATGGCGTATTTTTAACAAACAAAACACAGGAACTTAACAGATTAACAGAAAAGCACAAAACAAAACCTACTGATATGGTTACTGTTGAATTAAAAGTAAAAATTACTAATAAAAAAGACGATAAAATTCTTTGGGATAATAAAATTGAAATTATCGAAATATTAAAAGTCAATTAAACCAACGAAATTAAAAATAGTAAAATTTAGGAAACAAATAGTATGTTAAAAATAACCAATTTACACGCAAGTGTTGAAGATAAAGCCATTTTAAGAGGCATTAATTTAGAAGTAAAACCAGGAGAAGTACATGCTATAATGGGGCCTAACGGCTCTGGAAAAAGTACTCTATCTGCTGTTATTGCAGGAAAAGAAGAATACGAAGTTACTGATGGTAATATTCTTTTTAACGAAGAAGACATTAATGAATTAGCCGCAGAAGAACGTGCTCACAAAGGTGTATTTTTATCATTTCAATATCCAGTTGAAATACCTGGAGTTTCTGTAACTAACTTTATAAAAACAGCTATTAACGAATCTCGTAAAGCAAAAGGTTTAGAAGATATGCCTGCTAAAGACATGCTAAAACTAATTCGTGAAAAAGCAGAATTGTTAGAAATCGATAGAAAATTTTTATCACGTTCTTTAAACGAAGGATTTTCTGGAGGCGAGAAAAAACGTAACGAAATTTTTCAAATGGCTATGCTAGAACCAAAACTAGCCATCCTTGATGAAACTGATTCAGGGTTAGATATTGATGCACTTCGTATTGTTGCTAATGGTGTAAACAAACTTAAAAGCAAAGAAAACGCTGTTATTGTAATTACACATTACCAACGTTTATTAGACTATATCGTTCCAGATTTTGTACACGTACTTTACAATGGTCGTATAGTAAAATCTGGCGGAAAAGAATTAGCACATGAGCTTGAAGAAAAAGGATACGATTGGATTAAAGAAGAAGTAAACGCATAATTAGTTTCAGTATTCAGTTAGCAGTTAGCAGTAGCTTCCTCAAATTCTGATTACTCTTACTAATCTATTAAATAATAAAACAGTTATAAATTATACAGACTTAGAAGTGCATTTAACTGCTTAATTAAGACTGACCACTGAAGACTGAAATATGGATTTAAAAGAAAAATTATTATCATCCTTTTTAATTGTTGATAATCAAGTAGACATAGAGTCCTATGTACACGATGTTAGAAACGATGCTATAAAAATATTTAAAGAAAAAGGCTTTCCATCTAAAAAAGAAGAAGCTTGGAAATACACCTCTTTAAATAAAATTTTAAAAGAAGACTATAGCGTTTTTCCTAAGCAAGAAAATGTTATTGAATATAGAAATGTTCAAAAATATTTTATTCATGAAATAGACACCTATAAAGTTGTGTTTGTTGACGGAAAATATGCGTCACATCTATCTAGTACAACGCACGATGGTATGGATGTTTGCCTTATGTCTTCAGCTTTAACAAAACCTAAATACCGTTTAATTATTGAAAACTATTTCAATAAAGCTGCAAGTACAGATAGTTTAACATCATTAAACACAGCATTTGCAAGCGAAGGTGCATACATATACATACCAAAAAACAAATTGGTAGATAAACCTATTCAAATTATAAATTTCTCTACAGGAAACGAATCGGCAACAATGTTACAACCACGTAACTTAATTGTTGTAGAAGAGAATTCGCATGTACAAATTATAGAGCGTCACCAAAGCTTAACCAAAAATGCGGTATTAACAAATAGTGTTACCGAAATTTTTACAAACAAACGTGCTATTGTAGATTATTATAAAATACAAAACGATAATAGCGACGCATCCTTAATAGACAACACCTTCATCAAACAAAAACGAGAAAGTGTAGCATCAGTACACACTTTTTCATTTGGAGGTAAATTAACACGTAACAACCTTAACTACTATCAAGAAGGCGAGCGAATCGATTCTATATTAAAAGGTGTAACCATTTTAGGAAACAAACAACATGTAGACCACAACACTTTGGTACATCATATCGAACCTAATTGCGAAAGTCATCAAGATTACAAAGGCATTTTTGGCGATAATTCAACAGGTGTTTTCAACGGAAAAATAGTTGTAGAAAAAGAAGCGCAAAAAACAAACGCCTTTCAATCTAACAACAATATTTTAGTAAGCGATAAAGCATCTATAAACACCAAACCACAACTAGAAATTTTTGCCGACGATGTAAAATGTTCTCACGGTTGTACCATTGGTCAATTAGACGAAAGCGCTATGTTTTACATGCGTTCGCGCGGTATTCCAGAAAAAGAAGCCAAAGCACTTTTAATGTATGCCTTTAGTAATAACGTATTAAGTTCGGTTAAAATACCAGAAATAAAACAACGTATCACCAAAATTATCGCTAAAAAATTAGGTGTTAATATTGGATTCGATCTATAAAATTATTTGAAGCTATTTCCCGCTATCCGCTATATCTTTTTTGAAAAAAACAAAAAAGGATGCCGCTACTATCGGGGCTAGACATAAAACTATGTTCAAGGTAAACGACATAAGAAAAGATTTCCCCATTCTTTCTCGCAAAGTAAACGGAAAACCATTAGTGTATTTCGATAATGCAGCAACATCACAAACACCACAACAAGTTATAGATGTTATTGTAGATTATTATTCAAACTACAACGCAAATATTCATCGTGGTGTACATACCTTAAGTCAAGAAGCAACCGATTTATACGAACAAGCACGTATTAAAATTCAAAAGCATTTCAATGCAAAACATGCGCATGAAATCATTTTAACATCAGGAACCACACACAGTATAAACCTAGTTGCAAACGGATTTTCTGCCTTATTAAAAAAAGGAGATGAGATTATAGTCTCAGCTTTAGAGCATCATAGTAATATTGTGCCTTGGCAGATGCTTTGCGAACGCACAGGAGCCAGTTTAAAAGTCATCCCAATAAACCAAGATGGTGAATTGGTCATGTCTGTATTTGATAAATTACTATCAGAAAACACAAAACTTGTTTTTGTAAATCACGTATCAAATGCTTTAGGCACTATAAACCCTATTGAGAACATTATAGAAAAAGCACACCAAGTAGGCGCAGCTGTTTTAATTGATGGCGCACAATCTGCTCCACATATAAAACCAGATGTTCAAAAATTAGATGTCGATTTTTACGTTACCTCAGCTCATAAAATGTGTGGACCAACAGGTGTTGGTATGTTGTATGGAAAAGAAGCATGGTTAAACAAATTACCACCCTATCAAGGCGGTGGCGAAATGATTGCCGAAGTCACATTCGAGAAAACAACCTACGCTGGTTTACCTCATAAATTTGAAGCTGGCACACCAAATATTTGTGGAGGTATTGCCTTTGGAGCTGCAATAGATTATATGAATACGATTGGTTTTAATGCTATTGCAGAGTATGAGCATAAACTTTTAGAATATGGTACTAAAAAACTTCTAGAAATAGAAGGTTTAAAAATTTACGGCACTTCAAAACAAAAAGCATCGGTTATTTCATTCAATCTAGAAGGTATACATCCTTACGATGTAGGCAGTATTCTAGATAAATTAGGTGTTGCCGTTAGAACAGGTCACCATTGTGCACAACCTATTATGAATTTCTATTGCATTCCAGGAACTGTTAGAGCTTCGTTTTCGTTTTATAACACAAAAGAAGAAATTAATATTTTAATTGAAGGCATTAAGAAAGCAAAAATGATGCTCTCTTAAATTAAGTTTGGCTTCTTTTTTGTACTTTCCTTTTTAAAATTAAAAACACCTTAGTATATGAAATTTTTTCTAATGCTTTTCAGCATGATTATATTACGATGCTGTGGAGATTCAACAGATTATTCTATGATGATACAAGAACAAAATGATGATACCCTTTTAAAAGAACTGCATGGCACATATCAAATAAACATATTAAATGAGAAAGATGTCTCATCAAGTAAACTCAACATAACGTTTAACGATAGTACGAAGCAAGTTTCAGGGTTTTCAGGATGTAATCGGTTTTTCGGATCTTATTCTTTAAACAATTTAGCATTAAAATTTAGTGATTTAGGCTCCACCAGAATGTTATGTGAAGAAAACAAGAACGATCTAGAAACTAATCTTCTTAAAGCATTTAAAAAAACCAATTTAGTAATTTTTACAGAAAACGGGTTTTCGTTTTATAATAAAAAAAAGTTGCTATTATCTGCTACTAAAGAAGTGGAAAATCAAACAACGAGTTTTGAATATTCTGCATCTTCAAGGGGTACATATAAATATATCAAGATTACTAAAAAAAGTATTTCTATAGCTTCAAAAAGAGATGGTAAACCTGTTATAAAGCAAACTAATAAAGAAAATTGGAACGCCATTTTAAAAACTATTAAAACATTAAATATTGAAGCCATTTCAACTCTTGAAGCACCAAGTAAAAAGTTTCAATTTGATGGTGCTGCATTAGCGCATTTAAAAATAACTAAAGGAGAAGTAACTTATGAATCATCCCCTTTCGATCATGGTAATCCGCCTAAAGAAATTGAAGCACTTGTTAAAGAAATTCTATCAATTTCAGAAAAGATTGAATAGGAACGTTTGATGTTGTATTTTTACATAAAATTTTAAGTATGAGTATTGAAGACATTCAAAACGAAATAATAGACGAATTCTCAATGTTTGAAGACTGGGAAGAACGTTATCAATACATGATTGATTTAGGTAAAGATTTACCTTTAATTGACGAACAATATAAAACCGACAGTAACATTATAAAAGGTTGCCAAAGCAAAGTATGGGTTCATGCAGAAATGAAAGGGGATAAAATAGAGTTTACTGCCGATAGTGACGCTATTATTACTAAAGGTATTATTGCTATTTTAATTCGTACGTTTTCAAATCAGCATCCAAAAGATATTATAGACGCTAATACCGATTTTATTGATCAAATTGGTTTAAAAGAACATTTATCACCAACTAGAGCAAATGGCTTAGTAAGCATGGTGAAACAATTAAAAATGTATGCCATAGCATACCAAACACAATTGAAATAAGGTTAATTCGTTTAACGTTTAGCTGTTTATAAAACCTCTAAACGACTAAACAAATAAACGCATAAACATTAAAAAATGAGCAACACAATAGACACTGCTGAATTAGGTGAAAAAATAGTAAATGTTTTAAAATCTATTTACGATCCAGAAATACCTGTAGACATCTACGAATTAGGTTTAATTTATGATGTTTTTGTAAACGAAGATTACGACGTAAAAATATTAATGACTTTAACAACGCCTAATTGTCCGGTAGCTGAAACTTTACCCTTAGAAGTTGAAGAAAAAGTAAAATCTTTAGACGCTGTAAAAAGCGCAGAAGTTGAGATTACTTTCGATCCGCCATGGACGCAAGAACTTATGAGTGAAGAGGCTAAATTAGAATTAGGAATGCTTTAAAATTAAAACTAAACACCATGATAAAAGAAGTTATAAAACAGGAAGAAGACGTTGTGGCATTAAGCCCTACTTTAAATAGAAAAGTGGTTCATTTAAAAGATTTAATGATTACTGTTATTGAGTTTACAAATGGACCTATGGCACAACCTGATCCACCACACAATCATCCGCATGAACAAATTTCATATGTTGCAAGTGGATCTCTTAAATTATTCATTGAAGATCGTGAATACCTTTTAAATGAAGGCGATGTTTTTAAAGTAGAATCTAATCTTAATCACTGTATTCAAACATTAACAGAGAATGTTAAACTTATTGACGGATTTGCTCCAATACGAGAAGATTTTCTTTAAAATTTAAAAACACATAATGCCAGACGAAATTATAAATCGCGTAGCGAATAGCAAATTAATAACTTTAAACCTTGAAGATTATTATCCTGAAGGTAAACGTATCCTTTTTGATATTAAGAATTGGTTATATGAAGGGTTTGTTTTGCGTGAAAAAGACTTTCGTAACCAAGTAACCGAATTTGATTGGTCGCAATACAAAGATTGTTATGTAGCATTAACTTGTACTTCAGATGCTATAATTCCTGGTTGGGCTTATATGCTTATAAGTATTCATTTAGAATCTTTTTCTAAAAAAACTGTTATTGGTAATCTTAACGCTTTAGAAACAGCTATATATCAAGATATCTTAAACAATTTAAATATTACCGAGTTTAAAGACAAACCTGTGATTATAAAAGGCTGCTCAAAAAAACCGGTGCCTCAGAATGCATATATTATGTTGGCGACAAAACTAAAACCTATTGCTAAGTCAATCATGTATGGTGAAGCTTGCTCTTCTGTTCCGCTTTACAAGAATAAATAATATTTAGTGTGACCAAATACTCCAATAAGGTGTCTAACTATTTATATTTGCAAAAAACATCAAACTTAAAAAAATGAAAAAAGTATTATTATTGCTTATCTTATTTATTGGAATTTCAACAATAAATGCACAAACTAAAGAAGAATTACAAACACAAAAAGCAGAAAAACAAGCTGTAGCAGATGCCGCTCAAGCAGAAGCAAATACTTTACAAGCTAAAATTGATGCCCTTCCAGGATGGAGAAAAGGTGCTTTTGGTACTATTGGCGGTAGTTTATCTAACTTCAATAATTGGTACTCTCAAGGGACGCCTAATAATGCCTCAGGTAATATTGGGTTTACTTTAAATGCCTATGCTAATTTAATCGAAGAAAAATTCTTTTGGAGAAACTCATTAAACACTAATTTGAATTGGGTAAAATTGGATAACAAAGATGATGCTACTGATGATGATAGCTTCAATCCAACAACTGATGTCTTTAATATTTCATCATTATACGGAAGAAACATAACTAAAACACTAGCAGCTTCTGGATTAATGGAATACAGAACAACGTTGCTAGACAACTTTAACGACCCTGGCTATTTAGATTTAGGTATTGGTGCAACTTGGACGCCTATTCAAAATTTAATAGTTGTTATTCATCCTTTAAACTATAACTTTGTTTTTAGCGATAATGATACTGTTTTTGAATCTTCATTAGGAGCCAAAATTGTTGCAGATTACACAAGACAAATAGGAGCTATAAACTTTAAAACAAACTTCTCTACGTTCCAAAGCTATAAAAGTAGCGATTTATCAAACTTTACATGGACAAACTCATTTGGTTATACTTTATGGAAAATGATTGGTGTTGGTTTTGATTTTGGTTTAAGAAGTAACAAACAAGAAGCTTTAAACTACGCTTTAACTCAAGTTCCTGCAACAGCAACTTCTTTTGATGATTTAGACAACAAATTACAAACCTATTATACTATTGGATTAAGCTATAAATTCTAATTAAAAAATATTTTTACTTAAAAGCGCACCTTATAAAGTGTGCTTTTTTTATATCTTAATATTAAGTATAATTAGAAAAAATATGTATTTTAACTGATTTATTTGCATTTAATCGAATTAACGTTTATATTGCGCTCGATTACTAAAGATTCATTTCTCTCTACTTTGGTTTCATATAACTGTTTTGCCCTGAACACTAAATGAACTTAACCGATGAATGAAAATAATACTACCATTGTTTTAGCAGAAGACAACACAACACTTTCCTTACTGCTAAAATTTAGATTAGAAAAAGAAGGATATCAATTATTCATAGCTAAAGACGGAAAAGAAGCTATAGAATTAATAGAAGAACATACACCTGATTTAATTATAACCGATATCATGATGCCCTTTATAAGCGGATTAGAGGTTATTAGTCACGTTAGAATAAAACTAGAAATGGACGCTCCAATAATAGTTTTTTCAGCGGCTGGTCAAGAAGAAATGGTTCTTAAAGCTTTTAATCTTGGCGCTAATGACTTTATGGGTAAGCCATTTAGTCCCAATGAATTAATGATACGTGTAAAACGACTTTTAGGATAAAATTTATGCTAGAATACGACACATATATTAACTACTTAAAAGACAGCCCAACACTGATAAAAGTTGCTTGGAGTACTAGCTGCTTTTTATTATTATTGATTGTGTTGCTCTCCATCTATTTAAAATCTGTAAGAACATATTTAAGAATAAAAGAGTTAGAAGATTTACAGTTTAAAAAAGAATATGAAGCATCACTAATTGAATATCTGTATTCAGGAGATGATAGTGGAAATATTAATTCAATACAAGAATCAATTATT
This sequence comes from Thalassobellus sediminis, assembly GCF_044386045.1. Taxonomy (NCBI): domain Bacteria; kingdom Pseudomonadati; phylum Bacteroidota; class Flavobacteriia; order Flavobacteriales; family Flavobacteriaceae; genus Thalassobellus; species Thalassobellus sediminis. The sequence continues at coordinate 1,009,409 of NZ_JBISCD010000040.1, read as the reverse complement.
GAAAACATTAAAGTTTCAGTAAACAACAAATCAAAACGAAAAATAATCATAACTGTTCTATATGATTTAATGAATGAAGTTTCAGGAGAAATGTCTGATTCAATAAAAACATTTTATTATAAAACAGGACTTATAAATGATGCACTAAAACGTTTAGAAAGTAAAAAATGGCATATTATAGCAAAAGGTATTGGAGAATTAACACGCTTTAAAATTAATGAGGTACATAATAATGTTTCAAAGTTTATAACGCACCCAAAAAAAGAGATCCGAAAAGAAACACAATTATACCTTGTAAGTCTATATAAATTTGAAGGGCTTTCATTTTTAAATAACATGACAACGGCTTTATCTGAATGGGCTCAAATACAATTACTTGAAATTTTACAAAACTTTGACGATCAACAAATTTGCGATATCAAACCTTGGCTAAAATCATCAAATGATAGCGTGGTATTATTTTCTTTAAAATTGGCGCAAATCTATAATCAATTTGAAGTTCAAGAAACTTTGATAGAATTACTATCGCACACAACTAAAAAAATTAGAATTTCGGCTATAGAAACTTTAACACATTTATATGGCCTTGAGGCAAAAGAAATGCTAAAAGCTAACTTTAATGAATTAAGCTTAGAAGAACAAATTTCATTCTTTGGTATGCTTGAAAAATTAGTAGTCCCTTCAGACGAACCTTTTGTAGAGAAATACTTATTTCATAAAAACTTTGAAATACAGCTTTTAGCTCTCAAAATATTAAAATCAATTAATCTTGATAAATATATGGGCTTAAGCAAAATGCCTATTGACGAAAAAAATTCTTCAATGTTAAAACTAGTAGACTCGTTATAATTATGGATACAAGTAGCGTTCAAATAATCTTAAAATTACTGCATTTTATCTTTTTTGGGTATGCATTTACAGCCATATTATCGTATATTATTTTATCAGTAATTTCAGGAAAAGAAACCATTGAGTATCTTAAAAAAAACAGCTTTGTTAATTATAAAGACATACTGTCTTCTACAATATCGCCTTCGATAACTATTATAGCCCCTGCATATAACGAAAGCCTTAATGTTGTAGAAAACGTAAGATCATTATTATCTAATCACTATGTTAATTACAGTGTTATTATTGTTAATGATGGCAGTAAAGATGATAGCTTAGAAAAGCTAATTGAAGCTTATGATTTAGAAAAAATAGAGTATTTAATTAATAATAAAATTAAAACGAAACCACTAAGAGCTGGAGTTTTTAAATCTAAAAACCCTGCTTTTGAAAAGTTAATGGTGGTTGATAAAGAAAATGGAGGAAAAGCAGATGCACTAAACATGGGCTTGAATATTAGTAAAACAAAATATGTAGCCTGTATAGATGTAGATTGTTTATTACTAGAAGATGCGCTTCAAAAAATGATAAAACCTTTTCTTGATGAAACAGGAACAAAAGTTATTGCTGCTGGAGGTGTTATTAGAATAGCAAATTCTTGTATTATAAAAGGCGGAAAATTAATAGATGTTAATTTACCAAAAAACCTACTTGTTCAATCTCAAATTTTAGAGTATTTACGAGCATTTCTCCTTGGAAGAATGGCTTGGAGCAGACTAAATGGATTGTTAGTAATTTCAGGAGCTTTTGGCATATTCGATAAAGAAATTGCCATAGCCGTTGGAGGTTACGATACTCAAACTGTTGGTGAAGATATGGAGATTATAGTTAGAATGCGACGCTATATGGAAGAACGAAATGAAAAATATAGAGTTTCATATATCCCAGATCCGTTATGTTGGACAGAAGCTCCAGACAGTTATAAAATATTTATATCGCAACGAAATAGATGGACACGTGGCACCATTGAAACTTTAAAAAAGCATAGAAAAATTGGTTTTAATAGAAAATATGGATCATTTGGATTATTAAGCTACCCATATTGGTTAATTTTTGAGCGCATGGCTCCAATTATTGAAACAGTAGGACTTATCTATTTTATTATTTTGGTTGCCTTGCGAGAAGTAAAATGGGAATATGCACTTTCATTTCTAGTATTATCATATTTATTTTCAGTATGCTTTTCTATTATCGCCATTTACTCTGAAGAATTAACTTTTCATCAATACAAAAAAAGAGGTACTGGATATAAACTAGTTTTACTAAGTGCGTTAGAACCTTTTGTATTACACCCATTCATATTATATGCAGCTATTCGAGGTAATTACGATTACTATTTTAATAAGAAAAAGAAATGGGGAAGCATGGTAAGAAAAGGATTGTCAACTGTTTAACTACTTTAAATAAAAATATTCATGCCATATCGTTTCCTAAATAAAGACATTTATAAATATATCAATCTAACCATGGCAATGATTGGTACATTTTGGTTTATGAGCTTATTTGAGCTTATTATGACTAAATCAAATCACACTAACTTTTTATTAGCAGTTATATTTAAGTTTATAAACGACTTTTGGTGTGGTATAATCATTGGATTATTACTATTTCCTATTTCATACTTATGTAATTTATTTCTAAAAAAACACGTTTTTACTTTAGTTAAAGTACTTTTTGTTCTTTTTGTAATTATTCAATTTTCATTAGTAAAGTATAGCTTAACTACATTACTAAACTTAGGAGCAGATCTTTTAGGATATTCCTTTGATGATATTTTTAATACAGTTTCAGCGTCAGAATCATTTTCGATTACTTATTTTATTCCTTATATAGCCTTTCCGCTTCTATTCTTCTTATTATTCTATTTAATAACAAAATATTCAAACGAACGCATCTTAATTGGTGCAGGCGTTATTGTTTTCTTACTATTTGGAAGTTTAAAATTAGTACTAACAAATATATCTGATGTTAATTATCAAAACAAAATAGTTTTTTTAACCTATGACATTTATAAATTTCAAAATGAAAAAAACAAATTAAATGCTTATACCACAGATAGAAATGACTACCCTTTACTAAAGCCTTTTAGTAATTCTAAAGATGTTTTATCTCCTTTTTTTAATACCAAAGAAGAAAAGCCAAATATTGTTGTTATAATAGTTGAAGGTTTGGGAAGCGAATTTATGAATAACGGAAGTTATAGTGGCTTTACACCTTATTTAGATGGGTTAGTTTCAAAATCGTTATACTGGAATAATTTTGTAAGTACTACAGGAAGAACATTTGGTGTTGTGCCATCATTGTTGGGCTCTTTACCATTTGGTGAATCAGGTTTTTTAGAATTACCTAAAACACCATCTCATATTTCATTAGTAAGTATTTTAAAAGCTAACGGATATTCAACTTCATTTTATTCTGGAGACCAATCTAGTTTTGATAAAAAAATAAACTTCTTTGAATATAATGACATTGATAATATTATAGACGAAAACAAATACGGTCCTGAATACACTAAAACACAAGCTAACTCTGGTGGGTTTTCTTGGGGCTACCCAGATTCCGAAATATTCAGAAAAACTTTAGCATCAATAGATAATACAGAAAAACCAAGATTAGATGTTATTATGACGCTTTCTAACCACGAGCCTTTTAATTTTCCTAACAAAGAACTTTACGAACTTAAAGTTGATAGTATTTTAAATACCAATAGAAATCTTAAAATTTCAAAAGAAGACGTATTAAATAATAAAAACATTTATACAAGTTTATATTACACAGATGCTTCTATAAAAGGTTTTATGACTACTTACGAAAAGCGTAAGGATTTCAATAATACTATTTTTATTATTACAGGAGATCACAGGCTTATCCCAATTTCACAAAAAGATAAATTATGCAGATTTCATGTACCATTATACATTTATAGCCCACTTTTAAAGCAAGCAGAAGTATTCAAATCGGTTTCATCACATTGGGATGTAACTCCTAGTATACTATCTTTTTTAATGAAAAATTATAAGTTTAACAACCTTCAAGAAACTGCTTGGATGAGCGAAGGTTTAGATACCGCCAAACAATTTAGAAACATTCACAAAATACCTTTAATGCGTTATAAAGGGAGTATTAACGATTATATATACAAAGACTATCTTTTTTCTGATGGTGAATTATATAAAATAAATGAAAACTTTGGCACATATAAAGTTCAAGAAGAAGCGCTTTCTAAAGAAATAGCAGATTCCTTAATGGCCTTCAAAAAAATGAATGCCTATGTTACACAACGAAATAAAATTTTCCCCGATTCATTAAATATATATGTAAAACCTCATATGGAGTTTTCAAAAGAACAATTAGCTATGATTAATACAATGGCAAAAGACTTAACTTTTGACCAAACTTTTGAAATAGCTAGAGAAAAAGCTTTTAACAAAAAACGTAAAGAATCTAGATTACTTTGTGATTATATTTTAAACGAACTCCCAAATCATTCAGATGCTAGAACTCTAAAAGGTAGAACTTATGCATGGGATGGTAATTACGAAAAATCCGAAACCGAATTATTAAACGTTATTAAAAGATCGCCTTTCTATTACGACAGTTATATGGCTCTTTTAGATTTATACTGGTGGTCTAGTCAAGATGAAAAATCGGAAACAATATACAAACAGGCATTAAAAAATAAAATAACAGAACCCGAACTTAGTCTTAAAATGGCTAAAGCTTATGTTAGAATGCAAAAAACAGAAAAAGCTATTAAATTAATGGATAGTATTACTAGTAAACACCCTAGCAATAGTGATTACAAAATTTTTAAATCTACCTTAAAATAAAAGGTTCCTACTATGAAAAAACACATCTCTATAATATTAATGCTTATTAGTTTTTGTTTTTACGGACAACAAAAAGTATATAATGGCAACCCAGATACTTCCTTTAAATTAGCAAGAGAGCTAGCATTTAATAACAATCGAAAACAAGCGCAAGACACCTTACTATCTATTTTAACAAAATACCCAAACTACAACGATATACGTTCTTTTCTAGGAAGCACTTATTCTTGGGATGGCAACTATAAAAAAGCAAAAGAAGCCTTTAGTTATGTTTTAAAGAATGACCCAAAAAGATTAGACACATGGGAAGCAGCAATTAAAAATGAATTGTATAGCGAAGCACCATTTAACGCATTAAAATTAGCAAACACTGGCTTAGAACATTTTCCTGAAAGCCCAGAATTACTGTACTTAAAAGCTAGTGCCGAAGAAGCTTCAAACAAACCTGAAGAAGCATTACAAACTATTGAAAAACTATTAGAAAACAACCCCAAAAACGAAAAAGCACTAAGTTATAAAACCACTTTATCCAACACTCTCAGACACAATATAGTGGGTATTAGAAATTCTTTAGAGCTATATTCTGATGTATTCGATCCGATGCAATATTATTTCTTCAAATATGTAAGACAAACTAAATATGGATCCTTACATGCTAAAGTAAATTTTAGTCGTCGATTTGCTTCTAACGGAGTACAATTTGAAGTTGATGCATACCCAAGGATTGCTGAAGGCATATATGCTTACTTAAATTTTGGAGTATCTAATTCTTTTCTGTTTCCAGATATTAGATATGGTGCCGAAATATATAAATCATTACCTAAAAGTTTCGAGGCATCATTAGGGTTTCGATCTTTAAAATATAGTGAAACTACAAATATTTACACAGGTTCTTTAGGTTGGTATACAGGCAATAATTATTGGTCTTTTAGAAGTTATGTTACACCAGGCGATTCAGGATCTAGTATGTCGGGAACACTTACCTTTAGAAGATATAGAAGTAATGCCGATAACTTTTTTAGCATAGAAGCAGGCATAGGCTTTTCTCCCGAAATTTATCTTTTTGAATTTGAAGGCAATGAAAACACTATTGTAAATTTAGATTCTCAAAAAGTAAATTTAGGCTACTTTTTTACTTCAAAAAACAATAAAAATGCTTGGGGTATACGCACAGGCATCGTACATCAAGAAATTAGTTTCGACCCAGGAACTTATTTCTGGATTTTTGATGTTGGTCTTTCTTGGGAACTTAAATTTAGATAAAATTTATTGCATCTCATTTACATCATAATCAGGATACAAGAATTTATTATAAGGAAAACGTGTAACATGAATTTCACGAACCTCATCGTAAACACGCTTTTTAAAGTCTTCTAAATTTTGCTTATTTAATGCCGAAATAAACAAGGCATTATTACCTACTTTACTCATCCACGTACTTTTCCATTCCTCTAACGAGTTATGTCTTTCGGTACGTTCTGTTTCTAAATCATCCTCATCAATATGCTCTTGCTGATACGCATCAATTTTATTAAAAACCATAATGGTTGGTTTATCACCACTTTTTATTTCACCTAAAATTTTCTCAACAGACGCAATATGCTCTTCAAAATTAGGATGAGAAATATCAACTACGTGTAATAATAAATCGGCTTCTCTAACTTCATCAAGTGTACTTTTAAAACTATCTACCAATTGCGTTGGTAGCTTTCTTATAAATCCAACTGTGTCAGTTAATAAAAATGGTAAGTTTTGTATCACCACTTTTCTAACGGTAGTATCTAAAGTTGCAAACAATTTATTTTCGGCAAAAACTTCACTTTTGCTTATTACATTCATTAAAGTAGACTTCCCAACGTTAGTATACCCAACTAATGCCACACGCACCATTTTACCACGATTACCACGTTGCACAGACATTTGTTTATCAATGGTTTTTATTCGCTTTTTTAGTAAAGCAATTTTATCGCGTACAATACGTCTATCAGTCTCAATTTCAGTTTCACCAGGACCACGCATTCCAATTCCCCCTTTTTGACGTTCAAGGTGTGTCCACATACCACGTAATCTAGGTAACAAATACTCACATTGCGCCAATTCTACTTGGGTTCTTGCATAACTTGTTTGCGCACGTTGTGCAAAAATATCAAGGATTAAGTTGGTTCTATCTAAAACCTTAACATTAAGAATTTTACTAATATTTCGTTCTTGCGCTGCCGATAATTCATCATCAAAAATAGCGGTTCCAATATCATTTTCTTCAATAAACACGCGAACATCTTCCATTTTACCGGTACCTATAAACGTTTTAGAATTAGGCATGTCCATTTTTTGAGTAAAGCGTTTAATCGCATACCCACCCGCAGTGAATGTTAAAAACTCCAACTCATCTAAATATTCTTTAGACTTTTCTTCATTTTGTTCTTTAGTTATAACACCTATTAAAACAGCGCGTTCTAAAGATAAATCTTTCTCTTCTATCATATAAATAAGTAATATGCAAAGTTACATAATTGTGAGCGTTTTATTTGAAAAAGGACTCCAAGATATAAAACATCAACGTTTCCTTTAAAATTGTTATTCTCGCTAAAGCGGAAATCTAAAATATAGAATTTAAGAAAATTATATTTTTAATATTTTTAAACCTATTTTTGATCTATGACAGAAACTTTTGAAGACATTCCGGTAAGACCCGATTTACAAACCATTGCTTTTTATAATATTGAAAATTTATTTGACATTTACGATGATAAGCTTACTAATGACAACGACTTCCTGCCTACTTCTGTAAAAAAGTGGACACCAAAACGTTATGATAATAAACTTAGAAAACTAAGTTTTGCCATTTCTAATATTGGAAAAAAAGAAACAGGTAAACACCCTGCACTTATTGGACTAGCTGAAGTTGAAAATGCTAAAGTTATTGAAGATTTAATAAGCTCAAAACATCTTGAAGATTGTAATTATGGCTATGTACATTACGATTCGTTAGACGAACGAGGTATTGACGTAGCGCTGTTATACGATAAAAATGCTTTTGATGTATTAACATCTGAACCTTTTACTATTGAATTAACTGATGATGATGGATCGCCTGATTACACAAGAGACATACTACTTGTTACAGGTTTATTAGATGGCGAAAAAATACACGTACTTGTTAATCATTGGTCGTCTAGACGTGAAGGCGAAAAGGAAACCGAATTTAAACGCATTGCTTCTTCTGATAAAGCAGGAGAAATTATTTCTAACATACGCTTTGAAGATGAAAACGCTAAAATTGTAGTAATAGGCGATTTTAACGATGACCCTTCAAGCAATAGTATTAAACGTTTGGTAGAAGGTTTTGATTTGTTTAACCCTATGGAAACTTTACGTTCTTATAACCGAGGGACCACAAACTACAACCGCCAATGGAACTTATTCGATCAAATAATAATTTCTACTAATTTTTTTAAAAGCTCTGATAATTTATTTGAATACAGTACTGCCAATATTTTTGATGAAGATTTTCTAAAACTTTTTAACGGAAAATTTAAAGGCACGCCTTTTAGAACCTACGTTGGTAAAAAATATAAAGGAGGTTATAGCGATCATTTTCCTGTGTATGCTATTTTTAAGAAGTAATTTATAAAACCTATAATGCAGTTTTTGTCATGTCGACGTAAGGAGACATCGCATCTGGCATATAACCCTTATTATGTGATGTCTCCTTGCGTCGACATAACAAAAAACGTCATTTAAATAGCCATAGAAAGTACATAAGCCAACCCTAAAACAAGAATAGGCAGCAAGAATAATAACCAAATATTATACGTGCTAGACTTCTTTTTATTCATTTTTGCATTAATCATCATGCGGCGTTTACCAGTATATACTAGCCAGTTTTTAAAGCATACAAAGCCTGAAACCAAAACAAATATAATCCACGCTTTTTCCTGAGACATGGTACTCACATGCATTTGACTAAAAAAACCTGTAAAAAAAAGACCTAAAAGCAATAACAATGCGCATTGTACAACAGACACATATAGTATAGCAATAGTATTAGCTTTTTGCTTGTATTTAGGTTTGAAATATGAAAAGATATTGTAAAATAGTATGTCGAATGTGTTCATTTAAAATATTTCAAGCGAAAATACTATTAAAATTTATAAAGCTTATTATCATTCCACATAATCAACACTCACTTCATCCAACTCATAAACCCCATCAAAAGTATCTTGACCGCTACCTGTAAATTTAAAGGCTACATACATAATTCCCATAGCACAAGATAAATCAACCGTTCCAGAATTAAACCATGGTACAAACGAATCGGAATCTTTAACCACATAGGCATCAGAAAGCACACCCCAAGTTGCAGAGATAATATTTTCTTCGGTACCATCCCAATCTAACGAATACAAGACTTCCATAAAACTACTATCAGCTAAACTATTTGAAGTTTTAAAACGAAGAGTAACACTGTTATAAGTATCTAAATTAATGGCTGGCGTAATTAACCAACCTATGTTACTAGCATCACCAGAACTAGCCGATTGAAATCTTGCCGATCTTCCTAAAGACGCATTAGAACTTGTAGAGGAGAATCCTTCCCATGCTTCCCTTCCTGCTTCTATATAATTTGTCCAATCATCAATTGTTATAGGTTTATTGTTTTTTTGAGATTCAAAATCTTCATAAAACAAATTACTACTTCCTATACTTGATGCTAATCCGCAATTTAATTCCATAGGATCGCACCGTTCACTACTATCAAGATTTACATCTGTAACACTATTTACAATTATTACGTTAAAATCATCTCCAAAATCTCTACTAAAAACACCAGTAATAGATCCTTTCCCTTGCGGCACAATAACCGATTTAAAATCTGAAAACGTGCTAGTTTGCATAAGTATGAAAACTCCAGAATCGCAACTTTCTAGATTACGCAAGCCATCATATTCATCAATAGATTCGCTAGCATACGAAGCGCCTAATTCAAACCTATTAAGTTGCATATTGTCTAGTTGTATTAAAGTGTTTAAATCAGCATCCGTTAAATTTTCGGGACTTACTATTTTCGGAACTATAGTTGCCACCTCATTCGTTCTTATAACAATATCGCGATATTCGGCTGGTTGAATTTGTTTTACTTTAACGGCATCGCCTTTTCCTATGGTTATCACACCGTTTGTTTCACCAATGGTTAAACCTGCTAATTTGATATATACTTTTCTTCCAAATTCATAAGTATCAGACAAGCTACTCACATTAATATCGACCTTTAATCCTAATCTTGGATCGGCATCTGTACTGCTGCCATCTATTTTATTTTGAATAATCAATTCTTTAAAAAAGTTACCAGCAGCATCACTTGAAACTACGTAGCCTTCAATATAAATATCTTCATCGTCATAAATTCGAGCAATTAAATCGCCGTTATTTACAGCTTGCTTATATCGTTGATGAATAACTCTAAACGTGGTTAATTTATTACCTGGAATGCTTATATTTTCTGAATCACTGGGTGATGGAATATTATAATCGTCATCATTTACACAAGATGTTATCATTAAAATACCTAAAAAAATAAATAGTTTATATACCTGTTTCATACTCTTATCTTTTTAAAATCTCACATTCAAATTAAGGAAATAGGTTGCCCCACGTCCGTACCAATATTTAGATCCAAATACAGGTTTATCAAGTGCTTTATCATCTCGTAATTGTCTATAATTAGCATTCCGACCTTGTTCGAAACCACCTGTTTTGTAAACTTCATCTAACAAATTATTTACACTTGCAAAAAGGCCAATATAATAGCCACCAACGAGCCACGATTTACCTCCGGTTAAGTTTACAGACATATAATTATCAAAGGCTTCTTGTTTTAAAAGGTCTTTAGCAATGACTTCATCATAATCTATAAAAGGTTGTCCATCAACATCGGTATAAAAATTATTGGTTCGCGTTAACGGACTAATATCTATATATGTTTTATCGAAAAAATTAACTGTAGCACCAAACCACCAATAATCAGGATCACGATACTCGAATCCAACCGAATACGCTTGATGTGGTCCCACCGCTAACTTATAATCTTTTAAATATGATTTACCTAAATACACATTCTCGAATCTGTCTGAAGACAGATATAAATCGGGATTATTAGCATAAGTATATTGTCCGTAGGCCACCGCACCTTTTAATTTAATTGTAGTTGTAACTTGTGCTTCAATACCTAATTCGGCACCTAAATGGTTTTTATCAACGCCCTGCAAAATTTCTTGAATAAACTCAGTATCATCATTTCCAGATTGTTGTGTTCCCGACTCTGCAATAACATTTCCAATACCATCGGCGAAGAAAAATGAAATTTCGTTAGCGTCTTTCAACATTGTATAAAATCCTGTTAATTTTGCTTTTACAATAGCAGACCGATAAATATAACTCGCATCAAAAGACATGATTTTCTCTTCAGTAATATTTGGCACAATGTTATGATTAGATCTAGAATTTGAATAACTATTTCTAATGGAAGGCGCTTTGGTAATATATCCTGCATTTAAATCTATAATATGCTTTCCTGATATTTTATAGGTTGTTCCTGCTTTCAAACCCATTCCCAAAAAAGATAAACTTTCTCCTTTACCTAAAGAATTATTTGCAAACGATTCATTTTGAAACAAACCTTCTCTTTGATATTGTGTATTTGCAACATTAGCCGAAGCATAAAAATCAACTTTATTATATTTAAATTGTGCTTGTACATAGCCCGAAAAAACACTAGCAAACATATTGTAATTGTAACCATAGGTATCGCCTACTTGTGCAATAGCATTGGGTTTTTGTAAATCGTACTGAATACCATCAAAACTATCGACATTTAAAAAGCCTGTACCTCCTAGTAAATCTAAAACCTCTGCATAATTTTCAGATTTTAAAGTTTTATAATTCAACGCAGCATTAAATAATAGATGCTCATTAATATCATTTTTATAAACCGTATTTATTGATAGTTGTTTATCATCTACTCTATCTTCATACAACATGTATGTGGCATTTCTTCCTAAGGATGTATTAATTGCATTAGCTTCATATAATTGTTGCCAATTAAGTTGTCCGTTATTTAAAAATTCTTGTTGCGCTTGGTATGCAAAACCTAAATCGTTTGGAAAATTTCGTTCAAAATAACTTGGTAGTTTTTGGTAATAACTAGGGCTTGGATTTGTGCCGCCACTTTCAAAAGTATCTTGCCCATCGTTTGTAGTAACTAGATTCGCACCACCATAAGCCAATCGGCTATTTCCAAATTTCCCAAATTGATAACCAATGTTTGTATTTAATGATGCTTTTGAATTGATGTTCCAATAATGATTTAGCATCATAATAGGCTCAATGACTTCTTTAATACGTGAATTTCGTTTTTCACCATTTTGATAGCCCCAATATTCATTATACTTAATGCCTTTTAAATCGTAAACTTCTTGTGTATTGGCAGATGATTTCCCGCGTCTGTTAGGTGCATAAATCCCTGTAAAACTTAAACTGTGTTTCTCATTGAATTTCTTTTCCGCGGAAGCGAAAAATGAATTAGAATCGTAAAGTGTCGCATCTTGATAACCTTCATTTCCCCAACGGCGACCTAAAGACAGCGTGTATGCCCAACCACTTTTTAAAAGCCCTGAGGCATAAGTTGCAATAAGTCTGTTTGAATAACTTCTGTTTGAAGATGAATAGGTAATACGTCCGCCAGATCTCATTTGAGAAGCTCTTGTATTCATATTATTTGTTCCTAAAAGTCCTCCAAAATTATAGTTTGATGGCGTTAACCCCGTGGTTAATTCTTGATTACGCAAAACATCATTCATACCGCCCCAATTACTCCATTGCGGGCGACCGTTATATATTTTGTTCATTTCAATACCATTAATTAAAACAGAACTATTATCTGAATCTAAACCTCGAACCCTGAAAAAAGAGGAGCTAAACTCGAAGGCTGCAGTGCGTTGAAAAACATCTAAAGATGATGAAAGTAAACCAGAAATATTACCGTAACCACTTTCGTCTCCATCTAATTCATCATCAGATAATGTAATAGTAAACACATCTTTAGAAGACGTGTCAAGATCTAAAGTCATATCCGTAATATTGACTATTTCACCTTCATTTACAATAATTGGATATCGTTTTGTAAGGTATCCTAGCTTAGAAATTTTCAGAACTTGTTCTCCCAAAGGCAAATTTTCAATAAACTGAAACGTACCTAGTTCATTGGTTAATTGTATTTGTTTAGTAGCTTCAATAGTAATTGTAACATTTGAGATAGGTTGAAAAGAATCGCCATCAATAACACTCCCTTTTATTAAGGTTTGTTGTGAACTAGCAATAGTTGTAAACTGCCAAAAAAACAAAAAGAACAAAAGTTTATTCATACTAAATTCAAACACAAATTGTTTTAAAAACAACTACAAAAGTAAGAAATTTATATTAAATAAATATTTTTGAAATAAATTTTGTATTATAGAGACTACAAATAAAGTAATATCTTGTTAATATGAATTGTATTAAACCATATGTTTTCCTTATCTTTTTATGTGTAATTATTAGCATAAATGCACAAGAAAAAAGATTCAAAATCCATACCATAGCATTCTATAATTTAGAAAACTTATTTGATACCATAAACGACCCAAATAAATTTGATGAGTACAGTCCAATGATGGAACTTAAAACAGGTAGAAGTGAGGTTTACAAAAAGAAAGTAAAGAATATGGCGCGTGTTATATCTGAAATTGGATTAGATATAACGAATAACGCTCCTGCTATAATTGGGGTTTCAGAAATTGAAAACAGACAAGTTTTAAATGATTTAGTGAACGATTCATTATTATTAGCTAAAAATTATAGCATTGTTCATTTTGATTCTCCAGATGCTAGAGGTATTGATGTAGCTTTACTATATCAGCAAAAATTGTTCACCCCCATTTCAACTAGTAAACATGAATTAAGAATTTATGATAGTGAAACTAGAAAACGAATTTACACCAGAGATCAATTATTAGTTAGCGGAAACTTAGATGGTGAACTAATTCATGTTATTGTTAACCATTGGCCCTCGCGTCGTGGTGGTGAAGTACGAAGCAGAGCAAAACGTGTTGCTGCTGCTAAAGTTAGTAAACATTTAGTCGATTCGCTTCAGGTAATAAACCCATACGCTAAAGTTTTTATTATGGGAGATTTAAACGACAACCCAACAAATAAAAGTGTAAAAGATATTTTAAAAGCTAAAAAAGACAGAAAAAAAGTGGGATTAAAAGGCATTTATAATCCTTTTGAAAGGATTTTTAAAGATGGTGTTGGAACAACAGCTTATAGAGATTCATGGAGCTTATTCGATCAAATTATGTTTACCAAACCATTACTAGAGAAAGATTATTCGTCTTTTAGATATTATAAAGCCGGGATCTATAACAAAAATTACTTAATTACTAATAATGGGAAATACAAAGGCTATCCTCACAGAAGTTGGTCTAATGGCGGTTTTGATAATGGTTTTAGCGACCATTTTCCTGTTTATACTTATATAATAAAGGAAGTCCCTTTATTCTCAAATAACAAAGAAAACTAATGCTTAAATAGTTTCGAAATTACATCCAAGTACTCCAAGGAATTCTAGACAACAATAACACTAAAGCAATTGTGTAAGAAACAGCAATGGTTTTTAATTTTGCATTAGATGTTAATTTATTTTTATGTTTAGAGTAACCAATAGTTATTAATGCTACTGCAATAATATTTACAAACGGATGTTCAACAAGGTATAATCTTGCAATAGAATTACTCATAACGCCACCTCCTAGCTCACTCCATAATTCAAATCGAGGTGAGACAAAATAAAGTATCAAACCAATTAGTAATTGAATATGAGACACTATTAAAGTGAACAATGATATTCTGAAATCTTTTGCTTCGTATTCTTTATCTCCTAAAGTTTTAATTAAAGCATTTGCAACAGCTATAATTAAAATAAAAAGCACCAAATATGCCCAATATGAATGAATTGATAATATAATTTCGTACATATATAACCTTTTTTTAATTAGAATAACAAATGTAATAATTAAAAGTATAAAAAAACCGCTTCGATTGAAGCGGTTTTAAAATTCATTATAAAGTTGCAAAATTATTCTTATACTTTTTATAGCTTAATTACTATTTAAAATAAAATCACATATAAACACAGGCTAATATTATATTAAAAGGTATAAATAATTAAAATAATTAATTAATTTAAAGATATAAACAATAAATTTGTAACAACTACATAGTCTAATTAACTTAAGATTCATTTCATGAAAAACCTATTCATTTATGCACTCATATTTTTATGCACAATTTCTTCTTTTAGTCAAATTCAATCTTATTATAATGGCCTCGATTTGACAAACACAGGTGAAGATTTGTTTATAGAATTATCAACTAGAGTAAAATCGACTCATATATCAATTCCTTACACATCTTCAGCCACTGATACTTGGGATGTTTTAAAGCAAGCGGAAGAAGACCCAAATAATCCTTCTAATGTATTATTGATTTATGGTTTTGATGATACAGATGGCGATTATAAAACAGATAGAACAAGATTAAAATCTGAGACTGACACTGGAGGAGGTGTTCCAGGTAAATGGAATAGAGAACATATTTTCGCCAAGTCTCTAGCAAAACCTGTTTTAGTAACTGATGATCCAGGTCCAGGAACAGATGTACACAATTTAAGACCAGCTGATTCAGAATGGAACTCTCTACGTAGTAATCGTAAGTTTGCAGATGGAAATGGGGATTCTAAAATTATAGCAGGCAATGGAGGTTGGTATCCTGGTGATGAATGGAAAGGAGATGTTGCACGTGCTATTATGTACATGTATTTACGGTACAATGGTGATGGATCTAAGACTTCTGAAACACAATGTTTACCAAAAGACATAGGTTATGGAAATATACTATCTGCAGACATAAATATGATAGATTTATTTTTAAAATGGAATGCTGAAGACCCTGTCTCAGGTTTTGAAGACCAACATAACCCTGTTGCAGAAGGAATTCAAGGTAATAGAAATCCTTTTATTGATAATCCTTATTTAGCTACACTTATTTGGGGAGGTTTAATTGCTGAAGATCGTTGGAATTTAAATGATAATTCAGATACAGAAGCTCCAAGTATTCCTCAAAACTTAATAGCAACAACTATTAAAGATGATGAAATTGAAATTAGCTGGGATACTTCTACAGATAATGTTAATGTCATTGATTATTTAATTTATTTAGATGGTGTGTATTTACAGTCGACATCATCAACTTCTAGTTTAATTGAAAATTTAACCGCAAACACAACATATCAAATTACTATTAAAGCTAGAGACAATTCTTCTAACTTGTCTGCTGCCAGTGAGATTTTAAATACTACAACCTTACAAGGACCAATAGTTTTATTTTCAGAAGATTTTGAAAACTGTAATGATTTAAATTTCATTACATATAGTGAAAGCAGTACTAAAGATTGGGCGTGTAGCCCACAATATGGAGAGAATAATTCAGGTTCTATTGGGATTAATGGCTACCAACAGGTAACTTTAAGTAAAGACTGGCTAATCACATCTAGTCCAATTGATTTTGATACAAGTTCTGGAGAAAAATTGAGTTTTTATACTGATGCCGCTTACGGGACATCTACATTAGAATTGGTGTATTCATCAGATTATGATAATACCGATAGTCCTGAAAAATCGACTTGGATAGCTGTACCAAATGTTACAATTCCTTTACATTCTGATGGTTCTGGAACCGAGGAAGTGTATACCTTTGAAGATATAGATATTAGCGAAATTATTGGTTCTGTTTACTTTGCATTTAAATACTATTCAAACAACGAGCCTACTCGTTGGACTGTTGATAGTTTTGAAATTATAGCTGGCAGTTTACTTGGTATTGATGATTTAAATACTGAAAATCTTAGAGTAAAAGCCTACCCAAACCCAAGCAATGGTAGTTTTAGCATTTCAGTTCCTCAAACCGAAAAAGTAGTAACTATTGAATTATACTCTATACAATCACAGTTAATTTCTAAAAAAACATACAACGTTGAAAACGGAAAGGTAGAAATGGATATACAAGATGAACCAGCTGGCTTATACATAGTTAAAGTGAATTCAAAAAACAAACGTAATAATGCCACTCTTAAACTAGTAAAAGGATAAAACTATTTCTAGTATGTTAATACTGCTAAAATATAAAAAAGCCCATTTGTTACAAATGGGCTTTTTTAATTAATTAAACAGAATAAAAGTAAATTAAAGCTTAACATTCAAAAAGTATTCAACTACTACTAAGAATATGGTACAACATAATCAAATAGGTATTATATTTTTTTAAGATTTATAAATTTAGTCTACTTACTAAAAATTAGTTTAACCTAGAACTGAATTATTATTTAGTTTAAAATAAATAATTACAATATAAATAAAAAGACCGTCTTAAAGACGGTCTTTTCTATTGTTTAATAGAATTGTAAATTATTCATTAACAACCCACTCACCACCAGTTTTAATAAGACTGAAATTCTCAACCCCACTACTTCCGTTATAAATATCTACAGAAACGATATATTTTTGGCCTTCAGCAGCACTAGGGTCTAAACTATCTAGTACAACTCCAATACCAGTAATCATCTGATCATCTGTCCAGCCAGAATTACCTCCTGTTCTATTAAAGTTTCCAAAATTTGATAAATTTCCAGCAGCATTTTCAAAACCAGATACGTTTAGTAAAGTTTCTCCAACCAAAGTATAATCATCTGATGTAAAAGTATACCTAATAGTATTATCTGGTACCCAAACCCCTGATTCTAAACCAAACTGAAGTTTTGAGTCAATTGTTGATTCATAAGCAACCCATTCTCCTTCTATTTTTGTGTATAAATTACCTCTTGTCTGTGCTCCACTTGAGCTAGATACATAACCATAAATTACATTTAATGCTTCACCTTCTAATGCATATGGAAATTTAATATTTAAAAATGTTGGTAAATAATTATCTGGTTGCGTGGAACTTCCAAAAGTTTCAATACCCATAGAGGCAAAATCTTCATCATTTACTAAGTAAACCCCATCAGTAGCTATTTCCCATACGTCCTCTGTAAAAGTATAAATTACTTTATTAGAGGTTTTATTTCCAACTATCTCATCTTCTAATACATCATTGGTCATAATTGCCGACCATGTATTTGCTACACGAATACCATCTATTAGAGCAGTTGGTCCACCACCACCTTGACGAATTCCGATTCTATTTGCTGTGTTACCAGCAACACCTGTGTTTGTTGCTTCTGGTGTTGTAGGTTCTGTAGCTTCTGGTGCAGTTAAAACATATAAATTTGATGTGCCTGTAGCCGTATCATAAGTTGAAACTATTAAGTAAGTTGTATTTAAGTCAAAAGGAGTAGCACCATATGATAATGAACTTGAGCTTGCCCCTATACCAAATAAAATATTTCCAGACCCATCACTTTTAGCTCCAACTCTTGCAGAATAACTGAAACTACCATCTTCTTCCATTAAATGGAAAAAATAAGTTCCATCACCAACTTCACTTAAATTTATTAAAGCACTCGCGTAAACTGTTCCAGTAGATATTATTGATGTAAGCGAAGTATTAACATCTTCAGAACCTGAACTAGATATAGCTAAAGCGCCTCCTAAATTAGTACTAGGATAATCTGCCATAGATAAACTTGTAGTTGCAAACATTAATTGGTTAGAAGCTCCTGAGTGATTTGTCCAACTTCCCCCCGAAATAGTTGTTAAGTCTCCTGCTGCAGCTCCATAATCAAAATTTTCTTCAAGAGAAACAGTTGGAGTAACGGTATATGCACTTCCTGTAAATTGAAAATATGAAGCAGCAACATAATCGCCTTCTTTAGGAGAACTATAATTATTACTAAGAATATCAGCAATATAATCTTCTGGTGTTGCATCAGATTGAAAACCTAATAAATCACTTCCACTTAAAGCATAATCTTCTTGCTTTAAGCTATAATCTCTTAACCAAAATGCATTACCAATATATAATCTAAAATCCACAGTTACAGACGACCCATTACTTAAATATGGATATAATTTAGATAAATAATCTGGTAACATTGATTTAGCATCATCTTCTGAACTAAAACTGCCAAATGATAAATCTAATTCATCATAGTCATCATCACTAAGTGTTAATTCAACTTCTTCAACAACACCTGGATTATTAGCATTAGCGTCATCATAAATATCTTCTAGAGGATTACAACCAACAATGATTGTTCCTAATAAAACTGTATATAAATAAAATATTTTTTTCATTGCTCTTTTTTTAAAAATTTACTTTTAATCCTACACTATAGGTTCTACCTGCTCCAAAATACACTAAAGCAGTTCCTGCAGTTCCATCTACATCATTTGCATCTGACACATATTCTGTATTAAACACATTATTAATTTTACCATTTAATACAGCTTCAAATGAACCTATATTAAATACATGGCTTATACCAGCATCAAATAAGCCATATTCAGGAACCTCCCATGTATCTGGAAGACCTTCTGTACCTCTATTTGTAACTTGATAAGAAGCAAACATATCTCCTGCATAGTTATAATCTACATAAAGATTTGATTTTTTAGCAAATTTATAATTTGCTCCTAAAGCAAACGTGGTTTGTGCAGCATCACCAACTTTTAAATCTTTTGCAAAAACATCAACTTCTCCTACAGGT
This sequence comes from Thalassobellus sediminis, assembly GCF_044386045.1. Taxonomy (NCBI): domain Bacteria; kingdom Pseudomonadati; phylum Bacteroidota; class Flavobacteriia; order Flavobacteriales; family Flavobacteriaceae; genus Thalassobellus; species Thalassobellus sediminis. The sequence continues at coordinate 989,891 of NZ_JBISCD010000040.1, read as the reverse complement.
GTGCCATCCTGAGTTCTTACTATAGCAGACACATTGCTTTTCCATTGCCAATCTCCTAAAGAAGCCATCCCTGTAAAAGATAATTTATCTGAAAATTTATATCTAAAATCAATTTCTACTCCTTGGTGCAAAGCATCCATACCAAGTAAGTTATATAAAACCCTTTCATCTCCAGGATTTGCGCCTGGTAAAGATCCATTTATCCCTTTATCTAACCAACTAGTACGATAAAGATTAACATTGGCAGAAAATTTTTCACTTCTATATCCATAACCTAATTCTACACTAAATACTTTTTCGTTTTCAGCCTCTTCATTAACATCTAATAAATCATCATCCTGAAACGCAACACCGTCTAAAAATGGTGCTTTAGAAAAATACCCAACATTAACAAATACATTATTATTAATATCTAGGTTATAGTTACCACCACCTTTAACTCCAAATCCAAAAAAGTTAACATCGTCTGATTTCCTATCATTAAGTGGAATATCAGAGTTCATAAATTCCTCTTTTTTATAATTGGTATTAGAAATATCTGCAGCCATAAATAAATTTAAAGACTCATTAACTTGATACTCTGCCTGACCAAAAATACCTGATCTTAAAACAATACCATCATAATCTTTATTATAACGATCTCCAACTCTTAAAGGCTTACCAAAAGCAAAAGTATCACTCTCATTATCTAAGAAAAATTGTCCACCTAATAAATCTTCTACTTCATACCAGTGATGTCCAATATAAGAACGCGCATCTAAACCTCCTGAAATAGTTAACTTATCATTAATTCTGTTTTTATAAGTAGATAATATACCATACCATTCATGTGAGTTTCTTGAAGCAGAAATTATATCTGTAGAACCAGCAGCGCCATTTGCAATATTTTCCGCTACAATTCTATCAAAATCTATAGGTTGTAATCCTGAACTTCCTGTTCTATAATCATCAGAACCAATTTTAGAACCTTCATCTCTACGTCCACCACCAGAACCAAATGACGCATATAAAGCTGTTGATAAAACTGAACTATCATTAATATTCCATAAATGATTTAATGAAATTTGAGGTTTATGATAAAAATTATAAGATTGATGATACACCTCTCCATTTTTATAACCCCAATCTTTATTAGCCTTTTGTGGTCCAGAATCTGTATCTAACAATTCAGAAATTGTAGAACGATTGAAACGTTGACCATGAGTTTGTTGTGCTCCAAATGCAGTAAATGTTAATCTGTGACTTTCATTTATTTGCTGTGCTAAACTTATAAAGTAATTGTAACCTGAAAATTCACCCCCATCTATATATCCATCTCCGGAAATTTTTGAAGCACTAACCGTAGCTGCAAAACCTTTATCTGATAATCCAGTAGAATATGTCATTCCATATTTTAAGTAGCCATCATTTGCAATCCCAGTAAAAAAGTTACCACCTTCTTCTGCATCAGTACTTTTGGTTAAAATATTTATTGTACCACCTATAGAAGGCACTGCTACTTTTGAAGCACCCAAACCTCTTTGTACTTGCATTGAAGAAGTAACATCTCCTAATCCTGCCCAGTTAGACCAATAAACACGTCCGTTTTCCATATCATTAACAGGAACTCCGTTAATCATTACAGCTACATTTTCAGAACTAAAACCTCTCAAAGAAACTCTACCGTCACCATAACCTCCACCAGCTCTAGTTGCATAAACCCCTGGAGTTGCTTTTAATATTTCAGGAAATTCTTGTGTACTTAACTTTAAAGAGATGTCTGCTGCTTTAATAGTAGAAACTGCAACTGGAGTTTTTCGATCTACAGCCACAGATGCAATAATTTGAATTTCTTCTAAACCAACTTGACTAGATTCAAGTTCTATATTACCCATAGCTTTATCTCCTGAAAAAGAAATAGTTTTAGAAGTGTAACCTATGTAAGTAATTACAATTTCTCCTGAGCTAGATTGTGTCTTTATAGAAAAGTTGCCATCAAAATCGGTTACAACACCATTTGATGTCCCTTTTTCAACAACATTGGCTCCTGGTAAAGACATGTTCGTTCCAGCTTCTATAATAGTACCTGATATAGTACTTTGAGCCATTAATACTGTAGAAAACAAAAATCCTACAGTCAACATTAAAAAATGCGTAGTTTTTTTCATAATTAATTATTTGAAATTAGTCAGGACAAAAATACGCAGAATTAAAGTATTTATATTATCCAATTGTTAAGAAAATTAACAATTGTTAATAAAAAAAAGGTGATAGTAATTTAATTACTATCACCTTTTTTTGGTTTTTAATGAGAATTATTTTGAGATTATCTAAAATCGCTTATAATAATTCAACAAATTATGAGTTGATGAATCATGTTCATTTTCCACGCTATTGTTAAATTCGTGTAAAATTTTATTAGCTAATTGCTTACCTAATTCTACACCAAATTGATCATAACTAAAGATATTCCAAATAATGCCTTGAACAAATATTTTATGCTCATACAGAGCTATTAATTCACCTAAACTTTTTGGTGATAACCTGTTAATAAATATAGTATTTGTTGGTTTATTACCTTGAAATACTTTAAAAGGTGTTAAATCTTTACTAGCTCCTTCTGCAATAACCTCTTCTTTAGACTTACCATTTAACAATGCTTCTGTTTGCGCAAAGAAATTTGACATTAATTTATCTTGATGATCTTGGTTACCATGCAATGACTTAGCAAAACCAATAAAATCGGCAGGAATTAATTTAGTTCCTTGATGGATTAATTGAAAAAAAGCATGTTGCGAATTAGTTCCTGGCTCTCCCCAAATAATGGTTCCAGTTTGATAATCTATAGGATTACCGTTTCTATCAACGCTTTTACCATTACTCTCCATGATTCCTTGCTGTAAATAGGTTGCAAACTGATTTAAATATTGAGAATAAGGAATAATTGCTTCGCTTTCAGCCTTAAAAAAGTTATTATACCAAACACTTATTAATGCTAAAACTACTGGTATGTTACTTTTAAATTCTTCATTTTTAAAATGGTCATCCATTTTGTTAGCTCCTATTAATAAGCTATCAAAATTATTATAACCTACAGCTAAACTAATACTTAAACCTACAGCACTCCAAAGTGAAAAACGGCCACCTACCCAATCCCACATTGGAAAAATATTGTTTTCATCTACTCCAAAAGCTTTAACATTTGCTATATTAGTTGATACTGCTACAAAATGCTTTGCAATAGCTTCTTCTGAAGCCGATTGTAAAAACCAGTCTTTTAATGTATTCGCATTAGAAAGCGTTTCTTGTGTAGTAAATGTTTTTGAAACCACGACAAAAAGCGTTGTTTCTGGATCTAATTTTTTGATAACTTCATTAACATGGTCGCCATCTACATTACTAACAAAGTGCGTTGTTAAGTGATTTTTATAATATTGAAGTGAATCTACAACCATTGCGGGCCCTAAATCAGAACCTCCAATACCAATATTAACAACATCGGTAAACGCTTTACCTGTAAAACCTTTTCTTTCACCATTAACAACCTCATTAGTAAATGCTTCTATTTTCTGCTTTACTTGATAAATCTCTGGCATAACATTAACACCATCAACAGTAAAATCTGAATTCTTAGGCGCGCGTAATGCAGTATGCAAAACCGCTCTTCCTTCAGTTTCATTAATTATTTCACCTGAAAACTGACTTTTAATAGCATCTTTTAACTTAACCTCATCGGCTAATTCAATTAAAAGCATTAATGTTTCTTCTGTAATTCTATTTTTTGAAAAATCCACATAGAAATCTTCCCATTTAATTGTAAACTTATTTGCTCGCTCTTTATCTTGATCAAACAAATCTTTCATATGAACATCTTTTACTGTATTAAAATGTTCTTGAAGTTTTTTCCAGGCTTCAGTTGTTGTAGGGTTTATATTTGGTAAGGCCATAAACTAATGATTAAATGTGACTAAATTATTATTTAATGTTTCTTCTTCTAATTTAGGTTCATCAAAAGGAATAGCATCCAATTGAGTTTTTATAGGTTGTATAAAATCTAAATATTTTACTTTCAATGAATCTGAAATAGGTTTCGCTTCTGGTAATTTTTGTTTAAATGGATCGACCTGTCTACCATTTTTCCAAAAACGATAGCATACATGCGGCCCACCGGTATTTCCTGTCATACCTACCCAACCTATTACATCTCCTTGTTTTACAAACTGACCTACTTTAACATTACGCTTTTTCATATGTAAGTATTGAGTTTCGTAAGTAGCGTTATGCCTAATTTTTACATAATTCCCATTACCTCCAGTATAACTAGATTTTGTAACGGTACCATTGGCAGTTGCCATTATAGGCGTTCCTATATCTGCCGCAAAATCAGTTCCTTTATGTGGGCGCACTTTATATCCATAAACTGCAATTCTTCTTTTTAAATTATATCTAGATGATATTCGTTTAAATTTTACTGGCGCTTTTAAAAAGGCACGACGTAAATTTTTAGCTTCATTATTAAAATAATCAACAATACCTTTTACAGAATCTGTTTGAAATCGAAATGCATAAAAGACCTCTTTATTATGTTCAAAAAGTACAGCTTTTACTTCATGAACACCAGCATAAATACTGTCATCAATGTATTTGTCAGAGTAAATAACTTTAAAGCGATCTCCAGGCTGAAGACGTCTAAAATCAATAGTCCAAGCATATATTTCATCAGCTAATTTATTAGTTAACACAGCACTTACACCTTTTTCGTCTAAAGTTTGAGAAATACTACTATTAATAACGCCTGATAATTCTTTTTGAACATATTTTATAGGCTTACTTCTATTGTATGCATGAATAGAATCTTTAAAATTAATAACGACATACTCTATCTTGTTTTTTTGATAAATAAAAGATTCTGGAAGTTCTAATGAATCTTTAGAACATAATAATGTATACGGTTTACCAACTTGAAGGCGTCTAATATCAAAACTATCTTTGGCTTTTTCGGCAATATGAAATATTTTAGGATATCCAATTTTATTTCTTTCAAGAATCTCACCAAAACTATCACCTTTTCTTATAGTATCTCTTTTAACCACATAATCACTTAATTTAAAGCCAAATTCATATAATTCTTTAGGTTTTTCAGCAACCGCTATGTCTTCTTCAACTAAATTAGATGTTGAATCGTCTTTACAGCTAATAAATAATAATGCTAATAGTGGTAATATTAAATATCTGTTCCCCAATCTTCTATTTCTTGCTTTGTCCATAACTCTGGAAAAAATATTCTCTTTTGATATTTTGGATGCATGTATTTTACCCATTCACTTCCTCCTGTTGCTTCGGCAGTTTTTCCGCCAATATTTAAATAATGATTTGCTGTATTGTAATGTGCCATAACCCATTTTATATTAACGGTATAATCGTAATGGCGCATGGCATCAACTAAGTCTTTGTTTTCTCTTGCTTCTTTTGGAAGCGCTTTAAATTTAGAATACAAATTATTAGTTTTATAAAATTTCGCAAATCTAATAAATTCGTCTTTATATCTCTCTTCAAAAACTGTTAATGTATAGCTTTTATTGCCTGTAGCATAATCTTTTCCTGCAGCTTGCCAATACAAATGCTCAAACGCATTTTCACAAGATGAATTTTCATCAAAATCATCTCTAAACCTTTTATCTATAAGATTAAATAATTCAGTTGAGGCAAACTCTACTTTTCTATATTGCGCACTTTGAAATCCGCTTGCCGGTGTTAGTGTAGTTCTAAACTTATTATAATCGTCTATATCCATACCATCTTTCATAATACTAAAAGACGATGTAAGCATATCGAAATATCGACTAATACGCATTAATTTTGAAGTAAAAAGGTCTGCATCAACCTCATTGGTTTTTGCTACCTGATCTATTTCCCAAAGTATCATTTTAAATAAAAGTTCATTTATTTGATGATACATGATGAAAACCATTTCATCTTTAAAAACTGTACGCTGTACTTGAAGATTTAACAACGCATCTGTTTGAATATAATCCCAATAGTTTATAGGCTTACTATTTAATAAACCTTCAAGATAATCTTCAGAATCTTGACCTATGGCTTCGTATTTTTCTTTAAGTTGGTTTTCTATTTTAGACTTCAAAATTCATTTAATTATCTACAACAATTCTAAAAGGATGTTTAAGCCCTTTAAAAGCCTCAAGATCTGCTCTTAAAGAACCAACAGCTAAATCGGCTTTGATTCGTAAAGGTAATTTATTTTTGTCTTTTGAAACCCAAAGCGTCAAACTTTCTTCTTCTTTAAAAACACGACCTGCCATAACATACGGTCTAAATTTTAATGACTTAATATCTCCAAACTGAGTACTTATGGTTTCTTCACCTAAATATTTAAGTTTAAATCCGTAATTTTCTTCATCAAAAAACATATCGATACGTACTTCATCACCAATTTTTAAATTACTTGTGTCTAAGTTATTACGTAAATAATAAAATGTAGATACCATATCTTGAATATTAGGCTTGGTATCTATTACCGATTTTTTATTATGCTTCTTATCATTAACGTAAGCCTTATTATTTTCTTGATCGAAATCTATTTCTAAATCTTTAGTATGCCCACCTTCATCAATATTTCTAACAAACTTATATGGCATATTGGTTTTTTTATCAAAATAGCTCTCATACCTATCTTTTACTTTAAAAAACCATTTTATCATACCTGTAGTCCAGCCTTTACCCACTACATGATATACATCTTTATCTCCAAGTTTAGAATCTTTAACGGTAAGTGTTGCATTTCCGGCTTTCATCCAGCCGCTATAGCTCATTTTAAATTTAAACCATTCGCCATCTCCATACGCAGATTCTTGCTGTGAAAAAGACATTTGTATGGTAAAAATGACTATTATTATAAGTAGTATATTCTTCATTTGTTATGGGTCGTTGACATGTAACTTCTTAAGTTTACATTTATTGTTTATAAGTAAGAAATTACAATTACTATTCCAAAAATATAAAAATTCTTAAGACATCATGTTTATATAAGAAGTTCTTAACGTTAATTTGTTACAAAAACCATCATTTTAATTTAAATAAAGTTAAGAATAATACTGAAAACATTTAAAACCAAAACCCTATATTAAAGAACCAAATACTTTGCTTTTGTTCTGGCGAGTAACTATATTTTACTTGAACAGGACCAACTAAAGTTTCCATAGCATAGCCTAAGCTATAACCTCGATAATCTGGAAGCGTAAACCATTCCCCTGTCTCAAAAAGATCATCTTCTATATTTGCCCAATTTCCTTCTAAAGTTATATGGTGTTTTTTATAAATCTCATAGTCTGCACTAAAAGATGCTTTAACATAACTATCTCCAGTAAGGGAAATAAAATCATACCCCAAAAATGGGATAAAATTATTTATTAAATTATTACCATAACCTCCTAGAGCAAAATCTAATGATTTGGTCGATTTTTCTCCAAATTTAAAACCGCCACTACTTCCTATATTAAAGGCTAGTTTATCAGATACACTAAAGGCATATCCTAAATCTGCTTTTACAATTGCAAAATTGTCAAAATCTTTATTAAAGCTAGAAGCATAATAATAGTTATGAACATCGCCATTAAAACACACACCACTTTTAGGAAAATACTTATTATCGTAAGTATCTAATTTTAAATTCGCAAAAACACTTAAATAACTTGTTTTTTCAAATATAAAATCATCATTCGGATTGGTTACTGAAAGCGTTTCCGATTTCACCTCCAACCGTTTATGTTCTAACCCCAAACTTAATGCAAAATCCTTTCTAAACAATGTTTGCAGGTAAAACTGATTGGTTTGATCTTGTATATTTGCATCAATTTTATTTAATCCGGTAGTAATTATTTCAGAATCTTCTAGAAATAACTGGGCACTTATATTCTTATTAAATGTATTATATCTGGACCTTAAGCCTATACTCCAATAAAAACCTTTATCTATTAAATACTCAAAATTATATCTAACATGATCTCCTAAAATAAAGTCTAATGAAGCCACATCATTATCAAATAATAAACGTTTTTGAGTAACATTAATTAAGGCTGCACTTTTATATAAATCGTCAAAATGTATCCCTAATTTTAAAAACGTTGTGTTTTTTGTTTCTTTTAATTTTGCAATTAAATGATATCTTTCATCATCCTTATTCTTAATTAATTTATATTGAAATGAATCAAAATTATTAGTCGCTACAAGGTTATCTATTCCTTTTCCAAAATCATTATAACTTATTTTTTCATTAGCTTTTAATTTCAACTTTCCTAAAACATAAGCCCTTGTATAGTTTTTTATTCCTTCAAAGTAAAAAGAACTTATAGAGAGGCTATCTTGAGCTTTCATCATTACATGTGCATTTTCATTAGTATTAAAAAAAGGTTTTAATATTTCATATTTTAAAATAGCAGCTTCTCTTCCTTTTTCAATAATTTTTGAACCTTCATCAAAAGATACCACGGAGTAGTCTTTAATATCTGGTTTTATATAAATATCGGTTTGTTTTGCTTTAGTCTCCATAGACTTTATGGTTCTAAAGTTATTTATTTGGATTAAAACATCTGGCGCTGATGTTAACTCGTCTCTATTTAACAACCCATCTTGCACATCTACTCCAATAATAATATCCATTCCTTTTGCTCGTAACTCATCAATAGGATAATTATTTACTACACCTCCATCTATTAACACTTGACCATTAATATTAACGGGTTGAAAAACCGACGGTAGTGCGCTACTTGCCAAAATAGATTGCGTTAAATCGCCTTTATCTAACAACACTTGCTTACCTGTTTCTACATTAGTTGCTATACAGAAAAACGGAATAGGCAACGCATCAAAACTATCAATATCGTTAATAGGCAATAACAATCTAGAAAGTAGGCTATAGGTATTTTGACCTCTTGACAACGCCGAAGGTAACTTAACTTTAAAATGATCGAACGGTAGTGTTAATGCATATTTTTCAGAATTATCGCGTTCATGAAATGCTTTTGAAGCTCTTGGCAAATCATCATTCATAATTTTATCAAAATCTACTTCTTTAAAAATAGAATCGAGTTCTTTTCCAGAATAGCCAGAAGCATACAAGGCTCCTAAAACAGCACCCATACTTGTACCTGCTATATAATCAACCTTTACGCCTAAACTATCAATAACCTTTAACACACCTATATGCGCCAATCCTTTTGCGCCACCACCACTTAATACTAAACCAACTTTTTGGGTATTCTTTTGTGTTTCATTTTGCGCTTTCGCGGAAAGAGAAACGATTATAAACAAGACTAATATGATGGTTTTAAAGTTCAAAATTTTTTTTTATTCTATATTACTTCTCATGAAAATAATTATAAACTTTCTCAGCACGAGACACACCAACAACAGATTCCAACTCATCTAATTTTGCATTAGCAACACGTTTTGCCGACTTAAAATGTTTCAATAAATCTACAATAGTTTTTTCACCTATTCCAGAAATAGTTTCAAGTTCTGTATTTAAAGCCCCTTTACTACGCTTATTCCTATGATGCTCTATACCAAAGCGGTGCGCTTCATTTCTTAAAAACTGTATCACTTTTAAGGTTTCACTCTTCTTATCTAAATATAAAGGAATTGGATCGTTTGGATAGAATAATTCTTCTAAACGTTTTGCAATACCTATAATGGCTATTTTTCCTCTTAAATTTAAAGCATCTAAACTTTTTAATGCTGATGACAATTGCCCTTTTCCTCCATCAATAATAATAAGTTGCGGCAATGGTTGCTCTTCATCTAACAAACGTTTATAACGCCGATACACCACTTCTTCCATAGAAGCAAAATCGTCTGGCCCTACAACTGTTTTTATATTAAAATGACGGTAATCTTTTTTACTTGGTTTCCCGTTTTTAAACACTACGCATGCTGCAACCGGATTCGTTCCTTGAATATTAGAATTATCAAAACATTCTATATGTCTTGGTTCTTCATGAAGGCGTAAATCTGTTTTCATTTGCGCCATAATACGATTGGCATGCCTATCTGGATCTACAATTTTTATTTGCTTGAAACGATCCATTCTAAAATACTTCGCATTACGAATCGATAAATCTAAAATATGTTTTTTATCACCTAATTTAGGAATGGTTACTTTAAGAGCTTCTCCTAAATTAACTTTAAAAGGCACATAAATTTCTTTTGAATTAGAATTAAATCGTTGCCTAATTTCTGTTATAGCTAATTCTAATAATTCCAAATCGGTTTCGTCTAATTTCTTTTTTATCTCTAAGGTATGAGAACGAATGATAGATCCGTATGATAGTTGTAAAAAATTAACGTAACCATAACTTTCGTCACTAACTATAGAAAACACATCTACATTGCTAATTTTTGGGTTTACAATGGTCGATTTTGCTTGGTAGTTTTCTAAAACTTCAATCTTTTCTTTTATTTTTTGAGCTTCTTCAAACTGCATGTTTTCAGCAAAACTTTTCATTCGAAGTTTAAACAAACTTAAAGAATCTTTAAAATTTCCTTTTAAAATTTCTTTTATAGCTTTAATGTTTTCGTTGTAAGCTACTTCTGTTTCCAAACCTTCACAAGCACCTTTACAGTTTCCTAAATGATATTCTAAGCATACTTTATACTTACCAGCATCCACTTTTTCTTGAGCCAGATGATAATTACACGTTCGTAAACTATACAAGCCTTTTATTAAATCTAACAGTACATGCACGGTTTTTCCGCTGGTATATGGTCCAAAATATTCGCTACCATCTTTAAAAACACGTCGCGTAGAAAACACTCTTGGGAAACGCTCTTTTTTTATACAAATCCAAGGGTATGACTTGTCGTCTTTAAGTAGTACATTATATCGAGGCTTATGCTTTTTTATTAAATTATTTTCAAGTAAAAGCGCATCTGTTTCTGTATCAACAACTATATGCTTAATGTCGGCTATTTTTGTTACTAATACGCGGGTTTTACCATTATCATGCGTTTTAGTAAAATAAGAACTTACCCGTTTCTTTAAATTTTTAGCCTTTCCTACATAAATAATAGTGCCTTCTTTATCATAATATTGATAAACTCCAGGTTGATTTGGTAGTGTTTTTAGTTGTATTTGTAAATCGGGAGTATCCATTAAATCAAAGGTAATTATTTTAATTTTTTATTGCTGAAATACTACTTATATAAATGTGTTAAACTTTTAAATAATTTGATTTTTGAATTGACAAATTCACTACATTTCGCCACGTTTTATAAAACCTTAAAATGAATAAAAAAATTATCGGACGTATTGATATTGTTGACTTTCCTAAATTAGGGCTATTCAATATTGATGTGAAAATTGATACAGGTGCCTATACATCTGCCATTCATTGTTCTAAAATTATTGAAGAAAACAATAGTTTAACATGTATTTTTAATAGTGACGACCATAAAAACTTTGGAAAAACAGAAATTATTTTCGACACCTTTTCACGTACCAACGTAAAAAGCAGTAATGGTTTTAAAGAAAATAGATATAAAGTTAAATCTGAGGTCATATTTTTTGGAAAAACATATAAGATTAACTTAACTTTAAGCACTAGAGAGGACATGAAATTTCCGGTATTAATTGGTAGACAATTTTTAAAAAGAAAATTTATGGTTGATGTAGACTTGGAAAACATTTCTTTTTACAAAAAAGCACAATGAATATAGTAATCCTATCAAGAAATTCAAACCTATACTCAACTGAAAGATTGGTTGAAGAAGGTGAAAAAAGAGGTCACAAAGTAGAGGTTATAGACCCATTAAAATGTGATATTATTATAGAAAAAGAAAAACCTACCATTTATTACAAAGACAGGTATCTAGATTATGTGGATGCTATTATTCCTAGAATTGGAGCCTCAGTAACCTTTTATGGTTGCGCTGTAGTGCGCCAATTTGAAATGATGGGTGTTTTTACCATAGTAACATCTGATGCCATTCAGCGTTCAAGAGATAAACTACGCAGTTTACAACGCTTAAGTAAAGCAGGAATAGGCATGCCTAAAACGGTTTTCACCAATTACTCTAGAGATGTTGAAGAGGTTATAGAACATGTTGGAGGTACCCCAGTAATTATTAAATTGTTAGAAGGCACTCAAGGTTTAGGTGTTGTTTTGGCCGAAACAAAAAACGCAGCAGAATCGGTTCTTGAAGCTTTTAATGGCTTACAAGCCAGAGTAATTGTGCAAGAATTTATAAAAGAAGCTGGCGGCGCAGATTTAAGAGCACTAGTTGTTGATGGTCAAGTTGTAGGAGCTATGAAACGCCAAGGAAAAGAAGGTGAATTTCGTTCTAATTTACACCGCGGTGGGTCGGCTAATATTATAAAACTAAATCATGACGAATTAAAATTAGCAATGAATGCTGCTAAAGCTTTAAAACTCCCTGTTTGCGGTGTAGACATGTTACAATCTTCTCGAGGCCCTTTACTTTTAGAAGTAAATTCTACCCCAGGATTAGAAGGTATTGAAGCTGCTACAGGACGAAATATTGCAAAAAGCATTATTCATTATATTGAAAAAAATAGCCATAAAAAATAAATGACTCTACCAAATACTAACATTTTAAATATTTTAAACACAAAAATATACCCTGGCGAAAGCAAAGAAGTTAATTTTGATGTGGCCAATTTACACACATCAACACCTGTAAACATTCCTATTATTGTTGAACGTGCCAAAAAACCAGGTCCCATTGTACTATTTACAGCTGGTATTCATGGTGACGAGGTAAATGGTGTAGAAATTGTTAGAAAATTAGTAGCTAATGGCATAAACAAACCAAAATGCGGTACCATTATTTGTATGCCCGTTATTAATGTTTTCGGATTTATAAATTTAAAGCGTGAGTTTCCAGATGGTAGAGATTTAAATCGTGTTTTCCCTGGCACTAACAATGGCTCTTTAGCAAGTAGAGTTGCTTACAAATTAATAAACGAAGTACTTCCTTATGTAGATTATATTATGGATTTTCATACCGGTGGTGCTGGTCGTTTTAATGCTCCACAAATACGCATTACAAATGGAGATTCTCAACTTAATAATTTAGCTAAAACCTTTGGCGCTCCTTTTGTTTTATATTCTAAAAACATATCGAAATCATTTAGACATACCTGCTTTAAATTAGGTAAATCTATGCTTCTTTTTGAAGGTGGAAAATCTTTTCATATAGATGAAAATGTAACAACTGCAGGCGTTAACGGCGCTAAACGCATTTTAAAGCATTTAGATATGCTAAATACTAAATTTAAAGTATCTAAACCTAAAAAAGAAACCGTTTTTATTGAAGAAAGCAAATGGCAACGGGCTAAATACTCAGGCATGTTTAGAGCAAAAACACCTATTGGTAAGCATGTTGAAAAAAGGGAAGTTTTAGGAAATATTACAGATCCTTATGGTAAGTTTAATTACGAAGTAAAAGCTCCAAACTCGGGCTACATCATCAATGTAAATGAAGCGCCTATTGTGTATCAAGGTGATGCTTTATTTCATATTTCAACTAAACTTGAAGCTTAGATTATGACGAAATCTGAACTACGAAAAACATATAAAACACTTCGTAATAATTTATCAGAAAATGATATTGATGAGTTTAGTTTAGCCATTGCCAATCAACTTTTAAAACTTCCTATTTGGGAGCATACATTCTATCATATTTTTTTAGCTATAGAAGAACAAAAAGAAGTTAACACCGATTATATTTTAAATATTCTTTCGGGTAAAGACAAAAATATCCTGATTTCTAAAAGTGATTTTGAATCAGGAAACATGACTCATTTTCTTTTAACTGATAACACCGCTATTAAGAAAAATAAATACAATATTCCTGAACCTGTTGATGGCATAGAAATTTCAAATGATAAAATTGATGTTGTTTTTATTCCGCTTTTAGCTTTTGACAAACAAGGAAATCGTGTGGGTTACGGTAAAGGTTTTTATGATCGTTTTTTATCCAATTGCAAACCCAAAACTATAAAAATAGGGTTATCTTTTTTTGAAGCTGAAACTGAAATTAATGATGTTTATGAAAGTGATGTTAAATTAGATTGTTGTGTTACGCCTGAGTTGGTTTATGAGTTTTAATTTTTACAGGTTTCGCAGTATGTTTTCCTAAGATATTCAGTCGCTAGTAACTGAAAAGTCACTCCTCCTTTTTCAATGGAATTAAATAGTTTGCAGTACCTCTCTTTATTCATGTTAATTGCATTAAACATTATAGTTCTATAACTAGAATCATACATTAAACCACTATCTATTATTGTTAAATTCAAATAATAAAACAATAAATCTTCATTAATATCTATACTCCTTGCTTCATCTTCTAAAAGCTTTATTGACAAATCTGTATTTGCATAATAACTAAAAAACTGTGCTAAACTTAAATAATCATAATCAGAAAACGGAAATTTATCATAGTTGTTATTTATATATGTAATCGATTTATCTTTGTTTACATAATCTTTTGATTTCATTAAATTTTCTGCTTTTATAATATGAAAATTTACCATCATTCTCGAAATAAGAGAACTATGAATACCATAGCTTTTTAAAACATTTATTTGTTTTTCTAACTTTGTTTCATTTATTTCTAGGGAGTTATGCCTCCATAACTTCAGTTTAATTACTACTATATTATACTTTACTTCTCTATTTTCAGGCACTAGTTTTTCTAACTCCAATAATTCATTATAAACAATTAAAGATTGCCTCTCATTTAGCATATATCTATAAGCAGAATTCTTATTAAATATCTTAACGAATTTTTCCTGTTTTGGAATATCCATTTTCCTCAATATATCTGGAGACACTTCCTTTGCTTTTAATTTCTCAAAAATAGAATTCTGAATTTCCTTTGCTTCTTCTATATATTCCAAATTTATAGCCTCATTAAACTTTTTTAACAACAAATCTGAAGTGACGCTTTTATACCTATCCTTCTTTTCTAATTCTAATTCTACAACAGCCTTTCTATGATTATTTAAAATAGGCTCCATTTTTTTTGAAAGATCTCCTACTAACTTTTCTTTAATTTGATTTTTATTTAAAATTAGTAAATTTTCATATTCAGTTTCTTTTATATCATTTAAAAATTCCACCCAATTCTCAGAAGAAGAAATACTTGTTTTTATAGTTGGTTTTTGAAATTTTTGTAACGCTGCAACAATACTATTAGCTCGTTGTTCTTGTAATTCTATATTTCTATCTAAATGTCCTTCTACAGATGAATACGCTTTAATATTTATAGCTTTAATATTAAAATCGGTTAATCGTAAAGAATCGTAAATAGGCTTAATATCTTCTTGAGAATAATTAGATTTATTCTTTTCAAAAGGGATTTTAAACTTTAATATTTTGTTTCTAATTAGATAACTTTCTTCTGCAGAAGTTTTTATTTCTTTTGGATTATATGTTAAAGAATCTAAATACATGCCCATATCCAGTAAATCCCATGAATAATTCTCTAAATCATATAACCAATAATATTTACATAAATTTTTATTACTTAAAAACAAAATATTGTATTCTAATTCTTCGCTAACAATACCCTCTGGAACACTTCCTACATAAACTCTAAAAAAAGAATCTCCGCTTGATTTTAATTCTTTTTTTAATTCCTCCCTATATATTGGTTTAAGAAGAAAACCTCTTATTTGAGAATCTGCTACAGTTTCATAAGCGCAATCGTATATACTTTTAGGAACAATATCTATCGCTATACCATCTCCAGCATTCTTAAACAATAAATCAAACCAATTTTTATCATTTATCTGAAAGTACAAATCATTCTTTTCTCTTTTAATAGAAAACCTAACCTCTTTAGGTTTTTGTTCAAATATCTCTATACATTGCTGACACTTTTTGTCTCTATCATTTCCTGGAAAAGTAATATCGTAGGTATTTTGAGCGCTAACACTATTTGAAATGAATGTATAGAATAAGACAAGAAGCAAATATTTACTTTTCATTAATTGAGGGTTTTTATATATAAAGATAACGAACACCTTTAAGAATAGAAAAATACTTACTTAAAAGTTTGAAAAATATACTTAATTCTTAGAAAATGCCTTCTTATTAAATACAATAAGCATTATAAAACCAGTACTTATAGCCATATCGGCAATATTAAAAACAGGTTCGAAAAAGTTAAAACGTTTACCACCATAAAAAGGTACCCACTGCGGTAAATCTACTTCAAATAAAGGAAAATAAAGCATGTCTACAACGCGACCGTGTAATAATGAATCGTATCCGCCTGCATCTGGTAAAAACGTTGCAATTTGGCTATAACTTTCATCAAATAAAACACCATAAAAAACAGAATCGACAATATTACCTAAAGCTCCTGCAAATATTAGAGCGATTGCTATTACCAATATTTTTGACCCTTGTTTTCTGGTTGTATCGTATAACCAATAGCCAATACCAAATATAGCAACGACTCTAAACAACGTTAAGGCTACTTTGGCAGTTCTATCGGAGATAAAAGAGACAAAATCACTAATTTTTGTTCCCCAAGCCATTCCATCGTTTTCTATAAAATATATTTTAAACCAACTAAAAACGGCAACACTTTGATGAAGTGAAAAATGGGTTTTAATATATATTTTACTAACCTGATCGATAAGCAAAATAAGAATGATTAAGAAAACAGATTTTTTTAGTGACATATAAAAAATAAAAACGCCTCAATATATGAGACGTTTTAATATATAATTAAAATAAAATTATTGTATGTTTTTTGCTTCAATACTTAAAGTAGCATGAGGCACTAACTTTAAACGTTCAGCATTTATTAGCTTACCTGTAACACGACATATACCATAGGTCTTGTTTTCTATTCTAATTAAAGCATTTTTTAAATCGCGAATAAATTTTTCTTGACGAATAGCTAATTGCGCATTAGATTCTTTACTCATAACAGCACTTCCTTCATCAAAAGCTTTAAATGTTGGAGAAGTATCTTCTGTACCATTATTATAGTCATTCATATACGCACTTTTAATAAGCTCTAAATCATGTTGTGCTTTTTCTATTTTTTCTAAAATTAGCGCTTTAAATTCTGCTAAATGTTCATCTGAATATCTTACGTTAGCTTCTCCCATAATTTTTTAATGTTTTTGAATATACAATTTGGTATTTACATCATCAAAAGCAATTTCTATACCGTTCTCTAATTTATCTTTTATTTCAAGGTTATCTGTTAATGTTTCCGATTTTATATAAGCTATATTATCATCTACTGCACTTGTAACATATTCATCTTTTTGAAGCAATACATCTATTCTATCAGTTACTTCAAACCCGGAATCTTTACGTAAATTTTGAATACGATTTATTAATTCTCTCGCAATACCTTCTTTTCGTAAATCATCACTAATGGTTACATCTAAAGCTACTGTTATAGCTCCTTCGTTTGCAACCAACCAGCCTTCAATATCTTGCGATGTAATTTCTAAATCTGTGCGTTCTAAAGTAATCTTTTTTCCATTAACTTCAACATCCAAATTTCCAATTTTTTCTATTTTGTTAATATCTTCTGCTGTAAAGTTAATTACTACAGCTGCAATGGCTTTCATGTCCTTACCGAAACGTGGTCCTAAAGCTTTAAAATTAGGTTTTATTTGTTTTACTAATATATCTGAAGCATCTTCTAAAAGCTCTACTTCTTTTACATTTACTTCATGCTTTATTAAATCTGAAACCGCTAAAATCTCTTCCTTTTGTTGTTCATTATCAATTGGAATCATGATTTTTTGAAGTGGCTGGCGCACTTTTATCTTTTCTTTAGCTCTTAACGAGAGTACTAAAGACGATATTGTTTGTGCACTTTCCATTTTTCGCTCTAAAGACTTATTTATAAAACCAACATTTACCTTTGGAAACTCAGCCAAATGTACACTTTCAAATTGTTCAGTTTGTGTCGTTTTTGTTAAATCTAAGTAAAGTTTATCCATAAAGAAAGGCGCAATTGGTGCTCCTAACTTAGCAATAGTTAACATACACGTGTAAAGTGTTTGGTATGCCGAAATTTTATCTTGTTGGTAATCACCTTTCCAGAAACGTCTTCTACTTAAACGCACAAACCAGTTACTTACATAATCTTGAGTAAAGTCTGAAATAGCACGAGCTGCCTTTGTTGGTTCATAATCGGCATAATATTCATCTACTTGTTGAATAAGCGTATGTAATTCTGAAAGAATCCAACGATCTATTTCAGGTCTTTCATCTAAAGGAATATCTGCTTCACTATAAGTAAACCCATCAAGATTTGCATATAGATTAAAGAATGAATAGGTATTATATAGTGTGCCGAAAAACTTACGTTTTACTTCTTCAATACCTTCTAAATCAAATTTTAAATTATCCCAAGGATTCGCATTAGAAATCATGTACCAACGTGTAGCATCGGCACCATAATTTCCTAAAGTTTCAAAAGGATCGACCGCATTACCTAAACGCTTAGACATTTTTTGTCCGTTTTTATCTAACACCAATCCGTTAGACACCACATTTTTATAGGCTACAGAATCGAAAACCATCGTTCCAATAGCATGAAGCGTATAGAACCATCCTCGTGTTTGATCGACACCTTCTGCAATAAAATCGGCTGGGTATGATTTTTTATCATCAATTAACTCCTTATTTTCAAAGGGATAATGCCATTGTGCATAAGGCATAGAACCAGAATCGAACCAAACATCAATTAAATCGCTTTCGCGGAACATTTTCTGTCCCGTTGGTGATACTAAAACAACCTCATCAACAATATTTTTGTGCAAATCGATTTTTGCATAGTTTTCTTCAGAATTATTTCCAACTTCAAAATCGGCAAAAATATCTTCAGATAAAACGCCTGCTGAAACCGCTTTTGCCATTTCATTTTTCAACTCTTCAACCGAACCAATACAAATTTCTTCTTTACCATCTTCTGTTCTCCATATTGGAAGTGGAATTCCCCAATAACGAGAACGCGATAAATTCCAATCGTTAGCATTTGCTAACCAGTTACCAAAACGCCCTGTTCCTGTTGATTTTGGTTTCCAATTAATAGATGTATTTAACTCATGCATTCTTCCTTTAACATCTGTAATTTTAATAAACCATGAGTCTAACGGATAGTATAAAATTGGTTTATCTGTACGCCAACAATGCGGGTAGTTATGCTTATATTTTTCTACCTTAAAGGCTTTATTTTCTTCTTTTAATTTAATAGCTAACTCAACGTCTATTGATCGTTCTGGAGCTTCTCCATCTGGATAATACTCATTTTTTACATATTTCCCTGCTAACTCTTTCATTTCTGGTCTAAAACGACCTTGTAAATCTACAAGAGGCACTAAATTATCATTTTCGTCTTTTACTAAAAGTGGTGGGACTTCTGGTACTGCTTGTTTTGCAACTAGCGCATCATCTGCTCCAAAAGTGGGTGCTGTATGTACAATTCCTGTACCATCTTCTGTTGTTACAAAATCTCCTGAAATAACTCTAAAAGCATTTTCTGGATTATCATTTGGCAACGCGTATGGTAATAATTGTTCGTATTTTATCCCAACTAAATCTATTCCTTTAAACTCTTTTACTATATAAAACGGGATTTTCTTGTCACCGTCTTTATAGTTTAATAATTCTGATTTTGTTTCAACTTGTACATTATTTTTTCCAGCAAACTGTTTTCCTACTAAAGGCTTTCCTAAAATAACCTTAATAGGTTTAAAAGTATATTGGTTATACGTTTCTACTAACACATAATCAATTTTTGGTCCAACCGTTAACGCGGTGTTACTTGGTAAGGTCCATGGTGTAGTAGTCCAAGCCATAAAGTGAATATCACCTTCATTTTGTAAAAAGTCAGGCAATGTGTTTTCTAAAGCTTTAAACTGAGCTACAATAGTAGTATCGGTAACATCTTGATAAGCCCCAGGTTGGTTAACCTCATGCGAGCTTAAACCAGTTCCTGCTTTTGGTGAATAAGGCTGAATAGTATAGCCTTTATACATTAATTTTTTAGTATAAATCTCTTTTAACAACCACCATACACTTTCCATGTATTTAGGCTTATAAGTAATATATGGGTCTTCCATATCTACCCAGTACCCCATTTTTTGAGTCAAATCATTCCATACATCGGTATAACGCATTACTGCTTTACGGCAAGCTGCATTATAATCTTCGACAGAAATGGTTTTACCAATATCTTCTTTAGTAATACCTAATTCTTTTTCTACACCTAACTCAATAGGTAACCCATGGGTATCCCAACCAGCTTTACGCTTTACTTGGAAGCCTTTCATGGTTTTATAACGCGGAAAAATATCTTTAATAGCACGTGCTAAAACGTGGTGCACACCAGGTAATCCGTTTGCAGAAGGTGGACCTTCAAAAAACACAAATGGTTTATTGCCTTCTCTGGTAGATACACTTTTTTCAAAAATGTTATTTTCTTGCCAATAGTTTAAGATTTCATCTGCAACATTTGGTAAGTCAAGTCCTTTATATTCAGGAAATTTCGCGCTCATTTACTATATATTCTTATAAGGATGCGAATTTAAGGAATTTTGTGAAAAAAGATGCTAAAAATCTGAATGAAGTAAATAATCCTTAATTCTATATAAAACCACAGTTACTTCTATCAAGATAACCTAAAAGTTAGTCTAACATTTCATCATCACAATCGTTATAATAATATAAAAGTTCAATTACATTACTTTTTCTAAATTTTTCATTTTTAACCTTAGTAACCAATGAAGGACAGTCTATAAAATATTCCTCTGCAGCATTTTTATAAAATTCATAATTAAATTTAATTACTTCTGTTTCTTCTGGTCTTTTAAAATAAATTTTCTTCTTTTTGAAATCAAAACTATTTAAATCAAATCCCGTTTTCAATGGTATCGGGACATATAATGTTGCTATATGCGAATCTATATAAATATTTACATGACCTTCTTCTATAACTTCAAGTAAAAGAGGCCAGTTTTTTTTTGAATTTTCATAATGATATTCAAATTTCACCTTGGTCTGAAAACCATAAAATGTTATTCCCTTAACCATTAAATCCGTCCAAGTATCTGCTTTATTTTCTAAAGATGTTCTAAACTTAATTTTATAATTTGATACTATAGATCCAAACCCATCAATTTGAGTTCCATCATGAAAAAAAATTCGGGCTTCTTGATCTTGACCAAAAACATGCCCCATTACAAATAAGAAAATAATTATATTCTTTATCATAAACACTAAACAATTAAATCTACCAAATCTTCAATTTTAGAAATCAATTTAATTTTAATAGTAGTATTTTTTAAAGAAATCTTATTGTATTTAGATACAAAAATAGTTGAAAACCCTAATTTTTCAGCTTCAAGGATACGCTGCTCTACACGTTGTACAGGACGAATTTCTCCAGACAAACCAACCTCGGCTGCAAAGCAAAAATCTTTTTGCAAAGCTACATCTTCATTAGAAGATAAAATGGAAGCAACTACCGCTAAATCTATAGCAGGATCATCAACAGTAATACCACCTGTTATATTTAAAAATACATCTTTTGCTCCTAAACGAAAGCCTGCACGTTTTTCTAAAACAGCTAAAAGCATATTTAAACGTTTGGCATTAAATCCTGTGGCACTTCTTTGAGGCGTTCCATAAACTGCTGTACTAACTAATGCTTGTACTTCAATCATTAATGGGCGCATACCTTCAAGAGTTGCTGCTACAGCATTTCCTGATAATTCCTCATCTTTCTTAGAAATTAAAATTTCTGACGGATTAGAAACTTCACGTAAACCAGAACCTTGCATTTCATAAATTCCTAACTCGTTTGTAGAACCAAATCGGTTTTTATTAGCTCTTAAAATTCTGAATACATGATTACGATCGCCTTCAAATTGCAAAACAGTATCTACCATATGTTCTAAAATTTTAGGACCTGCAATATTTCCATCCTTAGTAATATGACCAATTAATAAAACGGGCGTAGCGGTTTCTTTAGCAAATTTTATAAGCTCTGTAGTGCATTCTTTTATTTGAGATATACTTCCAGAAGACGACTCTATATAATCACTATGTAGGGTCTGAATAGAATCTATAATAACAATATCAGGCTCTAAAGCTTCTATTTGTTTAAAAATATTCTGAGTTTTCGTTTCTGTAAGAATATAACAGTTGTTATTTTCCGGATTAATACGTTCTGCACGCATTTTTATTTGTTTCTGACTTTCTTCACCAGAAACATACAATGTTTTATAGGGTAATTTTAATGAAATTTGAAGCAACAAAGTACTCTTTCCTATACCAGGTTCTCCTCCCAAAAGCGTTAATGACCCTGGAACAATACCGCCACCTAAAACGCGATTAAATTCCCCATCAAAAGTATCTAGTCGAGCTTCTTTTGAAGCATCAATATCTTTAATTCGCAATGGAACAGATGCTCTTTTAGCGACTGAATTAGGTGTTTTCCAATCGCTTTTTTCTGGCTTTTGAATAACCTCTTCTACAACCGTATTCCATTCTTTACAAGCATTACATTGCCCTTGCCATTTAGCATATTGCGTTCCACAGTTTTGACAGAAAAAAGTAGTTTTTATTTTAGCCATTAATACCCGAAATCTGCTTTAATTAAATCTGCTTTTTCTAACATTAAATCTTTTGTAAGTCCTGCAATTTCTTTTAATGTATAAGCTGATTGGTAGGTGCGCATCGCTTTTTTAGTCTCACCAGTTTCTTCATAAAAACGAGCTAAATAATAGCTTCCTAAAAGAGTTTCTGGGTAAGACTTTCTCGCCATTTTACCTAACTCTTCATAATATTCAAAACTTTCGTTTTTTTCAATAGCTGCTGAAATAGCTTTATAATCGTTAATTAAGATTTGTTTGTCTATACCGAACAAATCTTTAATAGCTTGATACTTTTCTTGAAGATAAACAACTGGTGATATTTCTAACTCAAGTATGGTTTCTTTATACTCCTTTTTACTAATTGGCTGAAAAACCTTAAATATACCTTCTATAGCATTTGGTATGGCATGTGTTGGAACCGAATAATGTGAAGCCCCTTGAAAACTATCGAAATCATAATATAAATTTTTGTTTTCGATAATAGAAATATCGGTATTTAAAACACCTGTCATTTTTTTAATAGAAGACGCATCATTATTTGTATTAGCCAAGTAATAAAATGTTTTTGAGTCTATCTTTGCTAATACTTCTGGAATATAATCAATCATACTTGGTGCTAATTCTGGACTAACGACAATATAACCTTGAAATAAAGGTTGTGGTTTTAATAAAAAGTAATTGATAAAGTTTGCTGTTTCTCCATGACCAACTGCTACTCTAAAACCAACAGTTCTATATTTATTTTCTATATAAGGAATGAGTTCCATGCCTATAAACTCAAAAAAGGCTGCGCCAGATTCAATAGGTAATGAATTTTGCTCAGAATACATACAATCATCATAACGCTTATCAAACTGATTAACACCAACAACAATAGCTTCTGGCATATCCTCCCAATAACTATAATAATCTACATTTCCAGAAACCGCTTCAAATAAATAGTCGCCATCAAAGACTATAAAAATAGGATAGCTTTTTTCTTCATTTGCTGTATAGCCTCTAGGGAGTTGAATTTTTAATTCGCGTGTATCACCTAATTTTAAAGACTCTATGGTTTCGTATTTAACTTGTGCTTCGATAAACGGAGAAATAAAAAATAGAAATAAAAAGAAAAGAATGGTATGCTTCATTACAAATTGATTTGAGATTTAATAGCAGCAAGGTATGAAATAAAGAGAAACTAAAAAATGTGTTTGCTCTACTTTTTTCTATTATAAATTGGCAAATAAATAAGTGATAGTCCTCCAAAAACAATAATCATAAGCGTTTGTGATGCCCACATAATCCAACCAAAAGCAATACTCGGTTCTTCAGCTATTCCAAAAATTGAAAAGGCCGCATAAATAGCTAATGGATAAGAGCCAATACCACCATTAGTTGCAGCTATACTAAAACTTGCAGAAATGAAGCCTATTAAAATAGCACCTGCTGAAACCCCTTCTAAATCTTCTACAGCAAAAGACGTTACATAAAACATAAGCAAATACATAGCCCAAATAAAAAGGGTGTGAAATATATAAGCCCATTTTTTTTTCATCTTAAAAACACTTAGAGCACCTTCAATTAAACCAATAACGAACCCTCTAATTTTTAAAGCTATTTTTGAATTACTATTTTTTATAAACCTTGTAAAAAACAGTAATAAAACCGATCCTAAAGCTAGGACTATTATAATTTTAGTAGGATTAAATTTTTGAATTAAAAAACCATAAATAAAATCGAATTGAAGAAAAAGAGTCATTGTAATAATCCCTAACATAACAATTAAATCTGCTATTCGCTCTGCTACTATAGTTCCGAACCCTTTCTCAAAAGGCACATCCTCATAATTTGTAAGTATGGATGCTCTGGCAACTTCACCTGCTCTAGGAATGGTGTAATTTATTAAATAGGTAGCAAAAACAGCCATAACACTATTTCCAAACTTAATACTATACCCCATAGGTTCTAATTGAAAACGCCAGCGATAAGCTCGTGACAAATGACTTAACAGTCCTAAAAACATACCCAAAACCACCCAAGTGTAATCGGCTTTTTTAGCATAAACTAACAATTCTTCTATAGAAACTTTTGATAGAGAATACCAGACTAAAAAAACTCCCAATAATAATGGGAGTGAAATTTTAAGTATGTTTTTCGCCTTTTTATTCAAAAGCCTATTTTAATAAGTTTGTAGCTTCATCTGGAAATACTAAAGAAGGTTTAAAAACCTTAGCTTCTTCAATATCCATAAAAGCATAAGTAATTAAAATTAAGGTATCTCCTACCGAAACTCTTCTAGCTGCAGCTCCATTAAGAGTTATTTCCCCACTTTTCCTTGGTCCTGGAATACAATACGTTTCTAAACGTTCTCCATTATCGTTATTTACAATTTGAACTTTTTCGCCTTGTATAATATTGGCCGCTTCCATTAAATCTTCATCAATAGTAATACTACCAATATAGTTTAGCTCTGCACCGGTACACTTAACTCTGTGAATTTTAGATTTTACTACTTGTATTTGCATGTGGCAAAGATAATTAATTTAAAGCGATATTATCTATAAGTCTAATATCACCTGCATAGACAGCTATAAATGCTCTATACGTTTTCTTGTTAGATTTTCTTTTAACTGGTTTTAAGGTTTCGGTATCTGCAATAATAAAATACTCTAATTTTAATAAATCGTGTTTTGCAAACTGATTTTCAACCCATTTCACTACTTTATTAGCACTATTTGTGCCAAATTTACTTTTGGCACTTGTTAAAGTTTTATAAATAAATGGTGCAGCTTCTTTATATTCTGGTTTTAACCTTGTGTTACGAGAACTCATTGCTAAACCATTTGTTTCTCTATGTATTTTACAACCAACTACAACTAAGGGAAGATGGTGTTTTTCAACTAATTTTCTAATAATTTGTAGTTGCTGAAAATCTTTCTCGCCAAAATAAGCATTATCTGGTTTTACAATTTCAAAAAGACGTTTTACAATCGTTCCAACACCGTCAAAATGTCCATCACGAAACCTGCCCTCCATTTCAAACTCTAAACCATCAAAATCAAACGACTCAGACACTGTATTTCCTTCATAAACATCATCAACAGTAGGTGCATAAACCAAAATAGCATCTTTACTTACTGTTTTTAGTAACTCTACATCGCTATCTAATGTTCTTGGATATTTTTTTAGGTCTTCTTTATTATCAAATTGTGTGGGATTAACAAAAATACTAACAACAACTCTATCGTTTTTTTCAAAGGCTCTTTTAACTAATTCTAAATGACCATCATGCAATGCTCCCATAGTAGGAACTAATCCTACAGTTAGTTTTTTAGACTTTAAAGCATCTAAAGCTACTGTAATTTGCTGTTTTTCTGAGTATACTTCCACTTTTTAATAAAAATTTAACGGGTGCAAACTTAAGATTTTACAGTGAAACTGCATAAATTTTTGTACTTTTGCGTGTTTTTTATTTTCATTTTTTCAAAAGGGAACAAAAATTGCGTAATAAAATTATATATAATTTCTTCTTAATTAAAGAATAAATTATCATCCATTACAACAATCATTATTAAGTCAACAAAAACAAACATATGAAAGATAAGAGGATATTATATGTATCATCTGAAGTAGTGCCTTATTTACCTGAAACCGAAATTTCTTCAATGTCTTTTGAAGCACCTAGATTAGTAAATCAACAAGGTGGACAAATTCGAATTTTCATGCCTCGATATGGCAATATTAACGAAAGAAGACATCAATTACACGAAGTTATAAGGTTATCTGGAATAAACTTAGTTATTAACGACTTAGATATGCCACTTATAATTAAAGTAGCCTCTATACCTAAAGAGCGTATTCAGGTTTATTTTATTGATAATGAAGAATACTTTAAAAGAAAAGCTACATTAACAGATGAAGCTGGGAAACTATTTTCTGATAATGATGAACGTGCTATTTTCTTTGCAAAGGGTGTTATTGAAACTGTAAAAAAATTAAACTGGGCGCCAGATGTTATTCATGTACATGGCTGGTTAGCATCTTTATTGCCAGTTTACTTAAAAGAATATTATAAAGATGAACCTTTATTTAACGAAAGCAAAATTGTTACTTCTGTCTACAATCAAAGTTTTAACAATACTTTAAATAAAGATATGATCAATAAAGTTAAATTTGACAATATTAATGAAGACGCTATTAGCGTGCTTGAAGAGCCGTCATTTAACAACTTAATGAAAGTAGCTATTGATTACTCTGATGCATTAATAATAGGGTCTGAAGATATTACAGATGATTTAAATGATTATTTAAAAGCATCAAACAAACCTATTTTAGAGTACAAAAGCAAAGATGAATTTGGAGAAGCATATACCAACTTTTTTAATACAGAAGTTTTAAGCTAAACCTGCATATTCATTATTTTTATATATGAAAAAGACAATTAAAGCCCTTAAATTACCTTTTACTTTTATTTTAATTCTTATTTCTTTTATTGCTTGTGATAAAGATTTTAGCATTATTGAAAGTGATGTTTTAGGTAAAGAAAATTCTAATTTTTTAACAGACAGCGTTTATTTACCTATTTCTGTTTATAACAAAAAACTAGATTCATTACAAATTAATGGATTAGCTTCTAACCTCTTAGGATTTTTTAATGATCCAGCTTATGGAAAAACTACAGCTAATATTGTAGCTCAAATTACGCCTACAACAAATAATCCAGATTTTGGTGAAAAAACAAAAATTGATTCTGTGGTATTAACTATTCCATATTTTAGTAAAACAATAACAGATTCTACGTATACAATTAATGATTCCTTGTATGGTAATTCTCCAATTAAATTATCTATTTATAAAAATGATTATTTCTTAAGAGATTTTGATCCAAACTCGGCCCTAGGAACATCTCAAAAATATTATTTAAAATCTGATGGAACTGTTTTAAATGGTATTTCTGTTATTAATTTTGAAGATCAAAAAAGTGATTTAATATATGAAGATTTAGATTTCACTCCTAGTAACAAAAGAATCAGTTTAAAAACTACTGATAGTGATGGAAATACTACAACTACATATTCTACTCCTGCTTTAAGAACAAAATTAGATACTCTTTTTTGGAGAAATACAATAATAAATAAACAAGATGACCCTGTATTAAGTAATGCTAGTAATTTTAATAATTACTTTAGAGGTTTATACTTCAAAGCAGAAGCTATTGAAGGAAAAGGTAATATGGTTCTATTAAACCTCGCATCAACAGGTGCTAATATTATTATTTATTACTCGAAGGATTCTTCAGTTGCTGGTGAAAGAACATTATCAACATATCAACTCAATTTTACTGGAAATAAACTTAATATTTATAATAATGATTACAGTTTAGTAACATTACAAAATGGAAATAAAGTTTCTGGAGACGAAAAACTTTATTTAAAAGGTACAGCAGGCTCTATGGCTATTGTAAATTTATTTAAAGACCAAAATGCTTTTGATACTTTTATAAACAATTTTAGAATACCTGATGGTAATGGAAATTTTATTAAAGAAAATAATACAGGTAATTATAAACTTAAAAGACTTATAAATGATGCACAAATAGTTATTTATGAAGATGAAAATATAAATATTGGCTCATATAGCAATGAATTTCATAAATACGACCGTATATACGCATACGATATTAAAAACAATGAACCTACCATTGACTATCAAATAGATCCTACAGAAAACACTCAATCTCCTATTTCTTCTAAAATAATAAGTTTAAGTCAAAGAGATACTATTTTAGGAAAATATAAAATACGTCTAACAGAACATTTAAATAATATATTACTTAGAGATTCTACTAATACAAAGATTGGATTAGTATTATCTAATAATGTAAATTACATAAATAATGCTGAAATTTTAAATAGCAATGATGATGTAACAGGTATTCCTGCGGCAGCTATAATTAGTCCAAGAGGAACCATTTTATATGGTAGCAATGAAAACGTCCCTGAAAATAAACGATTGAAATTAAAAATATTTTATACAGAACCTAAAGACAATTAGTTCTACTGGTTTTTCTTTTTTAACTTAATTGTTAATAGTTGTAAAAATGAATTTCATCGTATAAAGCAAGGACTTTATATAATAATTATTAATCATTAATATTTATTTTACATATTTGCTCTAAATTTTTGAACCCCAAAATCTAAATTAAAAATTATGTGTGGAATTGTTGGATACATTGGATATAGAGAAGCTTACCCAATTATAATAGAAGGACTTAAACGTTTAGAATATAGAGGTTATGATAGTGCTGGTATTGCATTATTTGATGGTGCTAACCTTAAAGTATCTAAAACAAAAGGTAAAGTAGTCGATTTAGAAGAACGCTCTGATAAAGAAATAACAAAAACTGGTAAAGTAGGCATTGGCCATACGCGTTGGGCAACTCACGGAGTACCTAATGATGTTAACTCTCACCCTCACCTTTCAAACTCTGGTGAACTTGTAATTATACATAATGGTATTATTGAAAATTACGATTCGCTTAAACAAGAATTAATATCCAGAGGATATATTTTTCATTCTGATACAGATACAGAAGTCTTAATAAACTTAATTGAAGACGTAAAAAAACAAGAAAATGTAAAACTTGGTCAAGCAGTTCAAATTGCATTAAACCAAGTAATTGGTGCTTATGCAATTGCTGTTTTTGATAAAAACAAACCAGAAGAAGTTGTTGTTGCTCGTCTAGGAAGCCCATTAGCAATAGGAATTGGTGAAAATGAAGATGAATTTTTTATTGCAAGTGATGCCTCACCTTTTTTAGAATATACTAAAAATGCCGTTTATTTAGAAGATGAAGAAATGGCAGTTATTAGATTTCATAAAGGCATAAAAATAAGAAAAATTAAAGACGATTCTTTAGTTCCTACCTATGTACAGAAATTACAATTAAATTTAGAGCAAATAGAAAAAGGTGGGTATGATCATTTCATGTTAAAAGAAATTCATGAACAACCAAAAGCTATAACTGATACATACAGAGGAAGATTATTAAGAAACGAAGCTATAATAAAAATGGCTGGTGTTGAAGATAACATGAAAAAATTCCTCAATGCAAACCGCATTATTATTGTTGCTTGCGGAACTTCATGGCATGCAGGCTTAGTTGCTGAATACATTTTTGAAGATTTAGCAAGAATTCCTGTAGAAGTAGAATATGCTTCGGAGTTTAGGTATAGAAATCCAATTATAACAGAAAACGATGTTGTTATAGCTATTTCGCAATCTGGTGAAACGGCTGACACACTTGCTGCCATTAAATTAGCAAAATCTAAAGGTGCTTTTGTTTTTGGTGTTTGTAATGTAGTTGGCTCTTCTATTGCTAGAGAATCTAATGCTGGTGCTTACACACATGCAGGACCAGAAATAGGTGTCGCATCAACTAAAGCATTTACAACTCAAATTACAGTCTTAACACTAATAGCTTTAAGGTTAGCTAGAGCTAAAGGCACTATTAGTAGTTCTGATTTCCGTCAGCATTTACTAGAATTAGAAATGATTCCTAAAAAAGTGGAAAAAGCTTTAGAATCAGATTCAATCATTAAACAAGTTGCCGATATTTATAAAGATTCAACCAACTGTTTATATCTTGGTAGAGGATTTAATTTTCCAGTTGCTCTAGAAGGCGCTTTAAAATTAAAAGAGATTTCATACATCCATGCCGAAGGTTACCCTGCTGCAGAAATGAAACATGGCCCTATTGCTTTAATTGATGAAAACATGCCTATTGTTGTTATCGCAACAAAAAAAGGACATTATGAAAAAGTAGTTAGTAATATTCAAGAAATCAAATCTAGAAAAGGGAAGATAATTGGTATTGTAACAGAAGGTGATGTACAAGTAAAAGAACTAGCAGATCATGTTATAGAAATACCTGAGACATTAGAATCTTTATCGCCACTATTAACTACTATTCCTCTACAATTATTATCGTATCATATTGCTGTTTTACTAAATAAAAATGTTGATCAACCAAGAAATTTAGCAAAATCAGTAACGGTAGAATAAATTTACTATCGTAAATTTATTAAAACATATTAAGGCTTAAATGTGATAAAATCTCATATTTAAGTCTTTTTTTTGCTAAAAACATAATAAAACACATTTTTTTTTGTTAAAATATACTATGCGTGCATAATTTTTTTATACTTTTATGCTTGAGTAATATTTTATATACATATATTGCTACCATAAAATTAACTAATTCAAAATAGATGAAAACAATTTTTCAATTTTTATTGTTGTTTTTTTGTACGATATCTTTCTCACAAACAACAATTACTGGTTCTGTTTTAGATGATAACAGCCAGCCCATTCCTGGAACTAACATAATCATTGTTGGAACTTCTACAGGAACAGTAACAGATTTTGATGGCAATTTCTCCTTAAGTTATAATCAAAATCCACCTTTCGAAGTACAAGCAAGTAGTGTTGGCTTTAAATCTATGACCATTGAAGTTACTAGTAATAACCAAGTATTAAATTTTGTACTTAATGAAGGAACTTCTTTAGATGAAATTGTAATTTCAGCTTCAAGAACTCCAGAAAGCGTGAGAGAGTCTCCTGTTACCATTGAAAGATTTGACATTAAAGATATAAAATTCGCTTCCTCTCCAGACTTTTATTCTAGTTTAGAGAATTTAAAAGGAGTAGATGTAAATAAAGGAAGTTTAACATTTAACGCTGTTAATACTCGTGGATTTGCAACGTTTGCTAATACACGTTTTGTTCAACTAGTTGATGGTATGGATAATTCTCTTCCTGGATTAAATTTTGCTTTAGGAAATATTCTAGGACTTAGTGAACTCGACATAAATAGTGTAGAAATATTACCTGGAGCTTCTTCAGCATTATATGGAGCAAATGCTTTTAATGGTATTCTATTCATGACTAGTAAAGACCCATTTAAACACCAAGGAGTAAGTGCTTATGTAAAAACAGGATTAACAGTACAGGATGAAGCTGGTGATAATCAATTTCATGATTTTGGATTTCGTGCGGCACATGCATTTAGTGATAAATTTGCTGCAAAAGCATCATTTTCATACTTAAGAGGTACAGATTGGTTTGCATCAGATAACAATCAATATGAATTAGGAGCCGTTGGAACAGCAGATGCCATAACCCCTTTTAGATCAGACCCTGCACATGACGGATTAAATATATATGGAGATGAAGTAGCTTTGGCCGCAAACGGACCTGGTCAACCACAAAACCTTAATGAAGTTGCTCAATTTTTAGAAGCTAATGGAATTTTACCACCAGGAGCAAGTGGATTAGTTCCTGCTGTAAATGTAGCAAGAACAGGATATAAAGAATCTGATTTAACCGATTATAAAGCTGAAAGCATAAAAGCATACTTTACCTTAAACTACAGACCTTTTGGGAATAATACAGAAGTTATTTGGAGCTCAAAAATAGGAAAAGGCTCATCAATATACCAAGGATCAAATAGATATGCTATAAAAGATTTCGCTTTACAACAACACAAATTAGAATTTAGAGGCGATAATTTTTTCCTTAGAGGCTATACAACCATAGAAAATGCTGGAAACTCATATGATATGCGTTTTACAGGAATTAATATGAATAAAGTTGGTGCTTCAGAATGGTTTGGTGCTTATGCAGCGGCTTATGCACAAGGTGCTGGACAAATATTAGGTGGCGGTGGAAACCCAGGTGACCCTGCAGCTCAGTCTCAATTGCACTCGGGTGCAAGAGCTTTTGCAGATGCCAATTATACGCCACAACCAGGAACTCCTGAATTTATTTCATTATTTAATAAAGTTACAAATGATCCAGATATAACTACAGGATCTAAACTTGTAGATGAATCAAAAATGGATATAGTAGATGGAAATTACAACTTTAAAGATATACTAAATAATGTTGTAGACTTACAAATAGGTGGTCAATATAGACAATATTCATTAAATTCTAGTGGAAGTGTATTTACAGATTATGATGGTTCAATCGATTATCATGAATACGGGACCTACTTACAAGGTATTAAAAAATTGATGGACGACCGATTAAAAATTACGGCTTCTATTAGATATGATAAAAATGAGTTTTTTGATGGCAGCTATTCACCAAGACTTTCTTTAGTTTATGCAGCTGGGAAAAACAAACAACATAATTTTAGAGCGTCTTTACAAACAGGTTTTAGAAACCCAGACACTCAAGCACTATTTATTGGTTTTGATGTGGGTAGAGCTATACTAGTAGGTTCTGCTCCAGATAATTTAGATAGAAGGTTACCAAATACTACTTTAACAGGAAGAGATGCTTACTCAAATGCTTACACATTATCATCAGTACAAGCATTTGCAGCTAGTGGAGGAACAACCTCTTTAAACCCTGTAAATGGTAATGGTATTACACCTCTTGCTGAACAAGAAAAAGTTACAGCATTTGATGTTGGATACCGTGGTAAAATAAGCTTTGTAACCGTTGATCTTAATGCCTATTATAATACTTATGATAACTTTAGTGCTCAAAAATTTGTAGTTACGCCAAAATCTGGTTCAGTAACAGATGCATCAGGGGTTGTTGATGTTGCAACAGGAAATTTTCAAGTATTTAATGTATATACTAATTCATCAGCAGACGTTAGTTCTTATGGAGGAGTTATTGGTTTATCAACAAAAATTGCTAAAAAGTTTGATTTTGGATTAAACTATACATATTCAAAATTAGATTTTGATCAATCAACTGATCCAGATTTTAGTGCAGGATTTAATACCCCAGAACATAAAGTAAAAGTATCTTTAGGGAATCCTGAATTATTTAAAAATTTCGGATTCAATATTAATGCACGTTGGAGTGATGAATATTTTTGGCAAGCAACCATAGCCAATGCCATCATCCCTTCAAGAACATTAGTTGATGCTCAAATTAATTATTCCGTACCTTCCATGAAATCTACATTTAAAATTGGAGGAACTAATTTAGGAGGAAAAGAATATCAAAGTGCTGTTGGATCTCCTTTTATCGGTTCTCAATATTTTATTTCATGGACAATTAATAATTAATTGATTGACGAAAAAATTATAACATAAATTATACTTTTAAAACACCTTCAATTAGAAGGTGTTTTTTTATTCCAAAAAACCTATAAAACAACTTTTATTTTAAATTAAAAAATATATCTTTGCACGCGAAAACTTAAACTGTTTTCACACAATTAAATCGCATAATATTAAACATATAAGTAATGTCTAAAGTTACAGGTAAAGTTGCACAAATAGTAGGTCCGGTTATCGACGTTGAATTCGGAGCAGGATCAGAACTTCCAAAAATTTACGATTCATTAGAAATAAAAAGACCTGATGGTTCTTTATTAGTTCTAGAAGTACAATCTCACATTGGAGAAGATACAGTACGTACTATTGCTATGGATTCTTCGGATGGTTTAAGTAGAGGAACAGAAGTTACTGCAACTGGAGCGCCTATACAAATGCCAATTGGTGGAGATGTTTACGGACGTTTATTTAATGTAATTGGAGATGCTATTGATGGTCTTGGAGATTTACCTAAAGCTGGAGAAGCTGGGTTACCAATTCACCGTCAAGCACCTAAATTTGAAGATTTATCAACTTCTACTGAAGTTTTATTTACAGGTATTAAAGTAATCGATTTAATTGAGCCTTATGCAAAAGGTGGTAAAATTGGTTTATTTGGTGGTGCTGGTGTAGGTAAAACAGTATTAATTCAAGAGTTGATTAACAATATAGCAAAAGGTCACGGTGGACTTTCAGTATTTGCTGGAGTTGGAGAAAGAACTCGTGAAGGAAATGACCTTTTAAGAGAGATGTTAGAATCTGGAATTATCAAATACGGTGATGACTTTATGCATTCTATGGAAGAAGGCGGATGGGATTTATCTAAAGTTGATAAAGCTGGAATGAAAGAATCTAAAGCAACTTTCGTATTCGGACAAATGAATGAGCCTCCTGGAGCACGTGCACGTGTTGCCTTATCTGGTTTAACTATTGCTGAATATTTCCGTGATGGAGCTGGTGAAGGACAAGGGAAAGATGTACTTTTCTTCGTAGATAACATTTTCCGTTTTACTCAAGCTGGATCTGAGGTATCTGCATTACTTGGTCGTATGCCTTCTGCGGTAGGTTACCAACCAACATTAGCAACAGAGATGGGTGCGATGCAAGAACGTATTACTTCAACTAAAAGAGGTTCTATTACATCTGTACAAGCGGTTTACGTACCTGCGGATGATTTAACCGATCCTGCTCCTGCTACAACCTTTGCTCACTTAGATGCAACAACAGTATTATCTCGTAAAATTGCTGAGTTAGGTATTTACCCTGCGGTAGATCCTTTAGATTCTACATCAAGAATTTTAACTGCTGATATTTTAGGAGAAGAGCATTATGCTTGTGCTCAAAGAGTAAAAGAGTTATTACAACGTTATAAAGAATTACAAGATATTATTGCTATCCTTGG
This sequence comes from Thalassobellus sediminis, assembly GCF_044386045.1. Lineage (NCBI taxonomy): Bacteria > Pseudomonadati > Bacteroidota > Flavobacteriia > Flavobacteriales > Flavobacteriaceae > Thalassobellus > Thalassobellus sediminis. The sequence continues at coordinate 954,730 of NZ_JBISCD010000040.1, read as the reverse complement.
TATGGAAGAATTATCTGAAGAAGATAAATTAGCTGTAGGTAGAGCTAGACGTGTTCAACGTTTCTTATCTCAACCTTTCCACGTGGCAGAACAATTTACAGGTATTCCAGGTGTATTAGTAGATATTAAAGAAACTATTAAAGGTTTTAACATGATTATGGATGGTGAATTAGATCGCTTACCAGAAGCAGCGTTTAACCTTAAAGGAACTATTGAAGAAGCTATTGAAGCTGGAGATAAAATGTTAGCTGAGGCATAGCCAAAACTAATACTGAACTTGTTTCAGTATCTCACAAAAGTCAATTAAACATTAAAAAAGACCCTGAAATAAATTCAGGGTAGTTAAACAAGTTTAACTATGTATTTAGAAATTGTATCACCTGAAGCAACCCTATTTAGTGGAGAAGTAACTAGTATTTCTGCTCCTGGAGTAAATGGTGAATTTGAAATGCTTAAAAATCACGCTCCTATTGTTTCTTTATTGAAAGAAGGGTTTGTGAAAATTTCAGGTAGTATCGAATTAGAAAAAGAAGTTGAAGATAAATTTACTAAAGGAGACAAAGGCACTACTTTATTAAAAATAAATTCAGGAACTTTAGAAATGAAAGATAATAAGGTTATTGTTTTAGCCGATTAAACTTTTATTTTAAAATATATTAAAAACGCGAAGCATATGCTTCGCGTTTTTTGTTTATACCTTCTTAATGACGTTGGTAACAATACCCCAAATTAAAAAGTTATTGTCTTCTGTAATATGAATTATGGGATAGTCTGGGTTTTCTGGTTGCAACCATACCTCGCCGTTAGAAACTCTTAAGCGCTTTACCGTAAACTCGCCATCTAAAAAACAAACAGCTATTTTATTATTTGAAGGTTCTAAACTTCTATCTATTACTAATAAATCGTTATCATCTAATCCTGCACCAATCATAGATTGTCCACTTACTTTTGCATAAAAGGTAGCCTCTTTGTTTTTTACTAATTCTTCATCTAACGATAACCGTTGTTCTTTAAAATCTTCAGCTGGCGATGGAAATCCTGCAGAAATACCTGCATCGAAAAAATGAGCTGAAGCGCCGTCGACTGCTTCTGGGGTGAAAAATGTTAAACTTCCTGATTTATGTGCTATCATTTTATTCTTTATTACTGCTGTTTGTATTAGTCTCCATTTTTCGTTAGGGATTGAACGGTTTGTTTGAGCTCCTCGCAGAGAGCGAGTAGTGAAAGCCCGACCTGTTCCTGAACTAAATTCAGGATAAAGGTAACGCCCAATTTAACATTTTACTTTTATAATATCGTTAATATTAGTTGTATATCTTGGTGATAATCGTTCTTGGCGCATTTTCCAGGTGCGTTTTAAATCTTGATTACCTATTTTAATTTTATAGTTTTTATACTTGCTATTCATACTATCGATAGCTTGCATTAAGGGTTGGTGCTTTGGGTTTTCGTGCTCGAAAATATTTAATTGATAATTATCTACCGGCACCAAACCTGTAACGATAACTCCTGCCCTTTTATATTTTATTCCTGTTTTAAAGATAGACATTACTGCGCTAACGGCACAATTACTTATAATTAAAGATGAATTTGTTGGAAAAGATAGATTAACACTGGTGCTTACACGATGTTGTTCTAAGTCTTTTTTATGCCTATCGCTACTAAGCGTAACAATGATAACGTAACAACTAGAGTCTTGTTTTCTTAATTTTTCGGCACAACTTGATGCAAATGTTGAAACGCGTTCTTTTATGTTATCGATATCTGAAAATGTGTATTCGAAACTTCGGGTGGTGGCAATGGCTTGCTTATCTTTTACCTCTTCTAATTGCAAGGTTGAAATACCTTCTAAATCTTTTTTTAATCTCCATTCGACTACTGAAAAGTTTTTACGCACCCAATCGTCTGGTAATTGTGTAAAATGAAATGCTGTCTTGCATCCTTTTTCTTTTAAACGTTTTGCTAATCGCCGTCCTATACCCCAAACATCTTCAATTTTTGTCCATTTTAGGGCTTTAATGCGTTTTTCTTCAGAATTTATTACATACACCCCTTTTGTTTTTTTTGGAAACTTACGGGCTATTTTATTTGCCACTTTACTTAAAGCCTTTGTTGGAGCAATTCCAACACTGGTTGGAATACCTGTCCATTTTAAAACACGTTGCCTTATTTGTTTTCCGTAGTCATCAAAATTATAGTTTTCAAAGCCTTTAAATTGTAAGAACGATTCGTCTATACTATACACCTCAACATCTGGTGTAAATTGTTTTAATATAGACATTACACGGCTACTCATATCTCCATATAATGGGTAGTTTGAAGACAATACATGAATATTATTTGCTTTACAGAAACTTTCCCATTTAAAAATAGGTGCTCCCATAGGAAGGTTTAACGCTTTGGCTTCGTCACTTCTAGAAATGACACAGCCATCGTTATTTGAAAGAATAGCGATTGGTTTTCCTAATAAATTAGGATTAAAAACCCGTTCACAAGAGGCATAAAAATTATTACAGTCTACTAAGGCGTACATAGTAGTAAAGATAATTGAAAGACTTAAAAAAAATACATTTTTAAGTAAAATTGAATGTTAAAAAAGCTTCCTATTCTCTATAATAGAATTACCAACACGTTTATAGCTTACTTTTTTTCCATTAGCACAAAAATCATATCTGCCTTTAGCCTTTTGCTCTGAAACAGACAACAACACCACATCATTTACTGTACAGTCATTATCTTTAGCCACTTTTGCTTTAATATGACTAATTGTAGCGCGTCCTTTTTTTAATTGGTTTTGAATTTTCTTATCTAATTTAGGTTCCGTAAAATCATTTGCTAACTCACACCCATTCTTCTTAGCTGTTTTTATAATTTCTTTTACCTCAATATTATTTTTAGGACTTTCGGCATCAATATACTCCCATGTATAATCGGCTTTTAAAAGTACACGTCTACCATCATCGGTTTTTACTATATAATTGTTTTGTGCAAAACCAAAACCTGAAATAATAAATAAAAGAATAAAAAAAGACGTTTTCATAGCAAGATTATATTTAATAGAATTTCAAAAATACGCTTTTAATAAAAACGATGAAACTATTCTTCAGAAGTTCTACTTACATTTGTAATTATGAGTGATACCTTTAAAACCATAGCTAAATTTCAGTATTCTAGTGAAGCCCAAATTATAAAAGGACGGTTAGAGGCTGAAGGTATCGATGTTTTTTTAAGCGATAACTTTACCATAGACACAGACCCACTTGTAAGTAACGCCATTGGTGGTGTAAAACTTAAAGTATTAACTAAAGATGCTTTAAAGGCTGAAGATATTTTAGATAGTATTTCAAAATATTCTATAGACGATGAAGGCAACGACATACATTGCCCTAGCTGTAATAGCAACAGAATCCAATTATATTCTACAATTAAAGATTTTAAATCGTTCTTTTCATTTATAATTGGCTTTCTCTTTGGAACATTACCTTTTTACGCTAAAGACAAATACAGATGCGACGTTTGTAATCATGAATTTGATATTGAATCATAAGCTTGTTTCAACTTTTTAACGACTGTTTCAATTTCTACTTCATTTAAATCGCCAAAGCCAAAACGAATACAGCAGGTGTTTTTATCTTGATAAAGAATGGTTTTAGGTAAGAATAAATCCTGTTTCAGTGCTTGTTCTGCTAACTTAACTAAGGATATTTTGGGGTCAAAACGCAACCAAAGCGCTAAACCTCCCGATGGTTTTTCCCAAAACACAAATTCATTAAAATATTTCGTGAGGCATTCACATAAAAAATCGCGTCTTTGTTTATAAATGATGATATTCTTCTTAATCAATCTATGTATTTCACCTTCATAAATAAGCTCCGAAAGCATTTGTTCTTGAATTAAATCACCTTGTCTGTCTAATATTTTTAAATAGTTTTTAGCTTCCGAAATTAAATTTTCTGGCGCTATTACAAAGCCTGTTTGAAAACTTGGAAATAATGATTGCCCCATTTTTCCTAAATAAATAATAACACCATTAGCATCAGAACTCGCCATTGGTAACATGGCAGAACCATCGAACTGAAAATCGTAGTCGAAATCGTCTTCAATAATAGCAAACTGATATTCTTTAGCAAGCTGCATTAATTGTAAACGGCGTTCGGCACTAAGTGCTCTTGTAGTTGGGTAATGCCTATGTGCACAAACATAAATACAACGAATGGCATTTTTTATAAAATGGGTTCTAATATAATCTACATCAATACCATCGTCGTCTATGGGAATGGTTTTAACATTCGCTCCCGACTGCTGAAAAATCATATTGGCAGCATAATTACTTAAATCGCCAACCAAAACAATATCATTAGGTTTTAATAATAACTGAGACACAATGTACAAACTCATTTCTATACTTCGTGTACTCATTAAATTATGCGATTTTATATGAAATCCGCGCGTCGCATTTAAATAATTACAAAGCTGTATTTCGAAAGCAGAATGAGATGACACCGCTGTTTGATTCCATTTTGAAACTAAGGATTTCCGTTTCATAGAAGCACTGTACCATTTTGAAAATTGGTGCGTAGGGTGTAATCTTAAATCGGGTTGTCCATCATTAATACTATATGTTTTATGATTCTGTTCTTCTGTAGAAGCTAAATTAAAAGAAGGCTGAAACGGAAAACCGGTTGTTTTAGCATACTCATTAACTTGATCTATATGCTGCGAAGTTGCTTTAATAGCTGCTGTTTTCTGTTCTGGCACTAAAATACAAGTACCTTTATTTGGCACAATATCTACCCAACCTTGTGAAGCTAATTCATCGTATATTGCAACAACGGTATTCCTGTTAATATTAAATAACTCACTAAAAGTACGGGTTCCAGGTAGCCAGGTTCCCTCGGTTAAATATCCACGCTGAATTGCATTAATAATTTGCTGCGCCGCCTGAATATAAACGGGCGTTGCATTCGATTTTTCAAGATGAATTAATTGCTCTAAAAGTTTATTAACCGGACTATTCATTATTTTAAAACTGGACTACTTAACTAGTCCAGAAAGTTACGAATTTTGCAGCGTAAAAAACACATTGAATTACTTGTTATGAAAAACAATTATTTTTTAGCTATTGCTATACTCCTTTCTATCTATGGAAACGCTCAAAACGAGCCTATTATACAACAAGACACAACTGCTCTTGGAGAAGTTATAATCAAATCAACACGAATAGATTTACCGTTTAAAGAAAACTCTAGAACTATTTCTATAATTTCTTCAGAAGATATTAAAAACAGTGCTGCAAATAATATTGCAGATTTATTACAACAAGTAGCCGGATTAGACATTAGACGTCGTGGTACTGCCGGAAGTCAAGCCGATTTATATATTCGTGGTGGAAGTTTCGATCAAACCTTATTACTTATTGACGGTATAAAAATGGACGATGCGCAAACAGGACACCATACCATGAATGCCGCATTACCAATTGAAGTTATTGAGCGTATTGAAATTATAAAAGGGCCTGCAGCTCGTGTATTTGGGCAAAATGCTTTTACTGGCGCTATAAATATTGTCACTAAAAAAGAATTAAAAAACTCGGTTTCAGTTAAAGCAGAAACTGGTTCTTTTGGACAATTTAATGGAGGCATCACGGTTGGTGCAGACATGGAGAACTCATCGCACATCGTGCATGTAGATAAAATGTCTTCTGCTGGATACCTACATAACACTGATTATGACAATAGTAATTATTTTATAAAAAGTGTTTTTAATAAAAACAAAAAAGCTATTGAAATGATTGCTACGTTTCAAGATCGAAAATTTGGTGCAAACAGATTCTATGCTAGAGAAAGTGCTACAGAACAATACGAAGAAACTCAAAATAGTTTAATAGGGTTTACTACATCATTTAACACCGAAAAACTAACCATTAAACCACGTGTTTATTGGAAAAGAAATCAAGATGAGTATGTGTATTTGAGAAATGACCCAACGGTTTACAGAAACTTACACATTACCAATAAAATTGGTGCAGAAGTTAATGGTAGCTACAAATCTAATCTTGGAACTACTGGGTTTGGTGTTGATTTATCTAAAGTTTATATTAAAAGTAATAATTTAGGAGACCGCAATAGATTTATGACAACCCTATTTTTAGAGCATGAATTTAAAACAGCAGATGGTAAATTAGATATTACCCCAGGAGTGGCAGTAACTTATTTTTCAGATTTCGATTTTTATGCATTTCCTGGGATAGATATAGGTGTCAAGATAAACGACCAATTAAAAGCCTATGGAAATGTTGGTTATACATACAGAATACCAACTTATACCGATTTGTTTTATAACGATTCTAGTACAGCAGGGAATCCAGATTTAGAAGTTGAAGAAGCTTTTGCTCAAGAAGTAGGAATTAAATATTTCTCTCCTAAATTTTCAGGATCGTTAGCAGTTTACAACAGAGATGCACAAAACTTGATTGATTATATCCGTCCAAATACTACAGAAACTATTTATACAGCTACTAACATTACCGAGGTTAACACCAAAGGTTTTGAAGTTGATTTAGCATATCATTTTAAACTAAGTAATTTTAACCAAACACTTGCCGTTGGGTATAACTTTTTAGAAGATGATATTTTAAACCAAAACAAAGAGCTTTCTCGTTACTCACTAAATACGCTTAAACATCATTTTACAACACGTTTAAGTACACAATTATTTAAAAATGTAAGTCAGAATATTATTTACAAACATGCTGAACGTACTACAGGCGATAGTTATAATGTTTGGGATGCTTCGTTAGCAATAAACCTAAAACAATTAGAATTTACAATAACAGCAAGCAATATTTTTGATGCCGATTATATTGAAGCTGGCTTTGTACCTATGCCTCCAAGTAATTTATTATTTGGTTTGAGGTATAATTTTAACTAAAACTTGATACTTTTAAAAGCTAGAATAGCTTTATAATTTATGCCTGTTAGTTTTTTAAGCTAACAGGCATAACTATTTTTAAGGACCTAATTCTTCCCTTAATTGAAAATATACAATAAATTTTCACAACACTTCTGTAACAAAAATCACTTTTAAAATACCTATATATAAAATCAAGTTTTAGTATTGTAAAACTCTTTTTAAAGTTTTACCTTACAAAAAATTTCAAAGCGGTTTTATTATGGTAGATTGGTTTTCAAATTTAGAATTATTCCCAAAAATATACTGGAGTATAGCCTTATTAGGGTCTTTAATTTTTACAATATCTATGGTTTTAACCTTTCTTGGAGGCGACGCCGATGATTTAGGAGATGTAGATAGTGACATAGAAGGCGATACTGGTATTGGCTTTCAATTTATAACTTTCAAAAACTTAGTTGGCTTTTTCACCATTTTTGGCTGGAGTGGTATTGCCTGTATAGATGCAGGACTATCAAACCCAATAACCATCCTTATTTCTATAGTTTGCGGGTTACTCATGATGACTGTCATGACAGCTATGTTTTACTACATGGGAAAACTTAACGATAGTGGAACTTTAAAATACAAAAATGCCATAAACACCATTGGCGAAGTATACTTAACCATTGGCGCTAACAGAACTTCTATGGGCAAAGTACAAGTAAAAATACAAGGCACTTTAAGAGAACTTGAAGCGCTTTCCGATTCTGAAACCGATTTAAAATCTGGAGCAGTAATAAAAGTAAAAAATGTTACCGAAAACGGAATTCTAATTGTCGAACAACTTAATAAATAATTTATGCTACTATTAACAACACAAGCCTCTCAATTTGGCTTACCAATAGCTGTAATCTTTGCAGTTCTATTTATTTTCATCTTCTTTATTGTATTAATCAGAAGGTATAAACGCTGTCCTTCAGATAGAATATTAGTAGTTTATGGTAAAGTTGGTGGCGGTCAATCGGCTAAATGTATTCATGGTGGTGCTGCTTTTATACTTCCAGTTATTCAAGATTATGAGTTTTTAGATTTAACACCTATTTCAATAGAGGTCAATTTAATTAACGCCTTGAGTAAACAAAACATACGTGTTAATGTACCATCTCGATTTACTATTGGTATTTCTACAGAACCTGGTATTATGCAAAATGCTGCCGAAAGACTTTTAGGTTTAGGGCAAAACGAAATTCAAGAATTAGCACAAGAAATCATTTTTGGTCAGTTACGTTTAGTCGTTGCTTCCATGGACATTGAAGAAATTAATAGCGATAGAGACAAATTTTTAACCAATATTTCTAAAAGTGTAGAATCTGAACTTAAGAAAGTAGGTTTAAAACTTATTAACGTAAACATTACAGATATTGTTGATGAGTCTGGATATATTGAAGCTTTAGGAAAAGAAGCTGCGGCACACGCTATAAATGCGGCTCGTAAATCGGTTGCCGAAAAAACTAGAGATGGTTCTATTGGTGAAGCCAATGCCGTTCAAGATGAAAGAACTCAAGTTGCAGAACTTCATGCTAAAGCAAAAATTGGTGAAGCTAATGCTAGTCAAAATGAAAGAACTCAAATTGCTGCTGCCAATGCAGAAGCAAAAATTGGTGAAGCAAAAGCAAGTCAAAATGAACGTGTACAAACAGCTAGTGCCATAGCATTAGCTAAAATTGGAGAAGCAGAAGCCTTAAAAGACGAAAGAATTAAAACATCTGAAGCTAACGCGCGTGCTATTGATGGAGAAAACATTGCCAAAATATCTATTGCAGAATCTGATGCTCTAAGAAGAGAAAAAGAAGCAGAAGCTGAAAAAAGAGCGATTGCTTCTGAAAAAGTACAAGCAGCAAAAGCTTTAGAAGAATCTTATGCAGCTGAACAACGCGCAGAATCTGTGAGAGCAGAACGCGAACGTTCTTCTCAAATAGCCGATGTAATTGTACCAGCCGAAATTGATAAAAAGAAAGTTGAAATTGATGCTGAAGCTGAAGCTGAAAACATACGAAGAATTGCTAAAGGTGAAGCAGATGCCATTTTCTTAAAAGCTGAAGCAGAAGCTAAAGGTTTATATGAAGTATTAACCAAACAAGCTGCTGGTTTAGATCAAATTGTAAAAGCTGCTGGTAATAGTTCTAAAGATGCTGTTCTACTTTTAATTGCTGATAAATTACCAGAATTAGTAAAAACTCAAGCCGAAGCTATTAAAAACATTAAGATTGATAAAGTAACTGTTTGGGAAAATGGTGGTAATGGTGATGACGGAAAATCGTCTACAGCAAACTTCCTTTCTGGTATGTATAAATCAGTTCCGCCTTTACAAGATATGTTTAATATGGCTGGTATGGATTTACCAGAGTACTTAAAAGGAAAAGATGTTAAAGAAATTGAAGCTAAAGTTGAATCAAATGACAACAACGACGAAGCTACAATTATAAAAGAAGATTAGTTAAATGAATAATACAACGCTACAACACCTAAGAAAAGTTCCTACATCGAAGCTTATTTTTGGTGTTGTATTGTTTCTTCTTGGTGTTTTTGGGGCAATAACCAATAATATTTTTAGTTTAGTTTTATCTGGAATTGGTGTTTTTCTTATGCTAAGAGAAGGCTCTGAAATAGATTTAGCATCAAAAAAGTACCGAGAAATTTATTCTATTATGGGAATTAATATAGGTATATGGAAAGACTTACCAAATATTGAATATGTTTCGGTTTTTAAAACCAAAGAAAACAAACGAGTTCAAGCTATGGGGGCTTCTGCTAACTTTTCAAATCAAGTTTATCTATTAAATTTATTTTACAATAGAAATCAGAAAATTGAAGCATATAGAACCGAAGACTTAAATGATGCTTTTAAAAATGCAAAATATATAGCACAAGTACTTAGTATTAATGTTTTAGATGCCACAGAACGAGCATCTAAATGGCTGTAACTTATTTACTAAGAATAAGTCCGTCTTTTATAGTAACACCCAAATACTATTTTAAATTAAGTAAGGTTTTCTTAACTTTGCAAATCTAAACTTATTAAGTATTGTCGTTAAATTTACAAGACATTCCTCGAGTAAAAACCATTACCAAAGAGGACTTTTTAAAACACTATTTTAAACCTCAAAAACCAGTAGTTATTGAGCGTTTTATAAATCATTGGCCAGCTTATAGCAAATGGAATTTAGACTATATGAAAGCTATTGGTGGCAACATTACCATTCCTCTTTATGATGACAGACCTGTAGATTATAAAGATGGTTTTAATGAGCCTCATGCCAAAATGAAACTAGGCGATTATATTGATTTACTAAAAAAAGAGCCTACTAAATACCGCATCTTTTTATGGAACGCTATTAAGGAAATACCTCAACTACAAAAAGATTTCAGCTTTCCAGATTTTGGTTTACGCCTCATGAAAGGCATTCCTATGTTATTTTTTGGAGGAAAAGATTCGCACACCTTTATGCATTATGATATTGATTTAGCTAATATTTTTCATTTTCATTTTGAAGGCAAAAAACAAGTGATTTTATTTGATCAAAAACAAAATAATTTTTTATATAAAATTCCACATTCATTAATCACAAGGGAAGACATCGATTTTAACAACCCAGATTTAAAAAAATGGCCCATGTTAAAAAAAGCTCAAGGCTATAAAACCGAACTTAATCATGGCGAAATTTTGTATATGCCAGAAGGTTATTGGCATTATATGCGCTATATAACCCCAGGGTTCTCTATGAGTTTACGTGCCATTGCTAGAAATCCAAAAAACTTTAGTAAAGCTGTTTACAACTTAGTTATAATGCGAAATTTTGACAATATAATGCGCCGTATAAAAGGGCAAGAATGGATTGATTGGAAAAATAAACAAGCCATTGTTAGAACACATAATAACCTTTAACAAACCCCTCTCTTAATTACAATATTATATGTGACTTGTAAAAAAATACGGGTCTTAAACTAAATGTTTATTTAAAACAAAAGCAGCATTAATAAAACTTATAATATATTTGCGCACTGAAAAAATTAAAAACTCAAATCATGAAAAAAAATGTAATTGTATTAGTATTAGCTATTCTTAGCATATCATTTGTAAATGGACAAGCATTTACAGGTAGTAACGATAATAAATTTCAAGTTGGTGCTAATTTTCAAAATAATGCTACCGGTATTAATATAAGTTATGATTTTGGTGTTGGTCCAAATATGTCTTTCGGGGTATCATCAACTTATGCCTTAAGTGTAAACGACATAATTGATGCCGACTTTGGAGACCGTTTTGATATTAAAGGACGTTTTAATGCTAACTTAGGAAATATTATTAGTTCTGATGAAAATTTTGATCTTTATCCGGGCTTAAATTTAAGTCTTAAAAATTTTGGTGGTCACTTAGGAGCTAGATACTTTTTTTCTGAAGGTTTTGGTATTTTTACCGAGCTTAATTTGCCTCTCGCAAAATACAATAGCGATATATTAACTCCTGCTGAAAAATTACACAACCAATTTACACTTAACTTTGGGGCTGTTTTTAGCTTATAAAAACTATCTATAAATAAAAGCGGAATATTTATTGTTTTCCGCTTTTTTATTTCTCATACTTAAAAAAATAACGGATTACTATTTAACAAGTTAATTAGGTTAATACCAATTAATTTACAAAGATTTATTTTATAAGTTCATTTGCCTTTTCATACACTAAATATGATTCCCAACCACGATATAAAAAATAGTCAATAAACTTTTTTCTTTTCTTATAAACATTGGGTTCTTTAAGTAAATTCGCTCTTTTTTCGGCTAAATCACTAAAAAAACCGATGTAATCAACATCTGGTATCGTTGCAAGTGCTTGATTTATATTAAATTTGCTTACACCTTTTTGTTTTAATTCAAAATTTAATCGACGTCGGCCCCAAGCCTTAATTTTAAACTTACCGCTTACAAATGTTTTGGCAAAACGTTCTTCATTTAGAAAGTTATGCTCTAACAGATGTACTATTATCACATCTATAGCTTCAGGTATCATATACATACCTTCTAGCTTTTGCCTTACTTCTTGATGACAACGTTCTTGATACGCACAATAATGCTCTAGTTTTTTAGTAGCTTCTTGTAATGTATATGTTTTTTTTGTTTGCATAACATGCCAAAAATAACGATAGATTCATTAATAAAAAGAATAAAATTTATAAAAACCAAATCTTTAGATTGTAAAACTTAACAGATATGAGTAAAATCACCCATTTAAAAACCATTTCTTTTTTAATTTCATTTATATCTATTGTTAGTTTTGGGTTTGGACAAATTGTTGCATGGGAAATGGACACTAATATAGGAAATGAGCCAACTGTTAATGCAACTACAAATGACGCTAATTTAAACTCATCCGCATTAAGTCGTGGTAGTGGTTTAACCCCACATATTCAAAATAATACATTTTCTTCTGTTGGCTTTACTGCTTCAGGCACACAAGCAGATGCAATTACTAATAACGATTATTTACAATTTCAAGTTTCAACATCTAGTGGTTATCAAGTATCATTAAGTACACTTGATGCTACTTTTAGAAGATCTAATACTGGACCAGATTCTTTTATTTGGCGTTATAGTACAGATGGCATTAACTTTACTGATATTGGAACTCCATTTTCTTATACTGTAAATTCAGGAAATGGTACAAATCAAACACAAATTAATCTATCAACTATCCTTGCTTTACAAAATGTTGTTTCTGGTACAACTATTAGCTTTAGACTTTATGGTTGGGGAGCAAATAGTGGCACTGGAACATTTGCCATTGGAAGATTGGCAGGAAATGATCTTAGTTTAGATGGCGTAGTAACTATTACTCCTCCTTGCTCCTCTGCAATAACATGGAATGGATCATGGAGTAATGGCACTGGTCCTGGACTACTTTTAGATACAGAAGTAACTCTGCTTTCAAATTATAATACCACTACAAATGGAGGTAGTTTTAGTGCTTGTAACTTAAACATAAGTAATGGTGCTACATTAAACATAGCCAATAATGACTATGTTGAAGTACAAAATGATTTAACTGTTGATGCTGGTGGAGAAATAACCGTTCAAGCTTATGGTGCTTTTATTCAAAATAATGATTTGGGTGTTATAACAAATAATGGAGCTATTAGTGTCGTTAAAACTACATCTGAATTAAATAATTGGTATGAATATACCTATTGGAGCTCACCAGTTTCTGGTGAAACTATTGGCCAAGGATTATTTGAATCTGAAGTTTCAAGACGCTTTATCTATAATGCACAAAACTTCTTAGATTCTGAAGCTGAAACCGGAAACAATAATGCAACTGTTGCCGGACAAGACGGTATAGATGATAATGGTAATGATTGGCAATTAATAAATGGAGCTACAGTCATGCAACCTGCTGTTGGATATGCTGCAACGCACTCAGAAGACTTTTTCACTGGTCCACCAATGAGTTCTCCTCCATACCAATTTGATTACACTTTTAATGGAACGTTTAATAACGGTATAATTACAACTCCTATATATAGAAATGACTTTGAAACAAATGATATCAATTTTAATTTAATTGGCAACCCATATCCTTCTGCTATTGATGCTGATTTGTTTTTAGCAGCCAATAATAATATTTCTCAAGACATTAATGGAACAGATATTAACGGAGCAGCTTATACAGATGGAGCCATTTATTTGTGGTCTCAAAACACAGCTCCTTCTGCTACAGTTAATGGAAATGAAGATTTTAATTTTTCAGCATCTGACTATGCAATCATAAATGGAGTAGGACAAAATGCTGGTGGTGATGGCTCAACACCTAGTAGGTTTATTCCTTCTGGTCAAGGTTTTTTCATTTCAATGTCTGACTCAGCAACTCCTGTTTCGTCAAGTGTTAATAGTGATGGACATACAATTTCTCAAGGCATAGTTACTTTTAATAATGCAATGCGAACAAATGGTACAACAGATAACAGTCAGTTTTTCAAACATTCAATCACAAAATCTAAAACATTTACACCAAATAGCAATAAACTATGGGTTAACTTAACATCCGATAACGGTGTATTCAACCAAACACTAGTAGGCTATGTAAATGGAGCTACCAATGATAATGACGGATCTTATTTTGATGCTCAAAAAAGCATATCTACAGCGACATCAGCTATATTATATACAACTATTGATGGCTCAAATAAAAAGTTTGCTATCCAAGGTAAAGCTACAAATAGTTTAAATGAAAACGAAATAATAAAACTTGGATTTAGTACCAACATTAATGTTGCAACACTTTACAAACTATCTATTTCTCAATTTGAAGGTGACTTTTTAAATAGCAATCACATTTATTTAAAAGACAATTTATTAAACAAAACACATGATTTAAAAGTTTGTGATTATTCATTTACATCAGAAGTAGGTGAGTATAACGAACGTTTTAAAATTGGTTTTACTGCTGAAGCATTATCTACCGAAGACAATATTTTAGATACTAAACAGCTTAAAATTGTTCAGCTAAATAATGATCATGTTCAATTTAGTACTTCAAATAACTTAAATATTAAAACAATTCGTATTTTTAATTTATTAGGCAGACAACTTTATAACTTAAAAGGCGATAAGAGTTCTGAAACTTACAAGCTTTCAAACCTAAAGAACGCTATTTATATTGCTAAAGTAGAATTATCTAACGGTGCTATTATTACTAAAAAAAGTATTAAAAATTAATAGCTTAACAAAGCAATTCTTTATAGAATAAAAAGTCCTCTAGATAAAACCAAAGTGCTTTTTTATTATTGTAAACTTTATTAAATATAAATAAAGAGCTACGTTACAATAAACTTATAAAGTATATTTTAAAGACAAAATAAAGTTTCTTCCTGCAGCTGCAATACCCGATGAATAGGTTTTATAACGTTGGCTACTTATGTTTTCTAAACTAACAGTTAACATTGTAGAATTAGTTAATTGATATTGGGTTCTTAAATTAAGCGTATACCAAGAAGGACTATATGGATTTCCGTAAGCATCTAAGGCGTAGATATAATCTTTTTCTTTTTCAGAGGGCGCTAATTGACTAAAAGATAATTCATTATTATAATTTGCAAAAAAATCAAACTT
This sequence comes from Thalassobellus sediminis, assembly GCF_044386045.1. Taxonomy (NCBI): domain Bacteria; kingdom Pseudomonadati; phylum Bacteroidota; class Flavobacteriia; order Flavobacteriales; family Flavobacteriaceae; genus Thalassobellus; species Thalassobellus sediminis. The sequence continues at coordinate 939,676 of NZ_JBISCD010000040.1, read as the reverse complement.
TAAACTTTTATTAATCCAAATTAGATGCGTGTTTCCAAAATAAGGAGCTACATGCCTTATAGGAACTTCAATACCATCATTTTCTTCTGTACCTCCAATAATACTATACTGCGATGTTAATTTCAATGTATTTGTAATTGGCATTTTCAAACCAACTTCAAAGCCGTAAATCCATGCTTTAGATGCATTTTGTATAGCTTGTACATTACTTAATTCGCCATCATAAATAATTTCTGTATCGCCATTTAAATTATAATTCCTTCGTACTAAAGCATTATCTAAATAAGTATAGTACGTACTCATATCTAGAATTAGTTTTTGGTTAAAATTCAATTTCAACCCTACTTCTCCTCCATAGGCATACTCTGGCCTTAATGTTTCATTAGGCACTACTACAGAACCTGGTTCAGAATCAAACACCTTTCCTATATCATCAATATTTGGAGCTCTAAAAGCAGATGATGCATTTAATTTCCATTGCATAATATTATTTGGCGACCAACTTATTCCTGCTGTTCCTGTAAGCGCTCCTGCTTCATTTTTTGAAGCATTAAAAGGCAAGTTTAAATACACATTATTTTCGCTAAAATCGGCTTTAGAAATAACATGATTAAAACGCAAACCAGATTGAAATACAAATTTAGAGTTTGGTTTGTATTTAATACTAGAATAAACTGCTGCCGATTGCCAACTGGCGCCATTAGGATACCTTGAAACTGTTGGAGTTATTATATGAGTTGCAATATTTTCTTCATTGCCATGAGACATAATTTTATTATATACATACTCAACCCCATAAAAAAACTGTGTTTTAAAGCTTAGTGTTTTTTCAAAATCTAAATTAAAAGAATAGGCATCAACAGCTTCTTCCCTCACACTTCGAATATCTGATTGAAAATCACGATCATTTCTACTCTCTTGAAAGTTTTGATACGCTAAAGTAGCTTTAATTTTATCGTATAAATTTGAGTGACTACTTAATTTAGTAATCTGTAAATTAGACATAAACCATTCTTGTGGCCCATAATTCCATTCTGCAGATCGTAACACACCGTTTTTATAACGAATTAAACGATCGTATCTTGGTGCATTAGACGTTGTAGTATAAAATAAACCTAAATCGAAACTTAAATTTTCAGAAGATTCATATCGTATCTTTTGCATCATATTAAGTTGATTATAGCCTGTCTCCCTTTGAATTAAAGGATCGCTATTATTTATAATAACATCCCCAGTATTGGTAGCCAAAACAAATTCGGGTCTTAAATATGCATCGGGTCCATGCTTACCCATTTTTAAGTCGCCAAAACTCGTATAACTCGCATTGGTTACAAATGCCCATTTTTTATATCCTAAATTAAAATCGAAATGTCCTGTTTTTTCATCACTAGCAGATGCATATCTTACTATTGTATTTGATTTAAATAATAATGAATCGGTATAAGATAATTTTGGTTTTTGAGTATAAAAACTCATAACACCTCCAACAGCATCACTTCCGTAAATAACAGATCCGGAGCCTAATGTAACCTCGGTAGATTGAATTGAAAACGGATCGATAGCTATCACGTTTTGTAAATTACCACCTCTAAATATGGCATTATTCATTCTAACACCATCAACAGTAATTAATAATCTATTGGTTGAAAATCCACGAATCATAGGGCTTCCTCCTCCTAACTGACTTTTTTGAATATAAACTTGCCCAGTAGTTTCAAGTAAATCTGCACTTGTTTGTGGATTTGTAAACTGAATGCTTTCTGGGTTTATACTTACTATTTTTTGAGGAATATCTTTTTTATTTTGCTCAAACTTTGAAGCCGAAATAACAATTTCTTCGAGACCTTGAGTATTAGAATATAAATACACTCGGTTTAAAATTCCTAACTCTTTTTTTGTGATTTTTTTTAATATATGTGAAAGATGTTTGAAATAAATTGTTTCAGAATTTGAAAAACTATCTAAATTGGCTTCTCCCAAAAAGTTAGTAACCACACTTTTAGATTTATCTATATTATAGATGGCAACTCCAATTATGGGTTCATTAGTATCTTTACTAAGAACCTTAATATTCTGAGTTTGTGCTGTTATAACAACAAAAAAGAAACAAAAAACAAAAAACAACTTCATTGTTTAACTAAAAACTTGATTAAATACCTGCAGAGATTTTGGCGTTTTAAAACTCCCCAAATGTAATTCAAAATAAAGCAAAATCATATTTAAAAATGACTGTCTTTGCTTTCCATTTACTTTAACTAAAGATAAAGCATCAAATGTTGTGCCCAAAAGCTGTTTTAACAACCTAATATTTTCACCTGTTATAGAATATTTACTTTGTTCTTGTTTTTCAAATCTGCCATCACTTAAATTAAAATAATTAAACTCTATATTCTTTAAGTCTGGATAAAACCCCAAATATTTAGTAAGATTAAGTAAAAAAAGCAAATGAAAATTTGAATATTCTGAATGAATATCTAACCACTGAAGCGCAGTCTCTAAATAACTAAAAAGTATTTCGTTTTGTTCCTCTTCTTTTAAAGCATTTGACAATACTTCCGTTAAAAACATAACTATAGAACCTTTTAAAACATTAGTATGTAAACTTGTATATAAATGATTTAGTTTAGCTTCTTTTACAGATTGTAAAGACCTATTATTTTTATAATCTAAAACTAACTGTAATTGAGAAAGTGGTTGGTAATACGCACTTTTTGATTGTCCGCGTTTACTTTTTAAAACCCCTCTTAAAATAACACTAACCAGTCCTAATTGCTGTGTATAACATTTTACAATAAGATCGTTATCTCTATATTTTAATTTTGATAAGACTATTGTATTGGTGTTAATTATCATTATCTAACAACCATTAATTTTAAAACTTTAGTTTCAAAAGTATCTAAATCAGATAACATAACTAAATAAACTCCTGAAGCCACTAGGTTATTTGCAAGGTTTTTACCATTCCAAAACGCTGTTCCGCCATCTATTTCTAGATTATAACCTCTATATCTTTGGTTTATTCTAGATTGCGCTTCAGCCACTAAATTACCTTCAATATCGGTAATTTTAATATTTACATTCTCAGAAATATCTTTGATTTTCACTTTCTCTTCAACAATATTGAAGTTTGGCCTTACTGGGTTAGGATAAGCAAAAGCCGATTGTAAATTTTCAAAAGTACTTGAACCACCCGCACTAAAAGAAACTAGCCCACGACTTGTAGCTATATAAACAGTTCCTTTAGTATTATCAATAGATACATCATTTATTTCATTTGAAGGTAAAGGAGAATTATCCTTAGTAAAATGAAATATAGTGTTTTGTCCATCAGATGAAAAATAAAATATTCCAGCATCTGCAGTTGCTATCCATTTATTATTAGAACCATCAACTTCTATATCTGTTATAAATTGTTGAAAAAGCAATTCTTTAGCAACACCATCTTCTTCAATAATAACTTCTTCTACTTGTACATTATCATCTTCAAAAAAATTAGAGGTGTTATATAATATCCGTAATCCCCTGAAAGTACCAATCCACAACTGATTTCTTTTATCTAATGCTAAAGCAGTCACAAACTCGGTTGGCATATTTTCATCTTCTTTACTAATGTTTTTAATAAATTGAGTACTTCCTCTTTGATTAAAACCTATAAGTCCATATTTATAGCTTGCTATCCATTTTATTTGATCATTATCTATTACAATATCTGAAAAACCTAAATTCCCATTAGCAAAACCATCAACAATAATATTTGTAAAATCAAAAGAGCTCCATTGATTTGAAGTTGGATTATACGCTTTTAAAGGGCTATCTATTAAACTAGTCATTGTCCATAATATTCCATCATTGTCAAAAGCAGAAGCTCCTACTCTTAGGTCTATATAATTTGGATTATTAGGTAATACTAATGATTCTAGACCACTATTAGATTCATTATATAACATACTTGGAATATCTTCATTAACTTCCAATAAACCACTAAAAAAAGAACTTATATATACTTGACTAGTATTAAATGGGTTTATTGCTATTTTATTTAAGTTTTTCGCTTCAAACACCTCACGATATGCGTTGTTAATCCAAACTTCATCCTTTAAATGACTAAAACCTCTACTATTTAAAGGGTAAGGATTATAAAATAAATCGTACTCACCAAAAGTAACCCATAAACCATCAGGTTCTGCTTCAATAGAAAATGGTATGTTTAACAAAGGTCCATCCGGATGAATCTCTTCATATAAAACTGGACTTGCTAAAAGTGTTTTCAAAATTCCAAAATCTTTAGTTCCAATGTACAAATATTCTGAATCTATTGATGCAGAATTAAACTTTGTGCTAAAACTAGGGTCAATTAGCGCTTCTGAAATTAAATTGAAACTAGCATCGTATATAAAAGCAGTATTATTAGTTGTTACAATTAAATTATTATCGACAGATTGTAATTCAACAGGAATATCGGCATATAAAAACAACTCTGTTAAAGCATCATTTACAACTTCATAAATTTTTCTATTAGTTCTTATTGTATACAACTTATTGGCTGAAGTTTCAATTGCTAAAAAATCTCCGGATATAATAGTTTGCCAATTTTGATAATCTATTAAATTAGGATTTGAAATTGATGCTTTTCTTATACCATTACCACCAAAACAAGCTGCATAAATTTCTCCATTGTGAATTGTGGTTTGTTTAACTTGCATTTGAGAACCTCCATTACCAATAAAATATGTATCTCCAAACTCTAACCTTTCTAAATTAAAAACAGAAATACCATAATTTGTAGACACATAAACAACATTATCATAAGCATTAAAATGATTTATTCTTTTATCTGTTTCTGGTATTGTAGGTTTTTCAATAATATCTACTACAGTTAAAATATCATCCTCATTATCAAAAGCTATTTCTATTAATCCATTTTCATAGCCTATAACCAATAATTCATAAACATCACTATAATATATAGTAGAAATACTCTCTCCTGACAAACCATTAATAGTAGATAATTCTTCAATATTATTTGTTTGAGTGTCTAAACTAAAAATTGCATTATCTGCAGCAGCATATATTTTGCTATTGCCTTTTACAACATCTTTAATGTTATAGTATGAAAAATAACCTTCCCAAAGCGCTGAATAATCTTGAGCAAATTGAAGTAAGGGAAATATATAAACAAATAAAATTAATAATCTTTTTAGCATATGAGATTTTAATATTCAAATATATTTATATCTAACGAGTTTTACCTCAAAATAATATGTTTTAAAGCAAAAAGCATCCTAATAAATTAGAATGCTTTAAATTTTTATCAAGCCCTTATCTTTATACAACTCCTTGTGCTAACATAGCATCTGCTACTTTTACAAACCCAGCTATATTTGCTCCTTTTACATAATCAATGTATCCATCCTCATCTTTACCATATTCTATACAAGATTTATGTATCTCTGACATGATATCTTTTAACTTATTATCTACCTCTTCTCTTGTCCATTTAAATCGTAAAGAATTCTGTGTCATTTCTAAACCAGATGTTGCAACACCTCCAGCATTTGAAGCTTTTCCTGGAGCAAATAATATTTTTGCTTCATGAAATACTGTAATAGCATCTTTAGTTGATGGCATATTAGCTCCCTCACTTACACAGATACATCCATTCTTTAAAAGAGTTTTTGCATCATTTTTGTTTAATTCGTTTTGAGTTGCACATGGTAAGGCTACATCACATTTTACACCCCAAGGCGTTTCTCCTTTAACAAATTTAGCATTTGGATACGATTCTAAATACTCTTTTATTCTTCCTCGTTTTACATTTTTTAGTTCCATTACAAAAGCTAATTTCTCAGCATCAATACCTTCAGCATCATAAATATACCCTGAAGAATCTGATAACGTTAACACCTTACCTCCTAATTGTATTGTTTTTTCTGCTGCATATTGCGCTACATTTCCCGAACCAGATATAACAACATTTTTACCTTTAATATCGTCATTTCTTGTTTCGAGCATTTTTTGAGCAAAATACACATTACCATAACCAGTAGCTTCTGGTCTAATTAATGATCCTCCCCAAGACATTCCTTTTCCTGTTAAAACGCCAGTGAAACCATTGCTTATTTTTTTATACATCCCAAAAAGATACCCAATTTCTCTAGCTCCTACGCCAATATCACCTGCTGGAACATCTGTATTATGACCTATATGTCTGAATAATTCATTCATAAATGCATGGCAAAAGCGCATAATCTCACCATCACTCTTTCCTTTAGGGTCAAAATCACTACCTCCTTTACCACCGCCCATAGGTAACGTTGTAAGACTGTTTTTGAACACTTGTTCAAATGCTAAAAACTTTAAAATACTCATATTTACTGTAGGATGAAAACGCAAGCCTCCTTTATAGGGCCCTATGGCTGAATTCATTTGTATTCTATAGCCTCTATTTACTTGTATTTCGCCAGAATCATCAACCCAACAAACCCTAAATGTAATGACACGTTCTGGTTCAACCATTCTTAAAAGAATGTTTTTACCATAATAAATATTATTCTGTACTATATAGGGAATTACTGTTTCTGCAACTTCTTCTACAGCTTGTAAAAACTCAGGTTCTTGACCATTGCGTTCTTTTACAATATCTAAAAACGAATCAATTATGTTTTTCATTTATTCTTATTTGTATTAGTAATTTATTGAATATGTAGTTTACAAGCGCAAAGATACGTTATCTTTAAAAATAACATTGTTTTTTTTTGAAATTCGCAATAATTTTTTTTTAGTTATTTCACTAAAATTACAAATGTTTGTTTGTTAATGCACTTTTTATATATTTGTTGTTAATAATGCCTCAAAAAAACAAAACCTTATATGCTTAAATTGAAACATTTAGCTTTAGCTTTTTGTATACTTATCACATCTCAAACGGCAAATGCTCAATTAGGTTTTTCTCATGAAATAGGTGTTATTGCAGGACCTGTACAGTTTCGTTCTGATTTTGGAAGTCGTAACGAAGAGATAACCAACTTTGGTAATTCAGGATACGGAATAGGAATTATTCATTATATTAGTTTTGCTTACAGAGCAGATTGTAATTGTTATACCACCGATACATACTTTAACGATCACTTTAAATTACGAAACGAAATATCTTACAATAGAACAAACCTTGATCACCATGGTTTTTGGGTACAACCAGATAAAATTAGTGTTCAAGCAGATCAACTTAGAGCTCATGAAGGGGTTGCAAGTAATTTTGACATTGGTACGCAAATTGAGTTTTTTCCTTTAAGTATTCGCTCTTTTCAAGCATTTGCTTATAGAATTGCCCCTTTTGTAAGCTTAGGTATTCATTACACATCCTTTAGCCCTAAAGCTAGCACAACTTTTAACAATCCAAACCCCAGTGCATATGGAGATGTATTTGATCGATCAAATATATACTCTTATTGGTTTGATAATTTTCCAGTAGGAGGAGATGAATACCCCATCGACATTAACGGAGGAAGCACTTGGTCAACAGTAGCTAGTGTTGGTTTTCGTTATAAACTTACTGTCCTATCAGATTTAATGCTAGATTTAAGATGGCAATACTATTATAGTGACTGGATTGATGGACTAGATCACAACTGGCGAAATTATGACAAAAAAAATGATTGGCTAGTATGGTTAAACGTTGGCTACATCTATTATTTAGATTAGCACCCATTTATTATTTAAATATTTCTACTTTCATACATTATTCTTTCTTTTTCTTAAACAATAAATTTTAACAAATTCTTAATTAATTCGGTGCAATCAAATGCAATAATTACCTTTAATCTTAGTTTATAAAATTAGCTATGATTAATAAATATATCATTTTTTGTTGTTTCTTCTTTTTGTTAAACTGTAACGAAGACATAAAAACGACATTTTCAGAGACTACAATATCAACAGATAACAATGATGTTGTTATTGTCAATATTCCAAAAGCTTATGGAAATGAAACCATCATAAATCAAATAAATTCTGAAATAAACAAAACAGTTGTAGCGGCTTTATATATAGGAGAATCAGATAGTGTACCGCATATTTCTATTGAAGAAAGTATTACAAATTTCAATAAAGAATATCAATCATTTAAAACTAATTTCTCTGAAAGCAAACAAATATGGGAAGCACAAATAGATGGAGAAATATTATACCAATCGCCTGAAATTATGAGCATAGTAATAACGTCTTACATAAATACAGGCGGTGTTCATGGTAATTTAAACATCTCTTTTTTAAATTTTAATAGTGAAACAGGTAATTTAATTCACAATAAAGATTTATTAAAAAATATTGTTGCTTTTAAAGAAATAGCAAAAACATATTTTGATGAAGCAATAAAAGATAACGATGTACTTTTCGATTCTAAAAGCTTTCAATTACCTACAAATATAGCCTACAATGAAGAAGGAATTGTTTTGCTTTACAACACCTATGAAATTGCGCCTTACTCATCAGGGATTATAGAATTTACAATCCCTTTTGAAAAAGTAAGTAATTTTTTAGTTTTTAACAGCTCTTACTAAAGCTAAAATATAACCAAGGTGCATCCCTTCATGAAACAATATAAATTGTAATGCATCATCAATGTTTTTTAATGTATTACCTGTTGTAGAAACTGTATACTCTTGGTAATTTTTAAAAGCGCCATTTTTATAATCGACTTCTAATTTTTCAACAGAAGAAAATAACAAGTCTTTAATTTCATCAACTTCTTCTTGAGAAACAAAGCCTTCTGGCTTACTATCTTTTCTATATTTATTAATTAAATTATCACTTGCTGCCATTGGCAAACCAGATAATTTATAGGCTAATAATTGTTGAGTAACCACTATATGTCCAATATTCCAAATCATATTATTATTAAACCCTTCAGGAATTTTATTTAAATCTTCTAAAGAATTGTTTTCAAGATATTTCTTTGAAAAAACGCGAATGTTAGATAATACGTCAAAAGTAAATTGCATGTCTTTATTTTTTCGATAAATATACTTTTAAATGCTATAATTCCTTTTATTTTGCATAAAATTTTTATTAAGTCATTAAGAAATAAACACATGAAAAAAGTATATTACCTAAAAACTTGTAGCACCTGTATTCGAATTCTAAAGGAATTAAATCTTTCTTCTGATTTTATTCTTCAAGACATTAAAACGGAAAGCATTACCGTTAAACAACTAGAACACATGCAAAGTCTTGCTGGTAGTTACGAAGCTCTTTTTAGTAAACGTTCTAAACTTTACAAAGAAATGGATTTAAAAAACCAAGAACTTACAGAACGTGACTTTAAACATTACATTTTAGAACATTATACTTTTTTAAGTCGTCCAGTTATAATAATTGATGATGTTATTTTTATTGGAAATTCTAAAAAAGTAGTAGAAGCAGCTAAACAACATATTGGATAAACATAGGCAAAAGTTCTGACTTTATCTAAAAACAAATTTTTATTTTAATGCAATTATAATATAGACTATATACTTAATAGATAAAACATTTAACGCAACCGGTTGCTTTATTTTGGGATTAATTTTATATTTTTGCTATCTATCTTTATTTTTTTATCAAAAAAATCATTAAAATAACACCAACAATTAGGAAGTATAATAACTTCTTAACCAACTAAACTATCAAACAAATGAATAAAATACTTAAACTTTGTTTACTTCTATTCATATTAAATATACAACTCTGTGATGCCCAAATCCCTTTTTTAAGAAAAAGCAATAAAACAACTCAATTAATTGTAGACAATAAGCCTTATATAATTCTTGGTGGAGAATTAGGAAATTCTACAGCAACAAGTATGGCTAATATGGAGTCTGTATGGCCAAAACTAAAAGCCTTGAATTTAAACACCGTTTTAGTACCTGTTTATTGGGAATTAATTGAAAAAAAACAAGGGGAATTTGATTTTTCTCTAATAAAACAATTAATTGAAGAAGCTAGAAATAATAATTTAAAAATAGTATTCCTCTGGTTTGCTTCATGGAAAAATAGCATGTCTAGTCATGCCCCAGAATGGGTAAAATTAAATCAAAAAAAATATCCTAGAGCTGAAGATGATAAGAATATAGGTCAGGAAATTTTAACGCCATTTAGTGACAATAATTTAAATGCAGATTTAGTTGCTTTTGAAAAATTCATGCAATTTATAAAAGACTTTGACAGCAAAGAGCATACAACAATTATGGTGCAAGTTGAAAATGAAATTGGCATGTTACCAACAGCTAGAGATTATCATCCTTTAGCAAACGAAGCCTTTAAAAAAGAGGTGCCTAAAGCATTAATTTCCTATTTACAGAATAACAAAACTAAACTTGTTCCAGAGTTTTATGCTGTTTGGGAAAAACAAGGCTTTAAAACCTCTGGAAACTGGGAAACTATTTTTGGAAAAGGATTACATACCGATGAAATTTTTATGGCATGGTATTTTTCAAAATTCACTAATAAAATTACAAAAGCAGGTAAAGCTATATATCCGTTACCAATGTATGTTAATGCGGCATTAAATAGCTCTAAAAAAATACCGGGTAATTATCCTAGTGCTGGACCATTACCTCATATTATTGATGTTTGGAAAGCTGCAGGACCTGATATAGATTTTTACTCTCCAGATTATTATAATCCAGATTTCAAACATTGGAACGATTTATACACACGCCAAGGCAACCCATTATTTATTCCAGAACATCGATTTGATGATACCGTAGCAGCAAAGGCGATGTATGCTATTGGGCATTATGAGGCTATGGGATTTTGTCCTTTTTCAGTGGAATCTAAAGACATAATTACAGCTGAAAATATGGGTGATACAGGTTTTTCAGATGTTTCTAATAACAACTCTATTACTACCGAGCCACTTGCTAAAATGTATGATTTAATAAATCAATTGACTCCCATAATAAGTAACAAGGAAAAAATAAAAAACATCGATGCTGTTTTATTGAACAAAGATATATCTGAGACCAAAATAGTTATGGGTCAATATGAATTTACCTTACGCCATGATTATACCTTAAACTGGTCTCCCAATGCAAAAGATGATAGCTGGCCTTTTACTAGTGTCGTTTTAATAGAAACCAAAAATGGCGAATTTTATATTGCTGGCTCTGGTGTTGTGGTTACTTGTAAAAATGCTAAAAATCCCTCGCTTAATGCAGGAATTCTATCTGATGAAGAAGGTTATTTCAAAAATAACAAATGGATTGTATCTAGGTATCTAAATGGAGACCAAACCCACCAAGGAAGACATATTCGTATTCCTTTTGACACGTATAGTATTCAAAAATTTAAGCTTTACACTTATAAGTAAATAAGCTAAAAACTTCACCTATAAAAACAGAACCTTTTTAACAATCGATTGTGTAATTATTCTAAACTAAAAAAATGAGACTATTATTATTAACGCTACTATTAATTCCCTATTTGTCCTTTTCTCAAATAGAGATAAAAACAAGTATTAAAAACAATAATAACTGCTTTTCAATAGTAAGTAAAACTGAAGCATCATCCATACTATACGATGATTCAGATATTGAATTAGTTAAAAAATCGGTTTCATTCCTTGCAAGTGATATTGAAAAGGTAACGGGAAGAAATCCTAAAATAATGTCTTCTATAGATGAATCTACAAAAAATGTGATCATCATTGGGTCTATTGGAAACAGTCAATATATTGATGAACTGATAGCAAATAGAAAAATAAATGTTAATGCTATTCAAAACCAATGGGAACGTTTTATTATACAAACAATTAAAAACCCTTTTCCAGGCGTAAAGCAGGCTCTAGTTATAGCAGGTAGTGATAAAAGAGGAACAGCTTACGGTGTGTTTAGCATCTCAAAAAAAATAGGAGTGTCTCCATGGTATTGGTGGGCAGATGCGCCAATCAAAAAAAGTAAAGAATTGTATATTAATAAAGGACGATTTGTTTCGAACGGACCATCTGTAAAATACAGAGGTATCTTTATTAATGATGAATCTCCAGGATTCAGAAATTGGGCAAAAGAAAAGTTTGGAGGTACGAATCACAAATGCTATGAAAAAATATTTGAACTACTTCTACGTAATAAAGCAAACTATTTATGGCCATCAATGTGGCTACCAACAATGTTTAATGTAGATGATCCTTTAAATCCTAAAGTTGCTGATGAATATGGAATTGTAGTATCCACAAGTCATCATGAGCCTATGATGCGAGCTCATAACGAGTGGTCATTATTTAATGGAGGTGCTTGGGATTACACTACAAATAAAGAAAAACTAGGTGAATTTTGGCGTGGTGGCATTGAACGAATGGCCAACTATGAAAGTGTTGTTACTGTTGGAATGCGTGGTGATGGTGATGAAGGAATGTCTGAAGAAACAGCTGTAGATCTTTTAAAAAATATTATAAAAGATCAACGAAAAATTATTGCAGATGTTACTGGTAAACCTGCTTCTGAAACACCACAGGTTTGGGCAATTTACAAAGAAGTACAGGATTATTACGATAAAGGTATGCGAGTTGATGATGATATAACTGTTCTGTTTAGTGACGACAATTGGGGTAACATCCGCTATTTACCAAAAAAAGAAGATCTTAATCGTTCGGGTGGATTTGGTATGTACTACCACTTCGACTATGTTGGATCACCTGTATCATACAAGTGGCAAAATGTAACTCAAATAGAAAGAGTTTGGGAACAGATGAAACTAAACTATGATCATGGTGTGAAAAATTTATGGATAGCTAATGTTGGAGATATTAAGCATATGGAATTACCTATTAGTTTCTTTATGGATTATGCTTGGAATCCTGATGCAATCCAAGCTAAAGATTTACCAAATTACTATGCTAATTGGTCAAAACAACAATTTGGTAATTACTTTACAACGGAAATCACTGAACTTCTTTCTCTTTATACAAAATACAATTCACGACGCACACCAGAAATGTTAACACCTGAAACCTATAGTATTAAAAATTATCGAGAGGCTGACAGAATTGTTCAAGAATACAATGATTTGAAAAAGAAAAGTGAAACTATTTATAATCAACTTCCAGAAAGCCATAAATACGCTTTTTATCAGTTAGTGCACTCTCCTATTGAAATGTGCGCAAACCTAAACGAAATGTATGTCGCCGCAGGAAAGAATAAATATTATGGAGTGCATGGAGCTGCATCAGCTAATTTCTATGCCGAAAAAGTTAAACAGCTGTTTAAAAAAGATGCTGAATTTACAAAAGAATATCACGAACTAGGAGATGGTAAATGGAATCATATGATGTCTCAAACGCATATAGGCTATACCTATTGGAATCATCCTCCTTTAAATATGATGCCCGCTGTATCATATGTTCAAATTCCAAAACCTGCAGAATTAGGTTATCTTTTAGAATACGGAAAAAAACCACGATGGGGATGGCTCGATGTTGAAGCAGATTGGTCCTTTAGTCATGCTCTACCTCAATTTGACTCTTTAAATAACCAAAACTATTATGTTGATATTATAAATAGAGGTCAAGAAAAATTAAACTACACCATTAAAGCAAAACAAGATTGGATAAAATTATCAAAAGAACAAGGGTCTACATTATTTAATGAAAAAGTTTATGTTAGTATTGATTGGGATAAAGCTCCTAAAGAAAATACTATTGGTGAAATTCTCATTGCTGGTACTGGAAATGAATATTCAGTTGAAGTGCCTATACGTTATAACCTTCCAAAGGCATCAGGTTTTATAGAAAATAATGGAGTTATAGCATTTGAGGCAGATCATTATACTAATTTAATTGACACAAAAAATATTCATTGGACGGTTGTACCTAATCTTGGTCGCACAAATTCTTCAATTATTGCTGAACCTGTAACAGCTAAAACACAAACATTAAATAATAACTCACCAAGATTAGAATATGAATTTACTGTTTTTGACATTGGAGACCTTGTTATAGAAACATACCTTTCCCCTACACAGGATTATAAAAAACAAGGCGGTTTAAAATTTGCCATTTCAATTGATGATAACGAACCACAAATAATTAATATGAATGAGGGGGAAATAAAACCAGATTATGAATATGCTGATTGGTGGAAAGAATCAGTTGGAAATCATATAAAAATAAAAAAAACGAATCATAAAGTTAATAAAAGTGGCAAACACATTCTTAAGATATGGATGATTGACACTGGAATCGTTTTTCAAAGATTTGTTATTAATACTAAAGAAGAATTAAAAGTAAGTTATTTAGGAGCTCCTGAAAGTATATTTATTAATGAAAAAGTAAAATAACTATTATTAAAAAACACATACTAATATATTATACATTAGTAACGAATTAAAATATGTCATTTTGAAAAAGAAAAACGTATTTAAAATTATTAGTATTTCGCTACCATTTCTACTTATATTAATGATAGAGTTAATATTGAGGCTGAGTGGTTATGGTGAAAACTATCAGCTTTTCAAAACACTAAAAATTAAAGATAGGCCAGAATACCTCGTCATGAATTCTGAAGTATCTAAAAAATATTTCAATAACGAAGGTTTTAATTCAGATAATCAATCTGATATTTTTCTTAAGACTAAAACAGATAGTACATTTAGAGTTTTTGTTCAAGGCGCTTCTACTGTCGTTGGATTTCCTTATTATCGTGGAGGCTCTTTTCCGCGGATGCTTAAACATAGATTATCTCAAACATTTCCTAATAAAAATATTGAAATAATAAACACTGGTATAACTGCAGTTAACTCATATACCTTATGGGACTTAACTGATGAAATAATAGAACAAAAACCAGATTTAGTGCTCTTTTATGCAGGACATAATGAATATTATGGAGCATTAGGAGTGGGTTCATCTAGTTCTATTGGCAGCCATCCAATAATAGTTAGATCATATCTTTTTCTTAAAAAATTCCGTTTTTTTCAGTTATTAGATAATAGCTATTCTAAAATCTTTAGTAAAAAAACAAAAACTCCTAAAGTTGGTGAAACAAATTTAATGGAGGTTATGGCGAAGGAACAACGTATACCTTACAATTCAGAGGTTTACGAAGCAGGAATTAACCAGTTTGAAAATAACTTAGATAAGATATTAAACACCTATAAAAAATATAATATTCCAGTCATTATTTCGACCATAGTATCAAACGAAAAAGACATAAAACCTTTTATAAGTGATAGCATAAATAATGAAAAAAAGTTTTTAAAAAATTTAGAAGAAAATAATATTGAAGCAAATAAAGTAGCCAAGAATAATGCTTTAGCAGCATATAAACTAGGAAGACATTATCTTAAAAAAAACCAAGATACTGCTAAGAAGCATTTACACATAGCTAAAGAACTAGATTATCTTAGGTTTAGGGCTCCAGAACGGATAAATGATGTCATCTCTAATTTATCTAAAAAACATAATTTCCCTCTGATAGATATGAAAAAAGCTTTTATATCTCATTCACCTGATGATATTATAGGAAATGAGTTGCTCACTGAACACTTACACCCCAATATAGAAGGTTATTTTATTATGGCAGATGCCTTTTATAATAAAATTAAAGAATTAAATTATTTAAAGAATTGGAGTAATTACATTCCATATAGTGAAGCTTTCGAAGATATCCCAACAACAGATATTGACTCTATTAAAGGAAAACTTATTATAGCTGATCTGAAAAAATCTTGGCCATATGTTATGAATATGTCAGGTTCACTTCCTAAATCAACTTATTATGATATTACAAACCCAACTTACGAGGAAAAAAAAGCCATGTCTATATACATGAATCAACCTCAATGGAAAAATGTAATGATTGAAGCTTATGAAACTTATAAACGCACAAAGAAATATAGTAAAGCGCTACGTATTGCACAATCTTTAATTTTTGAATATCCAGAGCAAGCAGATGGATATCTTGAGGCTGGCACAATATGCTTAAAAATGGAAGATCCAAAACGTGCTGTTTATTATTTTATTAAATACAATCAATTAGATAAAACAAGTGCTTCAGCTAAACAATTAGCAAAAGTTTACATGACTTTAAATAAACTTAATTTGGCACAAAAAACTATTTTCGAAGCAAAAAAGAGTGGATTAAAAGATACAGATCTTGACAATCTTCTTCAAAATATAACCGATAGAATAAATTAAAATTTACCAAGGGTTTTTAATATCCTTATCAGTGTACAAATGATTTCGTTTAATAAAATGAGAATTATTTTCTTCTTTTTTTAATATTTGATTCTTTCCAAATAAACGCTGAAAAAAAGATAAAGTGCACAGAAATAAATAAAAGATAATGAACATGATTATATAGTTCATTACAATTCCTAAATATTCAGAAAAAGTAAACCAGACCTTAGCTATTAAGGTTGTTGTTTTTTTAGAAATAAATGATATCGCTAATAAGCCAATTGATAAATAGATTAACCAACTAACCTCAAACCATAAGCAACCAATAAGCGATGCTAGGGCTAGAATAATAATGGTTTCTAAAGACTTTTCCCAGTTCATTAAAATAAAGAGTAAATAAATGGTGCTAATGCAGAACCACTAGTTAAAAATATTAGTATACCAAAAAGCAAGAAAATAATAATTAATGGCATGAGCCACCATTTTTTTCTTTCTTTTAAAAAGAGTAAAAATTCCTTTAAAAATTCCATTTATTTTTCAATTAAATAATTTTCTAAAACCAAAACATCCATCCCAGATTTCATAAAACATAAATAAGCATCCTCTGGAGTATTTACTATTGGTTCATCTTTCACGTTAAAACTAGTATTAATAAGAACACCAATTCCTGTATTTTTTTTATAAGCTTGAATCAAACACCATAATGCAGGATTTACTTCTCTTTTCACCACTTGAACTCTAGCTGAAAAATCAATATGAGTTATAGCTGGTAAATCAGACTTTATAAATTTACGCTTTTCATTTAAACTATAAGTTTCAAAATCTACTGGTAATTTTCTTCTTAAAGATTCCTTTACCTTACTTGTAAATAGCATATAATAAGAATGTTTCCCATATTCGAAATAATCATAATAGTCTTCTTCACAAACCATTGGAGCAAATGGTCTAAAACCTTCTCTAAATTTAATTTTCATATTTAAGGTATATTGCATTTCTGGATCTGTAGGATCAGCAATTATACTTCTATTTCCTAAAGCTCTAGGCCCAAATTCTGTTCTGCCTCTGTACCAACCAACAACCTTATTATCGGATATAGTTTGGGCTGTTGCTTTAGTTAACTCATCTATACTTTCAAAATGCTTGAATTTACATTTATATTTTCGCAACAGTCTTTCAATATCCTCATTAGAGGATTTAGATCCTAAATAAATATTAAATGCTTTTTTTAATCCATTAAAGTTTAAATCTTGATGTATATGAGCAGAAGCTAATGCTGCTCCTAAAGCACCTCCCGAATCCCCTGCTGCAGGTTGCACATATATATCTTTAAAAATGTTTTGTTCAAACAATATTGAGTTTGCTACACAGTTTAAAGCTACACCACCAGATAAACATAAATAATCTTCCTTTGTCGTATCCTTTATATATGTAATTAGTTTGATAAGAACTTCTTCGGTAACCTTTTGTGCAGCAAATGCTAAATCTGCATGTACTTGTTCTAATTTTTCTTCAGGTAACTTTTTCTTTATTTCAAATAAGGCTTCCCATTTTTTAAGATTCACCATACGTAAGCCAACAGCATATTCAAAATAATCCATATTCAATTTTAAAGACCCATCTGGTTTAATATCAATTAGCTTGTCTTTTATTATTTCAATAAAATGTGACACTCTTTTTGAGTTTTTATTTCCATAAGGAGCAAGACCCATCATTTTATATTCGCCAGAATTAACTTTAAAACCTAAAAAATAAGTGAATGAAGAATAAAATAATCCTAATGAATTTGGAAAATGAAGTTCGCCTAATACCTTAATCCCTTCTTTGCCAGATGCTATTCCATAAGATGTAGTAGTCCATTCGCCAACACCATCAATTGTTAAGTAAGCACTCCTATTATATGGAGATGTGTAAAACGCACTAGCAGCATGAGAAAGATGATGCTCTGGAAAATTAATAGGTATTCTAATTGTTTTAGATTTACTTAACTCAGAAATTCTTTTGTTTATAAACTGCTTAATAAACAATTTTTCCTTTAACCAAACCGGCATAGCCTTAGCAAATGATTTAAAACCTTTTGGAGCGAATGCATAATAAGTTTCTAATAATCTTTCAAATTTTAAAAATGGTTTATCATAAAAAGATATAAGATCTATATCTTCAATTTTATATCCAGATTCGTAGAGGCAGTATTCAATTGCCTGTATTGGAAATGAAGCATCATTTTTTATTCTTGAGAATCGCTCTTCTTGTGCAGCATATAAAACTTTACCGTTATCAATAATTGATGCAGCAGAGTCATGATAGTAAGCAGAAATTCCGAGAATTTTCATATATATAAATGTAAGATATAATTTATTTAAACTTCAATAATTGTTTTTCTTATAAAATCAAAAAGAAACAAAGAAAATCAAAAATAAAACAATCGGTTGTTTTTTTTAACGCAATCGGTTGTTTTTTTTATATATTTTTATATATTTGGATCAGTATAATATATTTTAGAGATAATATGCAATATAATGCGTCAAAACACAATCGATTGCGTCATATAGATGTCTTAACTTACAAATAAGCAAAAAATTATTTCGAAAAAGATAATACTAAAAATAATTAATAAAAAACCAATTAATTTTCTAAACTAAATTTTATGACAAATTTTTTACTTTTGAAAAACAAAAACATCAGTAAACTAGGGTATCTAGTTTTAATGTTTCTGTTTAGCGCAGGTATGACTGCACAAGTATCAGTTTCTGGAACAGTTTCAGATGCTGATGGACCTGTACCAGGTGTGAATGTAATTTTAAAAGGCTCTAACACTGGAGCAACTACAGATTTTGATGGTAATTACACCATTAAAAACGTATCATCAACTGGCACTTTAGTTTTTAGCTATATAGGCTATAAAACAAAAGAAGTTTCTATTAACAATCAACAAACTATTAACGTAACACTTGAAACTGACACAGCTACTTTAGATGAAGTTGTTGTAATTGGTTATGGTACACAAAGAAAAGAATCTGTAACAGGTTCTGTGGTTTCCATTAAAGGAGAAGATCTAGCTGAAATTCAAACAGCAAACTTTCAACAAGCACTTCAAGGACGAGCTGCTGGTGTACAAATAACCACAACCGGTTCTAGACCAGGAGATGCTCCACAAATTCGTATTCGTGGTACGCGTTCTCTAACTGGAGATAATGATCCTTTAATTGTACTTAATGGTATTCCGTTTTCTGGAGGTTTAAATGATATTAACATGAATGACATTGCAAGTCTAGATGTATTAAAAGATGCATCAGCAACAGCCATTTACGGTTCTAGAGGCGCAAATGGTGTTATTCTAATAACAACAAAAACTGGTAAAAAAGGCCAAAAAGCAAGATTTACATATAATACTTATTACGCTACTAAACAAGTATTTGCTAAGTTTCCTATGATGAATTCAGCACAGGTAACACAATTACGTGCAGATGTTGCATCTATTAATGGTGGCACTCCAATATATGGAATAGGAGGCGATGAAGACTTGGCAAACGATACTGATTGGCAAGACTTACTATATGGATCTGGTCTTCAAACAAGTCACGATATTAGTATTCAAGGAGGTTCTGAAAGAGGATCATACAACATTGGTATGGGGTATTTTAAAGAAACTTCTGTTATTCCTGGTGATGATTTCCAAAGATATTCTTTAAGAGCTCAGGTTGATCAAGAAATTGGTGCTTTCCGTTTTGGATTAAACTCAGTAATGAATTTTAATAAACAAAGCCGTATTATGGGTGTTGGTGGCGCCTTATCTGCATCACCACTATTAAGTCCATTTAATGCTGATGGAACCATTAATACCCCTGTTCGTCTACAAACTGAAGCTGATGACAACTGGATTCCTACCAGATACGAAATTAACCAAGTTGGAGCAGGTAGAGTAAACGATCAGTTAGATTTTGGTTCATATAATAATATATATGCAGAAGTTAAAATTCCTGGGGTTGAAGGTTTAAAAGCAAGGGTTAATGTTGGTTTAAATATTCGAACAAGTAGAGATGGTAATTTTACAGGTAGAGGTATTTTTAATTATAATCTTAACAACCCTTCAAATGCAAGCTACGGTAGTTCAATAACACGAGATTATGTTATTGAAAACCAATTACTGTTTGACAGAACATTTGCCGATAAGCATCAGGTAAATTTTGTAGGATTATTCTCGTCTCAAAATACTGAATATGACAATGTTAATCTTAATGTACAAAATGTACCAAACGAACAATTCTTATTTTATAACTTAGATTCATCGCTTGCTGAAGATATTACTAGATATGGTACAAATTATGAAGCTACTGGATTACTATCTTATATGGCTAGAGCCATGTATCAATATGACAACCGTTATATGATTACGGCAACAGTGCGTTCTGATGGATCATCTAGGCTAGCAGCAGGCAACAAATGGGTTACATATCCTGCAATGTCTGTAGGATGGAACATAGGTAATGAAGCCTTTATGGAAGATGTAAAATTTGTAAATAGTTTAAAACTACGTGCAGGTTATGGAGAAACATCAAACCAAGCTATAGATCCTTATACAACCAGAGGTAGATTAGGTACTAGAAACTATAACTTTGGTAGCACCTTTGCTACAGGTTATTATGTAGACAAAGCGCCTAACCCAACTTTAGGATGGGAATTTTCAGAAACTTATAACTATGGTTTAGATTTTACGTTATTTAATAATCGCTTATCTGGTACTGCAGAATACTATGTTACAAATACCAACGATATTCTTTATAACCAACCACTACCCGCTTCTTCTGGTTTAAGTAATGTAACTACCAATATTGGTGCAACCGAAAACAAAGGTTTTGAACTATCACTTAATGGTACTATTATAGATAATCCAGATGGCTTAACTTGGGATGCTGGTATTAATCTTTATACCAATAAGAATAAAATTGTTGCCTTATCAAGTGGAGAAGAACAAAATGTAGGACAACTTTGGTTTGTAGGGTCTCCTGTTAATGTAATATATGATCAGAAAAGAATAGGGCTTTGGAATACAACTGATGCAGATTATCAATATCTACAAGATTTTGAACCAGGAGGTAATGCTGGTATGATTAAGGTACAATACACCGGAGATTTTAACCCTGATGGATCACCAACTAGGGCTATAAATGCTGACGATAGAATTATACAAGATCCAACACCAGATTTTCAAGGTGGTTTTAACACGCGTTTTGCATATAAAAACTTCGATTTAAGTATGGTAGGTACTTTTCAAAAAGGAGGTATTGTTGTAAGTACATTGTACAGTAGTCACGGATACCTTAACTTACTTACTGGTAGAAGAAATAACGTGGATGTAGATTACTGGACACCAACTAATACTGGTGCAAAATATCCAGCTCCAGGAGGAATTCAAAGTGGTGATAATCAAAAATATGCTAATACTTTAGGTTATTTTGATGGTTCATTCCTTAAAGTTCGTGCAATAACTTTAGGCTATAACTTTGACCAAGGTTTAATAGAAAAATTAGGTATTCAAAAGCTTCGTATTTATGCAACGGCTCAAAACCCATTTGTATTCTTCTCAGATTTCCATAAAGAATCAGGAATGGATCATGAGACAAATTCTGGAGTCAACTCGAACGGAAGTCGTCAAAACGTAGCTGTAAACACTAGTAATATATCAGATGGAATTGCAACTATTGGTTCTAACGCTCCAACTACACGCAATTACATGATAGGGTTAAACTTAACATTCTAAAAATATTATTATGATAAAAAAATTGAAATATAAAATAACAACTACTGCAATAATTGCATTAGCTCTGATAACAGGTTTTTCTTGTACAGAAGATATTCTTCAAGAAACGCCAAGGAGTACTTTTACTCCAGATTTTTTCCAAACTGAACTTGGTGTTCAAGGCGGGTTAACGTATTTGTATCAAAATTTAAGAAACCTATACGGGCAACCATACCACTTTAATTCACTAGAGACTGGAACAGATGAATATACCTATGCACAAAGTGCTGATAATAATTTTAAAGGAGCAGATTTATCTGGTGTAGGTCAAATACTATCAGACTTTTACCCAACAGGTATAGTTTGGAGTACTGTTTTTCCTGCTATAAACACTGCTAGTGGAATTATTGAAAATGCTGCTACTGTTGGTCTAGATCCTTCAATTGTAGCTGAAGCAAACTATCACCGTGCTTTTAATTACTTCTTGTTAGTAAAAACTTATGGTGGTGCACCATTAGATTTAGGAGCAGGAGAATTAGTATTTAACACGTCAGCAATTAGTACTTCGGTTCGTAATTCAGTAGCTGAAGTATATACCAAAGCTATATTTCCAGATTTAAATACTGCTATCAACGATTTACCAGACAATCCAAGATTAACAGGTACAGTAACGAAAAATGTTGCTAGATTGACTTTAGCGAAAGCTTATTTAACTTATGCTTGGTGGTTAGAAAACCCAAATAATATCCCTACATATCCTGAAGTTGCAAGGACAGATCCTGATGGACAAAATGCAGCGTATTATTTTCAACAAGCATACAATATATCTGCTACAGCTATTGACAATCCAGGACCTTATGCTTTACAAGAATATTTTTATGATGTACATTTAGCTTCTAATGACCGTCATAGTGAAATGATGCTTTATGCCGATCGTACTGAAGAAAGCCAGATTTATAATGGCGCAAGTTTAGGTTGGAGTGGTACAGGCGGTAGTGCTAATACAGCTGCTTGGATGGTAACATCTAACTACACGTCTATTCGAGTTGATGGTGTAGCGGCAGTACAACGTGAAGCTGTACAAAGTTTAGGGCGTCCATGGACACGTATGGCTCCTACAATTAATGTGTTTGAAGAAACATTTGCAGATAAAGCTATAGATGCTCGTTACGATGCTACATTTGTAACTAGTTATAGAGGAAACTGGGATGTTGCTGGTGTTCCAGATCCAACAATAACTGGTGCCAATGGCTTAGACATTGCTCCTGGAGAGGCCGTTATGACATTCTTAGATGATTATGATGCGACTGTAGATTATAGTGTAAATGGAGGAAACCTAGGTGGTGGACAAATTGCTGGAAGATCTGATTATGTTATAAACCCAAATGAAATAAACAGAAGATTTTATCCTGGTTTATGGAAAATAGGAACATATCGTACAGATAGTGAAGGTGGATTAGGCTCTCCTAATGGAGCAATTACGCGTCCTTTCCCAATCGCTAAATTCTCTGAATTCTATCTTGTAGCTGCAGAAGCAGCTGTTAAAGGAGCAACTCCTCAAGGAGGAAAAAGTGCTAGAGAGTTAGTTAATGTGCTTCGTGCTCGTGCTGGTAAATGGCGTTTTGATAATGGAGAACAACAAGAACGTATAGAAGACAATAGCGCTGCTCTTATTGCTGCAACACCTGCAACAATAGATATAGATTATATTTTAGCAGAACGTTCTCGTGAGTTTTTTGGTGAAGGTTATAGATGGTATGATTTAGTTCGTACTCAAAAATGGGCTGAAGTAGCTGCTAATTATGAAATTGCTGGTAATGATGCTACAGACCATAGTCCAGTTGAAGTTACAAGAACTATTGAAAACTATCACTATTTAAGACCGATACCGCAAAGTCAATTAGACCAATTAGATATGTCTGATGCAGAAAAAGAAACTTATCAAAATCCAGGTTATTAATAACATTTCATATTTTTAGTTTGTTTTAGTTTTAGTGCTGCCCTAACAAAAAAGGGCAGCACTTTTTATATAAAGTTAGTTCCTTATCTTTAAATTATTTTTAACATGAAGAATACATTTAAAATAAAAAGTTTAATACTCCTTTCTGTATTACTATTTACTTGTAAAAAAGAAGTTTTAATAAAAGAAACTACTGCCAATTCTCTTTTTACATTGGTTTCAAGCAAAGAATCGAACATACATTTTAAAAATATAGTAAAAGAAACTACAGATTTTAATGTTCTAAACTATTATTACGCTTATAACGGAGGCGGCGTTGCCATTGGAGATATAAATAATGATGGCTTAGATGATGTGTATTTAACATCTAATCAGCAATCAAATAAACTATACATAAACAAAGGTAATTTTAAATTTGAAGACATTACAAATAAAGCTAAGGTAAGTGATTTAAAAGGCTGGACAACTGGTGTTAATATGATTGATATTAATAATGACGGTTGGTTAGATATTTACGTATGCAAATCAGCTTCTGTATATAATGAAAGCCTTAGACGAAACAAACTTTACATCAATCAAAAAGATGGAACTTTTATTGATGAGGCAAAAAAATGGGGCTTAGATAATAATGGTCTTTCCATTCAATCATACTTTTTCGACTACGATAAAGATGGTGATTTAGATATGTTTTTAGTAAATCATAGAAATGATTTCTTCGATTCAGTAAACCTTCAGAAAATTAAAAGAGAAGATGTTATTGGAAAATTCTATTTAGAAACATCCGACCATCTTTTTAGAAATGATGGAGGTGTTTTTAAAGATGTCACTCACAGTGCTGGGATATTAAATAAAGAATTTAGTTTAAGTGCTTCTATTGGTGATTTTAACAATGATGGATGGTTAGATATTTTTGTAGCTAACGATTTTATTACGCCAGACAAATTATACATTAATAAGAAAAACGGAACATTTATAAACCAAGCAAATGAAAGGCTAATGCATACGTCTTACAGTAGTATGGGATCTGATTTTGCCGATATAAATAACGATTTCTTGCCAGATTTACTCGTTTTAGACATGTCTGCAGAAGATCATCGTAGAGGGAAACAGAATATGCCAAGTATGAATACTAGTGGTTTTTGGGACATTGTTGATGCAGGCTACAATTATACCTATATGTCTAACATGCTCAACCTAAACAAAGGCAACGGCATGTTTAGCGATGTAGCACAACTATCAGGAATATCTAAAACAGATTGGAGTTGGACTCCTCTTATTGCAGATTTTGATAATGATGGCTTTAAAGATATTTTTATAACTAATGGGATTAAAAGAGAGATTGCTAACCAAGATTTTGGAAATTTTCTAGACACTGAGCAAGACTCTATAAACAAAATGTCCATGTCCCAAATTTTAAATACTATGCCTTCTGATAAACTTCAAAATTATGCTTTTAAAAATAATGGCGATTTATCATTTAGCAAAGTAATAAACGGATGGGGCCTAAATAAGGCTTTTAATTCAAACGGGGCTGCTTATGCAGATTTAGATAATGATGGTGATCTTGATTTAGTTATTAATAACCTAGACGATGAAGCTAGTTTATATGAAAATAATTCCATAAATAATTATATAAATATTAAACTTGTTGGTAATGAAAAAAATAGAAACGCTATTGGTTCGAAAATAAAAATTTATACCGATAGCACACAACAATACCAGGAAATGTTTCTTTCTAGAGGTTACCAATCTTCAGTCTCACCACAATTAAATTTTGGAATTGGACATGAAGCATTAATTAAACGTATTGAAGTAGTTTGGACTAACGGAAAAACATCTGTAGTAGAAAATGTTAGAGCCAATCAAACCCTAACATTAAATCAAAATGATGCTTCAGCTAAAGGAAAAACTAAAAACAAATCACTTAAAAATTTCTCAAAAATAAATCCTAAAACTTTAGGATTTAAATTTAAACATGCCGAAAATGAATTCAACGATTTTTCACGTCAAGTCCTTTTACCACAAAAACAATCGCAACAAGGACCTGCATTTACTATAGCAGATGTTAATAATGATGGATTGGAAGACATCTTTTTAGGAGGCGGTTTTAATCAATCGGCTGAATTATATATTCAAAATTCAAATGGTCAATTTAATAATAAAAAGCAAATAGCTTTTGAAAAAGATAAAAGCTATGAAGATAATGGTGCTCATTTTTTTGATGCAGATAGTGATGGAGACCTGGACCTTTATGTAGCAAGCGGTGGTTATGAATTAAAAGAAAAAAGTGTATTATTACAAGACCGTCTTTATATAAATGATGGGAATGGCAATTTTAAAAAATCAAACACATTGCCAAAAATTACCAGTAGCGCTAAAGCTGTAATATCTCTAGATTTTGATAACGATGGCGATTTAGACTTAGCAATTGGTGGACGTGTAGTTCCAGGCAAATATCCATTAACACCAAAATCGTATCTATTAGAAAATGTTAACGGTCGGTTTTTAGATGTAACGAACAAGATAGCTCCAGAATTTTCAGAAATTGGAATGATTAACGATATGATATTATCTGATTATGATAGCGATGGAGATAAAGACTTAATAATCGTTGGCGAATGGATGCCTATCACCATTTTTGATAATGTAGAAGGTAAACTACAGAAAAAAAACATTGAAGCTTTCGAAGATACAGAAGGTTG
Organism: Thalassobellus sediminis; assembly: GCF_044386045.1. Taxonomy (NCBI): domain Bacteria; kingdom Pseudomonadati; phylum Bacteroidota; class Flavobacteriia; order Flavobacteriales; family Flavobacteriaceae; genus Thalassobellus; species Thalassobellus sediminis. The sequence goes on along the minus strand of NZ_JBISCD010000040.1, from coordinate 913,127 downwards.
GTGGAATACCATTAGTGCCATTGATTTTGATAATGATGGCGATTTGGATTATTTCGCAGGAAATTTAGGTGGTAATAATAAATTTCATCCTTCAAAGAAAAGACCACTTCATATTTACGGAAATAACTTTGACGATGATGGAAACTACGATATGATTTTGAGTAAACTCTATAATGGAAATTTAGTTCCTGTAAGAGGAAAAGAATGCTCAACTAGTCAAAACCCTTTTGTTAGTGAAAAAATTAAGACTTATAAAGAATTTGCTAATTCCACATTAGTCGATATTTATGGAGATACTATGCTAGAAAATTCTTTTCATAAAGAAGTTTATGAGTTTAAATCCGTTTATATTGAAAATAAAGGTGATGGTAAATTTGAAGTAAACCATTTACCAAATACAGCTCAATTAGGACCAACAATGTCTTTTGAATTCACAGATATTAACAATGATGGCCATATAGATGTAGTTGGTGTTGGTGCCATTCATGAAGCTGAAGTAGAAACCGTTCGTTATGATGGTAATGCAGGTTATGTTTTATTAGGAGATTCGAAAGGCAGTTTAAAAACATACAACGACATTAGTTTTTATAATAATTTAAATGCAAAAGGGATGAGGTTGATAACAATTAAGAAAGAACCTTATTTAGTTATTGCAAACAATAATGGGCCATTAACTATTTTTAAAATTAAAAATTAATGGTTGTGATGAAGTGTTTTGCTTTTGAAAGACACTTTATTTAAATCGAGTTCTTTGATAGGCTCTCCTTCAATAATTTTAATAGTACGATTTATTGGTACGTTATTATAAACATTGGTCGGTTTAGAATAATGAGGCCATTTTATTTCTATTCTTTTTATACTGGAAGCTTTCCCTAAACCTATTTCGGCCATAATACTATTACCTCCAAAACTTGCTCCAGTCCCTACAGAATGATAAATATGGCGCTCTTTACCATTTTCTTCAATGGTTAGAATAATTTTAGCACCAATTGCAGATCGATTACTCTGTTTGCCTTCTAAAATAATATTTATCCAACTATTTTTATTCCCTAAAGGATTTTCAAAAAGTAAATTTCTAAAAACATCGCCTTCTAATGCGCCACCCATAACGGCATAAATATCTTGGTCTCCATCCAAATCTAAATCGCCAAAACCTATACCATGCCCTTTTTGTATATGTCCAAAACCCCCAGTATATGTAACATCTTCAAATTTTTCACCATTTATATTATGATACATTCGGTTAGGTACAATAGAAAAATAATCTGGATCTCCTGTTGCAAGATAAAAATCTAAAAAGCCATCATTATCTAAGTCACCAAAATTACAACCCATTGTTGCAATAGGCTCTGTTAAATTGACGCTTAAAGACACTTCTTTAAATGTCCCATCGCCATTATTTTGATACAGAAAAGGTCTATTATCATGATTATTCCCTTTTATATTTTGCATCATTAATTGTGCTGGCAATTTTTCAACGGTAGAATATCCAGAAACAAATATATCTTCCAGTCCATCATTATTATAATCAAAAATCCAAGTTGGAAAGCTTGCTATTGGTTGAGATACACCTGATTCTTTTTCGGATCTTTTAAAAGAAGGCTTTCCTTTTTCACTAGTCGTGTTTATATATAAAGTATTTAACCCTGAATAGTTAGATAAATAAAGATCTGGGTATAAGTCATTATTAACGTCACCACTTGCAATACCCTTAAAGTAGCCCATAGCAGTAATTCCAGATTCTTTAGCTAAGTCTTTAAACGTTCCATCTGTTTGATTTATATATAATTCGCATAGACTTTGTTTGTTTTGAGACCATTCGTTGGCTATAAATAAATCAACCCAACCATCTAAGTTTACATCTGTCCAAACGGCTGTTTGTGTTGGGTTAAGCGAATAAACACCAGCTTCCATAGTAACATCTGTAAAAGTACCATCACCATTATTTCGCATTAATGAATTAGGAATACCACCATTATTGGACAACCAAGCGCCTCGTAATATTATAAAATCTAAATGTCCATCATTATTATAATCGGCATGCCTCAAGTTTAATCCTCCTGTAACGCCATTTAAACCTGCATCTTTTGTTTTATCTGTAAAACTTCCATTTTTATCATTTTGAAAATACTTAATCTGATCTTCGAACCCCCAAGAAGACGCTATAATATCTAAATAGCCATCACCATTAAAGTCATCGATACAAGTGCCTCCAGACTTTTGGTTTTCATCTACTCCTAAGTTCATTGCAATATCTTTAAAACGTGGAAATGCTGCTGAGCTAGAAAAGTAAGCTTCGGGAATCCTAAATTTTAAAGGAACTTTGTCTGGATATTGACCAATGGTCATACTTGCAATATTAAGTAGGTATTGGCAATCTAGATCGTCTGGGTTTTCTATTAATAACTGATTAAGTAAGTCTATTGCTTTTTCTGCGCCTTCTTTTAAAACATGTTGTGCTTTTAGACTTATTGGAATTATACAAGATTCCTCATTATGATTTGCAATACAATTATCTTGCTCTGCTTTACGCATATAAGCAATTGCTAACTGCTTTTTAATAGTATAAATAACCTCAGCCTTAGATTTTAAATCTTTCGTTTGAATTATTTGTAATACTTCATTAAAAGTTAAAATAGCCGCTTCGGTTTTACCTGCATTAAGTAATTCTATAGCATATGTAAAAAGTAAACTTAAGCGGTTATTACCGCTTAAGTTTTGAAGGTGGTTTTCTAAAAGTTCAACTTTTTTGTTATTTAAAATATATGGAGCGTTTTCTACATCAATAAGTGAAACAGCTTGTTTTACAGATTGAATCATCTTAAGTGTTGATTGATCTGGCTCTCCTTTTTTATGTTTATGTATTATTTGATGATTTTCATCTGAAACTTTAGTCTTTTTTTCATCAGAACAACTAAAAATAGATAAACTTAATAACAATAAAATAGTATTTTTTAAAATAGAATACATATTCAAAAAAATGAAATTAATTATAAATATATTTAGAATACTTTTAAAAAAACAATATTCAAATTAAGACATCTTACTATAAGGGTTTAATGTATTTATAGTACCATCATCATTATAGGTTATTTCAGCAACTTTTACCGAACGCAAATGCGTAACACCTTCAGATAAACTAGAGTCATGATAAAACAAATACCACTTCCCTTCTACTTCACAAATAGAATGATGCGATGTCCAACCAACAACAGGATTTAAAATTCTTCCTGTATACGTAAATGGTCCATAAGGACTGTCTCCAATGGCGTAACAAATAAAATGAGTATCGCCTGTTGAATAAGAGAAATAGTATTTCCCTTTATATTTATGCAACCAAGACGCTTCAAAAAAGCGACGGTCATTATCTCCTTCTAGTAACAATTTGCCATTTTCATCTAAAATCTGAACTTCTTTTACGTCTTCAGAAAACTCTAATAAATCATCTGCTAATTTAGCAACCAAAGGTAGCAATGCAGGTTCTTCTGGCTTAGGTAACTCATTATCTTCATTAAATATATTATTTCTATATTTTTGAAGTTGACCTCCCCAAAGTCCTCCAAAATACATGTAGTAACTACCATCTTCATCTTCAAAAACAGCAGGATCTATACTATAACTTCCTTTGATGGCTTTAGGTTGTGCAACAAAAGGACCAATTGGAGAATCTCCTACAGCTACCCCAATTTGAAAAAACCCTTCTTTGTTTCTGGCTGGAAAAAACAAGTAATATTTCCCTCCCTTATGTGCCGCATCTGGAGCCCACATTTGTCTTTCTGCCCATGCTACGTCTTTTACATGTAAGGCAACGCCATTATCTACAGCATCACTCTCAATAGAGTCCATAGAAATAACATGATAATCTTCCATACCAAAATGGTCGCCATTATCATTAAAAGGGATTCCTGCATCAATATCGTGCGATGGATAAATATAAATCTTACCATTAAAAACATGAGCAGACGGATCTGCAGTATACATATGTGTAACTAATGGTTGAGAAATAGCTTTATTATTTAATTCATTAAAATCAATTTCTTCAATACTATCTTCTGGCATAATTATATTCTTTTAATTTCTTCTTTCTTTTAAATCACTTTCTATTTGTACTTCCATTTTCTTATTAATTTCATAAAGAAATAACAAGCCTACACATATTAAAAATGGAATTGCAGGATATATACTTACTAACATTTTTGTTCCCTGAATAGCTGTATCTGGTTGTGTAATTACTTCTCCAGCAATTGCAGCCTCTTTTGTTACATATCCATATAAGCCTAGAATCCAAGTTAACAAAGCGCTTCCTATGCTTAAACCGCCTTTTAAACCCACCATCATTGCAGAAAAAATAATGGCCGTAGCTCTACGGTTATTTTTCCATTCAGAATAATCCGCCACATCCGCAATCATAGCCCATAATAAGGGTATAGTAAGACCATAGAAAAAACCATGTAATATTTGTGAAACAAAGATTAATTCTACAGATTCGGTAGAGAAAAAATAAAAGGCTATAATAAACAACGTTGAAATAAATAGAGCCACTCTAAAAACATCTCTTTTTCCGTACTTGTCTGCATATTTTTTTGAAAGTGTTATACCAACAATCATAAAAATAATACCTCCTGCGTTAAATAATCCAAATCCAGCTGATACAGGGTTTTCTCCAAAGAAATTAATTCCAATAGATGACAGGAAATCTAAAATAGGTTGAATAAAATGTGTTAATTTTTCTTCACTAACATAATTCTCGAAGTAATAAACATACGAGCCTCCTTTCATAGCAAGTGTTACAAAAACTAATGTTGTAACAATAAGAATAATAACCCATGGTTTGTTTTTAAATAAATCGCCTAAATCTTCTTTAATACTCGATTTTTGTTCTGGTGTTGGTACAATACGCTCTTTTGTAGTTAAAAATGTAATAATTAACATAACAGTGCCTATAATAGCTAACCATGTCATTACAATTTCAATACCTACAGCTTTATCTCCACCTCCAGCAGATTCAATAATTGGCAACATAAATACTTGCACAAAAAATTGTGCAAACATTACGGCTACAAAACGATAAGATGATAAACTATTTCTATCTGCCATATCGCCTGTAATTACACCACTTAAAGCAGAATACGGTAAATTATTAGCCGCATATAATAGTAATAATAAAGTGTATGTTACTACAGCATAAATTACTTTTCCTTTATACTCAAAATCAGGTGTACTAAAAGCTAATAATGCAATAACTCCAAGAGGAATGGCTGTCCATAAAATCCAAGGTCTAAACTTTCCCCATTTAGAATTGGTTCTATCTGCAATGGCTCCTATTATTGGATTAAACCCAAATGCAGCAATAAGACCAACGGTTAACATAATTGCAGAAGCATGATTTGCTTCAAGTCCATAAATATCTGTATAAAAATATGCCAGATAGGTCATTAAGGTTTGGAAAACCAAATTTGCAGCGAGATCGCCTAAGCTATATCCAATTTTTTCTTTTATGGATAGTTTTTGAGAAGTTGAATTCATATGTCCTTGTATATATCTAGTTAGTTGGTTCTTTTTTTAATGACAAAATACTATCATATGCTTTTTTGGTTTTTAACTGTCTGTCAAAAACCATTGGATAATTTGTACGCCCTTCAATAGGCCAGTCATTTAACCAAGTATCTTTATCGCTTAACCCCCAAAAAGTCACTCTACTAATCTTATCTTGATGTTTTAAAAACAATTTAAAAATATCTTGATAACGTTTTGTGAATTTAGTTTGAATGGAGTCTGGAACACTTTTGGTATAAGGGTTCATTTTTTCACTGTTTTCAAACTTTTGACTTATTTCGGCTCCTACCAAATCCCATGGACTAGGCAGTAAATTAATGTCGAGTTCAGTAATGGCAACTTTTACTCCAAGATCTGCATATGCTAAAATACTTTCTTCAATAACTTCTATCGATGGAGAATCTAAACTCCAATGTCCTTGCATACCAATACCATCTACTTTTATTCCTTTATCAAGAATACGTTTTACCATCTTTATAGCACCGTTTCTTTTATCAGTACTTGTCATATTATAATCGTTATAATATAAATCTGTATTTGGATCTGCTTCTGATGCCAATTTAAAAGCTTGAGCCAAATAATCTTCACCATAAGTATCTAAAAAAACAGACTTTCTTAAAGTACCATCTTCATTTAATGCTTCATTTACAACATCCCAAGAATTTATTTTTCCTTTAAATCTACTCACAATGGTCTTTATATGGTTTTCCATAGTAGAACTCATTTCTGTACTATCTTTTATTGCTTTAAACCATGGCGCTAATTGGCTATGCCAGATTAAGGTGTGACCATGTATAAACATATCGTTCTTTTTTCCAAAGGCTACATATTTATCGGTTAGTATAAAATCGAATGTATCCTTTTTGGGATGGATAAACATGGACTTCATAATATTTTCGGCAGTAATACTGTTGAATTCCTTTGAAATTAATGCAGTTTCTAAAGAATCTTGTTCTTCTATTTGGCTTTCATTTATAGCAACTCCTATATAGAAATTTTCTTTAAACTCATTTTTTAAAGAAACAACTTTTACAGGTTTTACTTCATCAACTTTTTTACAGCTTATTACTAATAGTAGTATAGCTATAACAACTAAAAAGGGTTTTGTTTTTTTCATTTTTTATTTAATTAGTTAAACCATCTAAGAAACCAAATATTGCCGGTTTATAATTGTATCCTGAATCGAATAATAATGGCCATTCTTTTGGGTTATCGTAAAAATCTAGCAACCAACTATCGGTGTCTCTCATGCCCCAAAAGGTAATTCCAAATTGTTGAGCCTCTGGAATGGTTTTATATATGATTGCCATTTGTTTGTATCTTTCTTTTTGAGCATTTGATCTTTCTGTTGTGAGACGCGTTAAAACTTTATCTTTATTCACAGTCATATCTACTTCAGAAAAATGAATTAAAAGCCCTGTATTAGCTAGTTTAGTTACATTCGATTTTAAGGATTGTAACCCAGGATACTGATAATCTATATGCATTTGCATGCCAATACCATCAATGGGTACTGAATTTGCTTTAAAATCATTAACCATATTTATAACTTTACCTGCTTTAGAGCTATCGCTACCTAAGTTATAATCGTTATAAAACAACTTCACTTTGTCGTCGGCTTCACGTGCCCATTTAAAACATTTTTCAACATAATCAGGTCCAATTCTTTTATGAAAAGGAGCAGCTTCTGCATCTGAAGTAAATGCTTCGTTAACAACATCCCAACTTTCTAAAACAGGAGTTCCATCGGCAAAAGTTGCTTCAGCAAAATGAGAAACTGCAGCTTTAATATATGCTTCTATGTGCGCTTCAAACTCAGCATCAGTGCCCCCGAAATTTTCTAACCAATCTGGAATAGCATATGAAGGATGCCAAATTAATGTATGCCCATGAACCCGTAATCCGTTTGCTTTTGCATACGTAACAATAGCATCTCCAGAACTCCAATCATAATTATTTGGGCCTTTAAAAAACTTATACATTTTCATGTCATTACCAGCAGTAATACTATTAAATTCTTTGTTTAACAAGGTTCTAAAATAATTATTACTACTAGATGCTAGAGTACTTTCAGAAACAGTATTTCCTATTGGGAAATTTGCAGCTTCCTTTAATGTTATTGTAGGCATAGGAGCTGGAGTAGGTTCAGGTGTACTGATAGTATCATCGTCTTCTGATTTACTACAACTCATAAAAGCCAGTAAAACAATCAGTGTTATATATTTTAATATTTCACTCATTTTTAATTCTTTTTAAAGCTTTGCTTAGGACCTAAATAAGTGTCCTTTAAATGACTGCTTTCCGTTTCTATAATTATTTTTTGAAGCACTAAACCTTCATCAACTCTATAATAATTTAGGGTATGATTTCCTGCTTTATCAATTTCAAATTCAGTAGTAATAACTTTAATCTTATCTGAAACATTTGTATGCCAATTGCTTGGTACTTTTCCGTTATAATTAAAAATATTTGGATCTGAATCGTAATTTATTTGAATAGGTTTTTCTTTGTCGAAGGATAAACCATAATACAGACCTTCTCTATTAGCATAATTAATAGTTGGTGAAAAATACATGTGTACTTTTACAGTACCTATTGTTTGGAAATTAACATTATAAGATAACTTAGGAGCGTTTTCATTTAATACAACTCTACCTTTTTCTATTGGTAATGATATTATAGAAGAACCCGTTTTACCAAGATTATCAACAACAACCCATTTAAATGTTTCCGATACGGATTTATTTGAAAAATGAATGGCATCAATTGCTATAAAACCATTATTTTCAACAAAACCTTTAGCCTCTTTTAAATCAACATTATTCGTTTGAACAAAAACAGGTATAGATTTTTTATTCGCCTTAACAATAAAGGATGTTTTATGTAATCCTATAGGTGCTTTTCCCCAATCTATAGTGACCTTAATTCTTTCTTCTTTATCTATAGTCCCTTTTATTTTAGAAAAAATTAACCACTTAGATTTAGACTTTATTTTAAAACAAAAAGATTCAGTTCCTTTATTAAAAACATCAAAATAGAATGTATTATTTTCGAAAGAAATAAAGGTTGGAAGAATAGTTTCTTCTGTTGCATTTGGCCACCATTTTTTAGAACCTTCCACAGCAACACCAACTTCAGAATTGCTTGATAGTTCTATGGTTTTTGTTTCAGGCATTATGTTTTTAGATGGTGCTCTCCAATTTGTAGCTCCAATATATGCTTGAGACATCATGTGATTCCATTTGCCATTAGACATTACTTTATTATAATGGTTATCAAATTCAGCTACTTTATTAAATAAGTCTTTAACTTTTTCAGCTTCTAAATTAGTTGAAGCCCTTCCTTGTTCTGCATACAGCTTGTTTCTAGCAACGGTAACATATAATTCGTTAAGATTCGCACCTGCTAAAACATGATAAAGCACCAATTGATAAAAAGCGTCTTTATATTCTGGTTTTAATTGTTCATTAATTTCTTTAGCTTTTTCAACTAATGCATTATAATCATTAACAATCGTTTCGGCTTCATTATAATCTATTAAACTATATGTATTAATATCTAAAAGTTCAGGTGTTTTACGAGCATTATATTTTGTGTAAAGTCTTAAAAGATTCGCTATGTCTTCTGTAAACTGACCACCAAAATTATCTTTAGCCCACTGGTGATAATAATCTTGTAAATTATTTGCATCCCATTTTTCAGGATTCCAAGCATAATCTAAAAAGAAAGAAACAGGAAACTCCATGGGTTTTATATCCCCAACATTTACAATCCAAACATCATCTACGCCATGTTTGTAAGCCAAATGCATTTGTTCCCAAACACGTTCAATTTGGTTTGTGTTTGTCCACTTATAACTTCGTGGTCCACCAACATAATCAAAATGATAATAGATACCATAGCCACCTTTACGAGGCTTAGCATTTAAACTTGGTAACTTTCTTAAATTTCCCCAATTATCATCACAAAGTAGCAATGTAACATCATCTGGTACTTGCATACCTTTATCATAATAATCTTGTACTTCTTTATAAAGTGCCCAAATTTGAGGTGTTTTGTCTGCAGGTTTACCTGTTACTTCTTCAATAATTTCTCTTTGCGATTTTACTATACTTTCAAGTAAATCAGTAGCCGTTTCTTCACTCATAGGTTCATCACCATCACCCCGCATTCCAATAGTTACAAGCGATTCAGCATCACCCATATTTTGTATTCCCTTTCTCCAAAAATCATTAAGCCCCTCCTTATTAGTGTTATAATTCCATTCTCCTTTACCATATCGCTTCCACTCTTGCTGAGACCGAACCATAGGCTCATGGTGTGATGTTCCCATTACAATACCATATTCATCTGCTAAAGATTGGTTTAAAGGATCGTCATCATTAAAGGCATTACCCCACATTGCTGGCCACAAATAATTACCTTTTAATCGAAGAATAAGTTCAAATACCTGCTCATAAAACTTAGAATTAAGATCTCCATAATTTTCATCTGCCCAACCGGTTAATGCAGGTGCTTCATCGTTAATAAAAATACCTCTGTATTTTACTTTAGGTTCTCCCATAGTGTGATTACCTGGAAGCACATGTAATTCTGCTTGTTTTTTAATAGGAACATCTGCCCAGAAATACCATGGTGACACGCCTATTTGTTTTGAAAGATCGTAAATACCATAGATGGTTCCTCGTTTATCTGAACCAGCAATAACCAATGCTTTTTTAACACCCGTTAGCGGATTATCAATAATTTGCGTTATGAATTTTTCCCTTTTACCTTCAAGCCCTGTTTTATCTATTTTACCATCAGTTACTAACCTATTGATAATTTTACTTTTACCTAAAGTGCCAATAATAACTAGATAGTCTTCTACTTGCAATTCTTCATCTAAAGTATTTGGAAAGGTATTCGTTACGTTTTTAATATCATTTTTTAAATGCCCAGCAACACGTTTTACACCAGCAAAATCATCATCACTTATTAAAATAGATGCAACATTACCATTTGAAGCTAAAGGAAAGCTTCCTAAAGCTTGCTCATTAATAACATATTGCTTCGTATTTATACTTTGAGCATTATTCGTTATTGTAACTAATAACATTAATAATACAGTAGAAAAAACTCTAATTTTATTTAAAATTTTCATTTAGTTTTTATTTCTTTAAAAGCTTAAAATTAATGGTGTCCTGGAGCAAAAGGAAATTCTAACGATTTAAAATAGTCTAATGTTTGAGTCGGTTTTTCAACGCCTTGTGGCAATTCTTTTTTAGAAAATTGTTGAAAATATAGTAAACAGGCATCTCTCCACCATTTTGCTTCTTTATATTGAATGTTTAACAACATCTTCATTTCTTGAAAACGTTGAGAATCAACATAAGCTTCTTGTGCATCCCAAGTATTAATCATAGCTTGAATTTGATTAACACCTACTTGATATTTTAAAGCCATTCCATTCCATAGGCTTTCGCCATTCTTCAATTTATAATCCCATGATACATGATGGAACCATAATAAATATTCTTCAGGACATGTTTCTATGTTATTAAACATTTTAGCCACTTCTGGTGCGTATTGATCGATGGCATTACTTCCTTTCGAAGTTCGGTCGAAACCAATTCCTAAAGAATCTGCTTTATGATAATAAACCGGGTTCCATTCTGGTCTCGATAAATTAGAAACCCAAGGACCAGGACCGTAATGATGACCCGTTGCCATAATATGGTGCAAACCTAAAGGCGTCATATAATTAACAACAGCTTCTCTAGAATTAAGCATCATTTCCTTTACTGGTTTTACAAAACCTTCATTATTAGAAAAAGTTTCTCGTACCCATTCGTCTGCTATATCTTCAGAACTCAGATTTGGATTCCATGCCAATCTTCCAAGACCATACCAGTTAGCTTGTAAAAACACATTACCTGTCCAGTTTCTATCGGTACCAATATTACTAACACCAGCCATTCCTGTTAGCTTTTTATTATAAAGCGTTCCATCAATATCTTTAGCAACTGTTGAGCCTTTCCCTTTTTGGTAAGTGTCTGCTTTTAAAACTTCTTCATATAAAGCAGGAAGAAATACAGCATGTGTACTACACCCTAAATACTCTTGGGTAATTTGAAATTCCATCATTAAAGGTGTTTTTGGCATCGCACCAAACATAGGATGAAAAGGTTCTCTAGGTTGAAAATCAATCGCGCCATTTTTTACTTGAACAAGTACATTGTCTTTAAATTGTCCATCATAAGGCACAAACTCAGAGTAAGCCTGTTTTGCTCTATCTGTTACATCATGCTCTGAATAAACAAAAGCTCTCCACATAACAATACCTCCAAAAGGAGCTAAAGCTTCTGCCATCATATTAGCACCATCTACATGATTTCTATCATAATTTTGAGGTCCTGGTTGCCCTTCAGAATTTGCTTTTACTAAAAAGCCTCCAAAATTAGGTATCGATTTATAGATTTCAGCAGTTTTATCTTTCCACCATTTAATAACACCAGCATCTAGTGGGTCGGCTGTTTTTAAACCTCCAATCTCGATTGGTGCAGAAAAACGAGCTGTTAAGTATACCTTAATACCATAAGGCCTAAAAACATTTGCTAAAGCTTTAACTTTCTCTAAATAATGAGGCGTTAAAATAAGTGCATTCGCATTTACATTGTTTAACACAGTACCGTTAATACCTATAGACGCGTTTGCTCTCGCATAATCTATATAACGCTGGTCTATATAATCTGGTAACTTATGCCAATCCCAAATTGAGGATCCTGAATACCCTCTTTCTACAGTTCTATCTAAATTATCCCAATGGTTTAAGACCCTAACTTTTAATTTAGGAGCATCTACAATAGATAAATTTTCAATAGATTTATTTGTTTGTATTAATCTTAAAAAGTTAAAAACACCATATAAAACACCAACATCTGTTTTACCTGTAATAACTATTTGCTTCTTTCCTTTTAAAGTGATTGATTTAATAATAAAACCTTCATCATTGATCTCACTAAACTCTTTCGCTAATAAACTTGAAACATCTCGATTTAAAGATGATTCAGACCCAAAAACTAAAACACATTTTTTAGAATTACTCTCCTTTATTTTAGACAAGTACTTCTCACCCAACATACCTGAAAGCCCTCTTTCTAATTCATTTAAAGCAATTTTTATTGTTTCAGAATTACCAAAAGGTATTAATTTTTTAATATGAGACTGATAATTTTTTCTTAAAGATTCGTTCTTTATAATATCATACTGTAACCACAACTTATAACCATCATTAGCAAAACTCTTTAAGCTAAACATTATCATTACCAGTGCTAATAAACTATATCTCTTCAACATAAATCTTATTTTAAAACAAATCATACTTCTTAAACATATTGATAATTTAAATTCGAATAAATAACTATTCCATAATATCTGAGTTAATTTATTGTGAAAATAAAAAAATTCATTTAATTTGCAATCGATTGCGTAAATCTAAAACATTCCAATTGAATATAAAAATTTTTAGATACTTTTACTAATGCTTTTAATTAAAACCTAATGATGAAAACTTTATTGACAAAAACTTTACTACTCATTTTTTTTGCCTCAATTATAATTTCTTGTAATCAAGAAAAAAACAATAATTCTAGCACTGATAATGATACTGTCAAACTTCGAGACACCTTTGCATTTTACAACCCTTCACTTTCTATAAATGAAAGAATTCAAGATTTAATGTCAAGATTAACACTTGAAGAAAAGATAGGACAAATGATGAATGGTACACCGGCAATTGAACGTTTAAAAATTCCAGCTTACGATTATTGGAACGAAGCGCTTCATGGTGTGGGTCGTTCTTGTGCCGCAACAGTTTTTCCTCAAGCTATTGGTTTAGGTGCTACTTTTGATGAAGAGTTGGCTTTTAGAGTCTCTTCAGCCATATCAGATGAAGCTAGAGCGATATATAATGCTACAAATGAGGTAGGTTACAACAAACAATATAATGGTTTAACATTTTGGACGCCTAACATTAATATTTTTAGAGATCCTCGTTGGGGTCGTGGACAAGAAACTTACGGTGAAGATCCTTATTTAACTTCTGTTTTAGGAGCTTCTTTTGTTAAAGGTTTACAAGGAGATAATCCTGATTATTTAAAAACAGCTGCGTGTGCAAAACATTTTGCAGTACATAGTGGCCCTGAGAAAGTAAGACATGAATTCAATGCCGAAGTATCTCAAAAAGACTTATGGGAAACCTACTTACCTGCATTTAAAGCATTAGTTGATGTGAATGTTGAATCTGTAATGTGCGCCTATAACCAAACAAATGGAGAACCTTGTTGTTCTAGCAACTATTTAATAACAGATGTCCTTAGAGATACATGGAATTTTAAAGGTCATGTTTTAACAGATTGTAGTGCATTGGTTGATTTTTATAAACAAGTAGATGAAGGTGGACATGGAAGAGTGAAAACAGAAGCTGAAGCTGCCGCTCTATCAGTAAAGAGTGGTGTGAGTCTAAATTGCGGACCTACTTACCATGCATTAAATGATGCTGTTAAAAATGGATTAATTACTGAAGAAGAAATTGATAAACAATTAGCCATTCTATTACAAACAAGATTTAAATTAGGGCTATTTGATCCTAAAGGAAGTAGCCCTTATGATAATATTTCAATTGATATTGTAAATAACGAAACCCACAGAGCGCTATCTAAAGAAGTCGCTCAAAAAAGTATCGTGCTCTTAAAAAACAATGGTATTTTACCTTTAAAAAACGATCTTTCAAAATATTTTGTTACAGGACCAAATGCTGCTAGCATAGAAATACTTTTAGGTAATTATTATGGTGTAAATTCTAATATGGTTACCATTTTAGAAGGTATTAGTGCCGCTATAGAACCTACAAGTCAATTACAATTTAGATTAGGCGCTATGCTTAACAAGCCATCAATAAACCCTATAAACTATGCTATTGGACATGCAGGAAATAGTGATGTAACTATTGCCGTTATGGGTATTTCTAGTCAGTTAGAAGGAGAAGAAGGCGATTCGTTAGATTCAAACACAGCTGGTGATCGATTAGATTATAATTTACCACAAAATCAGATTGATTACTTAAAAGAATTAAGAGAAACAGCCGATAAAAATCCTGATAATAAAAAACCAATTGTTTCAATAATAATAGGTGGAAGTCCAATAAATCTAGCTGAAGTAGAAGCTTTATCTGATGCTGTTTTATTTGTTTGGTATCCAGGTGAAGAAGGAGGAACCGCAGTTGCAGATATTCTTTTTGGAGATGTTTCTCCATCAGGAAGGTTACCAATTACGTTTCCAAAATCGCTAGACCAATTACCTGCCTTTGATGATTACTCTATGAAAGGAAGAACTTATAAGTATATGGATGTAGATCCATTATACCCATTTGGATTCGGATTGAGTTATACTACTTTTGAATATAGTAATATTGAGGTATCATCTTCTACTATTTCTAAAGAAGAAAACCTTACTGTTCAAGTTTCTGTTACTAATACAGGACAAGTGAAATCTGATGAGATTGTACAAGTTTATATTTCAGATATTGAGGCATCAGTTAGTGTTCCAAACTCTCAATTAATCAACACAAAACGTATTACCTTAGAACCAGGAAATACTGAAAAAGTATCATTTGAATTAACACCGAAAGATTTCGAAATCGTAAAAAATGATGGTACTAGAACTATAGAATCTGGTTCATTTAAAATTCACATAGGAGGTTCGAGCCCAATGAAACGAAGTTTAGAATTGGGAGCTTCAAAAATATCTGAAATTTTAGTTAAAGTAAACTAATTATAAAAATGAATAAACTTAAGTTCTTAATTATTGTTGTATTTTTTATTCAAGCTAATACTGTAATCGGACAGGTTACACTGCCTAAACTAATTAGCGACGGTATGGTATTGCAACGCGATGTTAAGCTTCCTATTTGGGGATGGGCAAGTCCTAATGAGAAAATCGTGGTATCCTTTAACAGAAGAACATATCGAACTAAGGCATCCTTAGAAGGGAATTGGAGTATTAAACTCCCTAAAATGAAAGCAGGTGGTCCTTATACAATCAAAATTTCTGGAAAAAACAAAGTAGAAGTAAAAGATGTATTAATTGGAGACGTTTGGCTTTGTTCTGGGCAATCGAATATGGAGCATCAATTATTTAGGCATGATAATATTTATGCCAATGAAATTGCGAATGCAAATTATCCAGAAATACGTCATTTTAAAATCCCAAGAACTAATAGTATTTCTGGGCCAACAAAAGATTTAGTAGGAGGTGAATGGCTAAAAGCAGTAGGAGAAGAGGTGAGACCTTTTTCTGTAGTCACTTACTTTTTTGCTAAAAAAATATATGAAAAATTTCATATCCCAATAGGGTTAGTTAATTCTAGTATTGGAGGCACTCCTATTGAAGCTTGGATTCCAAAAGAAGGGTATAAAAATTTTCCAGACATGCTAAAGATAATCGAAGAAAACAAAGACACTGCTTTTGTAAATAGTTTAAAAAGAAAGCCTTCAAATAATACTTCAGCACCAAAAAAATTAGACAAAGGTTTAGCGGGAGAAAAACCTTGGTACGATATAAGTTTCACTCCTAAAAAATGGAGAACTATTAACATCCCTGGATATTGGGAAGACCAAGGTGTTAAAGATTTAAATGGTATCGTATGGTACCGTAGAGAAATTGATATTCCGCAATCTATGGTAGGCAAAGAAGCTCGCGTTTTTCTTGGAAGAATTGTAGATGCCGACGAGCTATACATTAATGGAGAAAAAGTTGGAAATACAACCTACCAATACCCACAAAGAAGATATACTTTACCCGCTAGCACTCTAAAATTAGGTAAAAATATTTTTGTAATACGTGTCACTAATAAATCTGGCAAAGGTGGTTTTGTTCCAGACAAACCTTATTATGTATTTACAGAAAATGATACTATAGACCTTAAAGGCTACTGGAAGTACAAAGTAGGCAAAGTGTTTCATCCTCGCAGTAAATCTTCTTCTAGTAAAAAAGATGTGAAAAAGCAAAGAACCATAAGACCGCAAAGAGAACCTAATTCGCTTTATAATGCTATGATTGCTCCATTTATTCAATATCCAATAAAAGGCACAATTTGGTATCAAGGAGAAAGTAATGCAGGGCAACCAGAAAAATACAAAGGCTACACACATGCTTTAATTTCTGGTTTAAGAGAAGTGTTTAACAACCCAGAAATGCCATTTATTTATGCTCAACTTCCAAACTTTATGGATGTATCTTATTCACCAAGAGAAAGTGGTTGGGCAGAATTTAGGAACGCTCAATTTCAAGCGCTTTCATATCCAAATACAGCCATGACCGTTAATATTGATTTAGGAGAATGGAATGATATTCACCCAGACAACAAAAAAGACGTAGGTGAACGTATGGCTCTTGCCGGACTTAAATTAGCATATAATCAAGATATCGTTTATTCTGGACCGCTATACAAAGGCTATGAAATAGAAGGAGATAAAATGATTATTTCATTCGAACACCTTGGTAGTGGCTTAATTGCTATTGACGGTGAAGTATTAAGCGAATTTGCTATTGCAGGTAAAGATAAAAACTTTGTTTGGGCAGATGCTAAAATAGAAGGTGACAAAGTTATTGTTTCTAGTGAGGAAGTTCCTAACCCAAAATATGTTCGTTATGCATGGGCAGACAATCCTGATAACCCAAATTTATTTAACAAAGAAGGATTACCTGCTTCACCCTTTCAAACCGAATAAAATAATTTTCTGAAATAAAATAAAATGACACTTACTGGCTACACGTTTGTAAAATAGTAAGTGTTTTTTATTTCCTTTTAGAAGATTCTCTAACAATAACTTCAGTGTTTAGCACTCTTGTTTCTTTAACCTCATCTTTTTCTTGAGACTTTAAAGTTTTTAAAATAATTTCAGCTGAAGCTTGACCCATTTTAGATCCTGGATTGGAAATAGTTGACAAATGAGGCTCTATAATTTGTGAAATTGGGTCGTTATTAAAACCTATTACGGCTAAATCTTCTGGCACATTAATACCTCTTTTTTTCGCGCATTGTATGGCACTTACTCCTAAAATATCTCCTGGTGCAAATATTCCATCTGGCGGATTTTTTAAATCAAGAAGATTGTTTGTAGCCTTGGCAGCTTCTTCCAAAGTTATGCCATCTAGTTTAACTATAAGTTCGTCTTCAATAGGAAGATTAAATTCTTTTAAAGCAGCTAAATACCCTTTTTTTCTTTCATAATAAATACTAAATTCTGAACCTGCTGCTAAGTGAGCAATACGCTTACATCCTTGAGAAATAAGATGTTTTGTTGCTTTATAACCAGCATCATAATTATCAATAATAACTTTATATGTACTAAATTCTTCTTGTGGCACCCTATCAACAAAAACCAAAGGCGTATTACTATCTATAAATAATTGAAAATGCTTAGCATTTGGAGTTTCCATAGCTAAGGAACAAATAATACCACTAACACGGTTATTATATAAGGATTGAACTAAACTCAATTCTCCTTTATAAGAATCATGCGATTGTACAATAATAACATTATACCCTGCTTTTTTTGCAGTAATTTCTATCCCACTAATTAATGATGAAAGAAAAGGTTGTTCAATTGTAGGTAATAAAACACCTATGGTTTTCGTTTTTTTATTTCGCAAACTAGCTGCTAGGTTATTGGGACGATAACCCATTTCTTCAGCTGTGTTTTTAACCTTTTCAATAGTTTTTTTACTAATACTAGAATGGTTCTTTAATGCTCTTGAAATAGTAGAAGTCGCTAAATTTAGTTTCTTTGCAATATCGTATATAGTAACTTCTGTATGTTCTTTCATTTATATTCTAAAAAATTTACCAAATATACATCTTTTAAGGAAAAGATATTTTATATTTAAATACTAATTAAACAAACAAGATATGCACGTTTTTTCTACAAGTTTTATCAAAACTTTATCTATTCTAAGTCTTTTAACTTTATTCTTTTCATGTAAAAAAATTTCCAATTTTAAACAATCGGTTGCGAACCATGAATATAGTACTTTTTTCTGGTTTAATTACCAAGGAAATGATGACACTTTTAAATCTTTTTCGAAATCAGATGATAGCTATATAAATCCAATTTTAACTGGCTTTTATCCAGACCCAAGTATTTGCTATGCTAATGGTAAATTTTACCTCATAAATTCATCGTTTTCATACTTCCCTGGCATTCCTATTTTTGAAAGTACAGACCTTGTTAATTGGAAACAATTAGGACACGTTATTACGCGTAAAGAACAAGCAGATTTTAGTGGATTAAAAGTCTCTAAAGGTATGTTTGCGCCAACTATTAGGTATCATTATGATACTTTTTATGTTATTTGTACAAATGTAGAAGCATCAGGAAACTTTATTGTTACTGCTAAGAATCCTGCTGGCCCATGGTCAGATCCTATATTACTTCCAGAAGTTGAAGGTATAGATCCAGATCTTTTCTTTGATGATGATGGTAAAGTTTATATAACACATAATGGTGTTCCGCCAAATAATATTTCTAAACATGAAGGTCATCGCGCTATTTATATGTTTGAATATGATCTTGAAAACAAAAAGGTTATTGGCGAATCTACACTATTAGTAAACGGCGGTACGAGTATGGATATAAAACCTGTTTGGGTAGAAGCGCCTCATATATTTAAAAAAGACGGTTACTATTACTTAATTTGTGCTCAAGGTGGCACAGGGAATAATCATTCTGAGGTGGTATTTAGAAGCAAATCTGTTTCTGGCCCTTATGTAAGTTATGAAAACAACCCAATATTAACACAACGTCATTTAGATGCTAACCGACCAAACGAAATTTCATCAACAGGACATGCCGATTTTATAGAACTCCCTAATGGAGATTGGTGGACTGTATTTCTAGGCTGCAGACCTTATGAAGGCGATTTGTATAATACAGGCAGAGAAACCTTTTTAATGCCCTTAGCTTGGGAAAATGACTGGCCAAAAGTTGTTGGTGGCAAAACCCCAATAACTGTTTTGCATAAAAAACCAAACTTACCTGTATCACAGGAAGCAACAACCCCTACAACAGGTAACTTTGTATTTCATGACGATTTTAATGAAGACACTTTAGACTTTAAATGGAATTTTATAAGAACCCCTTTAGAAGCATGGTACAAATTAGATGGTAACAATTTACTTATAAAACCTAGAACAGAATCGATACATACAAAAACAAACTATTCGTTTATAGGCCGAAGACAACAGCATTTACAATTTGAAGCGTCTACAAAGCTTTCTTATACTGTTACAGACACATTAAAAACGGCAGGATTGGTAGCATTTCAAAATGAAGATTTTTATCTATTAATTGGAAAACGACTTAATAAAGACGGTAATGTAGAAGTCTACTTAGAAAAAAACGCAGGACCTGTAGATGCTAGTAAACCGAGTATTATTGAAAAAAAGGAGCTAAATGAAAATACAGAAGACTTGTTTTTAAAAGTTGAAGGTGACAAACGTTTTTACAATTTTTATTACAAAACGCAAGAAAATGATCCTTGGATACTTTTAGGTAATACAATTGATGCTTCTATATTAAGCACCAATAAAGCAGGAGGTTTTGTTGGTACGTATTTGGGGATGTATACGTCTTTGAATCATTTTTAGGAAGTAAAAAAAGATTTCCTTTTCTATATAAAAAAGTTCAACAAAAATGTTGAACTTTTTTGGTTTATAAATATTGTTTTACCAAACCAATTTAATAAAGAATTACTCTTTATTTTTTATTTATTAATATGGCCTTTTTATTTCCATAATGCAACTATTCTCAACTATTACAATTCCCTCACCTGTTAAGAAATACAACACATAACCATAGCATCAATTTATAATTTGTTTAAAATATAATTGTTTAATAGGAAATCGATGTATTTTAAAAAATCATAAGGATTTTTAGTCAGGAAAGGTATAAAAACAAAAAAGTCCAACATTTCTGTTGAACTTAATTTTGCTCCTTCTCTTGGGCTCGAACCAAGGACCCTCTGATTAACAGTCAGATGCTCTAACCAACTGAGCTAAGAAGGAATATTATATTCGCCTAAGCGAGCGCAAATATATATATATTTTTAATTACTGCAAACAATATTTTTAAAAAATTTAATTAAAAATTGCTTTAAAAATATCATTCCCATTTGCAAACAAAACTAATCCTATTAAAATAAAGAATCCAACCATTTGTGCATACTCCATGAACTTGTCTCCTGGCTTTCTCCCAGACACCATTTCATATAATAAAAACATAACGTGTCCGCCATCTAAAGCAGGTATTGGTAATAAGTTTAAAACACCTAACATAATAGATAAAAAGGCTGTTAAACCCCAAAACGCAGCCCAATCCCATGTTGGAGGAAACATTTTACCAATAGCTGCAAAACCACCTAATTGTGAAGCACCCTTTTTTGTAAATATATATTTAAACTGAGCAAAATAATCGACTATAGTCCAATACCCTAATGAAAGTCCTTTACTTACACTTTCTGTAAAAGAGTAATCTTTATGATTATAAGTAATATAATCTTTATCGGTAGGTTGTAAAACCACTCCTATTTTTGAGTCTTTATCTGGAGTAACTATTACTTCTTTTAATGTATGATCTCTTTCAATAGTAAGTTTAACGGTTTCCTTTTCTGTATTTCTATTTTTTATAAAATAATTATAATCTGTATTATAGCTTACTTTATTCCCTTCTACTGCAACAATTTTATCGCCTTTTAATAAGCCAGCTTTTTCACCAGGAAAATCAGGCACTATAGAATCTAAAACAAATGGCGATCTAGCTGTAAAAGCGCTAGTGTCTCCATTTTCAAACATGGTAGTCCCAATATTTTCTGGTATAGCTATATCTACAGTATTTCCGTCTTGACGTTCAACTTTAATAGACTTAATGGTTCTAAACATTAAGTTAGAATTAATACTAGATATTTCTTCTATAGGAACACCATCGGCACTAACAATCTTATCGCCTTGTTCAAAACCAAGGTCTTCCATGGTCTTAGTAATACCATAGCCATATTTAATATCATCTTTTGTACTATAACTAGTTCCCCAAGCAAAAACTATAAAAATATAAATTACAAAAGCCAAAATAAAATTAACTGTTACACCACCCAACATAATAATTAATCGTTGCCATGCTGGTTTAGAACGAAATTCCCATGGTTGTGGCTCTTGAGACATTTGCTCGGTATCCATACTCTCATCAATCATTCCAGAAATTTTCACATAACCTCCTAATGGCAACCAACCTATACCGTAAACGGTTTCTCCTATTTTCTTTTTAAATAATGAAAACTTTACATCAAAAAATAAGTAAAATTTTTCAACGCGTGTTTTAAATAATTTAGCTGGTATAAAATGACCTAATTCGTGTAAAACAACTAATATTGATAGGCTCAACAACAATTGAGCTCCTTTTATTAAAAATACTGACATCTATAATTTTTTATAATCGCACAAAAGTAAGCTTTTCACATCATTTAGAAAACTTATTAAAATTAATAGCTAGTTTTTTAACACCGATTTATTAATTACACCCTGTGTTGTATGTAATTGCACGAAAAGAACTCCCGAAGAAAATGGAGCTATATTAACTTTTTCTAACCACTTTGATTGATATAATAATTGTCCAAATACGTTAAATATCTTTATTTCATCAACCTCTATACTACCTGGTTTTGAAACAATTACATTCTCTTGCGCAGGATTTGGATACAAAAGAATGCTTCTCTCAAGTTCAAATTTATTAGTTGCAAGTGTTACTGTATTGTTTTTTGAAATTAAATCTGCTTCAGGATCAAACTCAACTGAAGCTATTGTAAAATTTACCGAATTAAAGAAGTCTTCTTGATTCGTCGTGTTGTTTAATGTAATATCTAGTGTTTCGCCTAGAGTCCCTATAAGTCGCAATGGTACTGGAGCTTCAAAATAAGATACTGAAGGATTGCTTTGTGTTTGAGACATTTGAATATGTACTTGGCTAGCCGAAGGTTGATTCCATTGAATATTGTAACTAGGATAGCCTTCATTATATAACCAATCGTTAAAAAACTCTGTTAAATTTTCGCCACTTGCTGCTTCCATAATGGGAATAAAATCTTCTGTTTTAGCATAATCATAGGCATAATCCGTATCACTTAAATAATTTTTAACACCTTGAAAAAAATCGGTATCCCCTATTTTCTTTCTTAACATATGCAAAACCATAGCACCTTTATTATAAGTTAATCTGCTACTAAATATCCTACCTACACTTGTTGTATCTATATCTGAAAGATATACTGCCCCATCAGGAAAAGATGTTATAGATGTGCTACGTTGTTTTTTCCATGTTGTAAAAGCAGCATTTCCATCAAGATTTTCAATTGTTATGCCAGATAAATAGGTTGCAAAACCTTCATTAAGCCAAATATCTTTCCAACTACCGCAAGTTATTTTATTTCCAAACCATTGATGCGCCAACTCATGAGCAATTAAATTACGCCCAAAATTACCCATAAACGAAACGGTTGTATGTTCCATACCACCACCTCTACCAAATTGTGCATGACCATATTTTTCATTAGCAAAAGGATATTCTTCAAATAAATTAGAAAACAAATTCATTATATCAACTGTAATTGGCGTACTTGTTTGAGCCGTACTTAAATTTTCTGGATACACATAATTCACTATATCAAAAGGATTACCATTATTTGCTACCGTATGCGAATACACGCTATAATTTGTAACTGCTATCGCTATTAAATAAGCAGGAATATCATAACGATGTTTAAAATGGGTGGTCTTATTTAATCCATAAATAATCTGACTTTGCTCTAATCCATTAGAAACAGCAATATATTCTTCATTAAACGGATTAAACCTTGGTGTTGTGATGTATACATCTAAAGAATCTACTTTGTCATTTAAATCTTGCTTACAAGGCCACCAATCTTTTGCGCCATAAGGCTCAGAAAGTGTCCACACAATAGGATCTCCATCGTGTAGACTTTGTTCAAAAGAACCAAAGCCAGAGCTTACAGGGTTACCAGAATAGTTTATAGTTAAAGAATCTAAAACACCTGTGTTTTGAATAGCTGGTAATGTAATAACCAATTCATCATTTGCATTCTGAGTAAATGACAATGTATTTCCTCTTTGTATAACTTGTGAAACCACCATATTATCTGCTAAATCGTAAGTAACCTCACTCAAACCCACTTTGGCTTCAAAATAAGTGGTTACCTCACCAGATAAAAAAGCGATAGCTGGATCTACAGTAAACTCTAATCGGTGATATTTTACATCATAATTCCCTGTATTAACATTTGCTTTTTGCAGCATTTTCTTTGATGCCAATTTAACTTCTAAGTCTCTTATACTTTTTAATGCTTCTTCAAACTCTTGCCCAAAAGAATTGATAGTAAATAAGCAACATATTAAGATTATAAATACTTTCATTTTTACAAGTTTTTAATAACGTTTCCTAAGAATTCTTTTCAACTAAAAATACTACTTTATTAGTTATGTATCGTATTTTTGCATTCAATCTTAAAATTAATATCTAAAATTATATATAAATGCTTTCTTTTTTTAAAGACTACAAGAAGTTCGCTATTGTTTTTACTATAATTTCTATCATTATCATCACTTTAATATATAACACTTTAAATGTTTACCAACCTTTAGATATTTATCGTCCCGCAAATGTTGACCCAGTTTTAGTTGACAGTACAATTCAACATGTAAAAAAGTATCATAAAATAGCCGATTTTTCACTTACAAATCAAAATGGAAAAATCATTACTCAAAACGATTATAAGAATAAAATTTATGTGGCCGATTTCTTTTTTACAACCTGCCAAACCATTTGCCCCATAATGACAGACCATATGGCCGATGTACAAAAAGCAATTTTAAATGATGACGAAGTCATGTTATTGTCCCACTCTGTAACTCCAAAAATTGATTCGGTAGCTCAACTAAAACGTTACGCTATAAAGAAAGGTGTTAATGATAAAAAATGGAATTTAGTAACGGGTGATAAAAAACAGATTTACGAGTTAGCACGAAAAAGTTATCTAGCTGTTAAAACTCTTGGAGATGGCGGTCCTTTTGATATGGTACACACCGAAAACTTTATGCTTATTGATAAAAAACGTCAAATTCGCGGATTTTATGATGGTACCAACACAGAGGATATTGAAAAACTTCTTGAAGATATTAAAATTCTAAAAGAAGAATATAGGCAATAGTTTTATCTACAATTTTTTTAGCCTAATATTTTACATTACTTTTGTTCTTTAAAATCAATCTAAATAAGCTTGCAAGATACATTAGCCAATTTAAATCGAGGAGAACGTGCCATTATTACTGACGTTTCATCTATTCACATTCCTTTAAAACTCCTAGAAATGGGCTGTTTACCGGGTAATCCTGTAGAACTTGTACAATTAGCACCGTTTCAGGATCCTATGTATTTAAACATTAATGGGTCGCATGTAGCTATTAGAAAAGAAACTGCTATTCATATTTTAATTGAAAAAGCAGATGAGTAAGCAAATAAACGTCGCCTTAATAGGAAATCCTAATACAGGAAAAACATCAGTTTTTAATGCCCTTACCGGTTTAAACCAAAAAGTTGGTAATTACCCTGGAATTACCGTCGAAAAAAAGGAAGGGGTCTGCAAATTACCTCGTGGTGTAAAAGCCCATATTATTGATTTGCCTGGTACATACAGTTTAAACGCATCGTCTCTAGACGAAAATGTTGTTATTGAGCTTCTTTTAAATAAAAATGATAAAGATTTTCCTGATGTTGCTGTTGTTGTAAGTGATGTTGAAAATTTAAAACGAAACCTACTTCTTTTTACACAAATTAAAGATTTAGAAATTCCTACACTGCTGGTTATTAACATGGCAGACCGTATGAAGTACAAAGGTATTTCATTAGACATTCCTTACTTAGAAGAACAGCTTCAAACTAAAATTGCATTAATAAGTACTAGAAAAAACGAAGGTATTGATGCCTTAAAAGATCTTATTACTAATTATAAAGATCTATCGATAACACCTTGTTTAAATGCTTTTGAAATTGATAAAGATTATTTTGAAAATTTACAAAAAGCATTTCCTAATCAGCTTATATATAAACTTTGGTTAGTAATAACACAGGATGTAAACTTTGGAAAAACTAATAGAAAAGAAATTGATGCCATAGCTAGTTTTAAAACTAAAAGTAAAGCCGATTTAAAACGATTACAGCAAAAAGAAACCATTAAGCGTTACCAATTTATAAACAATACGCTTAAAAAAGGGCAAACTATTGATGCATCTCAAGCTAAAGACTTGCGCACAAAACTCGATCGTGTTTTAACACACAAAGTTTTGGGCTATCTTATTTTTATAGTAATTCTACTTACTATTTTTCAAGCTATTTACGACTGGTCTAGCGTCCCTATGGATTATATAGATAATGCGTTTGCTTTACTTAGTGAATGGACAAAAAACAGTTTACCACAAGGAGCTTTTACTAATTTACTAGCAGAAGGTATCATTCCAGGACTTGGCGGTATTGTTATTTTTATTCCTCAAATTGCATTTTTATTCCTGTTTATTTCGGTACTAGAAGAAAGTGGGTATATGAGTCGCGTAGTGTTTTTAATGGATAGAATTATGCGCCGTTTTGGTTTAAGCGGAAAAAGTGTTGTACCGCTTATTTCTGGTACAGCTTGTGCGATTCCTGCTATTATGGCAACACGTAATATTGAAAGCTGGAAAGAACGATTAATCACTATTCTGGTTACGCCTTTTACAACTTGTTCGGCACGATTACCTGTATACCTTATTATTATATCATTAATAATTCCTGAAGGACGATTTTTAGGGTTGAGTTATCAAGCTTTAACATTAATGCTTCTATACCTTATTGGATTTTTATCTGCTGTTGTAGCAGCAGCCATTTTAAATAAAATAATGCAATTTAAAAACAAAAGCTTTTTTGTTGTTGAAATGCCAAATTATAAACTTCCGCTTTTTAAAAATGTAGCACTAACGGTTATTGAAAAAACAAAAGCATTTATTTTTGGAGCCGGTAAAATTATTCTTGCCATCTCTATTGTACTTTGGTTTTTAGCTTCTTATGGCCCTGGAGAAGATTTTAATAATGCAGAAGACATCATAAAAACAGAATACGCTTCGCAACAATTAACTGAAGACGAAATACAGCAACATATTGCATCTCATAAATTAGAACACTCTTTTATTGGTATTACTGGT
The DNA here is from genome assembly GCF_044386045.1 of Thalassobellus sediminis. Taxonomy (NCBI): domain Bacteria; kingdom Pseudomonadati; phylum Bacteroidota; class Flavobacteriia; order Flavobacteriales; family Flavobacteriaceae; genus Thalassobellus; species Thalassobellus sediminis. Next base: position 886,234 of record NZ_JBISCD010000040.1, on the reverse strand, counting down.
CGTGCTATTGAGCCAGCCATAAGACCTCTTGGTTACGATTGGAAAATTGGAATAGCCATTGTAAGTAGTTTTGCTGCACGTGAAGTATTTATTGGTACACTTGCTACTATTTACAGTGTTGGAAGCGATGATGAAGCCACCATAAAAAATCGGATGGCTGCAGAAATAAATCCTATTTCAGGAGGACCATTATTTACATTTGCTTCTGGTGTATCTCTATTATTGTTTTATGCTTTTGCTATGCAATGCATGAGTACATTAGCTGTTGTAAAACGAGAAACTAATAGCTGGAAATGGCCAACGCTTCAATTAATTATTATGAGTGGGTTTGCATATATTGTCGCACTCATTGCATTTCAATTTTTAAAATAATTTAAGGAATTTAAAAGATTACCGACTAAAAAAACATGAACATCATTATTCAAAACATACTCGTTTTTTTTACTTTAGGAATTGCTTTGCTTTTTTTAATTAAGAAATACTTTTGGAAAAAACCAACACCCAAAAAAGCCTGTGGAGGCGATGATGGATGTGGGTGTCATTAGTCATTTTTTTAATAAATTATATGCATTTAAATATTATTTAAAATCTATATCCTATTCTTAAGTGCAAATTCGCAGCAACATCACTTTCATTTTTTAAATACCCTGCATTTTTTGCGAAAGTATATACATACCCAATGCCAATACCTGTTTCATAATTAAAATGATTTCCAATATTTCTTCTTATTCCCCATGTTGGAACAATAGAAATATCGCTTATTACCCTAATATTATCATAATTAGAAATCACAAACCAATCTGGGTGATAACTTGTTTTTAAAGAAATAAAATTTCCGCTATTGCCATCTATTCTTCTAGATTTTCGTGTTCTTCTATTCAAATTATAATACCAACGTGGCTCTGCTGTAATTACAGGCGCTAGTAAAAAGCCTGTTTTATCGTAAAAACTTCCTCCCCAAATACCAGTATCAAGCCCAAATTCACTTCTTAAAACTATTTGATTTGATAATTTAGATTCGTTATGTATCCAAACACCTAAAACACCTGTTTGAATTCCGAAAGTTGACTGTTCTACACTTACATTTTGTGATTTTGCAATTAAAGTAGATCCGCAAAAAATTAAAGCTAAAAGAAATTTTCTTGTCATCTTATTCTTAATTAAAATATTAGATAAATCTTTATCAACAACTATACCTTCACTTAAAAATAAGTTTGTTTTAACACAATCATAATATTTTAAAACAAATTTTTAGTCTAACCTAAATTTATATTTATATTTGCATAAATTATTTTTAATGAAATATCTAATATTATTTTTAAGCATACTGCCAACTACTTTGTTTTCTCAGCAAATATCGGGTCATGTTTTAACCGACGGAGCCCCCCTTCCTTATGCCAATGTGTATTTAAAAAACACTACAAAAGGAGCAAATACGAAAGATGATGGCACATATAAGATCAGTAATATTAAATCTGGCACCTATACACTTACAGCATCGTTTACGGGGTTTAAAACTCAAAGCAAATTAATTACCATCACAGATAAAGATGTTACAGTAAATTTTAATTTAGAAGAATCTGAAGCACTAAATGAAGTTGTTGTTACAGGAACTTTAAAAGCCGTATCGCGTCTAGATAGCCCAGTACCTGTTGAAGTATATACTCCTTCCTTCTTTATGAAAAACCCAACACCTAATATTTTTGAAGCTTTACAAAATGTAAATGGTGTACGCCCTCAAATAAATTGTAGCGTCTGTAATACGGGTGATATTCACATAAACGGACTAGAAGGTCCTTATGCGTTAGTTTTAATTGATGGCATGCCCATTGTTAGTGGATTATCTACAGTTTACGGTTTATCTGGAATTCCTAATTCTCTTATAGAACAAATTGAAATTGTAAAAGGTCCTGCATCGTCTTTATATGGTAGTGAAGCTGTTGGTGGGTTAATAAACATTATCACAAAACTTCCAGAAAATGCCCCTTTAGTTTTTGCCGATAGTTACGCAACAGGTTGGGGAGAATGGAATTTAGACCTTGGTTTTAAAGCTAAAATAGGAAATAAAACAGATTTACTTTTGGGAGTAAACTACTTTAATTACAACAACCCAATAGATAATAACAATGATAATTTTACCGATTTAACACTTCAAGATAGAGTATCAATATTTCAAAAATGGAACTTTAAACGGAAACAAAATAGAATATTCTCTCTTGCTGGGCGTTTTTTTTATGAAGATAGATGGGGTGGAGAAATGCAATGGAATTCATCTTACAGAGGTGGAACCGAAATTTACGGAGAAAGCATTTACACCAAACGATATGAGCTTTTAGGAAAATACCAATTGCCTGTTAAAGAAAATATGTTTCTTCAATTTTCATATACCGATCATAATCAAAATTCTGTTTACGGTAACACACCCTATTTAGCAACTCAACGTATTGGTTTTACTCAATTAACTTGGGATAAACCTCTAGAGAATCATGATTTATTATTCGGAATTGCTGCACGTTACAACTATTACAATGACAATACACCAGCAACCATTAAAGCAGATAATATTGTAATTCCGTCTGTTTTTATTCAAGATGAAATTAAACTCAATGAAAAAAACAACGTTTTACTAGGCGCACGTTATGATTACGATAAACGTCATGGCAATATTTTCACCCCAAGAATAGCTTATAAATTTAAACCTTCAGAAAACGATATTTTACGCTTAAATGCTGGCACAGGCTTTCGTGTTGTAAATCTTTTTACCGAAGAACACGCAGCACTTACAGGCTCTAGAGATGTTGTAATTACTGAGGCTTTAAAACCAGAACGATCGTTTAACGTAAACCTTAATTATTTAACGAAACTATATACCAAACAAGGCAATATGTTTACAATTGATGCCTCAGCTTGGTATACACATTTCAGTAATTTAATAGCACCAGACTACGAGAGTAACCCTAATCAAATTATATATGATAATTTAAACGGAAAAGCAGTAAGTAAAGGTATAAGCTTAAATATAGACACAATGCTTTCTAATGGCATAAAACTATTAGTAGGCGCAACAGTACAAGATGTTTCTAAAACCGAAAATGGAGTTACAGAACGTCAAATTTTAACCGAAAGTTTTACAGGTACATGGGGAGTAACCTATAAAAATTACAAATACAATACTACCATAGATTATACAGGAAATCTCTACGGTTCTATGCGACTGCCTTTATTAGGTGATTTAGACCCAAGATTGCCAGAATCTCCTGTTTGGAGTATTCAAAATATACAATTTACTTTTGATGGATTAAATAATTTTGAAATTTACGGAGGAATAAAGAATCTACTTAATTGGACTCCCAACAAAGGAAACCCTTTTATTATTGCAAGAGCTAACGATCCTTTTGATGAAAATGTTCAATTTGATAATGACGGAAACGCCATGTCAACAGCCAATAATCCCTACGCTTTAACCTTTGATCCTGCATACGTATATGGTCCTAATCAAGGAAGACGCTTGTTTTTTGGTATGCGATTTACTTTAAAATAGTACGAGCACTAATTCTCTTAAAAAATAATCCTCCAAATTTGAGCTACTAAAAAAGTAACAACAAACCCTAAAACAACAGGCATAATAGATGCAAACACCGTCCATTTTACACTTTTTGTTTCCTTATAAATAGTATAAATAGTTGTACTACATGGGTTGTGCAATAAACTAAATAACATCAAATTTATGGCGGTTAGCAAAGTCCAACCACCTGCACGTAAAATATCGCCTGTAGCAGTAACCGAATCTAGTTCGAACATAACACCTGCACCAGAACCTCCAGTAATACCAGTTACCATAACCGTTAGCATTAATATGGTAGGAATCACAATTTCATTAGCAGGAATCGCGACTATATAGGCTAATAAAATAACACCATTTAGTCCTAAAAGGAATCCGAAACCATCTAAAGCATCAATAGTCCAAGCAGCTATACTTTCATTACCTATATACACATTAGAAATTAACCAAATAACCGCACCCGCAGGAGCTGCAAAAACAATAGCGCGCCACAAAACAATCATGGTTCTATCTATTAACGAGGTATATAAGGTTTTCCAAAAACGTGGCGGACGATACGGAGGTAATTCTAAATTAAATGTAGATACTTCTCCCTTCAACATGGTTTTAGACAATGCCCAAGATGTACCAAACATAAAAGCCATACCCAAAACAGCAATTCCTATAACCGCTAATAATGATACTAAACTAGATAATGAAGAAGGCACTACAGCTCCAATAAAAATAGTAGCAATTAATATTTGTGTTGGCCAACGTCCATTACACAACGAAAAATTATTAGTTATTATAGCAATTAAACGCTCTCTAGGACTATCAATAATTCGAGTAGCAACCACACCAGCAGCATTACAACCAAAACCCATACTCATGGTTAAAGCTTGCTTACCATGCGCGCCAGATTTTTTAAATAAAGAATCTAAATTAAAAGCAATTCGAGGTAAATAACCAAAATCTTCTAATAATGTAAACAAAGGAAAAAAGATAGCCATTGGTGGTAACATAACCGCAATAACCCAAGCTACAGCAAGGTAAACACCATCAATTAAAAACCCATCTAACCACCAAGGCATCCCAATATTTGATGCAAAGGATTTTAAAATAGGATGCACGGTATCTAGTAAAAGTTCTGCTAATAAACCTGAAGGGTAATTGGCTCCAATTATAGTTAACCATAACACCACGGCCAAGATTAAAAACATAATAGGAAACCCAAATGTTTTACTAGTAACTATTTTATCAATTTGTCTATCTAATCGAAAGCGTTTTTTTGAATTATCAACCTTTACGGTATCACTAACTATTTGAGCTGCATCAGCATAAATACCTTCGGTTAAATTATCATGAAAATCGTCACCAATTTGCCAACGCAATTCGTTAGACAATTCTAATATATGATCTATATTTTTATTCTTCATGTCGTTATCAAAAACCTATTAGTTAAACTAATTCTCCTGCTCTTAAAGCATTAATAATATGCGTATCGCCTTCTAACAATCTAAAGGCAATCCATCTGCTATTCGCAATATTAGGAAACTCTTTTTCTATTTCAGCTGAAAGCGTTTTAACAGCATTTTCAATATTACTAGGCACATTTTTAATACGGTGAGGCTTACATACAATATTGCCATTTGCAATCTCGCTAATGGTATGAATTAATTCTGGAATACCTTGATTAAATCGAGCACTGGTTGGCACTACTGGAATTCCTAAATCGCGTGCTAGCGTTCGTTCATCAATAGTAATATGGTTTCGTTTTGCTTCATCCATTAAATTCAAACATAGTACCGCCTTATCTGTAATTTCTAAAATTTGCAGTACTAAATTTAAGTTACGTTCTAATCTATTTGCATCAACAACAATTACGGTTACGTTGGGTTTTCCGAAAAGGATAAAATCTCGGGCTGCTTCTTCATCTTCTGATGTTGAAAGTAATGAATACGTTCCTGGTAAATCGACCAACTTAAATTTTTGACTATTATACTCAAAACCTCCTTCGGCTCTAGTCACTGTTTTTCCTGGCCAATTCCCGGTGTGTTGCCTTAATCCTGTTAATGAATTGAATACCGTACTTTTTCCTGTATTTGGATTACCTGCCAACGCCACCACAAAATCGAAATTATTGGTATTTATTCCCAGCTTTTTTAAACCTTCAGCATTGAAATGTTCACAGGTATCGCAAGCACTTTTTACTTTTGTATCCATGGCTTAATCTTTTTTAATAAGAATTTTTGATGCTTGATTTTTCCGAAGGGCAATAGAGGTTCCTTTTATTAAATAAGCATGTGGTTCTCCTAACGGATTCATTAAATCTATTTTAATATCGGCACCTTTTACAAAGCCTAAATCTAAAAGTCGTCTTCTACTCTCTCCTCTACTTTCTTTAGAAATTCCTATAATTTTAGCGGTATCTGATTCTTTTAAACTTGATAATCTGGCAATATTATCTTCAATAACAACCTCTTTTTCAATAGCTGCAACGGTTAAATTTGCTGCTACAATAGGTGCTAATCTAAATTCTTCACCTTCCGATAGAAACACAATACGAGTTGCATTATTTTCAACCACTCTAATAAGCGATCCTATATGAATATTTTCGGCTAAAATTTGCTTATAAATTATTTCGGGTTCATCTTCAATATGTGTAATTCTCCCAATGGTATTTACAGGTAATAAAGGCAACTCTGTGCCATTAACCTCAGCCATTTTCCCTGTTTTTGTGGGGATAGGATCTCCATGCGGATCGAACTTTGGGTTTCCTAAACGAGATGCCAGCGTATTGGTTTCATCATGACTTAACTTATGCTCCATCTTTTCTGCCCTATCATGCCATTCGGTTTTATCAAAACCTGTTTTATCGGCTAAATAGCGTTCCCATAGCCTATGTACTCTAACAATACGAACCGCATAATCGCGTCCTGTTTCTGTTAGTTTTAAAATATCTGATTCAAAATAAATTAAATCGTTTATCGTCATTTTTTTTATGGCTTCAACAATGCTATTATTATTAAAATCTAACACCTGAACCAAAGTTTTCATATCAACTTTGTTTTCTGAATTTTCAAAATGATATAACTGCTTTAAAATATCTTCAATTATTGTTTTTTCATTACCCTTTAAATTCTTTTTAAGAATCCAAAACCAACCCTTTATAGGTCTAAACAAGCCAAAAAGCAATATTGCAATAACAAAAAAGATAATAAGTGCCGATATTGGATTGTATGTATTCATAATTACATGCTTAAATATAAATTCTGAGCAACTTCTTTAGAAATAATCATCTTTTTAGATTTAGTTTCTATAGTTAACGAGTTATCAAAAGGTTCAAAATCTAAAACCTTAATAGTGTCTCCTAACGCCAAATTATTTTTGTTTAAATACTTTAAAAACACATCAGAAGAGTTTTTCACTAATGCTAAAATGCCTTCTTTTCCTGTTTCTATATCTAAAATATTCACACTTTTTACAGGCGAATAATTTCCGTCTTTATCTGGTATAGGATCGCCATGCGGATCGTGTGTTGGGTTTCCTAAAAAATCATCTAACTCGTTTACTAGTTTTAAAGATTTTATATGCTCTAACTGTTCGGCAACATCATGAACCTCATCCCAAGAAAAGTTTAATTTCTCTACCAAAAACACCTCCCATAGCCTGTGCTTTCTAACAACTAACGCTGCTGCTAAACGGCCTTTTTCGGTTAAACTCACGCCTTGATATTTTACATAATTAGCTAAGTTTTTTTCAGCTAATTTTTTAATCATATCGGTAACCGAAGACGCTTTAGACTCAATTTTTTTTGCAATAGCATTAGTACTTACAGCCAAACTCCCTTGTTGTCCTAACTGATAAATAGCTTTTAAATAATTCTCTTCAGATAATGAAACCATGTTATAAAAATATGCTGTAAAGATACATATATTTACTTTGGTTTAAAACTATTTTTAGGGATGACTAAAAATTGAGTTTTAAGTATGAATTAAGTACTTAATAGCAAAATATTTTTATCTTAGTAAAATGGCTCAACACAACGAACTTGGTAAAAAAGGCGAGCAACTAGCCGTAGATTTTCTATTAAAAAACAGTTACGATATCATAGAACGTAACTACCGTTTTGATAAAGCCGAAGTTGATATTATTGCAAAAAAAGATGATATTTTAGCTATTATTGAAGTTAAAACACGATCGTCAGTCGATTTTGGAAATCCACAAGACTTTGTAAAACCAAAACAAATTCAACGCCTTGTAAAAGCTGTTGATGAATATGTAACAGCAAACGATTTAGATGTAGAAGTGCGTTTTGATATTATTGCTATTGTAAAAGAAAGTAACGACTTTAATATCGAGCATTTAGAAAATGCTTTTTATCATTTTTAAACTTTTATTATTATTACTTAAGCAAAAAATAATTCACAATAAATTTAGAGTTAAAATGGATCCCTGCATTCGCAGGAATGACAAATTATTCCTCAAAAAAGTTTTTTACATCTTCAAAATGTTCTGGTTTTGCAATAATGTGCTTGTCTTTATCTAAAATAAAATAGGTTGGTGTTGCCGTTACACCATAATCATTTCCTATAGCATTATCCCATTTACCTTCTCCATACACATGAATAAATTCTGGATAGTCATATGTTAGGTCTTTCCATTTGTAAGGTTCTTTTTCTAAACCAATAGCAACCACTTGTATCTTTCCTTTTTCTTGAGCTTTTACAAAAGTATCTAAATGAGGAACTTCTTCTAAACAATGAGAACAGGTACTACTCCAAAAAACTACTATGTAATTTTCAGCAGTATCTAAATCACTTAACTTTTTAGTGATTTTCTTATTATCTTTTTCTATTTCTAAAGAAAAATCGGGTGCTTTTTTACCTAAAGAAACCCTTTTAAATAATAATAAGTCGTTAACCAACTGTTGGTCATTCAAAGCCAAAGCAACATCTATTAAATAGGTTTCAGAAATATAATTTGCAATAGGCTCATTACCTAAATCGGCCATTTGCTGCCATAAATCTAGCAATAAAATCCGCTTAACTTCATTAGGAACCGTTTTCATAGCGTCACAAAAAACATCAATATTCTTCTTATAATTAGATGCTTCATCTAATGTTTCAGAAGTCATTCCAAACACATAATTTAACATGCGTTCTTCTAAAAAACTAGAACTTTGTAATGTTTTATTATTAAAATCTACATAATCAAAATAATGCTTTTCTAAATTATTTATATATGTCTTTACATCTTCAAATACTTCAGGCACATAAGGCTTATTAGCTTTAATAAATTGAAGTGCAATAGTACCTTGAGCTGCTTTTTCAAAGTTTAGTTGCGTTTCTTTTTGAGTTTTAAAAATGGTTTTTAATGCCGTGGTATCTGTACTTTGTTGCCTAAAATAATTACCTATACTTTGAGTAACCATAGACATACTATTGGTATAAGATGCTAAAAGTTTATTTTCTGAAGAAGATGTGAATTTTACACCTGTTTCCGAGTTAAAAGTAAGCTCTATATCTTCTTTTGCATTATAAATAATATCGAAATTATAATCTTCTTGCGGTACCGCATATACCAATTTATAAATACCTTTTGTTGCTGTAGAATCTAACTGAAACTCAAAGCTTCCATCTTCTTTAATTTCTGCATTAGTAACGTATTCTGATATAGTAGGCGTTGCTTTATACAATAATGCAACGTTATAGTCTTTGGCCGGAGAGAACGTTCCTTTTATAGTATGTTGCGCAAAAAGAAATGTTGGTAATAATACTACTAAGACAATAATTCGGTTTAACATGGGCACTAATTTATTTATATTTCATAAAAATCAATAATCAAGCCACGATAGGTTTTAACAACTCGTAAGCTTGTTTTACAGATTTAACAGATTCAAAGGTTAATAATAATCGTAAGCCATTACGCGTTTGCTTTTCTTTCATTTTACAAATTCTTGGATTTTTTTGCACAAATTGAAGCACTTTAGTAAACCCTTTACTTTGATAAAAATTACTTTGTTGATCGGTAATAAAATAGCCTACAAACTTACCTTGTTTCATAATAATTTTTTCGAAACCTATTTTAGTTGCCAACCACTTTATTTGGACACTATTTAATAAATCGGTCACTTGATTTGGTAATTCTCCAAAACGATCGACTAATTCTTTTCCAAATTTCTGTAATTCTTCTTCAGTATTTAAATTATTTAGTTGTGTGTATAAATTTAAACGTTCAGCAATATTATTTACATAATCATCTGGAAATAACAATTCAAAATCCGAATCGATAGTTACTTCTTTAACGTAAACTTTATCGTCTTCATCTTCTTCATATAAATCTTTAAACTCATTTTCTTTAAGCTCTTCAATTGCTTCATTTAATATTTTCTGATAGGTATCAAAGCCTATTTCATTTATAAATCCGCTTTGTTCACCACCTAACAAATCGCCTGCACCACGAATTTCTAAATCTTTCATGGCTATATTAAAGCCGCTTCCTAATTCGGTAAACTGTTCTAAGGCTGTAATTCGTTTTCTAGCATCATCTGTCATTGCAGAATATTCGGGTGTTATAAAATAACAGAATGCTTTTTTATTACTACGCCCAACACGACCACGCATTTGGTGTAAATCACTCAACCCGAAATTATTAGCATTATTAATAAAAATGGTGTTGGCATTTGGCACATCCAATCCACTTTCAATAATGGTTGTACTCACTAACACATCAAAAGCACCATCCATAAACGATAACATAAGCTGTTCTAGTTTTTTACCATCCATTTGCCCATGACCAATACCAATTTTAGCATCGGGCACTAAACGCTGAATCATACCTGCAACTTCCTTAATATTTTCAATACGATTATGAATAAAAAATATTTGTCCGCCACGTTCAATTTCATAACTCACGGCATCACGAATACTTTCTTCGTTAAAGCGAATGACATGACTTTCTATAGGATAACGATTTGGTGGTGGCGTTGTAATAACTGATAAATCGCGAGCAGCCATTAAACTAAATTGAAGCGTTCGCGGAATTGGTGTTGCGGTTAAAGTCAACACATCTACATTATCTTTTAATGTTTTAAGTTTTTCCTTTACAGCAACTCCAAATTTCTGTTCTTCATCAACAATTAGAAGTCCTAAATCTTTAAATTTTACTTTTTTATTAACGAGTTGGTGTGTACCTATAATAATATCTACTTTTCCTTTTTCAAGATTCTCTAAAGTCTCTCTTTTTTCTTTTGCAGTTCTAAATCTATTTAAATAATCTACCGTTACAGGAAATTCTTTTAAACGCGCTGCAAAGGTTCTAGAATGCTGATATGCTAAAATAGTTGTTGGCACCAAAACAGCGACTTGTTTGCCGTTATCTACAGCTTTAAAAGCGGCACGAATAGCGACTTCTGTTTTACCAAAACCTACATCGCCACAAACCAATCTGTCCATTGGGCGTTCGCTTTCCATATCGGCTTTAATATCGGCAGTGGCTGTACTTTGATCGGGCGTATCTTCATAAATAAAAGAAGCCTCCAACTCATGCTGCATATAACTATCTGTCTTGTATTGATAGCCTTTTTCAGTTTTACGTTTAGCGTAAAGTTTAATTAAGTTAAACGCTACATGTTTTACACGTGCTTTTGTTTTGGCTTTTAAAGTTTTCCAAGCAGTACTACCAAGTTTGTAAATTTTTGGTGGCTTACCATCTTTTCCATTAAACTTAGTTATTTTATGAAGTGAATGGATACTTAAATACAATACATCGCGCTCACCATAAACCAATTTAATAGCTTCTTGTTTTTTGCCTTCTACATCTATTTTTTGCAGTCCACCAAAACGCCCAATACCATGATCTATATGCGTTACATAATCGCCAATATCTAAATTTGTAAGTTCTTTTAACGTAATGGCTTGCTTTTTAGCATAACCATTTTTAACATGAAACTTATGGTAACGTTCAAAAATTTGATGATCTGTATAACACACCACTTTAGAATCGTGATCTATAAACCCTTGATGCAATGATAAAACAATGGTTTTATAATGAACCTCTTCTTCAACATCATCAAAAATATCATGAAAACGTTTTGCTTGCTGTTCACTTACACAGGCTATATAATTTTTATATCCTTTATCGTGATTGATATTTAAATCTTCTATTAACAAATTAAACTGCTTGTTAAACGAAGGCTGTGGCGAAGTATTAAATGCTATTGACTGTGTATCGCCTTTACTAGAAAAGACTGCAGAACTACCAAACTCTACAATAGAAAACTCTAACAATTGTTTTTTTAATAATTCAGAATTACTAAATAGCTCATTTGGTTGGGCATGCTTAATATCTGAAGACAAGGTTTTAAAAGCTTCTTCTGCTTTGGTATAAAAATCGTCTATTCTTGAAAAGAATAAATCGGCATTTTTAAAATATACCACTGTTTTTTGAGCAATATATTTTAAAAAACTTTGACGTTTTTCTTCTAATAATTTATTGGCAACATTAGGAATAATGTTAATTTTTTTAATCTGCTCTATAGATAGTTGTGTCTCTACATCAAAGGTTCTAATGCTATCAACTTCATCTCCAAAAAACTCAATTCTATAAGGTTGATCATGCGAAAACGAAAACACATCTACAATACCACCACGTACCGAAAACTCACCAGGTTCGGTAACAAAATCAACCCGTTTAAATTGATATTCAAACAACACCTCATTTACAAAATCGATTGATAAATCGTCATTAACACCAATTTTTAAAGTGTTACGTTCTAGTTCTTTTCTAGTTACCACCTGCTCAAAAAGCGCATCTGGATAGGTAACAATTATGGCTGGCTTTTTCTGAGAATTTATACGATTTAAAACCTCAGCTCGTAATAGCACATTAGCATTATCGGTTTCTTCTATTTGATAAGGTCTGCGGTAACTGCCTGGATAAAACAACACATCTTTATCGCCACATAATTGTTCTAAATCGTTTAGGTAAAAAGCGGCTTCTTCTTTATCGTTAAAAACAATTAAAAAAGGTTTCTCTGTTTCTTTAAAAACACTCGATATTACAAACGAAAACGAAGAACCTACAAGGCCTTTTAAATGTGTTTTACTTTGAGAATTGGCAATAGATGTTTTCAGATTTTGCGTTTGCAAAGTCTGTGCATAAGTTTGCGAGAGAATAGTTTTACTCACGTAATTATTGTTTTACAATGCAAATATAAGGTTTAGGATTATTTATAAGATATTTTGATAAGAATTTACTAATTAAAATCTTATAAATTTTTAGACCGAAAAACTGTAGGTTCCCTTTTTGGTTGCATTAGGGATTACTCATTTGATTATTATTAAATAATAAATGTGTTGCATTAATAAAACCAAATTAAAACAAGTTTAAGACTTTGTATAGATTGCTACCTCCGTAGGATTACAAAACAAAAGATATAGTTGAAAGCCCAACCTGTTCCTGACCTATATTAAGGATAAAGCTAACACCCAAAAAATTAATTCTTACAGTTTAATTTATTAAAAAAAATATGTAGGTTTGCATCACGTAAAAAAACAAAAATATATGTCGTTTTCTGATTTATTTGATAGTGGATTTAAAAAGCGTAATGAAAGTCATTTCGCTTCTATTGTTCGTGTTGCCATGGAAGATGGTATTATTACTAACGAAGAACAAGCATTTTTAGATAGATTAGCACGTAGGTTATCTATTAGTGAAAGCGATTATAAATTGATTTTAAAGAATTACGAATCGCACCCAATTAACCCGCCAGTATCTTACGATAAACGCTTAGAGCGTTTATACGATTTAGTAAGAATGGTAGATGTTGATGATATTAATGGTGACTCTGAACACAAACTTTTAAACAAAATTGCTGTTGGGCTTGGGTTTCATGCTGTAAACGTAAAATATATTACAGATAAGGCTTTAACAATAGTGCATAACGGAGTGGATCTAGACACTTTTGTGGACGAAATAAAGAATATGAATAGATAAGAAAACAAAATCTATATAATATCTAAAGCGTCCAAATTAATTTGGACGCTTTTTTTATGAAAAAATTTAAAAATATTGATAATTAAACTAAACAATTAAAATATTGAACATTGAAGAGTAAGCAACTGGAAAACAAACATTTGCAAAAAACTCAAGTATCTGTTGAAAAACAGACAGGAACACCTTTGCTTAAATATTCAATCAACTCGCTGACTACCAATTAATTAAATGTAAATTTTATTTGTTTTTATCAAAATAGTTTTCATCTTTGCATCGCAGTTTTAAACAAACACTGCAAGCATATAAATATTAATATTCCTGAAACATGTTCAGGATAAATAAAACAGGAAGCCATGTTAAAACACATGAAAACATTTCAAATATTATGTTATGACCTTGAGTCATTTATAAGGCTTCGGTATTTTCTGTAGATAACTTTCCAGAAAAAAATCCGAAGCAAACAAACTGTTTCGGATTTTTTTATTCCAAAAATTAAAAATACATCAATCTGATTCGGTTTTATAAGCCCACAAAACGTGTGCTTTTAAACCAAGTATCACATTATAAAACAATACGAAAATGGAAAATAATTTTTATAACAACTATTTATTTAAAGCTTTAGATGCCTATCCGCATGAACTTGAAAAAGCTGTAGAGGCTTTAAACTATGCTTTGTCTTACGAACCTGAAAACGCTAAGGCTTTATGCTTAATGGCAAAAGTACAAGGTGAACAACTAGGTAACAATGAAGCAGCAAAAGCATATTACGAAAGTGCTTTAGTTAGCAATATAGAAATGCCTGATATTTACCCTGATTATATTCGCTTATTAGTAAATAATGATGATTTTGATGAGGCTCAGAAATTGATAGATTTTGCAATGACTATAAAAGGTATTGATAAAGCTGGGATTCTATTAAATCAAGGTTACTTGTTTGAAGCTTTGGGTGAATTTAAAAAAGCAGAAGATGCTTTACATGAGTCTAAAATGTATGCTTTGAATAATGACTTTATTTATTTTGCTGACGAAGTTATTACTCGTGTAAATAAAAAAGGTAGAATTCAGAACAATAAAAATCGAGTTAAAGAAACCGTTGAAAAAAAAGACGTTGAAAAGAACGTAAATAGCAACTGGTTTCGAAACAGATTGAATAATTTGTTGTAATACTTTGAAGAGAGATTTTCTCTGAGAAATTATTAAGCGTATATATAAATGCGTCAGTTTAAAACTGACGCATTTTTTATATTTATAAATAAAATCTAAAATTAAATGAAAAGAAGTTGGCAACCTTCCTGGTCTGCTCTACTATAAAAATCTCCAATAGTTAGTATACCATCTAGTTCATCTATTAAATCTTCTTCTTTTAAATGAAACATATCTACAGCCAGCTTACAAGCCCAAAGCCTACATCCAGAATCGGAAAGTATTTCTAAAAACTCTCCAATAGGTGGCATATCTAGTTTTTCCATTTCTTTTTTCATCATCTTAGTTGCAAAAGCTTCCATACCTGGCAAACCTCCTAACATCGTTGGGATATGCATACCTGGATTACCCACTGTAGCAACATGCAAATGTTCTAACTTTTTCTTTTGAATGGCTTCTAAACCAAAAAAGGTAAAAAATATTTCGGATTCTATCCCTTCCATTCTTGCTCCATTTGCCATTACAAAAGCGGCATAAGCATTTTCAATAGTTGCTTTTGATAAAATAAAAAGCATTTTTTTAACTTTTGTACCCATGATTTATTGGTTTTTAATTTAAATACAACTTTTAGGTTTAGGAATTCCTGCCATTAATGTTGATTTTTTTAATGGCCCACCTGGAAATAAATTATAAAATTCTTTAATATTTATAACACCACTTTTTTTAATTCCTCTAATTGATAATGCCTCATCTTTATGGTGTTTGTCTTGTAAATATTCTATTACTTCCCAATGCTTGTCTGTTAATACAATATCGCATTCATTAGCAATACATTCGCAAACTTCCTTATCCCATTGATTAAAATCCAATAGATATCCTTCTTCGTTTACTTCAATTTCCTTATTTAATATTATTTTTTTCATGATTATTATATTAAGTTAATTCTAATTTACTTTATCAATTTTTTTCCTTTTTTTGACATGGTAGCAGATACAAATGGAATATGAACACCTTTAATTAACATATTCCAATAAACCCATCTAAATGCCATTTTACCCATATGATTTGTTCTACTTTCTTTTAATAGACTTAATGGGCCTACTCCTGGAAAAGGAAACGTGCCTTCAACTGGTTCTTGTGTATAATTAAAATCAATTAAAAGTGCTTTTCCATTACCCGTTTCAATAAAACAATTGGCATGGCCATCAAATTCTTCTTTTAGTTGCTCTCCCTTAATATACCTAAGTATATTATCCGTTAATATTTCTGCTTCAAAATGAGCTACAGATCCAGCTTTTGATGCTGGAACATTAGTTGCATCACCAATGGCAAAAATATTCTCATAAGCATTAGATTGAAGTGTTGCTTTATTAGTAGGAACATAATTTAAATCGTCGCCCATCCCAGAGCGTTCAATAAGAGCATCTCCCATATTCGTGGGTACTGTAACTAAAAGATCATATTCAATTTCTGTATCTGTATAATCTATTATTTTATTGTTTTCATAATCAACGCGCTCTATATTAAAATCTGTAACTTCCTTAATGTTTTTTTCTTCTAATAAATAATGCAAAGCTTGATTACATTTTGGTTTAGTAAACGCACCATCTAAAGGTGTAACAAAAACAATATCTACTTTATCTCTAATTCCTTTATTCTTAAAAAACGAATCTGCTAAAAAAGCAAATTCTAAAGGAGCCACAGGACATTTAATTGGCATTTCTGTAATATGTATAACTAATTTACCACCTTCCCATTCTCGTAATTTATTTCGCAATGCTTTTGCGCCTTCATAGGTGTAAAAATCGAAAATACTTTTATGCCACTCTGGTCCATCCATTCCTTCTGTCTCATCTGGAGCAATTTTAGTACCTGTAGCTATAATTAAAATATCATAATCTAAAACATCTCCTTTTTTAAGTTTTACTTTATTTTCTTCAGGAAGAATAAGCTCAATTTTTTCTTGAATATAATTTACACCCTTAGGAATAAATTTTTGTCCATTTTTCTTTACTTGTTTGGTACTATATACATCAAAAGGAAGAAATAAAAACCCAGGTTGGTAATAATGTGTTTTGTATTGATCTATAATAGTAATTTTCCAAGTTTTCTTTGGGAGCTTTGAAATCAAATGATTTGCCATCATCGTTCCAGAAGTACCTGCACCTAAAATAACTAAATTTTTCATTGTTTTTAAGTTTAAAAGAATTATACCAATACTGATTCATTCTGATTTTAATTCTCAATAAAATTAGTTATTAAACAAGTCTTAAATTATGACATAAATCATATAAACCCCTATGTAACATAGGTTACACAGGGTTTAAGCATTTTATACCTATATTTGACAGTTAGTTTTTTCTTTTAAAAAAGAAACTAATAATGATAAAAGTCATAAATAATTGACTAATCATAAATTAACTTTACCTATCCAATATAAACGATAAGAATTCTACTCGAAATACTTCATTCTGAATTCTTCTAAATTTTTTAGTTATGAAAACTACTATTTTACGTTCGTTATTTTTACTTTTCTCAGTATCTGTTTTATCTCAAGCAGGTCATATTATGCAAGGCGTTGGGTCTGTAAACATGTCAATGGGTGGCGCTTCTACAGCACAACCTTTAGATATATCTGGAGCACTTCAATGGAATCCTGCCTCAATCTCTGCTTTTGACAATAAAATTATTAAACTAGATGTTGGGTTATTCTTTTCATCACCAGAATTAAGCTCAGGATTACCAGCTAATACCCTATGGCAACCTGGAGATTTTGGTCCTAATTCACCTGGTGCGCCTCCAGTAACTGGAATAACTAAAGACGATAGAGGAATGTCTCCAATGCCTGCTTTTGCTATGGTATGGGGGAAACAAGGAAGTAATCATACTTTTGGTGTTTCAGCATTTGGTATTAGTGGGTTTGGAGTAACATTTCCTCAAGACAATAATGCTCCAGTAGATGCTCAAGGCAATCCTAATGCAAATTTTAACCCATTAGTAAATTCTAACCCTATTAACTATCCACAAGCCGCACAAGGATTTGGACATATAGAATCTGATTATATGTTGTTACAAGTAGGCTTCTCTTATGCCTA
Source organism: Thalassobellus sediminis (assembly GCF_044386045.1). NCBI lineage: Bacteria > Pseudomonadati > Bacteroidota > Flavobacteriia > Flavobacteriales > Flavobacteriaceae > Thalassobellus > Thalassobellus sediminis. Next base: position 868,456 of record NZ_JBISCD010000040.1, on the reverse strand, counting down.
TGAAATATCGGATAAATTTTCAATAGGTATTCAACCCAATATAAACTATGCTGCATTGGAATTAGCCCCAAATCCAACAGCGAAACCCAATATGTTTGGGTATCCAAATACCGATAAAGCATCAGTCATTGGTTTTGGTGCTCAATTCGGACTATTTTATGATTCTGGATTTGGATTAAAACTTGGAGCTTCCTATAAAACCACTCAAAAATTTAGCGAGTTAGAGTTTAATAATATGTATCCAGATAATACGACGGCTAAAAATAAATTCCAAATGGATTATCCCGCGATTTTATCACTCGGATTTGGATACTCTGCTGGAAAAATAGATTTAGCTCTTGATTTTAGACGCGTAGATTACGAAAACACCGATGGTTTTTCCAAAACAGGTTGGACATTTGATGAAAATATGATGCCTTCTGTAGCTGGATTTGGATGGAAAAACATCTCTATACTTTCTGCTGGATTTCAATATAAAGGCATCAAAAAACTACCTTTACGTCTAGGGTATACATATAGCTCTAACCCAATTTCAGAGGAAATTACATTTTTTAATATTCCTGCTACAGCAATTATAAAACATGCTTATCAATTCGGATTAAGCTATGAAGTAAACGACACATGGAAAATTGACGCTGTTTATCATTATGGAGATAGTAATGGATCAACCGAAGGACAAATATTAAACCCTCGTAATATTACTCCTAGTAATTCATTAGGAGCAATTCCTGGGTCTTTTGTTTCATATAACATGACAACCTCTATGATAATGTTTGGTGTTAGTTATAAATTTATTAAATAATCATTTGTGGCAAAATTATAAGTTTAATAAAAAATGCGAACTGAAAAGTTCGCATTTTTTATTTTTCACTATAAAGGCTCAAGTTCTAATCGTTGTTTCTTTATAAATTTTTCAACAATCAATTGTTATAAAAGAAGCAAATCAGGGCATTATATTACTCCTTTAACTCTTCAATAGTTTCGGTATTGCATTTTACACTATAACTTTAAACACCAATACATTTTGAAGTTTAAGAAACGTAATGGATTCCTAACTCCTTTTTTAGATAAACAATACAATATGTACGCTTCTATATTCATAGTATAAACTATTTATGCAACTTCAATTGAATACGCTTACGAGCAACATCTACTTCCAAAACTTTTACTATAATTTGTTGATGTAAACTCACATGTTCATTCACGTCTTTTACAAAACTATCTGATAAATTTGAAACGTGAATCAATCCGCTTTCTTTAATACCAACATCTACAAAACACCCGAAATTGGTGATATTATTAACGATACCTGGGAGTAATTGCCCCTCGTGTAAATCGTTAATGGTTTTTATATTCTGATTGAAGGTAAACACTTTGGCTTGTTCACGAATATCTAAACCTGGTTTTTCTAATTCTTTAATAATATCTTCTAGAGTTAGTAAACCAACAGATGCTGTACAATACTGTTTTAAATCTATTTTTTTAAGAAGGTCTGAATTACCAATTAAATCTTGAACCGACTTACCTAAATCTTTCGCCATTTTTGTAACAATAGGATAACTTTCTGGATGTACCGCAGAATCATCTAACGGATTTTTAGCATCTTTTATTCTTAAAAAAGCAGCACCTTGCTCAAAAGCTTTCCCCCCTAAACGCTGCACCTTTTTTATGTCTTTTCTGGATGTAAAAACACCATTTTCATTCCGGTAATTAAAAATATTTTCTGCTAATTTTGGACCAATACCTGAAACAGAACTTAACAACGGCTTGCTTGCCGTGTTTATATTTACACCAACCGCATTTACACAGTTTTCTACCACAACATCTAATTGCTTTTGAAGCTTGGTTTGGTCGACATCATGTTGATATTGCCCTACTCCAATAGATTTGGCATCAATTTTCACCAATTCTGCTAATGGGTCTTGTAATCGTCTTCCAATAGATACCGAGCCACGAACCGTAACATCGTAATCTGGAAATTCTTCACGCGCAATTTTTGATGCCGAATAAATACTGGCTCCGGCTTCGCTTACTACAAACACTTGAACTTCATTTTTAAAATGAATCTTTTTTATAAGTGCTTCTGTTTCTCGTGATGCTGTGCCGTTTCCAATGGCAATGGCTTCAATTTTATAAGCATCAGCTAAGGAGCTTATTTTTTTCATCGCACCAACACTATCACTTTTTGGTGGATGCGGGTAAATAGTTTCGTTATATTTTAATTGCCCTTGTGCGTCTAAACAAACTACTTTACAGCCTGTTCTAAAACCAGGATCAATAGCTAAAACACGTTTTTCACCTAATGGAGATCCTAACAACAGTTGTTTTAAATTTTTTGCAAAAACGGTTATCGCAGATTCATCAGCTTTATCTTTTGTTATTTGCAAAGCTTCATTACTTAATGACGGTAATAATAAGCGTTTGTATGCATCTTTAATGGCTATTTCAATTTGTTCCGCGCAAGCGTTATTACTTTTAATAATACGCCTTTCCATGTTATCTAAAGCACGATCATCATCAATAGAAATTTTAACTCTAATAAAACCTTCTTTTTCAGCTCTTAAAATAGCTAGTAAGCGGTGTGACGGTATTCTATTTAAGCTTTCTTCCCAATCAAAATAATCTCTAAATTTTTGAGCTTTTTCATCGTCTGCTTTTGTTTTTATCACTTTCGTGGAAATCATAGCAAAACGCTCTAATTGGCGACGTATATTATTTCGAATATCGGTACGCTCATTTATCCAATCGGCAATAATATGGCGCGCGCCCTCTAAAGCTTCATCAACCGAATTAACAGTTCCTTTTACATATTTAAACGCAATAGACTCGACATCATTTGCATTTTGAGACATGATTATTTTTGCCAAAGGCTCCAATCCGTTTTGTCGTGCTTTTTCAGCTTTCGTTTTTCGACTCTTTTTATAGGGTAAGTATAAATCTTCTAACGCTATTAAATCTTGAACCGTTTCTATTTTCTGTTGTAATTCTGGTGTTAAAACAGCTTGTTCTTCCAAAGCTTTTAAAATCGCTTTTTTACGCTTTTCTAAAGCTTCATATTGTTCCTTAAACTTTACAATATCTCCTATTTGAACCTCATCTAAATTACCTGTAGCTTCTTTTCGATAACGAGAAATAAACGGAATCGTACAATCTTCATTAAGTAATACAATCGTATTTTTTACAGATTGCTCTGGTAGTTGTGTATTGGAAACTATAAATTTTATCATGCTGTTTTAAAGAAAAAAACCTATCAAATTTTCTTGATAGGTCTAATTTATATTTTAATTTAAAATTACTGTAATTGTTAAGCAACTTTTTTTAACAAATCGAAACACGGGCATTTTTTACAACGTTTGTTCTCGCCTTTTTTAAATTTTTTACAACAACTCGTTTTTACTTTATTAGTAGTAATAATACCAATGCGTTGTAACTCTTTAATTGCTTTTTTCTTCTTCTTTTTGCCCAAAACAGAATCTAATATTTTGATAACAAGGCAAAAATAAGTTATTTTTATTAAATCTAAATAAGATTAATTGTTAAACTTTATTGCGGATTATCAACAGACGCAGAACTAACTGTTAGTTGTTGAATATCTCTATCAAATAAGTACAGGCCACCTTTATCGTCACCAATAAGATTTATTTTATCAAGAATCGTTCGAGCAACAGCTTCTTCTTCAATTTGTTCAGAGACATACCATTGTAAAAAGTTATGTGTTGCATAGTCTTTTTCTTGAAGTGTTATATGCACTAACTCATTGATACTTTCTGAAACAAATACTTCATGCTTAAAAAGCTCTTCGAACATTTCTTTAAAAGAATTAAAAGTAACATGAGGCGCAGCTAATTGTGAAATTTTTGCATGACCTCCACGTTCATTAACAAACTTTACAAGCTTTAACATATGAGCGCGCTCTTCATCAGATTGATCGTACATAAACCCAGCAACACCTTCTAAACCTTTAACTTCTGCCCAACAGGCCATAGCAAGGTATATTTGAGAAGACTCCGCTTCAATTCTTATTTGATTATTAAGTGATTTTTCTATGGTTTTTGATAACATAATATTGCTTTTTGTAAAGTTAATGAAATATTTAAACGCACTAAAACCATAGCTAGATAATTTATATTAAAACAGAGCAAAAAAAACCCCATTTTCGAAAATTATTTTGAAAATGGGGTTTATATAATTTACACCTTATTTTAATTTCCTGCTTGTGCTTTAGCATCTTCTACCATTTTTTCGTTTGGTAAAATAGCAATATTAACACGTCTGTTTTTAGCACGTCCTTCTGCTGTTGCATTATCATAAACTGGTTGTGTTTCTCCAAACCAGTTGGTAGTTAAACGCGTTTGATAAATACCGTTATCTGATAAATAATTAGTTACAGCATTCGCTCTATTTTTAGAAAGCGTCATATTATATTCTTCTGAGCCTTGGCTATCGGTATGTCCAACAACTAAAATATTAGTATCTGGGTATTCTTTAAACACAGCAACAAGTTTATTTAATGTCGTTTGAGATGCTATATTTATATTAAATTTATTGGTATCAAAATACACCCCACTGCTTTCATCAAAAGTTACTACAATACCATTATCTACACGCTCTACTTGAGCACCAGGAATTTCATTTTCGATTTCTTGAGCTTGCTTATCCATTTTATTTCCAATAAGCACACCTGCTCCGCCTCCAATAACACCACCAATAACAGCTCCTAATTCACCATTACCGCCTTTACCTATATTGTTTCCAAGAATAGCGCCTAAAATAGCGCCTCCAGTAGCACCAATAACTGCGCCTTTTTGTTTGTTGTTTGCATTTTGTACAGCCCCACAGTTTGTTAAACTTACAGTTAATACAAGTACTAAAATAATAACTCCTATTTTATTTATTAATGTTTTCATATTATTGTTTTATAAAATTCATATCCATTGTCAACGAACTACCCGCTACACTTACAAATTGTTGCCATTGCATTGTGGTCTTTGTTAATGAAGAAAGCTTTAATCTATAACCATGATTTGTTACTGAATTATATTTTTCATCTGTAGGTTTAAGTGTAAAATCATAAAGACCTGTTTCCTCATTAACCTCTTTTATAGCAAATATAAAATGTCTTTCATCTATTGAGCAGTTTCCATCACTAAGAGTATAAACTCCTGTATTATTATTAGGAATAAATTTCCATGTACTACCTTCAAAACATTCGCTTGAAGCATCATTAAACAACGTTGAATTATATTCCCCTCCTTGGCTATAAGTTATAGAGTTTAATGTCCATTCTCCTTTAATAACTTTTTTAGATGTTCTAATGGTTTTAGAAGTTCCGCAAGACACCAAACTAATTGTAAATAGTAAAATGAATAATTGTTTCATAAATTTTTGATTTATTTTGTTATAATTGAATATATGACTTTTCAGTTCTCTTTCAATGCTTTTATCATTATGATTTACACGAAAGTCTTTTTATTCAAAAATAAGACACGTGGTTAATAAAAGAGTCACTTTTTAACGACAATATAATTATTAAAAAAAGATTAACACTTTATGTACCTATAAACGGCATAGACATTAATAACGAGCGATTAACTCACCTGTAACCCGTTACCAACATTAGCGTCATCTGGATTTACAAACACCAATTTACCATCTGATGTTTCAGTCATTAAAATCATACCTTCACTTTCAACACCTCTTAAAGCTCTTGGTGCTAAATTCACTAAAACAGTAACACGCTTACCTACTACTTCTTCGGCAGTAAAGCTTTCAGCAATACCAGAAACAATGGTGCGTACATCAATACCAGTGTCTACTTTTAAAACTAGTAGTTTTTTAGCTTTCGGCATTTTTTCGGCTTCCAAAATAGTTCCCACACGAATATCTAACTTTGTAAAATCATCAAAAGTTATAGTGTCTTTTTGAGGTTCTACAACAGCATTAGCAATTTCGTTTGCTTTTTTACTAGCTTCCAATTTATCTAGTTGTTTTTGTATGGTTTCATCTTCTATTTTAGAAAACAGTAATTCTGCTTTTTCTATTTTGTGACCCACTGGAAGTAACACGTCTTTTGTAGTTACTTCATTCCAAGTGTTCTCAATACAATTATCCTGTGTTGAATCACTTGAACTAACATTCAATATTCCTTTAAGTTTTGTAGACGTAAACGGTAAAAACGGCTCGCTTAACGTTGCAAGAGCAGATGCTATTTGAAGTGCCACATACATAATTGTTTTTGCACGTGCCTCATCTACTTTAACTACTTTCCAAGGTTCAGCATCGGCTAAATATTTATTACCTAAGCGGGCTAAATTCATTAACTCTTGCCCTGCTTCTCTAAATCGGTAACGCTCAATAGAACTTGCTATAACATTTGGATATGCTTTTACAGCTGCCAAAGTTTCTTCATCTACTTGAGTTAACTCACTTGGTGTTGGTACAATGCCTTCGTAATATTTGTTAGTTAATACGACTACACGATTAATAAAGTTCCCGAAAATGGCAACTAACTCATTGTTATTTCTTGCTTGAAAATCTTTCCAAGTAAAATCGTTATCCTTAGTTTCAGGGGCATTAGAGTTTAATGCGTATCGTAACACATCTTGCTGTCCTGGAAAATCTTTTAAATATTCTGGTAACCAAACAGCCCAATTTTTAGAGGTAGAAAGCTTATTACCTTCTAAATTTAAAAACTCATTTGCTGGCACATTTTCTGGTAAAATATAAGACCCTTCTGCTTTTAACATCGCAGGGAAAATGATACAGTGAAATACAATATTATCTTTCCCTATAAAGTGTACTAATTTAGTATCTTCATCTTTCCAATACGGCTCCCAATCTTTGCCTTCGCGCGCTGCCCATTCTTTGGTAGATGATATATAACCAATAGGCGCATCAAACCAAACGTATAATACTTTGCCTTCGCCACCTTCTGCTGGCACAGGAATACCCCAATCTAAATCTCTAGTTACTGCACGCGGACGCAAGCCATCATCTATCCACGATTTACATTGTCCGTAAACATTAGGTTTCCAATCTTTTTTATGTCCTTCTAAAATCCATTCTTTTAAAAAGGCTTCGTGTTTATCTAAAGGTAAAAACCAGTGTTTTGTTTGCTTTAAAGTTGGTACATTACCTGTTAATGCCGATTTAGGGTTTATTAAATCAGTAGCATTATGGCTTGTTCCGCAATTTTCACATTGGTCGCCATAACTTTCTTCATTGCCACATTTTGGACAAGTACCAACCACAAAGCGATCTGCTAAAAACTGATTTGCTGCGGCATCGTATAATTGCTCGGTAGTTTCTTCTATAAACTCACCTTTATCATATAATGTTGTAAAGAATTCTGAAGCGGTATCATGATGAATTTTTGCCGATGTACGCGAATAATTATCATACGTAATTCCAAAATCCTCAAACGATGTTTTAATAATAGCATGATATTTATCTACAATATCTTGAGGTGTTACTCCTTCGTTTTTTGCCTTAATAGTAATTGGCACACCGTGTTCATCACTTCCACCAATAAGCAATACATCGTTTCCTGTTAAACGTAAATAACGTGCATAAATATCGGCAGGAACGTAAACACCAGCTAAATGCCCAATATGAATGGGTCCGTTTGTATACGGTAAAGCAGTGGTAATGGTATATCTTTTTGGCTTATTCATCAATCTAAATTTAATTTCAACAATTACCGCGCTTCACTTAGAATAACGGTTCTTTTTCAAGCCGTAAAAGTACGCATTTTGACTTCGAATTGGAAAATAAAAAGTATGAAACAAAAAAACCCCAAGAAAAAAGCAGGATTAGTTCCATCAACTATTTTGAATTCGTCTTTCAAACTTTTCGAAATAGAATTTCACTAAAAAAATGTACATTTACATTATGTCGAAAATCTCATTAACCTCAATATTGTTTTTAGTTGTTTTTTTCTTTGGAATAACTCATATTTCAGCTCAAAACATATCATTAAATAAAACTAGTACATTGATACAACCTCCTTACTTAAAAGCAGGCGATACTGTTGCCATTGTTGCTCCTTCTGGTATTTTAAAAAACAGAATTGGCGAAGTTGAAAAAGCAAAAGCTCTCTTAAAAAGTTGGGGCTTACATGCTGTAGTTGGAAAGCATGTTTTTAACCAAGCCAATCATTTTGCAGGAACCGACGATGAGCGTTGTGAAGATTTTCAAAATGCCTTAGACGACCCCAAAATTAGTGCTATTTGGTGTGCACGTGGCGGTTACGGTGCGGTTAGAATTTTAGATAAATTAGATTACAATAAATTTAGAAAGAATCCGAAATGGGTTATTGGTTATTCTGATATTACAGCACTTCACAGTCAAATTCATAACGAAGGTTTTGAGAGCTTACACGCCATGATGTGTACCAGCTTACAAGATGATGCAGAAACTATTAAAGAAACTATTTCAACCTTTAAAAAAGCGCTTTTTGGAAATCCTTTAACTTATGCTTTAAAAGGTTCTAACTATAATAAAACAGGAACGGCTACTGGCAAATTAATTGGAGGTAACCTATCGATATTACAAACCATGTTAGGTTCTAAAACGAGCATGGATACCTCTGGAAAAATCTTATTTATTGAAGAAATTGGTGAATATAAATATCATATTGACCGGTTACTACAAAGTTTAAAACGTGCAGGCTATTTTGAAAATTGTAAAGGTGTTATTATTGGCGATATGACCAAAATTAAGAGAAATACAACACCTTGGGGGTCTTCTATTGAACAACTTATTTTAGACGTTTTAGCAGAATACGATTTTCCTGTAGCTTTTAACATGCATGCAGGACACGAGAAAGATAATCGGGCTTTAGTTTTGGGTAAAACTGTTGATTTAACGGTAAATAACGAACACTCAACCATTATTTTTCAAAATTAATAGAATATGTTTTAATCTTGGGTTTATATTTTAAACCCCTAAACATAAAATCTATGAAGAAAAAATTACAATTATTAGCAGTAGCTGCTACGCTTTTACTTTCTTTTAATGCAAAAGCTGATACAATTAAAAATTCGCAATTAAACCTAAACAATCCTGATGTACGCAAATGTTTATTAGAAGCATCTGAAACTGACGGTTGGAAATTAGCATCTGTTTATTTAAATGATGACAATAAAATAGTTATGATCTTTGATAAAGACAACGATACGAAAGTATATACTAGTAAAGAAGAATTGTCTCTATAAAATTTTTTTACTTAAAAATAAAAAACCAACTAATTAAATTAGTTGGTTTTTTTATCCCTTTTTATTTCTAATTAAACCCCAAACTGACTTAAATGATGGTCTAAATGTTTATAAAACATGTTATTCCATTCTTGCTTAGTTAACTTGCCAAAGGAATGTGATTCTTTGCCATCAAAATGACTTTCTCCTAAACTTTCAGCTTTCTTTAAATAGTCTGTTAATCTTCCTTTTTCTTCAACAAAATTTTTAGCATCTGCAATTAAAAACTGAGGCGCTGTTCTAGAATTTCTCTTATATGGCTTCTCGCTAACAACTATAGGCTTTACAAATAATTTTAGCAATACCTTTTTAAACCCTCTAGCTTTTGGGTGAATATCTTCAAAAGCCATTTCGTAAGTAACATTACAATGCGCTAACATTTGATCTACACTCATTTTTCCCCATAACGGATTTGTAGATGGCGTTAACTTGTTAATTCTCTCTATTACTGTATTCGTTTCTTTAGGATCGAAGATATTATTCATTGCTTTTATTTAAAAAAAAGCAATTTACAAAAATCTAAATAATTATTGTAACCGCAATTTTGAATTAAAAACTAACAACCATCATCGTTATCTGACCATTCAAGAATTACTTCAAATTCTATAGCATCCGAAATAATATCATCTTTTAAACCGCCAAACAATCCTTTAGATTCGTATTTAACATCCCAAAGCGTTCTATCGATAAAGAATTTTGAAGTTAATCCCCATCTTCCTTTTGTTATATTAAGTTTAGATTTAAAATCAACATAATTAGTAATGCCTTTAATGGTTAATTCAGCTTCAACCAGAACATCAGTAGCACTCGTTCTTTTAAATTTCAAAATTTTTAGCTTTGAAATAGCATGCTTATTTACATCAAAAAAGTCTTTACTCTTTAAATGTGAAACCAACATCTCATTGTATTTACCATCGGTATTTATAATGGAATTCATGTCTATTACAAAACTACCGCCTATGATAGTCCCGTTCGATTTAATAATCTCCCCACTTAAAAACCTTACGGTACCATTATGTTTATTATATTTAAAGAGGTTTGACCCTGTCCATTTTACAACACTTTTTGTCGTATCTATTTTTATGACATTATTTTGGGCTTCGGTTATTACTGTTAAACATAGAAATGTTACTAATGTTAAGATGATTTTTTGCATGTCTTTATTTTTTTAAGTAAAACTAGAAATGTAGCAACCAATCATTGTAAAAAGAATGTGAAAGAAGTGTGAAACGGATGTAAAAAGTTTATAATTTCACTTTATTTACCTTTTTAAATTACTATGAAGCGAAAATCTATTTTCTTAATTCTACCAATCTTATCTGCTATAGTATTTCTATTATTAGTATCTACTAACAATAACCCGCAAGATCATTTTTCTGAAATGGTAAAGGTTGCTTTAAGAGATGCCGGTAATAAAATATTATTAGCAAATAACGATTCTACTTCGCTAATACTACCTATTACTAAATTAAATGAAAACCGTTATGAAATAGCGTTTCAAAACAAACTACTAATTACTCCGGATAGTTTAGTAAGCATTATTAGTAATAGTTTAAAAACTGCCGATTTACCAAAAAAATATATTGTTGAAGTTGTTAACTGCAACAGCAAAGAGGTGTCGTATAGCTTTCAAATTAAAGAGCTAAAAGAACAGAATATAACACCGTGTTTAGGACGAAATTTACCAACCGATTGTTATACCATTCAGGTATTATTTATTAAAAACAACTCTTTTTTAAGTAAAAGCACCATCTTTTTAATACTCGCATTTATACTAATAGGAATTGTTGGTGTTTTGTTGTTTTATAAAAAACGAGAAGAAAAAACAAAGCAAACAGATACTTCTTATTCTAAAATTGGCAATTATAAGTTTTACAAAGACCAAAATAAACTGATTAAAGATAGCATTGAAATAAAACTCTCAGCAAAAGAATGCGATCTTATGGCTATGTTTAGTGCAAACCAAAACCAGATTATAAAACGCGAAACGTTGATAAAAGAAATATGGGAAGACCATGGCGTATATGTAGACAGAAGCTTAGATACTTTTATTTCAAAACTTCGCAAAAAGTTTAAAGATGATAACACCATAAATATTGTAAATATTCATGGTGTGGGGTATAAATTAGAGGTTAGTTAAAACCGACGTTCCTTCTGTAACTGCTCGTAAGCAGCTTGTACTTGTCTAAACTTTTCTTCGGCACCTTTTTGGTGTTCTTTACCTAAATGAATCACTTTATCTGGGTGGTACTTTTTAGCCATTTTTCGGTAGGCTTTTTTAATTTCATCTACGGTAGCACTTTTAGTAATTTCTAAAACTTTATACGCATTATCGCTGCTGTTATAAAACATGGCTTTTATACTCTCGTAATCGCGCGAGCTAATACCTAAATAACCTGCTATGGTATAAATTTGTTTAACTTCATCTTCAGTAACCGTGCCGTCTGCTTTTGCAATACCAAACAAAAAGTGCATCAATTGTAAACGAGACGGATGATCCATCATCTGTTTAATTTGTAAACAAACTTGCCTTGTAGATATGTTTTTCTGATTACTTATGTTTTTAAACAATTTAAAAGCACGATTAGCACGCTCTTTACCATACATATTTACAAATTGCTGACGCACAAAATCCAATTCACTTTGATCTTGTTTACCATCTGCCTTTATAACGATGGATGCTAATATGAGTAAACTCACTTCAAAATCGCCCGATTGTGTTTGTGGTCTACGCTGTGGTTGTGTTCTTTGTCTTCCACGTATTTGTGGTTGCTCTTTACCGTCGGCTAATGCGTCAACTACGCTGCCTAATGCTAAACCAATAATAGCCCCGATAGGACCACCAAACGACCAGCCTAAAGAGGCCCCTATCCATTTTGAAAAACTCATGTAAGTATAAATTTTATTTATCGTCAAATATAATATTAGTTAGTTGATAATTATACCATATTGTTACACAATTGGTATCTTTGTAATCTAAAAAATTGTTAATTATAAAAATTTAAAAATATGTATCCAGCAGAATTAGTAAAACCAATGCGCGAAGATTTAACAAACGTTGGTTTTGAAGAATTACATACTGCAGAAGCGGTTGATGCTGCTATAGCAAAAGAAGGCACTACACTTGTGGTTGTAAACTCGGTTTGTGGTTGTGCTGCAGCAAATGCACGGCCAGGAGCTAGAATGAGTTTAGCTAACAACAAAAAACCAGATCATATTACAACTGTTTTTGCAGGTGTTGATAGAGAAGCTGTTGATGCAGCTCGTGGTTATATGGTACCGTTTCCTCCTAGTTCACCAAGTATGGCATTGTTTAAAGATGGTGAATTGGTACACATGTTAGAGCGTCACCATATTGAAGGGCGTCCTGCAGAATTAATTGCAGAAAATCTTGTTGATGCTTATAACGAGCATTGCTAGACTATTAAATATATATAAACAAAAAGCCCACGATAAATCGTGGGTTTTTGTTTAGTAACGCAACCATTTTTAAATTTTTACATCTAATAAAAAATGCTATAAGATGAAAAAATCAATATCCACTTTTTTTTTATTTCCACTATGCTTATTATTATTTTCTACACAATGCGAAGACGATATTCCTCCTCGTACACAAGAAAGTGAGCAACAAGAATTAAACACATTAAAAACAGACATTGAAAATTTGGCCAATGCTTCTATTTGTGGTGATACTTTTGAATGTAAATTTATTGCTTTTGGTAGCAAACCTTGTGGTGGCCCATGGAATTATTTGATTTATTCTACTTCTATAAATACTGAACAACTTGAAATGTTAGTTGAAGAATATAACCAAAAAGAAAACCTTTATAACAAAGATTGGAATATTGCTTCTGATTGCTCAGTTGTAACACCTCCTACAAGTGTAGACTGCGAAAATAACACCTGTGCTCCGGTATATTGAACTCATATCTTGCAATAAAACTGGAATTAAAAAATTAAAACCATGATTTTATCGTGGTTTTTTTATTTTTGCGACATGCAAAAACTATTGTCTTACCCTTTAAGCATTATTTATTACCTGTGTTTTTTTTTAACACTTGTTATTTTTCATCCTATTCAATGGTTCTGTTTTAATGTATTTGGTTATAAAGCTCATAAAGTAAGTGTTGATGCACTACAATTTGCATTAATGCGTTGTGCTAATATTTTAGGTACGCATTTTACTTTTGATAATCCACATCAAATTGACACTAATCAACCACTTATACTCGTGGCAAACCATCAAAGTTTACACGACATTTACCCACTTACTTGGTACATGCGTAAATACCACCCTAAATTTATTAGTAAAATAGAGTTAGGAAAAGGCATTCCTAGTGTATCATATAATTTACGTCATGGAGGTGCTGCTTTAATCGACAGAAAAAATCCACGACAATCCTTACCTGCGCTTATAAAATTTGGTGAGTATATTGAAAAAAACAAACGTACCGCAGTTATTTTTCCAGAAGGTACGCGAAGTAAAAATGGAGAGCCTAAACCATTTCAAACAAAAGGTTTAGAAATTTTATTCAAAAAAATTCCATCTGCATTAGTTGTTCCCATAACCATAAACAACTCCTGGAAAACAGTACGTTACGGTAAATTCCCTATGGGTTTAGGCACTCATATAACTTTTACTGTGCATAAGCCTTTAAAAGTTGCTACCTTTGCAGACAATAAAGAACTTATTAATAGTATTGAAACTACTATTACACAACATATAAAACCTTAAAAAATATTAAGATGTCTTTAAAGAATAAGAGATTTGAAGTGATGCAGTTTTTAGAAAAAGACATTGACGCATTAGTTGAAAAATATTTAATCCCCATTGAGAGTATCTGGCAACCAACAGATTTTTTGCCAAATTCTGAAACAACTGATAATGCCTTTTTTGAAGAAGTTAAAGAAATTAGAGAATTAGCAAAAGAATTACCTTATGATTTTTGGGTTGTTTTAGTAGGTGATATGATTACTGAAGAAGCGCTTCCTACATACGAATCTTGGCTAATGGATGTTGAAGGTGTAGACCAAGTAAACGGACAAACAGGATGGTCTAAATGGGTACGTCAATGGACTGCAGAGGAAAACAGACATGGCGATGTACTTAACAAGTACTTATACCTTTCTGGTCGTGTAAATATGAGAGAAATTGAAATTACAACACAACATTTAATTGCTGATGGCTTTGATATTGGTACCGATAGAGATCCTTATAAAAACTTTGTTTATACTAGTTTTCAAGAATTAGCAACTTATGTATCTCATAATCGTGTTGCTAAATTAGCTAAAGACAAAGGCAATAAGCGACTTTCTAAAATGTGTAAAATTATTTCTGGTGATGAAATGAGACATCATCATGCTTACTCAGAATTTGTGGAGCGTATTTTTGAAGTAGACCCTAGCCAAATGATGATGGCTTTTCATTATATGATGAAACAAAAAATAACCATGCCTGCTCACTTTTTAAGAGAAACTGGAGGAAAAATAGGTTCGGCTTTCGAAGAGTTTTCTAATACCGCACAACGTATAGGTGTCTATACATCAATGGATTATATTGACATTTTAGAAAAACTTATTAAGCGTTGGGAAATAGATAAAATTTCTAATCTTACTGATGAAGCTGAAAAAGCAAGAGATTATTTAATGAAACTCCCTTCTAGAATGACTCGAATAGCAGAACGCATGAAAATCCCTGAAAACTCTTTTCAGTTTAAATGGGTAGAACCAGCTATTATAAAATAATTAGAACATATTAAATTATATCTTTAAAAAATTCCTTTCCTAACCGAAAGGAATTTTTATTTTTATACTATGACAAACTCAAAAGACATCATTAACAAAACAAAAGCATTTGTAAAAGAAACACTTGCTAATGCTGAAGGAGGACACGATTGGTTTCACACACTAAGAGTGTATAATAATTCATTACTTATCGCTAAAAAGGAATCTGTTGATGAGTTTGTAGTTTCTCTTGGTGCATTATTGCACGATATTGCAGATAGTAAGTTTTATGATGGCGATGAAACCATTGGACCAAAAATTGCACGCGAATTTTTATTTAAACTAAATGTAGATTCTTTAGTTATTGAGCATGTTGTAAATATTATTGAAAATATTTCTTTTAAATCAAGCTTATCTAAAAGTAAAACAGAAAAATTTACATCGGCTGAATTAAATGTTATTCAGGATGCCGATAGATTAGATGCTATTGGAGCTATTGGTATTGCTAGATGCTTTAATTATGGCGGTTTTAAAAACAGAGAACTTTTCAACCCTAATATTAAACCGAATCTTAATATGAGTAAAGCGGAGTATAAAAACTCAACAGCTCCTACTATTAATCATTTTTACGAAAAACTATTGCTTTTAAAAAATAAAATGAATACCAAAACTGGAAAACAAATAGCAAATGAACGCCATAACTATATGCTAAATTTCTTAGATCAATTTTATAAAGAATGGGATGGCATTAGCCAATAATCATCTTAATTTCCTTTCGGTAATTTGAAGCACTTTTACCTGTTATTTCATTAAACTGTTTATTAAAATGCGAGAAATTATTAAATCCGCATTCAAAACAAACATCAGCAATACTCATTTGGCTTTCATTAAGCAACTTTGTAGCATGCACCACACGATACTCATTTACTAATTGTGTAAATGTCTTTCCTGTTGCTTTCTTAAAATAACGACAAAATGCTGGAACTGTCATACTTACTTCACTTGCAATTTCATCTAAAGTAATGTGTTTTTGAAAGTTCTTGTTAACATATTTAAAAATAACATCTACTTTAGAACTATCTTGAGCTTCAGTTTCAAAAGCAAAACCATCTGCATTAAGTAATGAATAGTCATCTGTTTTTGCCAAATAATTCAATATATCTAAAAATTTTAACACACGCTTAAGTCCATCACACTCTGAAAGTTTTTCAATTTTAGACCCAATTTTCTTTTTAGTATCAACTTTAAAACGAATGCCCTTCTTTGCCCTTTCAAATAAAGCCACAATAGGCCCCATTTCTGGAACAGTTAGAAAGTCATCTCCTAAAAAATTAGATCTAAACTGTATCGTAGTCTCTGTACCGTTTGCAGTTAATCTATCTGTGAAACCATTATGAGGTAAATTAGAACCTATTAATATAAGTTGACTATTATTAAAATAAGATAAATGATTTCCTATATGTGTTTTTCCTTGCCCTTTGTTAATATAAATAAGTTCCAATTCTGGATGAAAATGCCAATATGCACCATCCTTATCTACGGTATCTATATGTTGCTTAACTAATATAGAACTTCCGAAACTTGGGGTAAGTTTCCTAAAAGTTGGTTTTTTATTAATCATAACAAATCTATTATAATACAAAATTACAATATATAACTAGGAAAACGTATCATTTATTACCTGAATTGTGTGTTATTTTATCATAACATTCATTTAACATTTAGTTAACAGGTAATATAGCATATAAATTGGTCAAATTTGATGTTTTTTATAACCTACTTCTGCTGTAATTTTGTCTTGCAGATTAAAAGTAATATCTGATATCGTAAAACATTTAGATATATATATATTAAAATTATACGATATATTAAAACTTAAATAATTAGAAAAACATATAATTACTCTGATAATAAAGAGTTTACAATATTCATTAATAATTTAGTTTAATGTCTTATTTAGTTTAGTTGGTAAAGTGAGCTGTGGTGGCTCACTTTTTTTTGCCCTAATTTTAAATAAACTAAATTCTAAATAAATCGATCGTGACATTATAAAATATTCTTAAAAAATACCTAGACTTAATCAGCTATCATATCTAAATAAGTAACGGTTTAGTATAATTCACCTATTTTCCAATAAATTTAGATTAAACAAGCATACTTTTTAAAATAGAAAGAACATCAATTACAACCATTTATATTAAAAATTTACCACAATATATGCTATATTACCTTTACTTAGTGTTAACGTAAATTTAACAGATAATTTAGCATACAAATTAGCCAAAATGGATGTTTTCTAAGGTCGCGTTCTCATATAACTTTGTAGTGTTGAACGTTAAAAAATCCAAATCATGAAAAATGTAATTAAAAAAAGCATTCTATTAGTAACAGTATTTACTACAATGCTAAGTATCGCAAACGAAATTCCTAATAGCATTAAAAACACTTATAAGGAAACAGCATTAACCATTAACAATGTATCACAAGGAGATTTATTAACTATTAAAGATTATAATGGTATTGTACTTTATAAAGAATTAATAAAATTTAGTGGAACATATAAAAAAGGCTTCGATTTAACTGCACTTCCAAGCGGAGATTATTTCTTTGAAGTTGATAAAGACATGGAAATTAATACCATCCCTTTTACTGTTAGTTCTAATAGTGTTGTATTTAATAAAGAAGAAGAAACTTCAATTTTCAAACCTTATTTAAGACAAAAAGGCGATTTAGTTCTTATTTCAAAATTAGCTCCAAATTTAGAGCCTTTAAATGTTAGTATTTATTCTGAATTAAATGGTAGCTCAGAATTAGTATACACTCAAAAAGTAGAAGGTCTTCAAGCAATAGATCTTGCTTACAGATTAAAAAAAGGAAACTTTAAAATAGTATTCAACTCTAATGGTAAAGAGTTTACAAAATTCATTAATAATTAGTTTAATGTCTTATTTAGTTTAGTTGGTAAAGTGGGCTGTGGTGGCCCACTTTTTTTTGCAATATATTCTCTCTTTCTATTATAATTAAAACAAGGCTTTTAATTTATATTTTTTCTTCAGAATTAAATTCTTCCTCATTATACTATTTAATAATTTATTAAAACTAATTATTCTTATTACAGAATCATCAGCTTCTTAAAAATATGTTCTATTAACCCAAAAATATGATTATTTAATTAACAGAAATATGATGTAAAAATAACAGATAAAATACCATATAAATACATCAAAATCAATGTTTTACAAAATAAAAAACTGTTTTAAATTTGTAGTGTTGAACGTTATTAAAAACTCCAAATTATGAAAAACGTAATTAAAAACACAAAAAAAGGAATCTTAATGGTAACTATGCTAGCTACCTTGTTAAGTTTCGCAAATGAAGCATCAGTTACAGTTAAAAATGATGCTGACAGAACCTCACTTACTTTTTACAATGTAAAAGAAGGGAACCTATTATCTATTAAAGATGATAACGGAATCATACTATATAAAGAACTTATTCAGAAACAAGGAACATACACAAAAGGATTTGATTTAACATCGCTTCCTGATGGCATATATGTTTTTGAATTAGAAAAAGATATGGAAATAGACACTATTCCTTTCTCTGTAAAATCAAGTCATGTTGTATTTGATAAAGAAAAGGAAAAAATAATTTTTAAACCTTTTACTAGAGTCGTGGGCAATTTAGTTTACCTAACTCAACTTGCATTGAATAATGAATCTTTTAAAGTAGAAATCTTTTATTCAAACTCTAATTTTTCTTCAGATTCAGAACTTGTATATTCTGAAAAAATTAAAAACACAAAAGATATTAAAAGAGCATACAAACTAGTTGGTTTAGAAAAAGGAAAATACAAAATGGTTTGCTATCTAGATGATAGAAAATTTACAAAAATTATTAATTAAAAATGACTAACAACAGTAACCTAAAAAGGTGAGCATTATTTGCTCACCTTTTTTACTCTAAAAACAACCGTAACTGTCCTTGTTTAAAAGGTTCATGCAAATCGCAATTAAGCTTTGGAATGCCTTTATTTTTAAAATATTTTTATCTAGCTAATTTTACTAAACTGTTAATTTGTTCAGCAATTTTACCTTCTCCACGCATTCTAGAACCATATCTGGAATCATTTAAGTTTCCGCCATGACAACTTTCAATTTGATGTAATACTTTTTCAGCACGATCTGGCATTGTTTTATGAATCCAATCTGAAAAAATCTCACCAATTGCACCATTTAATCTAACAATAGTATGCGCAATAGATAAAGCGCCATAATCTGAAGCCGCTTTTGCTAAAGGTAAAATTTCATGACTATTTATTGACGGTATAATAGGCGCCAACATTACATTAACAGGAATTCCATTGTCACTTAAAACCTTAACAGTTTCTAACCTTCTTTTAATAGTAGCTGTTCTAGGTTCTAAAATACGCCTAGTATCTTCCGATAAAGATGTAATAGACATATTTACAGCAATCAAATTATCCTTAGCCAAGGCTTTTAAAAGATCTAAATCTCTTAAAATTAAAGCGTTCTTTGTTATTATAGCAACCGGATGCTTGTATTTTAAAAACACTTCTAAACACTGGCGCGTAATTTCAAATTGCTTTTCGGCAGGTTGGTAACAATCAGTATTTCCAGACATAACTATGGTTTGCGCTTGCCAACTTTTCTTTTTTAATAGTGCTTCTAATAATTTTGGTGCATCTTTTTTTACCATAATACGTCGCTCAAAATCTAAACCCGCACTATAACCCCAAAATTCATGACTATTACGTGCATAACAATAAATACAACCGTGTTCACATCCTTGATAAGCATTCATTGAATACTGCATGCCAACATCTGGACTCTGCACTTTATTGACTATAGTTTTAGGAAAAACATCTAAGTATAAGGTTTTGTTTCTATCTATCGCTTCCCCTTCTTTTTGGCAGAATTCTAAAAAATCGTCACGCATTTCATGACTTAATTGAAAAAAACGATTGTGCACATTACGTTGCGCACCACGCCCTTTTATGATAGATTTTGGGTTCATTGTAGTAAAATTAAAGATTGTTTGCTGTTTGAGTAGCTCTTTAAAATTAGTCATAATTTATATTGAAAAATGTTAAAATAAAAATGGGTTATTAACAAAATATTATTGCCTATCAAACTTGACTTTATCATAAAAAATAATAACTTCGTTCAACAGCATTAAAATCTATAATACATAAATCTTCTTTATTCATTCTCTGCAAGCTAAAAATGAAAATCATTAATCACAACAATATAAAAAAAGTAACTAAAGGAGAGATTCTTTTAAAACAAGGAGATATTATTAAACATGGTTATTTCGTTAAAAGTGGATGCCTAAAAAGCTACACTATAGATAATTCAGGAAAAGAACATATATTACAATTTGCTCCAGAAGATTGGATGATTACAGATTTAGATAGTTTCGCCAACCAAGTCCCTGCCTTAGTTTTTATTGAAGCTATTGAAGACAGTGTGGTTTCATTAATTTCAAAATCGGCTTTTGGTGATTTTTCAGATTTACCAAAAGAAACTTTAATAGAATTGACGACTAAGTCAATAAATAACATGATTGCTAACAACAAAAGAGTCATAGGTCTTTTAAGTGCCACAGCAGAACAGCGCTATCTAAATTTTACAGAAACTTACCCTACATTAGTACAACGCCTACCACTTAAACTCATAGCGTCTTATATTGGTGTTACACCGGAATATTTGAGTGATATAAGACGAAAAATAACAAAAAAATAAGCACCAATTCATTTCTTAAGGTATCTTATTTTTAATTAAACCTTTCTACCTCAACTTTGCGTCATTCTATTTAATAAAATTTAAAGAAATGACAAATCAAAAAAACAACAAAGCAATCCATATTGGATTATGGGTTGCTCAAGCACTATTAGCAGCAATGTTTATTATGGCAGGTATGATGAAAGCTTTTCAACCTATAGAAGCTATAGCACAATCATTACCTTGGGTAACAGAATACCCTGCTGGTTTAATCCGTTTTATTGGTATTAGTGAATTACTTGGCGGTATTGGTTTATTACTTCCTGCTTTGCTTCGTAAAAAACCATTTTTAACAGTTTGGGCTGCTAGAGGTCTTGCTTTGGTTATGCTTTTAGCAACTGTTTTTCATATTTCAAGAGGTGAATATTCAGCTATTGGAATGACTATAATTATCATGGCTATTGCCTTATTTATTGCATGGGGAAGAAGCAAAAAAGCACCTATTCTTGCAAAATAAAATGATATAATAAATTGAAGCACCAACAACTATGAAACGAAATCATTTTATAAAAACTGTTTTTGGTGCTTCAATTTTAACAACTATGGAAGGCTTTTCTTCCATAGCAAATGCGCTATCACATATGAATCAAGAACATAGCAATTCAAGTAAATTCGCTTCGTTTGGAGCCATTCACTTAAAGAATACAAACCTTAAAAAATCTACAATTTTCTGGACAAAAATAGTAGGTATGAAACTGAGAAAATCTTCAGGCACTATTGCTAAATTTGGCACAGAAACCCAAACATTAGTAGTGGTTCATCAAACTGCTAAAACCCATTTTAAAAAAGGTTATAGCGGATTGTATCATTTGGCTATTCACGCTCCAAACGAAGCTGAATTTGCTAGTATGATAAACAGATTACTTGTTAATAATTATCCATTTTCACCAGTAGATCATACCATGTCTAAGTCTGTTTATTTAGATGATCCAGATGGTATTAACGTAGAATTTGCATTAGAAACTCCTAAACGATTTAAAAGAGTAGTTACACAAGGAGGTTTAAGAATTGAAGATTCAAACGGAAATATAAAAAGTGCATCCGATTATCTTGACTTAAATGAAGTGATGAAATCCTTAGTAAATAAAGACGTTACTAAAATAATTTCCGATGAGACATATATTGGCCACTTACATTTATATGCCAATAATGTTGAAAAATCAAATACGTTTTATAAAAAATTAGGATTCAACCAATTCAATTATTTACCACAGTTTATGTATGCCGATGTTGGAGCTGGTGGCACATACCAACATCGCATCGCTTTAAACTCGTGGCATGGAATTAACAGACCTTTAGCACCAAGTGACAGTGCAGGAATGAAACATTATCAGATTAATTTTAGCACGAAAGAAAAATTAAACCAAGCCTTAAGTAATGTTTCTGAATATGAAGAAACCGATGACGGTTATTGGTTTCACGATGCTACAGGAAACAAAATATTAGTGACGTGTTCTTAATTGAATTATAGTTAACATGAACCATTTAAAATCTTTACTTACCGGAAAGCACATCCTTTGGTTGCTTTTATCTGTTCCAGGAATTATGGTATCCATAAATTTCCTAAAAGGACAACTTAATTATGATATGATTATGCATATTACGGGTGAATTTGCTGGTAGAATGTTAATTATCAGCTTAATTGCTACACCCATAAAATTAATGTTTCCAAGAGGTCGTGTAGCAAAATGGCTCATTAGAAATCGTCGTTTTTTTGGAGTAGCTGCTTTTGCTTATACTTTATTACACACTATATTTTATGTATTCGAATATCCTTTTAATCAAATAATTAATGAGTTTTCAGACTTATCCATTCTCACAGGCTGGATTGCATTCTTCATATTTATTCCTTTAGCAATAACAAGTACCAATGCAGCTATAAAAAGAATGGGACGTTCTTGGAAAAAGCTACAACGCTGGGTGTATTTAGCAGCTGTAATGGCATTTGCACATTGGGCTTTATTAGGCTTACAAGGTACTCATGCTAATATGGGTGGTGCATTATTTCATTTTGTTCCTGTTATGCTTTTACAAGTTTATCGGGTTTGGAAACAGAAACTTTCTTAAATTGAAATAAGTTATAGCTAACCCTAAAACTTGACTTTGTAAAAATTTTCAGCTACCTTCGTTTAACTTATGATATGAAACATTTATGATGAATTTATTTCAGTATTAAAACGATTTCATATCAACGTCGTTACCTACAATTTGAGCATGAATGATATAAAAATAATAAAAGTAAAACTCACTCTTTTTAGCCTAGTTTTTTCCTTTAATCAGATTTGTTTTAGTCAATGGATCAACCTTAATTCGGAAATTAATGATGAACTAACTGGTGTTGTCTTTTTTGGAGATACTGGTATTGCATCTGGTAAAAAGGGGATTTACTACACTTTGAACGGCGGGGAAGGAAGTTCTAGTTGGCAACGATATGAAATTTCAAACAATATCCAAAATTCAAACCTATATGACAATACTGAATTTAATTCTTGTTATTCAAACCCAGAGAACTCATCTAGTGTATTCAAAATATATGCTGTAGGTCAAAATAAAACTAGTCAAAAGCCTATTTTGATGAGTATAGAATTCCCCAGTTTGGAATATGAAATAATTGAAATAAATATTGAAAATACAGGATTAGCTGACATAAAATACTCTAGAAACTCCCAAGATTACTATGCTGTTGGTAATAATGGTTTAATATTAAATTTTAAAGATAACATTTCCAATTATTCAATTGTTCAAACATTCGAAAATTACGGCAACCTAAGTTCAATAAATTTTAACACTACGGGATATCAAGCTTATATAGGTGGTTATAATCACTATTTAAAAATGCAAACTTCAGGTAATTCTTTCGACAAAATAGAAACTCCTAATCACATTCATAAAGATGTTGAATATTTAAATTCATCTAATGTATATTCAATTAATGATGCATATTCCAAGTTCAATTACCATATTAAAACTGGGTATGATAATTATTTTCATGGTCCTATAAATGGTAATGAAATATTTAGATATTCAAATAGATTCTTCATTGGGACTGATCATGGTATTTTCATTTCCAATTCAGGGTTTAATATCCTCGAATGGCAACCAAGTTCTAATAAACATTTTATTAATGAATTTTGGAATTCCCAACAAGATAATGTTTTATACGCTTGTGGTAAAGATGGTGTCATTTTAAAGAACGAATCACCTATTGGAGAAGCCGAACCTTATGTAATGATTGGTTTCGACGGAGATTGCTTCTATTCAAATACATTTTCTACACATAGAATTTCTATTATCAAAGGAAGTAACACAAATTGTAAATGGTATATTGATAATGAGTTAATTAGCTCTTCTTGTGATAACTATTTAAACTACCGATTTGATAGTCCTGGTACTTATGAAATTAGAGTTGAAGTTGAATACAATGGTATTATAAGCGAGGAAACAAAAACTATTCACATTGTCAATCAACCTGAGATAGACAAAGCCATTTCTATTACCGATAGTGTTCTATGCAAAATAGAAGCAACAGAAATTGTAATTGAAAATTCAGAGCCTAATGTAGAATATATTCTAAAAAATAAGGACAGTAATGAGGTATTAGGTATAAGCGATGTAGGTAATGGAGGAACAGTTAGCTTACAAACAGAGCCCATCGATGTAACGGGTGAGTTTTATTTGAGTGCCCAAAGCACTTTAGCTAATTGCTCAATGGACTTTACTGATTCTTTTATAATTACTGTTGAAGAAACTAAAGCTGAATTTACGCACTCTTTAATAAATGCTAAGCAAAATGAGGCAGTTGAATTTTACCAGCATTCAACAGATGCTCAAAATTTCAATTGGGATTTTTATCAAAATGCCAGTACTCCAAATAGCACCGAAGAAAATCCAAAAATATCTTTTTCAACTTTAGGACAGAAAAATGTAGATTTAGAAGTTTGGTCTAATGCAGGGTGCTATGATAAAATCACTAATCAAAATGGTCCATATATTTATGAAGATCTAGGACATACAGAAGATTCTTGGGCTGTTATCAATGGAGGGGAAGATTCAAACCCGATAGTACGGTCATCAATGACAAGGTCAAAGGATGGATTATTGGTTGTTGGTGTTATTAACAACAACACAATTTTGGGTTCAACCCAAGGAGTTGAATTTGTTGACTTGCCCATTGAGACTACTGGATTCTATCTGGCTAAATATGATTTTAATGGTGTATTGAGATGGGTAGTTTATAATTATGACAATGAAACCAGCTATGGAGCAGATTCAATTGAAGACAAGGATGGCAATATTTATTTAACACTTCCCCGTAATCGCAATAGTTATCTGGTGGATACTACAGGGGGGAAAATTGAGCTAGACTATGAATACTCAACTCATTCAATAATAAAATTAGATTCAACAGGTAAATTTTTATGGGAATTAACAGCAGCTCAGTATAAACCCCATAGTCTTCATTTAGATAAAAAAAACAATTTAACTGTCATTGGCACCATAAATCCATCGATAAATAATCAAATCTATGTGAATAATATGGCAACTGACGTTTTGGGTGAAACCTTAACTGAAAGTAATCATAGAATTATCTTAACAAAATTTTCTCCTAACGGCAATTTGATATGGGAAAATGGAGGATACGATGTAAACTTTTGGGATATAGGTTTTGATAGTGACAATAATATCTATGCAATGATATCACCTTCCTCAAACGGTTCTATTTATTCTGCAAATAATACTTCACCTACTTATTTAAATTGTTTTAATTCTAGAAATTGTTCTTTTTTGGCAAAATATACGGAAGATGGACAACTTTTATGGACAACAAAAAATTCTATTTATAGTAATGAAAACACTTGGGGAGCAGTATATTCATTTTCAATTTTTACAGATGAAAATGGAAACACTTACATTCCTGGTTCAAACAATATAAGAGGAACTGCAACCTCAAGTGATTATATACAAACTTTTGAAAATACAGATGGTTCTCTAACCCAAAACAATGTTGGATCGTTTTATATTGCCAAAGTAGATTCAAATGGAATTTGTGAATGGATAAATGGTAGCACAGGAACTTATTATGGACAAGCTCATAGAGTAATAAAAAGGGGGAGAGAAATATTTGTTTTGGGTAATATTTCTGCAAATGGTGATAATAGTATCGAATCGTCCTTTAGTGGGACTGATGGAAATGAGATTAATTTAAATATTAATAATATAGATTTCTTTATCGCAGTTTATGATACAGAAGGTAAATTAAAAAGAATTATTCAAAATGGAAACAACTCCTCTGAAACTGCAGGAAGTCTAACACTTCAACATTTTAACGCTGGTATAGGAGGCTTTTTTAATGGTCAAGGAAACAACTTTTATTTAAGTTTGAATATTGGAAACGTACAATCTGAAAATTTGAATAACAATGGAATGTACAACAATTTTGGTGTAGATATAGCTAATATCGATGCTGTTGATGGTGTAATTACAAGATTTACAGAAAACGATGGGATAATACACTACGCAGAAAACTTATCTGTAAATGAGACTTCTAATGTGAGTATTCTAAAAATTCACCCCAACCCCGTTCAAAACATATTAACGATTAACTCTCCGTCTGAAATTAATCAAGTTGAAATATTCAATATGATTGGTCAAAAAGTTTATGATACATTTAATAAAAATTCAATAAATGTTTCAAACTTGAAGACAGGTATTTATATTATAGAAATTAAAGATAAATTAGGTAATCTAAAAACTCTAAAATTCATTAAAAAATAGATTTAACAAATTAAAAAACTATAGGTAACGTGTATAATTAATTGCTTTGGCAAGTCATTATCCGGAAAATTACTTCGGAATTTTCTTACGTTCGTTTTTGTTTAGTAAATTAATTGCTTTACCACGCAACTAACCATACACAACAACATTAAACGAACCAAAAACTCTCAATCTCAATTCCCCGGAAACTCCGCTTTTCTTTTTTGTAAAAATGCGGTAGTACCTTCGGTAAAATCTTCGGTTCCAAAGGATTTTCCAAATTGCTTAATTTCAACATCAAAACCATTAACACCATCTTTAAAATTAGCATTTACAGCTTTAATAGCAGCACCTATAGCAACGGATGAATTTCTTAAAATTTTAGCCGCTATTTTTTGGCAAATCCCCATTAATTCTTCTTGTTTTTCAACATGATTTACCAAACCATAATTGTGTGCTGTTACAGCATCTATCATACCCGCAGTCATAATCATTTCCATGGCACGACCTTTTCCGACAAGTTGTGGTAAACGCTGTGTACCACCATAACCAGGTATAACACCTAAGGACACTTCTGGCAAGCCCATTTTAGCATTATCGCTAGCTACTCGAAAATGACAAGCCATAGCCAATTCTAACCCGCCACCAAGCGCAAAACCATTTATGGCTGCAATTACTGGCGTCGATAAGTTTTCAATAAAATTGAATAATATTTCATGCCCTTTTGCTGCTAAGTCTGCTCCTTCTTTAACGCTATAATCAGCAAATTCGCTAATATCAGCTCCTGCTACAAAAGCTTTATCTCCACTACCCGTTATAATAATAACTTTTACATCCTCATCTTCATTAGCATCCTTAAAAGCTTCATGCAATTCTTGTATGGTTTCTCTATTTAGAGCGTTTAATTTTTTTGGGCGGTTAACAGTAATAACAGCGATACTATTTTCTTCTTCTACTAAAATATTATTATAATTCATATGGTATATTAATAAGATTCACAACTTCTCAGGAGTAAATTATTCTTTAGGAAATGTGACTTTAAATGTGGTACCTTTATCTTTTTCTGAGCTAAATGAAATACTCCCTTTATAGGTTTCAATAATGTTTTTAACCATGGCCAACCCAAGTCCCATACCACTTGTCTTGGTTGTAAATTTTGGTTCGAACACCTTTTCTTTGTTTTCTTCAGAGACACCCGAACCATTATCTGAAACAGTAATTATAACATCTTTAGAATTAGACCCTACATTAATTACAATTTTTGGCATTTGATTTTCTGGCATAGCTTGAATAGCATTTTTAACCAAATTTGTAACCACTCTTATTAGTTGAGTTCTATCAAATTTTGCAATAACTTCTTCTGATTCTGATGTAAAAAAGATATAATCTTCATTAAAAATATCGAGCGCTAATTTTACAATTTTAACCACATTTAGCGTTTCGTTTTGTTGCGCTGGCATTTTTGCAAAATTTGAAAAGGCAGACGCAATAGAACTCATGGTATCTATTTGCTGAATAAGTGTTTTACTATATTCATCTACTTTTAAATGAATATTTTCATCTTCAGGATTAAACTTACGTTGAAAATTTTGAACTGTTAAACGCATAGGTGTCAACGGGTTTTTAATTTCGTGAGCCACTTGTTTTGCCATTTCTCTCCATGCCTGTTCTCGTTCACTTCGTGCTAATTGCACAGCACTTTCTTCTAACTCATCAATCATACTATTGTATGAATTAACCAGGGTTGAGATTTCTTCGCTTGTATCGTTTACATCTATCTTTTCATTTCGTTTTTCTAATCTAGTCGTGTTAATTTTATCGCTAATAGCCTGCAATGATTTTGTAATGTATTTTGACAGCAAAAACGCAATAATAATTGCTGCTAATAAAACAAACATAAAAGCATACGCTATACGCTTTAAAAACTCTAAAAGTTCGTTTGTTAAAAAGTCATCTCTTTCTAAATATGGTATATTTAAAATAGCTAATGGTTTTGATTTTTGATCTACCAAATAGGTATAAGAAGATTGGTAGGTTTGTCCGTTTTCTATATGCTTGTCTACATACCTATGATCCGCTCTGTTTGAAATTTCATTTAAAACTTCAGCTTTTAAACATTTATCAGCATCACTAACTTGTAAACTGGCTTTTGATGATAACAGTAAAGCGCCTTCTAAATCATATAAAATAATTTGAAGCTTATGTATATCGGCTACATTATAAATCTCGTCTTTGAAAATTAAAGGTATATTTTCGGTTTTAACTTCCCAGGTATTTTGTCTGCCGTTTAAAATACGCTTTAAATGTGTTTGAACATTCCCTTCTTTACGCGCTAAACGACCACCGTGATAATCTTTACTTTGTTCTTGATACTGATATAAAGCTACTGCCGAAATAAGTACAGATGCTAGTAACACCAACAATATCATGACTAAAAAAATACGGGTACGTAGAGAAAGTTTTTTTAATTTCATGAATGCTTGCTATGACTTTTAAAAGTTCAATAAATATAACAATAATTAGACCAAACAGCCTAAAGATGGCTTAAAATTAAGCTAGCAGATAGATGTGGGATTGCAGTGTTAGCTTTTGGCGAGGCGCGCATCGAGCCAAAACTTTTAACGAAAAGCCCGACCTGTTCCTGAACTAAATTCAGGATAAAAGTTAACGCCATAATAATTAAGCTTCAGGGTTTTTATCGCGTATGCTTTTATAAACTTTAAAGCCTAACATAATTAAAACGCCTAAAACCAATATACCAACAACACCCCAAACCCAATTAATAGCACTTTTTAAAATGACTAAAAACACGACTGCGAATAGAATGAAAGTTGCACCCTCGTTCCAAATACGCATAAAACTTGATGTTTTTTTAACCACATCGTTTTGTAATTGTTTGTAGTATTGGTGGGTTTTTAAATGATAAATTATAAGCAAAATAACGAAACCTAATTTTACATGCATCCATGGTTGTTGCAACCAAAATGGCTGTAAAACCAGTAGCCAAACAGCAAAAATAGTTGCTAATATAGCCGATGGCCATGTGATAATAAACCACAAGCGTTTTGCCATAAGCTTTAATTGTTTTCCTAAAATTTCTTTTTCTGGCGAGGGTTTATGAAAAGCTTCTATTTGATAAACAAACAAGCGTGGAATGTAAAACAAACCAGCAAACCAAGTAATTACAAAAATGAGATGAAACGATTTTATATAATTATAATATTCCATAATTTAAGATTTTAAAGTCTTTACTACTTCTCTATTTAAAAAATATGCCGTTACCAAAGTTGCTAATACATCTGCTATTGGAAACGAGATCCAAACACCTAATTCGCCATAAAACTTGGGCAAAATAAAAATGAGTGGGATAAAGAAAAACCCTTGCCGCAATAAAGTTAATAATAAAGCTGGTTTAGCCTTACCTATGGCTTGAAAATATGCTGCTCCTATAAGTTGTACTGCAACTATAGGTGTTGCTGCAAATACCCAGCGCATAGCACCAGGGGTTTGTCTTAACACACTAACATCTGTGGTAAACATTTTTGTGATTGCTTCTGGAAAAACCATTAAAAGTACAAATACTAATGTCGCCAGAATAGTGGCGTATTTTATAGCAATATTAATAGTTTTTCTAACTCTAGCATAGTTAAGAGCACCATAATTAAATCCTGCTATAGGTAAAAATCCTTGCGTAATACCTAAAACAGGAAACATAGCAAACATAAGCATACGACCAACAATAGCATAGGCTGTTACAGAGGTTTCTCCTCCAAAATCGTACAAAATATTATTCATAAGTAAATAAGTAATACTCACTACAGCTTGTCTAGAAAGCGTAACAAAACCTAAAGCACCAATTTCTGAAACTATACCTAAATTCAATCCGAAATGCGAAAAATCAATCTTCAATTCAGATCGTTTAGACATAAAAAACCAAAAAATAAAAAGAAAACAAAGCACATATGAAATAGTAGTTGCCCAAGCAGCTCCTTCCATTCCAAAATCTAATACATTTATAAAAATATAATCTAAAAGCAGGTTGCCTACAGAAGGAATCATCATAGCGTACATACCAAACTTCGGTTTTCCTTCTGCCCTCATTACAGCATTCCCCATCATATTTAATGCTAAAACAGGAATACCATAAAGCACAATTTTATAATAAATTTTAGCGGGTGCAAAAATAGCACCTTTACCTCCAAAAGCAGGTATAATAGTATCAACAAACCATAATCCGAACACCACAAATGTGATAGTTAACAATAAGGTTAACGTAATTTGATTTCCGAAAGTTTTTAAAGCTTTTACGTTATTATTTGCGCCTAATGCTCTAGATATTATTGATGCTCCTCCAATACCAATACTCATACCTAAAGCCGCAATAAAAAAAGAAACAGGAAGCACCACATTAATAGCAGCAATAGCTCTAACTCCTATCCAATTTCCAACAAAAATGGTATCGACAAGAACATTTAAAGACATGACTAAAATACCTATAGAAGCAGGAACCGCTTGTTTAATCAACAATTTCCCAATGGGTTGTGTTCCTAAATCTTGAGACGCTATTTTAGACATTATTATACCGCTGCTGTTTTAGACGCTTTCCATGTTTTAATCCATTTAGCAATTAAAGCCACCCATTCGGCATCATCATTTAAACAAGGTACGGTTGTAAAATCTTGCCCGCCCATTTCATGAAAAATTTCTTGTCCTTCCATAGCAATTTCTTCTAAAGTCTCCAAACAATCGCTCACAAAAGCAGGTGTTACAATAGCCATATTTTTAACGCCTTGTTTTCCTAAACGCTCAATAGTTCTATCTGTATAAGGTTGCAACCAAGGATCAAACCCTAAACGCGATTGAAATGATGTAGAATACGAACCTTCTTCAAATTGCAATTTTTCAGCAACCAACCTGGTAACTTCTAAACATTGGTGTTTATAACAAAACTCATGCGCTTTGCTAGGCGTTACACAACAACTTTTATCTATTTTACAATGTGAATTAGTAACATCGCTTTTTCGAATATGACGTTCTGGAACACCATGATAAGAGAACAATAAATGCTGGTAATTTTTACCTTTTAAATGTTTTTTTATGGAGTTAGCAAGCACTTCAATATAATCGGGCTTGTTATAAAACGCAGGAACCGATTCTATTTTTAGATTCGGAAAAAACTCTTGACGCAGTTCTTCGGCTAATACCGTAATAGTTTCGGTAGTAGCCATAGCAAACTGTGGATATAAAGGAAACAACAATACCTCTTCAACACCTTTATCTACTAATTCTTGAAGCCCTTTTTTTATAGTCATACTACCATAACGCATAGCCAAACCTACAGGTACATCTACTTGTTCTTGTACTTTCTTTTGAAGTCTTTCTGATAATACAATTAAAGGCGAGCCTTCTTCCCACCATATTTTTTTATATGCTGCAGCCGATTGCTTTGGGCGTGTATTTAAAATAATACCTTTTACTAGTGCTGTTCTTGCTACAAGTGGCAAATCGATAACACGCTCGTCCATTAAAAATTCACCTAAATACTTTTTTACATCTTTTGGTTCTGGGCTATCAGGTGAGCCTAGATTAACTAATAGGATTCCTTTTTTCATTTCTTTTTTTTAGACAGGTAAATTATACATAATTTAAAAATCAACCTTTACTTTTATCTGATTTTTTTTGATGATATAATTTTGGACGCGCTTCATTATAATCACAATCTTGAAAAATGCCACAAGACACATTTGTTCTTGCTAAAGATTTCGTGTTCTCATTTTTAGATAAAGCTTCAATTTCGGGAGTTAAATATTTCATCTTTTTCTTTTTTTTAATTCTAATTTAAAGACATGATGTATTTTTTTGGCGTAGTGCCATATTTCTTTTTAAATGCAGCAATAAAATGACTCGAAGTACTATACCCTACTTTAAGTCCAACCTCATTAACATTATCATTTCCTGCTTCTAACAATTTTCTAGCAACTTCCATCTTATAATCAAACAAAAAGCTAAATACCGAATCGCCATATATTTGTTTAAATCCTTCTTTAAGCTTTTTAAGACTTAGCCCTATTTCATCTGCCAATTCTTGTAAACTTGGTGGTTCGGCTATTCTAGATACGACAATATCTTTAGCTTTCCTTATTTTAATAACATTAGTTTCATCAACTAAAAACGGGCATTGCTCAACATTAGCATCTTCACTTCTATTAAAATACAAACTTAAAAGTTCATAAGCCTTACCTTTAAAGTATAAAGATTTTATAGAATGGTTTAAATTAAAATTAATTAACTGATTTAAAGCAATAGCCATGGATGGCGAAATAATGCCCTCTTTATAATATTTCTTATCCTTATTATCATTATTTAAAAATGAAATATAATCAGCTTCTTGAGAAAACAAACCGTGAAACTTTTTTATAGAAATTAATACCGAAACCATCCAAGAGTTTGGCTCCACTTGAAGATTTATAGGCAAATCTTGTTGCGGATTATAAAGCAACAACGAATTTTCTTCAGAAACATTTAAACCATACCTGCCCTCGTTAAAAAGAAACTTACTAGATCCCTTTAAACAAAAATGAAATTGTATATAATCGCTATCTATGTACTTCTCAACACTTTGAGCGACACTTTTATCATTTTTATGAACTAATACAGAAAACCCTTCATCAACTTCCGTTTCTTCAAAAGAACCTTTAGCGACATTTTTACTATCAGTTTTATCATTCATGACACCTCTTTATTTAGATTCGTTATAAATTAATCGTCTCAAATATGCTATATACTATGCAAAAATATGACAAATATCATATAATCATCAAAAAACAGGGCAAAAAACCACAAACGATATTAAAAGTTCTTTGAGCGTTACTTTTTTTATAGCAATCGATATACATTTGCTTCACAATTTCAGGTATAGCAACATGCAGAAGTACAATATTTCAAGAAGTAATTACTTTTATGCTATTGGTTTGAGTTATAAAAAGGCCGATGCAGACATAAGAGGACACTTTAGTTTAGATGATGACTCTAAGCTAGCGCTTCTAAATCAAGCAAAAGAAAACAATATTGAAAGTTTAGTAGTTACTTCTACTTGTAACAGAACCGAAATTTATGGTTTTGCCCAACACCCCTTTCAACTTATTCAATTACTTTGTGATAATACAAAAGGTACTGTTGAAGAATTTCAAGAAGTAGCATACATATATAAAAACAACGAAGCTATTGCGCACATGTTTCGCGTTGGTTCTGGTTTAGACAGTCAAATTTTAGGTGATTTTGAAATTATTAGTCAGTTAAAATCAAGTGCAAAACTTTCAAGAAAACACAGTTTACTTAATCATTTTACTGAGCGTTTAGTTAATTCTGTTATTCAAGCAAGCAAACGTATAAAAACGGAAACAGATATTTCATCGGGAGCAACGTCGGTATCATTTGCCTCGGTTCAATATATTTTTAATACCGTTGAAGATGTTTCTAATAAGAATATTTTGTTATTCGGAACAGGTAAAATAGGAAGAAACACTTGTGAAAACCTTGTAAAACATACCAAAAACGAGCACATAACTTTAATAAATAGAACAAAGGATAAAGCAGAACAAATTGCTGGAAAGTTCAATTTATTAGTTAAAGATTATGCAAATTTACAAGAAGAAATTAACGAATCTGATATATTAATTGTTGCTACTGGTGCACACCGCCCAACGGTAGATAAACAAATTATTCAATCTAAAAAACCACTTTTAATTTTAGATTTATCAATTCCTAAAAATGTAAATGAAGATGTTGAAACGTTAGACAATGTAACACTTGTTCATTTAGATGATTTATCAAAAATAACCGATCAAACTTTAGAAGCGCGTAAAAAACATATCCCGTTAGCCGAAACTATTATAGAAGACGTTAAAACAGAATTTAGTCAATGGTTAGAAACTAGAAAGTTTGCTCCAACCATTAAAGCGTTAAAACATAAATTGAATGATTTTGCTACGGCCGAGTTAGATACACAACGCAAAAAACTATCTGACTTTAATGAAACTCAAGCCGAATTAATTAGCAATAATATCATTCAAAAAATAACCAATCATTTCGCGCATCATTTAAAAGATGACACGATTTCTACAGACGAGAGTCTAGAACTTATAAAAAAAGTGTTCCAATTAGAACCTTCAACAAAAAATGTCTAAAACCATAAGAATTGGCACACGCGATAGTGAATTAGCACTATGGCAAGCCAAAATAGTGCAAAGTCAACTTGAAAATTTAGGTCATAAAACCGAGCTCGTTCCTGTAAAATCTACAGGCGATTTAGTTTTAGACAAACCCTTATACGAGTTAGGAATTACCGGTATTTTTACCAGAACTTTAGATATTGCTATGCTAAATAACGATATCGATATTGCCGTTCATTCCTTAAAAGATGTACCAACCGTACTTCCAAAAGGTATTGTACAAGCTGCTGTTTTAAAACGCGGTAACGTAAATGACACGCTTGTTTTTAAAAACAATGAAGAGTTTTTAGGCGCTAAAGATGCCGTTATTGCAACTGGTAGCTTACGCCGACGTGCGCAATGGTTAAACAGGTTCCCAACACATACTATTGTCGATTTAAGAGGCAATGTAAATTCTCGTTTACAAAAACTTGAAGATAATGAAGGTTGGAACGGAGCCATTTTCGCAGCAGCTGGTATTGGTAGAATTGGAATAAGACCCGAAGAAGCTATTAATTTAGACTGGATGATTCCTGCTCCTGCACAAGGCGCTATTATGATTACTGCTTTAGAAGAAGATGAAGACATTAAAGCTGCTTGCACTGAGTTAAATCATGAAGAAACTGAAATTTGCACAAGTATTGAACGCGAATTTTTAAATAAATTAGAAGGTGGTTGTACGGCTCCTATTGGAGCTTTGGCTTACATAAAAGACGAAGAAATTAACTTTAAAGGCGTTTTATTAAGTCCGGATGGATCTAAAAAAATTGATGTAACCCGAGTTAAAAAACTAGGAGAACATCATGATATTGCCCAGTTTTGTGCCGATTTTGTTATTGAACGAGGCGGTAAACGCTTGATGGATAACATTAAGAATTCTACTAAAGAAACAAAAGTTTATTCTACAAAGTCATTTACTGAAGACCAACGTTTGTTGTTTCATGAAAAAGTAGTTGTTGATAGCAGTGATTTTATAAAAATAAGCTTGAATAGAATACATCCGCGTTTCTTAAAAAATGAAATTAGGAATGTTGTTATTACTAGTAAAAATGCTGTTGAATCTTTAGTTACTAACTATTCGGCTATCGAACTTCAATTTAAAAACATTTACTGTGTTGGTCGTCGTACCAAACGCTTAGTTGAAAACAAAATAGGTAAAGTTGCTCACGCTGAAAAGAATGCAAAAAAACTAGCAGAATATTTAGTTGAATATATTGAAGGTACCGAAGTAACATACTTTTGTAGCGACATCAGATTAGATGCTTTACCAACAATTTTAGAAGAAAACAATATAAAAGTAAACGAAGTTGAAGCTTATGAAACCAAATATGATGGTTTAAAAGTTGACGACTCGGTTGAAGCAGCTATGTTTTATAGTCCATCAACCGTTGAAAGTTTTGTTCAAAAGAACAACGCAGAAGTTATTGCATTTTGCATTGGAGAAACAACAGCTAACGAAGCAAGAAAGCATTTTAGCGATGTAAGAGTTGCAAAAGTACCAACGGTAGAAAGTGTAATTGAATTAGTAAACGAACATTACGTGTAATGATTTATCTAACCGCTTTAATGTTTGTTAAAGAAGGAAAAGAGAACATCTTTAAAGAATATGAGTCTTTAGTACTTCCTATTCTAAATGATTATAATGGAAAGCTAATATACAGGATTAGACCAACGCAAAATAATTTCATTCATTCTGAAGAAGAATTACCTTATGAGGTACATTTTATTTCATTTGATACTAATGAAGATTTTGCTTGTTTTTTAAATGATAGAAAAAGAAAAAGTTTTGAAAGCCTTAAAGAAGATTCTATAAAATCTACTTTTTTAGTTCAAGGCAAAAAATTATAGTGGTTGTCATTCCTGCACAGGCAGGAATCCATTTTATAAAATTTAAGTTTCAATTTAAAAGAGTCCTGCTTACTCGCAGGAATGACAAAAGGTATGAGTATTAAGAACGATTTATTTTTAAGAGCATTAAAAGGAGAAACGGTAAACCGCCCACCAGTTTGGATGATGCGTCAAGCAGGACGTTATTTACCAGAATTCATGGCAATAAAAGAAAAATACGATTTCTTTACGCGTTGTCAAACACCAGAATTAGCGAGTGAAATCACAGTACAACCTATCAGACGATACGGAATGGATGCTGCTATTTTATTCAGCGATATTTTGGTTATTCCTCAAGCAATGAATATTGAGGTACAAATGAAACCTAATTTTGGCCCGTATTTACCAAACCCTATTCGCTCTCAAAAAGACGTTGATAATGTTATCGTACCAGACGTAAAAGAAGCATTAAATTACGTTTACGAAGCTATAAAAGCAACCAAAGAAAAACTTAACGATGAAATTCCGTTAATAGGTTTCGCAGGTTCTCCTTGGACAATCTTATGTTATTGCGTACAAGGGCAAGGCAGTAAAAACTTTGATAAAGCCAAGGAGTTTTGTTTCACTAATCCTATTGCAGCACATCAATTATTACAAAAAATAACAGATACTACCATTGCCTATTTAAAAGAAAAAGTAAAAGCAGGTTGTAACGCCGTACAAGTTTTCGATTCTTGGGGAGGTATGCTTTCTCCAGTCGATTATCAAGAATTTTCATGGCAATACATTCAACAAATTATCGATGCTTTAAAAGATGATGCTCCCGTTATTGCGTTTGGTAAAGGTTGTTGGTTTGCTCTAGACGAAATGGCAAAATCTGGCGCTTCGGCTTTGGGTGTAGACTGGACATGTTCTGCAAGAAACGCACGTTATTTAACTGGTGGAAACATTACGCTTCAAGGTAATTTCGATCCAACACGTTTGTTTTCTCCACCAGCAGAAATAAAGAAAATGGTTCACCAAATGATTAACGAATTTGGTAAAGACAAATACATTGTAAACCTTGGTCATGGTATTTTACCTAACATTCCGTTAGATCATGCCAAAGCGTTTATTGATGCCGTTAAAGAATACGGAAATTAAAATATTGCGGGCGTTACCTACTTTTTTATGTAACATTAGGTTTTAAAAATCTACTTATAGTTATAAAAAAGTAGGTCGGGCTTTCGGCAGTCGCTTCCCGATAAAAAAATCGGGAGAGCTTCAACAAATGCCTCAATCCCTAACGCAAAACTATCGTCATGATTAAAAACATCATTTCAGGAATTAAAGTATACTTCGGTGCTTTCAGTTTAATTTCAAAATTAAAACTCTGGAAGTATTTTGTAATTCCTATGATTATAAGTTTCGTAACAGCAATTCTTATCGGTGTTTCAGCCTATGGATTATCCGATAATATTGGAAATTTCATTTCTAAAGCATGGCTTTGGAATTGGGGACACGACACATTCGCATCAATTAGTAATTTTATTGGCGGACTCATAGTTGTAATCATTGGCCTTATTCTTTTCAAACACGTCATAATGGCTTTATCTGCACCTTTTATGAGCCCCGTTTCCGAAAAAATTGAAGTACATTTAACAGGCATTACAAATCATAACCATAGAAACACCAGTTTTTCCCAACAGCTTATTCGAGGTATACGTATTAATGGTAGAAACTTAATTATGGAATTATTTTTAACCATACCGTTATTACTACTTAAATTCATTCCAATAGTCAATATATTTTCAACATTTCTACTGTTTATGCTACAGGCCTATTATGCAGGTTTCGGAAATATGGATTATACGTTAGAACGTCATTTTAAATACAAAGAAAGTCTTCAATTTGTTCGTAAACATCGTGGTTTAGCTATTGGCAATGGTATTGTTTTTATTCTGTTTTTATTAATTCCAATAATTGGTGTAATTTTAGTGCTACCATTATCGGTTACTGCAGCAACATTAAAAACCGTAGATGCACTTAAACTGAAAAACAATTTACCTAATGCAGCTTAATTTCGAGAACTTCTACATAGAACCTATCCAGATTAAAGATGCTTGGAATCTCTGCAACTTTATAGTTTCTAATGAAGACCGATTAAAACGCTATTTTCCAAAAACATTAGAGCAAAATTTAACGCCAACCTTATCTAATCTTTTCGTTGAAAAAAAGGTAAAACAATTCAACTTAAAAGAAGAATTCTTATTCACCATAAAAGAAAACGAAACCAATGAATTGGTAGGCTTAGTCTATATTAAAGAACTAAACTGGACTAAAAAACAAGGGGAATTCGCATATTGTATTGGCTATCCTTATGAAGGCAAAGGCATAATAACTAATGCTGTAAAAAAATTATCGGACCACGCTTTTGAAAACCTTGGATTGAAAACACTTCAAATCATCGTTTATAAAACAAATATAGCAAGTGTAACCGTTGCGAAAAACTGTAATTTTATTTGGAAAAGAACATTAGAAAACGAATTTACACCATCGGGAGAAAAAGCATTAGACATGGAATTATACGAATTATATAAAGAAATAGAATCTTAAAATATGCCACATTTTGTAATTGATTGTTCAGAAAACATTTTAAAACTTCAGCAACCAGAAAAAATTATGCAAGACATACATAAATCGGCTTGCAACACAGAATTATTTGATGAAGCAGATATCAAAGTACGTTTAAACCCTTTTAAAGAACATTATTTAGTAGGAGGCAAAAAAGAAGACTTTATTCATGTTTTTGCAAATATTATGGAAGGTAGAACTACAGAACAAAAAGCTAATCTTTCAAAACAAATTGTAACACAATTAAAAGCCTTATTTCCAAATATTCCCTTCATCGCTATAAACATTAGAGATTTTGAGAAAGTAACCTATTGTAATAAAGAAATGATTTAAAAATCATGAAAGACAAATTTTACCAATACATACAAGGTTTACAAGACAGCATCACCTCAAAACTTGAAGAAATTGATGAAAAAGCTACATTTCAAGAAGACCTTTGGAAACGACCAGAAGGAGGTGGCGGACGTACGCGTGTGATAGAAAACGGCAATGTTTTTGAAAAAGGAGGCGTTAATATTTCGGCAGTTCATGGCAAGTTACCAGATACCATGCAAAAAATGTTTAAGGTAGGTGAAGCCGATTTTTTCGCCTGTGGACTAAGTTTAGTCTTGCACCCTAAAAACCCTATGGTTCCTACAGTTCATGCTAATTGGCGTTATTTTGAAATGTATGATGAAAACAAAAACATTATAAACCAATGGTTTGGTGGTGGACAAGATTTAACGCCCTACTACCTATTTGATGAAGATGCGAAACACTTTCATCAAACTTGTAAAACGGCTTGCGATAAGCACAATCCTGAATTTTATCCTAAATACAAAGCTCGTTGCGACGAATATTTTTATAATGCACATCGAAATGAAGGCAGAGGTTTAGGTGGTTTATTCTTTGATTATTGCAAAGCCTCCGAAGACATGACTATGCAAAATTGGTATAATTTTGTTACAGAAGTTGGAGATAGCTTCCTTGAAGCTTACGCCCCTATTGTTGAAAAACGAAAAGCCTTACCATATACAGACGAACAACGTAAATGGCAAGAAATACGTCGTGGACGCTATGTTGAATTCAATTTAGTTCATGATAAAGGCACCTTATTTGGATTAAAAACCAACGGACGCATAGAAAGTATTTTAATGAGTTTACCGCCGCATGTGCAATGGGTTTACGATCATCATCCCGAAGCTGGTAGCGAAGAAGAACGTTTAATAAACATATTACAAAACCCTATTGATTGGGTTTAAAAGCATAAAATGAATTGTTATTGCGGAAGTTTAAAACCCTTTACTAATTGTTGCGAAAAAGTGCATAAAAATTTAGCTGAAGCAAAAACAGCAGAACAACTCATGCGTTCTAGATATAGTGCATTTGTGGTAGCTAATGGCGATTATTTAATGACGAGTCATCATACCAAAACACGGGCATTAAAAGAGAAAAAATCTATTTTGCATGGGCAAAATCTGTGCAATGGATAAGTTTAGAAATACTAGAAACTACCAAAGGAAAACAAAACGATTCCGAAGGTACGGTAACTTTTAATGCTTATTTTTATGAACATGGAACTATAGAAGTTATTCATGAAAAATCGGCATTTGTAAAAGAAAATAATCACTGGAAATATTTAGGATTAAGTAAATAAATAACAAGTAGTAAACAGACGAAACCTAAAAACACTTTTTAAGTATGAGTTAAAACTTTTTTAACTTTATACTTTGTAACTTTTAACTAATAAACATGTATCCAATAAAAAGAAATAGAAGATTAAGAACCAATGAAGCCATTCGTTCTTTAGTTCGAGAAACCATCATAACACCAAACGATTTTTTAGTGCCGCTTTTTGTTGTTGAAGGTAAAGGCATCAAAGATGAAATTGCATCTATGCCAAACTATTTTCGTTATAGTTTAGATTTATTAGAAGGTGAAGTAAAAGAACTTTGGAAACTGGGATTAAAATCTGTTTTATTATTTGTAAAAGTGCCTGATAACCTAAAAGACAATAAAGGTACTGAAGCTTTAAACCCAAACGGATTGATGCAACGCGCCATTAAAACCGTTAAAAATGTGTGCCCAGATATGATTGTGATGACAGATGTGGCTATGGATCCATATTCATCTTACGGACATGATGGTATTATTGAAAACGGAAAGATTATAAACGACGATACCGTTGAAGTTTTAACCGAAATGAGCTTATCTCATGCCGAAGCAGGCGCTAACTTTGTAGCACCTAGCGATATGATGGATGGTCGTATTCTATCTATTCGCGAAGCTTTAGAAGACGAAGATTTTACCGATACAGGTATTATGAGCTATTCTGCTAAATACGCATCGGCTTTCTATGGCCCTTTTCGCGATGCTTTAGATTCTGCTCCCGTAGATTTGGTTGATGTTCCAAAAGACAAAAAAACCTATCAAATGGATTATGGAAACCGTTTTGAAGCACTTAGAGAAACCGAATTAGATATTGATGAAGGTGCCGACATTGTTATGGTAAAACCAGGTATTTCATACCTTGATATTTTAAGAGATATTAAAAATGAAGTTGATGTTCCTGTAGCCGTATATCAGGTTTCTGGCGAATATGCAATGATAAAAGCCGCAGCAGAAAAAGGATGGTTAAATCATGACCAAGTCATGTTGGAAACCACAACGGCATTTAAACGTGCTGGTGCCGATATTATAGCAAGTTACTTTGCTAAGGATGTTGTGAAATTGATTTCGTAAATTAGCGTTTAACAAAATCTATTTTTAATGAGCGCACTATTTTTTTGGGCAACAATTTCTATTTTCTTTTCTTTTTTATGCTCCATACTTGAAGCAGTATTATTAAGTATTACACCCACCTTTATAAATGTAAAAAAACAAGAAGGAAAAGACTATGCTTTAACACTAGAATCTTTAAAAAAAGATGTAGATAAGCCTCTTATAGCTATTCTAACATTAAATACTATAGCACATACATTGGGAGCTATGATGGTTGGTATTGAAGCAGAAAAACTACCTTTTAAAATAGAATTATTTGGTATTAATACTGTTGGTGTTGTTTCTGCAATTATGACGTTTTTAATTCTAGTTGCTTCTGAAATTATACCCAAAACTATTGGTGCAACGTACTGGAAACAACTGGCAAATTTTACTTCGAAAGCATTAGTTATTTTAATTTTTCCTCTAAAATGGACAGGCATATTATGGTTACTCCAACTTACAACAAAGTTAATTGGAGGTAAAGGTCATGGTAGTGTTTTAAGTCGTGAAAACTTTATGGTAATGACCGATATGGCTCATGAAGAAGGTGTGTTTTTAGAAAGCGAAAGTAAGGTTATTAAAAACCTTTTAACCTTTAAAGATGTTATGGCAAAAAATGTTATGACACCTAGAACGGTTATGAAAACTGAAAATGAAAATACTACCGTTGAAGAATTTTTTAATAAAAACCTAAACCTTCGTTTTTCAAGAATCCCTGTTTATAGCGACACCGAAGATAATATTAAAGGGCTTGTGTTAAAAGATGAAATTTTTAAAGAAATGGCCTTAGGCAATGGTTCAAAAAAACTATCAGAAATTAAACGAGACATTATTATAGTAGAGCGTAATATTGCCATTCCTACACTTTTTGAGAAATTAGTTGCAACTAGAAATCATATGGCATTGGTAGTTGATGAATATGGTACTGTTAGTGGAATTGTAACTATGGAAGATGTTATTGAAACATTACTAGGCTTAGAAATTATGGATGAAAGTGATAATGTATCCGATTTACAAATTCAAGCCAGAAAAAACTGGGAAGCTAGAGCCAAAAAATTAGGTATTTTAGAAAACCCTAAAACTGAAGACTAATGGAAACATGCATCATTAAATCTCCTTTAGGCTTTGCTAAAATTGTTGGAGATATTGATGGTATTTCATCAGTTACTGTACTTAACACAGAAGAAAAAACAACCGATATAATCCCCATAGAATTAGAAGATTGTGTAATTCAGTTAAATGAATACTTTGAAGGCTCAAGAAAACAATTCGATTTAAACTTAAATCCGCAAGGAACCGATTTTCAAAAGAAAGTATGGAATCAATTAGAACAAATTCCTTACGGAAAAACAACTTCTTATCTAGAGCTATCAAAACAATTAGGCGATGTAAAAGCTATTAGAGCGGTTGCTAATGCCAATGGTAAAAATCCACTTTGGATTGTAATTCCCTGTCATCGAGTTATTGGTACCAACGGTAGTTTAACAGGTTATGCTGGTGGTTTACATCGGAAAAAATGGTTATTAGACCATGAGAGTCCTTTCAAGCAACTATCGTTATTTTAACGTTCTGCAATCTTTTTCATAAACTGAAAAAACATACAAACTATTTATTTTCAATTACTTACATATGTAATTTTTTTATTTTTATTTCATGAGATTATTGTCTCATATAAATTTTAAGCCATTTTTTGTATATTTATTTTTTATAAGACAAAAATCTCATGAATAATCTTGCATTAAATTCAGGTCGTAAAGCACAAAAGCAAAAAACTAGACTTAAAATCATAAATACCACACAAGAATTAATAAAACAAGGCATCAATTTAAGTATTGAAGACGTTGTGAAAGCCTCTAGTATTTCTAGAGCTACTATATATCGCTATTTTTCAAATATTGATTTATTATGTTCTGAAGCAAGTTTAGAATTATTAACAAATTCTACCGAAAACACATTTCTAGACACCCAACATCTTCCTATAATTGATCGCATATTATACATTCAAGATTACTTTAATGAGTTAGCCTTAAACAACGAAGCTGCATTTCGAAAATATTTAAGTATCTATTTAAAAGAAGACGATTCATATAAAACGCAATTAACAAGAAATTCTAAAAGAATGGCTGCACTAAAACTGGCACTTATTCCTTATAGAAATCAAATTGATAGAGATGTTTATAATAAACTATTATCTGTTTCAATAGCA
Organism: Thalassobellus sediminis; assembly: GCF_044386045.1. Taxonomy (NCBI): domain Bacteria; kingdom Pseudomonadati; phylum Bacteroidota; class Flavobacteriia; order Flavobacteriales; family Flavobacteriaceae; genus Thalassobellus; species Thalassobellus sediminis. The sequence continues at coordinate 824,322 of NZ_JBISCD010000040.1, read as the reverse complement.
TTAATGGGTATTGAACCAATAATGACATCTAAAGATTTATGCCATTTAAATGATAGAGAAACAAAAGCTTCTTTAGCTTGGGGATTAAGAATTATTTTAAGTAGTATTTTTTAAAAAAGAATATACTATTACTAATAGGTCGCATTTTAATTATTATATTTAATTCAACTAAACATAATAGAATGAAATTTTTAAAACAATTCTTTAAATGGTTTATTATTATAATTATTGCAGCTATAGCATTACTCTATGTTTTTGATTATGGTTATATAATTAGAGGTGTTAAAGTTGTTTATTTCACAGGACATAATACGGCTTTCATAGACGACTATCCCTATTTTGAAAACGATACAATTAAAAAAGGAAATAATACGAGTCCTTGGTTAAACCATAAAGATTACAACACTGTAAAAGAAACTGAAAAACTTTCTACAGTTAATAAAGATTGGGGAACCATTGCTTATCTAATCATAAAAAATGATAGTATTTGGTTTGAAAACTATTATGGTGATTTTAATGAAAACTCAAAAACCAATTCGTTTTCTATGGCAAAAAGTATTGTAACGTCTTTACTTGGAAAAGCGATAATGGATGGATACATTGAAAACTTAGACCAACCTATAAGTGATTTTTATCCACAATACAACTATGCAAAAACCACTGTTGGCGATTTAGCTTCCATGGCTTCTGGCCTCGATTGGGTAGAGCATTACACAAGTCCGTTTTCAGTAACAGCAAGAGCTAATTATGATGATGATTTAGCTGAAACTATCTTAAATCAAAAAGTAGTTAAAACCCCTGGTGTAGAATTTGAATATTTAAGCGGAAGCACCCAATTACTTGGAATGATTATTCAAAAAGCAACAAAAAAATCGCTTTCAAATTACCTTTCTGAAAGCTTTTGGCAGCCTATGGGAGCAACCGATGATGCACTGTGGCAATTAGATGATGAAGACCACAAACTAGCAAAAGCTTTCTGCTGTGTTTCTAGTAATGCTAGAGATTTTGCGCGCTTTGGTAAACTATATAAAGACCATGGAAAATGGAATGGTAAACAAATTTTAGACTCTGCATTTGTAGAAAAATCTATAACGCCAAGATTTAAAGAAAGTCCAGAATATGGTTATGGCTGGTGGCTAAAAAAAGTTGGAGACAAGCACTTTTTTATGATGCGTGGGCACCTAGGACAATACGTTATAGTAGAGCCTAATGATAATGTTATTATTGTTCGCTTAGGACATAGAAAATCGCCAGATGAAGGTGTTGGTGAGTTTACAGATGACATTTCAGTTTATATTGAAGAAGCTTATAAAATGTTGAATGAATGATTGCAAAATTAGATCTTGAAAACATATTATTTCTAGATATTGAAACCGTACCTGAGGTTCAATATTTCTCTGAATTAAATGAGACAAAACAGGCACTATGGGAACACAAATCTAAATACCAACGAAAAGATGAATTCACAGCTGAAGAGTTTTATGACAGAGCAGGCATTTGGGCAGAATTTGGCAAAATAGTATGCATATCTGTTGGTTACTTTATATTTAAAGGTGATTCAAGACAATTTAGAGTCACCTCCTTTTATGGCGATGAAATTACCATTTTAAAAGACTTTAAAAACCTATTAAGTTCTCATTTTAATCAAACCAAACATTTACTTTGTGCTCATAATGGTAAGGAATTCGACTTTCCGTATATAGCACGTCGTATGATAATTCATAATATAGAATTACCATACAAACTAAATCTTTTTGGCAAAAAACCTTGGGAGGTGCCTCATTTAGACACTTTAGAATTATGGAAATTTGGAGATTATAAAAGTTACACCTCACTAAAATTACTAACTCATGTTTTAGGTATTCCATCACCAAAAGACGACATTGATGGCAGTGAAGTCTATCGTGTTTATTACGAAGAAAAGGAAGTAGACAGAATTATTATCTATTGCGAAAAAGATACTATTGCCGTAGCTCAAATATTTTTACGTTTACGAGGTGATGATTTATTAAGTAACGATGAAATTATGCATATATAAATGACGAAAGAAACTATATTAAAAGTTGAAAACCTATCTATTTCATTTGGAAAAAACGAAGTCATTCATAATATTTCATACAAATTAGAAAAGAACGAAATTTTAGGAATTGTTGGAGAATCTGGTTCAGGAAAATCGGTATCTTCATTAGCTATACTAGGGCTTCTTCCTAAAAATATTTCAAAAATAAATTTTGGTATCATTACATATAATGAAGAAGAACTAACCAATCTTTCACCAAAATTATTTCAAAAAATTAGAGGTAATAAAATTGCCATGATTTTTCAGGAACCTATGAGTTCTTTAAACCCATCTATGACTTGTGGAAAACAGGTTCAGGAAATATTATTACAACACACAAAACTCTCAAAACAAGAAGCCAAAAATGAGACACTTTTACTTTTTGAAAAAGTTAAACTTCCCGAGGCAAAAACAACGTATGATAAATATCCACACGAAATTTCTGGTGGTCAAAAGCAACGTGTCATGATTGCCATGGCTATTGCCTGTAAACCAGATATTTTAATAGCAGACGAACCTACTACCGCTCTTGATGTTACCGTACAAAAAGAGATTATTAAACTCATAAAAGATCTGCAATCCGAAACCAAAATGAGCGTGATATTTATTACGCACGATTTATCTTTAATTTCTGAAATTGCTAATCGTGTGTTAGTTATGTACAAAGGTAATATTGTTGAAGAAGGAGCTGTAACAAACATTTTTAACAAGCCGCAACATAATTACACCAAGGCACTTATAAACTCTCGTCCGTCTTTAGATACCAGACTAAAAACACTACCAACCATTGACGATTATTTAAATAATACGGTTTCAAACACAATTATAACCCCAGAAGAACGTAAACAAAATCACGAAAAATTATATAATAAAACGCCTTTACTAGAAGTTGTTAATGTTGAAAAAGAATATATAACAAAAGGAAACTGGTTTAATAAAGCAACAACCTTTAAAGCTGTAAACGATGTTAGTTTTAAATTATATGAAGGCGAAACTTTAGGCTTGGTAGGCGAATCTGGTTGCGGGAAATCAACCTTAGGAAATGCCATTATTCAACTAGATAAAGCGACTGTTGGACAAATTTTATATGATGGCATCGATATTACAAAGCTTTCTAAAACAGAAACTAGAAAACTTAGAAAAGACATTCAAATTATTTTTCAAGACCCTTATTCCTCTTTAAATCCTCGAATTCCTGTTGGAGAAGCCATTATGGAACCTATGAAAGTACACCAACTTTTTAATTCTGATAAAGAACGAAAAGAAAAAGTTATAGATATTTTAAATCGGGTTGGTTTATCTGAAGATTATTTTAACCGGTATCCTCATGAATTTTCTGGCGGACAAAGACAACGTATTGGTATTGCAAGAACCATTGCACTACAACCTAAATTAATTGTTTGTGACGAATCGGTTTCTGCTTTAGACATATCGGTTCAAGCGCAAGTTCTTAACTTATTAAACGAACTTAAAGATACTTTTGGATTTACTTATATATTTATTTCGCACGATCTAGCTGTGGTAAAATACATGAGTGATCAATTATTAGTAATGAATAAAGGTAAAATAGAAGAATTAAACGATGCTGATATTATATATAAGTCGCCTCAAAAAGAGTACACAAAAAAATTAATTCATGCTATACCAAAAGGATTATAGCATGAATATTTTTTTTGTTAAATAGACTAAGCCTTTAAAAAATTGTAAATTTTCTTTTACAGTTTCTTTGAATTTGCTCTCGTCATTTGTAGGTTGTTCAGGTAGATTTGTTGCAATATTCATAAGCGTAAAATTCATGATAGATTTGGGGAAATCTATAATTTAAACTTGGTATGTTTGGGGAGTACTAATATCAGACATCTTTTTAATAAACCAGCCAAAAAACACAAAAAATCGATGAAATGCATGTATTTTTAACATTTCATCGATTTCTTATGTTTGATTTATTTTTTTATGAAGCTTTAAAGACTCATTTCAGGAATATCACCTTCAATAATTAAAGTCCCTTCTGTAGCACTTTTTATAGTTTGAACTGTAACACCTGGTGCACGTTCTAAAAGTTTAAACCCTTCAGTAGTTACCTCAAGCACTGCCAAATTAGTGACTATTTTTTTCACACAACCAACACCTGTAAGTGGTAATGAGCATTTTTTCAATAACTTAGATTCGCCTCTTTTATTGGTATGCATCATGGCTACAATAATATTTTCGGCACTGGCTACTAAATCCATGGCACCTCCCATACCTTTTACCATGCGACCAGGAATCTTCCAATTGGCTATATCGCCATTTTCAGCTACCTCCATAGCACCTAAAATAGTTAAATCTACATGTTGTCCACGAATCATAGAAAAACTCATAGCTGAATCGAAAAAACTAGCTCCAGGCAATGTTGTAATGGTTTGCTTACCTGCATTAATAACATCAGCATCTTCTTCGCCTTCAAAAGGAAAAGGTCCCATGCCTAAAACACCGTTTTCACTTTGAAATTCTACTTCTATATCATTACGAACATAATTAGCGACTAAAGTTGGTATGCCAATACCTAGATTAACATAATAACCATCTTGCACTTCTTTTGCTATACGCTTTGCTATTCCTGTTTTATCTAACATCTATCTTTTCTTTTGTCATTCCTGCGAAAGCAGGAATCTTTTTAATTAAACCTTAATTTTTAAAAAGAGTATTCCTGTCTTCGCAGGAATAACAACCTCTATTCTTTTACTCTCACAGTACGTTGTTCAATACGCTTTTCATAGGTTTCTCCTTGAAAAATACGTTGAACAAAAATTCCTGGGATATGAATTTGATTAGGATCTAAAGTTCCTAATGGCACTAATTCTTCAACCTCAGCAACCGTTATTTTAGCTGCTCCGCACATATTTGGATTAAAATTTCTAGCGGTTCCTTTAAAAATCAAGTTTCCTGCTGCATCACCTTTCCAAGCTTTTACAAAAGCAAAATCTGCTTTAAAAGCATGCTCTAACACATACATTTTACCATCAAACTCTCTGGTTTCTTTACCCTCTGCTACTTCAGTTCCGTAACCTGCAGGTGTATAAATGGCTGGAAATCCTGCTTGAGCCGCTCGACAACGTTCGGCCAATGTACCTTGAGGAATTAATTCTACATCTAATTCTCCCGAAAGCATTTGTCGCTCAAATTCGTCATTCTCACCTACATAAGAAGACACCATTTTTTTTATTTGCTTTTGCTGAAGTAATAATCCTAATCCAAAATCGTCTACACCTGCATTGTTAGAAATACAGGTTAAACCTTTTACTCCAAGTTTTACTAATTGCCCAATAGCATTTTCAGGAATACCACTAAGCCCAAAACCACCAAGCATAAAAGTCATGTTATCTGAAACGCCTTGAAGAGCCAATTCAACATTATTTACTTTTTTATTAATCATTATTATCAATTTTATGCATATAAAATTACGAATAATAGAATTATAATGAGTAATCAATGTCAAACAAAAACCATTCAAAATAAATGGTTTTTGTCTATTTCTATTTTAAAAGAGAATAAATTCTTGTTAGAAGAAAATAATATTAAAAATCTAAATCGTCAGGCGTATCATCAGAATCATCATCAATAACCATTGTATCATCATCAACTTTTGAACAATCTACATTTATTGATAAATCAGCAGGTTCTTCAAAATCTTCTTTAGAAATATTTAAACCTTCATCTGCATAACAACTTTTCATATAAACACCCCAAATAGGCAATGCCATAGCAGCTCCTTGACCGTAAGTAATCGTTTTAAAATGCGCTGCTCTATCTTCGGCTCCAACCCATACACCTGTTACCAAATTAGGTACTATACCCATAAACCAACCATCACTTTGGTTTTGTGTAGTTCCAGTTTTTCCTGCTATAGGATTTGTAAAGTCATAAGGATAGCCTGTTATTATTTCTCTATAATCAACCCTGTAAGCATCTACTCCTTTACCTCGTAAACGAGCTCCAGAACCGGATTGTGTTACACCTTCCATGAGCTTCAAAGTAACATAAGTTGTTTCTACACTTAAAACATCGCGTGTTTCTGGTTTAAACTGATACAATATAGTTCCGTTTTTATCTTCAATACTCGTAACCATTACCGGTTTCGTATAAACCCCTTTATTAGCAAAAGTTGAATAAGCACCTACCATTTCGTATACACTTAAATCTGGTGTTCCTAATGCTATAGATGGTACTGGAGGTATTTCTGATTCTATTCCTAATTTCTTTGCTAAATCTACTACCGTTTGCGGCCCAACCTTATCTATTAATCTCGCAGTTATTGTGTTTACAGAGTTTGCTAAAGCGCTTTTTAAAGTCCTTGTACCTCCATAATCATTTTCTCCATTAGAATTCTTAGGGCACCACTCTTCAGGATTTCCATATTTACCTGCATCTATACAAAATGGTGTGTCTGGTAACTCATCGCATGGTGAATAATGAAGCTGATCTATAGCCGCAGTATAAACAAATGGTTTAAATGTAGAACCAACTTGACGTTTTCCTTGTTTTACCATATCGTATTGAAAATGACGATAATTAATACCTCCAACCCAAGCTTTTACATGACCTGTTTGCGGATTCATAGACATCATACCTGTGCGTAAAAATGATTTATAATAACGCATAGAATCTATAGGCTTCATTATCGTATCAATCTCTGAAGCTTTACCGTCTTTCCATGCAAAAACCGTCATTTTAGTAGGTTTATAAAAGGATGCTTTAATCTCTTCATCAGATTTTTTTAAATCGTACTTCATATGTCTCCTTCTCTCAGATTGCCTCATTCCTCTATTCATCAAAGCATCAATCTCTTCTTCCTCTAAATCTAAAAAAGGTGCAGTAGGGTTTCTCTTTGGTGTATTCTGATTAAAAAACTCTGCTTGCAACCTAGGCATATGTTGTTGTACAGCATCTTCAGCATATTGCTGCATACGCGAATCAATAGTTGTGTATATTTTTAAACCATCACTATTTATATTCCATTTAGTTCCATCGGGCTTTGGGTTTTTCTTAATCCAATCCTTCATAAAACCTCTTAAATATTCTCTAAAATAAGTTGCCATACCTTCACGATGTGATTCTGGCGAATAATTTAAATCTAAATCGGTTTTTTGAAGTGAATCTTTTACTGCTTCAGTTATGTATTCATATTTATACATTTGAGCTAAAACAACATTTCGCCTCTCTTTCACCAACTCAGGACGCCTTCTCGGGTTATATAATGAAGAATTTTTAAACATACCCACCAACATCGCAGACTCTTTTAAATCTAAATCTATTGGTTCCTTGCCAAAGTAGATTCTTGCTGCACTACGAATACCATCTGCATTATTTAAAAAATCGTAAATATTAAAATACTGAGCAATAATTTCTTCTTTGGTATATTGACGCTCTAAACGAATAGCAATAATCCATTCTTTTATTTTTTGAGTTAAACGACCAATTGTATTTTTTGATCCTTCACCATGAAACAATTTTTTGGCTAATTGTTGTGTAATGGTACTAGCTCCTCCACGTGTTGAAAGAAATGCTATTGCTCGTAGAGTTCCTATAGCATCAATCCCCGAATGGCTACGATAACGTGCATCTTCAGTAGCAATCAATGCGTTTACCAAATGCTCTGGTAAATCATCATAACTTACAGGCGTTCTATTGTCATCAAAATAAAATTTACCAAGGGTTTTGCCATCAGAAGAAATAATTTCAGTTGCTAAATTAGTTTTAGGGTTTTCTAGTACTGTGTGATCTGGCATCTCTCCAAACACCCCCCAAGATGCTAATAAAAATATAAGAACCCCAGACAATATACCTCCTAAAAATAAAATCCAAAACCAACGAGTGTATTTCGAAAAATCTTGAACTGGTGTTTTTGTGCTTTTTTTTGTTTTTGCCATGTACTTTGGGTTAATACATCTCGATACTTTTTCGCTAAAACGAAATCACTCGATGTGACATTTAATTATTATTTATACGTTCTACTCTAAAACCAACATCTGTAATGCCTTCAAGTTCTGTTACACCATTTACTTTGCCGTTCTCTCGCATAGCCTGCTGAATATTAATGGTATATTCTCCTGTTTCATTAAAAACAAAAGGGTTGTCTTGACCTTTATACCAAAGTTTGTTTTCTTTAACATCGGTTAATCCAGTACCTAGAAGCTTTCCGCTAGGGTCTGCCATTCTATACTCTAAAGTATCTTTTATTATTTTTCCGTGCGGATAAACCATTTCGACAATTAAAAATAAATTATTGTATTTGTAAGCATTTGTGTTTCTTAAATTCACAAATAAATTATAGTTTTTTGTTGAATCTGGAGGTGTTACATTAAACCCTATAATGGAATCTTTATGCCATAAATTAGGCAATGATTTATATTCATCAAAAACACGATTTGAATCGCAAGACACAAATACAAAAGAAAAAATTAAAAAAAATAATACGACACTATTTCGCAACATTTTTACTGTTTTGAGGTTTAGGTTTTCTTTTATTATTGTTATTGTTTTTATTTCTATTATTTGGGTTAGGCTTATTCTTTGAAGCCACTTTTTTATTAGCTTGATTCCCCTGATTTCCTTGGTTTGATTTTGGTTTGGACTTCTGATTTCCTTTTTGATTAGGCTTTCTCCTATTGTTTCTACGTTTATTATTAGGTTTTGGACTATCAAAACGTGTTAAACTATCTTGCCCAACAACATTTTCAAATTCTGTTTGAATATCCTCTACAATCTCTGATGCATATTCTTCAAGACTTGCAATGGGTTTATTCTTTTTATTGGCTTCAATAATTTCATTGGCTTGCTGAGTCGTTATTTTATGCCAATTCATCCACTCACCTTCGTAAGCGTACCACATATGTCCTTTAAAAATATCAGTTTTTTGACAAACAGCGGTTCCTTTTTCAGTTTTAAGTTTAATATCTGTTTTAGGAAAACTTTTTAAAGCATCTAAATAAGAATCTAATTCATAATTTAAACAACATTTTAACTTACCACATTGTCCTGCCAGTTTTTGAGGATTTAATGATAGTTGCTGGTAACGCGCTGCCGAAGTACTTACCGAACGAAAATCTGTTAACCAAGTAGAGCAACATAATTCACGTCCGCAAGAGCCAATACCTCCAAGTCTTGAAGCCTCTTGACGAAACCCTACTTGTTTCATTTCTATACGTGTTCTAAACTCACGCGCAAATACTTTAATAAGCTCACGAAAATCTACGCGTTCTTCTGCTGTATAGTAAAAAGTAGCTTTACTAGCATCACCTTGAAATTCAATATCTGAAATCTTCATTTGAAGTTTCAAATCGATTGCAAATTGACGCGCTTTAACCTTCATAGGTTCCTCTTTATCGCGTGCCGTTTGCCAAATATCAATATCTTTTTGACTTGCTTTTCTGTATATTTTTAATAATTCTTCTGGAGTTTCAGAAATATTTTTGCGCTTCATTTGAACGCGCACCAATTCCCCAGTAAGGGTAACCATGCCAATATCATGACCAGATTGTGCTTGTGTAGCAATAATATCGCCAATACTTAAGGTTAAATTTTCGGTGTTTTTATAATAATTTTTTCTGCCGTTTTTAAAACGTACCTCAACCCAATCAAATGGTTTTTCGCCATTTGGTAGCGACATGTTTGCTAGCCAATCAAAAACAGTTAATTTATTACAACTATCTGTACCACAAGTACCGTTATTTTTGCAGCCTTTTGGAGAGCCGTCTTTTGTTGAGCAACTTGCGCAAGCCATATGATTTTATATATTGAATTCGTTAATAATTAGATTATTACGAATGAAGGTTTATAAATATTTTTAGTTTTCCACTTTCACGAAAACAAGAATAAAAAACAATTTTTTGAAATTAAATTTCTGAAAAAGCCGTTTGGATGTAAAGATAAGATTAAAATACCAACAAATAAAGAATTTCTTAAAACCAAAATTCTTTATTTAGATTCCCGTTTTAACGGGAATAACAATTTAAACGGAAAATATATTACTCCTTTATTAACCTTTAGTTTTGAATGTTTCAAAGATATTTCTTAAATCTTTTTTATAAGGTAGATGATCTGCACGCCCTTTTTTAAAGATATCGTTGCTATTTCCTTGCCCTTTACGTAATGCTTTTTGTTCTTCGTGAGGCAATCTATTTATGTCCATACAGGTTGAAGAACAGCAGTTTTCCATGTCTTCTTTACACTTAGGGCATTGAATAAATAATAAATGACACGCTTCGTTAGCGCAATTGGTATGCACATCAAAAGGTTCTCCACATTGATGGCAATTAGCTATAACATCATCACTAATGCGTTCTGCTCTACGATCATCAAACACAAAATTCTGACCTAGAAATTTATTTTCTAAATGATTTTCGTTTACCTGTCTTGTATATTCAATAATACCACCTTCTAATTGGTAAACATTTTTAAAACCTTTATGTTTAAAATAAGCACTGGCTTTTTCGCAACGAATACCTCCAGTACAATACATAACCAAATTTTTATCTTCTTTATGGTCTTTTAAATCTTCTTCAATTATATCTAAAGAATCTCTAAACGTATCTACATCTGGAGTTACGGCGTTTTTAAAATGACCTATTTCGCTTTCGTAATGATTTCGCATATCGACCAAAACGGTGTTTTCATCTTCAATAAACTGATTAAATTCTTCAGCCTTTAAATGAATCCCTTTATTGGTAACATCAAACGAATCATCGTTTAAACCATCAGCAACAATCTTTTTTCTAACTTTCACTTTAAGCTTTAAAAACGATTTATTGTCTTGTTCTACCGCAATATTTAATCGGATATCTTTTAAAAAATCAATAGAATCTAAATGATTTTTAAACTCATTAAAACGATCGGCAGGTAATGATAATTGACCATTAATACCTTCGTGAGCTACATAAATTCTACCCAAAATGTCTAATGCGTCCCAAGTAAGAAACAAGTGGTCTCTGAAAATTTGTGGATTGCCAATTTTGGCATATTGATAAAAAGAAAGTGTTAATCGATTTTTTCCTGCTTTATCGATTAATTCTGCTCTTTCTTTTCCGCTTAATTTATTGTACAGTTGCATGCTATACTAATTTTTAAGGTTAAAAAATATTTTTAAATCGCAAAAGTACGGTTTTAAAAAAAAGTACCCAATTTAAAATAAAAAAGCATCTAATAAATTAGATGCTTTAATAATTAGTTTGAGTTAATCAGCATGTAAAAATGCTCTAGTTAGTCAATTTCATAGCATAAAATCTTCTCACTTTATTTACTAGATGCAAAATGTACAAAAAGGTTGCGTCATAAAATTGTATGATGATAAAAGATATACTATTTTAGCATACTACTTCAGAAAAAAATAAATAAAAATGAGCAACGAAAAAGAAGCAAAATTAAAAGCACTTAAACTTACATTAGATAAATTAGATAAAGCTTACGGAAAAGGTACCGTAATGAAAATGAGCGATGCCGCTGTTGTAGATGTAGAATCTATTCCTTCTGGATCATTAGGTTTAGATATTGCTTTAGGCGTTGGTGGTTATCCACGTGGTCGCGTTATTGAAATATACGGACCTGAATCATCGGGTAAAACTACGCTTACCCTACATGCTATAGCAGAAGCACAAAAAGCAGGAGGCATTGCAGCTTTTATTGATGCAGAACATGCTTTTGATAGATTTTATGCTGAAAATTTAGGCGTTGATATTGATAATTTAATTATCTCTCAACCTGATAATGGAGAGCAAGCTTTAGAAATTGCAGATAACTTAATTAGATCGGGAGCAATTGATATTGTTGTTATAGACTCTGTAGCAGCTTTAACACCAAAAAGTGAGATTGAAGGTGAAATGGGAGATTCTAAAATGGGACTTCACGCACGTTTAATGTCTCAAGCCTTAAGAAAACTTACCGGCTCTATTAGCAAAACGAATTGTACCGTTATATTCATTAATCAATTACGTGAAAAAATAGGTGTAATGTTCGGTAACCCAGAAACAACTACCGGTGGTAACGCCTTAAAATTTTACGCCTCTGTTCGATTAGATATAAGACGTTCTACACAAATTAAAAATAGTAATGGCGATGTTTTAGGAAACAAAACCAGAGTAAAAGTGGTGAAAAACAAAGTAGCACCACCTTTTAAAATGGCAGAATTTGATATTATGTATGGTGAAGGTGTTAGTAAAGTTGGAGAAATACTAGATGTTGCTGTTGAACTTGAAATTGTTAAGAAAAGTGGTTCTTGGTTTAGCTATGACGAAACTAAATTAGGGCAAGGTAGAGATGCTGTTAAAGCCATTATAAAAGACAATCCAGAACTTTTTGATGAACTCGAAGAAAAAATAAAAATTGCCATTAAAGGCTAAAACAATAAAAAATCTCGATTTATCGGGATTTTTTTATTTTTATGCGCAACCTTTTTATTACAACTGCATCTACATGGTACATGTATTAATAATAAATTTTTGCTATGAAAAGATTACTTGTACTTTGCCTAACACTAATATTAGCCTCATGTAGTGTTGACGGTGATAGTACAAATTATAATTTTGAGGTTTTGCCGGTAAAAAGTGTGGATATTCCTGATGAATTTGTTTTAGGAGAAACATATCCTATAACCATTTCATATTACAGGCCAACTACTTGCCATTCTTTTAAAGAGTTTTACTATCTTAAGGAAAATAATATCCGTACAGTTGCTCCTATAGACTTTTTTATTGAAGAGAACAATTGTATAGAACTTCCTGCTGTATTAGAAGAAGAAAGCTTTAATTTTATTGTTACAAATAATGGTTCATACGTGTTTAAATTTTGGCAAGGAGAAGATACTAATGGTCACGACCAATATTTAACTATAGAAGTGCCTGTTGTAGATTAATTATTAATTAATACGTGTTTAATTTTGAGTTTAAATCAACTCATAGAAAATTGTAAAATTAATGATACCAAAGCACAAGGAGAATTGTATAAACTCTTTTCGAGTAAACTATTCTCTGTATGCTTAAAGTATTCAAAAAACTATGCTGAAGCAGAAGATAATTTGCAAGATGCGTTTTTAACAATTTTTAATAAAATTGGGCAATATAAAAATAAAGGCTCTTTTGAAGGTTGGTTAAAACGTATTACTATAAACACTGTTTTACAACGATACAGAACCGAAAAAGTTTTTGATATAGTAAATGAAAATAGTATTGAAGATGTTGTATTAGAAATTGATGAAGACGAAATTTCAATTGATTATCTATTACAAATTATTCAAGAATTACCTGACAGATACAGAATGGTTTTTAACCTATATGTACTTGATGGTTATTCACACAAAGAAATAGCAGACATGCTAAATATTAATATAGGAACTTCAAAATCTAATCTAGCACGTGCTAGACAAACTTTGAAGCAAACTATTGAAAATTATAAAACAACACAAAGTGCACAATCATTATAATGAAAGAAAAAAAGCATATCGATAGATTATTTCAGGAAGGTCTCAAAGATTTTGAAGCTACTCCTAGTGATGCTGTGTGGAAAAACATTGAGGCTAAACTTACAAATAAAGAAAAGACGCGAATTATTCCTATTTGGTGGCGTTATGCAGGTGTTGCAGCATTATTATTGCTTCTTTTAACTGTTGGTGGGACTTATTTTATGAACACCGATAAACCAGAAACAAATACCATTGTAGATATTGAGACTAAAATAAATAGTAATCCCATTAATTTAAATTCGGGTGATTTAAATAAAAATAGTAGTGTTATTACAGTTAATCATAAAGAAAACGAAAACACAGAAAAAAGTTCTCAAAACAAGGCTAAACCATTAATCAATAAAATTAATAGCTCAACTAATTCTTCAATAGCAAAAACAACTGATTCTGGAAACAGAAATAACAATACTAAATCTTCAAATAAAAAATCAAATATTTCTAATTCAATAATAAAAATAAAAACAGAATCAGAAACAACAATTGCATATAATCTTGAAGAAACAAACAAAAACAGTAATCAAAACGAAAAGAGTACTACCCTAATTGATGTTAATAGTGCTAAAAATATTATTAAGAATAATACAGTTTCAAAATCTAATATTGAAGAAATAAATACTTCTTTAGCAAACAACAAAACAACTAAAGAAAACTCGCTAACTATTGAAGAAGCAATAGATAAAACTAAAGATATTATTGAAAAAGAAGAAAAAGTAAATAAATGGAGTGTTACTCCAAACGCTGCACCTGTATATTTTAATAGTTTTGGAGAAGGCTCTTCTATAGATCCTCAATTTAATCGTAACTCTAAAACAGGAGAAATTAATATGAGCTACGGAATATCTACTAGCTATGCTCTAAATAAAAAATTAAGTATTCGATCTGGTATTAATAGAGTAAATCTAGGCTATAACACTAATAACATTGTTATATATAGATCAGTTGGAGTAAGTAGCAGTAAACGCGCACTTCAAAATGTAAGTGTTAGTAACAATAATAATCTTGATGCCTCACCAAACGAGAATACTACTGAAAACATTTCACTTGTAAGTGGTGAAAATTTTGCTTCAAATGAAAGTCCTGAATCATTTGGTGCATCAAATACGTCTATTAATCAGTCTTTAGGGTTTATTGAAGTTCCAATAGAAATTCAATATGCCTTATTAAACAAGAAATTAGGTATTAATGTTATTGGTGGTTTTAGCTCATTCTTTTTAAACAATAATGAAATATCTTCTGAAGCAGAAAGTGGTACTAGAATCCTTTTGGGAGAAGCTACCAACTTAAATAAAATAAGTTATAGTGCTAATTTTGGTCTTGGATTAAACTATCAGGTTTCTAAAAAAATAGACTTTAATTTAGAGCCTATGTTCAAATATCAAATTAACACATTCAATAATACATCTGGCGATTTTAAACCTTATTTTATAGGTGTTTATACCGGATTCGCCATTAAGTTTTAGGTTTTTGGTTAGATCTATCAGGTATTGATTTTCAGTAAGCTCGGAAATTAATATCGAATAAAAAGCTACTCAGCCCTGAGTAGCTTTTTCTTTTTAAAAATTATTTTTTATACTCCCCATTAAAGATTCTAATAATCCCCAAAGGGTTTTCATTTTTCAATTCATCAGTCAATAAATGCTGAGGAAAGTTTTGATAGCATACAGGACGAGTAAAACGAGTAATTGCTCCTGTACCTACTGATGTTGACCTACTATTAGTTGTTGAGGGAAATGGCCCTCCGTGAACCATTGAGTGACATACTTCAACACCTGTCGGGAAATTATTAATAATTAAGCGTCCTACCTTTTGTTCTAAAATTTCTATTAAATCAGTGTGGTTTTCTAAATCTTCTTCGGTTGCAAATAATGTTGCTGTTAAATGCCCTTTCATTTTTTTTGCTGAGGCTAATAACTCATCTTTTGAATCTGCGGTAATTGTAATTGTTGAAGGGCCAAAAACTTCTTCTTCTAAATAATTTTCGTTTAAAAAGTTTTTTGCAGACGTTTTAAATACATGTGCACTACCTTTAAAACCCTGGTTGTTTTCTTTTCCTTGGGCTAATAATTCAACGTTGTTTTTACTTGATAAATTATTAACCCCATTATCAAATGCAGATTTAATACCACTATTAAGCATCGTATTTGCTTCAACTGCTTGAAAATTTTGAGATAGTTTTTCTTGAAAATCAGAAACTGAAGTTTCATTGTTTAAAAACACAATTCCTGGGTTTGTACAAAACTGGCCAACACCTAAAGTAACCGAACCGGTTAAACCTTGAGCAATTTCATCACCACTTTCTTTTAAAGCATTTGGTAAAATAAAAACAGGATTAGTGCTTCCCATTTCTGCATATACAGGAATTGGCTCTTCACGCTCATTAGCCGCTTTAAAAATAGCTATACCGCCTTTATTAGAACCTGTAAATCCAATCGCTTTAACAAAAGGATGATTTACAATGGCCATTCCAACGGCTACTGATTTACCATGCACCATTGAAAAAACACTTGCAGGCATATTGGTTTTCTTTGCAGCAGCATTAATAGCTATAGCAATTAATTCGCATGTTCCTGGGTGTGATGGATGTGCTTTTACTACTATAGGGCAACCACTTGCCAAAGCCGAAGCTGTATCGCCTCCTGCAACTGAAAATGCTAATGGAAAGTTACTCGCTCCAAAAACTCCAACAACACCTAATGCCTTTTGCATTGAGCGAATATCTTGTTTTGGAATTGGTTGACGATCTGGAATTGCAGTATCTATACGAGCATCTACCCAAGAACCTTCTCTTAATACATTGGCAAACAATTTTAATTGACCCATTGTACGCCCACGTTCTCCTGTAATTCTTCCAACAGGCAAACCCGTTTCAGCACAACAACGCTCAATTAAAGTATCTCCTAAATTTAAAATTTCATCAGCAATTGCATCTAAAAAATCAGCTTTATTATGACCACTTTTTTTACTGTAAACAGTAAATGCTTCATTTGCTTTTATTACTGCTTTATTGACCTCTTCTTCAGTTGCTTCATGAAAATCTGTTGGTAACTCTGAAGCATCAAAAGGGTTGATGCCTTTAAATGTACTTTTCCCTTCAGATGATACTAAACCCGCGATATAATTTCCTCCTATCAATTTCATTTTTATAATTCTTTTAATTCCTATTTTTTTTAAAATCAGACCAAATCCATTTTAAAGCCTCTGGAAACACAGAGCCTCCATGCTTTCCATTGTGCTTTCCATCACCTTTAACAAACATATAATTATATGATTTATATTCTAGTGATGAAGCCATTTGCAAATTAGCAAGCCACCAATTTCCGTGTTCATTATTCAAATCATTTGATCCATCTTGAAGATAAACCTTAATATTTTTTTTAGGTGTTTTTCTAATCATAGCTTCATAATTGTGTCCGCCACGAATATTTGTAAAACTACCAAAATGACTTATAACATTACTAAAATAATCTGGACGCTCCCAAGCTGCTGTAAACGCACAAATACCACCAGAAGACAGTCCACAAATAATTCTCATTTTCGGATTGCTTGTTAAATGATACGTTTTCCCTATTTCGGGAATCAATTCTTCAATAAGAAAACGAACATAATCATCATTTAAACTATCGTACTCAATACTCCTATTACTTGCTCTATATGGGTTTTCTGGTAACTCTAAACTTTTATGTCCAGGGTTTATAAACAAACCAATGGTTACTGGAATATCTTTTTTACAAATAAGATTATCTAATACCGTTGGCACTCGAAAATCTCCTTCTAAATTTACATAAGAATGTCCATCTTGAAAAACCATTAATGCTGCTGCTTCATTTGGATTATACTGCTCTGGAATATACAAATAATATTCACGTATAGTCCCTTCTAATAAAGTGCTTTTCCAAATATGCTTTGTGACTTTTCCTCTGGGAACGTCATCGTGTTGTTTTGAATCTTCACCTAAAATATAAGTGCTTTTTTGACTAAAACAAATATTAACGATTAGAAGAAAAAAATAAAAAACAGCTTTTAAAAATCTCATCTTACATAATTGACTAAAGTCCCAATATGATCTATTGAAATTAGAATTTTATCATCGCTTTGTAATGTGAAATCTGTAGTTGGTACAATTCCAGTTCCAGTCATTAAAAAGCTTCCGTAAGCAAAAGAACACTCTTCGTATAAATATTTAACTAAATCTTCTAGCTTACGCTTTATTTTGTTTATTTCAATACTTTCTTCAAAAACAGTTTCCCCGTTTCTAATTATTTGCATAACTATTTTAGTATCTAAAGATAGTGGCTCGTTTGTTAAATAAATACATGGACCTAATCCTGCACAAGCATCGTAAGTCTTTGCTTGCGGAAGGTACAATGGATTTTCTCCTTCAATACTTCTTGAGCTCATATCGTTACCAACAGTATAACCAATTATTTTTCCTGAAGACGATATGGCTAGTGTTAATTCTGGCTCTGGCACATCCCAAGTAGAATCTTTTCTAATATTTACTTTTCCGCCAGATGGAACTGTTCTATTAATAGTTGCTTTAAAAAATAATTCTGGTCTATCGGCATTATATACACGTTCATAGTAATCGCCTCCTCCGGCATCTTTACTTTCTTCTTGTCGTCCTAATTTACTGTTATAATATGTTACGCCACTTGCCCATAATTCCTGACTCTGCATAGGCACAAGCAAATGATTTTCTATAAGATCTTTAGCGTTATCAATTTTAGAATTTTTGGACATCAATTCTTTTGCTTTATTTAAAACGTTATCGTCATTAATAAAAACATCCCAGTTTTCATTAACTAAAACAAATGAATTGTTAGATTCTAATAAAATGCCCTTTGTTGTATTGTAAACTCTCATTAATTTAAAATTAGATATAAAATGAATAATATAATTGCTGCTGAACTTCCTAAGATAAAGGTTCCTAAAGAATGAAAACGATAACCTTGTTTCACATCCATTCCAGATAAACGGGTTACAACCCAAAAGAAACTATCGTTAGCATGTGAAATAACTGCAGACCCTGCTCCAATAGCAACAACCACCATTGCTTTTTGAAGCTCGGTATCAAAACCAAGATTTGACATCATTGGTGCTAAAATAGAAGCCGTTGTTACTAAAGCTACTGTTGATGATCCTTGTGCTGTTTTTATTGCTGCCGCCAATAAAAATGGCAACCAAATACTAATATTTATATTCGATAAGGTTTCTCCTAAAGTTGTTGCAATTCCAGAATCGCGTAATACTTGTCCAAAAATACCACCAGCGCCTGTAATTAATAAAATAGATGATGCACCTACCAATGCTTTTCCTATCCAACCAGAAGTTGAAAACATGTCTTTATTTAATTTCTTCGGAAGGGTTAGCGATAAAAACCCACCAATTAGTAAAGCAATAAAAGGCTCACCTAAAAAGAATAATATTTTTATTAAATCTGGAAACGATTCGTAATCATCATTTTTATAACCATAAAGAGAAGTCAACAATGATTTTATCACAATTAAAATGATAGGTACAAATATTGGAATGGTAGATTTAAATGCACTAGGAGCTGTTTTTAAGCGTTCAACAATTTCTTCATCAGTAATTTTAGGATCTGGATCTATATAGGTTTTTGATACCACTTTTTTAACAAAAACAAGTCCTACCATTAAAGCTAATAAACTAATTGGGATTCCAAATAGCATGACTAAACCTAAATCTGCATTTAAATAATGTGCTGCAGCAATAGGTCCAGGAGTAGGAGGTACCAAGGTGTGTGCAGCTGTTAAACCAAGCGCTAAAGCAATTGCGGTTCCAGATAATGAAATTCCTGCTTTTTTAGACAAACTTTTGTTTAATGGCGCTAATAACATAAAACCACTATCGGCAAAAACAGGAATGGATACAAACCAGCCTATTATTCCCATTGCTAATGGAATTTTATTTACTCCTGTAAACTTTAATACTTTTTCGGCTAATGCGTATGCGCCTCCAGAATTTTCAAGAAATGCACCTATAATTACACCTAGAATAATAATCATTCCAATACCTCCAAGGGTATTTCCAAACCCTGTATTAACAGAAGTAATGATTTGATTTAATGGCATGCCAACAATAACTCCATAAAAAATGGCTACCAAAAGTAACGCTACAAAAGGATGTACTTTTAATTTTGTGGTTAGCAAAATTATAAGGGCAACACTAAGTAATAAATAAATAACGACCATTTAGTTGTTGGTTTTAATTAACTATTTAATGTAAATCTCTTTCTACTTTCGATCCAGAACCACCAACAAGTACATCTAAATCGGCACCAAGTTCAGCACCTTGAACATGATCTATATAAATACGTACGTACCCTCTTTTAGCAAGAGGCTCTGGAGCTTTCCATTCTGCTTTTCTTTTTGCAATTTCTTCATCTGAAATGTTTAGTTGAAGTAATCTGTTCTCAACATCTAAAGTTATAGTATCTCCATTTTGAACAATGGCTAATGTACCACCAATGGTTGATTCTGGAGATACATGAAGTATAACAGTTCCGTAAGCTGTTCCGCTCATTCTACCATCAGAAATACGAATCATATCCTTTACGCCTTTCATAATTAGTTTTTCTGGTAAATCAACATTACCAACTTCTGGCATTCCTGGATATCCTTTTGGTCCTACACCTTTAAGTACGATAACACAATCTTCATCAATATCTAAATCTGGATTATCAATTCGTTCATGATAATCTTCCATACTTTCAAAAACAACAGCTCTTCCTGTATGATTCATCAATCGTTTTGATGCTGCCGAAGGCTTTATAACCGATCCGTTTTCACATAAGTTACCTTTTAAAACAGCAATACCAGCATTTTCTTGCAAAGGTTTATCTATTTTGGCAATAATATTATTATCATAACATTTTGCTTTTTCATAATTCTCTCGGAATGTTTTTCCGTTAGCCGTAACAATATCTTGATGTAGCAAATCGCCCAATTCTTTCATTACTACAGGTAATCCACCAGCATAAAAGAAATCTTCCATTAAATATTTTCCAGAAGGCATTAAATTAACTAATAATGGAATTTGACTGCCTAAAGTATCAAAATCTTCCAATTTTAAATTAACTCCTATACGTCCTGCAATGGCAATTAGATGAATAATTAAATTAGTTGATCCACCAACAGCAGCGTTGGTAATTATGGCATTTTCAAATGCTTTTCTAGTTAGGATTTTAGACATGGTTAAATCTTCCTTCACCATTTCTACAATACGACGACCTGATAATTGTTGCATTACTTTTTTACGAGAATCTGCTGCAGGAATCGATGAAAATCCAGGAAGTGTTAACCCTAAAGCTTCACTCATAGTTGCCATTGTAGATGCGGTTCCCATAGTATTACAATGTCCAATACTTCGCGCCGCACAAATTTCGGCTTCTTTCATAGCTTCAGAATCAAAATCTTCTGTTTTTTGCTTTTCTTTAATCATCCAGTTAAAAGACCCTGAGCCAATTGTTTCGCCCCGAAAACGGCCATTTAACATAGGCCCACCAGGAACAACAATTGTTGGAATATCTACACTACAGGCGCCCATAATTGTAGAAGGCGTTGTTTTATCACAACCTGTTAATAAAACGATTCCATCAAGTGGATTTGCTCTAATTGATTCTTCTGTATCCATACTAGCCAAGTTACGAAACAACATGGTAGTTGGTTTCATAATGGTTTCTCCTAAAGACATTACGGGGAATTCTAAAGGAAAACCACCTGCTTCTAAAATACCACGTTTAACAACTTCGGCTACATCACGTAAATGACCATTACATGGTGTTAATTCAGACCACGTATTACAGATTCCTATTACCGGTTTTCCTTCAAAATAATCATCTGGACACCCTTGGTTTCTTAACCAAGAACGATGTACAAACCCCATTTTATCTTGTCCTCCAAACCACTCTTGGCTCCTCAATTTTTTCTCTTTACTCATTAATTTAATTGTTGTTATTCGAAATATTTAAAATGGCATCTAAAACAGGTTTTGCTTTTTTATCTCTATCATACAATAGAGGATAATTCGTTCTATTTGCTATTGGATAATCGTTTTTCCAAGACATACCATCATGTACGCCCCAAAATGTTACACGATCTATTTTATCTTTTTTTCTGTGAAAAATCTCAAAAAGTTCGGCGTATCTATTAGCTAAATCCTGCTGTTGTTGTTCTGGTAAACCATCAGCATATGGATCTAAAAATTCTTTAAATTCTTCTAAATCATATTGAGGGTGTAATAATCCTGTGCCAATAATTTGTCCTTCTTTTGTTACTGGTAATACATCTACATCCAATTCTGTAATCATCACTTTTACACCAAGTGTTGCAAAAGAATCTATAGCGGCTTCAATATATTCATTTTTTGGATAATTAAGGCCCCAATGTGCTTGAATACCAACACCGTCTATTCTTATTCCTTCTTTTTGAAGCATCCTAACTAAACGCATGATGCCGTCTCTTTTTGAAGGTCTCCACACATTAAAATCATTATAATACAATTCTGTATCTGGCGCATACAAACTAGCAAATTTAAAAGCATGTTTTACTAACTCATCACCACTACCTACACCTTTAACCCAAGTAGTTGGTCTATAAGAGCCATCATTATCTATAACTTCATTAACAACATCCCAAGCATCTACTTTTCCTGCATATCTTCCAGCAACAGTTTCAATATGGCTGCGCATACGTTCAATTTGAGCTTCTGATGTATTAGGGTTTCCATTTTCTTCATGAAAAAACCAATTAGGAGTTTGATTGTGCCAAACTAAAGTATGACCAATAATAAATAGGTTATGCTTTTTTCCAAAGGCAACAAAATCATCTGCTGGTTTAAAATTATAAACTCCTGGCTCAGGGTTTATAGCTTCAGCTTTCATTATATTTTCTGGAGTAATGGCATTAAATTGTTCTAAAATTATTCGTTGAGATATAGTATCAATTCCAGAAGCCGTATCTTCATTTAAAGCATTCCCAATTAAAAAAGCATTTTTATATGTCTCTTTTAAAGACAGTTTTTCTAAACTTTTCTTTTCTGGAGACGAGCAACTATTAAAAATTAATAAAACTAAGAGCGTCTTTAAAGACGTTTGTAAAACATTCATATTTGTTTTTATTTTGCGCAATCGATTGTGTAAATCTACAAATTAAAATTCAATTTCAAAGAAAAATTTAATTTTCGTAAAAAAAAGTAAACAAAACTAGTGTTTTGAAAAAGATTTTAGTTGTTCTAAAATAATAGCCCTAGAGCTCTCATTTAACGATCTAGTATCCTCAACCGTTAAATTTTCAGTTGTTAAAAATTTATGAATTTTAACACGCATCTTACCTGGGCTTCCACTAAAAAAAGTATAAGAAAAGCGTTTTTTATTATCTGCAAATGTTATGGGTACTATAGGAATATGATGATTAATAGCTAACCTAAAAGCGCCATCTTTAAATTCATCTAACTCAATATGTTCATCCGGCACACCGCCTTCAGGAAAAATACAAATACTTAAACCAGATTGTAAACGCCTTTGAGCTCTTAAAAAAACAGCTTGCCTACTTTTAGCAGAACTTCTATCTACCAAAATGCAGGTTCTTTTATAGAAAAATCCAAATAGCGGAATTTTAGCCAATTCCTTTTTCCCAACAAATACAAAAGGATTTTTTACAGAAACCAACATAAGCATAATATCTGCCATTGATGTATGATTAGCAATAAACATATAACTCTTATCTTTTTCTGGTACTTGTTCGCATTCAATAGAGTAATTAAAACCCATACCTATTAAAATAAATTTAGCCCAAATTCTAGCTATTTTAAAAAAAAATGGATACCAAGACTCTTTAGAAATAGAAATTAAAAGTATAGGAAACATAATTAGTATAGGTAAACCTACAAGTATGTAAAACCAAATACGGTAGAATGTCCAGAATACGTGTTTTATAAATTTCATGCGTTTCAAAAATACTATTATAAATTGATTATCTTTAAAACATAACAACATAAAATATTTAATTATGAGTTTACTTTATTCTTTACTAATTGGCGGTATTGCGGGTTGGTTAGCAGGCAAATTAATGAAAGGTGGTGGTTTCGGACTACTACTAAACATTATTATTGGTATTCTTGGAGGCATTGTTGGAAACTGGCTTTTTGGAACATTAGGCATCTCGTTAATGAATGGCGTTATAGGTGATGTTTTAACAGGAGCTATAGGCGCTTGTGCCATATTGTTTGTTGCAGGATTAATCAAAAAATAATCTTTTTTTTTAATTTTTACAAAAGTGGCTCACGCCACTTTTTTTTATTGAGTAACTTATCTTTAAATTTGCAGCTTATATAAAATTTATGGCACGCATACTTACAGGTATACAAAGTACAGGAACTCCACATTTAGGCAATATTTTAGGCGCTATTTTACCAGCTATTAAAATGGCTGAAAACCCAGAAAATGATTCTTTTTTATTTATTGCCAATTTACATACTTTAACTCAAATTAAAGATGCTAATGTATTAAGAGAGAACACTTACTCTACAGCTGCGACTTGGTTAGCATTTGGTTTAGATATTGAAAAAACCGTGTTTTACAGACAAAGTGATATTCCGCAAGTAACAGAATTGTCTTGGTATTTAAGTTGCTTTTTTCCTTACCAACGTTTAACATTGGCACATAGTTTTAAAGATAAAGCCGATAGACTAGAAGATGTAAACTCTGGTTTGTTTACTTACCCTATGCTTATGGCCGCCGATATATTATTATATGACGCCGAAATTATTCCTGTTGGAAAAGACCAATTACAACATATAGAAATGACTCGAGATGTTGCATCTCGTTTTCATGCTAAAGTAGGCGATACTTTTGTGATGCCAGAAGGCAAAATACAAGAAAACACCATGCTTATTCCAGGTACCGATGGTGAAAAAATGAGCAAAAGTAGAAATAACACGATTAATATATTTTTAGCCGATAAAAAATTACGCAAGCAAATCATGTCTATCCAAACAGATAGCACACCACTTGAAGAACCTAAAGACTGGAGTACTTGTAACTGTTTCGCTATTTATAGTTTATTAGCTTCTGAAGCAGACATAGCAATTATGAAAGCTAATTACGAAAATGGTAATTACGGTTATGGACACGCAAAACAGGCTTTATTTGAATTAATTGTTGAAAAATTTGCGACACAACGTGAGCGTTATAACTATTACATGAATAACCTTAACGAAATTGATAAAGCTTTAACACTTGGTGCAGAAAAAGCAGCGTTAGTAGCTAATGATGTTTTAGGGAGAGTTAGAGAGAAGGTTGGATACTAAACAACCTCAAACAATTTCCCTCGCAAAGGCCTAATAACGCCTTTTAATTCCATAGTTAATAAAATACTAGCTACTTTAAAAATAGGTAGATTACAACTTATTGCTATAATATCTAACTGTTGTTTATTATTATCTTTTAAGTAATTATAAATTACCTTTTCGGTTGCATCTAGCTCAACAAATAATTGCTTTTGGATAGCTGGTTTTTTATTGTCTTCTAATTGCCAGTTCAAAATATAAGGTACATCTACTGGCGTAGTAAGCATCTGTGCTTTTTGCTGTTTTATTAAATTATTACAGCCTACACTTTGGCTATCTGTTGTACGCCCCGGAACTGCAAATACATCACGATTATAAGAACTCGCAATATCGGCAGTTACTAAACTTCCACCTTTTTCGGCAGATTCTATAACAATAGTCGCTTCACTTAAACCTGCAATAACTCTATTTCGCTTTAAAAAATTGTTTCTATCAAAATGATCGCTACTCCAAAAATCAGTAAAAAATCCTCCATTATTTTCTACATCAACCATATATTTTTTATGTCCTTTTGGGTAAATTTGATTAAGCCCATGCGCTAAACAGCCTATTGTTTGTAAATTATGTTTTATTGCTGCTTTATGAGCTGTAATATCGGTTCCGTAAGCAAAACCAGATACTATAACAGGGTTATAAATTGCTAACTTTTCAATTAAATCTTCGCAAAACGCTATACCACTCGTTGTAATTTTTCTAGCACCAACAATGCTAATAATTCGCTGCTCTTTTAAATTAACTTGCCCAGTTTCAAATAATAAAATAGGCCCATCAATGCAATGTTTTAGTTTTTCAGGATAATTATCATCTTCAAAATACGATACTTTAATATCATTTCCATTTATAAAGTCTACTTCCTTTTCGGCTTCTATTAAATGTGTCGTTTCAAACAAATGGTTTAAAATAGTCGTACCAATACCATCAATTTTAAGAAGATTTTGTTTTTTTTCTTTTAAAACCGCTTCTGCAGAGCCACAATTTGAAATTAATTTTTTGGCTGTTATATCTCCTATATTGGGCACATGTTGTAATGCTAACGTATAAAGCAAATCGTTTTCAGTCATTCTATTCATTTGATTTTGAAACCACAATAAAAAAAGTTACTCAATAATTGAGATTTAAAATTTAAGTGTATATTTCAAATCTAAGCAATTTCTTTCAACTGTTTTATAATCTAAAACAAAAGAATCTATTAGTTGTTAATAAATACTTCATCTTAAATTTTATCTACAAGTATAATTTTTTAACTTTGTTTTCATGCAATTAGAAACCTACATAAGCGACTTATTATATAGATATGAATGTGTTACTATCCCTGAGTTTGGTACATTTTTAACACAACCGGTATCTGCGACGGTAAATAATAATACCAATGTTTTTTATCCGCCTAAAAAAGTCGTGTCATTTAATGAGCAAATTCAAAAAAATGATGGCTTATTGGCAAATTATATTGCTGATATAGAAAAAATTCCTTTTGAAATTGCAAATGAGAAAATTGCAAAACGTGTTAGCATCCTAAAAGACTTTTTAACACAAGGTGAAACTCTTACTTTTAAAAATATTGGAGAGATTGTTTTTAATACTGAAGGTAAAATTTTATTTGAACCTTCGTATCATTTAAATTATTTAACGGATGCTTTTGGGTTATCTCAATTTGTATCACCTTCAATTACAAGAGAAGATTATAAAGAAGAAGTTGAAGCTATTGAAAAAGTAACCCCGTTAACTATTACGCCTGAAAAACGTAAATCGAGACCTTACCTAAAATATGCAGCAGTTGCATTAATTGCTTTAACAATTGGTGGTTTTGCCGCTTCTAATTATTATGTTAATCAAATTGAAGAGCATAACCAATTAGCACAAGAAGAGGCTACACAACAATTAGACGCTAAAATTCAGCAAGCTACTTTTAATTTAAACCCGTTTCCTGCTATTAAACTTCCTGTTACTAAACAATCTGGAAATTTTCATATTGTAGCTGGTGCATTTAGAGTAGAAGAAAACTGCGATAAAAAAATTAAGCAACTTAAAGCTGATGGTTTTAAGGCCAGAAAAATTGGAGTTAATAAATATGGCTTACACCAAGTTGTTTATGCTAGTTACGAAAACAGACTTGATGCTTTAAAAGCGCTAAGAGATATTAAAAAATCACATAATAAAGATGCTTGGTTACTTGTAAACCATGATATAGAATCTAAAAACACTATAAGCAAAGGAAATATTGAAAAAACACTTCCTACTCAAACAAAGGTCATTAAAAAGACACTAGCAAACCAACAAGATAGTGTTAGTGATTACGTTTTTGAAGAAAACAGAAACATCATTAAAATAATCCATAATGTTACTACTGTAGAAAGTGGTTATTATTTAATGTTAGGTGCTTTTAAAGATTCCGAAAAAAGAGATGCTTTTTTAAACAAGCTAAGTTCTCAAGGACTATCTAACATCGGGTTTTTATTTGATGGAAAAAGTGCCATGTATTTTGTTTACAACAAAGAAAAATTTGACGATTTAGTATCAGCTAATAAATCCTTATCATTAAAAGGAAACCTATCCTATACAGGTAAGATGGCTGTAGTTAAAGTAGAAAATTAGATTTTATATCATCTAATTTATATTTAACTTGAATCTTCAATATCCTAAAAAGCTTTTTTACCTTTACATCTTTCACTTAAAAAGTTAAGATGCAAGCAAAAACACCCGAACAATCTAAAACAATACTTACCGATATGGTTTTACCTGGTGAAACCAATCCTTTAGGAAACTTATTTGGAGGCGAACTTTTAGCCCGCATGGATCGTGCTGCGAGTATTGCGGCTAGACGCCATAGTCGTCGTATTGTTGTAACGGCTTCTGTTAATCACGTAGCTTTCAATAGAGCGGTTCCTTTAGGAAGTGTAGTAACTGTTGAAGCTAAAGTTTCTAGGGCTTTTAAAACCTCTGTAGAGGTGTTTATTGATGTTTGGATAGAAGACAGAGAGTCTGGAAACAAAACCAAAGCAAACGAAGGCATATACACCTTTGTAGCTGTTGATGAAACCGGACGACCTATTGCTGTACCACCAGTAACTCCTGAAACCGATATAGAAAAAGAACGATTTGATGCTGCGCTTCGCAGAAAACAATTAAGCTTATTACTTTCCGGAAAAATAAAACCTAGTGAAGCTTCTGAATTAAAGGCTTTATTTGAATAATTAAACTTTTACAATTTTTAAAAGTCTTATAGTAGAATCAAATCTTAAAAAACTATGAGACCTATTATTCTATTTTTGGTATTTTGTATGATTAACTTATCATCATGTGCCACTCGTGTCGTTACAAGACCAGCAAATGTAACTGTTGTTAAAACAGCCCCAAGACATTATAAAGTTGTTAAAGTAAAAGGGAAACGCTATTATTTTTGGAATGGAAATCATTACAAAAAAACACGTAAGGGTTACGTAATTGTTAGGGTATAATTTTTATAAAAATATAAAATGTAACATCAAAAAATGATGTTACATTTTATATATCCAAGAAGCTGGGTTTTGGGTTGAACTTTCTTTAAAAATGCTAAAACTAAGAATAGTTTCACCGTTTGAAAAATTTGTAAAGACCTCTCCTATTTCTTGATTGGTTATAACCTTATCACCTTTTTTTACATATACTTTTCCCAAATTCTTATATGCTGTAAAATAATTTCCGTGTTGTACCATAACGACTGTATTCGCATTTTTAATAGCAATAACAGCAGTTACTTCGCCATTAAAAACAACATGTACTTTAGCTCTTTTCTCTGTTGCTATTCTAACACCATTACTTTTAATAGTCAATGATTTATTAATAGGATGAGGTTGTGTTCCGTAACGTAACTTCACCACCCCTTTTTCAACTGGCCAACCAAGTTTACCTTTATTAGATTCAAAATTTTTAGCCAAGGCTCTTCCTGCAGGCGTTAGAGCAAAAGTTTTAGAACTTGAAGATTTACCTGCCTTTTTGTTAGACTTAGCAATAGCAGCTCTAATTATATCATTAATCTGCTTGTCTATTCTATCTGCCTCACGTTGCTTTTTATTTATTTGGGCCGTGTATTTACTTAAATTACTTTTAATAGATTGCATTAAAGCTTCATGCTGCTTACGCTCTTGCTCTAACGATTTTTGCACCACTCTATTATCTGCTATCAACTTCTTTTTATCTTCTTGCTGCTTTTGTAAATCAATATTAGTTTTCTGTAATTCTTGCGTTTTTGCCTTTATAGTTTCGCCTTGTTCTTTCTGATGGTCTGAATATTGTTTAATATACTGTAAGCGCTTATAAGCTTGTTTAAAATTGTCTGAAGACAATAAAAACATAATACGGCTTTGTTCGTTTTTACTTTTATAAGACTTTACAATCATAGCAGCATAATCGTTCTTAAGCTGCTTTAATTCATCTCTAAGACTGGTTATTTTCTTTTGATTGCTATTAATCTCACGTGTTAAGAAATTAGCTTGCTGATTAGTAACTTTAATTAAGTTATTTAATACATTTATCTTATAATTAAAGTCCTCAATTAAGGATAGTTGCGATTTCTGTTTTGATTTATTTTCAATACGTAACTCGTTTATTTTTTGAATTTCTCTACGTAATTCTTGCCGACGTGTTTCTAACGCTTTTTGCTTATTATTTTGGGCAAAAGCAAACGTAGTACACATTAAAAAGAGTACTAAAAAAGATGTTTTATATGTTAGGTTATACCGTTTCATTAAAGGGTAATAGCTTTAAATCCCGATGGAATTTTAAACGGAAATCTTAAGTCTTGATTTAAAGACACCGATTTAAACTCTAAATCAATTATAGTTTCTTCATTAGCCTCAACAGCTATTATTTTTAAACGCTCTGGAAGCTTTTGCTTATCTACTTCTTGATACGATAAATAATCTATTTGTAAATGTCGTTGTTCTTTTGGTTGAGATATTTGTTGAGATTTCAACTTAAAATAAGAAGGGTCTAACAATAAAAAAAGCTCAAACAACTCACGCTGTTTTTTGGGTTGAAGAATATAAGTACCATCATCAACAGAGGCTTTATAAGATGCCTTTTCTAGATTAAACAACGATTCGCCCAACAATAAATTTTGAACCTTTGTAAAGTCTAATTCCGTACCCAACAACGCACTTAAATAAGCAAAATCACCTTCAAAATACGTATTATCTAACTTATTATAAAAACTAACTTTCTCAGGCGTAATTAATGCTTTTACAATTGAAAACGTAGCACTCATCCAAAGTTTTTCATCTTTTTTAACTCTAAAACTAACCGAATGTGTTTGAGTTTTATCGCCTTGTGTATAACTTATTTTAAGCTTAGACTGAAGCGTTTTAAAATCTGGTGTTTGTTTCGCATTTTCCTTTATAAGCTGCTTTGTCGATAAATTATAATTTGCTTGCCCACTAGTAACTGTTTTTGATGATTTACAGTTAAATAGAAATAGCACTAATAAGCTTAATATAATATGTGGAAATTTGTTCATTAATTTTGGGGTTGTAATTGTTTTGCTTTATCACTAAACGTTTTTGCTTTAGCGGTATTGTTTAATAAGGTATAAGCCTTACTTAATTGATTATAAAAATCGGTTTCCATTTTAAGGTCTTCGATAATATAATCAATACCCATTTCTAAAGATTCTATAGCTTCTTTCGGCTTATTTAATTCATTTAAAGTCACACCATGTATTAAATATAAAATAGGTTGCGACGGGTATTTTTCTAGTGCTTTACTACTTTTTTCTTCTGCTAATTTATACTGTTTTAAGTCTATTTGTAACAATAAAACGTTTCGTAAAATGGCGAAATTATTAGCATCTTGTTTCAATGCTAATTCAAAGTACTCTAAAGATTTTGCTTTATTATTTTTTGATAAATAATATTGCCCTAATTCAGACAATGATTTTTCATTATCATTGTCGCTAACCATAGAAGTAGCTTCAACTAAATCTGTCTCATATTCTGGATGCGCTTTCACAAAATTCACAAAATCAGATAACACTTTCTGTTTTGCTGCAGGTTTTATTTGCGTGCTTTTAACCACTATTTTCATAGATTCAATAGCCTTATCAGCATCATTTTTATCTAAATAAAACTTGTAAAGTGCTAAATGAACCAATTGCGATTCCGGATTTATCTTCAACAATTCTTTAGCCGTTTCAAAAGCTTTTTCCTTTTCATTGTTTTCGCTATAGCGGAAAATAAGGGCTAAATAATTAGACTCTTTATCGGGGTTACTTTCAACCCGTTCTTGTAAATTTTTAATTTGATCCTTTTTTCTACCCGTTGCCTTATAAATTTTATTGCGCATAACATCTCGTGCCACCGAAACACCAAACGCAGCATCCAATTCATCTAAAAGCTCTAAAGCATCATCATACTTTTTGGTTCTAACATATAAAGAAGCTAAATCTTCTTTATAATCTGGATGATATTTAACAAGTTGTTTAACCGTTTTAATAGCCTTATCATAATCATTTTGAGATACGTAATAACCATAAAGTTCATCTAAAAACCATTCGTTACCAGGATCTAAACTTACTGCTTTTTTTAAGGCATCTTCGGCAGCTCCAAAATTTTTAAGTTTTAAATTATTTTTACCTAATTCAAAATATAAAACAGGCACTGAATTATCTAATTCAATACATTTTAAAAGCGCATCAACCGATCGGTCGTAATTCTCTATCCCTTTTTGTTTTAAAGCTTCATAAAAAAGCTCTTGAAACTCATCTTCAAAATCACCTAAATCGTCATTTGGTTTTTTATTAAAATCTACTTGAGCATAGTTAATCTGCGGAAAAATTAACATTCCGAAGAGTAAAAAAAGTATGTAAAATCTTTGTTTCATTATTATACTATGCTTTCAATTTATTTGGGCGTTACCTTTATCCTGAATTAATTTCAGGATAAAGGTCGGGCTTTCCGCTATATCTTTTTTGTTTTTAGTGACAAAAAAGGATGCCGCATCAATCCCTAACGCAATTAAATCGTTTTCAAATAGTGTTCCAAACTCTAATTAACCAGACTCCCTTCTTCAAAGGAATAAATAAAAATTACTCTAATACCGAATAATCACCTATACTTATTGATGTAAAATTGCCATCATATTTTACATAATTACCAATCATAGCATCATCTAAATTAGCATTCTTAATACTAGTATTCGTTTGAATTAAACTGTTCTTAATAGTAGAATTCTCAATAACAGAATCATTTCCAATAGATACAAACGGACCAACAGTACTGTTATTAAGAACCACATTTTCTCCAATAAAACAAGGTTCTATTATTTTAGAATCGTTTAATTGCGCTGACGATACTACTAGTTGTTCTTCGGCATCTGCCTTTAAAAAGCCTAACATTCTTTGGTTTGTTTCAATAGTAATGGCTTTGTTTCCGCAGTCCATCCACTCATCTACAGTTCCTGTTTTAAACACTTTACCATCTGCCATCATACGTTTAATACCATCATTAATTTGGTATTCGCCGCCATTCATAATGTTTTCATCAAGAATTTCTTGTAGTTTATCTTTTAAAACTGCAACATCTTTAAAGTAGTAAATACCAATAACAGCTTGATCGCTAACAAAGGTTTCTGGTTTTTCTACCAGTTCAACAATTTCTTTATTGTCATTTAATTTTACAACACCGTAAGCTTCTGGATTCTCAACTTGTTTCGTCCAGATAACACTATCGGCAGTAGGATCTAAATCAAACTCTGCACGAATTAAAGTATCTGCATATGCAATAACCGCAGGCCCCGATAAAGATGGCTTAGCACACATAATAGCATGTCCTGTTCCTAATGGTTTATCTTGACGATAAATAGAGGCTTTCGCTCCTAAACTTTCGGCTAAGGCTTCTAAACTAGACACAACCTCGTCTCCAAACCAAGCAGGGTCACCCAATACAAAAGCAATTTCTTCAATAGGTTGTTTTAATACTTTAGCTATATCTTTTATCAGACGGTGTACAATTGGTTGACCTGCAACTGGAATTAATGGTTTTGGTACGGTTAAACTATGTGGACGTAAACGAGAACCTCGTCCTGCCATTGGTACTATTATTTTCATGCTTAATGTTTTTATCATTCCCTCGAAAGAGGGAATCTTTTAATTTAAACTTATATTTTTTAGTTGTGTTTCAAGAAACACCCCTAAAGTCCGCTCAAGGGGACAATTCTATTATTTTACCCCAGTACTACCAAAACCACCTTCACCTCGTGATGCTTCAGAAAGTGTTTCTACTTCTTCCCATTCGGCACATTCATGTTTAGCAATAACTAATTGTGCAATACGCTCGCCGTTTTCTATGATAAAATCTTCGTTAGAAAGGTTTACTAATATCACACCTATTTCACCTCTATAATCGGCATCAACGGTTCCTGGTGCATTTAAAACTGTAACTCCTTTTTTTGCCGCTAATCCACTTCTAGGACGTACTTGCGCTTCAATACCAGCTGGCAACTCTATAAACAAACCTGTTTTAACAATAGTTCTTTCTAATGGCTTTAATGTTATAGCTTCAGAAATATTAGCTCTTAAATCCATGCCTGCCGATGCTATTGTTTCATAATGCGGCAACTCGTGGCTGGATTTGTTTATAATTTTTATATTCATTTTATCTTTTTAATATCAGCTTAATTTGTTTTTTTTCAAACATAAATACAACTCCCAAAAATACGATTAACATAGAAATTCCAACAATATAATTCTCTCTAAATTTATAGAAGGATAAAACAGATAAGACTACTGATAGAATTAAATATGTTACTATTTTTTTTATATCATAAGGTATTGGATAATATTTCCTTCCGTAATAGTATGATAAAAACATCATGACTCCATATGCAGAAAGTGTAGCTATAGCAGAACCTTTATACCCTATAATAGGAATTAAAACAAAATTTAAAACTAATGTAATTAATGCTCCTAGTAAAGAAATATAAGCCCCATATTTTGTTCTATCTGTAACCTTATACCATACAGATAGATTATGATAAATACCTAAACAAAAATTAGCCATAAGAATAAGAGGTACAATCCACATCGCCTCATAATAAGCTTCACTTCTAATAATGTATGGTTTTAAAATATCAGCAAAAACAACAACTCCTAAAAGTATAACAGACCCAAATGCTATAAAAAACTCTAATATCTTTGCATAATTTTTTTGGGGATCTACTGTTTTAGAATGACTAAAAAAATAAGGTTCAATACCTAATCGAAATGCGGTTGCAAATAATGTCATGAACAAAGCTAGTTTATAACACGCCGAATACATTCCTATTTGTTCATCTGCTATACCTATTGGTAATAATTTTTTTAATAAAATTCTATCAAAAGTTTCATTAACCGAAAAAGCAATACCAGCAATTAATACTGGTATGGCATATGTCATCATTTTTTTCCATAAGAAAGTATCAAAACTAAACTTAATTTTTGCATAAAAAGGAAGCAATAACAACAATGTTACAGCACTAGCAATTAAGCCCGATATGAAAATATAATTAATTTCAAAATTTGGTTTATATAAACCTTCGAAAAAAGAACTATCTCTTGCTAATTCTTTCAAATAAAGTAAAAAGAAAACATTTAAACTTAAATTAATTACAACGTTTAAAATCTTAATA
This sequence comes from Thalassobellus sediminis, assembly GCF_044386045.1. Lineage (NCBI taxonomy): Bacteria > Pseudomonadati > Bacteroidota > Flavobacteriia > Flavobacteriales > Flavobacteriaceae > Thalassobellus > Thalassobellus sediminis. The sequence goes on along the minus strand of NZ_JBISCD010000040.1, from coordinate 789,769 downwards.
AGAGCATACTTCATTGGTTTTGCTGTAGCCCTTAACCAAGCAAACGGCATAATAACCAAGGCGTCTAACAAAAGAATAATAAAAACTAAATTTAAATACTCTAGTTTTATATTTATTAATTCAGAAATTTGATTTCTAAATAAAAATGCAATTCCTAATATAATTAGTGAGCTAAATATTAATGATAAGGATGATGTACTAGTAACTTTCTCTTGGTTTTCTTCTTTATTAAAAAATCTGAAGAATGCAGTTTCCATGCCATATGCCAAAACAACATTGAATAAAACAAAATAGGCAAAGACAAAAGATACAATTCCGTATTCTGAAACAGAAAGAACATCTGGACTTGTATATAACGGCACCAATATAAAGCTTAACATTCTTGGAAGCACAGTAGCTAATCCATAAAGAAATGTCTGTTTAAAAAGTGTCTTAAGTCCGCTCAATGATAGTATATTTATCTTGCTAAAAATACGTTTTTAGCAAATGCTAACCAAAGATAATCTATTGCTTTCTGGGAGGAGCACTCATAAAATTTTGAGTTTCCTTTTTTATAATTTTATCAATTTTAAAATAATGCGTTTTATTATTTAATTTATAACTAACTACACATTCGTCTTCTTTAAGTTGAAAAGGTGATTTTTTTGGAAGATTTGGAACTTTATTTCCATATTCAGCAAAACGATCGCTACTCATAATTATATCCTCTTTTTGATTTACAGATGTTTTAAAACGTCCAATAAAAATGGAATTATTACGATATTCTAACTTTGCCTCTTTACCTTTAAAAAAGACACTGTCTAGCATAATATTATTTGGATTAGACTCCATTGGAATAAAAATATTAAAACCAGAACCGCCACCTTTAACTCCAGCAACCCAAGATTGATAATAAACGTCTCCTAAATCTATTGGCAATGATTTATCTAGCTTTTGAGTTCCTGCACAGTTTGAAAAACTTATCATAGTAAAAACCACAAATAATAAGAATAGTATATTTTTAAATCTTTTCATTTTTAATCTTTTGAAGATTATAAAGATACTATTTCAAAATTGATGCCATAAAAAAGCCCCACTAAAAGTGAGGCTCAATTTTTAAGATGCTGAAACAAGTTCAACACAACTAATATTATTTATTCAAAGCTTCTGCTTTTTTAATAATTTGGCTACTCTACGATCCTCCTAATTATTAAGAGCTTCCGCACCACCAACAATTTCTAAAATTTCATTAGTAATTGCAGCTTGACGTGCTTTGTTATATGTTAATTTAAGCTGATCTCTTAACTCTGTTGCATTATCGGTTGCTTTATGCATTGCTGTCATACGCGCTCCGTGTTCGCTTGCAAAAGAGTCTCTAATACCTTTATATAATTGCGTTTTTAACGACTTAGGAATTAACTGCTCTACAATTTCTATTTTTGATGGTTCAAAAATATAATCTGCATTATTGTTTGCATCACCTTCAACAGGAACAATAGGTAAAAACTGCTCAGTCATTACTTCTTGAGTCGCAGCATTTTTAAATTTATTGTAAACTATTTCAATTTTATCGAACTCGCCAGCAACAAACTTAGCCATTAATTCTTCAGCTATTTCTGCAACATTTTCAAAGGTTAAATCATCAAAAATGTCACTTTTATTAGCAATTACAATATCTTGTTTACCAAAAGCATCATTAGCTTTTTTACCAACTGCTAAAACAGATACATTTTTTCCAGCATACACATTACTAATTAAGTGTTGTGTTTGCTTAATAATGTTAGAATTAAAAGCACCACATAAACCTCTATTAGAAGTAATAGGAACTATTAAAACATTTTTAACGTCACGTTGTGCAGAAAATTTACTTCCAGAATCCTCATCTAAAGTAGCACTTAAGCTTTGTAAAAGCTCTGTTAACTTATCTGCATAAGGACGCATTGCTGTAATAGCATCTTGTGCCTTCTTTAACTTTGCAGCCGATACCATTTTCATGGCACTGGTAATTTGCATCGTTGAAGATACTGATGATATTCTGTTACGTATTTCTTTTAGATTAGCCATAATCTCTTTTTGTCATTCCGAAATTAATACGGAATCTATTTTAATTGAACTTCAAAACATGAGATTCCTGCTTGCGCAGGAATGACAATTATGCTCTATATTTTCCTGACAAATCTTTTGCTACAGCTGTTAATGTATCTGTAACTTCATCAGTTAATTTACCTGCTTTTAATGTAGCTAAAACACCTGCGTGTTTCGCTTTTAAGAATTCTAAAAATTCACCTTCAAATTCTTTTACTTTTTCTACAGGAACATCTCTTAATAAGTTTTTAGATCCTGCATAAATAATAGCAACTTGATCTTCTACTTTAAACGGATCGTTTTGAGCTTGTTTTAAGATCTCAACGTTACGTTTACCTTTTTCAATTACATTTAAAGTAACAGCATCTAAATCTGATCCAAACTTAGCAAACGCTTCTAATTCACGGAACTGAGCTTGATCTAATTTTAAAGTACCAGATACTTTTTTCATTGATTTAATTTGTGCATTACCACCAACACGAGATACAGAAATACCTACGTTAATTGCTGGACGTACACCAGAGTTAAATAAATCTCCATCTAAGAAGATTTGCCCATCTGTAATAGAAATTACATTTGTTGGGATATATGCAGATACATCACCCGCTTGCGTTTCAATAATTGGTAAAGCAGTTAAAGAACCACCACCTTTTACTAATGGTTTTAATGAATCTGGAAGATCATTCATGTCCTTCGCAATTTCATCATTATTAATAACCTTTGCAGAACGCTCTAATAAACGAGAGTGTAAATAAAATACATCTCCAGGATACGCCTCACGTCCTGGTGGACGACGTAATAATAAAGATACCTCACGGTAAGCAACAGCTTGTTTAGATAAATCATCATAAACAATTAAAGCTGGACGACCAGTATCTCTAAAATATTCTCCAATTGCAGCACCTGCAAATGGCGCATAAACTTGCATTGGAGCAGGATCTGATGCGTTTGCTGCAACAATAGTAGTGTAAGCTAAAGCGCCTTTTTCTTCTAATGTTTTAGCAATTAAAGCTACTGTTGATGCTTTTTGACCAACGGCAACATATATACAATATACAGGCTCACCTGCATCGTAAAATTCTTTTTGATTTAAGATAGTATCAATACAAACCGCTGTTTTACCAGTTTGACGGTCACCAATAACCAACTCACGTTGACCACGACCTACAGGAATCATGGCATCAATAGATTTAATACCAGTTTGTAATGGCTCAGTTACTGGCTCACGGAATACAACACCAGGAGCTTTACGCTCTAAAGGCATTTCGTAAGTTTCACCAGAAATTGGTCCTTTACCATCAATTGGGTTACCTAAAGTATCTACAACACGACCAACAATACCTTCACCTACTTTAATAGATGCAATACGGTTAGTACGTTTTACAATAGAACCTTCTTTAACTCCTACTGAAGCTCCTAAAAGTACAATACCTACATTATCTTCTTCAAGATTAAGTACGATACCTTCTAATCCGCCTTCGAATTCTACTAACTCACCATATTGAGCGTTAGCTAATCCGTAAGCACGTACAATACCATCACCTACTGTTAATACTGTTCCAACTTCATCTAACGAAGCGCTAGCTTCGAAACCTGCTAGTTGTTGTTTTAAGATTGCTGATATTTCAGCTGGTTTTACTTCTGCCATCTTATTATTTATTTAGATCTAAGGATCTTAGTTTAATGTAAATTCTCTTTTTAATTTGCTTAGTTGATTTGCAATACTAGCATTGTATTGTATATCTCCTATGCGAAGGATGAAACCACCTAAAATGCTTTCATCTATAATGTTTTCTACTTCAATATCTTTTCCAGTAATTTCTTTAGCTTTTGCTAAAACTTTCTTCTCTAAAGCATCTGTTAATGCTACTGCTGTTGTTACAGTTGCTAACTCAATACCTTTAGATTGATCGAATAACTGGCTATACTTAAGTGCTACTTCACTTAAAATATTAATTCTGTTATTACTTATTAAGACATCTATTAAGCTTAATGTTGCTTTGTCTGATGCTTTAAAAACTTCTAATAACACAGTTTTTTTAACTGTTGAATTAATTACAGGGCTTTGTAGCGTATCTCTTAAATCCTTACTTCCTGCAATAGTATTAGCAATTAGCTTCATATCATTATTTACAGCATCTACTGATTTTTGATCTGTTGCTAAACTTAATACCGCTTTTGCGTAACGTATTGCTGCTCTTGCTCCTGACATACTATTCTTAGTTTAATTTAGCTTCACCTAACATAGACTCAACTAATTCAAGTTGTTTTCCTTTATCAGCTAATTCACCTCGCACTACTTTTTCAGCAATATCAATAGACAATCCTGCTACGTGATTTTTAAGTTCTGCCATAGCAGCTTTCTTTTCACTTTCAATAGCAGCCTGCGCTTGTTCTATCATTTTATTAGCTTGCTCTTGCGCTTCGCTTTTAGCGTCTTCAACCATTTTATTTTTGATATCACGCGCTTCTTTAAGCATAGTTTCACGCTCAGCTCTTGCTTCTTTTAATAACTTTTGGTTATCAGCTTGAAGGTTTTGCATTTCTAATTTTGCACTTTCAGCAGAATCTAACGCGTCTTTAATACCATCTTCTCTTTTTTCAACAGCTTCAAGAATTGGTTTCCAAGCAAATTTTCTTAAAAGTAATACTAACCCAACAAACAATACTAATTGCCAAAAGAACAATCCTATTGAAAACTCATTTATTAACTTTTCCATCTATATCTATTATTTTATAAATATTTAATTTAAAAAACAGCTTTAACCAACCGTTAAAGCTGTTTTAGTTTTTTTAAGCTGCAAATAAAGCAGCAAATCCAATACCTTCAATTAAGGCAGCAGCAATTAACATTGCTGTTTGAATTTTTCCAGAAGCTTCTGGTTGACGTGCAATTGCGTCCATTGCTGAACCACCAATTTTACCGATACCTAAACCAGCACCGATTACGATTAAACCTGCTCCTACAATACTTGGAATTGTCATAATGTATATATATTAAAATTAAACATTCTTTTTTAGTGATCGTCGTGGTGTTCTTCCACAGCTGATCCAAAATACAAAGCAGATAACATAGTAAAGATATATGCTTGTAATGCGGCAACTAAAAGTTCTAGTAATGATAAAGCAAACGCTAAACCAAACGATAAAGAACTTCCTAACCAGTTTTTAAATATGAACATTAAACCAATTATACTCATTAAAACGATATGTCCTGCAGTAATATTTGCATACAAACGAATCATTAAAGAGAATGGCTTAATTATAGTACCTAGCAACTCAATTGGTGCTAAAATAATTTTCATTGGTGTTGGTACACCTGGCATCCAAAAAATGTGACCCCAGTAATTTTTATTTGCCGTAAATGTTGTTAACACATATGTAATTAAAGCTAATGCTAATGTTACAGCAATATTATTTGTTACGTTAATTCCTAATGGCGTTAAACCTAATAAGTTTATAATCCAGATAAAGAAAAATACAGTTAACAAATATGGCATGTAACGCATGTAGTGTTTTTTACCAATATTTGGAATAGCAATATCATCTCTAATATAAAGGATAATTGGCTCTAAACCACGCCCAATCCCTTTTGGTAAAGCACTTGTTTTATATTTTTTAGCCATTCTACTAAAAACAACAAACATTAATAACGCAATAACAAAAATTGTGAATACGTTTTTAGTAATAGAAAAATCTAAAGGCTTAGCATTTGTTGCATGATGATGTTCATCTAAATGAATAGTTCCAGATGCATCTGTTTTATATATTTTTCCGTGAAATGATTTATAGTAATTACCACCTTGCTCAACAACAGCTTCTCCATGGTGTAATTTTGAAGAAGAAAAAACTTGTAAGCCTCCATCCCAAAGAATAACAGGTAGAGGAAACCCAATATATTTATGCTCTCCAGTTTCAGTAGTATAAGACGTTAAACTAAAATCATGTGAATCAAGTAAATGATGATTTATATATTCTTTAATTTCAGTTTTAACATCTCCAGCTTCCGCATGAGATTCTTCTTCTTTTGCAAAAGAAAATGCTGTAACAAAAAAGAAGAATAAACAAATCGTCTTTATAGAAAAAATATTTCGCATATCACTTATGATAAATAGTGGCTTAAAAATCGGTGCAAAGGTATGCTTTTATCTGAAAATCAAAAAACAAAATTTTATATTATTTACAATAATATTCTAACTAGCTTGAATTATCTAAATTATTAAGAAATTTAGACAGAATAATACTTTCTGTAATAAGACAAACTACGTAAGGAATAAAGAATGTAAAAAATTCTAATCGACTTAAATTACCGTCTGAATTATATTTTGGATAAAGAAGCAGAAAAAAGAACAAAAATTTTAACATACTTGCTCCCAAAAAAATAAAGCCTAACTGATCTTTAAGTTTCTTTTTTAATAAAAATATCACAAGAATCGCGCTACAAGCCAATATAACGTTAATACTATAAGAATAGATTAATTGATTAGTTTCTAAAGATTGGCTAATTGAATTATTTACAAGAAGATGAATAAAAAAAGCTACAGTAGAAACACCAACTACATTTAAACATTTAACAATACTATTTTTTATAATCAAGGATTTAATTTATTTATCTGTTTTAATACAGCATATAAAGAAATGCCAACACCTAATAAAGTACAAATAATTAAAAAAGCTTTACCAGAACTATTATAATTAGTATCTAACCATTTTCCTAACAATACAAAAAGATATATAGTTATACCCATTTGTATAGCTATACCCGATAGAGCTGCAATTTGTTTAAGCTGTTTGTTCTGTTTCTGTTGATCTTTTCTGCTCACCTTTGTTTATTTCTTTTACCATGCCTTTCATAGCACATGTAACATTAAATGTTGCACCTGGCTCGACAGCTAATTTACTTACAATAACGTCTCCTTCTATATGTGCAGATTCTTTTAAAGTTAACGTCCCCGATAAAGCTAATTTTCCTGAAAACTTACCTTCAAAATAAGCATCAGTACCTTGTAACGTTCCATTTATAAAACCTGCTTTCCCTACAACAACTTTTCCTGATGTTTTAATATTACCTTCAATAACACCATCAATTCTAAAATCGCCTTCACTATTAAAATCGCCAACAATTTTGGTGCCTTGAGCTATAATATTTTGACTTGATGTTCCTTCAACCATGTGCTTGTTTTTTTTATTATCAGAAAACATAATGCTTTTAATTTAATTATTGTCTTTATTTAAATAAGCGTCCAAATTTTTATGAATTTGAATAATTTGATAATTTGTAGATGACACTGCAAAGTAAGGTTCTTTTATTTTTTTCTTATTTTCCTTTGTTAATAACTGATCGAATGTTTGTGCTACTTGTCCGTTTTTGAGACCATGAACAATTACAAAAGAAGTTTCTGGACTATAAATATCAACCGATGACTTTAATTTATAATACTTAATACTTTTTAAAACAGTATCTAAATTATTTTGAAAAGCTAAAAGTTGTTCTTTCTCTGGATTTTTAAATTGAAAAACAACCTTATAATTACTTAAAATACTATCATTTACTTCTACAAAATCTGTACTAGCTAATTTTGGCAATACATTAGTTTCTATATTTTGGGCACGTTTACCTTCTAGAGTATTTGCGTATGTAACTGCTAAATGATTAATAGCTTTTCTGTAAGGCTTAAAACCATAAAGTCGCCCTATTGCAGTAGCTTTTAATAATTCTAATTTAGGCACAATAGGCTCGCCATCAAATTTATTAATATAATCTTCACTTTTAGAAATAACATCTGCATATTCTTGATTTTGATGTTGAATATAAAGCGCTTCGTATAAACTTTCAGGACTGTTTTCATCTTTATCAGAAACTAATTCAGGGTTCTTTAAAATAAATGCATAACGAGATTCTGGATACTCTTTTATAATCTCATTTTTTGCTATTGAAGCTTCACCATTTTCATCTAACAACTCATAAATTTTGTATAAGTTATATTTAGACGGCAATATTAATCGCTCCTCTGGTTTGCTTTTTAATAGATCTTGAAGCTTATCTTTTGCTAGTTCGTATTCTTTAAACTTCTCTTTGTAAATTAATCCTAATTGGTAATAAGCATAATTACGGTCTTTAGAAATGCTATCTATTTCTTTTGCTTCAGAAGGAATTTTAGAAATATAAAATTGAGGATCGAATTTTTCATCATCTGTTGCTAAAGCTACAATATCATTATTTGAAACACCTCCAATTGTTCTCGATTGACCTTTACTAGACAATCTCCAGTCATCACTTAATGTTCTATCACCCCATATTTTAACAAACTCGTTTTTACCATAAGCAACAGTTGTTGGATTATAAAAATAAAACATTGTAGCTTGACTAGGAATTCCTGGACCTCCTCTATTAATAGAACCACCAATAGTATTATTTACTGTAGCTAAACCTTGATTTCTTTCGGCAGCTTCTGCCTTTTCTTTTTCTTCTTCGGCTTTAATTTTTAGGTTTTCAATAAAAGATTCAAAATAAGCTAGCCTACCAGCTTCTGATAAATTAACCAATTTTAGAATACTATCATTTGCCTTGGCTATAGCTTCGTAGTAAATAACATCTTCTAAATTATCTCGCTTTCTTTTTATAACTCGGTATGGTTTTGAATTAAGCACCAAACTAGTCATGGTACTATCATAATATTGACCCGCTGTACTATAAATAGATTTATCGAAATTCATGTCTCCAAGAATTTCATAGTTTTTAGCTTTTAGAAGCTTGTCTCTAGAATCTGTTCTTAACGACTTATTATAATAAGCAGTTGCAAGAGAATCTGATTTATTGGTTAAATGATACGTTGCTATTTGGTGATAAATTTTATCTAAAAACGGACGGTTTTCTCTGTTTTCTTCTAATTCATCAAGTAATTCTACAAGTTCTAATTTATTACCGTTTTCGTAATCGAAATTTTTAACTTTCTCTAAATACGCACTAATCATATAAATGCGTGGTGTTTTTCTATTAAGCTCTATAACCCTATCAAAAGTAATGTTTGCACTATCCTTTTTTCCTAATTGATTATATAATTGCCCTTGTATAAAACGATAACGACCACGTTCATCATTACTTTTTGTGGCATTTGATGCTATTTCTAATTGTGTAATAGCGCTATCTACAGACTTTGTATTTAAATATGCCTGTGCCAACATTGAGGTTGCATCGGCTAAATCTTGACCTTCTAAATCTTCTTGAAATAATAAACGTTTTAAGTTTTTAATAGCCAATTCATCATTATCTAAACGAATATTCGTTTTTTCTCGCCAAATTTTAGCTTGATTAATCTTATCACTCGCTGGATACTTATATAAAATATAATTGAAAGCTTCTAAAGCTGGTACAAAACGCTGATCGAAATATCTGGATTTACCTAAAAGCAAATAAGCTTCATCAATTTGCGGGTTTTTCTCTTTCCCGTCTATATTCATACTATGTTTCTGAATAGTCTTTACTGCTTTTTCTTCGGCTCTTGTAAAATTTTCATTTTTAGATTGACCAGGAAGCACCACCTCATCAAGTATTTGCATACGCTCAATAGGTAAAACATCCCAATAGTTATCAAAATAACCCTCATTAAGAGTATTTCTTCCTTCTTCTAAAGCATTATATCCGTTATAAAGTGTATTGAATTCTGCTGTAACAGCATGAAAATTTCGATTAATAAATTTATCCTTTTTTCTAGAACAACTTACTACCAAAAAAATAGAGCAGATAATAAGAAGTATGGCTTTAATAGGTGTTTTCAATGCTGGTGTTTTTTAGTCTAAATAATAACTATAAACTCTTGCTATTATTATATATAGACGTAAAAATAAGCATCTTTTTGGATTTAGCTATAAAATAAAGTTCCTTTTAAAAAAACTGCTAGCTTGCAAAATGCAACTCCAATTCTTTTAAAGTAGCTTCACTTGTTTCTAAGTCTTTTACTATTTCGCCTTTTTCAAGCACTACAATACGCTCGCATACATCTGTAACATGCATTAAATCGTGACTAGAAATTAAAACAGTAATACCTTGTTTTTGGGCTAAATCTTTAATAATTCCTTTTAAACGAATTTGAGTTGTAGGATCTAAATTAGCAAAAGGTTCATCTAAAATAATGACTTCAGGGTTACCAATTAAAGCAGCTACAATACCTGCTTTTTTCTGATTTCCTTTACTTAAGTCGCGTAAATACTTTTTTTGACCTAAAACTTCTCCATGGAAAAAGTCTTCAAATTGAGCTACCAATGTATCTACATCGGCTTTATTTTGTCCGCGCAATTCACCAATAAAATAAAAATATTCTTCGGCAGTTAAATAACCTATTAAAAAACTTTCATCTATAAAAGCAGATGTAAAGGGTTTCCAGTCTTCACTTTTATCTACTTGTACATCATTATTATTAATAAACCCTGTTGTTGGCTGAATTAAATCTAGTAACAAACTAAAATAAGTTGTTTTTCCAGCGCCATTATTCCCTACTAAACCAAAACTTTGCCCTTTTGGGATTTCTAATGATTCTATATTTAAAACTAAATTACTATTATATTTTTTTGAAAGGTTTGATGTTGTTATCATAATTATATTTATTAATTATCTTGATCGAATGCATCAATCATTTTATACTTTGATTCTAAATATTTAGCTGTAATTATTTTCATCAATTTTTGATGAAATATAATGCCTATAACACCTAGGATTGCCAATACTAAGCAGGCTATTTCGAAACTAATTAAAAAGTAAAACAATGCAAATAATCCCATTGGTACTAATAACAATGGTATACCTATAAGCCACTGTACTGCTCCTGTGCCCTGATAATTAAACGCTGCCTTTTGACCTAAATCAATCTTTTTCCTATTAAAAGAACCACCATACAACATAACATGCGAATTAACACCTATATTATAAATTGCTGCCGCAAAATGTGCTAATAAAATTTTCCATCCAAAATAAACGTAGGGAATACCAAGTACAAATAAAATAACAACACTTAATGCCATTAAAGTGAATTTTGAATTCAAATATTGCTCATATTTAATATTCTGACTCATAAGCAGCTTATAATAACCGCTGTCCCAGGCCGGAATAAACTGTCCAAAATTGATTAAAAAAATACCTGTTGAAAAAACACCTATAAAAACGAAAAACCATGGCATATTTTGATAAGTAGGTTGCGGGTAGAAAAACAAGCCATAAAGCAAGCCTATTGCTAGCATAAAAACAGAAGACTTAGTTCGTTTATTACGCCAAATCAATTTTAAATCTAATTGCATAAAAGGTGCAATGTCTCCAAAGTTTTTTGTCCAATCTAAGTTTGATGTATTAACCTCTTTTATTTTTGTTTTTAATCCGCTATCTAAAAAAAGTTTTTGTTTTAAAATCTTAAAATTATAAGCATAAAACAATATCAATATTGTAATTGGCACTAATATGAATAAAGGGTTTTCAGAAATTGATATAATTCCTTTAGAAAGAGCTTCAGAAATTGATATAATTTGAAAATAATTCAAAGCATAAAGACCTCCTACTATAAGGATAATTGGTAAAATTGATAGTTCCGTTTCCGCAGATTTACTTTCAATAATAAAATTAAGAAAGTTATTAATTAAGATTAAAATTATAATAGTTACAAACCAAACTAAAACAGTTGTTGAGTTATAACCACCAGAAATGAGTTTAATACAAAAAGGAACAACTGCAAATAATGGCAAGAAATTAATAAATGACATCACCGATTTTCCTAAAACATAATTAACAATCCGTTTCCGTTTTACAGGAAGTGTAAGCAAGGGCATAACACTCATAACTGGAAGTTTTTGGAAAAAAAACCGAATCATTAAATCTCCTAAAATCCAAAAGAAAATGAAACTACTAAAAGCTACAAGCGGATCTAAATTAGGATAAAATTCATTTAAAATTTTATCCATAAAAAAACCCATAGATAAAAACATAACCATAAAATAAAGTGCAAAAAAGCCCATTAGTATTTTTACACCTAGACTTTTCCCAAAACTTGCAGACCTAAAAAAAGCTTTCCACTCTAAACTTAAAAATTGTTTAATCATGTTATATATTTAATTCTATGTGTTAGTATTCTTTTTAGTTTAATTGTTACATCCAAAATTTAATTTTACAAATCTACTTCACTATTTTTGTAAAAATTTTTCATATGTCATCATTTCACAAACTATCGATTAAAGATATAAAAAGAGAAACTAATAAAGCTATTAGTATTACGTTTAATCTTACAGAAAATTTAAAAGATGCTTTTGCTTTTAAAGCAGGACAGTACATTACTTTAAAAACTGAAATTGATGGCCATGAAGTAAGGCGAGATTACTCTCTTTGTTCTTCTCCAAAAAGTGGCGATTTAAAGGTGGCTGTAAAAGAAGTAACAGATGGCACTTTTTCATCTTACGCTAACAACTCTTTAAAAGTTGGTGATGTTTTAGAAGTAGCACCTCCAAAAGGGCGTTTTGTTTTTACACCAAACGATTCTAAAACTAAAAATATAGCAGCTTTTGCTGCTGGTAGTGGTATTACACCTGTTTTAAGCATTATAAAATGTGCTTTAGAAGAAGAAGTAAATAGCAAAGTCATTTTAGTTTACGGTAACAAAACGACTGAAGACACTATGTTTTTAAATGAAATTTTAGAACTTCAGCACCAATATAAAGATAGATTTTCTGTTCAATTTGTATTTAGTCAAAAGGATGAAGACAATGCTATTTTTGGACGTATTGAAAAAAGCACCGTTAATTACGTCGTAAAAAACGAATACAAACATATTGAAGTAGATGCTTTTTATCTTTGCGGACCAGAAGCAATGATACATACTGTAAAAGATGTATTAACAGATCATGGTATTGATGAAGAACGTATTCATTTTGAACTTTTTAAAGCTGCCAAACCCGCCGAAGTTGAAGAAGAAATAACAGCAACCGGTAACACAAAAATTACGATTACTGTTGATGATGAAACGACAACTTTTGAAATGGCACAAAAACAAACCATACTTGAAGCGGCTTTAGACGAAGATGTTGATGCACCTTATTCTTGCCAAGGTGGTATTTGTAGCAGTTGTTTAGCACGTATTACTGAAGGCGAAGCTACTATGCGTCAAAATAATATTTTAACAGAAAATGAAGTTGCTGAAGGTTTAATTCTTACTTGTCAAGCACATCCTACAACACCAACTCTTACTGTTGATTTTGATGATGTGTAATGTCATTCCTGTGTAAGCAGAAATCTTATTGATTGAAAATTAATGACAAGCGACACTATAATATTGCTTCAATTTTATCTATAATAGTTTTAGGAATAATGCTTCCTGAAGCTTTTTCGTAGCCTTCTGGGTATTTATTACCATAAATAGATGTTGGTATTTTAGGGTATTGATTTCTATCAGGTAATAACGCATATTCTTCGGGCTGATTAAAAGGAGCAAAACCAGCATACGGATGCGTAACACCCCAAACAGTCACTACTTTTACTCCCAACATAGCTGCTAAATGCGCATTGCCAGAATCCATAGAAAGCATAACATCTAAATTAGAAATAACATCTAACTCTTCATCTAAAGAAAGCTTTCCAGCAACAGTAACAACATTGCTAAAATCGTTTTCAAAATTATTTAGAATGTCAATTTCTTTTTTACCGCCTCCAAATAAAATAATTTGATTGTTTTTCGAAAGTGTTACAATAACATCTCTCATCAAATCTAAGGGATACATTTTTCCTTCATGGGCTGTAAAAGGAGCAATACCAATACGTTTACCCTCATTTTTACCTAGAAGATTAATGCATTTTGAGTTTAATTTTTTAGGTTCTATAAATAATGGACTCTTTAAATCGATAGGATAACCTAAGGCTTCAAACACATCTGCGTAGCGTTGATGTGTTGTTTTTAATTGCTGAAAATTTTCACCTGAAACCAACGCTTTTTTTTCAGCGCGACCTTTATCTATTTGAACCATTTTTTTCCCAATTAAAAAGCACTTTAAAATATTGCTTCTTAATACATTGTGTAAATCGGCAACTGCATCAATTTTTTGTTTTCTAAGCTCTTTTGAAAGTTTATAGAGCCCAAAAACACCTTTATGATTCCCTTTAACCTCAGCAGGAAAAACTGAAACGTTTGGTAAATCTCTAAAAAACGGAGTAAAAAAAGCACGCGTTAAAACAGTAATTTTTAAATCTGGATATTTTTGGTTTAACGCGCTTAAAACAGGCACCATCATAGCTACATCCCCCATTGCTGAAAGACGAATAACTAGAATGTGTTTTTTTGGTTTTGACATCAATTTTTAACTATAAATATCATAGTTCTAGCCAAAATAAAATTCAGTTTATAACTGAGTAATTATTTCTGCTCTCGTAGAACAGGATTAAGCTCATCGTCATTATACATTTTCATTTGCTTATACACTTTCATGTATTTATCACCTTTTTCAATATCACTTAAAAGTGTATCAATAGCAGTAGACAAATCAACACGTTGTTCTAATAAAATATCTAATTTTTTTTGGCAAGCAGCTTTATGAGATTCAGAAGCATCTTCACGAGTTGCCTCTTCATTCATATGATATACTTTCAATGCCAAAATTGATAATCTATCAACACCCCAAGCAGGACTTTCTGTATTAATTGTAGCTCCTTCTTTAGCCGTTACATTTTTATATTGCTCAAGAAAATAACTATCAATATATTCTACCATATCTGTTCTATCTTGATTAGAAGCATCTATTTGGCGCTTTAATGTTAAAGCAGCAACAGGATCTATTTGTGGATCGCGAATAATATCTTCATAATGCCATTGCACTGTATCTATCCAACATTTTCTATATAATAAATGTTCTAATAAATCGGTTTTAGAATATGGATTTTCAAAAGGCTGATCAACCGTATTAATAATATGGTATTTTTCAATAACGTCTTGAAATATTTTGTTGGCTTTACTTGTAAACATAATGTATTATTTTAAAGCGTAAATATAAGTCTATTTAATTAACTTTACTACTGTAAAAACTCAATATAGACACTATGAATATTCATAATATTTCTGAAAAAAACTCCGTTTTAAATACTTTTATTTCTGAAATTAGAAACGTAATAATCCAAAAAGACAGTATGCGGTTCAGAAGAAATATTGAGCGTATAGGTGAAATTTTAGGTTATGAAATGAGCAAAACATTAAATTACAAAATCAACACTGTTGAAACACCATTAGGTAATTCCGACATTAATTTAATAGATGATGAGATTGTTTTATGTTCTATTTTAAGAGCAGGAGTTCCGCTTCATAACGGTTTGCTCAACTATTTTGATACTGCCGAAAATGCTTTTATTTCTGCTTACAGGCACCATAAACAGAATCCAGAAAGTTTTGAAATTATTGTAGAATATTTAGCCTGCCCCAATTTAGAAAACAAAACACTTATTCTAGCAGACCCCATGTTGGCTACCGGACAATCTATGGTTGCCACGTTTGAAGCTTTAAAGCCTTTTGGAACACCAAAAGAGATTCACCTCGTTAGCGTTATAGGAGCACAAAAAGGCATTGATTTTATTGAAAAACACTTTGATAATAACACGCATTTATGGATTGCTGCTATTGACGAAAAGCTTAATGATAAAGGTTACATTATACCAGGGCTTGGCGATGCAGGTGATTTAGCTTTTGGAGAAAAACTACAGAAATAACAAAACAAAAGGCACTAAAATTAAAACAGAAAGAAACACTTCTTTAAACCATTTTTCTTCAATAACCTCAATATAATTTGTAATAATTATTGATAATGGTGCAAACGCAAATAAAAATTCGCTGCCATCTTTTTTAGGTACTAATATTATAATTACTAACGCAATTAAACCAGCAAAGAGAATGGTGTTAAAAGACGCTCGAAAGGCTTTCATTTTTTGTTTAATGCTCTTTATATAAAATATAGAAGACCAAATACCGAAAGACAAAAGCAATGTGATAGCAACTAAATATTGTGGTGAATTATAACTACTTAAATCATAACTCACCTCTGGTAAACTTTTAAATAGACTAAAAAAACTATCATTAAAAATAATAGAAGTCGCTGTTATTACTAAGAAAACAGTTAATACTCCTGTAAAAGGAATAAACCAATGGTTTATTTTAGTTTCAGAATATAATATCAATGAAATAAGAATTAAAACAAAAAACAAAATGGCCCAAAAATAAAATAATGCAGCAATGGCAATCCAAAAAGCGGCGTCAAACAGCTTCTTTTTAACATTAATTTGAGAACGTAAACTTATTATTCTACGCAAGCCTAACATGATAAAAAAGTTAGACAAAATAATATTCACATTATTTGTAGTCTCCGTAATAGTTAACAAAAACAGACTAAACAAAAGAATTTCGTAGTTGTTCTTATTCGTTAAGTTATTCTTACTAACAATAAAATTAAGTAGTAAAATAGAAATATAACAAACACCAAATAAGACAAGGTGTTTAAAAACAAACAGCATTGATATTGGCGTATTTACAAGCCCTATTCTTGCTGTAAAAAAAGCAATAAGCGCAATAAAAAATACAATGATAAAATTTATTGGCCTAGATTTACTAAAAATACTTGTAATCATTAACTGTTTTTGTATTTTTGCCTCGTAAATATACTAACTATCTAATCAGTTAGAAAATAATATATCAAACACATGAAAGATTTCTTTTACGCTATCCAAGATTTATTTGTTAATGTACTTTTTTCACCTTTAGATGCTTTAAGAGCATTAGAGTTAGAAAACTGGTTTGCAGCAAATACATTGTCATGGATTTTCATCATTATCGGATTTGTAGCTATGGTTTACTGGATGCTACAACTAAAAATATTTAGTGATAATAACGAAGAAGACAAAAGTATTTCTTCTCATTCATTTTTATAAATCGAATCCAATATCTTTACGATAATTCATCTTATCAAAATGTAGTTTTTCTATATTTTGGTAAGATTTTTTTATGGCCTCTTGATACGTATCTCCGTATGATGTTATAGCCATAACACGCCCTCCAGAAGTTACCACTTTACCATCTTGTAATTGCGCGCCTGCATGAAAAGGGATAGAATCTTCAATGGCATCAATACCAATAATTTCTTTTCCTTTTTCATAAGCTTCAGGATAACCTCCAGATACTAACATGATGGTTGTTGCTGCACGCTTATCAATTTCAATATTAATTTTGTCTAACGTTCCATTAGCCATAGCTTGTAGAATTTCAACAAAATCATTTTTAAGCCTTGGTAAAACAACCTCTGTTTCAGGATCTCCCATTCTCACATTATACTCAATAACTTTAGGGTCGTCTCCTACTTTTATAAGTCCGATAAACACAAAACCTACATATGGTAAGTTATCCTTTTTAAAACCGTTAATAGTTGGTTTTACAATGCGCTCTTCTATTTTATTTAAAAATTCATCGGTAGCAAAAGGCACTGGAGAAACAGCTCCCATACCACCAGTATTTAATCCTGTATCACCTTCACCAATACGTTTATAATCTTTAGCTGTTGGTAAAATTTTATAGTTTTCACCATCAGTTAATACAAAACAGCTTAATTCAATACCATCTAAAAACTCTTCAATGACTACTTTGGTACTTGCTGCACCAAACTTAGCATCAACCAACATGCTTTTTAATTCGGCTTTAGCTTCCTCTAAATCATTTAAAATAACAACACCTTTTCCTGCTGCTAATCCATCTGCTTTTAAAACATAAGGCGCTTGTAATGTTTCTAAAAAAGCATATCCTTTTTCAACAGTTTCTTTCGTAAAACTCTCATAGGCTGCAGTTGGAATATTATGACGGTATAAAAATTCTTTAGCAAATTCTTTACTTCCTTCTAATTCAGCAGCGGCCTTTTCTGGTCCAATAACAGACACATGCTTTATAGCATCATCATTTAAAAAATAATCGTGAACACCTTGCACTAAAGGATCTTCTGGACCAACCACAACCATATCAATGCTTTCTTTTAAAACTAATGTTTTTATAGCATCAAAATCGGTTACACCAATATTTACATTGGTTGCTACTTCTGCAGTTCCTGAGTTTCCAGGTGCAACAAATAATTGATTAGATAATGGACTTTGAGCAATTTTCCAAGCAAAAGTATGTTCTCTTCCGCCAGAACCAAGAATTAAAATATTCATTTTGATTATTTTTATTAGATTCCCATCTTAATGGGAATGACAAATTATCGTTTTATACGATTGCAAAAATAAAATTAATGCCACCAATTCACGAATATTTTTTATTTACTTTACAAAAATTATAATTTACTTTGAATTTGTTCGATTTTTCCTTAAAACTAAAAGGCTTCCCTATAGATGAAGCCAAACGTTTTTTGAAAACTATTCAAAATAAAAAGGAAACATATTATACTGCTTATATTGAAACAAAAAAGCTAGAGATTGTTTCATATCATTTAAAACATAATCCGTTTTATAAAGCTTTTGCTAAAGACATAAATACACAAGATTGGAATAGTATTCCGGTAATGGCCAAACGCGATTTACAACAACCTTTACAACAAAGACTTTCAGACAATTTTACAACAAAAAATGTTTATACAAATAAAACATCTGGTTCATCTGGAGACCCATTTATTTTTGCTAAAGACAAATTTTGTCACGCCTTAACTTGGGCTGGTTTTATTGATAAATATAATTGGTTTAATTTAGATTTTAACACCTCTAAACAAGCACGATTTTACGGTATTCCATTAAACAAAACAAGCTATTATAAAGAGCGTTTTAAAGATGTTTTAAGCAAGCGTTTTCGATTTTCGGTATTCGATTTAAGTGACAAACAACTTGAAAAAAATTTAAAAAAATTTAAATCAACTCGTTTCGATTATATTAATGGTTACACAAGCTCTATTGTTCAATTTGCAAAATATTTAGAACACAAAAATGTTGTTCTTAAAACTGTTTGTCCGTCGCTTAAAGCTTGTATTGTAACTTCTGAAATGCTTTTTGAAGAAGATAAAACACTTTTAGAAAACCAACTAGAAATCCCTATTATTAACGAATATGGCGCTGCCGAATTAGGTTTAATTGCTTTTCAAAACAAAAAAAAGGAATGGCTCATTAACAACGAAGACTTATTTGTTGAAATTCTAGATGAAAACAACAATGTTTTGCCTTACGGCGAAGAAGGCCGTATAGTTATAACATCCCTTTACAATAAAGCACACCCGTTTATTAGATACGACTTAGGTGATATTGGCACTTTATCGAAATTAAGTACTCCTGAAAAACCCATCCTTGAAAAGTTAATTGGCAGAACCAATGACATTGTAGTTTTACCTAGTGGAAAAAAAGCTGCGGGATTAACTTTTTATTATGTCACAAAAACTATAATTGAAGATGATGGTAATGTAAAAGAATTTATTATAGAACAACTTAAACTTGATACGTTTAAAATTAGCTATACAAGCCACACTAATCTTTCTGAAGAAAATTTTAATAATATAAAAAGTGCTGTTTCTAAATATTTAGAACCTAACTTAATTGTTCTTTTTGAAAGAAAACAACTTTTAGAACGCTCAAAAAGTGGTAAGCTGAAACAGTTTAAATCTTATTTATAGAAATTGTTTGTTTCGATTTTACAAAGAAATGCTCTATTAAAAACACAAACATACAATAGACAGATTTTAATGTAGAAAACCCCAAGCCTTTTTTATAAACCCAATAATTATATTTTACTAAATTCAATTTGTTAGAAGACATTGAGTTTTCTCGAACACGATAATAAGCCAAAGACTCCTGAATGCTCAGAGCTTTTTTACCAGACTTTTTAATTGCGGCTAACCATAACAACCAATCTTGTCGTTTGCGCAAATCTGGTGTCTTTATTTTACCTAATACCTTTGCATTATATATTCCTGTTAAATTACCAATGTAATTACTTTTTAAAAGCTTGTTATATGATAAATGAGGTAATGCTTTTACTTTTTTGTTTAAAAATTCTCCGTTTTCTTTTATTAATTCATAACTAGAATAACAAACATCGCAATTTTCAGTTTGCATAAATTTGATTTGGGATTCTAGCTTTTCTGGTTTCCATAAATCGTCTGCATCTAAAAAAGCAATATAATCGCCTTTTGCAAAATCGATTCCTTTATTTCTTGATATAGCTGCACCTTGATTTGTGTCGTTTTTAAGAAGCTTTATTTGAGGATAGTTTTTAATATATTCTTGAACGATTGAGAGCGTTTTATCTTGTG
Source organism: Thalassobellus sediminis (assembly GCF_044386045.1). Taxonomy (NCBI): domain Bacteria; kingdom Pseudomonadati; phylum Bacteroidota; class Flavobacteriia; order Flavobacteriales; family Flavobacteriaceae; genus Thalassobellus; species Thalassobellus sediminis. The sequence goes on along the minus strand of NZ_JBISCD010000040.1, from coordinate 769,429 downwards.
AATTATCATCGATTAGTAGTAACTCCCAATTTTTATAGGTTTGCTTTAAAACGCTATTTATTGTTTCTGAAATAAAAGCTTCAGAATTAAACATGGGCGTTATGATAGACACCAAGGGTTTCAACATCTTTTAATATGCTTTTTCTTCTCCAATTAAAATATTTATAGTAGTTAAAAAAATAATTTTTAAATCTAGTAATAACGACCAGTTTTCTATGTAAAAAATATCATATTTAATGCGATTTATAATATCATTATCTTCTTCTACTTCTCCTCTATAACCTTTTATTTGAGCCAAACCAGTGATCCCTGGCTTAACTCCATGTCTAAAAATAAAATTAAACTTATCTATTTTTTTTGAATACGCATCTGTGTATGATGGCATATGAGGTCTTGGTCCTACAACGCTCATCTCCCCTTTTAAAACATTAATAAATTGTGGTAGTTCATCTAAACTAGTTTTACGCAAAAACTTACCAATCTTTGTTAGACGCTCATCGTTTTGTTTAACATAAGTTCCTCCAACCTCCTTAGTGATATTTAACGACCTATATTTAAAACAATAAAACTCTTTATAATTTATTCCATTTCTTTTGTGCCTGTAAAATAATGGCCCTTTAGATTCAATTTTAAGTAAAATAAATATAATTATTGAAAGCCAAGAAAGTATAAATACTATAATAATTAATGAAAATAAAACATCAAAAACCCTCTTTATTAGCTTATTAAAATTGTTATTTAAAGAAACTTCTTGAATTGATAAAACAGGAAGATAATTATAATAATCTGTATGAAGCCTTTTATTAAAAAGTTTCGTTGAATTTGGAACAAACTTTATGTTACAATGGTTTATGTTTGCGTATTTCACATACTCATTAACTTGTTTTTCCGTTAATTCGTCAATGGCACAATATATTTCGTCAACCGTTAAATTATTTTTAAGGAATTCAAAACTTTCCTTTATACTTCTTCCATTGACACTATCTTTTTCAGAATTACTAAAAGTAGCTATTAAATTATAGCCAAGACCTTTTTTCTGCTTAAACATTCTTTGAAGGTCTTTAACATTTTCTCCTTTACCAATAATAACAACGTTTCTTATATTACCTTTTAAATATAATCGAAATACTTTTAAAACATAAAAGCTTATCAGCTTAATTACTCCTATAGCTAAGAAAGAATATATTAAATATTTAAAAGTTATTAATGCAGAAACATTTATACTTCTAAAAACTCCTTGAAAAGCAAAAACAATTATGGAAAAAACAAAAAACTGTTTTAGTAAAAGATATATTATACTTAAAGAAGAAGTATACCTGTATACATTATAAAATTTTAAAATAAAGGTTGATAAGAGCCATAATAATACTGAGTAAATAAGATACAGTAAATACTTATTGTTATAGGCTTTTGACGAGAAAAAATATAATTCTTGATCGTTAAAATTTAATAAAAAATAGGCAAAAATATTTATAATGAATATGTCACAAAGAATCAATCCCGGTCTTAAAAGCCATGAATACCTTCCTCGTATATATTCCATAAATATTTATTTGTTTATATATCCCGAAAAGTCTTTATGCTCACTTTTATATAACTCTTCTTCTGTTAAACTTTTAAAATAATCAAAGGTAATTTTCATTCCTTCTGCTCTAGAAACTTTTGGTTCCCAATTTAAAAGTTTTTTTGCTAAAGAAATATCTGGTTGTCTTTGCATAGGATCATTAACAGGTAGATCTTTATAAATTACCTTTTGAGTTGTTCCTGTTAATTTTATTATTTCTTCAGCAAAATCGCTAATAGTTATTTCATGAGGGTTTCCAATGTTTACTGGTTCAGGATAATCACTTAAAAGTAATCTATATATCCCATCAACTTCATCATCAACATAACAAAACGATCTTGTTTGAGATCCATCTCCAAAAACCGTTAAATCTTCACCTCTAAGAGCCTGCCCCATAAAAGCAGGAATAACACGCCCATCATTAAGTCGCATTCTTGGTCCATAAGTATTAAAAATTCGAACAATACGCGTTTCAACCCCATGAAATCTATGATAAGCCATAGTAATAGACTCTTGAAAACGCTTAGCTTCATCGTAAACACCACGAGGCCCAATTGTATTTACATTTCCATAATAATCCTCTGTTTGCGGATGCACTAAAGGGTCTCCATATATTTCTGATGTTGAAGCAATTAGCATTCTCGCCTTTTTTGCTCTTGCCAACCCTAATAAATTATGTGTTCCTAAAGACCCTACCTTTAAAGTTTGAATTGGGATTTTCAAATAATCTATTGGGCTTGCTGGAGATGCAAAATGTAATATATAATCTAATTCGCCATCAATCGATATAAACTCGCAAACATCATGCTCTATAAAATCAAAGTTAGGATGATCTTTTAAATGACTAATGTTTTTTTTGTCTCCTGTAATGTAATTATCCATGCCAATAACATGATAATTTTCTTTGATAAAGCGATCGCATAAATGTGATCCTAAAAATCCTGCTGCACCTGTAATTAAAACTCTTTTCATATATTATTCTCTTCCAATTGAACTATAATAAAATCCTTCCTTTTGCATTTCTTCTAAGTCATATAAATTCCTCCCATCAAAAATTACAGGTTGTTTTAAATTATTTTTTAATGTATTAAAATCTGGGGTTCTAAAAAGACTCCATTCTGTACAAATTATTAAAGCATCTGCATCAATTGTAGCCTCGTTTTTATTCAACGCATACTTTATATTATCTCCAAATTTACGTTTAACATTTAGCATTGCTTCAGGGTCAAAAACCTGAATATTTGCTCCTTTACTTAATAATTCTTCTATAATGTATAACGCTGGAGCTTCTCTAATATCATCTGTTTCTGGTTTAAAAGCTAATCCCCAAATAGCAAAGGTTTTTCCTTTTAAATCAAAACTAAAATGAGATTCTATTCTTGGGATAAGAATTTTTTTCTGAACTTCATTAACATTAATAACAGCTTCTAATATATCAAATTTATATCCAACATCTTTTCCTGAATTATATAATGCTTTTACATCTTTTGGAAAACATGATCCGCCATAACCTATTCCAGGAAATAAAAACCGTTTGCCAATTCTAGAATCAGTACCCATACCAACTCTTACTTTATCTACATTAGCTCCTACTTTTTCACAAAAATTGGCTATTTCATTCATAAAAGTAATTTTAGTTGCTAAAAATGAATTAGCAGCATATTTAGTAAGTTCTGCTGACTTTTCATCCATAACAATTATAGGATTTCCTGACCTAACAAATGGTTTGTACAATTTTTCCATTAATTCAATTGCTTTTTGAGAACTTGAACCTATAACTATACGTTCGGGCTTTAAAAAATCATCTACAGCATAACCCTCTCTAAGAAATTCTGGATTAGAAACTACATCAAATTCAATATTTGTTTGATTAGAAATAGTCTTTGTTACTTTTTCTGCTGTTCCTACAGGAACAGTACTTTTATCAACTATAACTTTATAACTTTTTAACAATTTACCAATATCTGCAGCACAACCTAACACATATGATAAATCAGCAGATCCATCTTCACCTTCTGGTGTGGGTAATGCTAAAAATATAATCTCTCCATGTTCTAAGCCCTCTTCTAGAGATGTTGAAAAATGTAATCTATTTGCTTTTATGTTTCTATGAAAAAGGACATCTAAATGTGGCTCATAAATAGGCAGCTCTCCTAGCTTCATTTTGGCAACCTTTTCCTTGTTATTATCTATACATAATACGTCATTCCCAGTTTCTGCTAAACAAGTACCTGTTACCAATCCAACATATCCTGTTCCTATTACCGCTACTTTCATTTTTTGTTTTATATTTTTTAATATGCTTTTTCTTCTCCTTTAAATATGTTTGCCACGGTTTGAATTATAATATTAAAATCCATCAACAAAGACCAATTTTCAATATAGAAAATATCATATTTAGTTCTATTCACGATATCTTCTTTTGTTTCAATTTCTCCTCTATATCCTCTGACTTGAGCTAACCCAGTTACTCCTGGTTTAACAAAATGGCGTACCATATATTTTGGTATTTTTGTTCCATACATTTCATTTTGCCTCCATAAATGAGGTCTTGGACCAACAACGGACATAGAACCAAAAAGAACATTAAAAAACTGAGGAAGTTCATCTATACTTGTTCTTCTAATAAATTTACCAACTTTTGTAATTCTAGAATCATTTCTTGTTGCTGAATCTTCAGATCTTGAATTTAATGTCATAGAACGAAACTTATAACAACCAAATCCTTCTTCTTTTATTCCTGGTCTATTTTGCCTAAAAAAAATAGGCCCTTTGCTTTCCAAAATTATTATTAATCCTAAAACAGGTATTAACCATGAAAGAACAAAGAAAATAATTATTAAAGAAAATATAATATCAAAAACACGTTTTGTTATGCTTTTTATTGGAACATCTAAAGGAATTTCTCTTAATGAAAGTATAGGTGTAATATCATAATAATTGAGACGCAAATTTTTACTGAATAACTCTTCTGTATCAGGAATAAATTTTAAACTTTTTAAATTGATATCACAGAAATTGATAAACTCTTTTATTTCTTCATTAGTTAAATCTTTAACTGAACAATAAACTTCATCAATTTTGTTTTTTATAATAAAATTAAAGCTTTCTATAATTGATCCTATTTTATTATCATTAACTTCATTTGTAAAAAAACCCATAAACTTATAACCATACCCAGGTTGATTATTAAAAAAGTATTTAAGCTTTCTTGTTGATTCATTTGAACCTATTATGACAACTTGTTTATAATTACTTCCCGTAATTACTCTGTATTTCTTAAAAATAAAATGTAAAAATGCTCTCCAAAAAATTAATACAAAGAAAAGGATTATAAAAAATTCAATTACATTAACAGACTCTATAACTGATTTTTTTATATATAAATATGAAAAAACTAACAAAACAAAAACAAAAACCTGTTTTAATAATAATGATATTACCTCAGTGATTTTTGTAAACCTATAAACACTGTAAAATGAAAAAATTATTGAAAGAACTATCCAAAAAACGACAAAAAACAGTAAATCATATATTTCTTTTGTAAGAAGAAAATAAGTAAAAAAAGATATTATAAATAAATCTAAAACATATAATAATGGCCTTATTAATTCAGAATACCCTTTTTTACTTTTCATTTAACAAATAAAATTGGTTACAAATATATGCTAATTTTAATAAAAAAAACACATCTATAGTCAACAGAATACATGAAAATTGATCGATTAATTTGCCTTTAAAAGACTTCGAGTTCTAATTTTTAGAATTATATTGTTTGATAAATAGATTTAAAATCTTGAACATTATTTTGATTCAAGTTTAACCCTATTTATCAAACAATATAACATTATAAATAAATAAAGACCTTTCTGTCTCCATAAAAAGGACTCCGTTAAAAAAATTAAACTAATAGTGATAAAAAACATCAAAAATAAAAATCTCTTTGTTTTGAACGCTTTAACTAAAGAATAAATTAACATAAAAATTAATAATATGAGTCCAAATATTCCAGTTTCAGAAAAAATCTGAGCATATTGATTATGATAATTATAATCATGGAATTCTGGATATGTATTAAATAATAGATGCCTTTTTTTAATATTATCTCGGGAGGCAAATAATCCGAATCCTTTCCAAAAAATAGATTCTTCTTTAACTTGCTCTTTTAAAATTCTTAATTGTAATATCCGAATAGAACTACCTGTCCATAAATAAACCTTTCCAAACTTCTCCTTATTTAAAACCTCACTAAACTTGGTTTCTTTTTCAAATAAAAACCTTTTACTAATAGAAATACAACTTATTCCTAAAAATAAAAAAGTAATTATTGTTATTAAAATCAATTTGTATTTTTTAATTTTTTTTATTTTGTTTAAAGAAAAATAAACAATTAAACCAACAACTAAAATTAACACCATTGTTTTAGAAGACAATAAAAACAAAAGCGCTATAAACAATAAAATCATTGCTTTGTTTATGCGCCCACTTTTCTTATCGGATAATAAATAGAATAAACTTATTGAAAATGCTACCGATACATATATAGCATTTAAATCTAATACACTTACCAATTCATGGTAAGAAAAAGCACTGATAGATTTTGTATTAAAATAGTTAAAAACAGCTGTAATTAAAAAGAAAAGTCCTAATATAGTATTTGTAATAGTAAAAAATTTAAGAACTATTTTGAAATTTTTAATAGAAAATTTAGGAATAATAATAAAAGTTAAAGGAACTAAAAAAAGAGCAATTGTTCTTTCAAGTCCAGTTTTTGTTTGATTTTGATTGACTGACCAGAAATAAGTAAAAAAAAACAATAAATATATAAGTATTGGTAAATAAAGTGTAAAGTCGAATTTAATTTTACTCCTGTATATTATAAAATGGCGTAACGAGAAAATTATAAAAACAAAAAGTGCAACACTATTTATTACATACCCTAAAAACAACGTAGATAAGACTAAAGAAATTAAATACGCTAAAAATTCTTGTGTATTTATAAAGTCTTTAATTCTGTTTAATACATTCATTAAAAAAGTTTAAATATTTTTTATTTATTACTTCCCATCTATATTCATTATCGATTTTTGAATAACAATTATCAATTTTATTTCTGTTCTGATTTTTATCAACAGTTTCAATAAAATCTTTAACGTCCTCTTTGTTTTCAAAATAAAAAGCATTATCATTTAAAATTGATTTTGAAAATTCATTATTATGGGCAATAATTAAAGCTTTTGATGCCATAGCTTCTAATAAAGAAGGATTAGTACCTCCTACAGAATGACCATGGAAATATAACTTAGAATAATATCTCAAATTATTTAAGTGCTCTAAATTAAAAATCCCTCCCATAAATTTAATATTCTTACAATTTTTAAATTTGTTCTTTAAGTGTCTACCAAACTTATTAGCATCATGTCTACCAACAACTAAAAATATAGTTTTATCGTCACTTAAAGCGACGCCATCTAAAATAATTTCTAAATTATTTTCTGGTTCAAACCTCGCTACAAGCATATTATAATTGTACTTCTCAACATCATATAACTTTAAAATTTCTTCATTTGGTGTTTTAAATAACTCTGCACCATATGCAATAAATTCAGACTTTGAGTTATACTCTTTTAAAATATAATTCTGAATTCCGATAGAATCTGAAACTAAAAAATCACTTGTTTTTACAGCTAATCTTTCTGCATATTTCAAAAACCTTCTAACTAATGGTGAATATTTTGAGCGTTTCCATTCTAAACCATCCATATTACTAATAATTACAGGTTTTTTAGGTAATAACCAATGCCAAATAGTATTACTAGTATAGCCTAACTGAAGTATTATATCAAAATTTCTTTTACGAGAGTCTATAATACAATTTAAGTCATATATAAATTGACCAAATGTCCCTAATTTATATTCAGGATCAAATTGATGAATAATATTTACACCATGAAATATTTTCTCTTGATAAAGATGATTATGAGAATTATAAACCCAAACATCATGCCCTGCTTCGGCAAGAAATACTGAAAAAAATTCAGCAAACTGTTCAAACCCAGAATAATGATTTGGAATTCCTCTTGTTCCTAATATAGCTATTTTCATATTTTAATTAACTAACTTTTAATACTTCTTTGTATGCTTTTATTGTTTTTTGAGCTGTAATATCCCAATTATACTCAGCCAAAATCTTTTCCCTATATTCTATATTTGTTTTAGCAGAATATGCTCTATCTACAGCTAATCTAATAGAGCTAATATCTTTTGGATTACAATAAAAAGCATAATCTTCAAAATACTCCATTTGATCGCCTCTGTTAGTAATAACTATATTACATCCTAAATATGCTGCCTCCAAAGAGACCAAGCCTGTTGTTTCAAACCAACTTGCTAAAACGTGTACTTTTGCCTTAGTATAAATTATAGATAACTCTTCTTGTTTCAATTTCGGTATAAAATGAATGTTGTCAGAAGCTGTCTCAAGACATTTATTATAATATTTAGTTGCGTTTAAAGTAGGGGCTCCTATAATATAAACATTGTACTTAGTATTATTTAATGCCTGTATTAGGTTTAAATGGTTTTTTACTGGGGTTATTTGACCTACAGAAATAATACTGTTTTTAAATTTATTATATTTAGAATTATTTGAATCATCATATTTAAAAACTGAAATATCTATACCATTGGGTATAACATAATATTTTTGTTTTAGTCCGTAAGATTTATATAGTCGATTATATTCACTTTCAGAATTTGGCAAAAGTAATTCTGCGTTTTTAATTATCCATTTCACTGATTTTTTATGACCAAAAATAAAGTATTTGTAATCTGTTATCTTTTCTTGTTTCTTTAAAAATCGTCCAATGGCTTTTATATATTCCATTTGATTAAGACTAAATAACTTACTTAAAAGAAGCCTAGATTTTTGAAAATGGTTTTTCTCAACTTCTGAAAAATCAACAAATATAGTTGATATCACATAAGGCAATTTTGATTTATTTATTACTCCTAACAAATCTGATGGCCTACATATATTAAAAAGGTGTAATAAATCATAATTAGAATAATCTATGCTATCATTAACTGTTTTTACATCTACTGATACACCTTTGAATTTATTTATATATGCGGCTGTTTTTGTTATTTGTATCGTATCCCCTCCTGGTTGCAAGAATAGCGTTGCTCTACTTACCATTAAAATCCTCATAAATTATCTTATTTTCCTGTTAAATAAAAAATTATTCTTTTCTAAATTTTATTAATTTAGCAGGGATTCCTCCATAAATGCCATAAGCTTCGTATTTTCCATTTGTTAATAAGGCTCCAGCCGCAATAATACAACCATCTTCTATAACTGCACCATCTAATATCGTGACTTTAGCTCCTATCCAACAGTCTTTCCCTATAACTATACCTTCTCTATTAACTCCTTGAGTTCTTATAGGTGTTTTTCTTGATGAAAAAATATGGTTTTCAGAGTGAAAACTTACAAAGTTTCCCATTATTGAATTATCTCCAACGCTAATTCCTCCAGCACAACCAAAAAAACCATTTGCTCCTAAACTAACGTTGTTACCAACAAAAAGACCCTTTCCAATATCTTTTATTGATCCACTACATTCAATAACAGTATATTTACCCATTGAGCTATTGTCTCCTATTATAATACCATCAGTTGATAACGCATCAAGATAACTACCCCTATCAATTGAAACTCCTTTTCCTATTTGAATATTCGATTTACAATACATTTTCACTTTAGAACCTCTGAAAAAATAACCTTGTTTTTTGCAGCTAGTAAAAGAGCCTCTTATTAGCATAAGTAATCTTCTATACATAATAGAGATTAAATATTTCAATGGAATATCATCGCTTATAATATATTTTTCTCCCTTAATTTTAGAGATTAATTTATTTATAGATCTACGCATACCTTTTAGAAATATTAAATTCTGGAAATAAATTCATAAATGCCATAAGCCAAATAATATACTCAAGTGTAGAAGTGATAAAACTACCCGTAAATTGATAAATAAAAATAAAAGCAAACAATGTAAAACTAAACATATTATTGTAGCATTTTTTGTAAAAAAACAAAAAAAGTTGAATAAACAAACGTATGAAAGCTCCAGTATATCCAAATATTGCCAAGGTTTCAGCAAAAGCATTTGGAATTGAAACCCTAAACCACTTTTGATATCCATAGTAATTTTGAATATACTCTTGTCCAAAAACTTTTATCTGTCCTAACCCTATTCCAAAAAATGGGCTTTTTCCATGTATTAAATAATTTGCAATTTCAAAAGCGTTAGATGTTCTTCCTTTGGTGGAAAGATCATCACCTTTAAAATTCATTACAATTCTATGTGAGATTTCAGTATTAAAGATAAGTAATAGTATAACCCCAATAGGAAGCAAAGAAAATACTATGAAGAAGTAAATATTAATCTTAAAATATTTTATAGAATAATAAATTACAAAAATTATTATTGCAAGCAATATTCCAAGAAGAACACCAAATGACCAAGTAAAAATAATAGGAATTGCAACAAATAAAAGGTTGCCGAAAGTTTTATAACTTTTTTCTACAAAAATAAACTTATAAAAGTAATATAATAATAAAGGTGAAAACATAAGAGCATAATAAGAAGGCTCATAAAGAAACCCTTTAAACCTTGGTATTCCTGCACTTTGATTACTTAAATCTGAATAATTATAATATCTCCATGTAGATTTTGAAAAATCCAAAAATAAAAATAGAGCTGAAATTAAAAAAAAAATAAAATTTGCTTTAGCAACAAAATCAAATAATAAACTTATCCTATTACCTAAATACTTTATATAGTTGTGAGCCAATAAAACATTTATAAATACCAGTATATATACAGCTAAACTATTTAGGTAAGAATTCATTTCTACTCCATAATAAAAATGTATAGCAAAATATATTAAAAGAGTAAAAACAAAAGAGCAGGAAAAAATAAAATACTTTGTTTTAAGTAATTTTTTAATGAAAAAAATCGAAATAAAGTTTGTGTATAATAATGGAGATGGAAGTCCAAATATATTAATACCAAAAAAAATTATTGCTAAAATTTTATCTCTAATTTTCATCTATTAAATTAACTATATTAAAGTATTCTGAAGGTATTGTATTTGTGTAATTCTTAAAATTTTCTCCTGGTTGTAAATTTATAACTTGATTATATAGTGAATATGATTTTCTTCCACAAATATTAGCATAAATAGCAACACTACTTGAAACCATGTAAAACTCAGATGCCATACTATTAAAAGCTATATCTTCTAATTTAATTGATTGATTGATTTCAACAAAGTTTATTCCTTCATTTTTTTTGAATTTATCAAATAAATTTAAAATAATTCGTTTAGACACTCCTGATTTTATTTGATCTGGATGAAATTTATAATAAATTATGTTTTTTTCTTTTCTTGCTAAATAATTAAACAACCATTCCAATAAGGATAAATACAACTGTTTTTTTAACACTCCTGTTTCCACAAACGACTCTAAAACTAATATGGTTTCAAAATTACTTAAAGTTTCATTTTTATTAAATGAAATATTTAATACTATCTTATTTGGATGCTCTCCAAAACAATGATTTGAAAAACAATATGATGCTTCGTATTTTGAATTAGATACATCGAAAAAATCTGAATATGGTACTATTATCGTTCCAAAATTTAACAAATGATAAACTCTTTTTATTTTATTTAGAAAAAAATTAGAATGCCTATTTATAAAATTACTGTGAGTTTTATTCTTTTCGCTTACTGAATAATAACTAGCTAATCCTTCCTCTAAATAACAATAAAAGTTACAATTTTTATGATTAATTAAAAATTGAAATGTCTCAAAACCTGTTGTAGGCAAAAATACTGTATATTCATCATTTATTGAATTAATAGTTTTATTTACTTTATAAATATCCAACCAAGTACTAAAAAAAAATATTTTTTTTTTGAGAATTGGAATTCTAACTATTTTAAAACCTAGCTTACTCTTATAATCTCTATAAGAAAAAAGAACCGTATTTTTTTTATTAAATTTATTATTATCAGAGTTAATAACTTTTTCGGTTATTAACTCTGTTATTGGATTATTAATTACAAAAATATATTTCATTTATTTTATTTTAAAACTATCAAACCATGGAAGTGGAAAAACTTTATTACTTAATCTCCAAGTTAATAGAAACGTAATGATATATGAAAAAAGTGAAGCTATTGCTGCACCTTGTATACCATATAATTTTATAAATTGATAACTCAAAAAAACATGTATTAAACCCGTACTGAAAGTAATAAGAGCTAATTTTTTAGATTCTTTAAAGTAAAAAATATAGTTTAAAACCATTAAATACATCCCATGAATTACCGCAGAAAAAACAAGATATGGTATTATTTCAGTTGCTTCAGCATAATTCTTTCCTAAAAAAAGTGTCAATATTTTGGGTATAAATGTAGACATCAAAATACCTAAAACTATTAATACTAAAAAATACTTATAAGTAAGACTCACTAATTTATACTTATCTATTTCATCTTTATTTTTCAATTTTTCATACAAATAAGGTATCATTGCTTGATTTACAGCAGAAACCAAAATAAAAATTGAAAACCCTACTTGATAACCAGCCGAATATATTCCTACTGCTTGTTGGGTTAGTAAAAAAGCAATCAGATACCTATCTAAACCTGTTTTAACCCAATAACTTATTTGATGAGGCACTAATGGTAAGCCAAAAGACAAACCATCTTTTGCATATTTTTTTGAAAAACATATTCTCTTTGGCAGCAGTTTGTCTTTAACCATAAAGTATATAATTACAAAAAAGAAAATTATTGAAACTATAAGCATCGCTTCCAATCTTCCAACCCATGATCTTAATAAGATAACAACAAAAACTACTGAAAGCCCCCCTTCTAAAAAAGATTTAGTTAATTGAAAAAATGAAAACCTCATTGGTTTCATTTTCATTTGCAATAAATTCATGTAATTTAAAAAGTAAATAGTTGTCAATACAATAGGGTAGGCCATAATAAGCCAAAAGAATGGTATTCCAGTTAATTCAACTAAAACCTTTTCAAAAAAGACTGTTATTAATAGTAATATTCCCCATGTAAGTAAAATTATTATAAATGAGGTGCTATTATAAATGCTAATAGAGCTTTTATGAAGTTGATGATAATTAACACTAATTGAAGATGATAATCCAAGAGAACATAATATTACTAAGACATATATATATACAGTAAACAAGGATAATAACCCATATTCACTAGGTGTTAAATACCTAGTTAAAATGGGTAGTAAAATAAAAGGTACTGATTTATTTAAAAATTCAACTACAATATAAATTGAAGCAGTTTTGAATAATTTTTCGGACATTTTAAACTACTACTCTTTAAATTAAAAAATTTAACAAAATTATATCACATTAATTAATATGATATTTACTTCTTATTCCTACTCCAGTTAACCATCTCTTTAATACCTTCATTAAACTTAACAGTACCTTTCCAGCCCAAGTGTTTATTAATCTTTGAAAAATCTCCAAAAATTCCATTTTGATCTCCTGGAGTTCCGTCGCCATATTCAGTAGTAACTGAATAAGGTAAGTTAGATTTAATATGTTCAATTAATGATTCTACAGTTACCTTTTCGCCATTACATACATTATATGCCTCAAATAACTCTCCTTTTTCTCTTTCGATGGATAACATAACAGATTTAACTACATCATCTATATAAACAAAATCTCTAAACCGATGTTTAGATCCTTTAACAAAAATATGTTTATCCGTTAGTGCTTGAGCAAGAAATATACTAGCCATACCTTGCTTTAAATTATCAAGGTTTTGTCCAACACCGTAAACATTAAAAAACCTTAATGCAGTTGTTTTAATTCCATAAGAACTATAGATTCTCATATATTGCTCGCTAGACAGTTTTCCTACAGCATAAAATGATTTTGGTGTTGTAGAAGATTTCTCATTTACAAATGGATTATCATGATCTCCATAAACAGACATAGAACTCGCATAAATAAACTCCTTGCACCCAGTTTTTAAGGCTATATTTAATAGCATTATTGTAGATTGTGTATTTGTTTGAAGATCGTAAACTGGGTCTTCAAAACTAACTTCTCCAGAACTTTGCCCAGCCATATGAATTATTAAATCAAATGAATATTTTTCTAATTTTTCAATTATTTTAATATCATAAATATCGCCCTCAATAAACTCACAACCTATTGGAATACATTCTTTATTACCTGTAGATAAATTATCCACTGTAACAACCTTATTATGCATATCTAATAAAACTTTCGCTATTGCAGATCCAATAAAACCTGCAGCCCCTGTCACTAATATTACTTTCATAAGAATAAATTGATACTAAATAATTGAATTTTAACAACATGCATAATAATGGTAAATTTAATATTATTAACTGGTTTACAGTTATTTTTAAAATCAAATAATCTTAAAAACCATTTGACCCTATGAAGGTTTGTATGTATTCAGTTGATAAATCTATATTGTTTTTAAATTTAACTTCGTTTTGAGGAAAACACATAAAACCAAGTCTCATTGCGATATTATTATTTTTCATTTTTATAATTTTTTAGCTCTATAAGTTTCAATGGTAGGAAAGGCTCTATATATTTCAATCCAATCTTCCTCTACAGCTGTATTGAAACCATTTAATTTCTGTAATGTTACTCCTTTGGCTCCTAATAAAGATAATGTGCCACTAACAACGTCAACTCGCATTTTAAAATCAGGGTACAACCCTGTGGGAATAGTAATTGTAGAATTACCTGTAAGTCTTATGGTTGAATTGTAATACGCATTTGAAAGAGTAATATTAGAGCCTACTACAACTACAAAGTTTTTAGGAGTTATAGATAAAATTTGATTCTCTATAATACTTCCTCCTTCATTTCTTATCCCTTTTATTTTTACAGAAGTATTAGGTGGTAAAATATAAGTTGACATCCTATTAATTTTTCCCTCTGAAGGAGTTAATGTAACTGATGAAGTACTTCTTAAATTCACTATTGTATATTCTTTATTTAATGCAGGTTTAGGAATAACAATTGAACTCCAACCTTCGGCATCTGTTAATATAAATGTGTCGGCAGTAAAATCCCATAAATCACTATTGTTTGTTGTTATTACATCGTGTTTTTGTTTTTGCAGGTTTTGGCCAATACTCATATTTTGATAAACCTTAAAATATCTTTGACCAAATTTATGTAAATCAGCACCATCAAAATGAATATTAACCCCAGTTCCTGATCTAACTGAAATTAATCCTTTTGAATCTACGTAAGCGACATTTTTACTTGTCATAACATTTTCAAAACATATACTTGTTGCGTGCCATAAAGAATAACTACCAACTCCCTTTATAAGTCCTCCAAATAAAAAGAAGTATTCATTTGTGTCGTACTGATTTAAACTTTCAAGTAAATCAATTCTTTTTTGTAGTTTATAAAAATAATCAACATCACTGCCATTATTTTCGCCTTGATGCCTGTCAGTTGAGCCCTCTTGTATCCAATCATCTATTGGCATACCACCACTGGCATTTAATATTATCTTAACAGTTCCACCATATGTCTCTTGATACTTTTTGGCAAACGACCAATATATTTTATCAGCTCTAGAATCTAATACATCCCATTTACTTGTTCCTTTGTTCCATATTAATACATTGTTATTAACCGTAACATCGTAAGGCACTATTTCAGCATCAGTTCCAACCATATTACTTTGCCCTTCTGCTACTATAATAGTTTCCTTTGTCGAGGTTAAATCTATCTCTTTAACAGATTGTTTAGTAATCGGTAGTATTACGAGGTTTTGTGCAAAACCTATAATTCCAAATAATAAAATAAATAAAGTCTTTTTCATTTTATAAATTTTGTTCCTTTCATGTATTCAAATAATACATCTAAGATAACTGGTAGAACTTATATTAGTGATTTATATAATAATCTTGGTGTTTTATATATTCTTATTTAACCTAATTTATAATAGATTTATTTCTAAAGTTATTTTGACCTTAAAGCGGTATAATCTGTTAATATTTATAGTTCTATACTTTTAATACTTTACTTATCTTATAGGTTAATTTGGAATCTCTTAAACATTTCTATAAGTCTAATATTTTATTCCTTCTCCCATTATCCATTTTTCTGTTCTTTGAATATCTTCTAGAATATGCACATCAAACCCTTCATCAACTATTATGGGCTTAACATTATTTCCCATAAATCCCCAAGGCTGTTGCCCACCCTCTGCTTTTATAGATTTATTAACATTAAGTGTCCAAAAATTATGACACAAATAATAACATCCTGGTAAGTCTTGTCTATTAGTTGATACTGCTTCATTATTAAAATCAAACCAAGTGTCCAAACACCCATCTTCTCTTAGTTTTTTTGCCCTATAAGGATGATGGTCTTGGTCCATTTTTACAGGAGCTGACGCTGATAAGTCTTCATTTTCTAAAATATTAATAATTGAATCTTCAATCCATTCCTTTTTCACAACTCCAGAGTTAGCCATAAGAACAACTATAATATCAGGTTCTATTCCATCTTCTTTCATCATCTCTAAGGCATGTAGTATAACATCTTTATGTTGAGCTGTTGGAGTAGAATATTCCTCAGGTCTAATAATACGCTTATAACCACAATTCTCTGCTGCTTTTAATATTTTTTCATCGTTACTACTTACATAAAAGTCTGTAATCAAGTCACATGTTTTAGCAGCCATGGCTGGATAATACAAAAGAGGTTTACCAAAAACAGGTAAAATATTTTTATTTAATAACGTGCTATTTCCCCTACCCGTTAACAGTGCTACAACTCTCTTTTCTTTCATTTATTAAATTTATTTCTAAAAAAAATCACTTACAAACATACAAACTAAAAGTTTTTTAATTTGGGCATTATCAAAAAAATTCTATATTGATTATTTCAATCTAGCTAAACTGCTTTTTAAACTTTTCCTCCAATAAGGAATCTCTATTTTTAAAGTAGTTTTTATTTTAGTTTTATCCATAACACTAAAAGAAGGTCTCTTTGCAGGTGTTGGATACTCTTCTGTTTTAATTGAATTTACGTTTATTATAGAATTAGTCTCCTCAAAAATAGCCTTAGCAAAATCAAACCAACTTAATTCTCCTAAATTACTATAATGATATATTCCGTAATCTTTTACTTTCATATTTATAATATGAACTATAACCTCGGCTAAATCACCTGCATAAGTTGGTGTTCCTCTTTGATCACCAACAACATCTAACTCGTCTCTGGTTTCCGATAAACGTAACATAGTTTTCATAAAGTTATTTCCATACTCAGAATATAACCATGATGTTCTTATAATAAAGTGTTCTTTTAAAACTTGTTGTATTTCAACTTCTCCTTGTAATTTAGATGCTCCATATACACTAATTGGATTGGTTTCACTTGTTTCTACATAAGGTTCGTTTTTTTTACCATCAAACACAAAATCAGTTGAAATATGTATTAAAACAGTACCTTGTTTCTTACAAGCTATAGCTAAATTTTTTGCTCCCATTGCATTTATATCAAAAGCCTTTTCTACATCTCTTTCTGCATTATCAACAGCTGTATAAGCCGCACAATTGATACAATAATCTATTTGTTTATGTTCTTTAAAAAAAGCTTGTACCAGATTTAAATCACAAATATTTAGTTCTAAATAGTCCGTATAAATCACATTTAAATAATCATATTGACTTTCAACATCCTTTATACAACTTGCTAATTGTCCGTTACCCCCCGTAACCAAAACATTTATCATAAAACAGCTTCTTTTAAAGTTGGTAACAGCAAATCCTTTTCGGAAACTATAAATTCTTTTTCATCTAATTTCCAATCAATATTTAAATCTATATCATTATAAATAATACCCCTTTCGGATGCATGTTCATAAAAATTATCACACTTATAAAAAAAAGTAGCTGTATCACTTAAAACAATAAAACCATGCGCAAAACCTCGAGGAACAAATAATTGCTTTTTATTTTCTTCTGTTAATTCTACAGCAACATGATTTCCAAAAGTTGAAGAATCTTTTCTAATATCTACCGCTATATCTAAAACCTGTCCTTTAATCACTCTTACTAACTTTGCTTGTGCATGGTCTCCTATTTGGTAATGTAAGCCTCTTAAAACGCCTTTAGAAGAAAATGATTCATTATCCTGCACAAAATTAACTTCTTGATTAATTAATTCATTAAACGTGCTTTGATTAAAACTTTCAAAAAAATAACCTCTGGAGTCATTAAAAATTTTTGGCTGCACTATAAAACAACCTTCTAATATAGTTTCTTCTACTATCATTATTCTCTATTCAATAAACCTAATAAATTCTTTCCATAACCACTTTTAAGTAATGGTTCTGCTAAAGATTTAAACTGTTCTTTATTAATGTAGCCCATTTCATATGCAGCGCCTTCAATAGCTCCTATTTTTAACCCTTGCCTTTCTTCTATAACCTCCACAAACTGCGAAGCTTGCATTAAAGATTGAAAAGTCCCAGTATCTAACCAAGCCGTGCCTCTATCTAAAATACTAACACTTAGTTTGCCTTGTTTTAGGTACTCTTTATTTACATCTGTAATTTCAAGTTCCCCCCTATAGCTTGGTTTAATATTTTTTGCTATTTCAACAACCGAATTATCATAAAAATAAATACCAGGAACGGCATAGTTTGATTTAGGCTCTTTTGGCTTTTCTTCTATTGATATTGCTTGTCCTTCATCATTAAATTCTACAACCCCATAACGCTCTGGATCATGAACACGATAAGCATATATTATCCCACCATTAGGGTCATTATTTGCCTGTAAAAGTTTAGCTAAACCAGTACCATAAAAAATGTTATCTCCTAATATTAAAGCTACCTTATCATTACCTATAAAATCTTCTCCTATAACAAATGCTTCTGCTAATCCATTAGGTGATTCCTGAACAGCATATTCAAATTTACATCCATACTTTTTACCATCACCTAATAAATCTTTAAAGAGAGGTAAATCATTAGGTGTTGAAATGATTAATACTTGATTTATACCTGCATACATTAATGTTGAAAGCGGATAATAGATCATTGGTTTATCATAAATAGGCATTAATTGCTTACTTACAGATAATGTTAAAGGGTGTAATCGTGTTCCTGATCCTCCTGCTAATATTATTCCTTTCATATTAATTATATTGCTTCTTATAATATGATTGATATGCTCCACTAGTTACATTACCTAACCATGCTTCATTATTTAAATACCAATCAATCGTAATAGAAAGTCCTTCTTCAAAAGTTACTGAGGGTTTCCATCCTAATTCTTTATTAATCTTTGATGCGTCTATAGCATATCTTAAATCATGTCCTGGTCTATCTTTAACATAAGTTATTAGCTTTTCTGAATATCCTTTAGATCGACCTAGCTTCTCATCCATTTTTTTGCATAACAATTTTACTAAATCAATGTTTTTCCACTCGTTAAAACCACCAATATTATATGTCTCACCTATAATTCCTTTATGAAAAACTAAATCAATAGCTATGGCATGATCTATTACATATAGCCAATCTCTTGTATAATTCCCATCTCCATAAACAGGTAATGATTTACCATTAATAATATTATTAATAAAAAGAGGGATTAACTTTTCTGGAAATTGATTTTGCCCATAATTATTAGAACAATTTGTTATCACATAAGGCAATCCATAAGTTTCACCATAAGCTCTTACAAAATGATCAGAACTAGCCTTTGATGCTGAGTAAGGTGAATTAGGATCATATGAAGTGGTCTCAGTAAATAAACCTATTTGCCCTAAAGAACCATAAACTTCGTCTGTACTTACATGATAAAACAATTTATTACTAAAATCATCTTTCCAAACAGATTTAAAGGAGTTTAAAAGAACCATAGTCCCTATTACATTTGTTTTAACAAATGCTAAAGGGTCTTTTATCGAACGGTCAACATGAGATTCTGCAGCTAAATGAATCACACTGTCAAATCTATACTCTCTAAACAACTTATTTATGAAAGGTTCATCTGTGATATCTCCTTTTATAAACTTATAATTAGGTTTGTTTTCAATATCTATTAAATTTTCTAAATTACCTGCATATGTTAATTTATCTAAATTAAAAATATGATAATCAGGATACCTTTCAACAAATAGTCTCACTACATGAGATCCAATAAAACCAGCCCCACCTGTTATTAAAATATTCATCTAATCTATTTACTTTGAGTGTCTAAAAATCTCCCTAGTCCAATAAAAGAAAACACAAATAATGTTATTAAAAACAATACAATTGGCAACACAAACTTCTTTTTATCAGTCCATTCTCTAATATCATAACCAGATTCCGGGAAATTAGCTAAAACATTAATGATATTTTTTTGGATAGCTTTTGTGCTATCTATTTCTCTTCTAAGATTTTCATACCTTAACCTTTGTTGTAATACTTTAGACTCATCAACAATTAAACTTCCTCCAGTTGATTCAGCATCTCCCATATATAGATTAGTACCAGAACCAGGTATTTGTTCTTTTTCAGATTCATTTATTCTAATCTTTAAATATTCATCAACTAAATCATCTGTTTTTTCAACTTGAACTCGGAGCGATTTATCCTTCCTATTTAAAATTGAATCACTCGCTTCCAGCATTTCTACTAAATAATCATTATTTGAAAGCCCCTTCACAAAAGAATTCTCTATTTTTTTGTAAAGATTTCTATCAGTAGAAGCGACTCCTATTCTGTGTATTGAATAATTGTACGGTGTTAAGGATTCTTTATACCTTTTGTAAGTCATTTCTAATCGAGATATAGAATCTAATTTAAGATAAAACTCTGAGTACATTGAAGCTATATTATTTTCATCCAAATCAGCTTCAATATAAAATCCTTTTAAATTAGAAGCTTCTTTAGTAGAAATATCTAATCTTCTAGCCAACTCTACAGTATCTTTATCTATATATGCTAATTGATGAAATTGTTTAATATTTTCATAGACCTGCCTCGCAGAATTAAAATTAGTTTGTATAAACATATTTGCACCATAAGATTTGTCAGAGAAATTATCAATTAAAAAACCTAAAACAACACCTATTATAGTAGCAGCAGCATACCAAACTAAACGTTTATATATATGTACTAAAAGTAATAATACAACTTTATATATACCACTAAAAATACTTCCTATAAACTTAAAAAATCTATCAAAAGCATTACCAATAAGTTTAAACAACTGTCCTAAATCTACTTCTTCAGATTGTTGTGGTTGTGGAGATTCTTTACTCATAATTTTTATTTAATTAAATATTTGTTCTAATATGGTTCTTGTTATTAAATAGGTTGGTCTGACACCAGATGTCCCTAAGCCTCCAGATGCTAAGGTAGCTCCAGTTTCTAAAGGATTATCACTGGCATAATACGCATATCTTATTTTTACATTTGGATTGATACTCCCTCTTACTTTAGAGGCAGCTTGAATGGCTTTTTGGTAGTGAGCCCCTTCCATTTCTAAGCCTATTACATTCCATGTTGAATTATAAAAGAATTTCAAAATGTCTTTATTTTGAAGCGAAGTGCCTAAAACGGTTATCATAGACCCTTCATAAACACCTACTCCTTGATTTTCTAAATCTTCTTTTTTTAATTCATTTTCAAAAGGATAATTATCTGCTGTACCTTCAAAAATATGTGCTGACGGTATCATAATATCACCTTTTCCTCCTTCTAAAATTCCTGCTTTACCCATAATAGATAATGACTCAACATTTAAATGAATTTTTTTTCCTTCCTTATTATAAGGTTTCAATAATTCATCTATCGTTTCATAAGCTTGTTCTCCAAAAGCATAATCCATAACAAATATAACAGGTTTTGTTGCTTCTACAAATGTTTTATTTACTTCAACATCTATTTTAGAAAGGTCTATCTTATTTGTATCAAAAATTTGAACATCTATATTGGTTCCAGAAACATCTTTAATATAAATCATTCCTTTTTGTAAAGCTTCTTTTATTACTTTATTTCGTAACTCTTTATTTTCTTTCTTACTTAAAGACTCATAAACTTGAAAAACGTCACTTTTATTTTTTAATGATTTTAAAGCATTTGGAGCAAAGAGCGTATTCATTACACTATGCATATTTGCACTAATAATATGAATTGGTCTTTCTAACAAACCGTGTTTAAAAAGAACTTCTTTTATACCGTCTGCCCAAATTTCACCATGAATATGATGTCCAATACGTTCTCTTAATACAGGGCTAAATGTAATGGTTCGTTTATTATCATTTACTTGTTCTTCAATAGCTAGTTTACCCAACCAATAAACAATATGAAGCAACCTTTCTGGTTGGTTTGTTGTTGCAAACTCACCGTAAACTGTTTTTAATTCTTCAAACGTACGCCCTAAAATATTAGCTGTATGTGTAATAGCTACTTCGCGTTCTTCATTAGTAAGCTTCTTTTTTAAAAAAACCGCTTTTTCTAATTTTATCCAATCTCTAGTAGTAGCTCCATCTTCATTAATTAAAACACGCGAACTAATTTTATGAGACTCTACAAAAAGGAAAGTTAAATGCGTTAAAATATCATAAATCTCAGACCTCCCTCGGGTAATCTCAATATTCATTTGTTCGTCATCAATTCTGAAACAATTTCGACGTCTTTTTTCTGGAATAATAGGTTTAAAATGAGAATTCGAATACCCTTCATCACTTGTTAAATTAATAAAAGTGCATTCCTCTATTCCTATAGGAAGTCTATCAATCACATAAAGCAAACCCTCTAACTCTGCTTTTTCTTCTCCTATAGAGCCATAAATTTCTGGGCGTAAAAGCAACAATGCTTCTCTAAGCGTTTCTCCAGACACCCCCATAGGTTTATAAAACCCACGGTTAAACAAATGGCGCATAGTAATATACATCCTTTCGATGGCATTCGAGCTTTCTTGAGCCCTTGTTCTTTCGTGATGTTTTTTATTACTCATACCTATTATGACTGGTCAAAGATACTATTATTTGGCTTAATTATCGTGCGGAAAATCCTCAACAATTTTCCTGTCGTTTGATAATCTTGGAATTTTATTTTGCCCTCCCAATTTACCAACAGATTTCATATAAGCTTGAAACCCGCCTTTTTTAACTCTAGTAATTTTAAGAGGTTGTAATACCTTCCCTTCTATTAAATCGAAATAATAAGAGTTTTGTTTTTGTAGTGATTCGTCTATTTTTTTCGCTAAAGTGGAAAGATTTTCTGGTTCATTTTCAAACTCGACAAACCATTCATGATAAGGTAAGCCTTCTTTAGGGTTTATTTGAGGCGCTACCGTAAACTCTGAAACTCGTGTTTCTGTATTTAAAGTAGCCACTTGCATCGCTTGTTCTACTTCTTTTCCAATTACATGTTCGCCAAAAGCAGAAATGAAATGTTTTATTCTACCAGAAACAATAACACGATATGGTTTAGTAGAAGTAAACTCAACCGTATCACCAATATTATAAGCCCATAACCCTGCATTGGTTGAAATTATCATCACATAATTTATACCAACTTCAACATCTTTAATCGTTATTCGTTTTGGGTTTTCATTAAAAAATTCATCGGCTTTAATAAACTCGTAAAAAATACCTGAATTTAATTGTAATAACATCCCTTTATCACACTGCTTATCTTGAAAAGCAAAAAAGCCTTCACTTGCAGGATACAATTCGATACTATCTACTTTTCTACCAATTAAATTTTCAAACTTGGCTTTGTAAGGCTCATAATTAACACCTCCAAAAATAAACAAATTGAAATTCTTAAAAATATCACCTACTTTTTTTCCTGTTTTTTGCTGAAGTTTTTCAAAATACATTTGCACCCACGAAGGAATACCAGAAATAATAGTCATGTTTTCAGGAAGCGTTTCTTCAACTATAGCATCTACTTTAGTTTCCCAATCTTCAATACAATTGGTTTCCCAAGACGGTAATCTATTCTTTTGAAGATATTTAGGTACATAATGCGCTACAATACCAGAAAGCCTACCTAATTGCACGCCGTTTTGCTCATTAAGAATTGGGCTTCCTTGGAGGAAAATCATTTTTCCATCAACAAATTTAGCATTACCTGTTTCATGAATATACATTAAAATAGCATTTCTTGCGGCTTCAACATGAGTTGGCATGCTTTCTTTAGTAATAGGAATGTATTTTGAGCCAGAAGTTGTTCCAGATGTTTTTGCAAAGTAAATAGGCTTTCCTTTCCAAAGTATATTGTCTTGCCCTGCAACTACTTTTTCAACATACGGTTTTAAAGCCTCATAATCTCTAACGGGAACTCTAGAAATAAAATCTTCATAATTATTTATACTTATAAAATCATGATCTTTTCCAAATTCGGTTCCAGCAGCATTGGCTATTAAATCTTCAAATACCTTTTGCTGAGTTTCAACAGGGTTATTTGCCCACTTTTGAATTTTTTTATAAACACGTTTTGCAAATGGTTTTGCTAAAGCAGACTTTAATGAAATCATTTATTTAAAATCGATAAAATTTGTTGGGTTAATAGGATATCCATCATTCCAAAGCTCAAAATGTAAATGAGGGCCTGTTGAAAGTTCTCCTGTATTTCCTGCAGTAGCAATAACTTCTCCTGCTTTTACTAAATCGCCCTGAGATTTTGTTAATGACGCATTGTGTTTATATACAGATATAAGTCCGTAACTATGTTCTATTAATATCACATTACCTGTGTTAGCAGTCCAATCTGCAAAAATTACAATACCATCAGCCGTGGCTTTTATAGGCGTATCTTTTGCAACAACAATATCAACAGCATAGTGTTTTTCTTTTAAATTATACGGTTCACTAATGGTTCCGCTTACTGGAGGAAATAATACAAAATTTGATGATGTTGCCGATTCAAATAAGTTATATTTATCTTCTTTATCTACTTTTTCTCGTAAAAGCGAATCTTCAGTTATGGGTTTTAAATCAACTTCACTAGCTTCTAATTTAACTGCTTCTACAATAGAATCTTTATTAAAATCGGCAGCACTTAAATCGCCTTTTAATACTTTTTTTATGGAGGCAAAATACCTATCATTCATAGTAATTACTTGCTGTAAAGAATCGGTTTTATAATTTAACTCTGTAGCTTTCTTTTTTAACGCTGTAGAAGAATACCCAGGAATATACTCTCTAAGGGGTGTAAAAGCAATTATTGCATAGGTTACAACAATTAAAAAAATAGCAGACAAGGAACCTAAAACAAATACATTTAAGCGCGTAAGTTTAAGAGATAAACGCTCTTCAAAAGTATTTTCGTTAAGTATAACAAGCTTATACTTATCAAGTAGTTTATGTTTTATTCTTTTTGGCTGCTTTTTCTCTTTCATCTTAAAAACAAAAATAAATAGAATTTATGAAAGATACTCTTCTTTAAACAAAGTATAACAATCTAGAAACCCTCTTTATGCTAAAGTTATGTTTAAAACGACATTATTTAACTTTAATTATTAACTTTGCACTACAAAATTAAAAATTATGATCTCATTAAGTATATTTTTAGGAATGGTTGGCCCTTGGCAATGGGTTATAATAGGATTAGCAATTTTACTTCTTTTTGGAGGAAAAAAAATACCTGAACTAATGAAAGGTTTAGGAAGCGGTATTAAAGAGTTTAAAGATGCTAGCAAAGAAGAAGAAAGTAAAAAAGATAATTCTAAAAAATAAGAATCAAAGATATTTATCAAATAAAAAAACCAACACATTGTGTTGGTTTTTTTATACTTTAATTTATTACTAAATAAATTATTTTTCAATCTTAATAGATTTTATAATTGCTTCTAATTCGAATATATAATTTCGTTTTTCTACAGATGGTGCATAGGCAAATCCTTCAGCAATTATCC
Source organism: Thalassobellus sediminis (assembly GCF_044386045.1). Classification (NCBI taxonomy): domain Bacteria; kingdom Pseudomonadati; phylum Bacteroidota; class Flavobacteriia; order Flavobacteriales; family Flavobacteriaceae; genus Thalassobellus; species Thalassobellus sediminis. The sequence goes on along the minus strand of NZ_JBISCD010000040.1, from coordinate 743,852 downwards.
ATCTATTATTAATTTTATCTTCAATAGCATAATTAATAAAAGGCCCAGCCATAACTGCATTTTCAACTTCCCAAATCCCTTTAGTTTCTAGTGTAGTCTTATTGTCTAAAATAATTTCTGAATGAAACGGGGTATATTTATTTTCAGTAATCATATATGAACCTTCTAAAGGGCCAGCAATGTATTTCTTACCTATAGAATCTCTAATTTTTATAATTTGTTCAACGATACTAGTATCTTTTTTTATGATATTTAGAGGCAATTCATATAGCAAAATATTAACATACCCTGTTGGAATATCTCTTTTTAACCAATAAAATTTATCCTCTTTTTTGGCCAATGTATTTCCTATTCTGTATGCTGTTGGAAATTCAATATTTAAGCCTAAATTTTCTTGAATCTCTTTCGCGTTATATAAGGACTTCCTTGTTTGTTTTTGCTTTGCTAATATTTCGGTATTCTTAAACGATTCAATTATTTTAGAAGCGTTATCATTAAGCAGTTTAATAACCTCTTGCTTTGTTTTACCTGAAACAGTAATTACTTTTTGTGGTTGCGCATAAACATTATTATTAAATGTTATTGCGGGATCTTTACCCATTTCTATCTTTAGAATCGTTCGGTTTTGTGTTATAAAACCCGAAAAGACATGGGAAGGTATTTGATTAATATTAAAAACAGGCTCATCTTGAGGTAGTCCATAAATAGGAGATGCTAATACATCCCTAATAGATTCTCCAACACTTCCATCCCACATATCGTTACTTAGTACAACAGAAATATCGTTTATTTTTCCACTTGAGTCTAAAAGAATTCTTTTGTTTGATTTTTTGTCGCCACAAGACATTACTAATAATAATGATAATACAGCTATAAATAAATGACGCATAATAAAGTTAGATTTTAAAGAATTATCCTTTTGAAATTTTAAGTTTCATTCCTGGTTTTAATTTACTACCACTAATACCGTTCCAATCTTTAATATTTTGAACAGAAACTCCAGAAAATTTTTGAGAAATACTCCAAAGCGAATCTCCGCTTTTTACAGTATAAGTTATTATGTTTCCTGAAAGTGGTTTTGATGTTGATTTTTTTGTTACCATTTTAGTTGTTGAAGTAGATACGGCTGCATAAGGTTTTCGAGGGTAAATGGTTAATCGTTGACCAATTTTTAAATTATTATTACGCAAACCATTCCATCTTTTTATATCACTAACTCTCACCCCATAAATTCTAGATATTTTCCCTAAATAATCACCCGATTTTACTTTATATCGAATTCTATCATTCGCATTAAAAAATTGAGGTAAAGGCTTTTCTCGTTTAGCAAATTCTGCTTTAGCAAAGGCATAAATACTATCTTCATTATTTACAAATTTACCAACAACTTCATTTGGTAATCGCAAAGCATAATTTTCTCCTTTAATAAATGGAATGATATCTAATTTATACGATGGATTCAAAAATTGAAGTTCTTCAACTGGAGTTCCTGTAACTTCTGAAACTTGATCGAGCGTAATCATTTCTTTCACTCTTACGGTGTCGGTTTCAAAATATGCTACCTCAGGTTTCATTTTCTTAAATCCGTGTTCTTCAGCATATTCAAAAATATACATATTTGCTAGAAACGCGGGTAAATACCCTGCCGTTTCCCTTGGTAAATTATGACGAATATTCCAGTAATTTTTATACCCTCCAGACCGCCTGATTGCTTTTGAAACATTTCCTGGTCCAGAATTATAAGCTGCTAAAGCCAAGTCCCAATCTCCAAAAATTTCATAGAGCTTAGATAAATATTTTGATGCAGCTTCGGTAGATTTAATAGGATCGCTACGTTCATCAACATAACTGCTCACATCTAATCCATACATTTTACCTGTAGCAAACATAAACTGCCACAAACCTGTAGCGCCTACTCTAGACTTTGCTCTGGGTTTTAAAGCCGACTCTACAATTGCTAAATACTTTATTTCTAAAGGAATATTATAATTATCTAATTCCTTTTCAAATAGCGGGAAATAAAACGCACTTAAAGTTATTAGCTTTTGTAAATGCCTCCTTCTATGTTTTAAATACGATTTTATTACACTTTCTAAAGCTGGGTTATATTCCACATTAAAAGGTGTTCTGGCATCTAATTCTTTTAATCTTACTTTAAGGGTATCGGTTGGTAATTCTGGATAATCAATCTCTTCAAAGGTAAGTTCAGCTACCGATTTATAAATGGTATCATACAAGGCTGTACTGTATAATTCTTCATACCACTTTTCATCAAACTGAGCTGCTAATTTATTATCCTTTAAATTTTTAATTGAAAAACTATCCGTTTCAACTTCAATTACTTTAATAACATTAGCTTTTCCGTCGATTACGGAATCCTTAATACTAATTGCTTGTGATGAAATAGAATCTTGATTTTGAGAAAAACAAGTTCCAATATTGAGAAGTAATAATAGTATAAAAAAACGAAAAGCCATAAAATCAAGTTCAGTTTGTTAGTGAACGATATTATGGCTAAAATCGTATTTTTTAAGGGAATTTGAAAACTAAATAGTGTTTATTCTAAAATAGCAGCAATTCCAGGAAGTGTTTTACCTTCTAAACTTTCTAACATAGCGCCTCCACCAGTACTTACATAACTTACTTTATATTCGAAACCAAACTGTTTTACAGCTGCTACAGAATCGCCTCCACCAACAAGTGAAAAGGCTCCGTTTTTAGTAGATTCGGCAATTGAATTACCTAACTCGATTGTTCCGTTTGCAAAACTTTCCATTTCGAAAACACCAAGAGGTCCGTTCCAAAGTATAGTTTTAGATTCCATAACAACATCATGGAATAATTTAATAGATTTTGGTCCTGCATCAACACCTTCCCAGCCATCAGGAATTGCAGTAATATCTAGTATTTGTGTATTCGCATCATTGCTAAAATCATCGGCAGCAACAACATCAACAGGAATATGAATTTGTACGTTTTTCTCTTTTGCTTGCTTTAAAATATCTAAAGCCAATTCCATTTTATCGTCTTCACAAATAGAATTTCCTATTTTTCCGCCTTGAGCTTTAACAAATGTAAAAGACATACCTCCACCTATTATTAAGTGGTCTACCTTATCTAGTATGTTTTCTATAATTGTAATTTTTGAAGACACTTTAGCACCACCAAGTACAGCTAAAACAGGTTTTTCACCTGTTTCCATTACTTTTTGAATGCTTTCTATTTCTTGCGCTAATAAACTTCCGAAGCATTTTTTACCTTCAAAAAATTGAGCAACAATAGTAGTTGAAGCGTGTGCTCTATGCGCAGTACCAAAAGCATCATTTACATAAATGTCTCCTAATTTAGACAGTTTTTCAGCAAAAGCTTTATCGCCAGCAGTTTCTTCTTTATAGTAACGTAAGTTTTCTAATAATAAAATTTGTCCTGGTTCTAAGCTTGCTGCAGCAGCTTCAACATCTTCTCCAATACAATCTGCTACAAATTTTACTTCTACACCTAAAATATCTTCAACTTTAGCCGCAATATGCTTTAAAGAAAACTCATCTTGAAATCCTTTTGGTCGCCCTAAGTGAGACATTAAAATACAGCTTCCACCATCTTCTAAAATCTTAATAATTGTTGGTTTTGCAGATACTATTCTTGTAGCGTCTGTAACTTCAAACTTATCATTTAGTGGCACATTAAAATCTACACGAATTAATGCTTTTTTATTTTCAAAATTAAAATCATTAAGAGTTCTCATCTGGATATTGTTTTGTTTTATAAGTAATTATTTCACAAATGTAACTAATTAAACAACCCTTTCAAATGTGTTTTTTCACGAAAACGATATAGATAATAAAGATTTTAAAAAAAGAAGACTTTCAAACTAAGTTTGAGGCGAAAAACCAGAATCAATTAATATAATTAGCTCTTTAATGTTTTCTGAAATATTATTTTTCAACCCTTTCTTTAAAAAAGATTTCATTAAAAGCCCAATGACATTTAAATCTGCAAAAACCTCAATAGTTAACTTGGTAAAGCCTGCGTCTGTTTCGTCTAAAACAAAATAACTACTCAACCTTTTTGTAAAAGAAGCATCTGTTGTGCTTTCTCCATAAACTAACTGATTTTTATTGCTCGATTTAATAACCGTTGCAAAATTTACTTCTTGATTTTTATTTATTAAACATTTATGCTTTGTACCTGCTCTATTTACCTTGTTTTTTTCATATTCAAACTTATCTACACCTTTAACCCAAAGTAATCTATAATCAAAATTACTAATAACTTCGTATAACTCCGGAGCAGATATTTTAATGACTTCTGTTTGACTAAACAATTTGTGTTTAGGTACATCATCTGGAATTGGTTCTATTTTAGGTAACTTTTCTTTTAAATGAGAAAGTGCCTTAAAAGTATAAGTTATCGTTCCAAAATCATATTCTGCTACTAGTTTATTCTTTTCATTTTCATCTGTTAATGGTTTCACATTTTCAGTAAAAAGTGCGTATTCATTAAGTGTTACATTGTTTTTTAATAATCGATGCACCTGAATAACGTTTCTGCCATAAGGTTTTACAGAATCTTTAACCGTTAAAAATTCTATATCGCCATAATGCACAACAAATTTCAACTTTAAATTGTATGCTGAAGAACAAGCTCCACAATGACAAATGCGCTGATACTCGTACCGTTTTATATGCTTATGAAATGCCAAATACATGGCTTCAATTTGTTGTTCTAATTCTGAAACATTAACCTGATTTTCTAGCTTATATAGAAACAAAGCATCACCCTCAATTTCAGCTAATTCTAAACCCATATTATTACTGTCTATTAAAAGTTCTAATAGTTCAGATATAATATGCCTACTATGGCTAATATCTGTATGATGCACAAATTCTGTAAAACCAGAAATATCAGGAATAAAAAGAATGGCGTTTTGAGTCATTTTATATCAATAAGCAGTTTTTGTTTATAAAAGTAAGTCGGTTTTTATTCTGTTTGTTACAAAAAAATGTTAAAACAAAAAGGATAATTTTTGTATTCATATTTATTTCATTTCGTTTTTTGAATTTCAAAATGAAAAAATTCATTTACTTTTGTTTTTATGCTTTTTCAAGATGTTTTAGGACAAGATCATATTAAAAACCATTTAACCACAAGTGTTGATAATGGTAGAATTCCACATGCCCAATTGTTTGTTGGTAACGAAGGTTCAGGTACTTTGCCAATGGCTATTGCTTATGCGCAATATATATTATGTAGTAATACCAGTGGAGAAAACAACACAGGCAATGAGGCTTGCAACTTAAAATTCAATAATGTTTCGCATCCCGATTTACATTTTGCATTTCCGGTAACAACCACCGATAAAGCTAAAAATCACCCCGTTTCTAGTCATTATTTAGAAGAATGGCGCCAACTTTTAAAAGAACAGCCTTACGGTAATTTATTTGATTGGTATAAACTTTTAGGTGTTGACAATAAACAAGGGCAGATTGGTGTTGATGAAGCCCATGACATTGTAAAATCACTTGTTTTAAAGTCTTATGAAGGCGGTTATAAAGTGATGGTAATTTGGATGGCAGAAAAAATGAATATTGCTTGTGCCAACAAGCTTTTAAAACTTATTGAAGAGCCACCAAATAAAACCATTTTTATTCTTATAGCTGAAGACGAAGAGCAAATAATTAATACCATACGGTCGCGTTGCCAAATATTACATTTTCCTCCTTTAGCAGAAGACGTTATTAAAGACGCTTTAGTAAAACAGTATAATTTAGATATGAATGTTGCTACTAAAATAGCACATCAATCTAACGGAAATTACAATAAAGCGTGCGATTTGGTATATCAAGATTCTGAAGATATTCAGTTTGAAACTTGGTTTATTTTCTGGATTCGAAGTGCTTTTAAAGCCAAAGGTAATAAAGCTGCTATACACGATTTAATTTCTTGGAGTGAAGATATTGCTAAAACAGGACGAGAAACTCAAAAACAATTTCTTAATTTTTGTTTAGATTTTTTCCGTCAAGCCTTATTACTAAATTACAATGCAACAGATTTAGTGTATTTAGAACCTAAAACAGAAAAGTTTAAACTAGAAAACTTCGCTCCTTTTGTACATGGCAATAATATTATGGATATTTCTAATGAGCTACAAGACGCTATTTACCATATTGAGCGTAACGGAAATTCTAAAATTATTTTAACCGATTTAAGCATAAAGTTAACGCGATTACTTCATAAAAAAGCGGAGTAATTAAAACAAAAATGCTTGTCAAAATTTCTTTTAACAAGCATTTAATAATTTGATTAACAGAATCTTAAAGATTAATCTTCTTTTTTAGCTTCAGCATTTAGAGCATCTAAAACGGCCTTTGTTAAATCATTTTCATCTGCACCATACATAACCGTTGCAGCAGCATCACTAGTTCCTAAAATGTAAGTATATCCATTTGTTTTACCGTAGTCTTTAACAAAATCTTTTACCTTAACTATTATAGAATCTAATTCTGCTTGAAAAGATTGTTGAAACTGTTGTGCCTCAATTTGTCTTTGCTGATCAAGAACTTGCTTTTTTTGACCAAGTTCTTGATATTTTTGCTGAGCTTTGGCTTGAGCCATTCTCTTTGCATCTGTTTGAAATTTTTGTACTTCTAATTGAAATGCTTGGTCAATACTATCAAATTTCTTTGAGTAAGCCTCTTGTTTTATTTTAAACCTTGCTTCTAAATCTATCTTTTCTTGATAATCATTAATAATTGTTCCATTATCAACAAAACCAATTTTATTTGACTTTTGACAAGAAGCTAAAACTAACATAGCTAAGGCAACATAAATAATTTTTTTCATCTGTTTTTTTATTCGTTTCTATTTGGTTGATTTTTTTTAATTCCGAACAAATGTAATAAAGTAAACTATAATGTGAAACGGAATTATTTTTGAAATATATAATTCTTAAAATAAATAAATGTTAAGTTCTACTTAAAAAATATTTTTAGAAAATTTTTAATATGAATCTTTTAAGCATACAATTTAACTGAAAAGTAAAATACACTTCAAAAACAACTTTATAATAAATCCTTATACCTTTAACACAAAAAGATAAACAAATCTTATTAAAAACAAGCTTAAATAAAGCGTTTTAAGACACTTTTAAAAAATCGACTTGTATTTAGACAGATGCACTCAACAAAAGCTAACATCGTTTACAGAAATGTGTTTTACTTGTTTTTAATGATGTAAATTAAAGATGAAGCTTCTTTTGTCTTAAAAGATTTTAAATTTGAAAGTAACCCAATCCAAAAGCCTTTAATAGGATTCATTTTTCCAGACTTATATTTTTCTGAAAGCAAGCTCACATAAAAAGCATCAAATAACATTGGTTTTACTTTTTCCACTTTCATAGATGCTTTTGAGACTAATTTAGAAATAGATTCTTTATTAAAATGCCAAAGGTGTCTTGGTACATCAAAAGCAGCCCAATAACTTTTATAATATAAAGCATCGTAACTTTTATAATTAGGAACCGCAATTATTAAAGTACCGTTTGGTTTTAGTAATTTTTTAATAATTGTTATTTGTTCTTCTAAATTTGGTAAATGCTCCAACACATGCCAAAGCGTAATAACATCAAAACTTTCCAATTCAAATTTTGAAAGCTGTTTTGTATTAAAAACAGAGTCGTTTGTTTTTTTATTTGCAATACCTCTTGCCTGTTCGTTTGGTTCAATTCCTGTAACATTCCAATTATTATCTTTCGCTGTTTGAAGAAAATCACCTGTACCACATCCAATATCTAATAAGCTTTTATTTTCTAAAGGAAAGGAATTAATTAGTTTTAATTTCTTTTTTAAAGAGATAGTTCTAACTAAATGATATACTTTTTCAAAAAGATTTCTTTGTGAATCTGTATGCGAAATATAATCTTCACTTTCGTAATATTCGGGTAATTTATCTAAAGATGGTTGCGGAGTAGTTTCAAGAAAACCATATTTAGAGTTTTGAATTAACTGAAATTCTTCACCTGAAACAGAATAATCTTTTACTTTTAAATACGCTTGATTTGAGTTTTGTTTTGCCACGAATTCACGAATGTTATTTATAAAAATATCTTTTAAATATAGATTCCTGTCTACACAAGAACGACAATATTTTATCTAAAATGTTTTATGTTCCACGTGGAACGTTTGTAAACAAAACCCATTTTTAGCTAAATTTATCTTCCCATATAAACTAATAATACAGAAATATCATTTGGAGAAACACCACTAATTCTTGATGCTTGAGACACCGTTGTTGGTTGTATTTTTTTAAGCTTTTCACGCGCTTCAAAACTCATAGATTTAATTTGTGAATAGTCGAAATTATCAGGAATTTTTACATATTCTAATCTAGTTAGTTTATCTGCGTTGTTTTTTTCTTTAACTATATATCCAGAATATTTAACTTGAATTTCAGCTTGCTCAATAACTTCATTATCTAAATTATTATCTTGAATATATTGTTCTACTGCTTCAAATTTTCTAACATCATAAATCGTAATATTAGGTCTAGAAAATATCTTAAACATCTTATCCGATTGTTTAACCAAAGAAGATCCTTTAGATTCTAAAACAGGATTAGCCTCTTCTGGTTTTACACTTGTATCAGCAAAAAACTTAACAAACTTTTTAGCATCATTATGTTTTTGCTCCATACGTTTAAGTCGCTTTTCCGTAGCTAAACCAATTTCAAAACCTTTAGGCGTTAATCGTAAATCGGCATTATCTTGACGTAACAAGGTTCTATATTCAGCTCTTGAGGTAAACATCCTATAAGGCTCTTCTGTGCCTTTAGTAATTAAATCGTCTATTAGAACACCTATATAAGCCTCATCCCTTCTTAGAGTAAAAGGCTCTTTTTCCTGAGTTTTTAAACTTGCATTTATACCCGCCATTAAACCTTGAGAAGCTGCTTCTTCGTAACCAGTAGTACCATTTATTTGACCAGCGAAATACAAACCTTCAACCAACTTAGTTTCTAACGTATGCTTTAATTGTGTGGGTGGAAAATAATCATATTCTATAGCATAACCAGGTCTGAAGAATTTAACATTTTCAAAACCAACTACCGAACGCAAGGCTTTAAATTGAACATCTTCTGGAAGCGATGTTGAAAACCCATTAACATAAACCTCACAGGTTTTCCAACCTTCTGGTTCTATAAATAATTGATGCCTATCCTTATCTGCAAACCTATTAATCTTATCTTCAATAGACGGACAATAACGCGGTCCTAAACTTTTAATTCTACCATTGAACATTGGCGACCTATCAAAGCCTTCACGAAGCAAATCATGAACCTCAAGACTCGTGTAAGTCATGTGACAAGAACGTTGATTTTCTAATGGTTTTGTAATATCTAAATAAGAGAATTTTTCAGGATTTACATCACCAGGCTGTTCAACCATTTTAGAAAAATCTAAAGATCGTCCATCAACTCTTGGAGGTGTTCCTGTTTTCATTCTACCAGATTCAAAACCTAAACCAACCAATTGTTCTGTAATTCCTGTTGCTGCTTTTTCACCTGCTCTTCCTCCACCAAAATTCTTATCGCCTATATGTATTAATCCATTTAAAAAAGTACCATTTGTAAGAACAACAGACTTAGATTTTATCTCAACACCTAAAGATGTTTTTATACCAACAACTTTATGATTTTCTACTAACAAACCAGACACCATTTCTTGATAAAAATCAAGATTAGGCGTGCCTTCTAAAAGCAATCTCCAATCCTCTGCAAAACGCATTCTATCACTTTGCACCCTCGGACTCCACATGGCAGGTCCTTTAGATTTATTAAGCATTTTAAATTGAATAGCAGACGTATCAGAAACAATACCACTATATCCACCAAGGGCATCAATCTCTCTTACAATTTGTCCTTTAGCAATTCCACCCATAGCAGGATTACAAGACATTTGCGCAATGTTTTGCAAGCTCATGGTAACAAGCAGTGTTTTGCTTCCCATGTTGGCAGCAGCAGCAGCAGCTTCACTTCCTGCATGACCTGCACCAACAACTATAACATCATAAACCTCGTTAAACATAAGTACTCTATTTTTTATATTTCAAAGACGTTTCGACTGTGCTCAACGTTACATTTAAATTTCAATTTAACATGTTCCACGTGGAACATATTACTAATTTTGTTTGCAAATATACGTTGTTTATTGAATACTAAACCAACTGACTTAGGTAGTGGTTTTCCTTTTCACGCATCACCTTAGCCTCTTCATCCGTTTTATCTTTATAACCACAATAATGAAGTACTCCGTGTATAATAACGCGCTTCAATTCATCAGTAAAAGACACATTAAAATCTTTAGCATTATCGGCAACTCTTTCTACTGAAATAAAAATATCGCCCTGTATTAATTTTCCCATAGAATAATCGAAGCTAATAATATCTGTTAATGTATCATGACTCAAAAACTCTACATTTAATTTATGAAGATAATCATCATCACAGAACACATAATTGATTTCTTCAAGTTTGTGTGATTCTGATGAAATAGTATTTGAAATCCATGAAGAAATAACAGACTCATCTTCTAATATAAAATCTGTTTCGTAATTAAAACTAATCATTTGCTTGCTTAAAATATTCTTGCACTTTCTTTTTATAAACTTGCTGCAAAGGTAATGCTTGTCTATTCAATATTTCAGTAGTTTGGAAATATTGTTTAGCTGTTGGAATTTGATTATTAGAATTGTTATTAAACTCATTTATATTAGTTTCAGATTCCATTTTATCATCTTCACCTTGCTCAAAAGCAGCATTCTCCATTTTTAATAATTGATGCTTTAACTCCATCATTTTTTGAAGTGTTTCATTAGTGAAACCTTTATTTAACAAATCAAGCTCCACCTCTTCCATTTTTTGCAATAAATCTTTACCATTTCCGGATTTACCCATTCCATCTTTGCCTTCTTTTGCTAATCTCTTTGCTAATGCATTTCTTAATTCTTGTTGTTGCTGATAAATTTTATATAATTCACCACTCATACCCTCATTAGATCCTTCCCCTTCTCCACCAGTACTTTTACCATCTTCTCCTTCCTCACCTTTACCATCACCTTTTTTCTTTCCTTCTTTATCTCCATCTTTCTCTCCTTTACCCTCTTTTGGTTTTCCTTGCTCTTCTTTTTTCATGCCTTCCTTCATCATTTCATTAAGCTGTTCTTGACTCATAATAATATCTGGAAGCTGCATGTCTCCTTCTCCTCCTTTACCAGCAGACATACTCATACTTTCTTGCATATTATCTAGAACATCACTTAAATAATCGGCCAAATTATTAGCTGCAGTTATAACAAATTGCTGACTAGAAACACCTTGATACAATTGATTCTCGGCTAAAAGATTTAATGATTTATCTATATTATAGAAAACCTCAGTGATTTCATTATTTACTTTTTCTGAAATTTTTGGCTGTCTTAAAGACAACGCAAACAAGCTATCATCAACATGCTCAAAATGCTCTTTTAACTCATTTTGTTTTATTAAATACGATGAAAATTTATTATGGTTAACATCAACCGATTTAAACTGATTCATGAGCATTTCTTGATCAAAAGAAAAAAGCACCAAATTATCTAGAACCTGTCGCAACATCTCCATATCTTCTTGCATTTGCTCTCCTCCACTTGCTTGCATAGAACTAGACATTTTTGCACTCATTTTTTTCATTTTTTGAGCGGCTTTCTTCTGGCTTTTTTTAGCGTTTTGTAAACTTTCTTTGGACTGATCTTGATTAGCATCTTGAGCTTGTTTTTCTTCCTCATTTTTTTCTAAGGATTCGGAAGCCTTTTTTTGCTCGCCATCAATTTCTTTTTCGTCTAATTTATCTCTTGGAATATCGATGGGCTTTTTTAATTCCTTGCTGTCTTTTTCTAAATCTTCAATTTGCTTTTTAAAATCTTCAAAAGCATTATTTAATTCATCTTGATTTTCTTTAGTATTTTCTTCATCAGATTTATTAGAAAGTTTTTCTTGTTCGTCAGCTAATTTCTCTAAATCATCCTTAAGTTTTTCTAGTTTCTTTTCTACGTAAAAACGTTTTGTTAATTCTAATAACTGTTCTAAACTTCGCTTTTTATTTTTATTCTGTTTAGCAAGTTCATCTAACTTTTTTACTAATTCTTCCTTCCCTATTTTCTCATGGAGTTTTTCAAGTTCCTCTAAAAGTTTTTCGTCTTTTTGAAGTTTCTCTTCATTCTCTTTTAATCGTTCTTTTAGATCTTCTTTAAATTGATCGTCCTTTTGATTCTCTTTTTGAAATTCTTCTAAATTATTTTTAAGTTTTTTATTGAAACTTTTCATCATTTCGTCTTGCTCTTTTTGACGCTTGAAAAATGATTCTAATTTCTTTTTATCGTTAAAATTTAAAGTAGATTTCTCTTTACTAGTTTTTGTTAACTCTTCTAACTTTTTATCTTGTTCTTCAAATTTCTTTAAAGACTTATTCAAATCTTTAATAGACTCGCTTTGCTGTTTCAAATTCTTTTCAGCTTCTTCATTTTTGGTTCGTTTTCTGTAATTAAACGCATTACTTTTTACACTTTTACGATCGTTAACTAAATCATTATCAAATACTTGAAAGTATAAACTATAAGGAATTCCAGCTTCAATCTCTAAATTATTAGGAAAGGCTGTAATAAAATCTGAAATATTAGAATTGGAGAAATCTAAAGTTTTAAACGATTTATCACTCTCATTATCAGACGGATAATAAACCAATTGTAGTTTACTAAAACCATAATCGTCACTTATTTGCCCGTAAAAATATAAGGTTTGCAAGTCTAAAGTATCCTTTTCTACTTTAATCTTAATCTCAGGATATTCATCCTTTATAACATCAATATTAAAATCTAAATTTTCATAGTTTTTTAAATTTTTATTGCTCGTGCTTAAGGTATAATCGTAATTATTAAAAACTTGTTTCTTAGCTTCAAAAACACCTAGTTTATCTGCATTAAAACCAATAGTATCTTTGGCAAACAAATTAACCTCATCAGTTGCTTTTGTTTTAAGTTGCCAAGTAATTTTAGTGCCTTCAGGAACAACAGCGTTACCCGTGCTTTTTAAAACGGCGTCTTTCTTTTTGGTATAATTAGGGTAATCTAAAACCATTTCGAAACTTAACAAAGAAGGCACTTCTACGACACTAAGCGTATAAGGTTTAGAGGTTATATTATTTGCAGTTAATTCAAACTGAATATTCGTTTTAGGTTGCGAAAACACATATTCAAATTCGCCAATACTTTTCTGTTGCAAAAAGTAAGTTTCGTTATTATAAACTATTTGAGCAGATTCAGGCATTACCTCACCTGCTACTTTTACTATCAGCTTAAAATCTTTATTTTCAATTGCATTTAAATCATCATTAATTACAAAAAACTGAAACGGTGCTGGCGGTTCGTAAGCCGTTTTGTAATGCACCACACGTTCGTAACTATTGCTAAACCAATTAGAATTTCCTGTTAAAAACGTTATCAATAAAATTAAAACAGGTATAATGGCGTACTTAAAATAGCTAAGATTTTTCTTAAAATTAATAGCCAGTTTAAAAGGAATTGGATTTAACTCTAAAGATTTCTGTTCGATACTAGCCAATAATAATTCCGACTTCGTTTCATTTTCATTTAGCTGAAGGACATTTAATAATTTATCGCTTACTTCAGGAAAATGTAAACCAATAATTTTAGAAGCATCTTTATAATTTATTCCTTTTTGAAGTTTAAATAATTTGGCTAACGGAAAAAAGATAAACTTAACAAGCAAACCAAATTCTACAATAATAAATAGCCAAAATAAAATGGTTCTCGCCGTTGTATTTAGCCATAAAACATGCTCGATAAATAAAGTGAAAAGAAAATATAGTAAGCCAATGGCAAAAAACAAAATAGCGCCTTTAAACAATTCATTAGTATAGTAACGCCTAATAAATGCTTCTAACTTACTTTGTATGTTTTCGAAATTATTCATGATTTGGGTAAATTTCCGCCTTCAGAGAAATGAAAAAACTAATTTAATAGACTAAACTACAATTTTATTTTTTACAAGATTTATAATTGTGTGTTAATTAAGGATTATGCTTAATAAAAAGCAAAAACTTACGACTTCTAGTTTCGGTCTTCTGTCTTAATACATATCTTTGCAACAAATTTACAAAAACATGACTAAAAATGTTCGTGTGCGTTTTGCACCAAGCCCAACAGGACCTCTTCATATAGGGGGTGTTCGTACAGCGTTATTCAATTATTTATTCGCTAAAAAACATAACGGAACTTTTATTTTAAGAATAGAAGATACCGACCAAAATCGTTATGTTGAAGGTGCCGAACAATATATTATTGATGCTTTAAATTGGTGTAACATGCCTTTTGATGAAGGCCCAGGAAAAAATGAGAAATTTGGACCATACAGACAAAGCGAACGTAAAGATTTATATAAGGCTTACGCCGATGAATTGATTGCTTCGGGTAACGCTTACTATGCGTTTGATACTGCTGAAACTTTAGATTTTCACAGAAAAGACCACGAAACAAAAGGAAAAACATTTATCTACAATTGGCATAACCGCTTAAAATTGAGTAATTCTTTATCGCTTAGCGCGGAAGAAGTACAAGCTAAATTAGATGCTGGTGATGATTATGTAATTCGTTTTAAGAGTCCGCAAGACGAAACCTTGCACTTAACCGATATTATTCGTGGAGATATTAAAATTGATACAAATATTTTAGATGATAAAGTATTGTTTAAAAGTGATGGTATGCCAACCTACCATTTAGCAAATATTGTTGATGATCATTTAATGGAAATTTCGCATGTTATTCGTGGTGAAGAATGGTTACCGTCTTTAGCATTACACTATCAATTATACAAAGCATTTGGTTGGGAAGCTCCAGAATTTGCACATTTACCGCTTATTTTAAAACCTACAGGAAAAGGGAAACTAAGCAAACGTGATGGCGACAAATTAGGGTTCCCTGTTTTTCCATTACAATGGACAGACCCTAAAACAAACGAAGTTTCTAGAGGTTATAAAGAAGATGGTTATTTTGCCGATGCCATGGTTAATTTCTTAGCATTTTTAGGATGGAACCCTGGAACGGAACAAGAAATTTTTAATCTTGATGAGCTAATTGAAGCTTTCGATTTAAAGAAAGTAAACAAATCGGGTGCACGTTTCGATCCTGATAAAATTAAATGGTTTAACCACCATTATATGCAAGAGCAATACAATGAGGATTTAGCTCAAACTTTTAAAAATAGCCAAGCAGAACTCTCTGAAATTGATGTTGAATACATAGCTTTAGTTATTGGCTTAATAAAAGAACGTGCCACTTTTGTATCTGACTTTTGGAACTTAAGTCATTTCTTTTTTACGGCTCCAACATCGTATGATGAAAAGGCTTCTAAAAAAGCCCTTAAAGAAGGTACTGATGTTATTATGGATCAAGTTATTTCTATTGTAAATACTATTGAAGATTTTACTGTAGAAAACCTTCAAACCGAAATTAAAGGTTGGATAACTTCCAACGAAATTAGCTTTGGAAAAGTTATGATGCCTTTACGTTTAGCTTTGGTAGGTGCCTTACAAGGTCCCGATGTGTTTGATATTATGTACATGATTGGTAAAAATGAAACAATTAAACGTATTGAGAATATTGTAAAAACGCTGTAATTATAACCAAAAGTATAGTATAAATTACAAAGCCTCTTCATAGAAATATGGAGAGGTTTTTTGTTGATCGCTATTTACTTTGTCAGAAAAAATAGCTAAATTCGTTTAACATTAGATTTAAAACATTAAAACTATTTCATATCAACGTAGTTACCACATAAAATAAAACTATGAACAAATACAAATATCTATTTACAATTTTAATCTTATTAAGCATCCTTATTTCCTGTAGTTCTAATGACGAAAAAAGTGAACCTCAAATTATGGAACCTGAAGTATTAACTATTAACGCTACAATAGGTACTAATGGAGGCGTTAAACTTATAGGAAGCTATGAATCTAATGGAAACACTATTTCCGAAATAGGATTTGAATACTCATTAGATAGTCTGTTCAACAATGAAATTAAACTCAATTCAGAATTAAGTTCAAATAATGAAATAGAATATTTTCTTGCTAATGGAATTGAAGAAAACACAAAATACTTTTACAAAGCATTTGTAAAATCTTCTGGAGTATCGTTTTATGGGGATATTAAGAGTTTTATATCAGATGGTAGCGTTGCACCCGAAATAAATTCTATTTCAAATGATTTTGGTCATATAGCTGATACTTTAGAGATACACGGAAAATTTTTCAAAGATGATAATCATCAAACATTTGTAGATTTTTCAAACATAAATAGTCAAATTATCACTTTAAACGATACAATTATTAAATGTAAAGTTCCTGTAAATATTAATTCTATAATTAATGATGTAAGAGTAAGAATAGACAATAGAGCTGATTCATATTCTTCTTTTACTTTATTCGAGCCAACAATAGAAACTATTAATCCAATTATTGGTGTAATTGGCGATACTTTATCAATTAATGGAAATCATTTTGATATTGTTAACTCAAGAAATGATGTCTTTTTTGGTAATATTCAATCAACAGTAATTGAATCAAATAGGGAAACTATACAAATCATAGTGCCAGAAAACATTGAAAGTCCTACAGAATCAATTAAGTTGAATTCACAATTACAAGAGGTAACGTATAACACTTCGTTTCAATTATCTGCACCTGAAATAAACTCTATCTCTCCCTTAAATGCAACTTTCAGGGATGAAATAACAATCACTGGGAATAATTTTGATTTCAAAATATCAAGAAACAAAGTCTATTTTGGGAACACTGAAGCAACTATCACCTACGCTGATAAAAACACTTTAGTAGTAACCGTTCCAGACGATTTAGAAAGTAGTTCAGAACAAATCAAAGTTGTAGCTCAACTTCAAGAAGTTATATTTAATGAAAACTTTCAATTAATTCCGCCTGAAATTAATTTTGTACCACAAGATGTTTATGCAAATCAGGATATTACAATTCAAGGAGCTTATTTTCATCCTATCTTAGACAGAAATAGCATTACTATAGAAGACATAGAGGTTAACCTTATATCTGGAAATACGGAAAGTCTTGACACCAAAATACCTCTAGGCCCTTTTCCTAGAAGAAAAGCTATAGTAAAAATTCAAATTTTAGACTTAATCGTAGAATACGAAGTTGACCTTAATATTTTGGATAAATGGGTAATGGTATCAGATAATTTACCATTTGAATATTATGGAACAAATTTTAATAATGCAGTGATAGCTAATAATACTCCGTATGTCCTTTCAAGAAATAAGAATTTCAATAACGAGGAAATTTATTTATGGAAATTAAATATTGAAGATTTTTCTTGGGAACAAATCCAATTACCTTCAAATATTGGGCTTTATAATGGTGGAGGAGCAATTGTTGATTCTGATGGTGAGAATATTTATGTTTATTTACCTGAAAGTCAATATGATTTTTGGCAATATAATCCACAAACAAACAATTGGTCTCAGAAAGCTAATTTTATTGGAGAAGATAGACATGGATGCACACATTTTTCAATAGATGGAGAAATTTATGTTGGTTTAGGAACTGCCCCAATCAAACTTGATTTTTACAAGTATTCACCTGCTTCTGATACTTGGTTACAAATTGAAGATGTTCCTTTAGGAGATTTTGATGCAAGAAGAAACACTGGTGTCTTTGTCATTAACGGGTTATCGTATGTTTGCAATGGAGGTTTTAACACAGGAGATATTGATTGTTGGGTATATAATCCAAATTCTAATTCGTGGAGTCAAATAGCTGATTTTCCTGATGCGAGAAATATTACTGCTGGTTTTTCACTAAATGGAATTGGATACATTACGGGAGGTGGACCTATTGGGGGAAGTAATACAACAGACAGTTGGTTATACAACCTTTCTTCTAATAACTGGACTAGAAGTGAAAATGTTGGTCATATAGCAAGAGGAGGACACTTTACCTTTGTATTTAATGGGAAAGCTTATGTTGGCGGAGGAAGAAATTTAAGTGGAGGTTCAGGGGTCTTTGACTTTTATGAGTATATACCTTAAAATAACGTGTGTTAACAATGGCTATAAGTAATTTCTTGTTCTCACCTACTTCTGAAAATCCTCACGGATTTTCAGCTTGGTGTGTACTTGAAAAATTAAGTGTTAAACCAAGCAACTACTCATAGCCGAGACCGTTAAACGAACAATTTAATAAAAATACTAAAACAAAACCATAGCACCCAAAACCAACAAGGTTTGGTTTCCTTTAAAACGAGCACCTCCACCAGCTGTATCTAACTCTTGATTTTCTAATTTCTTCAAAATATTTGTAAAGCCATAAATGTATTGAGCTTTCAACTTAAAATTCTTAATACCAACTGAAGCTCCAACGGCACCATTCAAATTAAATTGAGAAATATTGGCAATGTCTTCAGCTGTTAAGTTATTATAATTATTTACAAAATAAGCTTCTTGTCCTTTCTCTTTAAATTCTAACTTACTGTTGTATTGTAACATTGGGCCAACATCAATAGTAAAATGTTTTGGAATCACCTTTATATGTCCCAACAATGCTACTTGAGCAGCAAACATTTTGTAATCTATAAACTCATTAGAAGTACTAGAAATATTTGGTCTGCCTAAAATTCCTATAGTACTTTCAGATAGTTGCATACCAAAACTTATATTATACCAACGGTGAGGAATATCAACGATAGCCAATAATCCACCCATAAAACCATCTCCTTGTTTTGTTGTAAAATTATCTGTTGTAATATCCAATTTTGTAATGCCTCCAAAAATGCCAATACCGTTACTAATTCTATAATTTCCTTTTTGTGAAAAACTTTTTGTAACAAAACATGTACAAATAGCTACTAATAGAAAAGACTGCTTAAAATTCATTGTTTATGTTATTAAGTCAACAAATATAATGTAATTTTAGTATCTTGATTTTTTATAACCATTCTTAAATAACACATTATGAGTTTCTTTTTTCCAATTATTATTTTTTTAGGATTAATTATCCTAATATCATCGTTCTTTATTGTTAAACAACAAACCGCTGCTATTATTGAACGTTTTGGTAGATTTCAAAGTATTCGTCAATCTGGATTACAGTTAAAAATCCCTTTAGTAGACAGAATTGCAGGTCGTTTAAGCTTAAAAATACAACAACTAGATGTTATTGTAGAGACTAAAACAAAAGATGATGTTTTTGTTAAATTAAAAGTTTCTGTTCAATATAAAGTAATAAAAGCAAAGGTTGAAGATGCTTTTTACAAACTAGACTATCCGCATGAACAAATTACAAGTTATGTATTTGATGTAGTTCGTGCTGAGGTACCAAAAATGATTTTAGATGACGTATTCTTAAAAAAAGACGATATCGCTATTGCTGTTAAAACAGAATTAAACGATGCTATGATGGAATATGGTTACGATATTATTAAAACCTTAGTAACCGATATTGATCCTGATGCACAAGTAAAAGAAGCCATGAACCGTATTAATGCAGCCGATAGAGAAAAAACGGCGGCACAATACGAAGGTGATGCTGCTAGAATTTTAATTGTTGAAAAAGCAAAAGCTGAAGCAGAAAGCAAACGTTTACAAGGACAAGGTATTGCAGACCAACGTCGTGAAATTGCACGTGGTTTAGAAGAATCGGTTGATGTATTGAATAGAGTTGGAATTAACTCTCAAGAAGCTTCTGCATTAATTGTTGTGACTCAACATTACGATACATTACAAGCCATTGGACAAGAAACAAATAGTAACTTAATTTTGTTACCAAACTCGCCACAAGCAGGAAGTAATATGTTAAACGATATGGTTGCCAGTTTTACAGCAAGTAACCAAATTGGAGAAGCTATGAAAGAAGCTAAAGAGAAAAAGAAAAAAGAAGAATAAAGCCGTTTTCTAACTGAATAAAAAAAGCCTTAAAAATTTAATTTTAAGGCTTTTTTATATTTTAAAAGGATGCCGTTCTTCCCAATCTTGTTTAGGATGCATCAACTTAAAAATTTGCTTTAAAATAGCATTTATAAAACCATTGGTATGTTTTATATAAACGCTCATAGGTTCTGGCTTTGCTCCTACTGAACTTTTAATTTCCATAGCAGTACGCGCATATACAATATTTGAAAACTTGTCTTCAATGGCAAATTTTACCATATCATAGAGCATATTTAAATACAACTGATTGGGATATTGATGCACCGTATCATAACCTAAAAAATAAGTTTCTAAATCATCCCCATTTAGAATTAAAGTGTAAAACCCTATTAATTGATCATCTAAATAATAACCAAAAACTTTAAACGATGCTTTTAATTGAAGTTTTAAATTATAAAAATGATTTTGCGCTAATTCAAACGTGTTAAACTTGGCATTATTAGAAACATTTAAATATAATTGATGAAGCGTTTCGGAATGAGTTTCAATCGTTTTTAAATCTAATTCTTTACAAGTTATCTTTCCTAGTTTCTTTTTTGCTCGCTTATAACGGTTTTTGTACTTTTTATTTAAACTAGCTAGATAATCTTCCATTTTTAACCAATTAGGATTAACTCGCATCGTCATATTGGGCTGCACATACACATGATGTAGTTTATTGGATAGAAAAAACGCTTTACTTTTATGAATAGCATCTGCTTCAAAAAAATCTTTAAGCATTATGGCTCTAATTGTTTTCTTTTGATTTGTTTTAATCCTGATTCTAAGAGTGTTTAAAGCTTCAAAAACAACATCTAAGTATTCTGCTTGCGAAATACTATTCGCTTGATAAAACACACCGTGCTGACCCGTATGCATTAAATTACCAACCACCAAAATGTTTCCTCTAACTATTTTAGAAACAATACTTTTAAAAGCTTCTCTAAAACAAGAAACTTCTGTTTTTCTAAACATATCATTTAAATACAATTGTACCCGTTGTACAACAGCAACTCCAACTAATAGGTCATTATTAAAAACACCCACATAAAAAAATTGAATATTTTTTGGAGACGCTTCTTCTAAAGCTTCAAAATAATTGGGTTGTAAAAAAACATCGTGTTCAGTAATATGCTTCCAAGATTCTGGAAGTTCTTTATATGAATTATAAATATGATGTGTTTTCAATATAAAATAATAAAGACCGAAGTTACATACCTCAGTCTTTATTTATGTTAATAAATTACAAAATTATTATTTCCAGCCACAAATAATAGCACCCATAATCCCAAGTGTTACAATCCAATAACCTGCATTAATAAATATGTATTTAGCACCTTTTCGTTCAAATAAAGCATTGGTTCCAATTATAGGAAGCGCAATTAAAACACCAGTTAAAACGCCATGTAAAGCACCATGTTTAAAAGTTCTAAAAGCATCTCCATAATCGGCCATTAAAGCATCATAAGAAGGTAAAGCCACAGATGGGTCTCCACCTACAAGGCTAAAAACGCCCATTTGATGGATAACTATACCTGGTAAAGCTGTTGCTAATAAAAACGCAAAGATTAAAGCTAAACCAAAAATTTTAGCCATATTTCCGCCTTTAATTTGCTCATCGGTCATACCAGCAGCTTCCATCCAAGCGTTTCCAAAAACTTTTGGGTTGTACCAAATAAATCCGACAACTAATGCCGAAACAGCTGCTACTAGCATTGCAATTGGGTTTAATAATTCCATAATAATGTCTTTTTAGTTAGAAGTTAAATATAATACTTTTTAAAAAACTGATAATTAAACGTTTATTTAAGAGTATTAGCTTCATTAACTAAAAGGTCATTTTTATCTTCAAGTGCTTTTGCTATAAATTCGCTTATAGCATCATTCTTTTCTAGTCCGTTTTCTAATAAAACGCCTAAAGTAATAGCTACAGCAATACGTGTTCCTGCTTTTTTTACGGCTGTATTAAAAAGAGGTTGCAACTCTTCATAAGTTACACTTTTAGCAAGTTCTTGAATTTCTTCTTTAACCTTTTGCTGTTTTATTTCTGGTAAATTGGTGTATTTCTTACCTAATTTTTGAATCACATCAATAGCTTTTCGTTGTGATTGCTGATTGTTATTTGGCTTTACCGCTTGTTGTTGAGGCTTAGGTTTTTGTTTTGCCCAAGTATCACGTAAACCAACTGTTTTATTGAATATTAATTTATCAGAAGATGAATCGTTATCGACATTAAAATAGCCTAAACGTTGAAACTGAAACCGCTCGCCTACTTTAGCTTCTAATAAACTAGGCTCTACAAAAGCTTCAATAGTTTTTAAAGAATTAGGATTTATAAATTCCATAAAATCTTTGTCTTGATGGCTATCTGGTGCTTCATCAATAAACAAACGATCATATTCTCTAACTTCAGCTTTTACAGCATGTTTTATAGATACCCAATGCAACGTACCTTTTACTCTTTTAGAAGTGTCTTCGGAATACGTACAATAAATTTCTGTAATGTTTCCATTAGCATCTTTTTCAACACTTTCAGCTTTAATTATGTACGCGTTTTTAAGTCTTACTTCTCCACCTAACTTCAATCTAAAGAACTTATTACCAGCTTCTTCTTTAAAGTCCTCTTTTTCAATATATAATTCTTTTGAAAATGGCACTTTTCTAAAGCCTGCACTGTCATCTTCTTGATTGTTCTCTGCTTCTAACCACTCTTCTTTTCCTTCTGGATAATTAGTAATTACTAATTTCACAGGATCTAAAACAGCCATAACTCGTGGTGCTGTTTTATTTAAATCTTCACGAATACAAAACTCTAAAAGCGATACATCAATAACATTATCACGCTTTGCAACACCAACAGTTTCAACAAATTTTCTAAGTGAATTAGGTGTATATCCTCTTCGGCGTAAGCCAGAAATAGTTGGCATTCTAGGGTCATCCCATCCAGCTACAATTTTATCTTCAACCAATTTAAGAAGCTTGCGCTTACTCATAATGGTATAACTTAAATTTAAACGTGCAAATTCGCGTTGTTTTGGTCTAATTAAACTGGTGTCTATAACTTGGTCTAAAAACCAATCGTAAAGTTCTCTGTGTGGTTTAAATTCTAAGGAACATAAAGAATGTGAAATTTGCTCAATATAATCGCTCTCACCATGTGTCCAATCGTACATTGGGTAAATACACCAATCGTTTGCTGTTCTATGATGATGCTTCTTTAAAACACGATACATAATAGGATCACGCATCAACATATTTACATGTTGCATATCTATTTTAGCACGCAAAATGTGTTCGCCTTCTTCAAACTCGCCCGCTTTCATGCGTTCAAATAAATCAAGGTTTTCAGCTACCGTTCTATTTCTATACGGACCATCAACACCTGGCTGCGTTGGCGTTCCTTTTTGTTCTGCCATAGCTTCACTAGACTGCGAATCTACATAGGCTTTCCCTGCTTTTATAAAATGAATTGCCCAATCATACAATTGTTGAAAATAATCTGATGAGAATAATTCTTTATCCCACTTATATCCTAACCAAGCAATATCTTCTTTAATTGCATCTACATATTCTTGCTCTTCTTTTGCAGGGTTTGTATCGTCAAAACGAAGGTTCACAGGTGCATTATATTTTTCTCCCAAACCAAAACTTATACCTATAGCTTTTGTATGACCTATATGCAAATAACCATTAGGTTCTGGAGGAAAACGAAAACGTAAGTCTTTTTTAGACATTCCGTTTGCCAAATCTTCTTCTATAATTTGCTCTAAAAAATTAAGCGATTTTCTTTCTTCAGACATACTTGATATTTATTTCAACTAAATAAGCTTCAAAATTACGGAAATTCAAACTATTTTAGCTTAATAAGTTTAAGAAGCTAATGGGAAAAATAAAAGTTGAAAACATTCGGGTATTTGCATACCATGGTTGTTTAAAAGAAGAAACAAAAATAGGAAGTGATTATCGTGTAGATTTAGAAGTTGATGCCGATTTACAAACCTCGGCAAAAACAGATGATTTAAGTGATACTGTAGATTATGTGTTTTTAAACAGGATTATAAAAGAAGAGATGGATATTGCTTCTCACCTACTTGAAACCGTTGCAAAACGTATTTTAAATAGAATTTTTAACGAAGATAAATTAGTTAAAAAAGCCACTGTTTGGGTTAGTAAATTAAACCCGCCTATTGGTGGTGATGTTGCAAAAGTGACAATAAAAATGACAGATAAGCGTAAAAAGTGATTTTATGCATTGAAAAGTCACATTTTTTTTTACTTTTGCACCAATAATTATGGCGTCGTGGCCGAGTGGCTAGGCAGAGGTCTGCAAAACCTTGTACAGCGGTTCGAATCCGCTCGACGCCTCAAAAAAAGCTTTTAGTTTATTCTGAAAGCTTTTCTTTTATAGGATTTATTTGTTCAAATTTTTCTTTTAAAAGCTCTTTCTCTTTTGGAAAAAATCCTTGAACTAACAATAAAACACCAAAGCCTAAGATTAGAAGTGCTATTATTTTTTTTGTTTTAAATATTAATCGAGGTGTCAGCTTGTTTTTTAATTTTTTTGCAATAAGTATTTTAATAAGGTCTACTAAAAAATAAACTATTAAAATAGTACTTAAAAATACCACAATACCATCTTCTGACTTTGTTAACGAATTACCAAGTACAATAAAAGCAACCCAACCTAAAAGAACTCCAATATTTATAAAGTTTAATAAAAAGCCTTTTAAAAAGAGCTTACCATAGCCTTTTTTAATTTCAACTTTATGATATTCTCTAACAATGTCTCTAAAAGATTTTGATGCTTTTACAAATGAAATAATACCATAAACAACCAGTAATACGCCTCCAAAAATTAAAAAATTAGGGTCATCTTTAATTTTTTCTAAAAGTTTATTGGTACTAAAAAAGGCTACTAAAATAAAAATGACATCGGCTAACATAACGCCACAATCAAAAATTAAGGCGCTTTTAAAACCCTTGGTCGCACTAGTTTCTAGAAGCACAAAAAAAACTGGACCAATAGTAAAGGCAAGTATAATTCCAAATGGAATGGCTGCTAAAATATCATCAAACATAATTTATGCGAAGCTTTACACAAAGTAAAGAAATATTTTGATGAAAATTAATACAATCTAGTAAGTATATAAAAAAAGGTGCTTAAAATAAGCACCTTTTTAAATTGTAAAACAAAAATATTATTTCTTAATAATCTTAATACTTTTAAGGCCTTTTGCCGTTTTTATTTGTGCAAAATACATCCCTCTTTTTAAACTTGTTCCATCTATTGTTGCTTCGTTAGAATTAGGCGATATTGAAATTACATTTTTTCCTAAAATATCGAAAACTCTAATTGATGAAATCTTTTCACTTTTAGTATTAACCTTCCAATTGTTTTGTGTTGGATTTGGAAAGACTTTAAATGACGTTGCAGTAAAGTCATTAGTACTTAAAACACCACTACAAGTAGACTCAAATGGTACAGTTATATCTCCTGTTTCTAGCAATGCCCAATTTCCTGGATTACTAACTTTGCTCCATAAAACATTAGGAAGAACTACATCGGCTGCAGGGTCTTCACCGTTCCAAGTAAGCGTTATGCTTATTTTTCCTGGGTCAGATGTGTCAGGAGCAGAAGGTGTTGGATTACCAGTTATTGGTCCAGGTAATACTAAATCATCAACCGGATCAGCATCATTAGACTCAATAGTTACTTTCATCGATCTAAAACCTGGTTCTTGTCTTTCTATAGTTAACTTAATATCTGAACCTGCATCGCCGCCAAACGCATTAACAACTTCATTGCAATAACCACTTGTCACCGCTGGTTTACTATAAATATAAACATTGTCTAAATAAATATCACCAGCGTTTCCACCAATGGCATCTAATTTCCATTGAAATAATTTTGTTAAAGGATTTGAAAAAGCACTTAATGGAATATCTACTCCTGTCCATGTTTCAAGAACAATACCTCCATCTTCTGTAACTAGATCAAATGGAGATTCACCTAAACCAATATCTATTAAAAAAAACTTAAATACTGATACATCTGTTGCCCAATAATCTAAATGGATATGTGTTGGGTTACCAGATAATGCAGTTACATCAACTTCATCCCATTTTGCTCCTACAAAATTTACTCCTGAATATTTTAACACTTCATTGCCGCTAAAAGAAACACCAGTAGTAGTTGTACCTCCAGAAAAATCTTGACCAACAAATCCTGGCGCAACCAAAGTTGTGCCATCTATATCTGTACTATAAATATCAAATAAACTAATTTCAGTAGGCAATGGTGGTGCGTCTGTTGGAACCGCTGGACAAGCATCACAATTTGGGCCTCCACAATCAATTTCTGTTTCACCTTGATTTTTTACACCATCATTACATGTTTCCACAATAGCAGCACCTGCATCAGCCATAATATTATCTATCCAAACTTCTCTTGAAACCGTGTCTCCATTTGTACCTTCCCAATTACCTCCACCTTCTACTCTATTTGGGAAAAATGAAATACGATTATACTCACCTGTAGCAGATACAGGTGTAAAATCCCAAGTAACAGAACTCCAACCTGTTCCAGGATGTAAACCATCTACTTCTTTATCAGGCTGTCCAACACCTGCAGTTAATTTACCCAAAATAGCTATTGGGGTCGCACCTATATAATAAACATCTGCCGTAATCGTCTTGGTAGTGGTTACATTAATGGTGTTATCTGTCATAATAAGAATCGCATTTTGCCAAGGCATACCTGCAGCATTAGAAATCATCCTACCTACTTTCCCATAAGTAGCATTTTCTATCGGAGCATCCACAACATCTGTAGTAGTCATTGGTTCACCTGCATTAAAAGCCCAACTCCCCTCAAGAGGTGCAGGATCGAATGTAATGTCAATTTGAGAATACCCAAAGGATACAGTCAAAAGTATTAGCAATAAAGTAATGTTTTTCATAATCATTTAGTTTTAATTAATATTTAGAATTGTTGTATTCTCAAATATACCTATGATTAAATATGAATTATGCATATTTATACACTACAAAAAACATACATCCTAATAAAACTGATGTATTTTTATTTTTTTAATAGTAAAGGTTTAGTGGTAATAAGGGTTTTGACACGGATAATAATGACATAAAATACAAGAATTTTATATGCAAAAATTTGAATGTAGTGGTAATGTTGTGGTAAATAAAAAACTGTTTTGGTTCCATAAGAAAATGTTGTATACAAAAACAACTATAAAAGATTTAATTATAGATGTTTAGGTACATAACACTAATTAAAAACAATGTTAAATGAAACAAAAAACGCACATAAATATTAGAATTTATATGCGTTTTCAGAAAGACATTTTAATGTTATTTAAATTAAAACTTCAGCTTTTCATTCTTATCCCAAAGTCCCCAATAAGCTCCTACATCTCCTTCTGCTCCAACTTTCCATGACTCATCAAAAGATGAGAAATAGAACATTTCAATATCGTCAGCAGCAGACCATACTTGAGAATTTATAAAATACTTTAATGCATTTTCATGTGATGGTACAGCACCTTGTAATCCTTCACCAAAAGACGGCCATCCAGTTTCTGTGATAATTACTTTTTTCCCTTTACCAGCATCTCTTGCTTGATTATACATATCTCGCATATATACTAAAGAATACTCAAGACTGCAGCCTTCCCAATATGGATAACAATTTGCTAAAATAACGTCACAAGCTTGGGTAATTCTGGGTCTGTGACTAAACTCATAATAGGCATCTACATAACCCATAGGAATATCTGGAATAGCTTCTTTTACTTGATACATAAAAGCTAGAAGTTCATCTTCAGTCAAATCCTTTCTGTACATAACTTCATTACCAACTGCAGCGATATCAACATACCCTTCTTTAGCCAATTTTATAAGACCCGCAATTTCTTTTTTATTAATTTCATCGTCATCGCCTAACCAAGCTCCAACTAGAGTTTTAATGCCGTACTCTTTAGCAATACGAGGAATAGCTTCATTGCCATCTGTACATGAAAATGAACGAATCCATTTTGTATATGGCTTTATAATTTTCATTCGTCTTCTTATCTGTTTTTCGGTAATTTGTTCACCTGGTTCTTGTCCTTCTTCATAAGGACTAAAACACAAACCATGCATGCCTCCTTTTAAAACTCGTTTAAATAGGTTATGCAATCCTTTAGGTGTTTTATCATTAAGATTTAAACCTGCTAACGACCTAATTTTATCTATTCTGTACGACATAATCTTCTTAATATAAATTACTAATTAATTTCCTTTACTATAGCTCTCCTCTACGCTTTACTAATTCTTCTTTAATTTCTCTAGCTCTTGTTTCATTCAAACTATACTTATACATTATCCAAATGGCAATTGCAGCAGTTAATGATGGTATAACTATATCAGCTATTCTTAAACTATACATGGTTTCTGCCGTTTGTGTTGGCGCATCAGAAATAAAACCTACTAATTTTAAAACCAAACCTCCTAAAAATAAAGCTATGGACTGACCTATTTTTACCATTAACCAATAAATGGCACCAAACGTACCTTCTTTACGAGGCATACCATTATTTAACTCATCTAAATCGCAAACATCTGCCGTCATACTCATCATTAATGTAAAAAGCCCCCCTAAACCAAAAGCTATAAATGGAATAGGCATAAAAATTAACCACGGAGATCCTATGCTTGTATCAATACTAAACCATGACATACCTACACTTTCTAGGAAAGGATTCATATATTCAAATAATGAAGCAACACCGCTATTAAGTGATTGACCAAAACCTGTAGTATTAAATTCTTGATTTAGTTGATTATCAAAGCCCCACCATTTAAGAATATACCCAATTATTGATATAACTGTTGATATAATAAAAGCTTTACGCTTACCCCATTTATTTGCCATTGCCGATATTATAGGTATTACAACAAATGCAGTTGTTACAGCTGTAATTGTAGAAAACCAAGCTGGCCATGTTCCTGCACTTGCATAACTTCCATTATACATGTAAAAAACAATGATATACACACTAAATGCAGCTACTAGTTGAAAGCCGTTGAATACTAAAAAAGTTGCACCACAAAGCTTCATAAATGGCTTGTTTTTTGATACTTGCTTAATTCCTGCCCATAGGTCTTTCATATTAGAACCTAATGACTTTAAATTAATTTCTTTCCTATTTTCCATATTAGCAGAATCAATTCCTCTACAAAAAATAGCAGGCAATAAACCTACAACAGCACAGACTGAACCAACAATTATGGATAAATGCCTCACACCTTCGGCTTGAGTTTCATACATTTCAGGGTCAGCAATTATTACCCAAAACCAAGGCACTATCATCCAAGCTACTTGACCAACAGTATTTGAAAAAGCCATCAACCTAGTACGCTCATTATAATCTGAAGTCATTTCATACCCCAAACCTACCAATGGTGTAGCATACATTGTGTTTCCTGCTAAAAATAAAATGGTTAAAATGAGGAAGTACCAAAAATTATACATTTGAGAATTATCAGGATTCATTTGCCATGTTAATGCAAATAGTACCCCACTTAAAATAGCTCCAACGAAAATAAATGGTCGTCTTCGGCCCCATTTTGATTTAGTATTATCTGAAATAAAGCCCATTATAGGGTCTGATACGGCATCAAATAATCTCGGTAAAGCTCCTAGAATACCAGCATAAAGGGGATCCATTCCAAAAGCAGTAAGTAAAAAGAACATGAAAAAGCCAAGTGCTCCTGGTAATAAGTTAAGCACGAAATGACCTGCTC
The DNA here is from genome assembly GCF_044386045.1 of Thalassobellus sediminis. NCBI lineage: Bacteria > Pseudomonadati > Bacteroidota > Flavobacteriia > Flavobacteriales > Flavobacteriaceae > Thalassobellus > Thalassobellus sediminis. Next base: position 714,008 of record NZ_JBISCD010000040.1, on the reverse strand, counting down.
CAAATGCGGCTTTTTGCCCTAATGGCACTCTATCTTTAGCTACTGTTTTTACATGTGGCATAATCTTATTAGTTTTTAGTTGGTATTAATATTGTTTGTATAGCTTGTTTGCTTATTTGAATATCTATAGACTTTTCATCTAAAGACATCTTTATGTTTTTAGTTTGTTCTCCTTCGTTGAAAATTACAGCCACGATAGTTCCATCGGGATTCTGAGCTGCTGTAACCATTAAAGTATCATCGGAGTTTTCAAGACCAATTATTTTTGCTTCTGGTCTTATATATTTACTAAAGTGTGCCATTATATAATAAATAGGAGTGAAATAAACCTCATCAGAATCAGGATCAACAATTACAGGCGCTACACACCAGTTTTCAAACCAATTTGGCCCGCCTTGTTTATCGAGTACCATATTCCAATCTACCCATCCATCAACCCAATTATTTAGGCAACCTATAATATCTCTAGCGTATCGATTTACTGGCGCATATTTAGGGTGTAAATACTTTTCTTCTTCAGATGCCCAATCCCAACCCCAATCGGTCGCTTCTTTTTTCCAGTACCAAGTATCATCTTTCCAAACCGGAACTTGAGAATCCACACAACCTTCAGTTTCAATTAAAAATTTATTTGGTGCTTTATTATGTGCATATTGCAAGGCTTCAGGAAAAAAATCATAAGTACTCTCGTACCAATGTATAGCCGTTCCATGAAAATATTTTGATGATGCTTCATCTCTATACATCTCATCTACCCATTCTTTTAAACCCGCTCTGTTTTGATCGTAGCCTAAAATAATTTTATCACCATAACCATCAGACTCTAATTTTGGTCCTAAATGAAACTGAACGAAATCGGTCATTTCTTTGGGTGAAAAATGCATGCTTTCCCAATTATTTCCGTTTCCATGAGGTTCATTTTCTACCGTAAAACCCCAAATTTCTATCCCTTCAGCTTTATAAGCATCTAAATATTTTGAGAAGAATAATGCCCAAGTATCATAATATTCTGGAAGTAATTTACCGCCAACCCAATTGTTATTATCTTTCATCCAAGGCGCTGCTGTCCATGGTGAAGCAAATATTTTAAAACCATCTTCAGACACTTCTAAGGCATCTTTTATCATAGGAATTAAATCATCTTTATCTTCTTTAATAGAAAAATGTTCTAGATTTTTATCACCTTCAATAGGCGTATATGAATAGTTAGAAAGTGAAAAATCGCAAGAATTCATGTGCGTTCTCGTTAAAGAATAATTTGCACCTTCTTTTGAGAAATACGCTTTCAAAATAGTATCACGATTTGCTTTACTTAACTTGTTTAATAAATAAGCTGAAGACTCTGTAAAAGCTCCACCAAAACCTGTAATGGTTTGATACGTTTTATTAGATAAAAGCTTTATAGTACTGGCTTTTTCTACAGATGGTCTTTCTGAAATCTTTTTTAACTGATTCCCATTAGCGGAAGTTTCATAAACTTCTACTAGTAACTCATTTTGCTTTTCGTTACAACTTAACATAAGAAGAATAAAAAGTGAATACACACTGTATTTTAATGTTTTCATATTTTAAAACTTTAAGTTGACTCATTTATCTATGTGCCATAATTTCTACAATAGTAACCGGTGTTAAAACATCTTTCAATAAAGCATCCTTATCGCCATTATATGTTTTAGTTATTGGCTTTCCATCTCTTGTTAATCCATTAAAAATGCCTTGATCAACTAAATTCCACAACGCATATTTTGCTTGTCCTTTAAGGTTTATAAGTCCAAAATGATTTTCAGAACCTAAAGCGTTATGTGCATCTTTCCATTGTTCATCAAATGCTTCAAAATAGAAACAAGAAATGTTTTCTTGGTTTGTCCAATTACGTATAAGTTGATAGTATTTTGCCGATTTATATTCATCGGTTGCTCGAGAGCCTTTAGCTCCATAATGTCCGTTTGACAAGGTTGCCCATCCTGTTTCCCCAATATGTACAGGCTTATTAACTCCCAAACTTTTCATATAATTTGATACACTATCATGTTGTTTTTTAGCAAATTGAAATGAGCGTTGCATAGCTGCTTCAATTTTTTTGGCATCAGATAATTCAAATTCATTTTCTGGTACTGCCCAAAATTCTGGATTGTAATGTGAATTATGCATAGGGTAGGTGTGCATTGAAATATAGTCGACAGCTTTAATAAGGTTTTCTAAATCTTCCGTATGATAACTTGGATCACCTCCACCCCAAGACGAGAAATCATCGGAACTTGTAATCCATAAATCTTTTGATAATTCACCAGAATTCTTTAAATCCTGTAAATAATTTACCCACTTTAAAATAACATTTGGCCTAACAAAATAGCTTGTTGCCCAACGTACCATGGCTTCATTACCAACCGCAATAATTTTTATAATGTCTGGATATGCTTTTGCTAAGGCTACTGCTCTATCAATTTCTCCTGCATTCTGTTGGCTCTCTACTTCATGATTAGGTTCTAAACCCGTCCATGCATTTTCGCAATCAATCCATGCACCTAACATTACATACATTTCAAAGGTTGAATCTTCTGCTTTTAATTCTGAAATAGCTTTTAATAAATTAGGGGCTTGCTGTAACTGAACATTATAAGTACGCAAAATTTTCACACCCATAGCTGCCAATATTTTCATATCATCCTTTAACTGAGGAATGGTAGGTTGTATATCGCGAGATTTTTGACGATATCCTCCATACGAAATTGCTAGATAATTAGGGTTTCCTAAAATGTCTGCTGCTGTTTTATAAAATGGCCCTTTTTTAGGTTGTTGATTGCATCCTAGCATAGATAATAAAATTGGTAGTATTAGTAATATTTTTAAATGTGTCTTCAACGGTTTGTGTTTATATCATTTCTTTATAGAAACAATTATTTGATTAATCTCTCCTTTTCTTTCAAAAATGGATTTAGATATTTGCGTATCCAGTTTTAAACTATCAAACACAGTATGTTTGCCTTTATTAAAATTAATTTGTACGCTATCTTTATCTGAAAATTTATATATAATTGGTATTTGACAGTAAGTAAAACAAAGCGAATTAGCTTCTAATTTTATTTCCTGTTCTTCTTTATTAACACTAGTATATTTAAATGATTGTGGGCCTTTTAAAAACTCATTGTCTCTTAACAAACGCGGATTAAATAGTACTTTTCCGTTTTTAACAAAAACACCCAATTCTCCAATTCTGCTTAATATATCTTCTTTTACCTGACCAGTCATCCCTGGTTGTTGAGCTCCTTTTGTTGCTGGTGTATGCGAATAAGCATCCGTTGGAAATGCACCGTATAATTCTGGTGATTTATGCACACCAATACCTGCGTTTATTTCATAATAATGATCTAAAAGCTTACCTATAATAACTTCGCTTTCATTCGTGTTTATTGCTAATAAACAATTTTCTTGTACTGCTAATAATAATTTAGATACCATATGCCAATAAATAGAGCCTAAGCCTTCATAACCAAAAAATGTTCCTGAGCGTCCTGTAAAAGCTTTATGATTAAAAATAGATTCGAAAGTATTTAGTAATAACTTAGAATCTCTTTCTACAAGAAACTGATATTTATTTGGCAAACTTGATAGCGCTTCTTTTAAGCTATTTGCATTATTGAAATTGCCATTAAAATGATAATTTCCTAACACATCTTTTTCTATAATTTGTTGATGCCCCTCTGCAACTAATTGTTTTAACAATTCAGATTGCTCAAAAGAATCTTTAGGGATATTATTCTTTTTATCAAACCTTGGTAATTCTTTATCTGGATATAAAATATAACTGTATTGATCTTCTCTAAATAAAGCACTGCTCTTTAAACCATCTAGCAATTCTAGAGCATCTTTTGGTGATAAATAACCTGAACTTAAAGCCGCTACTTGACCTTCTAACATTTCTGGCAGGTATGAAATTGAAACTTCTAAATCATTTTCAACCGTCATTAAATTATACGCATGAAACATCTTGTCTGAACGCTTATTTGCATCAATGGTGTGTTGTAAATAAGTTTTTGTGGTTTTTATAAAATCTAAAAGCACAGATTTGCTAACGTTATTTTTATTAGATGAAAACCCATTATTATATATAGTACTTCTATACTTACTTCCAGCAATTCCTAAACCATCTAATACAGTTTTACGGTCTTTATTAGAAATGATTCCTGAAAGAATATCTTTATTAGTTTCAAGTGTTAAAATAACTTCATTTAAAAACACCGCTAATTCCTGTGATATTTCAGCATTTTCTATATCAGATTTAGCAACAACTTCTTCAAAGAAATTTAAAAATCTATTTAAATAACAAAGGGTAACCATAGACACACCATTACCAACTAATGCATTATTGGCATCATTCCATTCCGGTCTTTGCGTGTTTAACCAAATACCGCCTTCGGGAATAAAGTTTGAAATTTTTGCTAATACAGTTGCTAATAGTTTTTCAATTAAATTAACCTTGTAAATAGTATCATTTTTGGTTCTTAATAAAGCACCATCAGCGCCTAATTCATGTTTTTTTTGATTGATTTCAGCATCCAATTTATGGTCGAAATCTATAGTGTCTTTAGGATTAGAAAGTGTTTCCTTATAGCTTTTAATTTTATAAGGTACATTAGCATAAACAAAAATATTCTCATTAAAACGTTTTGCCAAAAGGCTAGGGTAGTGGTCTTCTATAAATTCTAAGAATTTTAAAAGATAAATAATTTGATGATCGCCCCAATAACCAATATATGACCATGGATCGTTTTCTTCAATAATTTCCCAATCAAAACCATCTTTTGTAACACGATATGGATTGTAACCTTCAAATGTTGTAGCATTTAAAAACTTATGAATCATACCTTCAATAAACTCTGGATAGGAGTGTGCCAGGGCTTCCCAGTTTTGGAAAATATCTCGCCAATTTCCTTCGTAATCTAAAATTTTAGAACCGTCTATTTCACTTCTTGTATTAATTGAAAACTTGTTCCAAGGTCTACTTGGGTCACCATGTCTTCTACTAAATTTTAGAGGTAAATATTCAAAACATAAACGTTTAAAATTTTTATCAATATCATCTTCTGCTAAATTCTTTAAATAACTTAAAGTAAATAGCTCTGGAAGTTCTTTTAACTGTGATTCTTTTTTATTAAAAAATTCTTTATTGGCTTTAGAAATATATGTTATGAAGTCTTGTTTTTCAATGTTGTAACCGTCATCAAAAATACCACCTCTCATAATATTGAAAAGTGTATTTGAAAAATGCCTCGTATTAACAAGTGGATCTTCAGTTATTTGCAAACCATCTGAAGCAGTGGCTAAAAAAACCAGCTTTTGTGTACCAGCATCTATGTCCTTTTGAAGTAGCCCTTCTATATCTTCTTCATTTTTAATAATTTCAGAAATATGAATTACTCCAGATATAGATTGATTTACATTAGCAACAAACATCCAATTTTTGTCAGAGTTTGCTTCTAATTCTAAATCTGAAGAAATAAAATAAGCTCCTTTTTCTGCTTTTACATCTTCTTCTTGCTTAATACTTTTAAGCTTTCTAAAGTTCTCTAACTGCAAAGAGGATAATAAATACTTTGGATTTTTTAAACCAGAAGACCAAACAATATTAGCTTTTAAAGCTTCACTTGGTTCTGCCTTATCAACAATTATAGCACTTAATGCGTAAATGCCTAAACCTACATTTGGCCATAGTTCACATTTTTTATAGGCATCAACTAAATTACTTCTGCTGTTTTGTAAATCGGCAGTAACTCCACTTGGTAAAATATTTTGTAATCCATCTAAAATTGTAACACTCATTTTAGAATCAGAGTTATTTAGTAAAGTCGATTTTTTAACGAATCCAAATTCATTACTAGAACTCCATTTATATCTAAATGTTAATCCCAAGTCTAGATTTATTTCTTCAAAAACAACTTTATTACCGTATGTGTTTTTATATATGCTTCTTTTCGTTTTGTAAAACCCCATTTGCCTATTAGAAAAAGGTTCCCATACTAAAGTTTTATTTTCTAAATGAATTTGAATAACCGTTTTACTTCCTGTTATATCGGCAGATTCTGTAATCTTATCATCTGTATAATAAGGAAATATTGAGGATTCAGCATTTTTTCTTCCAGAAGTTAAACCGCCATTACTAGATATAAACATCCAATGATTTGAGTCGCTTACAATGCTCATAAAAAATGGACGCATCTCATCGCTATTTGAAATCTTGTAATAGGTTTCATTATCAAAACTAACAAGTTTACCCGTTACTTTATCTGATATCCCTAAAGCCATTTCTTCTTCTTTATAAATTGTTTGATTCATTTATTTACTTATTAATTCATTAGGTTTTTAAACCTTTAGTTCATGATTAATAAAAAAGGTTAGCTAATAAGAAAGCTTGCGCTAACCTTTTTTAATATTTAATTATTGGTTTATTGTAACTGAGATATTATCAAAGTATGCTATAACACCACAACCTGAAACGGCTCCACAAGCTGCCTTGAGTTGCAAGGTTACACCACCACTTACATCGTCGCCCGTAGTTGTGGTATAGGTATAATTGGTCCAAGTATCTGTTGGGGTAAGAGGTCCGCCACTAAGAATTTCAGCTTTTGAAACGCCTTCTGGACTTTTCTCAGAGAAAAATTCTGCAAAAACAACGCCTCCAGCTCCCTCTAACGATCCTTTTAAGTCGAATGAAATTGTTACGGAAACACCTGTTCCAATGGCTGGATCGCTGTTTATATTAGCTTGCTTTATAACAATTTCTTTACCTTCTCCTGCCACAAGTTTGCCAGAATAAGTACCACTTTGAGCTTCTTCATTAGTGACTGTAAAAACGCCTCCTTGAGCATCAAAAATGGTATAACCCGTTGTATCACCAGTTTCAAAATCGCCATTATTGGTTAAACCACCATCAACAGTTCCTCCGCCACCGCCGGTACCTCCACCTGAACCACCACCGTTGGTAGCTCCAGATTGTTCAATATCATCAATATAAATTGGTTGTCCATCGCCACCATTATCCCAATCTGTATTTATAACAAGTCTTGTATAGGTATAACTAGACATTGCTTGATCTGAAAAGTCAAAAGTTAAAGTAACCCACTCATTTGCATTAGCAAGTGTTTGGAAAATTTGATAAGCAGGAGGATCTATAACACCTGGCTCCTGCTCTAAACGCGCTCTAACCTGAATATTTGGTTTTGGCGACCAGATTTTCATTGTAAATACCATGCCATTACCTAAGTTTACTAATGGACCTCCAAGTCCTTGACTAGAATTAACACCAGCATAAAAAGGCGTTCCAGATGGCTTAATTAATTCTAAAACTTTGGAAGAAGTATTCCCTGTAGGTTGAGGATTATTTATAACACCTACTGTAGCGCCTTCAAAAGGACTAAAAATATTAACACCATCTTCAAAATTTAAAGGAAAACCACTAGAGGTACCACCTCCTCCGCCACCAGAGTCACAATCTAAACAGAAAAGGGATACATTATCAATAACGACAACACCTGTATCTCCTCCTAAATCAAATAAAACACGATTATCTAAACCACCAATAATATCGGCTGCTACAAGATCATATGTAAATGTCTGTGTTTGTGCTGTTAAGTTAACTACTCTGTCTACACTTTTGAAATCGCCAAAAGTATCTCCTATTCCTGCAATAATAGTTCGGTTTCCATCAGATGAAGCATCAAAAGTAAATTTATAAGTCTTACCAGGAATCATCTCTATTCCTTTTTGACTTATATTAATTTCGAAAGCATTAGCCGGTAACGGTGTTCCAACGTCTGCAAAAGCAAAACTATTGTCTCCTTCAGTTCGAACATCAAGAGCATTACCATACCATGCCGTTCCATCACCTGTTTCAAAATCACCGTTAGTAAGTAAACCATCATCAAATACACCTCCGCCACCGCCACCAGTGCCAGTACCATATAACATTAAATCGTCAAAATAATAGGTATCTGTGTTTTCAGCATTTAAATCGAAGAAAATAACAATTTTATCAAATCTGCCACTCTCTGCGCTTGAAAATGGAAATGTTAATTCTTCCCATCCACTAGTTACAGATGTTGTTAAAAAAGTTTCGAAATTATTGTCTTTATTACCAATTTCTTCTAATTTAATTCTAACTTCAGTGTTTTCTCTAGCAGACCACACTTTTATTTTTAAACCCTCATTAGCATTAAAATCTAATTTAGAATCTAAATCTATTTGATTATTATCCCATGGGTTTTGATTTAATTTAGTGATTTTCGCTACTCTACAAGATTTATTAATATCATTGTCGAAATCTGGATTATCAATCGTTTCAAAAGTAGTTCCCTCAGAAATAACCTTTTCCGATGCTAGATCAGCCATAAACGTTATGTTAAGATCTGAACCACTTAGAGATTGCATATCTTCATCTGTACATGCTAATGGCGTTTCTATTTGATTTATATCATCAACATAAAAAGTGCCAGCAGTAGTTCCTGGGCCATCAACAAATAAGGTTAATCTTGAATACTCATCTGAAGCATTAAAACTAAAAATAATTGTTTCCCATCCTGAACCACCATGACTAGCAGTTTTTTCAATATTTTCTCCTGTTCCTTCTTCTAATTTTAATAAAACATTAACAGGTGCATCAGCCCAAAAATTAATTGAAATACTTTTATCTGTTGTTAAATCTAGATCTGAACCTAAATCAAAACTAATACCTTCATATTCTGCTCCTATATTTGTAATTGCTCCTACTTTTGAAGCATTTGGATTAGACCCTCCTGGTGCAGGATTATCAACTATTTCGAAAGAAGCTCCGCTAAATACTTCGGCATCATACTTTGTGTTTTCACCATCAAAAGTAATAGGTACTGTAGCTATTAATGGAATTAATATGGTAATTTCATCTTGAAAAACATCTGAACTCCCTGCTGAATTTGAGGCTGTTAATACAATGGTATATGTTCCATCTTTATAAGCTTTTACTGGATTAATAAGAGTTGAACTTTTTCCATCTCCAAAATCCCAACTATAATTGGTTGCTTGCTCTGAAATATTAATAAAAGTTACAACACCAGTATCTGCATTAATTGTGTGTGTAAAACCAGCAACAACTTTTGGTAAAACCGTGTCTTCTTCTTCACAACCCATTAAGGTTACAGCGAAGATTAAAATCGAAATATATTTGAATGTTCTAATTATTGTTTTCATAGTCTTTTTATTAATTGTTACTATTTTTATATACTCTTACGTAATCTACTAGCATGCTTTGAGGAAAAGTTTCATCGCTATCTGGAGAACCAGGAAAGGCTCCTCCAACAGCTAAGTTGATTATTATATAGAATGGTTTATTAAAAACCCACTCGCCTAAAACTCCAGAACCATCATCTGGTGTTACCTCAAGATCGGCTGGTGTTATTTGATTATACAGAACATCGTCTATATAGAAATTAATATATTCTGGACCCCACTCGATACCAAAAATGTGAAAACCAGCATCAAAACGGTCATTCCCTAAATCGTAGGCTTTTGTAATTTGTCCTTGTGGTATAGTAAGACCAGAGTAACCAGGGCCATGAACCGTTCCACTAACAGAAGTTGGTTCTTGCCTGCGATATTCCATAATATCAATTTCACCACATTGTGGCCAATTTACATCACCACAATTAGCTCCAAGCATCCAAAATGCTGGCCATAAACCAGAACCACTTGGTACTCTAATTCGTGCTTCAAAACGACCATAAGCTTGTTCAAACAATCCTTTTGTTGAAAGTCTTGCAGAAGTATATGTTGCGCCGTTATAATCTTCTTTTAAAGCAGTAACGACTAATACACCGTTTTCTACTTTTACATTTTCAGTACGGTTAGTATAGTATTGTAACTCTCCATTACCCCAACCAGTTCCTGCTTGAGTATCGCTTCCGTCACCAATATCATAACCCCAAATTGCTGGGTTAGGAACACCATCGGTATTGAACTCTTCTGCCATTACTAATTCTGTAAACCTCGCTACTGTTTGCTTATCATCAGTAGAGCAACTTAAAGCTACTAAGCAAAGAGCAAACAAAAAGAGCCCTTTTTTAAATATGCTTTCTGTTTTTATTTTATATTGATTTGTCATAATCTTTATCTTTTAAGTTTTTAAAACGCTCCTTTATTTATAGTAATAGATGTTATCAACAAATATGTCTGATATAGTAGCATCTGTTATAAAAAACAGTAAGCCTAATTGAGATAAATCACTTAAACCAAATTCTGAAAGTGGCACATCTAAACTAACCCACTCATCTGCAGTAAATGCATCTGAATTAAACCTAACTGAGCCAGATGTTTCATTATTACCAACAGAATTTAACAACTCTAACGTAATAAAATCAGCAGTATTTATAGCTTCATTAACTTTAATATCAACATGAAGATGAGTCATGTTTGTTGCATTAACTGAAGCAACATCTTGGAAGGTTCCTATACCCACAAAATTTAATTTCGTGTAATTTATAATAGCATCGCCGTTAACATCTAAAGGAGGAGATCCACCTTCTGTGGTTTGAAAACCGTCTAAAAAGAATCCGTTATAATAATCTACAGGAACATTATTATATGCATCACTAAATATTGAGATTACATCACCTGCATTACGAACAGGAGGTGTTGGTGCAAAATCGAAAGCCCCAATAACTTCAAGCGCTAAAGAGCCCGTAGATTCCACACCAGCTAAACTTGCTGATATTGTAGCTTCTCCAGTTTTTTCAATACTTATAATTCCTAATCCATTTACAGATGCTACACTTGGGTCTGAAGATGAGAAATCATAATAGCTTGGTGCAACATTAATAGTTGTGTTCATACCAGAACCCAAGTTAAAGGTTTGTGTTAAACCTGTTAAATCTACCGTAATTCCAGTAAAACCAATCTGTTCTATATCAACACCATTTAAAATAACTGGTTTTGATTGCCCAATAGTACCTAATTTTTCAAATTTCAAATCGTCAATCCAAAAAGTATAACCAAATCCATCCGTATCTTGTGTTCCTGCCGAGTACCAAAATAAACCTCTTTCTTCAGTAAGTTTTGAAGGGTCTGGAATAGGAATAGTGTATTTAACCCAATTTGTAGACAACATTACATTTGAACTACCTACCTGGTATTTATTATCTATAAAATCGGTACCAAAACCCATTTCTCCAATAGTTATTCCTTGAGATGCTTTCGCCCAAAAGGTTAAGGCATCATATCCTGTTAAATCTCTACCAGCACCATCTACTCTAAATATAGCACCTGCGTAACCTCCTTCGGGGTCATTTGCATTAGGGACATCAAAACGCATTGAGGACTGACTTTCATAACCTTCATTATCATCAACAGTCCAAGCGGTTGCTTTAGAACCTTGAAATGGAAAGTAAAAATCGCTACCAAGACCAATAGGTGAATCTGTAAAAATTTCTCCTGTTTTATCGAAAGTGGCAAACTCTACCTCATCTGAAATTTCTCTTTCACAACTCGTAGTTACTATTAAAAGTAACCCTGAGAGCAATATAATTTTTGAATAAATAAATTTTATATTTTTCATTTTTCTATATTTTTATTTTCCAATGTTGATGTGTATATATGTTCTTATTTCCCATTCGTTACCATCTCCAAACCCAACAGGACTTATAGTTGGTACAGCTGGAAATGTATTAGGAGGTACAACATTTGGTGCGTATCGTGGAGAAAACTCATTAAGCGAACGCCATGTACCACGAATACCAATTTTTGTGTTTGGCAAAAGAAACCAGTCTTGTTTACCAATAGAAGTAGATAAATCTAACATAAGTTGTACTGGAAAAGTTAAGTTGAAATCACGATGATAATCGAAAGGTCCCCAATCATTAATTTTAAAGGAATGGGTTAGTTTAAACTTGTTATATATTAATCTAATATCACCTCCAACACGTTTAATCATTCTTTCGTCACTACCATTTGCTTGTCCGTTACCAGCATAAAAGTTTGCAATAACACCAAGGTCTGGACTTACTTTAGATACGATACGTGTATGTGCCTCCCATAAATCTTGAGCAGGCGCTGCATTAGGAAAAGCAAAAGACGTACGATCTGCTAAAAACCCAATAGCTGCGTCTTGAGCTGTTGGGTGATGACGAAAAACAAACCCTAAATTAAAAGCAAATTTAGCATCTTCTTGTCGGTCGTTATCCCACTCGTACATCCAAGTACCTGGAGTAGGATCATAAGTGAATAAAATTTCTCCAGCAGTTGTTTCTCTATTTCCTCTTACAGCAAATGGATCGTCTTGAATATTTCTAAGTCTTCCAGGTGCATTAACATCATTAGGCATAGCGCCAACAATTGGTTTCTGCCATAAAAAGTTAGGAGCAATTTGAAGATTCCCTATAGTATATGTGAAGCCAGTAAGAAAGTTATTTTGGTTGCCACTTCCAGAATCTTTAAGTCTCCAACCTGTAAATGTTTGTGTTTGATCTGCGCCTCCGTTTGCAACTAACCCCATAGTTGCTCCTTGAGCATACCAGTTAAATAATCCTTTTTGAAAGGTTATTTTAGCTTTTGCTCCCCAGTTATCTTTTTCATTAATTTTATCATTATAAATAATATAATTTCCTGGTTGACCTTCTGCAATTTGAAATTGTCTTCCGTTTAAAGGTTGTCCTCCCCAAATACCACCGGCTTCAATCTCGAATGCTCCAAGTTCTCTTTTTGCATGAAGTGTTACTCTACGTGTTTTTGGAAGCGGTACAGCAATAGACGTTACAGCTTCGCCAACATCATCAATATCTTCATGATACACAGCTGTAAGGTCGTAATGACCTAGTTTTTTAGCATATTTTAACAATATAGCAGGATTAGCACCCCACCAAAGTTGTGGTCCAAAAGCAGCCTTTAATCCCTTTAGTTCTTTTTTACCATCTACTTCAAAACCTAAAATTTCTCCGTTATATATATCTAAATTTGGTCCATAATTAGCTTGTGGATATAAACCAAAGAAATCGCCTTCGTATCCCCAATGGTAATGTCCTGTTCTATAAAAACCTCTTAAATCAAAATCTTTAGCTTTCCACTCAAATTCAGCATTATATACTTTTACTCGATTAGGGTCTGTAATATCTACATTTCCTTCATCTGTATTTACAGAAAAAGGGCGTCCAGTATTTTCATAAAAAATTTCATCTATAGGGTTTTCAGCAACATTACCAAGAACATTAAAATTAACACTAGCTTTCATATTAGAACTAGGGTTTCCCTCAACTCCAATGAAATATGACTGCATGTGATCGAAACCTAACTTATTTGGATATGTTGAGCCATTAGGGTCGGCATTACTAGGCGTTGTAATTAAATTACCTCCTGTATTGAAAGTTGTAAACTCAGCTCTTAAATTACTAAGTCTAATTTTATCTGAACTATTTCCTTTTAAAGCTGCTTTATCTCCTCTAGCTTTTAATACAGCATCCATTAATTGAATGTTTTCAAAATGGTTTTTTACGAATTCAGATGTAACACCTTCTCTATAAGGATTTAACTGATGTGCTTCTTTTAAAGCATAATATGCAGCACGTGGATACAAATCGTATAATCCTCGATCGCTGGTTGGCCCTTTTGCACAAATACCAAACCACTCTTCATTCATGTTGTTTTCTCCTGGCGCTAAATCTCTGGCATAACCGCCGTTAGCCCATGACGCATTGTTATCATGTACATCGGCATTTTTTCTATCATCAAAACCGTATTTCCACCAACCATCACTAAATTGAAATGTAAAACCTCCAATAGAAATATCTGATTTATCAAAACCAGCAGCATTTTGATAAATTTCTTTCCAGTTTTCTACCATATAATATGCTTGTGAAAACTGATCTTCTTTTTTTTCAATTTCATTAAAAGCATCTGCTCCAAATTCGGTAAACATAATTGGCATATTAAGTTTTTCCTTTACCACATCGAACATATCAGTAAATGATGGACCACGATAAGAATTTACTCCATATATATCAACATCTTTACATTCATCTGCAACAATATCTATAAATAAAACATCTCCATTACAAATAGCCACAGGATGAGAAGTATCCATAGCTTTCATCATTTTTGCAGCCTCATTCATCAATTTATACATGGGCCTTCCACGAGATTCTCCTATGAAATTTATTTTTCCTTCATCATCTGGAAAATCTTCCGTTTCTGCACCTGCCCAAAAAAGACCATAATTATTTTCGTTACCTAATAAGTACAATAATAGTCCGGGTGTATTTTTATAACCTTCAACTAATGCTTTCATCTCTGCTAATAGAAACTCTTGAGTACGAGGTTCTGAATAAATTGTAACAGGAGTCCAAACGCCATCTAATGTTAAACCATAACGGCCAAAAGAATGATTAAGCATGGTGTAAATGCCGTAATTCTCATATATATACCGAATCCATTTTGCTGGAACGCCAGTATATTGACGAATTACATTAACGTTCATGTTCTTAAGAAGAGACATTTCGGTATCAAGTCCTGCTTTAATTACATCGTCGGACTTTTTCCAGAAATTAGCATTAACAGTATTTGTTCCAATTGGAATATAATCCCAATTCATACCATTAATCATAAAATCTTTTCCATTAACTACTAATTTCATGCCTTTTTCATTACTTACAACTGATACATTATCAGACTGCGCAAGGGCAGTTACTGTAAATAAAAAAAGTACGAATCTTAGAAAATTGTTTTTCATAGTCTTATTTAATTATTTGAGTTAGTCTTAAACTAATTCTAACTTGTGTCGTTTTTTTGAAAAAAGAAACTTATTAACAACACAGATTAGGTGGTGATTTGTTTTATATAAAATTAGAGAGTCAAATTGTGAAATCATCAAAAAAGACCTCAACAAAAAACATACACTATAAAATAATCATGATATTTTTAATAAAACCCTAACAACACAAGTGTTTTTATAAGAATATATGGGCTTTTAAGAAACCTCTTAAGTTTTATTAAACAGGATTTGTTGTGGTATTGTATAGGTAAAAAATATACGTGTTGTATATATTCATACTATTGCTCTTCTTAATTATTAAAGATTATGTTAATTAATTAATACTTATATTAACTATACACTACTAAATTTACTTAAAAAATAATAAGGGTTTAAGTATTGATTTATAAGCTTTTTAATAATCTTAAAAACGATAAAGCATCACAACATTTAATTATTAACGGAATAAGATAATAGCATTATTTAAAACCTAAAGACAATTTAGTGATATACCTATCATGATAAATTACTTCATAATTTTACATAGAAATTACAACACAACTTAATTGTATTTACAATAATTATGATCTAATTAAAAAGGGGACAAACATTAGTTTATAACGTTTTATCCCCATAAATAAAACTAAATAATATTATTATTGGATTGGTTTCTCGGTTTGGAAAAAACAATACCAAGCACGAGGCCCGTCTTCAACTCTAACTTTTAATGTATTAGCAGTTATTTCGATAATTTCTAAAGCACTCGAACTTTCTCCTACGTACCAACACATAAATCCGCCGTCAGAAATATTTATAGTCGTTCCTCTATATGATGGGTTAGTAGCGTCTTCTGTTGCAATAGAAGATGAAGGTGTAAAACTAACGTTCTTAACTCCAACTAGAGTAGGAGCAATGTCAAGGCCATAACATATATTACCATCAATACCTAATATATTAGCATAGTCTCCATTAACATAAGCTATTTCTTTAAGTTGCTCAAAAGTTATTTCTTCTCCATCACTAGATTGAGTGAAAACAAACTCTGCATCATACATACATAACTTGTCATCCCACCATGGACCTGCATTAAACCAATCTGGAAATGTATGCTGACCACCAGCTTGTACTTCATTTGGTCCTAAACCAATATTTCCACTTTTATCTGCTGCCCAGTACCATGTCTTACTGTTTCCTGCACCACCACTTAAAAAGTCTTTAGCTTCTTCATCTTCAAATGAACTAAACACATCGATATTCATCGTTTTAGTAGTAGTAATACCAGCACGACCAGAAGCCATAACTGTAACTGAATAGGTATTAATACCTGTTAAACTAAATCTATGACTCACAACTCCTGTATTATTAGCTATAACCTTTGAATTATCACCAAAATCAAATCTGTATGTTATTGCTCCGTCTGCGCTTGCTACAAAATTAACAAACCCAGAACCATCTCCATTAGGATTACTATTATCTACACCAACAATTTCTGCAGACATGATAACATTACTTGGCGCTATTATATCTCCAATCGTACCTTCATCATCTTGACAGCTACTAAAGAGTAATAAAGTAGAAAGAAAAATTCCTATTATATATTTTATGTTTTTCATTTTTTTAAATTTTTAATTATGATAGTTGAAATTATCTATATAAGCTACTACATTATCAAAATTGTTTTCTCCATTAACTTGAATAACAACTTTATCTAAATCTGTTCTATCTATTGGGTCAGGATCAATACCATTAAAATTTAAGTTTACCCAATCATCATTTACAAAATCAAAAGTAATTTCCTGCCAAGTGTCTAAAAGAATTGGTTTAATAATCTCTGTTTGAGTTTGCCATACATTCGGCCCTAATTCGCTATTTTGAAGTTTTAAAGAAATTTTATTTTCTTGACTTCCAGTAATACCAGAAGACGGCACATATACTTTCAAAGTAAATTTACTCTTAGCAACTAAATCAAATTTAGGAGAAACTGTAAACTGAACATTGGCATATTGCCCTCCAGTGTCTTGATACTCTAATACAGTAGCAGAATTATTATTAGCATCAACAAATGGATTTGCAAAAGCAGTATTTAAGCCTGCAGAGTCGCCAAACCATGTTGTAATAGTTCCATTACCTTCAAAACCATCTCTTGCAAAAGGAGGACTATCTGCTGGTGGTGTAGTACCGTAATTAAAATCATCAATATAAGCTGTCACATTATCAAAATTATTTTCTCCATTAACCTGAATCACAACTTTATCTAAATCTAATCTATCAACTGGATCTGGATCAATACCATTAAAATTTAAATTTATCCAGTCATCATTCTCAAAATCGAAAGTAATTACTTGCCATGTGTCTAAAACAATTGGTTTTATAATTTCAGTTTGAGTTTGCCATACATTCGGTCCTAATTCACTATTTTGAAGTTTTAAAGAAATTTTGTTTTCTTGAGCCCCTGTAATACCTGTAGACGGTACATAAACTTTTAAAGAAAAAACACTTTTCCCTCCTGATAAATCAAACTTTCCATCTGCTACAAATTGAACATTTGCATATTGCCCTCCTGTATCTTTATATTCTAAAACAGTTTCAGAAAAATTATTAGCATTAACATATGGATTTACAAAAGCATTATCCATACCTGCTTGATCTCCTGCCCATAATGTAATATTTCCATTTCCTTCAAAATCGTCAAAAAGTAATGGTGTGTAACTAGACGGTGCTCTCCAGAAATAAATATTATCCACAAATATGGTTCCTCCAGCAGGTGCTCCATCAAATTTAAATTGAGCAATATCAGCCATACTTAAACCTAAATCGGTAAAATATGATAAAGGAATATCGAACGATGTCCACTGGTTTGCTGTTAAATCTAAATCGAATGCTTTCTCTCCTGTTGAAGCACTTATAGGTGATAGCTTTGCATTATTATCATCGGCTGTCCAAATATCTATATGTAAAAACTCCATACCAGACGCATCAATATTAGCTGCTAGTTGTATACCTTGGTATGTTAACCCTGTATATCGTAGTATTTTATCTTCATCAATTAAAAATTCGCCAACATTCCAATCGGCTCCTTGATCCCAGTATGGGAAGAAATCATTTGAAAGGTCATATTCATAATTTAGTTTATCGCTAAAGACACCTATAACATCTGATACTTGTCTAAAAGGAGGTGCTTTAGCAGATGCTAGTGGTTGTAAAATTGCTGTTACAATAAACTCTTCTGTATATTCAGTAGTTTCAATAGCTCCGCCCATTACTACTATTCTAATAGTATAGGTGCCTGCATCTTGATATGTATAATTTACAGTATCTCCAATGTTTCCTATTACTAGATCATTCTCAACGGTTTCTCCAAAATACACTTCAAAACTCACGGCAAAATCTGCCGTTGCAGTAACATTTACTTGTTTAGATATTGCTGGATCGTTCTCAATTGTGACAACTAAATTTTCAGGTGCTTTAAAAGAAACTAAAAGTTCTTTAGTAACCTCAGATTTTAATCCACTTAAACCAACAGCTTCTATTTTAACAGAATAAGTGCCTTCTTCATAAATATGCGATGTACTCTCACCTTGAATTACATTAACAGCTTCTGTAGTAGCATCTCCATAAGTAATATTATAATTTGATGCGCCAACAGCATTTGGCGTTATAGTAACCAAGCCAGTATTGTCTTGTGTAATTTTAAAAACAGCCGACACTTCTGTAGGAGCAACAACAGAGTCAATAAAACTCAAATCATTAGCGTCTTCGGTACAACTCCCTAAAAGAAGAAATACCATTGTTATTCTAAATATATATTTTAATGTTTTCATATCTTTTTTTTTTAGTATCCAGGATTTTGTTCCCATCTATTTCCTGTTAATATTATTTCCTCAACAGGTATTGGAAAAAGCTCATGTCCTTTGGCTTTTGAGAAACCAGGAATTGTGCCTTCTGCTCTATCAGTTCTAACCAAATCGAAGAAGCGATGTCCTTCGCCAACTAATTCAACACGACGTTCTTTCCAAATATCATTGGTTAAATTAGAACCAGATGTTAATACATCTCCTAAAGTTGCTCTATTACGCACTTCGTTTAAGTAATCTCTGGCTCTTGAATCGCTAATATTTCCTCTATTCAAAGCTTCAGCTGCCATTAGTAAAACATCTGCATATCTTATTGCTCTATAATTATCGGGGTTTGTAAGTGCAGCATCAGCGTTATTAAGATCGCCTTTTCTAGCCATTATTTTTCTATTAAAATAACCCGTTTGTTCGTATCCTGCATTTGGGTTATAAGAGGATCCTGGGTGTTCTTCAATATATTTCTCTATATCAAGAATGGAATATTCTAGACGAATGTCACCATCTTCAAAAGCATCTACCGCATCTTGTGTTGGGACATTAAAACTATATCCACCATCAAAGAAACCTTCAGAGTCTACAAAATCTCTTGGTCCATTAAAATATGAGGTATAATTACCTTCTAGACATTGAAAACATTCAAAACTTCCACCATCTACGTCTGAATACTGAATTTCAAAAATAGATTCAGTATTATTTTCGTTATATCGTTCAAACAAATCAGGGTACTCAGCAGTTGTTAATAATCGGTGAGGTCCATTATTTATTAAATCTTCTAAAACAGTAGCAGCATCAGTAAATTTATCTTGATATAAATATGCTTTGCCTAATAAAGCTTGTGCCGCTCCTTTTGTAACTCTACCTGTTTCAATTACTGTATAGTCCAAATTATTGGCGGCAAAAATTAAGTCGGCTTCAATTGATGCATAAACCTCTGATTTTATTGTTCTTTCTAAGGTAAACTGATCTCCAAACTGTATGCGTTTATCAATCGCTAATGGTACATCTCCAAACCATTTAACCAATTCAAAATAATAATAAGCTCTTAAAAAACGTGTTTGCGCTAGAACACTTGTTTTAGATGGAAATTCTAAATTATCTTGAAATTCCATAATATAATTACACCTATTTATACCTTCAAACATATATTGCCAAATATTACCAAGACCTCCACCATCAATAGGGGGATTACTTTGACCAATCTCAGAATGAATCATATCGTCTATTTGTTGAATGGCAGGAGAGTCTGTTGCACTTTCTCCCCCACATAAACTATTATCTGATGCTATTTCTGCCCATTGAAAATTTCTTGAAGTTGTTTGTAAATAATCATAAGCAGCTACCAGTGCGTCTTGGTAATCCTTTTCTGTATTAAAAAAGGCTTCAGAATTTTCGTCTTCTGAATCCACATTTACAAACGAATCACTACATGACATAGTAATAACACTTACAAATAGGATATATATAATTTTTAAATTTTTCATAATACTTAATTAAATTTTTACGTTAACACCTAATAAAAATGTGCGAGCTGTTGGGTAAAATCCTTGGTCAATTCCGCCTCCAATTGGAGCACCAGTTCCTGCCGTAGGATCATATCCATTATATTTAGTTAATGTGAATAAGTTACTTCCTGAAATATAAATTCGGCATTTCTTTATTAGCGAATCTTCAGAATCGTTATTAAATGTATAACCCAGTTGAGCATTTTGCAATCTTACAAAAGAACCATCTTCTACGTAAAAGTCTGAAAACACAGTATTCGGACTAGCTCCAATAGCTACTCTAGGATTAGTATTACTTGTGCCAGAACCCGTCCAACGGTCTAAATAGGTACTTGGTTTATTTACTAAATTTTGATTACGCTCATAGTTTCTAACAATATCATTCCCAAGAGATGCAAATGCATAAGCTGCAAAATCCCAGTCTTTATAATCAAATGAAATATTAAGTCCCATAGTAGCATCTGGAAGTGGCTTTCCTAAATTTACTCGATCTTCTAAATCAATAATTCCATTACCATCTTGATCTACAAACTTAAAATCTCCCGGTTGTGGTTCAATAGCTCCCACCGCTGAGTTGTCTATCTCTTCTTGAGTTTGAAATACACCAGCCGTTTGATATCCCGCAAAATATCCTAACGGGAAGCCTGCTTCCATTCTAGAAGGTGCCGGTTGTGAAATTCCAAATTTACCACCTTCAATATACTCTCCATCTCCACTTACTGATACTACTTCGTTTTTAATATAAGTAACATTATACTTAATACTAAATTTAAAGTCTTCACTAAAATTATCTGAATACCCAATTGCAAATTCAAGTCCTGTATTTTCAACTATACCAGCGTTTACAAACGGCGGTGCTCCAGTACCTAATAATCCTGATACAAATGGTGATACTAATAAGTCTTCTGTTCTTCTTTTGAAATAATCGGCAGTAATATCTACCTTATTATCTAATATGCGCATATCTACACCTATGTCTAATGTTTTTTGTTTTTCCCATTTTATTTCTGGGTTTGAAATAGGGCCACTTGCTTTTCCGAAGTATTCATTGTCTCTATCATTTCCTCCAAAGAAATACGTTCCTTCTCCTGAAAGTAAGGATACAAATCTATAATCTCCAATTCTATCGTTTCCTAAAATTCCATAAGATGCTCTAAACTTTAATAAATCGAAAAAGTTATTATCACTTAAGAAATCTTCATCTGATGCCACCCATCCTATAGAACCAGAAGGAAAATAACCAAACTTATTACCAGGACCAAACCTTGTTGACCCATCTCTACGCAAAACCCCAGAAAACAAGTATTTACCTTTATAATCATATTGTACTCTTGTAAAATAAGATAATAGTCTAGCGTCAAAGGTAGGATTACGACCTAATTCAGCATATTCATTTTCTTGATCAAAACCTTTTTCAACACTAGCGTTTCTTATATCATTATCTATAATATCTGAAGCTGAAGCTCCAGAAAATACACCTGTGGATTTAAAAACAGAGGTTCCTAAAAGAACATTTAACTTATGTACATCATTAAAGGTATTTTGGTATTTGATAAAACCATCGAAAGTATAATCTCTATAAATATCAAAGCCTTCAGAAACACCGCTTCTTATATTATTAAACACCTTACCAATTCCATAATCAACTATTGGGCTAAAAGAAAACTCATCTACTTCAGCATAATTAAATTGAATATTTGCTTCTGCCGTAAAATGCTCTAAAAAGTTATAAGATAAACCAGCAAAACCATTAAGTTTCATTACACTATTACGATTATAATTATTATCAATTTGAGCTTTAGGATTAATAATCTCAGCTCCTAAGCCTTCGGCTTTTGTATAATCGCCATTTTCATCATATACCGAAAACGTTGGCGCCATATTTAGCGCATTAAATAGTACCGATGCATTGGAGTTTTCTGGAAGGTTTCTTTTACTTGTTCTAGTTAATGTAATTCCCGTCTTGAATTTAAAATTATCTAGAAAATCTAAATTATAATTTAAAGTATTTGTAAAACGGGTGAAATTTGATTTTGGCCCACCAACAATACCATCTTGAGTTAAAAATGAACCACTATAGGAATATGAAGATTTTTCTTTACCTGCTCTAAATGAAATATTATGGCTATTTATCTGAGCTGTTTGAAATATTTCATCTTGCCAATCTGTACCAACACCTAAAACAGATAAATTATCATATGGTGGTGTATTGCCACCAGCAGCAAAGGCTTCATTTATAATAGCACCATATTCCGAAGCATTCAATACAGGCATTTTACGTGTTGTTTCCTGAAAACCAGTGTAGGCATCATATTGAACAGTAAGTGGCATTTCTTTTCTACCTGTTTTTGTAGTAATAAGAATGACACCGTTTGCAGCTCTTACACCATAAATACCAGCTGTTGCATCTTTAAGTATATTCATACTTTCAATGTCATTTGGATTTATTACACTAAGGTCTTCAACAACATTACCATCAACTAATATTAAAGGCCTACTATCACCATTTGTAGATACACCACGAATACTAATGGTAGAAGCTCCTCCAGGAGACCCTGTATTAGTTGTGATATTAACCCCAGCAACTTGACCTTGTAATGCTTGTTCAATTCGTGTTGGCTTTAAAGCTTCAATGCTTTCACTAGAAACCACACTTACCGCTCCGGTAATTTCCTTTTTGGTTTGAGTTCCATATCCAATTACAATAACCTCGTCTAATTGAGCGAGATCTTCTTCTAATTGAATCGTTAATTTAGTATAATCAGTTATAACAATTTCTTTTGTTATATACCCGATGTAACTAAATGATAGAGTTGTACCTACTTCGACATTGGTAATTATAAAATTACCATCAAAATCTGATACCGCTCCTTTACTTGTGTCCTTTACTAATACATTAACTCCTGGTATAGGGAATCCTGTATTGTCTTGAACATTTCCACTTATATCTTTACTCTGCCCACTAGCGTATGCAAAAAAGAATAAGGTTAAAATTTTTAAGAGTGTTTGCCTCATTTTAATATAGTTTGTTTAGTTTCCATAAAACTAATCCTACTAATTGTTAATTTATAAATTTTTACCTCAACAAAAAACATACATGATAAAAAAAACATATAAATTTTATTAAAATACTAACAATTACAAGGGTTTTTAAGAATACTGCATTTAAAGAAATAACCTTTAAAACAAAAAAACACAACAATGTTGTGCTTTTGTATAGGTAAAAATTAAATGTGTTATATGTCTAAATTTCCAAAATATAATCTGTTAGGCTTGACTCATGGGCTAAATTCATTTTTTTACGTAATCTGTAACGTTTAACCTCTACACTTCTTGGTGATATATTAAGCAAAGGCGCAATTTCTTTTGAAGATAAATTTAAACGTAAATAAGCACATAATCTTAAATCGTTTGAGGTAAGCGATGGATGTTCTGCTTTAATTATTTTAAGAAAATCTTTATCGGCATTATTAAAGGCTTCTTGAAACAAATTCCAATCATCTGTATTATTTAAATTTTTATCAATTATTTTAATAACATACTTTATTGTATTATTAGTATCATCGGCATTTTTAAGCTCCTTTTTAATATTATTTAAAAACTCATTCTTTTTAATTAAACTCATTGTTGAAATACCAAGTTCACGGTTTTTATTTTCTATGTTTTTTCTTAAATTATCATTATTAAAACGCATTAACTGTTGCTTATTTTCAAGTTCTTTTAACTCTAAATCTCGCATTGCTTTTTGTAATAACTTTTCTCTTTGTTTTCTGTAATAGCGTTTGTACACATTGTGCATAAATAATGAAAACAACAAAACAATAAGAATATAAATTGTAATAAATAAGTTTGATAAAAACCATGGTCTTTCAATATTAAAACTATAAGACGCTACATTAGTACTAACGTTATTACCTGTTTTAGCCCGAACATTAAAAATATAATCGCCATGCGGAAGGTTTTTAAAATAAACTTTAGATTCTTGAGACCACTCACTCCATTTAGGATACATGCCTAATAATTTATATTGATACTTAGTACCTAAAGATTTTTCAAACTCAGGAACACTGTAACTAAACTGAAAATTATTCTCATTATTTTTAAAAAATCCTTCACTTTCTTTATTAATAATTTTAGGAGGAGAATTTAAATCTGTTTCAATAATTGAATTAATAGAAATATTATAATTTTTATTAGGTATTTTATTTAAGTCTAATAGTAAATAACCTGAAGACGTTCCTATTAAATATGTTTCATCATTTATATAAGTAATATTTTCATATCCTGTTTGACCTACAGGAAAAGATTCAGAAAAAGATATTTTATTAAATTTTAGCTTGTCACTTAATTTACTTGTAATTACATAGTTTAAATTGTTTTTAGAAAAACCCCATAATGTATTTGCTTGTTTACTAAAAACAAGTTTTCCTGACGTGTAATTTTCTTTATCTAAAATAGTGCTTAAAAGAGAATCTTTTACAAAAGAATTAAAGTTACTATCATATTTAAAAACACCTTTACTATAGCTATAATAAATATTATTATTATAGTTAGCTAAACTAGAATTTAGTTCTTTATCAACATTTAAATTTTTATTGGTTTTAATAATTTTTGTAAAATCATTATTTACTTCAAGAATAAAAACACCTTTATATTCATGACTTACCAAAATTTTATTTCCAGTAATTTCAAAAAACTTACTAGAAAAATTAAACCCTTCAATTTTATTTTTTAAAATCCAGCTATTATTCTTTCTTTCAATTATATACAAGCCATCATAATTACCTTGTAATAATAAATTTTTACTTATTGGCTTAATACTCCAAGTACCTTGTATGTCTGCAATTTTTTCAATTTTGTCGTTATTAATAATAAATGTTCCTGAATCGTGACCGCAAAACAATTGATTATTAATTTCATTTAAACTCCAAACAGCTCCTTGAGAATTTTTAATAAATTTAAACTCATCTTTGGAATCTAAAATTTTATAAAATAAACCTTGGTTAGTGCCTAAATATATATTGTTATTAAAAACAATAGACGTATAAACGGTACCAATTTTTCCATCTTTATCATTGTAAATGGTAAAAGGAGATTTAATATTTACACAGTTAATTCCATTATTTAAAGCGAGCCATATGTTATTATCAAAATCTTCAAATACATAATGAATGGAATTATTACTTAAACCATTGGTAATATTAGTTTGATAATCTATCTCTCCGTTAACAGTTATATGAATAATACCATTAGATCGTGTACCTAGTAAAAAACTCTTATCTTTTAGTTGTGTACTTCTATAAACACTAACTTTAGAAAGTAAGGGGTTCGCTTCTATATTCCATTTTAAAAGTGTATTGTTTTCTTCCAGAATATAAAATCCATTAGATTCTGTTTCTATTAATAGTTTATTATCATGAAAAAACATGTTAACCATCAAATTATCATTAATTATATCATGATTAGAAACTAATTTAGCCTGTCCTTTTTCTATAGTATATAAACCATCTTTAGCCTTTTGAAAATATATAGCATCTGAAACTTTAAATATTTTATGAATTAAAGTTTCAGATGCTATAACATCAAAAGACTGATCGTTTTTGTGATAAATATAAATTCTGTTTAAAGATTGAAATAAAATAGAATCATCTAAACTAATGATGTTCCAAAATTCTTCATCCTCAATAAATTCTATATTTAATTCTTTTGATAATGAAGTATAAAATAATACACCTAAATCGTTCTTTTGCCAATAACCAAACTCTTGATTACAACCTGTATAAATAATATCGTCTATAATATTTACTGAGCGTATTATAGATTGATTGGGTGAATTATATAATTGCCATTCTGAACCATTAAATTCTAATAAACCTTTATTATTGGCAACATAAATATATTTATCTTTAGATTGGGTTATAGACCAATTTTGTGTTTCAGCACCATAATCATTTGGATAATAAATTTGAATTGGAGGTTGCTCTTGAGCTTTCAAACTAATAAAAGCTAAAAAACACACTAACCTCATGAATAGAATAGCATTTTTCATTTAAATAAAAATAAATGTTATGCTACTAATATAGATTAAAACCTTTTAAAATAAGGGATTAAATATAAATTGTATGGTTTTTGTATGGGTAAATGTGAAGTTTATAAGTAATATTTAATAACAATACATAAAAAAACCAATACTTACAGTATTGGCATTTTTATAAGAAAGATTCTACTTTAATAAATAATTGGTGTTTAAATACTTTGTGAATTTATTTAAGGTTATTTATTAATCCATTCGTTTAATTCTACCACCTAAAACTTTACTTTCATTAACAGTTTCTGGATCACCATAAATAAATACATCACCTCCAACTCTAATTTTAACATCTACTAATTTTGATGCATTTACATAAGCTTCTCCAGCTGCTTTAATATTTACTTCTGTTTTATCGGTTTTAAGTTCTTTTCCTTCATAAACACCGCCAGTAGAAATTGAAATATTTTGACTTTTAGACTTACCTGTAACTGAAATTACGCCTCCTGTATCTGCTTTAATGTTTGCATAAGTAACATTTACCGGAACATTAATTTTACCACCTTCTTGAGCCTTTAAATCTATTTCAAATTGTTTTATAGTATCATCAGAATGTACTTTAGCTCCTTCATTAACATCTATAATATCAATAGTATTGTAATGTAAAATAACTTTTGTTTTATTACCGTCAAAAGATTCTTCAAGCTTCATTTTAATTTTTAAAGTGCCATTTTTATTATTTATTATAACATCTTCCTTATTATCTCCAGTTATAATGGCTTTATTTTCGTTAGATTTTACTAATTCAACTTCTATTAAATCGTAAACTTTAAGTTCGCTAAAATCTCCAACATTTTTCTCTATTGGGTTTTGAGCAAAAATGACTGTAGTAATAAAAAGAATAAATACTTTAACTAAGGTTTTCATTGAATTTATATTTTTTTGATATAACGCAAAACTATCAATAATTATTCCGTTGTTAATTCACTTTATGAAAACTTTATAAGAAACTTAAAATATTTTAAGAAACCTTTACTGCTGTACCTGTTATAGAAACCATAATTAAACCAGTAGTAGTTGAAGTTTCAATATCTAGGTTAATACCAACAACTGCATTTGCATGTAACTTAACAGCATTGTCTTTTAATTTTTGAAAAGCAGCTTCTTTAACTTCGTTAATCTTATTTTCATACGAATCGTAATATTTTTTCATATTAAAACTTAGTGTTGCTTTTGGTATATCTACATCTACACCTGTTACAATACCTAAGTAATCTTGAATAACATGGTTTTCTATGGAATTGGTTGTTGTTAGTATCATTGTGTTTTATATTTTACTTATTAGTGTTTAAATTGATGGGAATGTTACATTTTGTTAATTAATAAAATGATAATAACTTCGTTTAAAATTATATAAAAATAATACATGCTATATTTATTTTAGCATTAAAACTATTTTATATAAAACAATTAATAACTGAAACCTATAAATTATGAAAAACCAACTAACTTATTTCTATCCAATTTTAATGCTAATTATTTTAATTACTTCTTGTAATACAGAAAAGGTAGATATTGAAAAAGAAAGACAAAATGCTGTAGAAGAATATCTATCTAATTTAAAAACAGAAAGACAGCAAAAATTAGATGTAATAAAAAAATTTTATAGAGTATTTGAAAATGGAGATATGTCTGTTTTGTCTGAAATTTTAGCTCCAAACTACACACAATATCCATCAGATCCAGGGCAAACTCCAGATATTAAAGGATTTATAAAACATGCTAAAGACTTTGCTAGTATGTTTTCAAATTTAGAACAATCTTCATCACATATTTTAGTAGATGGAGACCTTGTATTTGTACGTAGTGATATTGAAATGAAAAATTCTGGTCCTGTTTTTGGAATTCCAGCAACAAATAAAATTATTAAAATTAATGCTTTCGATTTACACCATTTCAATAAGGAAGGTAAGATTGATAAGACTTGGCATTTAGAGGACTTTGCAGGTGTTATGGCTCAAATAAAATCGAAATAATAACTAACTATTATTAAAACAAAAAGCCTCAAATTATAATATAATCTGAGGCTTTTATTTTTACTTAAATCTTATAAATTATTCTTCAGGTTTACCTATTAAGTTAAAATCGAGATGTTTTTTAACTAAATCGGTGTTTTTAACTTTTACAATAACTTCATCACCAAGTTGATACATAACTTTAGAGTTTTTACCAACCATAGCATAAGTGTCTTGATCGAAGGCATAATGATCGTCTTTCATATCACGAACACTTACCATACCTTCACATTTATTAGAAATGATTTCTACATAAATTCCCCAATCGGTTACTCCAGAAATAACACCTACAAATTCTTCATCTTTATGATCTTGCATAAATTTAATTTGCATGTATTTTATAGAATCACGCTCTGCTTTAGTAGCCAAGTTTTCCATGTTACTGGAATGGTTACATTTATCTTCGTAAGCATCTTCGTTGGCCGATTTTCCGCCATCTAAATACTGTTGCAATAAACGATGTGCCATCACATCTGGATACCTACGAATAGGCGATGTAAAATGACTATAATAATCGAAAGCTAAACCGTAATGTCCAATATTTTTGGTAGTATATTCGGCTTTACTCATGGTTCTAATAGTTAAAGTATCTACTAGATTTTGTTCTTTTTTTCCGTTTACTTCTTTTAATAAATTATTTAAAGAATTAGATACCGTTTTTCGGTCTTTAAAATTTAATTTATAACCAAATTTACCAACTACATTTTGTAAAGACGCTAATTTACTATCGTCTGGCTCGTCATGAACACGATATACAAAGGTTTTTTTAGGATCTTTTTTACCAATAAATTCCGATACTTTTCTATTAGCAAGTAACATAAACTCTTCAATAAGCTTATTAGCATCTTTACTGGTTTTAAAGAACACGCCTATTGGATTCGCCGCTTCGTCTAAATTGAATTTTACTTCTACTTTATCAAACGAAATTGCACCAGAACTCATACGCTTATTACGCATTTTTTTAGCTAGCTCATCCATTTTTAAAATAGCATCTGCAATTTCTTGCGATGTATTATAAGTTTCTCCTGTAAGAGATACTTCTTTAGGAATTGTATTTGTTTTATATTCTATAACTGCTTGCGCTTCTTCGTATGCAAAACGTGCATCACTATAAGTTACTGTACGTCCAAACCATTCGTTTTTTATTTCACATTTATCATTCATTTGAAACACAGCAGAAAAGGTTAGTTTTTCTTCATGCGGACGTAATGAACAGGCATTGTTTGATAAAACTTCTGGTAGCATTGGCACCACACGATCTACTAAATATACCGATGTGGCACGTTCGTAAGCTTCATCGTCTAATACAGTACCTTCTTGTAAATAATGCGATACATCGGCTATATGAATACCTATTTCATATAATCCATTTTCTAAAACTGTAAATGATAAAGCATCATCAAAATCTTTAGCATCTTTCGGGTCGATGGTAAAGGTTAAATCTTTACGCATATCGCGACGTTTACTAATTTCTTCTTCAGTAATAGACGTATCTAAATTATTAGCAAATGCTTCTACTTCGTGTGGAAATTCGTGTGGTAAACCATATTCTGCTAAAATAGCGTGAATCTCTGTGTTATGATCGCCTGGTTTTCCTAAAACTTGCACCACTTTACCATAAGGAGAATCGGCTTTTTCTGGCCAATCTTCAAGTTTTACAAGTACTTTATCGCCATCTTCGGCTTTGTTAATTTTATTAATAGGAACAAAAATGTCTTTATACATTTTATTACTATCAGCTATTACAAAGGCAAAATTCTTCTTTTCATGAATTTGAATAACACCAACGTATTCGCTTTTTTCACGTTTTAAAATCTGTGTTATTTCGCCTTCTAATTTTCCTCTATGGCGACGTTTGTAAACGTAAAATTCTACTTCATCGCCATTTAAAGCTTTATTTATATTATTAGATGCAATAAATACATCGTCTTCAAATTCGTCGCAAATAATATAACCGTTTCCTTTGGCAGCTAAATCTAATCTACCTGTATAATACTCAGCATTAACAATGGCTTTAAATTTACCACGTTCTACTTGTTCTATCTCTTGTTTAGCAGCTAATTTTGCTAAAGTTTTTATAATTTGATTTCTACTGCTAGCATCATTAACTCCTAACTTAGCAGCTATTTGTTTGTAGTTAAAACTTTGGTTTCTGTCTTTTTTTAAAATACCTAAGATTGTATTTGTAAGGTTGGAAATACCTTTTTTGGATTTCCCTTTTTTCTTTCTTGTCATTTAATTTTTGTAATCATATTCATTTCCTAAGATACTGGAAATTCTGTTATTAAATAGCTTTAATTTAGGAGAAGGTTTGCTATTTATTTTATTCAAAGTTACAACTAAATTATTTAATGATATTTTCTTAGTGTTAAATTGAAGTTATCAACTATATATATATTATAATTCTTTTTCTTTTAAAATTTAAAAAAATAATAGTGGTTATTATAGCTTGTTAATATCTGGTATAACTTTTTTAAATTTTATTTTGATTACAATAAATTTACATTCTGTTAATAGGTAATTAACAATAGAAATTATATTAATAGGTTCATTTTTAATGATTTTAATTTTTCTATGAACAGTTGTTAACAACTAAAAAGTACTGTTAATTATTAATAAATATTTATTTTTTCATGTTTATATCTATCAATTTTTAGTCTAATAACATTGCTAAAAAAAAGTGCTTAAATTTTAGGTTATTTGATTGTGATTTTTGATTCGAAAAATAAATGGATATTCAATATTTTTCTTTTAAAAACTAATCAACAGTTATTAACAAGTAATGAGTACTAAAACGATGAGTAATGAACAGTGCTCTATTTTAGATTAAGAAATAAAATTAAAAACTTTAAAAATAATGGAGTAACATATTGATTATTAGTTATAAATATTTAATAATAGCACTTATTAACATTTAAAATTAACTAAACTAATTTTTTAAAATTTCTATTGAAATAGTTATTCTGAAAAGCATGAGAATTTATAATTAGGTATTTTGATATTATAGAATGAAATAATGATTGATTAAAAGGTATTCTTTATTTGTAACTTATTAAGTTATAATAAATAGAGTTTCATTAACTTTGAAGCTTAAATTATATTTTACTTTTATTATGACAATTTCTATAGGAAACGATCACGCAGGAACCGATTATAAATTTGCTATCATAAAGCATTTAGAAGCTAAAGGGTATATTGTTAATAACTACGGAACCGATGCAAATGATAGTGTAGATTATGCTGATTTTGTACATCCTGTTGCTGAAGATGTTGAAACTAAAAAAGCCGATTTTGGTATTTTAATTTGCGGTAGTGCAAACGGTGTTGCTATGACGGCTAACAAACATCAAGGTATTCGCGCTGGTTTATGTTGGACAAAAGAAATTGTACATCTTATACGTAGTCATAATAATGCGAATATATTATGTATTCCTGCAAGGTTTACAGCCATTAAACAAGTTATAGAAATGGTAGATGTATTTTTTAATACCGAATTTGAAGGTGGACGTCATCAAAATAGAATAGATAAAATTCCTTTATCTTGTTAATAACATTGTAAATGGGACATCATCATGCTCATAATAACAATCATGATTACCCCGATTTAAAAGGACGCAATCTTTTTATATCTATATTATTAAACATTCTTATTACTGTATCACAAGTTATAGGTGGTATAATATCTGGTAGTTTAGCGCTTTTAAGTGATGCCCTTCATAATTTTAGCGATGTACTTTCTTTAGTTGTTAGTTATATAGCTAATAAACTTTCGAAAAAAGAAGCCTCTATTTATAGAACTTTTGGTTATAAACGTGCCGAAATTTTAGCTGCTTTTATAAATGCTTCTACTTTATTAATTGTTGCTATATTATTAATAATTGAAGCTATTAAACGGTTTCAAAATCCAGAAGAAATAAAATCTAATTTAGTTATTTGGTTGTCTCTTTTAGGTATTATTGCTAATGGTATTAGTGTGCTTTTACTTAAAAAAGATTCAGAGGCAAATATGAATATGCGTAGTGCTTATCTACATTTATTTACCGATATGATGGCGAGTGTTGCAGTACTTATTGGTGGTTTATTAATGAAGTTTTATCATATTTATTGGGTAGATAGTGCTTTAACTTTAGTTATTGCTATTTATTTAATTTGGATGGGTTTCGATTTATTAAAAACATCTACCAAAGTACTTATGTTGTTTACTCCAGATAACATTCCTATAAAACAAATAGTTGAAGAAATAAATGCTTTTGAATCTATTAAAAACTTTCATCATGTACATGTGTGGCAGTTAAATGAAGATGAAGTACATTTAGAAGCGCATATAGATTTTAATGAAGATATTACATTATCAGAATTTGATACTGTTTTAAATGAAATAGAAAACTTAGTGTATAATAAATACCATATAAATCATGTAAATATTCAACCAGAATATAGAAAACCAGATGTTAAAGACATTATTGTACAAGACTAGATTAATTTTTTTATTTCCGATAAAACGGAAACCTTTTTTGAGTAAATAGAAAGATGATAGAAATTCAAGTAAAAACCTTTTCAGAATTAACCAAACAAGAACTTTATAATTTACTACAATTACGTAGTGAAGTATTTGTTGTTGAGCAAGATTGTGTATATCAAGATATTGATGGAAAAGATGAAAAAGCACTACATATTTTAGGTTTTAAAAACGAAAAAATTATTGCTTATACTCGAATTTTTAAACCAGGCGATTATTTTGAAGATGCTAGTATTGGTAGGGTAGTGGTTGCAAAAAACGAACGTACTTTTAAATATGGTTATGATATTATGAAAGCTTCAATTGAAGCTATAAAAAATCATTTTAAAGAGAAAAAAATAAAAATTTCCGCGCAAGCGCATTTAAAATCATTTTATAATAATTGTGGGTTTAAAGAAATTGGAGAAGAATATTTGGAAGATGATATTCCACATATAGCGATGATAAAAAATTAATTATCGTTTTAAAGCAAAGTGTCCTTTTATAGCTTCGCCTGTATTTAATACAACTACATACCAATAACTATCGCTAGGTAGCAGAGATCCTTTATAAGTACCATCCCAACCAGGAGTATTAGGTAATAAAAACTTTAAAAGTTTACCATATCTATTATAAATAGTAATATTATTAATACTGTTATTGTTATCAATTACTTTCCATAAATCGTGACTTCCATCATTATTAGGCGTAAAGTATTTTGGTATATAATATTCTGCATCAGTAATTAACACATTAAAACTAGATTCATTATTGTTACAAACCGTTTCATTATAAATATAAATAGTTTGTCGAGTAGTAATTATATCTCCAGCATTAAGTTGCGTACCCTTACCTCCAGTTGCTGTATAATAATTTCCGTTGTTAAGTATTGGTAAGTTGTAAGAAGGCCCAATAAAATCATCTAAAGTATCAACCAAAACAAAATTACTACATGCATCTTCTGTGTTTACATAATTAGAAAAAGAAGCGGGTTGCCAAGTGCTATGATCTTGATTTATATTATCAACAACAACACAGTTTAAATCTGGGTTTAAATTAAAATCCATGAAAACTATATTATTATTATTTCCATTATTGATATTTAAATAACATAATTGATTATTTCTACAGTTTAAACTTGTTAAAGAATTATTTTGAGTAAGATTTAATTCTGTTAATTGATTACTAAAGCAAGTTAATGTGATTAAGCGGTTATTATTAGTAACATCTAAAATACTTAATGAGTTTTGATTACAGGATAAAGTTGTTAAGTTTGTATTATTAGTAACATCTAAATTTGACAATAAATTATTACCACATCTAAATTCGTTTAAGGAACTAATATTAGAAACGTCTAGGCTTATTATTTGATTGTTTTCACAAACAAAATCAACTAAGCTACTGTTATTTGAAACATTTAAATTTATTAAATTATTGTTTTCACAACGCAATGCTCTTAAATTAATGTTTTGAGAGATATTTAATGTAGATAATTGATTATTAAAACACCATAAAACTTCTAAGTTATCGTGTAAAGTAACATCTAAATTTGTTATTAGATTATCGTTACAAAACAATTGTAAAAGATTAGTATTGTTTGTAATATTTAAAAAAATTAATTGATTTTCTTCACAATTTAGAATTTCTAGTGCTATAAAATCTTCAATACCAGTAAGGTCTGAAATATTAGAATTTGAAACATCTAAATTGGTTAAGCCACTTATATTTGAGGTTAATACAGAACCGTTAATAATTCCAGAATCTATTCCAGAATCTATTAAAGTTTGTTCAAAATTAGCATCAGGAATAGCTGTGGTTTGTGCTATACCAATAAAACTTATAAGTATAAATAAAACAGAAAATGTTATCTTTTTAATTGCCACCAACATAGGTAATTAAAATTTCGACACGTCTATCAAATTTTGGGTCGCCACCAAGTGGAAATTTTCTTCGCATTCCTAAATGACGCATGCGTTTTTTACTCACTCCTTTTTTTACAAAATAATCGTATACATATTTTGCTCTGGTTTCAGATAGGTTACGAAGTTTTGTTTTTCTATCTACAGCATCTCTACTATTTTGTGTACAACATACATGCCCTTGAATAGTAAAATAAATATCTTCTCGTTCTGCAAGTACTTCTGCAATTTCGGTTAATATTTTTTTAGAATCTGGTGTTACTGTACTATAACCTGTTTTAAATAAAATATTTTTAAAAATGATTTTATCACCTTTTGTACTTTCTTTTATTAAGTCTACAACATTTTTTTCTTTAGCTATAGGTTCTTTTTTTACAATTACAGGCTTAGGGGTTTTAGGTTTTACAATTATTTCAACTTTTCTATTTAGTCCTCTTATTTTTAAAAGGTTTTTTTCTTCAATAATTTTTAGAAGTATTTCACCTTTACCATCTACATTGCTTATTAAATTTTCGCTAATTTCATTATTAGAAAATATAGTTTTTATAGCATCAGCTCGTTGTTGAGACAGTCTTAAATTATAAGTGTCTGCACCAATATCATCACAAAAACCATAAATAGAAATAGATTCAATATCAACATTATTTAGTGTAGAAATAAAAAGAAGTAATCGGTTTTCTTCAGTAGAAGGAACGGTATATTTATCGGTATCAAAATAAACTTCGTGGGTTAATTTATTTTGAGAAAATCCAAATTGGCAACAGTATGTAATTAATATTAATACAAATAGTTTATTCATAGTAGGAATATAGAATAAGATTATAAATATACTATTTTAATTTTCGATAAATAAACTTACTCGTTTTATCGTAAATAATCCATATAAGTTGTGATGCTACCTAGTATTTCGTTAGCCTTTTTTATTTTAGAATCATGAATTTTATAGTATTCATATAAGCCTTCTCTATAAGTATAACGTTTTACAATTTCTTCGGTTAATAATTCTAATAAATAGTCTTTATTTTCATCAATCACATCAGATTTAGAATTATTTAAATTAGAAATTAATGTGTTGAAATCTTTTTCAATATTATCATTTAATTCTTCTTTTTGAGAGGCTTCAAAAGCTTTATAAAGTGCTTTTTCTGTTTCTGTTTCAAAAGAAAAATTATTTGTTTTTAGGTAGTTTTTAAAATCTTTAAAATCTGCTTCTGTTAATTTTAACGTATTCACATCTTTTAAATTATGCTTGTAATAATAGTTTGTAGCATAATTAAAAACAAGGTCGTTATTTACTATAGCATTTGTAATTGCAGAGTTTTTTGAAGCGCTAAAAATAGCGTCAGGAAATACGCCACCACCATCAAAAACTTTACGTCCGTTTTTGGTTTTAAATTCGTTGTAATTTTCTTGTTTAACACGAACGGCTTCTCCTTTTTCGTTTCTATGCCAATAATCTAAAGCTTGAATACAACGTCCAGAAGGTGTGTAATATCTAGAAATAGTAATTTTAATTTGTGTACCATAGGTTAGTTTTTTCGGGCGTTGCACTAAACCTTTTCCAAAGCTTCTAGACCCAACAATAACTGCACGATCTAAATCTTGTAAAGAACCGGAAACAATTTCACTTGCCGAAGCACTACCACCATCTATTAAAACAACCAAAGGTATTTCTGTATCTATTGGGTCGTTTTGTGTATAGTAAGTTTTATTGTATTTTTTTACTTTAGATCTTGTGGTTACTACTAATTGCCCTTTTGGAACAAATAAGTTTACAATTTTAATAGCTTCGTTTAATAAACCACCAGGGTTACCACGTAAATCTAGAATAATTCGTTCTGCACCTTGCGCTTTTAAATCGCGTAACGCATAATTGGTTTCGGCAGCAGCTTTTTTATTAAATTTACTTAAAACAATATAGCCTGTTTTATTGTTAACCAGAGAAAAGTGAGGTACTGCACTAATTTCAATTTCAGCTCTTTTTATAGTGGCTGTTTGTGTTTTACCTTGGCGTTTATAAGTAACTTCTACTGATGAACCTGGAGCGCCTTTTAATAAATCGCCGGCATGTTCTTTATAGGTTTCAATTAATGTATTTTCTACTTTAATAATTTCGTCGCCCGCTTTTAAACCTGCTTTGTCAGCTGGATAATCTTTGTAGGGTTCTACAATAATTAGCTTATCTTTTAATGTTTTTACTTTAGCGCCAATACCAGTATAATCGCCTGTATTATTAATTCTAGCCGCTTCTACATCTTGTTCATTATAAAAATTGGTGTACGGATCTAAATCAGCCAACATGCTTTTTATAGCAGTATCCATTAAATCGCCAGGGTTTGTTTCATCAACATAATTCATGTTAATTTCTTTAAACAATGTTGTGAAGATTTCTATTTGCTTTGCTATTTCAAAAAAATCGTTTTTAAAAGCGGTTCCTGTTAAGAATATGATGCAGGCAATAACAGGAATTATAATTTTCTTTTTAAGTAAGTATTTCATTAGAATTATTTTTTAGAAACGTTGTCTTGAAATTTTTCAAATAAAAGTTTCATTCTGTTTTCAACTTGGTCTAAAGTGGGTTTGTCTTTGCCAATGTACAAAATCATAAACGCATGCTGTGTTGTTAAATTGTTAAAATAAGTGACTTTGTTTAATCGGTAAGATTCTCTTAACAAACGTTTTATGCGGTTTCTGTCTATAGCTGTTTTAAAATTTCGTTTACTTACTGAAATACCAGTTTTAGCCATAATATCTTCATCAAAAGATGTAGACATATAAACTAACCGCAACGGATATGCAGAAACCGATTGACCTTCAGTAAACAATAGATCAATGAGCTTTTTGCTTTTTAGTTTTTCTTTTTTATTGAAGGAGAATTTCAAATAGTTTCTTTTAATTTCCAAAGGTAATGAAATAAAAAAATCACTTGGTTTTAATGTTGGTTTTTGGCTATAATCTTTAATTATGGTGCTATTATTTCTTATAAATTTTAAGTCTTTTACATGATATAAATCATAGTTAAAACATTTGAATACTAGTAATTTAACTACTTATAAAAAGAGGTGGTATGGGCGACTTAAATGTTACTAAACTAAGCACAAAAAAGGATAGAGCAAATTATATTCATCACTTATTAAACGATATAAAGGCTCTTGATTTATTGATTGAAAAAGGTTTAATAGAAGATAACCCTATTAGAATTGGTGCGGAACAAGAATTTTTTTTAGTCAACAATCAATTTTTACCAGAAAGTAAATCGTTAGAACTTTTAAAGGATATTAGCGACACTCATTTTACTACAGAAATTAGCAATTACAATCTTGAAATAAATTTAGATGTTTTAGAACTTAAAAAAGAAAGCTTTTCTCAATTACATAAACAATTAGATGCTTTGCTTAAAAAAGCTAAAAAAGTAGTTGGTAAAAAAGGTGTTAAAATTATTCTATCAGGCATTCTACCCTCATTGTCTGTAAATAATGTTGATGAACAAAGTATGACGAATGTTGAACGGTATTCTCATTTAAATGATGCTATTAAACAATGGAGAAGAAAGCAAAGTTTTGATATTCATATTAAAGGTGTAGACGAAATAAATTTATTGCACGATTCCGTAATGTTAGAAGGCTGTAATACCAGTTTTCAAATGCATTTACAACTAAGTCCAAAAATGTTTGTAGATAATTATAATTGGGCACAAGCTATTTCTGGTCCTGTGTTAAGTGCTTGTACCAATTCGCCTATTTTATTTGGCAAGGAACTTTGGAGCGAAACAAGAATAGCTTTGTTTACACAAAGTATAGATACTCGTGCTAATTCATATTTATTAAACGAAAAACTATCTAGAGTTAGTTTTGGTAGTAATTGGCAAACAGGTTCTATTACCGATATATTTAAAGATAATATTTCTAGGTTTAGAAGTTTTTTAACAACAGGTTTTACACGTGATAGTGTAGATATGATACATAGTGGTGAAACACCTAAATTAAGAGCCTTACGTTTACATAATGGTACTGTATATCCATGGAATAGAGTGTGTTATGGTGAAACTAATGGAAAACCAAATTTAAGAATTGAAAACCGATACATACCTTCTGGACCCACAACAACTGATGAAATTGCTAATATGGTGTTTTGGGTAGGTATTATGTTAGGTAAACCTAAAGCGTATAATAATATTCATGAGCAATGGGATTTTAAAGATGTAAAAACTAATTTTTTTAATGCAGCGCGTTATGGAATGGCAACTCAGTTTTATTGGAATGGCAAATATGTTTCTAGTTACGATTTAATTTTAAATGAGCTCCTTCCCATGGCTTATAAAGGTCTGTATGCAGCAGGGATATCGCCAAAAGATGCAGAATATTATTTAAAAGTTATTAAGGATAGAATAAAAGCCTATAATGGTTCAGAATGGCTTGTTAGAAATTATCGAAGCTTGTTAAAAAATCATAAACGTTTTGAATCCATGCAATTATTAACAGCAAAGTTATATGAAAAACAAGAAACTGGATATCCTGTTTCTACATGGAGGATGCTGGATCATTCAGAAGATGTTCATTTTCTAAAAAACCGGTTTGTAAAGCATATTATGAGTTACGATATTTTTTCAGTAGATAAAAAAGACAGTATTGACCTTGTTTTAAATATAATGAAATGGAAAAACATTCATCACATGCCTGTTATAAACAACAATAGAGAGTTGATTGGCTTAATAACATGGAAAGATGTAGAAGCATATATAGATGCCACAAAGCAGAAACATAATAGTGTTGATAAATTAATGAAAACAGACATTGTAACTATTGATGAATATACAGCTATTGAAACAGCTAAAAAACTTATGAAAGACCGTGCTATTGGATGTCTTCCAGTAATTAAAAATAATAAATTAATAGGTTTAATTACTTTAAACGATTTTAATACATGACTGAAGTATATAGCAAAGCGTTAGAAAATAAACTAACTGTTAACAGAATACTCGGAAAAATAGAAGGTTCTCTGCCTGGGCCAACAGTTGTTTTTTTTGGAGGTATTCATGGTAACGAAACGGCTGGTGTTTTTGCGATTAAAGATGCCTTTGCAGGGATAAATGAGTCCTATGTAAAGGGAACCATTTTTGGTGTTTCGGGAAATTTAGAAGCTCTTAAAAAAAACCTGAGATATATTGAAAAAGATTTAAATAGGTTGTGGACAAAAGAAAGTATTGAAGCTATAAAAAATAAGGCAGACTTAAATGCTGATGAAAATGAATTAAAAGAATTATTAGATGTTTTAAATGATATTTTAAAAACCAATAACCCACCATTTTATTTTATCGATTTACATACTACATCTAGTCAAACATTACCCTTTATTACTATTAATGATGCTTTAATAAACAGGAAGTTTTCTAAACAATTTCCTGTACCTATTGTTTTAGGTATAGAGGAATATTTGCAAGGACCTTTATTAAGTTATATAAACGAATTGGGTTATGTATCGTTAGGTTTTGAATCTGGTCAGCATGACGATTTGCGCTCTATAACCAATGGCATAGCCTTTATATATTTAACCTTAGTTTATTCTGGAGTTTTAAAGAAAAAAGGACTTTTAGGGTTTTCTGGTTTTTACAAACAACTCCAAACTCAAGCCATTAATATTATAGATTTTTTTGAAATTATTCATCTTCATAAAATACAGCAACATGATGTTTTTAAAATGTTAAATGGTTTTAAAAGTTTTCAAAGTATTCATAAAGGAACGAAACTGGCAATTAATAATCAAATTGAAATAACATCACCATATAGCGGTCGTATTTTTATGCCTTTATACCAAAAAAGAGGCGCCGAAGGTTATTTTATTATAAAACCGATTAAACCTTTTTTATTAAAATTGTCAATATTTTTAAGAGGCATTAAAACGGATAGTTTTTTGGCCTTTTTACCAGGTATACATTGGTTAAATAAACAAGAGGGTATTTTACAGGTAAACTTAAGAATAGCTAAGTTTTTTGCTAAATCATTTTTTCATTTGTTAGGTTATAGAAATAGGCAAATAACAAACACGCATTTAAGACTAAATAATCGCGAACGAGTTGCTAAAACCAGTATGTATAAAAAAGAACCTTGGTATTAAATTAAGGGTTTTTAGGTGTGTTTTGTTGTAAAGTTACGTACAAACTTTTTTAATCAGATTCGTACTGTACTTATATAAGTCCAAATAACAAATAAAATTTGTAAGGGAATCCTAAACCATAAATATGAAAGACCGTTGCCATCAAATGTTCCTTTTTGATAGTTTATATTATTTATAGAAGCATAAATATTTGCTGGTAACATTAAAAGAAGGAAAATAATTAATGTCCATCCAGATATAACTTTTATTTTAGGAATTAAAATACCTATTGCAAGTAAAACCTCAAAGACTCCTGTTAGGTAAACAAAATTTTCTTTAAATGGAATGAATTCAGGTATCATCATAGACATTCCTTTTGTAAATACAAAATGTCCAATAGCAGTAAATACAAGCATTATCGACATTGCAATTCTTGCAGATAAGGCAAAATCATATTCCTTTTTTATTACTTTAATTGCAAAAAGTGAGATGATAAACGTTACTAAAAGTATAATTAAAGGTTTCATATTGTTCTACATTTGTGAAATACAAAGATCAGAAAAGTAGAAATAAATTAAATGAACCCAAGTTAATTAATCCGTTTTCTTATTCTACTCAAAGCTTGTGGCGTAATTCCAATATATGAGGCAATATATTTCAAAGGAATCTGCTGTAATAGTTTGGGTCTATATGTAAACAAGTCTAAATATCGTTCTTCAGCAGTTTTATTTAATAACGAAATTTCTCTTTTTGATTTAATTAGAAACATTTTTTCAGCCATTTTTCTTCCTATAACATTTCCATTGTTTGTTCTTTGATAGACTTTTTGTAAATCATTGTTTGAAATTTGCCACAAGATTGTTTCTGTCAATGTTTCAATTTGATATTCGGAAGGGCTTTGGGCTAAAAAAGAATCATAGGCGGTAACAAATTCATTTTCAAATAAAAAACCGAAAGTTAAATCAGATTCTTCTTTTGGAATATAAAGTCGTATTATTCCTTTTGAAATAAAGGATAAATAATTTTCAGTTTTACCAATTTCTAATATTGTAGTATTTTTTTCAAGTTCCACTTTTTGTAGTTTAGAAGAGAAAAATTTCCAGTCAGAATCGTTCATTGGAGATATATTATCAATAAACTTTCTGATTTCGTCCATTTTGTTTTTTATTTGTGGTTAACTAGGTTGATATGAAATCGTTTTAATACTGAAATAAATTTATTATAAATGTTTTATATCATACATTAAACAAAGTTATAATTTTTTTATAGCAATGCCAGGTAATTGGATTATTATAAAAAGCGCTTATTTTTCTTATTTCATTGCTTTTTCAGCTTTTCTGCGCTTAACATAGTCTTTGTATAGTTGTCTCCAACTTCTGCCGTTTGAGTTTAAGTATTGCTCATTTTTAGTTTTATAAATTTCAAAAATAGCTGAGATTTGTCTCATACTTTTATAGTCTACAGCCATTTCGCGGGCCTCTTTCAGGTTTTTCAGTATTACAGTTTCTTCTTCTGCTGTAAGATCTGTAACGATGGCATGATATGCTTTTAAAGTAAAAGCTACTTTTCCAATGGTATATTTATCAAGAATTTTTTCAACGTGAGATTCATCAAGATCAGCTCTAAGTCCTGCCATAAGTGCTTCATGCACAGAAAGAGGTATTGCAGAATCTGCAATAATAGAACGATCTAAATCGGTTAGTTTATTTCCTGTTCTTGGGTTGATTCCTGCAGGAACAGCATCAAATGGATGGCTATTGTGCCAATTAACTACTGCAGTACGATGTTTAGCAATGACTTCTGTAATTCTAGCTTCTTTTTTTTCGTCACCTAAGTTAAGCTCTTTAACCCAGTTTTCAGATTTTTCCCATATTTTAGAATCTTTATTTACTTGAGCTAAACAGATGTTTGTTGTAAATAAAAAGGTAGCGACTAGTATTCCTAAATTTTTAAAATTCATAAGTTTTGCATTAGTCCTAAATTGGAATTTTACTTCCGTGATTTAAGAAATTTATTGGTTTATTCTTTAAAAATAAAAAGAGTAGAACTAATAAAAACACAAAATTCATCTTAGTTTTTTTTTATAAAGAGTCGTTATTGGTTACTTACTAAATATTTCTATATTAAGCTCCATACCTTCTTTTATATGGACACTATATTCCTTTTTGTCATTAGGATGTTGATGGGTAAAAACACGCTGGTTGTAGATACTAGGAGAGAGGTCACGTGCTCGGTGATATACCGTCCATTTTT
Source organism: Thalassobellus sediminis (assembly GCF_044386045.1). NCBI lineage: Bacteria > Pseudomonadati > Bacteroidota > Flavobacteriia > Flavobacteriales > Flavobacteriaceae > Thalassobellus > Thalassobellus sediminis. Next base: position 671,025 of record NZ_JBISCD010000040.1, on the reverse strand, counting down.
CAATGTCTTCTTTGGTGAGTTCTCCTTTGCGTTGTTTGTCCATCATTTCTATTATAAATGGATCTCTAGAATTGCTAGTCCATCGTGTGGCTCCTTGCCGTACTTCTATTTTGTATGTACCTGCTACTGGACCTTCGTTTTTAGGCACCGAATAAAGTCCAAGTTTTCCTGTGCCACTGTTATTTTGATAAATAATAACTGGTGGTGCATTAGGGTCATCAATAGAGGTCATAATTACAGAACCTCTAACTAAGGGTTTTCCATCAAGTAAAATAGAGCCAGATAATGACGTTCTTGGTTTGTCTGTTAAAAGTCCGTTTGCCCATAACCAGTTTTTAGCTAAGTATGGCCACTGACCTAAAATGGGATCTCCAATAGCAAAACCAGTTCCATGATTACCCGTTTGAAAGAAGTGTGTTTCAACAGGTATTTTAGCATGAAGTAAATTGGAATGCATTTTTACCATGCCTTTGTAACTTCCTGAATCTTCAGCAGTACCATACATAAATATTGGGGGCATATTAGCTTTTGGAAATGATTCCAATGTCGCAGGCAATTCGCCATATCCATACGCCAACATAATGAAGTTAGGATTTGTAGGTTGTCTGTCTAATGCATCTGTTGATTTCGAGTTTCCTGGAAACGAACTAAAAGCTAAATCGGCACAGAGGTTTGCTCCAGCAGAAAAACCTACAGCTCCCAATCTTTCTGTAGAAATATTATATTTAGAAGCATGTGCACGGATATACTGTAAAGCTCTTTGTCCATCCATGAGCCATTCTGTTCGTCTATAAATAGGTCTCAATCTATACCTGAGTAAAAAGGCTGTGAAGCCTTGTTCTTTTAGCCATTGAGCAACCAAAACTCCTTCATGATCTTTGGCACGTAGAACAAATCCACCACCAGGAATCACCAAAACTGCTGTACCATTGCGTTTAGATACTTCTGGTATAAAAGGGGTGATTGCAGGTTTATCTTCATCGCTTGTGCCTGTAGCGTTTGGTGCGCCATTGGGCCATAACAGAATAGGGTCTTCAAGGTTTTGCTCATCAAAAGCCAAAGCTGTTGAATCTTTTATTGTTAATGTTTGAGCTTGTATCTCAATAAAAATATTAAGAAAAGTAAATACTATTATGAATGTATTAAATGATTTTTTCATTTGTTTATCATATATAGTTGTTGAGTTTATTTATTTACGTAATCGTATGAGTAGATTACTTAACATCTATTATAACTCTTTGATATCTTGTTAAAGTAGGTGAATTATTATCTGATACTTCACAAACCACATGTATTGATTTTCCTTTAGAATTTGTTTTAGGTACTACAAAAGAAGCTTGTTGTTTCCCTGAATTTTCTATGGTAATTGTTCCTTCATAAGTATCAGCTTCCTCATATTGCCACCATTTGTAAGTTAGTTCGTCTCCATCTGGATCTGTTGTTCCTAAAGCGCTTAGATTTATTTTTTCACCGGGTTTAACAATAAGATCGATGGCATGATCAATAACAACTATTGGAGCATGATTTACTTCTTCATATGGTTTTACACTCCAGTCTGCACGAGCTGCCCATTCATTTTGTTGAGCTACAGCCCAACGCCATGCGGGTTTAAAAAATTTCATCATACGTTCATCATTATGAGAAGTACCGCCTTCGTTTATTCTTATTCTTCCCCAACAAGTTTCTCTAAAATATCTGCCTTCAGGATATTCGTAGCCTTCATATGGAGCAGGATCCATCCAAGTATTATCGCGAATCCAAACAAAGCGACCGCCCCAGCCACCCATATCTGGAGATTCCATGCTACGTAAACCAGTAACAATATTGTGTAAAAATGCAGGTGAATCTCCTTCTGAACGAAAATCGTTTTCTACAAACCCATCATCTGTTTCTTTATGCGATTTATATAAGGCACATAATGGCCCATGATCTTTCAGAATGTTTTTACGCATCCAAGTTCCGTCAAAATATTGGTGTTGTTCTTTTGGAAGAATCTTTTTCCAACGATAGGCAATGGCTTCAAATTGATCTGAAATGATGGTGGTAATTTTATATTTTCCCCAATGCGGTAAAATATACCTTTGATACGTATCATCTTGTTCAAAGATACAGTATAGCCTTATTTTATTAGCCACTTCTGCCATTCTTTCTGGGTGCTCTTCTTCAATTGTTTTTAATGCTCTGGCTATGGTATTTATGCCACCCCAAGCTTGAAGCCATATCGGCCTTGAATCAGTCTCGTCTAACAATACGTCAACAATTAGTTGAGATCCATCTGTTACTATTTCCATTTCTCCTTCTGCACTCATATTACCCATACGTGTTTTACTTCTCAGGTAAGATGGTGTTGGAAAATTAGGATCATGCTTTATAAGGTTTGGGTAAATCTTTTTATAAGCTGCTAAATACGGGTCAATCCAAGTATCGCCCGCCCATTCGAATCCTTGCCAGTGGTATTGAGAACTTGTAGTTACAATACCTTCTATATCAAATTCATTTGCATAAAGAAGGAACCGAACCATGGAGCATTCATCATCAATTTCACCATCACTGGTTACTATAATACGAGGTTTATCTCTTTTATTTTGAGCAATTATATAGTTACTGCCGAAAATTAATAATCCCAAAAATAGTACGGAATAATATTTAATGTTAAGTAGCTTTTTCATTGTTTTATATTTAGTTTATTCAAATTGGTTTTTAAGGGTCGATTTAATGAATCTTGATATTTTTTTATGTGAGGTTTTATCATAAAAACCAAAAACACATACAGCATCGGTTCCAGTATATGCTCGTTTGTCTTCATCTCTACCAAAACTAAAAATCACCATATTATCTCCTTGTCTCCAACCTTCATCACCAGCCGAATCTGGTCCAACGTTTTTAACTGCTGCATAAAAAACTTGAGCATCTTTAGGGTCGCTATCTACTAAATAGAAGAATGACGAAGGGAATTTATTGCCAAATTCTGGTTCAAGATATCCTAGACCACCAGATTTTACTTCTCTATGCACACCATCTTTTAATACATAATAATCTTTGTCTATTTGTGATTCTTGTTCGCCTCCAATAGGGCCTTCAAAAAGGAATGCATACTTATCATCGGCTCTTATTATTTTAATAGCAGCATGCGTTGTGAAAAAATGATATTCTAATTCATAGGTAGCGTTAGATGCTATCATGATTAAATGATCACCTTCTAATTTATCTTTGAACTCTATATTATTACCATTTTCATCAATCCAACGTGAAGTAGAATTACTTTTTCTTTGCGGATGATTAAAATTACCTTCTCCAAAATTTGGCCAACCTCGGTATTCATGTCGCCCGCCTTTATTTGGCGATTTATTATAGCCTCTATCTGCATCATTTCCTATCCAATCGTTTCCTGCTTTATCAAAGGCGCTACTAAAACCTGATTTACCATCGGTTTCTCCGTTTTCAAAATACCAAGTACCTCCAGCTGCTGCAATTTTCCAGCATATATTATCAAAATGACGAACTTTGGTAACCACTACTTTATTTTGAAAAGTAACGTAAGGCATTCCAGAAAGAGGTTCTTCATTATTTAAACTTGTTTTTTTAGAAGGTTGCACATTTACTATTAAACGGCGATACGCATATAAATTTGGACTACCATCATCATAAACTTCTAGTATGATATGAATATTTTTATTAGCGGCATCTTCAGGAATTTTTAATTTAGTTGAATAAGACGTGTTATTCGGAATTGTTATATCTCCATTATAACTACTTGGCTCGTTATAAAAAGACCATGCGTAAGACAGGTTATTTCCATCAGGATCAGATGAACCATTTGCATTTAGTTCAATATTTGAACCCGCCGTAGCATTTATAGTTAAAACGTTTCTGGTTTTATCACCATTTAATATAGCTATAGGATGGTGGTTGGCTTCTTCATAATTACTTGTGATACTCCAATCCATTCTGGCGGCAAAATCGTTATTATAACCTTTGTTCCATTTTTTTATGGCTTTGGATTTTTCAGGTGTGTTACCGTACATGTAGTATGGATCGTATTTACTTTCACCTTTTTCTTCAATTTTTTTTACTCCAGACATACTTCTGATACCTGCCTGTTTTTCAAAGCTGAAGCGACCACCCCAACCTCCTTGATCAATTTGTTCAGGGTCATTTAACCCATTAGGATATACATGCATAAATGCAGGAGTATCACCTTCGGTAGCCCATTTTGTATCTGGATATACAGCGCCTAACGGACCATGACTTTGAATGTCATCACGTTGATAGGTGCCATTTTTTGGTGGTGCCCAACCATAAACACCTGTTGCACGAATGTAAAATACATCTGGAAATGTTTTAGCAATCCAAGCTCCAGCATCGTCTTGCCCAAGTATATCAAATAAGCGTAGTTTACTCAAAAATTCTTTTAATTCTTCTGGTGAGCGGGTTTCTCTAACTTTCCATATAGCTTGAGCAGCATTATTCATACCTCCCCATCCCATTACCCATACAGGTCGCGGATCATCTTTATCTACAGATGCTATAATGAGTTCTGAACCAGCACTGTCTTTTCCTGTACCAACATCACTCATACCATAACCTGTTTGCCCCATTACAGATATTGATTTTAAATATTCAGGCGTTGGAAATCCATTAGCATGAACAGATAAATTGGGGTAAGATTCTTCATAAGCATTAACAAGTTTGTCTAACATAGTTGTATTACTTTGAGTCTTTCTCCAACAACCAGTTGCGACAATTAATCCTTCAATATCAAATTCGTTTGCGCTCACCAATTGTCTTACCATAGACTGCTTATCGTCTGGATCTGCTCCTAAATCTGTAGTGTTAATGACGCGTGGCTTATAGTTTTTGTTTTTTGCTGTTAAAGATGCTAATTGCCACTCTTTAATCATTTTATCAACAAATTTTCTTGTATTGCCACCTCTAAATTGTAAGACAGAAAGTTTCGCTACTTCTAAATTTCCCATACTAGAAGATGAATAACTTGGAAGGTAATAACCTGCTCCTTTTGTATATTCTAGGTTAGAAATGTTAGTCCAATTTTCTTTAGCAGGTTCGCTAATAAACATCGATTTTCCTTCATAATGGCCATGAACATCTTTCAATGCTAATTTTTCTTGAGGTAAAAAAGCCCAACTAATGGTGAGTTCTAATTCAGGAATAATTGCTTGATACCAATCTTTGTTATCAATAATTTTAACTCCTTGGTATTCAGCTGGAATATATTTTTTTAGCCAGTTTGTGTAACTTAAGCCAGTTGGAACTATAAACTTATTGGTTAATTCTTCCTGTGATTTATTATTGCTATAAGAAAACGATGAATTAGCAACTATTAACAATACTGCAATTAGAAAGGGTAGATTAGTAAATAGTCTCCTTTTTTGTTGAGAATGATTATTTCCGTTCTTCTTTTTTAGATGATTCATAATTAACTAATTACCTTTTTAGAATTCAATTTATTTGTTGGTTTTTTTCTTTTTTAATGTTGAATGACTAATACTAGTTACTAACCGATACCGGATATAGCGTTGTTGGATCTACATTGTTTCCATTTATAGAAAACCTCATAATACCTTCTCCTCGAGTACCTGCTGCTTCATCTTTGTAGGCGCCGTTATAATATAAAAGTTCGATTGGGTAAAGACCTGCTTTCAAGAATACCGCTGTTCCTTTAGGAGATTCACCAGGGGCTTTTCTATAACCATCATTTACAATAACTTTTTGACCACCAATTAATAAAATGGTTCCATCATCTGAGGAAATATTGAAGTTTACTTCACCTTTTTCTGGAATAGCAATGTACCCATTGAAGCTAAACAGACATTCATCTATATTTCCTAGTTCCGTTTCATAATACATAGCTAAACTATCACCATCTTCTTTTAACCAGTCTATCATAGGTGTTAGCTCGTTTCCTGAGTAGTTTAACCTTGTTGCATTGAAAAGTCCGTGAGATGGAGTCGTTTTCATTATATGAATTCCTTCTCCTGCCAAACCGGATAGAGGGCCACCTGATCTTTTCCAAAGTCGACCCACAAGTCCAGTACCTTTTTCAGTAGGTATTTTTTCTGCTGTAGAAGGAAAAATTAATGTTTTATTAATTGTGTTTGCCGAATAAAGAGTTTCTGTTTTAACAGGAGATCCGTTTATTTCAAAATTAAAAACACCTTCTCCGTATCGATTTAAGTAATCCCTCCAGCTGCCATTGTAATAAACAATTTCAATTGGATAAAGTCCTGGAGATTTGAAAGATATTTTACCTTCAGGATTTTTTCCTGGAGCATTTCCGTGTCCATCATTATTGATAACCTTTTGGCCACCTATCCAAACCATACAACCATCATCTGATGAACCAGTAAATGTCACTTCTCCTGCTTCTGGAATGGCAATAAGACCTGTAAAACTAAAAATACTGCCATCAACATCAGGACTTTCAGGCTTATTTGAGAAAACTACGCTTGCACCATCATCTCCTAGCCAATCTACCAATAGCGAAATATCATTTCTTTGGTATTTCAGTTTTGTTGCTTTGAAAGTAGCATCAGCTGGTCTTTCATTAATAGTGGCTATAACATCGCCAGCAAGTTTAACCATTGGACCTTTTGTGTACTTCCAGTAGCGTCCGTCTAATCCATTTCCTGCTTTATCGAGGATACCCGAAATTGGGTTAATTTGTGCATAAGATGAAGTAGTAAACATTCCTATAATCATCATTAATAAGCATGTTCTTTTATGTAATAAAGTCATTTTTTAATTTTTAGTTAGTATTTAATTTTTACAGTTTTATGATTTTACTTTATGTTTTTGTCATAATTAATATTAGATATAGATACTCAATAAAAGGTATTGGTATAAATTCATAAAATATAAACAATGAGAAATAAGAATATTCCAAGTATGACGGCTATTAATACCACCTCTTTAAATACTCTCCATTTAATAAATTTAATTCTCATTAGGCTTTCTTAATTTATTGATAATCTTTCCAAGCTTTGGTCATTTTATTAACAAAGGCTTTAGCATCACCATTGAATTGTATGACACAAATACTACCTACTTCAAAATTACTCATACTTGAAGCATTATATTTTGAAATAAAATAGCCTACGCCTTTTGTAAAATGGACATTAGGAAGTTTTTCCCAGCCTTCACTAGCTTTTTTTTCAATGAAAAACGACTTATTATTATCTTCTCTTACTCCGTGCAGATCTTTTAATTGCATTTGAGATTTGTCCATGGTTCCCCAAGTAACAGTTAAGTCTATTTTAGGAATTACAGACTGATACCAAGCACCGTGATAATCAATTATAAGTTTAGGGTGTTCTGTATTGATATATTCTTTTACCCAAATAGAAAATCCTTCTTCTGATTTATATAGTTTCTTATCGTAGGTATTAACCATATTATTTACAAATTTCTTTGCATCATTATCGCTGAATTGAATTATTGAGACTGGACGAACTTTAAAATGCCCCATGGTTGATGATGAATATTTTGAAACATAATATCCGATCCCTGGGAAATATTTCACACCTAGAAGGTTATCCCAATTTTCTTTAGTCTGTTTAGCGATGAAAAGAGATTCATTTTCACTAAGTCCTTCAACCTCTTTAAGTTCTGTTTGTGTTGAAGTTACTGGTCCCCAGCTAAGTGTTAATTCATATTCTGGAATATAAACCTGATACCAATCATTGTGATGATCATATGTTGTATTTTTGTAATTACCTGGGACATGTTTTTTTAACCAGTTTGAAAATTTGGTTTCAGTTTTATTAGGTTTGTTTGTTTCTTTTAAACTGTCTTTGTTTTGAATTATTTTAACCTCTGGAGATATATATTCTTTTATCGAATAATCTAATTTTACTTCATTTTTTTTTGGTGCTGCATGAAGTTTTTTATAAGGTGTTATAAATACAAATAAGGTTATTAAAATCAATAAAAATTGAGTTTTCATGGCTGTTTTTACAAATTAAATTTCATTATTAAACGTAAATAAAGAAAAATAAAAGCAAACAAAAAAGAAAACAAAAGAAAAAAACAATCGATTGCGCAAAAAAAGTATGTTTAGTGTAGATTCTTAAAAAAAATAGTGGCTTGTTTATTACAACAAGCCACTATTTTTTATTTTTAAGTTATATTACTTTTTGTTATTACTTTTATCTATATCAGCCATCATTTCTTTAGGATCAATTTGTACAGATTTTACATTTTTTGAAGTTTTAAATGTGTAGCTTGGATAAGCCCAAGCCCAGTCTTTTATAATGGTTGCTGAGGTTGGTTTTTCGCCACGCATCATTTGTAATGGAATATAAAAATCTTCGCTTGTACCATCGGTATAAGTAACGGTTAAATCTATAGGCATTGGCATGATGCCAATACGTTCTAGAGTTACAGTATTATCTTCAACGGTTTTTACTCCATAATCAATAGTATTTGTGGTTTGTGTCCAATCCATTAAATACCAATCTAATTCTAATCCAGAGATTTTTTCTGCGGTTCTAATAAAATCTATTGGTCTTGGATGTTTAAAAGCAAAGTCGTTGAAATATTGTTTTATGGTTTTTTCTTGATTATCCTTACCAATAACATAGGCTAATTGATTTAAAAATAAATAACCTTTATAATAAGCAGATATCGAATATGATTGATTATAGTTGTACCTATCTGAATGTGTTGATTGTGGCTGTTCTTTTCCAGATTTTGCTAAATAAGTATAAACATCATAAATACGTTTTGATAGGTTTGTAAAATCTTTATTATAAATTTGGCTTTCAGCAAGTGTGCAAATATATTCTGTAAAACCTTCATCCAACCATGAGTGTTTAGCTTCGTTATTTGCTAAAATAAATTGAAACCAAGAGTGTCCCATTTCGTGTGCCGTTACACCAAATAAACCTTCAAAAGTTCCTTCTCCTAAAATTAGTGTACACATGCCATATTCCATTCCTCCATCTCCACCTTGAATTACCGAATATTGTTTATATGGATACTGGCCAACATTATTGCTATAGAACTGCATTAATTCTACAGCTTTTGGTTGCAAGTTTTTCCAGTTTTTAAGCTTTTGATTTGGCATAGTACTTTTGTATAAAAAGTGAAGTAGTGGACCGTTTGGTACCTGCATGGTATCATGAATATAATCTGGATCGGCAGCCCACGTAAAATCATGCACATTTGGTGCTACAAAATGCCATGTAAGTTTATTGCCTTTTGGTTTTTTTACAATTCCAGTTTCGTAACCATATCCTATTTCGTTTGGGTTTTGAAGATAGCCAGTACCACCAACAACATAATCTTTATCAATAGTTAATTTTACATCAAAATTGCCCCAAACACCATGAAATTCTCGCCCTATATATGGGTCGGCATGCCAACCTTCAAAATCATATTCTGCTAGCTTTGGGTACCATTGTGCCATTGATAAGGCAATGCCTTCTTTATTATTTCTTCCTGAACGACGTATTTGTAAAGGAACTTGCGCATCAAAATCCATGTTAAAAGTGACGCTTTCTCCTGGTTGTATAGGTTTTGCTAAATCTACTTCTAAAACGGTGCCAATTGTTTCGTATTTTAAGGCTGTACCATTTTGATTTAATGCGTTTACTTTTATATATCCAATTTCATCAGGTTTAAGTTTACTAATGCGATTACCAACTCTTGAATCTGGATCTGCAATAGTAAGAGAACGGACATCCATTTCACTACCTGGTTGAAATGCGTTAATGTATAAATGGTAATATACGCGGTTTAATACATCGGGGGAATTATTGGTGTATACTAAAGTTTGTTTTCCTTTATATTGATACGTATTTACATTCATATCAATCTCCATTTTATAATCAACATGTTGTTGCCAATAAGTAGACGTTGCCTTAGCATGAGATGCCATTGGAGTCACAGGAGTTAAAGGAGTTGATGGTGTAGATATTATTTCTTTAGTACTATTACAAGAGGAGAAAACAAGTAAACCTAAAATAGAAATGAATAAATGTTTCATAGTATTTGAAATTTAAAAAGAGGCTTGAGAGCCTCTTTTTTATTATAAAATAAGTTTTTTAATTAGCTATTTTAGCTGCCATTATTAAAGCATTATAAGCATTAACCATTTTAGACGATTTTACTAAATCTCCAAACGGTTTTACATCATTTGTATCTCCACCAACAATTACTTTTGTATTAATAGCTAGACCAGAGTTTAGTATAATTTGTTTTACTTGAGCAGCACTTAATTTAGGGAAATATGAACGAATTAAAGCAGCAACACCTGCTACTGCTGGTGCAGCCATAGAAGTGCCTCCTTTTGTGTCGTATTCATTTTCTGGTGTTGTAGAATATACTTTTGCTCCTGGTGCAAAAACATCAACATTTACTTTACCATAATTTGAAAAACCAGCTATCATATTAGAGCCGTATTTAGGTTCTAAAGCACCTACCGTTATAAATGTATTTGAAACTTCTGGACCTACACCAACAGAGTCATTTGGGTATACATTTATAGTATCTATGTTTTCTCCTTCATTTCCGGCAGCATTAATAAAAAGCACATCATTTTCTCCTGCATAAGTAATAGCTTCTCGAACCCAATCGCTATGAGGAGAATAGTATTTACCAAAACTTCCGTTAATTACTTTTGCTCCATTATCAACAGCATATCTAATAGCAAAAGCAATGTCTTTATCATATTCATCACCATTTGGAACTGCTCTAATACTCATAATCTCAACATTGTTTGCAACACCATTTGCTCCTTTTCCATTATTGCGTTCTGCAGCAATAATACCAGCAACATGTGTTCCATGGCTTTCAGATTTCTTAATAGGTTTTATGTTTCCATTTCCGTAAAATTTGGTTGATATATCGTCTGGATTATCACCATTGACACGTCCTTTAAAGGTTTTGTTTAGGTTATAATTTAAACGGTCATTTATACTTTCTAAACCTTTTTCTATTTCTTTTTTCGCATCACTTAAAGAATCCATATCATTGCTGTACATATATTTAGCAACTTGGATGGCTTGAGTAAGTGCTTCATCATCTGTTTTAATAGCATTTACTTCTGCTTTTGTATAATCTGATTTACCTAAATGTTTTGTAAGAACATCATCGGCACTTTTAATTTGCTGAAAAATTTGTTCATAATTAGTTTTATAACCAGTGTATTTTTGGTATTCTTTATCGTATTCTGCTTGAGCTCTAGAATATTCAGGGTTACTAGTATCTCCAGAAGCAAGAATGCGTACAAATTCTAATTGTTCGTTATAGCCATCACCTAAAAAATTCCAACCGTGTATATCATCAATATAACCGTTATTATCATCATCTTTTCCGTTGTTAGCAATTTCTTTTTTATTAGTCCATATAACATCATTTAAATCTTCATGATCGATATCAATTCCAGTATCAATTACGGCAACAATAACTTTTTTTCCCTTTCTATTTTTAATGATATCTGTATAAGCTTTATCAACACTCATTCCAGGAATAGTATCTTTTATTAAATCTAAGTGTCCCCAAGTATGTTTTTCATTTTCGGTTAATTCGGTTACTTTTAATGGTGACGTGTCTATGTTTTCAACAGGTGTTGATAGAATATCAGCCGTACCACCACAGCCATAAAATAAAGCAGTAGCAAGTACTGAAATTGATAAAAATTTAATTGTTTTCATTTATTAATATTTGAGTTAGTCTATTTTTTTAATTAAATATTTCTTGAGTTGAAAAGGTTTTTTTTAATCTGACCCCTTTTTCAGTTTTAGTCACTGTAATAATTTCGTTATGAGCATCATGTTCTAAAAACAAATAATAGTTATTATCTGCTGCCATATTCAGGAATTTTTCTTTTTCGCTAAGCGTTAATAATGGTCTGGTGTCGTATCCCATGATAAAAGGAAGCGGTAAATGTCCAACTGTTGGTAGTAAATCTGCCATAAAACAAATGGTTTTTCCATTGTAATGTATCATAGGAATCATTTGTTTTTCGGTATGTCCATCGGCAAAAAAGATATCGAAATCTAGTTCAGATTTTTTTTGCAAATCATCTTTAGGTAAAGATGTAAATTTTAACTGACCGCTTTCTTCCATAGGTAGAATGTTTTCTTTTAAAAAAGATGCTTTTTCTCTTCTATTGGGTTGTGTTGCCCATTGCCAATGATCTTTATTACTCCAAAACGTAGCATTTTTAAAAGCGGATTCGTAACCTGTTTTATCTTTATTCCATTGAATACTTCCTCCGCAATGATCAAAATGTAAATGTGTTAGAAAAACGTCTGTAATATCATCACTATGAAACCCTTGTTTTTTTAAAGAACTATCTAAATTAAAATCACCCCAAGGAAAGTAATAATTAAAAAATTTATCTGATTGTTTATTACCCATACCATTATCAATTAATGTAAGCCTATTACCATCTTCAATAAGTAAGCACCTAGATGTTAAATTAATCATATTATTAGTATCTGCAGGGTTGGTGCGTTGCCATAAAGATTTTGGAACAACACCAAACATAGCACCGCCATCGAGCTTAAAGTTACCAGCATTTATTGGGTATAAATTCATATAATCGTAAAATTAATAAAACTATTGTTAATGGTTATAAATGTTAAGAATATATTAAGAATAAAACATAAAATTTGTTGCTTATTGAGGTTAAACCGTAATATTTATGTCTTAATTATTCGTTTTATGTTATAAATTGAAAGCGTTTTAAAAATTTAGTTTATTACTTCTTTTAAACGTTTTCCATAGTCGAATAGAGCTTTAATTTCTTTTATACTCGATAAGCGTTCTTTTCCGAAAATGAGTAATGCTTTTCCATTAGATTCTACGTGGTAATAGGGGTTACTCTCAAAAAAATGTGTAACATCATCATTAAAAAAATTACTAATCGCTTTTTCATTATCTCCTAATAAATGAAAACGATGAGAGAAATCGTCATGGTTTTTAATATTGATGTCTTTAAAGCCTGCAAAGGCAGATACCTTTTCTAAGAACCCTTCTTTATCTAATGTGAATTCTGGGATAATATGCTCTAAATTTATATGAAGCATGGTTTTTCTAATTACTTCTTTCGCTATAAATTCGCCTTCAGAAAATTCAATATCAAATAATTTGATGGCTTTGTCTTCATGTGAAAGTTTATTATAAATATGGTTGACGTGTTTTGTCTTGAAAAATAAAAAATTGTTTAAAAAATTGACTTCTTTTATTTTTTTAGAAGAGTAGTTGTAGTGATACCCTTTAGCCAAGTTTTCCATACTAGTTTGACGTCTTGTTAAATTGTTTTTTATAATTTTTGGTACCGGAAGCATGCGTCTTAAAGCAAAGGGGTGTTTAGAATCGGTATCATGCATATCTAAACCAATAACATCAAAATTACCACCACGTTTATTAAATAACTCTTGATAACTGTGCATATTTTCCATCACGGTATGATCTACAAATTCACATAGTGAAAAATCAACAATAACATCTTGGTCTTCTGGTACAGCATCTAATTGTTTTTTAAGTTTGTAATAATTTAAAAAGCTACAAAAGTGTTTTACACTTACGTATAAATTGTTTTGATCTTCTGCTTCTTTGTACATTAAAACATTAGGCTTCAATAGGTTTCTTAAAAATAAACCAACACTTTTATTGATTATTATATGAATAATTAAGGTTGTAACAACACCTGCAATTATACCCGTAATTAATCCTACTTTTAGAGTAATAATTAAGGTGGCAAAGAAAATAATAAGTTGCTCTTTTCCTATAGAAAATATTTTAGTGATAATTTTAGGAGATGCCAGCTTGTAGCCAGTGTATACTAATATAGCCATTAAAGCAGGTAATGGAATTCTAGTTAATTGAGTACTAAATAACACAATAAATAACACTAAAAATAAGGCGTGAAAAAAGTTTGCAGACCTATTGCTAGCACCATTGTTAACATTTACCGAGCTGCGTGCAATAACAGTTACAACATTTAAACCTCCTAAAAGACCACTACCAATGGTTGCTATTCCTAATGCTTTTAAATCTTTGTTAACATTAGAACGTCTTTTTTCAGGGTCTAATTTATCTACAGCTTTAATACTTAATAGAGACTCTATACTTGAAATAAGTGTAAGTGCTAATACACTACTCCAAAAAGATAGGTTCCAAATACCACTAAAATTTGGGCGAGGTATATCAGCTATGATGGTTTGAATGCTTGGAATACCAGAAATCATATATTCATTATCAATAGGGTTAGGTTCGTGTAAACCAAATTCAAAATAGTAACTAAACCCAATAGACAGAATAACAATCCACATAGGCGCAGGTATCAATTGTAAATATTTATTTCTAATTTTTGAGTAAAAAAGCATGATAGTTAAACTTAAAATACCTGCTAGAGCTGCATAAATTAAACCTTTGTTTTCGTAATGAATGGCATCATTAATTGTATAGGGAATTTCAAAAAGATAATCTATAGTATCGTTTCGTTTTATTTTATGAGCAAACATAATATGAAATTGTTTACCTAAAATAATAAGCCCGATAGCTGCTAACATCCCTTGAATTGCAGATGATGGAAAAAAATCGGCGAGCGTACCCATTCTGAAAAAGCCTAAACTGAGTAGTAATACTCCAGAGCACATAATAGCAACATAGGCACTTTCTATTCCTAACGTTGTTATGGCAACTAAAAGGACACCTACTAAACCATTTCCAGGACCAACAATAGTAACATGGCTGCCACCAAGTATAGATACTACGACACCTCCTACTACTGCAGCTATAATACCTGCTATTGGAGGTGCATCACTAGCCATGGCTAAACCTAAACCTAAAGGTAAGGCAATAAGACTAACCACAAAACCGGAAAATATGTTTTTAGGTAAGGTTTTAAAAAAGTCTTTTATGTTATTTTTTTTTGAACTCATTGCAAGATTAAAACATCAGTTGGTAGTTCGGTTAAAATATGTTCAATATCATGTGGAAATAAGCGATCCCAAAAAGTCATTTTTGAAGGCGCATTCATAACTAATAAATCGGCTCGAGAAATTTGAGCATAATGACCAATAGAGTAGCCCTTTTTACCAAATATGGGTTGAGATTTTATAATAATATCGTTAGTATATGTTTCAGGAATATGCTCTATAATTTCTTTAATTCTAGAGTTTTCTCTTAGTTTAATACGTTCTTTTATAATAGAGGCTCTTCTAAGAGATTTATCATCATCAACTTTAACAGCAACTTGCTCCTGATTAATTTCTTCTACAATTGTAATTTTTTTAGCTTTTAGTTGCTTTGCAACATAAAAAGAAGTTGTTATTGTTTGTTCTGTTTTTGGGTCTTTTAATCCATTAACCACAATATGTTCACAAGCAACACGATTTACAGAAGGTTTAATTAATAATAGAATAGAACATTTTGCTTGTCGTGTAATTTTTCTAGCAATAGAGCCTACATAATACTTTACAAATCGTTCGCGTTGAACGGCTCCAAGAACTAATAAATCAATGTTTTTTTCTTCAGAAACCGATAAAATGACATCAACAGGGTCTCCTTTTTTAAAAACAACTTCGTAATCTAATTTGTCTTTTTCAAAAGATTTAAGAATAACTTTTAGCATGTTTATTTTATCTTCAGAAGCACCTCCAACATGTATTAAAAATAATTTCGAATTAAAAAATACCGATAATCTGGCTGCCTCAAAAAGGTTTGCTTTTAAGTTGGGAGAATAAGCTATCCCAATTCCAATACTTTTAAAAGGTTTTAAAGTCACTCTTTAGCTATTAATTATTCCGTAAGTTCGTAAGATAGTATTTTTTTAAAAAAATAAATCATCTGTTTTTACTTAAATTAGTAATTTAAAAAGAAAATAAAATATGTTAGAATTAGCGGGGATAATTATTTTAGGAATATTGGCTCAATGGTTTGCATGGAAATTTAAAATTCCAGCTATTTTACCTTTAATTCTTATTGGTTTATTAGTAGGACCTATAGCTTCAGAATTTTTATCGGATGATGGTTCTAAATGGATAGAACCTATTTGGAATGGAGAAAAAGGCTTATTTCCTGGAGACGGCTTGTATTATTTTGTGTCTCTAGCTATAAGTATTATTCTTTTTGAAGGCGGTTTAACTTTAAAGCGTTCTGAAATTGAAAATGTTGGACCAGTTATAACAAAATTAATTACGCTTGGTTCTGCTATTACTTTTTTTGGAGCAGGTATTATTGCGTATCTTATTTTTGAGTTGAGTTGGGAGTTATCATTTTTGTTTTCTGGATTAATAATTGTTACAGGACCCACAGTAATTACACCTATTTTAAGAAATATTCCGCTTAAAAAAGATATATCAACCGTATTAAAATGGGAAGGTATTTTAATTGATCCAATTGGTGCCTTGGTTGCGGTATTGGTGTTTGAATTTATTAGTGTTGAAGGTGATAGTGGTTTTACAAAAACTGCTTTAATTGAGTTTGGTAAAATTATTTTATTCGGAACGACCTTTGGTTTTACTTTTGCACATGGTTTAGCTTTTGCTATAAATAAAAAATTGATTCCACATTATTTATTAAATGTAGTATCGCTTTCTACTGTATTGTTGGTTTTTGTTGAATCTGAAATTTTTGCTCATGAATCTGGGCTTTTAGCTGTTGTGGTTATGGGTATGGTTTTAGGAAACGGAAAATTAGAGAATATTAAAGAATTATTATATTTTAAAGAATCGTTGAGTGTTTTATTAATTTCTATTCTTTTTATTTTATTGGCAGCTAATATTAATATTGAAGACTTAATGCTTCTTTACACATGGAAAACAGCAGTGCTTTTTGCCATTGTTGTTTTTGTTATTAGGCCTCTAGCTGTTTTTTTAAGTACCTCAGGCTCTAATTTAAATGCTAATGAAAAGCTTTTTATTAGTTGGGTAGGACCTCGTGGTATTGTAGCAGCAGGAATTGCTTCATTATTTGGAAGTAAACTTCTTAAACAAGGTGTTGAAGGTGCAGAATATATTACACCTTTAGTTTTTATGATTGTTTTAGGAACCGTTTTACTTAATGCTACTACAGCGCGTTTATTTGCAAAAATGGTAGGTGTTTTTCTTGAAAAATCTGAAGGTATTTTAATTGTTGGAGCTTCTCAAGTTTCAAGAATAATTGGAAAATATTTAGAAGATAATGACAGACATGTTGTTTTGATTGATAGTAATCAAACCAATATTAAATTGGCAAAAAAACTAGGTTTAGAGGCAATTAATACAAATATTTATTCTGAGAATTTAGAAGATAATGTAGAATTAAATGATGTAGGTTTTTTAATGGCTTTAACAGGAAGTAAAGATATTAATCAATTTGCTATTAATAAATTTAGCAAACAATTTGGAGAAAATGGTGCTTTTAGACTAATAAGTGTAGATGAAATGACTAGCACTGACACGATTCCAAAAGAGGGTTTATTTTCTCAAACAGACGATTATGAAACACTTTTTAAAGTAGCTAAGAAGTTTCCTAAAATAAATGAAATAGAAATTAAAGATCGTTCGCATTTTGAAGAGCTTATTGAAATAACAAATGAGGATGAAAATATTATTCCTTTATTGGTTAAAGATAAGCGTGGTGTTTTTGAAATTATATCATCACAAAATAAGGCTATTGAAAAAATCGAGAAGGGATATAAATTAATATATTTAGGAAAACTTATTAAATAAAAAAGCTTCTAGATAATACTAGAAGCTCTTTTTTTAAACTCAGTAATAACTTTTATCCTTTTATCTGAAGGTTTGTAAATTCTTTATTCACTATAAGTGAATTGTCTTTAAATTGAACATCTTTCAAATCAACATATTCGTTATCTACTTTAATAGATTTTACTTTAAATGGCAATCCAAATAAGTTAATCTTAAAAGTACTGTAAGAGGTCATGTATTTTCCTCTTTTATGAATTCTTATAATTAATTTATCATCTGTTCCTGCTAAATTAAATTTCTTTAAACTATAGCGCCCTTTTGTGTAATCGTAACCATCATCAGCATCTTCAAATAACTCAGAATCTTCTTTACCGTTTTTGTAATAAACATCTAAGTTTAATTCTTCTATTACTTTTTCACCAACATATTGTTGTATTGGGTATTTAGGAATAATTGCACCGGCTTTAACAAAAATTGGCATGCTATCAATATCAGCATCAACCCAAGTTTCTTTTCCTCCAGAAATTAATTCTTTTGTCCAGAAATTATACCATTCACCTCTAGGAATATACATGCGTCTTCCTTTGGCGTTTGGTTCGTTTATTGGGCAAATTAATATTTGATTACCACAAATAAATTCGTCTGTTCTATAATGTGTTTGTGTATCCTCTTGGTCGAATAATACTAACGACTTTAGCATAGGTACATTATCATGCGAATACTGGTAGAAAGAGGTATATAAATATGGTAATAACTCATACCTAATTTCAATAAATTTTCTAACTACATCTGTAATCTCTTCATCGAAAGCCCAAGGTTCTTGATCGCCATGGTCTCCAGAAGAGTGTGTTCTACAAAATGGGTGAAAAGCCCCTAGTTGTATCCAACGTGCGTATAATTCTCCGTTAGGTTGTTCAGCAAAACCACCAATATCAGATCCTGCAAAAGAGAATCCAGATAATGCTAATCGTTGTGCTTGTATGTTTGCTATTTGTAAGTGTTCCCAAGTAGCAACATTATCTCCCATCCAAGTTGATGTATAACGTTGTGTTCCAGAGTAAGCCGAACGTGTAATTACAAATGGTCTTTTAGGGTAGTTAAATCGTTTTAAACCATGGTAGGTAGCACGTGCCATTTGCATACCATAAATGTTGTGTGCTTTATTGTGGCTACAAGGGTTTCCATCGTAATCGTGACGTACATCAGACGGGAATGTTTTTCCTGGAACGTCCATTACAGCTGGTTCGTTCATATCATTCCATACACCTTTTACGCCTATATCTTCTATAAGTTCTTTAAACAAGCCAGCCCACCATTCTCTTACTTCTGGTCTTGTAAAATCTGGGAAATAACATTCTCCAGGCCAAACTTTACCTTTCATGTAAGGGCCGTCTGCACGTTTACAGAAATAATCCTTATCTAGTCCTTCTTTAAAAACACTGTATTCGTTATCTATTTTAATACCTGGATCAATAATTACAACGGTTTTAAAACCATCGTCGGCTAATTCTTTTACCATCCTTTTAGGATCTGGGAAATAATCTTTACTCCAAGTAAAACAACGGAAACCTTCCATATAATCGATATCTAAATAAATAGCATCACACGGAATTTGTAATTCTCTAAATTTGGCTGTAATTTCTTTTACATTAGATTCTGGATAGTAACTCCATTTACATTGGTGGTATCCTAGAGCCCATAATGGCGGCAATTCTGGTGTTCCTGTTAAATCTGTATAACTTGTTACTACATCTTGCATTTTAGGGCCGTAAAAGAAGTAATAATTCATTTCACCTCCTTGCGCCCAAAAACTAGTAACATTTCTTCTTTCATGGCAAAAGTCAAAATACGTTCTAAAGGTATTATCAAAGAAAATACCATAAGATTTTCCGTTATGTAAACCTGTATAAAATGGTATGGCTTTATAAATAGGATCGGTGTCTTTTCCGAAAGCATATGAATCTGTTGCCCAATTTTCAAAACGACGTCCTTTTAGGTTTATATGTTGGGGTTTATCACCTAAGCCATAATAACTTTCTCCATTTTGTGCAGCTTTACTCATTTTAACAATATCGCCACCTAATTCGTAACTTTCTTCCCAGTGAAAACCTAATTCATCTTCACAAATAACCGAATTGTCTTTAGCATCATAAATAGATTTTCTTAAATCAGATTTATGGATGTGGCAAATAAGTTTTGAAGTGGTAATAATGTATTTTTCATTATCATCAGAAATCTCTAAATGATTATACCCTCTACTAGCATCTTCATCAATGGCATAAGAGAAATCATTATCAAATTTTCCTACAGTGGTGTATCTAAATCTAAGAACACTGTCTCTTAAAACTGTAAGTTGAAGAATAACGTTATTGGCTGAGGTAAAGTGTAGAACATCTACATCTTTTGAATATCCTGTTATGGTAGTAGGAAACTGGTTTCCTTTATATTCTAATTCTGTATTTAATATCATAATTTGGACAATTATTTAATTGCCCAAATTACTAAATATTATAAGTTTAAAAAGCGTTTTTTTGCTAAAAAAACATTAATTTATTTGTTAATACACAAATTATCAGAGTGATAATTGTAAATGTATCAAGATTTGAATTGAAACACTATAATGGCTAGTGGTGCTAATGTAATTTCAGCGGAATAATCTTTACCATTCCAAGGTGTCTTTTTTATAGTTATTGCTTTTTTGTTAGAAACGCCACTACCACCAAAAGCTTCAGAATCACTATTAAATAACTCTGAAATTTTACCGTTAATAGGCACGCCTATTCTATATTTTTTTCTAATATCTGGTGTTAAATTACAAACGATTATCACATCATTTTTTTCAATTTTACCTTTTCTTATGTACGAAATAACGCAGTTCTCATGGTCGTCATAACTTATCCATTCAAAGCCTTCTCCAGAAAATCCTTTTTCATATAAAGCAGGTGTTGTTTTGTAGAGTAAGTTTAATGCTTTAAAATAGTTTTGAAAGTTTTTGTGTGGTTCAAATTCTAATAAATTCCAGTCTAAACTTCCTTGAAAATCCCATTCGTTATACTGTCCAAATTCACCACCCATAAACAATAATTTGGTACCTGGATGCGTAAACATATAACCGTATAACAAGCGAAGGTTCGCAAAACGTTGCCACTCATCTCCAGGCATTCTGCCTAAAATAGAATTTTTGCCGTAAACGACTTCGTCATGTGAAAGTGGTAGCATAAAATTTTCAGTAAAAGCATAAGCTAAACTAAAGGTGATATCGTTTTGATGGTATTTTCTATAAATAGGATCTTTTGCAAAATATTCTAAAGTATCGTGCATCCAGCCCATCATCCATTTCATACCAAAACCTAAACCGCCTAAAAATACAGGTTTTGAAACACCTGGAAATGCGGTAGATTCTTCGGCAATGGTTTGTGTGTCTGGAAAGGAAGCATAAATTTCTTGATTTAATTCTTTAAGAAACTCAATAGCTGCCAAGTTTTCTCTGCCTCCATAAATATTAGGTTCCCATTCGCCATCTTCTCTAGAATAATCTAAAAACAACATGGAAGCTACAGCATCAACGCGTAAGGCGTCTGCATGATATTGCTCCATCCAGAAAGCTGCATTACTTATTAAAAACGATTTTACTTCGTTTCTTTCGTAGTTAAAAATTAAGCTTTTCCAATCTTGGTGATAACCTTTTCTTTTATCTGGGTGTTCGTATAAACATGAGCCATCAAAAAAGCCTAAACCGTGTGCATCTTCAGGAAAATGAGATGGTACCCAATCTAAAATAATACCAATATCATTTTGATGAAGTTTATCTACTAAATATTTAAATTCTTCTGGATAGCCAAAACGTGATGATGGCGCAAAATAACCTGTTAGTTGATAGCCCCATGATGGGTCGTATGGATACTCCATAATAGGCATAAGTTCTACATGTGTAAAATTCATGTCTTTTACATAAGTAACTAACTCATCAGCTAATTCAAAATAAGATAAAAATCGGTTTTCTTCAATTTGTTTTTTCCAAGAACCTAAATGGACTTCATATACCGAATAAGGAGCGTCTAACGCATTATGGCTTTTACGTTTTTTCATCCAGTTGGTATCTTTCCATTTGTAACTATCGTCCCAAATTATGGATGCTGTTTTTGGAGGATGCTCACAACGTCTTGCGTATGGATCTGCCTTTTCGGTTTTTATACCGTTGTTATGACTTTCAATTTTATATTTATAAATATTGCCTTTACCAACTAGCGGAATAAAGCCTTCCCAAATACCACTACTATCCCAACGAACATTTAATTGATGCTCGCTTTCTGTCCAGAAATTAAAGTCGCCAATTACCGAAACTTGTTTGGCACTGGGTGCCCAAACTGCAAAATAAGTACCTTCTATACCATCTACAGTTGTAATATGAGATCCGAATTTTTCGTAAAGCCTATAGTGTTTCCCTGCTTTAAAAAGGTTGATGTCGAAGTCTGTAAATAGACTATAAACTTTTACTTGTGCCATATATTATATTACAAATCCGTTAGGAATAGTCGCCCCATTTTTAATTACTACAATACCTTCTTTAATAGCGTAGGTGTCTGTTTCTGTGTCTTCTAAATGAGGACCTCCGTTTATTCTTACATCATCACCAATACGACAGTTTTTATCGAGAATAGCGTTTTTAATAAAGCAACGTTCGCCTATTCCCATTAATACTTTTATTTGTTTGTCTTCTATTTCTTTTAGTGTTTCGTAATAGTCGCTACCCATCATATAGGTTTTTATGACTGTAGATTCGTCTCCAATTCTAGAACGAATACCGATAACAGATTTTTCTATTTTGGCGGCGCTAATAATACATCCATCTGCAATAACAGCTTTGTCTAAAGTTGTTCCTGCTACTTTTGTAGTTGGTAGCATTCTGGCGTGTGTATAAATACGTTTTGCTTTGTCGTATAAATCAAACTGAGGAATATCGTCTGTTAATCCAATATTAGCTTCAAAAAAGGAATCTATATTACCAATATCTGTCCAATACCCTTCATATTGAAAACTTAATGTTTTGTGTTTATCAATAGATTGTGGAATGATTTCTTTACCAAAATCGATGGTAGATTCATCGTTCATTAAACTTACTAAAAGGTCTCTATTAAATATATAAATACCCATTGAGGCTAAATAATTTCGACCTTGACCTTTCATTTCGTCACTAACTTCTGAGGTCCAATCTGGTAATAAACTGGCGTCAGGTTTTTCAATAAAAGATGTTACTACACTCTCGTCATTTGCTTTTAAAATACCAAAAGAAGTGGCATCTTTTGCATTAACAGGAATTGTTGCAATTGAAATTTCAGCATTACTTGCTTCGTGGGCAGCAATCATTTTATCATAATCCATTTGATAAAGTTGATCTCCAGAAAGTATTAATGCATATTCAAAATCGTGTCTTAAAAAGTGATGCATGCTTTGTCTTACAGCATCTGCTGTTCCTTGAAACCATCCTTTATTATGTGGCGTTTGTTCAGCTGCAAGTACATCAACAAAAGCACTACTAAAAAAACTAAAATGATAGGTGTCTTTAATATGGCGGTTTAAAGAAGCAGAATTAAATTGTGTTAAAACAAACATACGCTTAATGTCTGCATTAATACAATTTGATATGGGAATATCAACCAATCTATATTTACCTGCAATGGGTACTGCAGGTTTAGATCTTTGTTCTGTTAATGGATGTAGCCTCGAACCTTGTCCTCCACCTAAAATAATGGATAAAACCTTGTTATTAATCATATTCAGTCAGTTTTTATAGTGTTATATAAATGTATGTACTCTTTAGCAGAAACATCCCATGAATGGTCTATTTCCATGATATTGTTTCTTATCGTTTTGTATTTTGATTGATCATTATAAAGGATTACTCCTCTGTCAATAGCTTTTGTAATTTCTTCAACTGTTACGTTTTCATGACAAATACCAAAACCATTTTCTTCTGTAATATCAATAACGGTATCTTTTAAACCACCAATACTTCTTACAATAGGAATGGTTCCGTATCGTAAAGCGTACATTTGATTTAAACCACAAGGTTCTACACGAGAAGGCATTAGTAAAAAATCTGCCCCTGCATATATGATATGAGAAAGCTTTTCGTCATATCCTATATAGGCATTGTATGTACCAATATAATCTTTTTTTAATAATTCTAATTGCTTTTCAACTAAATCATTACCAGAGCCTAATAATAATATGGTGGCGTTATTTTTTTCTAGTGCAATATTAAAAGCTTCAGGAAATAAATCAGATCCTTTTTCATCTACTAAACGACCAATAAATGCAAAAAGGGGTTTTGTAAAATCTAATTTAAAAGTATCGCACAAGTATTTTTTGTTTGCTTCGGCTCCAACTTTTACTGTTTTAGAATTATAATTTTTAATGATGTATTGATCTGTTTCTGGGTTCCAAACCTTCCAATCAATACCATTTAATATACCTATACATTTTTCACTTTCGGCACTTAATAAATCTTCTAAACCGTTTGCTGCTCCTTTTAATTCTTCCATATAGCTAGGCGAAACGGTGGTAACACTCCAAGCACATTTAATTGCTGAAGCTAAAGGGTTAATTGAGCCTCCCCAGTCTAATAAACCTACTTTTTCAAAATTAAAAGGAGGAATTAAACCTACTTTTTCATGTGAAAACCAACCTTGATATTGTGCATTATGTATGGTTAATATATTAGGAATCTTTCTAAAAGCTTCATACTTATAGCTTTCTTGAAGCATAAACGGAATTAAACCAGTATGATGGTCATGGCAATGAATAATATCAGGGTAATTATCCCAAGTTAATAACCAATCTAAAGCTGCAATTTGGAACGATAAAAACCGTTCGGTATCATCCATTGAATAAACATAATCTTTAAAAAGTAATTCAGGAACATCAATAAAAAACACATCAAAATCTAAAGTGTTTTCTGTTAAAGTTAAAACACGAAAATCAAAAGGTTCTACACCTAAATTTAATACACCATTATATATGGTATGAAAATTATTTTCTTTAGTAAACTTATTGTCGTAAAAAGGCATGATAACCTGAGAGGATGTATTAGAGCCTTTTTGATATTTAGGTAATGCTCCAACAACATCTGCAAGCCCACCAACTTTTGCAACCGGATAGCATTCTGCGCTTATATGTATAATATTCATTTGTAATATTTACGAATTTTATAAACTTACAAAATAAATAGAAACCATTTTTGCAGAATTTTATTTTTAAAGAAAAAATTGTAGAATTGGAATTAATCAAAATTATCAATAACGAAAATGAAAAAAAGTTAAAAAATAATGCTAATCATTCAATCAAAAATTGGAACAAAATGCAAAGTTAAGCTTTAGTCTTTTTGTTAATTGATTAAAGAATTAACAAAATTTCTAATCATCTAATCATCTAATTATATAAAAAATAAATACTTTATAATAGATTTCAATTTTGCCAACATGATAAATACTTTTTTTATCATTTTTCTGTTTTATCAAACAATTTATGTATTCTATAAATTTTACTTTTAAGAATTTTAATTGAATTTTCTTTCAAGATAAAAGTAAAATGAATATATATTTGTCTTTACAGTATTTATTATATGTATAAAAATTACTTCGTTATAGTATTCCTTACTTTTTTTTGTTTAAAAACAAGCGGGCAAACCAAAACCTTTAAAAAGCAATTAGATAGTATACAAGTATTAAGACAATTATCTAAAAACACAGATTTCGATTTAGAAACGAGAATACAATATGCTAAAAAAGCAAGTGAGTTATCTTATAAAACAGAAGTAGATTCTGTTATTTTAAATTCGACTTCATATTTAACTTTGGTTTATTCATGGAATAAAAAGTATTCTAGAGTATCCATAAACATAGGTTTAGAGAATTTAAAATTAGCGAATAAGCATAATGATTCTTTAAACATAGCATATATAAACTCGGATTTAGGATATGCATACCATAATTTAGAAAAAAAAGATAGTGCTTATTATTATTATTACAATTCATTAAAAATGTTTGAAAATTTTCAATCTTTGAATATTAATAAGAATTTAATAAATCAATCTAGAATACTTTCAAATATTTCTAATTTACAGCTAGATGAACGTGATTATATAGGAGCTCAAGCCAATGTAATAAAAGCAATAAATTTATTGTTAAAAATCCCTAAAACAGAAAAGAGTCAACAAATTTTATGGGGTTTGTATAATAATTTAGCTTTAAATTTAGATGAGCTTAAAGAATATGAAAAAGCTTTAGAGTATTTCTATAAAGCCCTAGATGTTACTGATAAAATGGAAAGTAATTATCAATCGCATTTGCATACTAAAATTAATATTGCGGAACTATATAAAGAAATTAAAAACTACAACAAGTCAATTAAAATTTATAACCAACTCCTGAAAGATGAGACAATTGAAGAAAAAGCCCCAATTTCTTATGGAGTAATATTAAACAATATGGCTTATACCATGTTTTTGGAAAAAGATAAGGATTATAACAAAATAGACTCTTTATTTATCAAAGCCTATAATATTTTCTGTGATTTAGATTTGTTTTATGAAATCTCTTCAAGCGGAAATGACATAGCAGAGTTTTACTATGGGACGAATCAAAAAGACAAAGCATTATTTTATTCTAAAAGATCCTATGAATATGGAAAAAAGGCAAAAGATTATATAGAAGTATTAAGAGCATTAAAAATGCTTTCAAAGCTTTATGAAGGTAATAAGGGAAAAGCATATTTATACGAACATATAAAACTTAACGATAGTTTAATTGATGCCGAACGCGCTAATAGAAATAAATATGCTAGAATACAATTTGAGACCGACCAATATATAAAAGAAACAAAGCGTTTAAGCACTCAAAATATATTAATATTGGTTATTGCAGGCATTGTTATATTAAGTTTGTGTTTACTATATTTTATTAACTTACAAAGAGATAAAAATAAAACGCTTCTTTTTGAAAAAGAACAACAACAAGCCAGTCAAGAAATTTACGGGTTAATGCTTAAGCAACAAGCCAAATTAGAAGAGGCTAGATTACAAGAACGCAATAGAATTTCAGAAGATTTACATGACGGTATTTTACCAAGGTTATTTGGTACCAGAATGGGAATGGGTTTTTTAGAATTAAAAGGAGACGAAAGTACTTTAAAACAATATAATGCGTTTATAGATGAGCTGCAAAAAATAGAAAAAGAAGTAAGGGAAGTATCTCATGAGTTAAAAATAGATAATATTGGTTTAGAAACTAATTTTGAGTCTATTATAGAAGTGTATATTAAAACTCAAAGCGTAGCAGGAAATTTTAAATATAAAATTGTAAATGAAGATGAAGTAAAATTCGAATTATTTAATGAATTCTTAAGGGTTGAAATTTATCGAATACTTCAAGAAGCTATACAAAATATAGTAAAGCATGCAAAAGCTAAGAGTATTTCAGTTTCTTTTACTTTTAAAGAAGGAGTCTTAAGTATTAAAATAATAGATGATGGTATTGGATTTGATACAGAAAAAATGCATAAAGGAATAGGCTTGAAAAATATAGCTTCAAGGCTTCTTAAATTAGATGGAAAGCTTAAAATAAAATCGTTACTAAATAATAAAGGAACAGAAATTGATATAGAGATACCTGTAAAAAAAGATTTTTAAGTATGACTGAATTAATAAATGTTTTAATTATAGAGGACCACCCGTTAATTGTTAGTGCTTATGAAAATGCACTTAAACTTATAAGTAAAAAGAATAGCAGGTTAGAATTTGAAATTGATGTTGCAACAAATTGCGATATTGCCTATAAAAAAATTAAGGAAGCATCAAATACTAAAAAAGCATATTTTATTTTTCTAGATATTAAGTTGCCGCCATCTAAAAACGGAAAAATAATTTCAGGCGAAGATTTAGGTGTTAAAATAAAAATGCTTTTACCAAATGCTAAAATAATAGTTGCCACGACGTACAATGATAATTATAGAATTAATTCAATTTTTAAAAGTATTAATCCAGATGGACTATTAATAAAAAATGATTTGTGCCCTAAAGAGCTTGTTAATGCTATAGAAAGTGTTATAGGAAACACACCCTATTATAGTAAATCTGTAGTTCAATTAATGAGAAAGCAAGTGTCTAATGACTTAGTAATAGATGAATTGGACAGAAAAATACTTTACGAATTATCTAGAGGAACAAAAATGAATGAATTACCAGAGATAGTTACGCTTTCAATTTCTGCCATAGAAAAAAGAAAACGTACACTAAAAGAGCTTTTTAATTTAGATAAAAAAGATGATAGAGGATTAATAAAAATAGCCGAGGAAAAAGGGTTTATTTAGTCTTTAAAAACGAGAAAAATCAATTCCTTAAAAACCTTACTTATTTTGAGGTGAAACCTTTTTTTTTATACTGCTAGCTTCTCTACATTTGAAATGCTATTAGTAAATTATCAACAAGAATTTATTTCTTAAGGATAATCTTAAGAAACGGCATGATATTTTTATCATGCCGTTTTTATTTTCAAAAAATTAATTTAATCATTTAACTTTAAAACAGCCATAAACGCTTGCTGTGGTATTTCTACATTACCAACTTGACGCATACGTTTTTTACCTTTTTTCTGTTTTTCAAGTAATTTACGCTTACGCGAAATATCACCACCGTAACACTTAGCAGTTACATCTTTACGAAGTGCTTTAATAGTTTCACGAGAAATAATTTTGGCACCAATAGCTGCTTGAATAGGAATATCGAATTGCTGACGTGGAATTAATTCTCTTAATTTTTCACACATTTTTCTACCAATGCTTTGTGCATTATCGGCATGTATTAATGCAGAAAGCGCATCAACAGGTAGTGCATTTAATAATATATCTAAGCGCACAAGTTTTGATACTTTCATACCAATTGGATGGTAATCAAAAGATGCGTATCCTTTTGAAACTGTTTTTAAACGATCATAAAAATCGAAAACAATTTCGGCTAAAGGCATTTCAAAAGTTAACTCAACACGCTCTGTGGTTAAATAGGTCTGATTTAATACAAGACCTCTTTTTTCAATACAAAGCGACATCACATTACCAACAAAATCGGCTTTTGTAATAATGGTAGCTTTTATATAAGGCTCTTCAACACGGTTAACGGTTGAAGGATCTGGTAAATCTGACGGGTTATTTACAATAAAAGCCTCATCTGGGTTTTTATTGGTAAAGGCATGGTAGGATACATTGGGAACCGTTGTAATCACCGTCATATCAAATTCACGTTCTAAACGTTCTTGAATAATTTCCATGTGCAGCATCCCTAAGAATCCACAACGGAAACCAAAACCTAAAGCTGCCGAACTTTCTGGAGCAAAAACTAACGACGCATCGTTTAGTTGTAATTTTTCCATAGAGTTGCGAAGTTCTTCATAATCTTCGGTATCAACAGGGTAAATACCAGCAAATACCATAGGTTTTACATCTTCAAAACCTTCAACAATATTGGTTGTTGGGTTGTCAAAATCTGTTATTGTATCACCAACTTTTACTTCTTTAGCTGTTTTAATACCCGTAATTAAATAACCAACATCACCTGTTTTTACAGATTTTTTTACAACTTGATTTAGTTTTAATGTACCAACTTCATCGGCATAATATTCTTTATCTGTAGCAACGAATTTTATTTTTTGACCTTTTTTAATTTCACCATTAAAGACTCTAAAATAGGTTTCAATACCTCTAAAGGTATTGTAAACAGAGTCAAAAATTAAAGCTTGTAATGGTGCATCAGGATCTCCTTTAGGAGCTGGAACACGATCGATTATAGCAGTTAAAATATTTTCGACTCCAAAACCTGTTTTTCCACTAGCGTGAATAACTTCATCAGGATCGCAACCTAATAGATCAACAATATCATCGGTTACTTCTTCTGGGTTGGCACTTGGTAAATCTACTTTATTAAGTACCGGAATAATTTCCAAGTCGTTTTCTAAAGCTAAATATAAATTAGAAATAGTTTGTGCTTGTATGCTTTGTGCAGCATCTACAATAAGTAAAGCACCTTCACAAGCAGCAATAGATCGAGAAACCTCATAAGAGAAATCTACGTGACCCGGTGTGTCTATTAAGTTTAGAATATATTTTTCACCATTATGCTCATAATCCATTTGTATGGCGTGCGATTTTATGGTAATACCACGTTCACGCTCTAAATCCATACTATCTAATAGTTGGGCCTGTTGCTCCCTAGCGGTTACCGATCCTGTAAAATCCAACAAACGGTCGGCAAGTGTACTCTTACCGTGATCTATATGTGCAATGATGCAAAAATTTCTAATATTCTTCATAGTCAACAATCTTCGTAAAAAAAAGATGCTGCAAATATAGATGTTTTTTAAATGAGCGTGAAACATTGCATAGATGTAATTTATACATGCTATTTGCAATTCTTTTATTGTAAGTATTTTTTATAATATAAAATATAAGTTATTTATAGTCAAAAAAATGTAAGATAATTACACTTGTTTTAGTAATTAAAAGTGTAATTTACACGTTTAAAATTTGTTGTAAAAAAACAAACTCAAATTAAAAATGCAAAGATCTAGACTAAGCTTAGGCGGAAATCAGTTATTAGGTTGTTTAATAATTTTCATTTCAATCTGTTTTAAAACCTACTCTCAAGTAAAAGTTACAGTACCAGATATTGAAAAAACATATTTACACACAGATCGAAATTATTATAACATAGGTGAGTCATTATGGTATAAAGTTTATTCGGTTTACGCTTATAATAATTTGCTTTTTAATAATAGTAATGTTTTATACGTAGAGCTAATTTCTCCCGATTCAAAAATAATTGCAAGAAATAAAATAAATATAGAACAAGGTTTAGGACATGGCGATTTTAAATTAACAGATTCAACTGGAGTTAAAAAAGCAGGTATTTATCAATTAAGAGCTTATACTAATTGGAATCGGAATTTTGATAACGATTTTGTTTTTAAAAAGGAAATTGAAATTATGGATGCTTTTAAAGCGCATTCAGATAACTTAAAAAAACCTACAAAAAGTATTTTAAACGAAAATTCATCTATAGAAGAACGGAATACTATTAAGATTGATTTTTTCCCAGAAGGTGGATCACTTTTACAAAATGTTGCAAATTTAGTCGCTTTTAAAGCGGTAGATGTAAACGGTAAACCAATAAAGGTTACAGGCGAAGTTTTTGATAATGAAGATAATTTAGTTTCACTATTTTTAAGTACTCATGATGGCATGGGTAAGTTTCAATTTATACCCATTTCTGGGAAGCAATATTACGCAAAAATTAAAACGGTTAACGGACAAGAATTAAAACAAGAATTACCAAAGGCAGATACGGAAGGCTATTTGTTAAGCTGTAAAACTGTTAAAGGGAGAACCTTTGTAGTTATTAAAACAAATCAAGAAACGTTTATAAAAAAAACAAACGAGGAATTAACGGTTAATTTTAAAACGCGTGGCATCTCCTATTTAAAAATAAACCCAGTATTAACTAAATTAATACTTTCTTTCGAGTTGCCAAAAGCTGATATTCCTGAAGGTATTTGTCAAATAACATTATATGATAGTAGTTCTAAACCACAAAGTGAAAGGTTAGTATACATTGAAAAAGAACACGATTTGAATGTTAAAGTTACCACAGATAAGATTACTTATAAACCAAATGAAAAAGTAGTATTAAATATTTCTTCAAAGTCGAAAGCTGGAGATGTTAAATCGGCAAGTTATTCTTTAAGTGTAACCGATTTGAATGGTGTCACAGATGAAAAAACATTGAATACAAATATTAGTTCTTATTTTTTAATGGAGTCGGATATAAGAGGCAAGGTGCATAATCCAGGATATTATTTCAATTCTAATAATCCTAAAAGATTAGAGCACTTAGACGCGCTACTCTTAACCCAAGGATGGCGTAATTTTTTATGGAAAACAACTCGTAAATTAAAAGATAGTATTCCTTTTAAGGTAGAAAATGGTATTAATATAACAGGAAGAGTTGAGCAGCTTTTTGGAGAGAAACCTAAACCCAATATGAATGTATCTTTAGCTTTAATGAATAAAACAGGAATGAATGTTTTTAGTGATATTACCGATTCATTAGGGAACTTTAAGTTTGAAAAATTAATGCTGTCAGGAAAAACAAATATGTTTTTAAACTCAAGAAATGAAAAAGGAAAGAACAAAGGCGAAATTGTTTTAAACCCAATTGGGCAAAAACCAATACCTGTATATTTTAAAGATTTAACTGGTAGTTTTATTGAAACAACAAACAAAAATAGCATAGTAGAACATGTGTATAGAAAGCATATAAATTTTGGTGTAGCTCCTGAAAATATTTTAGATGAAGTTGAAATTATTGGAAAAAAGAAAAAGCAAACTATTAGTCTGCATGGAATTCCAGATTTAAGTTATGTGGTTGATGAAAATACCCCTGTAGTAAATGATGTTCTTGAACTTGTTCAACTCACTATTTCGGGAGTAATAATTGAACGAGGAGATGTTAATGGAGATTATCTTCGATTTATGAGATATGATAAGGACAAGCCAGCACTTATTTTAATTAATGATTTTCCAATATATGACATTTCAGAGTTAGATTTTATTCAACCCGATAATGTGGAAAAAATTGAAGCTATTAGAGGAGCTACTGCTGCCATATATGGAACAGAAGGAGCTAATGGCGTTATTGCTATTTACACCAAAAAACTTTCTGGAAACCAAGCTTCAAAAGAAGACTTTCATACCATAAAAAAAGAAATAGAAGGGTTTTATGAAGCACGTGTTTTTTACACACCAGATTTAAATAAACCGTCTACAGACATGTATAATAAAGAAGCTATAAGAAACACCATTTATTGGAACCCTTATGTACATCCAGATGCTAATGGAAATGTAAGTACAACATATTACAATAGTTCTGTAGAAACCAAAGTGAAAGTAACCTTAGAAGGAATCACAGCTACCGGTATTCCTGTGGTTAAGCATATGTATTATACAATTGAAGAATAAGAAGATATTTTTTAAAGCGTAACTTAATTTCAAATAATGCAGTTCGTCAGAAAAGTATTTTATCTCACACCCTTATCAAGTTTATTTGTGGTATAAATATTTAAATTTACTTTGATGAAAAAATTATGCTACGCTTTATTGTTTCTATTAATTGCCATCAAGAGTTATGCTCAAGAAACTGAAAAATTACCAAAAGTTCCTTGGGAGGATATTGTTGAAATAAACAATAATAGACATATGCAGATGTCAAAATGGGAAAATGACATTAAAGTCAAATTAGAAGGTAATTACACAGCAATAGACTCTCTAAGAGTTGCGGAAATTTTAGCCAAATTAAATGCGGTAACAGAAAGTATTAGTATTGGGTTTTCAAAAAATGAAAAATCTAATTTTAAGCTTGTTTTTTCAGACTCTCTTTTTTTTGAAAAGGGGTACACTTATAAAAAAAACCAAAAGTTCGTATTTACAAAGGGATTTGAAGGATACAAAGAAGTTGAGTTATATATTTACAATAATCAAGAATACAACTATGCTCTAGAATCAAGAATAGCAAAAACTTTAGTTGATGGCTATTTTATATATAGAACTGCAAGAAAAAAAAGACTTAGTATTTTTAACCCTCAAAAAGATCTTAATAACACTTTAAAACCACTTAATACTAAAGACATTGTTATAATAAAAGAAGTTTATAAACCAGATTTCAAAAAAAAACTTAAAATTGCTGAAAAACAATTTAAATATGTATTAGATAATATTTATGCAGAAAGAGTAAAATCAAGAGATCGTGATTTATGGTGGGTTAAAAACCCTATAGCTCTTATGTTTTTACCAGTTTTATTTTTATCATTATTCTTTATATTTCTTATTAGTAAAATTAAAAAATCAATACATGTAAAAATTAAAAGAGATTGGCTAAGGTTTGGAGTAATTGCTCCTGTAAGTTTATTTTTTATGAGCATTGTTGTCATACTTAGTGTGTCTTTTTATGATTTCTTAACAATACCTGATGATTATGACAAAGCACCAATAATAAGGTTAGATACAATTTTATCAACAACATTATCATTATATTTAGTTTTATTTCCACTTCTTTATTTGTTTCGTTTTATAGAACTAAAAATTCAAAAAACATTAAAAAGTATATTTACAAAAACAGCCTTAATTTTTTTATCAACAGGTTTTTTACCGTTTATATGTATAGTGTTGCTATTTGTTATAGTAATGAGTCATAAAGGAAGCTCTGTTAATATTCAAAGTGATTATTTAACATTATCTAAAATATTTTTATTTTTAATGGCAATCGCTTCTATAAGAGCATTAATAAGCTTTTTCATTTTTAAAGAACGAAATTTAATTATCGAGAACGAAACGAAACTTTCCAATTTACGAGAGCTAAAAACTAAAGCCGAATTAAAATCGTTACAATCTCAAATAAACCCACATTTTTTATACAATGCTTTAAATTCTATAGCGAGTTTAGCGCATACCAATGCCGATAAAACAGAAAAAATGGCACTTTCGTTATCAGATTTGTTTAAATACACCATCAACCGAAAAGGAAAAGAAACAAGTACTGTAAACGATGAATTAGAAATGGTACGTAGTTATTTAGAAATTGAACAAACTCGTTTTGGAGATCGTTTAGAATTTGTTATCAATGCAAAATACGATGTTTTAAATGAAGAAATACCCATGTATATTTTACAACCTTTGGTAGAAAATGCAGTAAAACACGGCATTTCTAAAATTGAAGATAAAGGTATTATAGAATTAAATATTTTAAAAACAGAAAAAGGTATTGAAATTGAAGTAATAGATAACGGTCCCAATTTCCCTGAAGGATTGGTTAGCGGTCATGGTTTGCAAACAGTGTACGATTTATTGCGCTTAAGTTATGGAGCTAAAGCCGAATTAAAATGGCAAAACACACCGCAGAAAAGTATTGGTATTTCAATTGATAAAACAGCCTAAAAATGAGTACAAAATACAGCACCATTGTTATAGACGATGAGCCACTAGCAAGAGAGCGTTTGGTAAAATTATTAGGTAATTTCCCAGAAACCTTTCGTGTTTTAGATACGGCTAAAAACGGACGAGAAGCCAAACAAAAAATAGAAGCCTTAAAACCCGATCTTATTTTTTTAGACATTGAAATGCCAGGGCTTACAGGTTTTGAATTGTTAGAAGCGCTAGAAACGATTCCCATAGTTATCTTTTGTACGGCTTACGATCAATATTCGTTAAAAGCCTTTGAAACTAATAGTATCGATTATTTGGTAAAGCCTGTGCGTTTAGAACGTTTAGAAAAAACCATTGAAAAATTAAAGTTGTTAGATAGACGTTTTTCTACTCAAAATTTTTCTAGTCTTTTAAAAGAAATAGCGTTACAAAAAGAAGCTAAAAAAATGACGTCTATTACCGTTAAAAAAGGTGATAAACTTGTTTTTGTAAAATTAGAAGACGTTTCGCATTTTGAAGCTGGCGATAAATATGTAAATATCTATGCAAAAAACGAGATTCATTTAAGCGAGCAATCTTTAATTCAATTAGAACAAAAATTACCACCTAACTTTTTAAGAGTGCATCGTTCTGTAATTATAAATACAGATTATATTAAAGAAGTCCAGAAATATTTTAATAGTCGATTCATCATCACTTTAAACAACAATAAAAAGAGTAGTATTACAACAGGTAGAAGTTATAACGATGCAATTAAAACTTGGATGGGAGTTTAGTAAATACATTAAAAAAACAAACGATAAGCCATCTAATTTTTTAGCATAACACAAAAAACACTAATTTTGCCCAAAAATAAAACGTGGTAAAAATAGACAACATAGAACTTCCCGATTTCCCATTGCTTTTAGCACCTATGGAAGATGTAAGCGATCCGCCTTTTCGTGCGTTGTGTAAAGAACAAGGAGCCGATGTTGTGTATACCGAGTTTGTATCTAGTGAAGGCCTTATACGTAATGCCCAAAAAAGCGTTATGAAGCTTGATATCTACGAAAAAGAACGTCCCGTAGGCATTCAAATATTCGGTGCTAATTTAGATAGCATGTTGCAAACTATTGATATTGTATCGGCTTCAAAACCCGATATTATTGATATTAACTTTGGTTGTCCCGTAAAAAAAGTAGTAAGTAAAGGTGCTGGCGCAGGCATTTTAAAAGATGTGTGCCTTATGGAACAACTCACTGCCGAAATGGTCAAACGTACCAATATACCTATTACCGTAAAAACCCGTTTAGGTTGGGATCATGATTCTATCAGGATTGTTGAGGTTGCCGAACGTTTGCAAGATGTAGGCTGTAAAGCCATTGCCATTCATGGCAGAACGCGTGCCCAAATGTATAAAGGCGATGCCGATTGGAAACCCATTGCCGAAGTAAAAAACAATCCACGCATGCACATCCCTATATTTGGAAATGGCGATGTTACCTCTCCAGAACGCGCCATGGAAATGCGCGACGCATATGGATTAGATGGCTGTATGATAGGGCGTGCCAGTATTGGCAATCCGTGGTTTTTTAAGCAAGTAAAACACTTTTTTGAAACCGGTGAGCATTACCGACCAATTACCATGCAAGAGCGCGTAGAAGCGGCTCGCCGTCATTTACAAATGTCTATCGATTGGAAAGGCGAAATTCTAGGCGTTTTCGAAACCCGCCGTCATTACACCAATTATTTTAAAGGCATTCCGCATTTTAAAGATTACCGAATGAAAATGGTAACTAGCGATGCCTCAGCCGATGTGTTTGCAGCCTTCGATGAGGTACTAGAAAAGTTTGGCGATTTTCAGTTTACTGAGTAAATGGATATCTGGTATATTAAAAAACGGTCCTATTAATCTACTAGAAATATAAATAAGGTTTTGTCATTTCGACTTTAGGAGAAATCACACGAGTAGCTAAGTTTTTAAACATCCACTTGCGGGGATTATAAGGGTGTTTTTCAAATAATGAGAAATGTTTTTTGGGCAAATGGCAAGCCAGCGCGCTATTCGTTACTAGTTTTGGCTCGATGCACGCCTCGCCAAAAGCTAACCACTACTATCGCTTTTGCATCTATCTGCCAATTAAATTTTGTCCTAAATATTAGGTGTATTTGTTATAATCATAACTTTTTTAAGGAGAACTTGCTCTTTCGTGAGAAGGATTGCAGCTATATGCTTTTTGCTTTTTTGTAAAAGATAAAGCGTAATCATGAATAAAGCTTGTTAGCCATTTTTCATGGCAACTCACCCTAATAATTCTGAACCAACGATTTTGTAATACGTACCGATGCTATTTTTGAAGCAATAATGCCTAAAACGGTAATAGTTAAGAATACAATAATAAAGTTTTCAATTTTTATGGTAACAGGATAAGCAAGAGATGGGGTTATCATAACCAAATTAAACCCTTTTTGAAGTAAAGTAATAATTAAAGCAACTCCTAAACCTATAAAGCCGCCAATAATACTCATTAAACTTCCTTGGTAAAAGAAAATTTTACGAATATCGGCTACTGTGGCACCAATATTAAAAAGTGTATTAAGGCTTTTCTTTTTGTCTAACATCATCATTATTAAAGAGCCTATAACGTTAAAAAAAGCAATAATTAATACGAGCGTAAATATTAAATAAACAGCTAAATTTTCTGTGTTTAGCATTTTGTAAAGCGCATCATTTAACTGTGCTTTATTTTTTATAATAAAATTTCCGCCTAAAACAGTTTGAATCTTTTGTTTTACAACAGTTTCATCGGCACCTAGTTTAAGCTTAAATTCTATACCGCTTATTTGATTTGGTTTGTAGTTTAGTAAACGTTGTGTTAAATCTATAGGCGCAAAAAGATAAGAATCATCTAGTTTTTCGTTAACAGAAAAAATACCTACATTAAGTGTGTTAACAGAGCTAACTGCATCTTTTGTAGAAGTTATTTGTCCTTTTCCTGGTTTTGGAACATAAATGGTAACATGTTTAGCATAGTCTAAAACACCCATAGATAAGTTATGTGCAATACCATAACCCACCATTATTTGGTTTGACTTTTGATCAATCCAACTACCATATTCTATAACAGAATCAATATTTACTACTTTTTGAAAATGTTCGTCTACGCCTTTTACAATAGCGGGGTAGTTTTTGCCATCAAAAGTAACGATGGCACGTTCTTCAATAACTTTAGAATATAAAATAATGTCTTCTATATCATTTAGTTTAGCCGTTTTGTCTTCAGTTAAAATAAACGACTTTCCAACCGTTGTTTCTGCTTTTAAATCAGGATCTACAATACTTGAAAATTGTAGAGTAAAATCTTTTAAACCTGCAAAACCAGAGAGGACTATAAATAAGGATGCGGCACCTAAAATAATACCTATTACAGCAATAATGGTTATAAAATTAATAGCATTATTACTGCTTTTAGAGCGTAAATAACGTTTTGCTATATATAATGATAGATTCAATTACGATTTTTTTCTTTTATCAAGTAAATTGGAGTCTTTTATTGGGTTTTCTTTTCCCTTTAACGATTTGTCTATTTGATCGATATACTCTAAAGAATCGTCAATAAAAAATTCTAATCGAGGCATGCGTCTTAATTGATTTTTAGTACGCTGTGCTATTTCATGCTTAATTAGTGGCGCATTAGATTTTATGCCTTCAATAAGTTCTGCACCTTTATTGTTAGGAAAAATACTTAAATATACTTTAGCAACCGACAAATCGACGGTTACTTTTACTTTAGATACCGATATTAAAATACCATGCATACCACCTTGTGTTGCAGCGCCTTGTAGCACTTCTACTAAATCGCGTTGTAAAACCGATGCTATTTTTTTTTGTCTTTGACTTTCTTCTAAGTTGCTCATGGTGTCTACCTATTTATAGGTTTAGAATGCAAAAATAACGGATATTTAAAGATTATCTTGCTTTTGGAAGTGTTTTTCGTATTTTGATGTAGAATTTAGAGATTTCAGTCTTCAAGGAAAAATAAAATTTAATGAATAAAATTGAACATATAGGTATTGCTGTTAAAAACATTGACGATTCTAATGAATTGTTCTCTAAATTATTAGGGAAACCTCATTATAAAACAGAAACAGTTGAAAGCGAAGGTGTAAAAACATCTTTCTTTAAGGTAGGAAATAATAAAATTGAATTAT
This sequence comes from Thalassobellus sediminis, assembly GCF_044386045.1. Lineage (NCBI taxonomy): Bacteria > Pseudomonadati > Bacteroidota > Flavobacteriia > Flavobacteriales > Flavobacteriaceae > Thalassobellus > Thalassobellus sediminis. Next base: position 632,146 of record NZ_JBISCD010000040.1, on the reverse strand, counting down.
TAGAAGCTATAAGTGAAGATAGTCCTATTGCTAAATTTATAAATAAGAAAGGAGAAGGTGTTCATCATATTGCTTTTGATGTTGATGATATTGAAGCAGAAGTAAAACGTTTAAAGCAGGAAGGTTTTATTGTTTTAAACGAGACTCCTAAAAAAGGTGCTGATAATAAGTTGGTTGTATTTTTGCATCCTAAGTCAACAAATGGGGTGCTTATAGAGCTTTGCCAAGAAATTATTTTAAACGAATAAATTCTTGTAGAGTTTTAAAATTAATATTAGATTTGCACTCCAATTTGGGTCCCATAGCTCAGTTGGTTAGAGCACCTGACTCATAATCAGGTGGTCCTTGGTTCGAGCCCAAGTGGGACCACTTTTACAGATTGTAAAGCCTTACAGAAATGTGAGGCTTTTTTTATATAGGGATTCATTATAATTTAATAATATAATAGTCATTTTTTATAATAACTTGAAATTCAATTATAAAGTTTAATTTATTTTTCACTTAAATTTATATATATTTGCTGTGCGAAGTAAAAATTGAGGGATTGATTGTTATTTCTATAATATTTTTATGATATTGGACACTTTTTATCATAAAAGTATATTACAAAAATTGCTTTTTATCGATAGTTTTAGACGTTTCATAGATGTTCTTTGACCATAAATCCATCAAATTATTTTTTGAAACGCTTTTTTTTATACATTTGCCTCCAAATGACAATACAAAATAAAAGAATATTTGCCTCAATCTTATTTGTATTAATAAGTTTTGTATGTGCCTCTCAAGAATTACCTCCACCTGGACCACCAACACCTCCACCGGGTTTTGTTCCTATTGATGGAGGCGTGCTAATTGGTGCCTGTTTTGCTTTATTTTATGGCGTTAGAAAAATATTCCAAAAAACAGATAGTTAGTTAATATTATTGATTTAATTCTAAAAGCTTAGCTACATATTTTCCTAATACATCAAATTCTAAATTAACTACAGTTCCCTTTTTAAAAGTATGAAAGTTTGTATGTTCATACGTATAAGGTATAATAGCGACACTAAAACTATCCTTTTTCGAATTAACAACCGTTAAGCTTGTACCGTTTATGGTTATTGATCCTTTTTCAATAGTTATATTGTTTAAACTAGAATCGTAACTAAATGTAAATACCCAGCTACCATTTGCTTCTTCAACATTTGTGCAAACAGCTGTTTGATCTACATGCCCTTGTACTATATGTCCATCAAGTCTGTCACCAAGCATCATAGCACGCTCTAAGTTTACTTTATCATTAATTTCTATGGTTCCTAGGCTAGTTTTGTTTAATGTTTCTTTAATTGCTGTAACGGTGTATGTATCATCAACTATTTTTACAACCGTTAAACAAACGCCATTATGTGCTACGCTCTGATCAACTTTTAATTCGCTTGTTATAGGGCTCTTAATGGTGATATGAAGATTATCTAGTTCTTTTTTTAAGTCTGAAATAACACCAATATTTTCAATAATTCCAGTAAACATATTATTATCTGTTTATTTAGTTAAATTTGTACCATCAAAATTACGAACAAAACTTATCATTTTTAATGAATAAAGCAGAAAATATAATAGTAGGAATATCAATTGGAGACTTAAATGGTATTGGAGGAGAAATTGTTTTAAAAACGTTTCAAGATGCAAGAATTTTAGATTTCTGTACACCAGTAATTTTTGCATCTATAAAATCAATGAGTTTTTTAAAAACTCATTTTAAGTCGGCAATTAATTTTCATAGCATACATGCTATTAATCAAATTGCTTTTGGAAAAGTGAATGTTTTTAACGCTTGGAAAGAACCTGTAAATATTGATTTTGGAAAAGAAGATTCTAAAATTGGTGAATTTGCTATAAAATCTTTGGCATCGGCAACACAAGCTTTGAAAAATGGCGATGTAGATGTTTTAGTTACAGCACCTATTAATAAACATAACATTCAATCGGAAGCTTTCAATTTTCCTGGACATACAGATTATTTAGCACAAGAGTTAGAAGGAGAAAGTTTAATGTTTATGGTTACCGACACTTTAAGAGTAGGTTTACTAACAGATCATGTACCTGTAAAAGATATATCTAATCATATTACTTCCGAATTAATTGAAAAGAAAATAAACACGGTTTATAATTCACTTTTAAAAGATTTCAAAATAGGAAGGCCTAAAATAGCTGTTTTAGGAATTAATCCACATACAGGAGACAATGGTGTTATTGGAACAGAAGATGATGATGTTTTAAGACCAACGCTTAAAAAGATAAAGGATTCAGGGAAACTGGTTTATGGACCTTATGCAGCCGATAGTTTTTTTGGCTCTAATAATTATAAGAATTTTGATGCCATTATTGCATCATATCACGACCAAGGACTCATTCCTTTTAAAACATTGTCATTCGGACAAGGTGTAAATTATACAGCGGGTTTAAATAAAGTTAGAACATCTCCAGACCATGGAACGGCTTACGAGATAGCAGGAAAGGGTGAAGCCGATGAAAATTCATTTAAGGAAGCGCTCTATACAGCTATTCAAATTTTTAAAAACAGATCTGATTATGAAGATATTACTTCAAATCCATTAAAAAAAGTACCAAGACCTGAGCGTAAACAAAGGCATAATTAACTGTTGAAATTAAAGTGTTAAAGATATAAACAAAAAAATGTTTATAAGTAATGTTGCGTAAATAAAAATTTATATATTTGCAGGCTCAAAATAGATGTGATAATGAAGCCATTAAAAGAGTTTACAATTCCATTTGTAGGGTTAAAGGTAGGAAAACATCAATTTGATTATGAAATTAAAGAAACGTTCTTTGAATATTTTGAGTATGAAGATTTTAATAATGTAGATGTTAAAGTAGATCTTGTCTTAGAAAAAAAGACAACTTTACTAGAATTACATTTTGAAATTTCAGGATTTGTTAATATTAATTGCGATTTAACTAACGAACCATATAATCAAACTATTGAAAATGAATTTGATTTAGTCGTTAATTTTGGTGATGAATATAATGATGAAAATATTGATATTCTTATTATCCCTCATGGGACTTATGAAATTAATATTCAGCAATACATTTACGAATTAATAGTACTAGCTGTACCAATTAAGCGTGTTCATCCTGGAATTGAAGATGGGACATTAAATTCAGAAATACTTGAAAAATTAGAACAATTAAGCCCTAGGCTTAAAGAAGATAAACAAAAAGAAGAGGATATAGATCCTCGCTGGAATACATTAAAGAAACTATTAACGGATAAATAACTATAAAAAATGGCACATCCTAAAAGAAAAATCTCGAAAACAAGAAGAGATAAAAGAAGAACACATTATAAAGCAACTGCGCCACAGATTGCTACTTGCCCAACAACAGGTGAGGCTCACTTATATCACAGAGCACACTGGCATGAAGGAAAATTATATTACAGAGGTCAAGTATTAATTGACAACTCTGAAGCAGTAGAAAACGTAGCATAAATAGTATGCACGCATATTATAAAAACGCTCATTTATGAGCGTTTTTTTTATGATATGACTTTTCTAAAGACAAAAACACATAATTTGTGTGCTATTAAAGTAAAATTTAGTAGTTTTCACAAAATTTTGAACGTTTTTGTCCAAGTATTAATAATTTTTTGGTCGAATTAACTATAAAGTTATGAGTAAAATCTCAGCGGCAATTACAGCTGTAGGCGCGTATGTGCCAGAATACGTATTAACCAACCAAATCCTTGAGACAATGGTTGATACAAATGATGAATGGATTACCTCTAGAACAGGAATTAAAGAACGTCGAATTCTTAAAGACGACGGAAAAGGAACTTCTTTCCTAGCTATTAAAGCTGCAGAAGATCTTATTAATAAAAAAGGTCTTGATCCTAAAGATATAGAACTTGTTATTGTTGCTACAGCAACTCCAGATATGAAAGCCGCTTCAACAGCAGCTTACACAGCTTCAGAAATTGGTGCTACTAATGCATTTTCTTTTGATATGGATGCGGCATGTTCAAGTTTTTTATTCGGAATGTCTGTAGCTGCAAGTTATATAGAGTCTGGTCGTTATAAAAATGTATTATTAATTGGTGCCGATAAAATGTCATCAATTATTAATTATAAAGATAGAGCAACTTGTATTATCTTTGGCGATGGTGCAGGTGCTGTTTTATTTGAAGCAAATGATGAAGGTTTAGGTTTGCAAGATGAATACCTAAGAAGTGATGGAACAGGTAGAGATTTTTTACAAGCTACTTATGGAGGGTCTTCACATAAATTAACTGCAGAAATTTTAGAACAAGGCGGTCAATATGCATTTCAAGAAGGCAGAACCGTATTTAAAAATGCCGTGTTTAATATGGCTGATGCTGCAGTTAAAATTTTAGAGCGTAATAATTTAACAAAAGATACAGTAGATTGGCTTGCAGCACATCAAGCAAATAAACGTATTATTGATGCGACTGCACAACGCATAGAATTAGAAGATGAAAAAGTCATGATGAATATAGAAAAGTATGGAAATACTACGTCTGCTACTTTGCCATTACTAATAAACGATTACGAATCGCAACTTAAAAAAGGGGATAATATCATATTCGCAGCCTTTGGAGGCGGATTTAATTGGGGGTCTATTTATTTAAAATGGGCATATAATTCTAAAAACTAACCACAAACCAAAGTAATTTAATTAGCAAAATTATGGATATTAAAGAAATTCAAAACTTAATTAAATTTGTTGCCAAGTCTGGTGCAAGTGAAGTTAAATTAGAGATGGATGATATCAAAATCACCATAAAAACAGGATCAGAGCCTGATACAACTATTATACATCAAGCTCCTGCGGCTCAAATGCCACAATTAGCACAAGTTCCTGTGCAACCTGTAGCAACAGAAGTTGCGCCTGTAGCTAACGCAACAGAGGCAGCAGCAACAGAAGATTCTAAATATATTACTATAAAATCACCAATCATTGGTACTTTCTACAGAAAGCCAGCTCCAGATAAACCTTTATTTGTCGAGGTAGGTCAAACTATTGCCGAAGGTGATGTGCTTTGTGTTATTGAAGCTATGAAGCTTTTCAATGAAATTGAATCTGAAGTTTCAGGAAAAATAGTGAAAATATTAGTTGATGATTCTTCTCCTGTAGAATTCGATCAACCATTATTTTTAGTAGATCCATCATAACCTATTAAAAATTCCAATATACAAATCTCAAAATCCAATATTTGGAATTTAGCGATTGGAATTTGTAATTTTTAATTCAAGAAGTTATGTTTAAAAAAATATTAATAGCCAATAGAGGAGAAATAGCACTGCGTGTTATTAGAACCTGTAAAGAAATGGGCATTAAATCAGTAGCTGTATATTCTACGGCAGACGCAGATAGCTTACACGTAAAATTTGCCGATGAAGCTGTTTGTATAGGACCTGCTGCTAGTAGCGAGTCTTATTTAAAAATGTCTAATATTATTGCAGCTGCCGAAATTACCAATGCAGATGCCATTCATCCTGGATACGGATTTTTATCAGAAAACGCTAAGTTTTCAAAAATTTGTGAAGAACACGGAATAAAATTCATTGGTGCTTCTCCAGAGATGATAGATCGTATGGGCGATAAAGCAAACGCCAAAGAAACTATGAAAGCTGCAGGTGTACCATGTGTACCGGGTAGTGATGGAGTTATAAAAGACTTTGCCGAATGCGAAAAATTAGCAGTAGAAACAGGATACCCTGTTATGCTTAAAGCTTCTGCCGGCGGTGGAGGAAAAGGTATGCGAGGTGTTTTTAAACCAGAAGATTTAAAAGACGCTTGGGATTCTGCAAGACAAGAAAGTAAAGCAGCCTTTGGAAATGATGATATGTATATGGAAAAGCTTATTGAAGAGCCTAGACATATCGAAATTCAAATTGTAGGAGATTCTACAGGAAAAGCATGTCATTTATCAGAAAGAGATTGTTCTGTTCAACGTCGTCATCAAAAGTTAACAGAAGAAGTACCTTCTCCTTTTATGACAGATGAGCTTAGAGAAAAAATGGGTAATGCTGCTGTAAAAGCATCAGAGTATATAAAGTACGAAGGCGCAGGAACCGTAGAGTTTTTGGTAGATAAGCATCGTAATTTCTACTTCATGGAAATGAATACTCGTATCCAAGTAGAGCATCCTATAACAGAACAAGTAATAGATTTCGATTTAATTCGTGAGCAGATTCTAGTCGCTGCAGGTGTGCCAATTTCAGGAAAAAATTATTTCCCAAAATTACATTCTATTGAGTGTCGTATAAATGCCGAAGATCCTTTTAATGATTTTAGACCATCACCAGGGCGCATTACAACATTACACGCTCCAGGAGGTCATGGTGTACGATTAGATACGCATGTGTATGCTGGCTATTCTATTCCGCCAAATTATGACTCTATGATTGCTAAGTTAATTACAACAGCGCAAACAAGAGAAGAGGCTATCAATAAAATGAAACGTGCCTTAGACGAGTTTGTAATAGAAGGAATAAAAACAACCATTCCGTTCCACAGACAACTTATGGAACATCCAGATTATTTAGCTGGTAATTATACCACTAAATTCATGGAAGACTTTGTGATAGAAAAAGAAATCATTGAAGAATAAATAATTAAAACTCCGAAAGCAATTTCGGAGTTTTTTTTGTTTTTAAGGGTGTTCCTTTTGCCGAAAAAGGCAAAAGTCAGGCTTTCCGCTATATCTTTCTGAGTAGCAGTCCCGAACCTGTTTCGGGATCTCATTATCAATCAACTTTTAGTTTGTAAAGGAAGTTCCAAGTATAAATTTTCGTATAAAGGATGCCGCTTCAATCCTTAACACGAGCTACTTCATCTAAAATAAAACTGTAAATTAGCTAGATGAATCTTTCTTATTGGGAAATAAAAAGTTGGCTAACAAATGTAGATTATACTATAGTTGGCAGTGGTATTGTAGGACTTAATTGTGCATTACAACTTAAAACGCGTTTTCCCAAAGCTAAAATCATCATATTAGAAAAAGGAACATTGCCGCAAGGAGCGAGTACAAAAAATGCAGGATTTGCATGTTTTGGAAGTCTAAGCGAAATACTAGATGATTTAAAATCACATTCTGAAGAAGAAGTCATTCAGCTCGTAGAAAAACGCGTAAATGGCTTAAAACTATTAAGAGAAATTTTAGGCGATGATGCCATTAATTATCAAAATAATGGTGGTTATGAATTGTTTAGTAATTTAGATACTACCCTTTTTGATAGCTGTTTATCTCAAATAGAAAGCATAAACAAGTTGCTAAATCCTATTTTTAAGGACGCCGTTTTTAGTTTAAAAACCAACAGTTTTAATTTTAAAAATATAAAAGATCAGTATATTTTTAATCAGTTTGAAGGGCAATTAGATACTGGAAAAATGATGGAAGTATTGCTTCAAAAAGCGCAATCAAAAGGTGTTAAAATTTTAAATAATATTGAAGTTGAACATTTTTCAGAAACTATTAATTCTGTAAAAATAAAAACCAATCAGTTTGAGTTTTCAACCTCAAAGCTATGTATTGCAACCAACGGATTTACATCGCAACTTTTACAAGAAAACGTAAAACCAGCACGCGCACAAGTTCTTATAACTAAACCTATTAAAAAGTTACATATAAAAGGCACATTTCACTTAGATAAAGGTTATTATTACTTTAGAAATATTGACGATAGAATCCTTTTAGGAGGCGGCAGAAACTTAGATTTTAAAGGAGAAGAAACAACCGAGTTAAATCAAACAGCATTAATTCAAAATAAGTTAGAAACACTATTAAAAACAACTATATTGCCAGAAACTCCTTTTGAAATAGATTATAGATGGAGTGGCATCATGGGTGTTGGAAATCAAAAAAAAGCCATTGTAAAACAGGTGTCTAATCATGTGTTTTGTGGTGTGCGACTTGGTGGTATGGGCGTTGCAATAGGGAGTTTAATAGGAAAAGAGTTAGCAGAATTAATTCCTGCGTAGGCAGGAATCTATTTTAGTAGATAAAGCATGAATATAAAAGAAGAACTATACAATCAGTGTTTAGAATTTATCGATAACCGATTTCAAATCATTCAAAACACGATAAACAATATTCAAAAATCACTCACATCAGAAACAAAAAGTAGCGCAGGCGATAAACATGAAACTGGGCGTGCCATGTTGCAATTAGAACGCGAAAAAGCAGGTAATCAACTTGCCGAAATTCAGAAAACAAAAGAAATACTTTCTAAAGTAGATCTTTCTAAAACCTCTAAAAGCATTGGTTTGGGAAGTGTGGTTTATACAACACAAGCAAATTATTTTATTGCTATAAGTACTGGCGAATTGAAAGTAAATAATGAGGTGTTCTACGCAATTTCATCTAACACACCTATTGGGAAATTGTTGATGGGAAAAGTGGTTGATGATGTTGTGAAATTTAGAGCACAGGAATTTAAGATTGAATCTGTTTTATAGCTTACAGTTTTTCAATAGAAAGAAGGACTTCTAATTCTCTTTCAAGACTTTCATGATGCTCAAAAAACACAATATTAGCATCTATTTCAACTTCAATTAAATAATAATTTCCTTTAAAATAAGAATGTTTAACGGTTGCTTTTAAGTTCGATTTTTCAACTATTCTTATTTGATGTGCGTAAACAATACGTCCATTAATCTCATTAAATTCTCCAAAAAAGGAAGCAATTAATTTGTCTTTTGGATTGTTGTATAAATTTTTAGGAGTGCCTTTTGCCATAATTTTAGCCTCGTGTAAAACAATCATGTTATCTGAAAACGATAAGACATCATCTTTATCGTGTGTAGCAACAATACATGTAATGTTTTCTTCTTTTAAAAATTTAAATAAGCTTCTGCGTAACGATTGTTTTTTAAAATTATCAATATGACTAAAAGGTTCGTCAAGTAAAAGAATCTCAGGCTGTTTAGCAATAGCTCTGGCAATGGCAACACGTTGTTTTTGTCCGCCACTTAAAAATTTAACTTTAGTATTTGCAACATCATTAAGTTCAACAACTTTTAGAAGTTCTTTAATACGTGCTTGCTTTTCTTCAGGATAGAAGTTAGAAAGGAACGCACCAATATTTTCCGCAACCGTAATAAATGGCATTAAATCGAATTCTTGCGCTACATATTTCATGTATTCTGGACCAATAATTAAATTATGTTTTGGTCCTAAAACTTCATAGTTTTTCCAGTAAATGTTGCCTTCATTTAAATCGTAAGTACCATAAAGTAGTTTTAAAAGCGTGCTTTTTCCGGAGCCGCTTTCTCCTATAATAGAAAAATGTTCTCCTGTTTTAACAGAAAAATTAATGTTACTTAAAACAGGTTGATTTTTATAACTAAAGGATAGATTTTTTACTTGTAGCATACGGATATTCTAAAAGCAAAAATAGCACAAAAGAAATTACTATTCATTTGGTAATTCTTGAAAGCCCATATTATAAAGTGTAAACCCAAAAATATCGGCATATTGGTCTATAATTTTACTAACCGGAGTTCCTGCTCCATGACCAGCATCGGTTTCAATACGTATTAAAGTAGGGTTTTTACCTATTTGTTTACTTTGTAATTCGGCAGCAAATTTAAAACTGTGGGCTGGCACAACTCTATCGTCATGATCGCCTGTAGTAATTAAAGTTGCTGGGTATTCAACATTTTCTTTTACGTTATGTACAGGCGAATATGCTATTAAATATTCAAACATGGCTTCACTTTGTTCTGCTGTTCCATAATCGTAAGCCCAACCTGCGCCAGCGGTAAAGGTGTGATAGCGTAGCATATCTAAAACACCAACTGCAGGCAATGCTACTTTTGCTAATTCAGGGCGTTGTGTCATAACAGCACCAACTAATAAACCTCCGTTAGATCCACCTCGTAATGCTAAATATTTAGAAGATGTATAGTTATTAGCTATTAAGTATTCCGCGGCAGCGATAAAATCATCAAAAACGTTTTGTTTTTTTAGTTGAATACCGGCATCATGCCATGCTTTTCCATACTCGCCACCACCTCGTAAGTTAGGAACAGCCAAAACACATCCTTGCTCCATCCAAATAGTATTGGTAATGCTAAAAGCGGGTGTTAAGCTAATGTTGAATCCGCCATAACCATATAGAATGGTTGGGTTTTCTCCGTTTAATTTTATCCCTTTTTTGTGAGTTATAATCATTGGGATTTTTGTGCCATCTTTAGATTTGTAAAAAATTTGATGACTTTCATAAAGATCGCTATTAAAATCGATTTCAGGCTTCCAATGTAAAGTGGTTTCTTCTGTTTTAGGATTTAAGGCATAAATGCTTGATGGTGTATTGTAATTTGTAAAGCTATAGTATAATGTTTTAGTGTCTTTTTTACCTGAAAAACCAGAAACTGTTCCTAATCCTGGTAATTTAATATCTCTTATTAAGTTACCGTTGTAATCATATTGTTTTATTTTAGAAATGGCATCAACCATGTAATTTGCAAAGAAGGACCCACTGCCTTTTGTTGCGTTTAAAACATGTTCTGTTTCTGGAATAAGATCTATCCAGTTTTCAGGTGTTGGGTTTGATGCATCAACCGAAATAATTTTCTTGTTAGGTGCATTAAGGTTCGTAACAATATATAAATTACTGCCTTTATTATCTATAATATAACTGTCGCTATTAGTGTGATTTAATACAGTAATGAGTTTACTGTTAGGAACCGATAAATCTTTAATATATAACTTGTTACCCGATGTTGATGTTCTTGGGGTTAAAACTAAATACTTGTTGTCTTCGGTAACAGTTGCATAGATATAGCGATGCTTTTCTTCAGGAATGCCTCCAAAAATTAGGGTGTCTTCTTTTTGAGTTGTTCCTAGTTTGTGGTAATATATTTTATGTTGATCTGTTTTTGCAGATAATTCACTTCCGTCAGGTTTATCATAGCTTGAATAATAAAAGCCTTCGTTTTTGTACCAAGATATAGCGCTAAATTTTACGTTGATTAAAGCGTCTTCAATCTTTTCTTTGGTATCTGTATTTATAATGATAATTTTTCTCCAATCGCTTCCACCTTCAGAAATGGAGTAAGCCAATATATTGCCCTCTTTAGAAAAGCTTAAAGCATCTAAAGAAATAGTGCCATCTTTTGAAAATGTATTGGGGTCTAAAAAGATGGTTTCTTTGCCATCTTCTTTTTTTCTATAAATGATATCTTGATTTTGTAAGCCATCATTTTTTGAAAAATAAGTATAATCTCCTTCTATAAAAGGGGCTCCAATTTTTTCGTAATCCCATAAATTCGCTAACCGTTCTTTTAATTTTGTTCTGTATGGAATATTGTCTAAATAGTTATACGTAGTTGTGTTTTGAGCTTTTACCCATGCTTCTGTTTCAATACTTCTATCATCTTCTAACCATCTAAAAGGATCTTTTACTTTATGATTAAAGTAGGTATCGATTGTGTTTACAGTTTTTGTTTTAGGGTAATTCAAAAGGGAAAATGTTTTTTCAAAAATAGACAAAAAAAGCTCCTGAAAAAATACAGAAGCTTTAGCGTTTAGTTGATAAAGTATTAATGTTTTACACTAAGTTGTTTTCAATTAAATATTCAGCAATTTGAATGGTGTTAGTTGCTGCGCCTTTACGTAAGTTATCGGCAACAATCCACATGTTTAATGTATTTGGTTGAGTTTCATCTCTACGCAAACGTCCTACAAAAACTTCATCTTTATCATGTGCAAAAATTGGCATTGGATACGTGTTTGTAGCTGTATTATCTTGTAAAATAACACCAGGAGTATCGCTAATAATTTGCTTAACTTCAGTTAAGTCAAAATCATTTTCAAATTGAACATTTACAGATTCTGAATGTCCACCAGCCGTAGGAATACGAACAGCCGTAGCAGTTACAGAGAATGTTTTGTCGTTAAATATTTTTTGTGGCTCTCTAGCCAACTTCATTTCTTCTTTAGTGTATCCGTTTTCTAAAAACACATCACAATGAGGTAATGCATTTCTACCAATTGGATAAGGATATGCCATTTCTCCTTCTATACCTGCAATTTCGTTTTCTAATTGTTTTACAGCTTTAACACCTGTACCAGAAACCGATTGGTAAGTAGAAACAACAATACGTTTCATTTGGTATTTTTTATGAAGCTTAGATAAAGCCAAAACCATTTGTATAGTTGAACAGTTTGGGTTTGCTATAATTTTATCGTCTTTAGTTAATTCGTGTGCATTAATTTCTGGAACAACTAATTTTTTAGTAGGATCCATCCTCCAAGCAGATGAATTATCAACCACTGTAGTACCAGCTTCGGCAAATTTAGGAGCCCATTCTAAAGAAGTATCTCCACCTGCCGAAAATATAGCAATTTGTGGTTTTGCAGCCACAGCATCAGCTAAACCAATTACGGTATATTCTTCGTTTTTATATGTTAATTTTTTTCCAACAGAGCGTTCAGATGCTACCAATAGCAATTCAGTTACAGGAAAATTACGTTCTGCAAGAACTTTTAGCATTACTTCACCCACCATTCCAGTGGCGCCAACTACAGCTACTTTCATATCAAGTATAATTTAAATTTTAGGCAAAATTAGGCATTAATTACATTTTTAAACGAACAAAAAGCCCTCTATTTTCTGAAACAGAGGGCTTTTTAACAACAAATAACACTATGTTATTTATTTAACAAGTTGTTACTTTTTAAGTAAATCTCTTATTTCTGCAAGTAAATCTTCTTGTGATGGTCCTGCAGGAGCTTCTGGTGCTGGTTCTTCTTTTTTCTTCATTTTATTAACACCTTTTACAATTAAGAACATAACAAAGGCAACAATAATAAAGTCGATAACATTAGTAAGGAAAGCACCCCAAAGTACAGAAACTTCTCCTTCTAATACACCTTCTGCATTAGCCACGCCTTCTTTAACTACGTATTTTAAATCTTTGAAATCTGCATTGAATATTAATCCAATTAATGGAGACACAATACCTCCTGTAAAAGCAGTTACAACTTCTTTAAAAGCCGCACCCATTACAAAACCTACTGCAATGTCTATAAGGTTACCCTTCATTGCAAATTCTTTAAATTCTTTAAGCATAATTATAAATTATTAGTTAGTGAGCCACTAAAATAGTTAAAAAAGTTAAAAGAATTAACATTTGTTAAGGTGGCTATTTTAAAAAAACGCGTTTTACACGTTGAGAAATGGAGGTAATGAGCTCGTAAGAAATGGTATTAGCTGTTTCTGCTAAAGTTTCAGCAGTTGAGTTCGCATCAAAAATAATGACTTCATCCCCTTCATTACAATCAATATTTGTAATGTTAACCATGATCATGTCCATACAAACATTCCCAATAATAGGAGCTTGCTGTCCATTTATGAAAACAAACCCTTTTTCATTTCCATAAATTCTACCAATACCATCGGCATGACCAATAGGGAGTGTTGCCGTTTTTTCAACAATGTCACTTTTATAAGCTCTATTATAACCAACAGATTCTCCTTTTTCAATGGTATGAATTTGAGAAATAACCGTTTTTAAAGACGCTATAGGTTTTAGGTTTTTGTTTTCTTTTTCAGAATTTCCAAACCCATATAATCCAATACCACTTCTTACCATATTTAAATGCGCTTCTGGAAAGTTTAGAATTCCAGATGTATTGCAAATATGAAGTAACGGTTTATAGCCAATTACTTTTGTTAATTTTTCAGTAATCGTTTTAAAACTTTCAATTTGATTTAAGGTGAATTCTTTTTCATTTAAATCTTCGCTAGCTGCTAGATGAGAAAATATTGATTTAACTTTTACTGTTTTGGTTTCGTCTAGCGTATTTTGAATGAAATTGATATCACTGTGACAAAACCCTAATCGGTTTAAACCCGTATTAAACTTGATGTGAATAGGATATTCTGTTTGTTTTTCATTATAAGCTATGCTAATAAATTCTTTTAATATTTTAGCATTAAAAATGCTAGGTTCTAAACAATTATCAATTAAAGTTTTAAAATTTATAGCTTGTGGATGTAAAACTAAAATAGGTTTGGTTATGCCAGCATTACGTAATGCAACCCCTTCGTTTGTATAAGCCACTGCAAAATAATCAGCACCTAAATCTTGTAAATGGTTTGCTATTTCGTTAGCATCACTACCATAAGCAAACGCTTTAACCACTGCTAAAAATTTGGTGTCTTTTTGTAATGCAGATTTAAGATATTCAAAATTATGCCGAAGTGCTTTTAAGTCAATTTCAAGCACAGTTTCTTGTGCTTTATTCATTTTTGTCTTTGTTTTTAGACGGTATTTCTTCGGCATCTTCTACATTCATGTTGCGCACTTTATCTCGCATAGTTGCTTTGTAATAAGCAGCTCTACTTAAAGGCTCATATTCATCAACTTCACCTAAAAGCACCAAATTGTCGCTTTTAGATTTCCGGTAACTGTATTGGGCTAAATTTCCAGTACGTGTACAAACAGCATGTACTTTAGTAACATAATCGGCCGTTGCCATAAGGTATGGCATAGGCCCAAACGGATTGCCTTTAAAGTCCATATCTAACCCAGCAACAATAACACGAATGCCTTTGTTGGCTAAATCATTACAAACTCGTACAATCTCGTCATCAAAAAACTGAGCTTCATCAATACCAACAACATCACAACCATCAGCTAAAATAGGAATATTGGCAGCCGCTGGAACGGGCGTCGAACGAATTTCGTTCTCATCATGAGAAACCACCATTTCTTCATTATAACGCACATCAATAGTGGGCTTAAAAATTTCTACTTTTTGCCTTGCAAATTGGGCGCGTTTAAGCCTTCGGATTAATTCTTCGGTTTTTCCAGAAAACATGGAGCCACAGATAACTTCAATCCATCCAAATTGTTCTTTATGATTTACGGTATTTTCAAGAAACATTTTGTAATTTTAGCACTAAAACAAAGCGATTATTCGTTTGTATAAAGGTGGCGCAAATTTATTAAAAATCAAAAGCCTAATTAGCATTAATTTTAAATTTTATAAATAATGAAGAAGAAGCTAGAGTCTGAATTAGTAAGTATAGCTCACAGAATTCTTAAATTAAAAGGAAAAGAAGATGTTATTAAAATGCATACTGAGGTTGCTGAGCTTTTTGAAAAGTTATCAGTTTTAAAGTTTGCGCATGAAAATTTTGAAGGTGATATACCAACTATTGGCAGCGATTCTTCATTTTTTGGTATGTTAGATCAAGCTTTTAATAATAAAGTAAGTGATAATATTGAAGTTGATGATAAAGTTTATATTAATTTAGATGAGACTGAAAATGATGATATTATGGAGTATGGGATAAAAACCATCAAAGATATGGTAGCACATATGCCAGAGGAAACAGAAAATATAGATACTGTTTTTGAAGATGCCATACCAAAACCAGATATTAAAAAAACCGATTTAGAAGATATTACGGCAGGATTTAAAGATATGCCTATTTTTGAACCTGTTTCAAAATCTTTAAATGGTTTTTCAAATGAGAAAAAATCATTAAACGATAAGTTGAATAGAGGTGGATTAAACATTGGACTTAACGATAAAATTGCATTTATTAAGCATTTGTTTAATGGTGAAAGTGAAGATTATGAGCGTGTTTTATCGCAGTTAAATACGTTTAATTCATTAAATGAAGCTACACATTTTATACAAAATATAGTTAAATTAGATTATAATAATTGGGCTACTAAAGAAGAGTTTGAAGCACGTTTTATGAGCATTATAGAAGCCAAGTTTGAATAATGAGTAAACTTTATATTGTACCCACACCCATAGGAAATTTAAAAGATATCACCTTTAGAGCTATTGAAGTTTTAAAAGACGTCGATTTAATTTTAGCTGAAGACACACGTACTTCGGGGAAGTTGTTAAAATATTACGAGATTTCTACACACATGCAATCGCACCATATGCATAACGAGCATAAAACGGTTGAAAATGTGATACAGAAAATAAAAGCAGGAACAACCGTTGCACTTATTAGTGATGCAGGAACACCAGCAATTTCAGACCCTGGGTTTTTGTTAACCAGAGCCTGTATAGAACACAATATAGAAGTTGATTGTCTTCCTGGAGCAACAGCCTTTGTACCTGCGTTAGTAAACTCAGGTTTACCTAACGATAAGTTTGTGTTCGAAGGTTTTTTACCTGTTAAAAAAGGCCGACAAACCCGATTATTATTACTTGCCGAAGAAACTAGAACCATTATTTTTTATGAAAGTCCGCATAAACTCATAAAAACACTCGGACACTTTTGCGAGTATTTTGGGGAAGATAGACAAGTATCAGTATCGAGAGAATTAACAAAATTATACGAAGAAACTATTAGAGGTACAGCCAAAGAGGTTTTAAAGCATTACAAAAACAAACCACCAAAAGGAGAAATAGTAATTGTAGTAGGTGGAAAAGCCAATAATGGGCATTTAAAAAAACAAAAATGAAGTTAGAAACATTTATTAATAAATTAAGAAGTACACCAAAAGCTATTGAGTTTTCAGAAACTATGGCTGTTATTGAAGCTAATTACAATTTTATGCCAACAGCGTTTAAAAATGGTGAGTTACAAAACGAAGCTGGGCAAAACTCAGGTTCTTGTAAGTTGTTTGCTTTTGCAAAATTGCAAAGTTTTACTAAAGAAGAAACGTTAGCGTGCTTTGGACAATATTATTTTGATGAGGTTTTGAATGACCTAAATGGTACAGGACATCAAAACATTAGAAACTTTATGAATACGGGGTTTGATGGGTTGGTTTTTGAAGGGGAGCCTTTAATTGAGAAGTGATTTAGGGTTATTTATGAGTTGTTGGTATTTTAGTATTTCTTCTGGATTGGTTTTAGCGTTAATGCGTTTTATTTCGTCTCCTGCTTCGTTGCGTTCAATAAAATAAAAATTATCGCCATCTTCTAACATTTGTATAAAAAGCTTTAAACTGCCGTCTTCATTATAAAATTTTGTCGCTTCAAAGTCATCATATGTTGATGATATATGTTCGGATAAAACTTTACCTCCTTGAATATACTGAGTTATTTTTTTACCATCATCTATAAACATTTGAGATTCGATATTACCTAATAAATCATAAGAAACTGATTCTATTACTTTTTCGTCTTTAATTTTAGATTCTGATTTTATTTTTCCATTTTCAAAATAACTTAAACTTTTTCCATATTTAATACCATTTTTGTAAGTGTTAATAGTTTTTAAATTTCCAGATAAAGCGAAAATTTTTTCATCACCGTTTAGTTTTCCATTTAAATAATTTGATTCTGAGAAAATCGATCCATTGCTATGAAAAATAATACTTGTACCATTTAAAATACCTTTATTAACTTTAAATTCTTCCCACTTTTTAAATTTATCACCCACAACATAATATCCATTTAATGGTTTTCTTGTTGTATTATCTTTATAAACAGCTATACCATTGTATGAATCTATAAAATATGAGTTTTTTTCTATTAATGTAAAGTTTAAGAAGTCTTCTTTCTGTTTGTCTTTACAGCTAAAAATCGTAATAAATATAATAGTGTAAATTGTTAAAAATTGTATATTAATAAGTTTCATGTTGTTTTGTTTTAAGTTTATTTAATAGCGAAACACTATAGTCTATACTCTAAAATCTAAATATGTTTTCCTTTCTCCCAACCATGTTTCCCTAAATATTGCTCACCACTTTCAACCGCGCCATCTTCAATAGTTGTTCCCATGCTATCATTCCATCTATTTAAATATCCAAATAATGAAATAACGCCTAACATTTCAACTATCTCACCTTCACCCCAATGTTCATATAAACGTTTTTTAATGTTTTCATCAACTCCATTTGGCACTTGACTAGCAGCTAAACTAAAATCTAAAGCAGCACGTTCGGCTTCGTTAAATGCAGGATGTGTTTTGTATTCCCAAATATTATCTAGCTGTTCTTGTTCTGCACCATAGCGTTCCGCAGCACGAATGGCATGTGCTTGACAATATCTACAACCTGTAGCATTACTACTTACCCAAGCAATCATGCGTTTTAAGGCCGATGTAACATTGCCTTCGTTAGCCATCACCGCTTTATTCAAATTAATAAAGGCTTTACTAATTGCCGGACGATGTTGCATAGTTAAAACCGAGTTTGGGCAAAACCCTAGGGTTTCATTAAAAAATTCGGCAAGGTTTTTGGTTTCCAAATCATGATTGGCAGATAAAGGTGTTACTAAAGGCATATTTTATATTTTTAGTAGTATTTTTGAATCTACAAGTAACAAAATATTTTTAAAAATGGCAGTTCAAATTAGTACTAAGTGGTTAGGAGCCATGAAGTTTGAAAGTACAAACCCGTCGGGGCATAATTTATTTATAGATGCTGGAGAAGAAAATGGAGGTAAAGGAGAAGGTTATCGTCCAAAAGCATTAATGCTTTCTGGATTGGCAGGTTGTTCAGGCTTAGATGTAGCCTCGTTAATAAAAAAAATGAAGCTAGAGGTTGAAGATTTTAAAATTGATATTGAAGCTAATTTAACTGATGAGCATCCAAAATTTTACGATAAAGTAGTGATGAGTTTTCATTTTTATGGAAATGATTTAAATGAAAAAAAGCTTCAAAAAGCAGTTGATTTATCTGTTGAAAAATATTGTGGCGTAATGGAAATGTTTCGCCAATTTTCAGAATTAACCGTAGAAACTCATTTTCATAATTCTTAGAAATGCGTTGGACGCTAAAACCAAAACCACAACCCGAAAAACTTAAAGTTTTAAAAGAAGCACTTCAGGTAGACGACGTTACTACAACTTTATTATTGCAGCGAGGTATTGAAAACTATGAAGATGCTAAACGTTTTTTTAGACCTAGTTTTGAAGATTTACACGATCCGTTCTTAATGAAGGATATGGATAAGGCAGTCGCACGCATTGAAAAAGCGATTGCCAATAAAGAAAATATTTTGGTTTATGGCGATTATGATGTTGATGGTACCACATCGGTAGCTTTAATGGCGTCGTACTTAAAAACAAAACACAATTTAGTTTATACCTATATTCCTAACAGATATGATGAGGGTTATGGTATCTCTTATAAAGGAATCAATTTTGCACAAGAAAATGATTTTTCGCTAATTATTGCTCTTGACTGTGGTATAAAAGCCGTAGAAAAAGTGGCGCATGCCAAAACCTTAGGTGTCGATTTTATTATTTGCGATCATCATAGGCCAGGAGCTGAAGTTCCAGATGCCGTTGCTGTTTTAGATCCTAAGCAAGACGATTGTAATTACCCGTATAAAGAGTTATGTGGTTGTGGTGTTGGTTTTAAGTTAATTCAAGCATTAGCTTCAAAAGAAGGTAAAACAGCCGAAGATTTAAGTGAATATTTAGATTTAGTAGCAACAGCAATTGGCGCCGATATTGTTCCTATTGATGGCGAAAATAGAGTTTTGGCTTATTTTGGATTAATGGTTATAAATACAAAACCTAGACCAGGTATTAAAGCTATTTTAGCTCAAGTAAAAAAGGCAGAACTTACTATTACCGATGTTGTATTTATTGTAGCACCTCGTATTAACGCGGCTGGGCGCATGAAGCATGGTAATTATGCGGTGACTTTATTAGTTGAAGAAGAAGAAGATTTAGCAACGAATTATGCTGCTGAGATTAATGAATATAATCTTGATAGACGTGAAATTGATAAAGAAATTACAAAAGAAGCTCTTAAGCAAATTGAAGAGCAAAAAGAACAGAACCGCCTTACTACTGTTGTTTACCATGAAGATTGGCATAAAGGTGTTATTGGTATTGTGGCTTCTAGATTAACAGAAACCTATTACAGACCTACTTTGGTTTTTACAAGAAGTGGCGATAAGTTAGCTGCCTCGGCACGATCTGTAAAAGGTTTTGATGTTTACAATGCTTTGGAAGCTTGTAGCGAACATATTGAGCAATTTGGAGGGCATAAATACGCAGCGGGTTTAACGCTGAAAGAAGAAAATTATGAAGCTTTTAAACAGGCTTTTGAAGATGAGGTTTCTAAAACTATTGATAGAAATTTATTAACTCCAGAAATTAAGATAGACACTCTAATTGAATTGGATGATATTACGCCTAAGTTTTATAGAATTTTAAAACAATTTGCTCCTTTTGGTCCTAGTAATATGACGCCTGTTTTTATGACTGAAAATTTAATTGATACGGGTTATGGAAAATGTGTTGGCGAAGATAAAACCCATTTAAGATTAACGGTTACCCAAGCAGAAGCTTCTACTAAGATAGTCTGTATTGGTTTTAGTATGGGAGATAAGCTTGAACTTATTTCTGATAAAAAACCATTTAGAGCTGTGTATTCTATTGATGAAAATGAATGGCAAGGAAATGTATCACTTCAATTGAAATTGCGAGATATTAAGGAATAAATTATGGCAAAAACAGATCCCTACGCAGCATTACGAATTAAAGAATTCAACATTTTTTTATTGTTGCGATTATTTTTAGTTTTTGGATGGTCTATGCAATTTATTGTTATTGAATGGGAGGTTTATAGTTTAACAAAAAACCCATGGAATTTGGCTTTAATAGGAGCCTGCGAATTTATTCCAGCATTTTTTATGGCACCTTTTGCAGGTCATATTGTAGATCAAAAAGAAAAACGAAATCTATTAGCAATTTGTATCGCCGCCTTTTCTTTTATTAGTTTAGGGTTGTTTTTATTAACCACTGATGGCGTTGTTGATAATTGGTCAACAAATGCTATTTTATATTCTGTTTATGCACTTGTTTTTTTTGGTGGTTTTTTACGTGCCTTTTTCGGCCCCACTATTTTTTCTTTAATAGCCTTAATTGTACCTAAAAAAATATATCCAAATGCCGCTACATGGAGTACAAGTATTTGGAAAACAGCAGCTGTTTTAGGTGCTCTTTTTGGAGGGTTTTTTATTCATTGGATAGGAGCAGATTATACTTTATGTCTGGTTTTTATTTTAGTATTGATATCGTTTGCTTTGGTTTTTCTAATTAAAAAGAAGCCTATTTTAAATAAAAAAATTGGCGAATCGGTAAAAGAGAGTTTAAAGGTTGGCATTCGATTTGTGTTTCAAAACAAGGCTATATTGGGTGCTTTAACGTTGGATATGATTGCGGTTTTATTTGGAGGAACGGTTGCTATTCTAGTTATTTTTGCACAAGATATTTTAGAAGTTGGAAGTCAAGGTTTAGGTATTTTAAATGCTTCAATATCTTTGGGAAGCATTATTACTATGTTTGTGACTACTTACATTCCTATAAGTAAAAATACAGGTAAAAAACTGCTTATTTCTATTTTTATATTTGGCTTAAGTATGATTGGTTTTGGCTTGTCTAAAGTGTTTTGGGTAAGTGTATTGATGTTGTTTATAAGTGGTGCTGTTGATGGTGTTTCTATGATAATTCGTCAAACTATTTTACAAATAAAAACACCAGATGACATGCGTGGACGCGTATCTTCTGTTAATTCTATGTTTGTTGGATCTTCTAACGAATTAGGTGCTTTTGAAAGTGGTTTAGCTGCTAAATTATTAGGACCTGTAGCTGCTGTAGTTTTTGGAGGCACTATGACTTTAATTACTGTTTTAACTATTGGTGCTAAGAACAAAACACTTAGAAACTTAGACTTAACTAAGGATATTGAGGCTCATGAGAATGAAGATGCTTAATATTTCTTCAACTCAAAATGTTCGCCATCAAAAGTACCATAGGTGTAATACTGAATCCAATCGCCTAGATTGATGTATTTTGAATTGTCGTTTAGATTCATTTCTAGCGGTAAATGCCGGTGACCAAACACAAAATAATCACGATGTTTTTCTTCAAGTTTTCGTTTACAGTAAATGGCTAACCATTCGTTTTCTTCTCCAAGAAATTTAGCATCATCGTCACCAGAAATCAATTTGTTTTTAACTGATAAATATTGTGCGATACGCATGCCAATATCTGGGTGTCCCCATTTAAAAAGCCATTTAAAAAACGGACTAATAAATACCTTTTTCATGCGTTTAT
Source organism: Thalassobellus sediminis (assembly GCF_044386045.1). Taxonomy (NCBI): domain Bacteria; kingdom Pseudomonadati; phylum Bacteroidota; class Flavobacteriia; order Flavobacteriales; family Flavobacteriaceae; genus Thalassobellus; species Thalassobellus sediminis. The sequence continues at coordinate 610,107 of NZ_JBISCD010000040.1, read as the reverse complement.
AGCCTTTGTCGCCAGGACCTAAACCGTCGCCATGACCTATAAAAAATGTTTTATCGTTAAAAGTAAACTCTTTGGGTTTGTGGTAAACAGGAATGTTTAGTTCTTCTTCAAAATAGCCGTTCATCCATAAGTCGTGGTTGCCAACAAAATAGTGAATTGGAATTCCAGAATCTGATATTTCGGCAAGTTTACCTAAGGTTCTGGTGAATCCTTTTGGAACAACTGTTTTGTATTCGAACCAAAAATCGAATAAATCGCCTAGAAGGAAAATGGCAGCTGCATCATGCTTTATTTCGTCTAACCATGCTACGAATTTTTTTTCGCGCGGACGAGAAGCTTCTTGTGTAGGAGCTCCTAAATGGTTATCTGAAGCGAAATATATTTTTTTTCCTTTTGGAATTTGCATGTTGTAAATATAAATAAATTAGCCACGAATACACGAATATTTGTATTAGAACTATACTTCGCAGATGGGTTTGCGTTAGGGATTGAGCAATTGTTGGAGCGCCTCGCAGAGCGCGACTTGTGAAAGCCCGACCCTTTAGGGTAACGCCCTAAACGTTATCGAAAGCAAACCATTCGGCAAAAGAGCTATCGGTTTCCTGTAGTTTTAAAGAGTGTAAAGCAATATGTGATGGCAGGCGTTTCTTTATTTTTTTTGAAAAATCGATGACCATCATTTCGCTTGTTGGTTGATAATCTACCAGTAATACATTGTGTCCGCGGTCTTGAAGTTCTTTTGCAAGTTCTACATGCGGTGTGTTTTTATTGAAAACGGTGGCGTGGTCGAAAACATCTACAATTTCTTCTTTTACAATTTTTTTAAGGTCTCCAAAATCGATAACCATACCATACTTTACATGGTTTTTATCTGAAATAGGTTTGCCAAAAACAGTGACAGAAAGTTTGTAGCTATGGCCATGGACGTTTTTGCATTTACCGTCGTAGCCATAAAGGGCATGACCCGTTTCGAAAGAGAATTGTTTTGTTATGCGAATACCACTCATTATAAAGTATAGTTTAAAAATACAAAGATATTCATTTTGCTAAAGCAAATGGTTTTCTTTATGCTTAGAAGTATCTATTTATTTTGCTTATAAACTAGATAATTATCTGCGTTTTCGTCTGTTTACAACATAAACAATTATTAAAACTAGGGCTAGTACTAGAAACAATCCGTTTCCGCTTAAAAATGACATGATGTCCATAATTAGTCTTTATTAATTCTGTTTTTATTATATCTGTAAATTGCATAAGCTAATAATACTAGAACCACAAAAGGCAACATCGAGCCAATAAAAACACCTATTTCATATTCTTTACTAGGTGCGTTTTGAATTTTTTCTTCAATGTTAATGTCTTGTAGCAAAGCAATAAATAGCTGCATATTATTAGTTTAGTTATTGAACTTGTTTATTACAAAGTTAATTGTTTTGTGAAAGCTGTGTAAATGTTTTTCTGAATTTTATAATTAGCGGGATACCTCTTGCAATCATCCAGAAGGAAAGTGCTATAAAAATACCGTGTAGTTTGTAACCAATACTATCTAGCCAAAAAAGAATGGGTATAAAAACTATGAATGTAGAAAACAGCAGTACATTTCTTAAATGCATCATTTTGCCTAAGCCTTTAAAAATACCGTCAAAAATAAAAGCTAAAGCGCATATAGGTTGCATGATAAGAACTAACCAAAACGAATTGTAAAACAGACTTAAAACTTCAGGGTCTTTAGAAAAAAGGCGCCCTAAAGGGTAATAGAAAATAGCTCCAGTTATAGCCATAGCAATGCCAATAACAATACCGTATTTAATTAATTTAGTGCTTAGTTTTAGAAGGGAACTATAGTCTTTAGCTCCTAATAATTTTCCAGATAAAATATTACCTGCACTAGCATAACCGTCGATAAAAAAAGCGCCAAAAAACCATAGGTTTATGGCTATAGTATAGGCTGCAATATATGCTGCTCCGTAACCTGTGGCAAAGCGTGTAGCAAAATAAAGCGTTGTGTTTAGTGCTATGGTTCTAACAATTAAATTTAGAATCATGATGATGAATCGGTTAATTTCCTTGTTTAAAGGAAAGCTTAATTTTAAAGGAATACTTGTTTTTTTAAGTAAATAATATGCCGATAATAGTGCCATTATACATTGTGCAACAAGACTAGCGTAAGCAGCACCTTTTATATGCATTGCAGGGATGTAATTTTGAATGCCAAATACAAGAATATAGTCTAAAACAATATTTATGAAGGCGCCAATAATGGCAATAATCATGGGGTAATAGGTGTTTTGTAAGCCTCTAAAAGTTCCGAAAATAGCAATAGTAAATAAGGAAAAAGGAAAACCGAAAACACGAATTTTATAATAGTCTATACTGTATTCTAAAATGAGGTCTGATGCGTTATATAGTTTAAAAATGCTTTCAGCAAAAGGATAGGTTATTATAATAATTAAAACACTTAATGATGTAATTATAAAAATGGCTTGAGCTGGTAAGTTTTTAATTTTTTCTAGATTATTAGCACCTACATATTGAGATACTATAGACGAAATGGCACTTCGTGTTTGCCCTAATACCCAAACCAACATAGAAATGAAGGCACCAACAATGCCTACGGCTGCTAACGATTCGGTGGCGTTACCGTTAATATTTCCAACAATAGCGGTGTCTGTAATAGATAAGATGGGTTCTGATATTCCAGAAATTAAAGCAGGAATAGCTAATTTGTTAATATGTTTTAAACTGATGTTTGTACTCATAAAACAAGTTCGTAACAGTAAAACGGATGTTTACTTTGATTAGGAAAATAAATAGGAGCTAATTGTTTGTAACCACGACGTTCATAAAATTTCAAATTCCGTGTATTTTGCGAAAAGGTATCTAATCTTATAGAAGCGGCATTGTTTTTTACAGCATAATCTTCTGCGTATTGCATGAGTTGTTGTGCATAACCTTGTCCTTGGTGTTTTGGGTGAATAGCTAATCGATGTATGTAAATATTATTGTTGTTTTTAACAAGCCATAACACAGGCTTGTATACATCATCCATAAAAGTTGATATAGTTATGCATCCAATAACAGTGTTTTCTATGTCTAAAACATATAATTCATTTCGGTTAAGATCTTTAATAAAGGCTTCTTTATTAGGATATACGGCATTCCATTGATAAATATTTTTATCAATTAAATTACTAGCGCAAGCTTTTGTAATTAAGATTAGATTTTTAATATCTAAAGCGGTTGCTTTCCGAATCATTTAAAAGTTTTACTTTTACGCCAAATTTATTGTAAATTTAGCTATCAAACTTTATAGATATGAAGAATATTTTAGTTCCTGTAGGATCGTCAAAAAATGCATTAAGTCATTTACAGTATGCCGTAGACTTTGCAGAAGCTTTTGGGGCAAAACTTTTTATTGTGCAAGTATACAATGTGTATACGAAAGCAGGAACCATGATTAAGGTTGACCATATTATTGAACGTGAAAGCAAAGAGTTTTTAAATAATTTGGTTTCTAAAATTGATACTAAAAGTGTTGATGTTGCGGTTCGGGTTTTAAAAGGAAAATTAATTCCTACCTTAGAGTTAGCCTGTAAAACTGCGAATATTGATTTGATTTTGGTAGAACCGAGAACAAATTCTATTAAAGATGAAGTCTTTTTAGGAAAAACATCGGGGAAAATTATAAAACAAACACAAATACCGGCGCTTATAGTTCCAGAAGGTTATGTTTTTAGACCTATAAAAAGTATTTTATTGGCATTAAAATCGGCTATTATAAAAAAGGAAAATGCTTTAGGTCAATTAATCGATATAAAGAATAATTTTGAGGCTGTTGTTAATTTATTGTTAGTTAAAACAATGTATTATAATGATGGTGATTTTGAGGTTACTGAGACTTTAAACAATATTGTTTCAACTACAACACAAAGTGAAAATGCAACTACATTTCAAGGTGCTTTAGAACATTTTCAAACCCATAATCCAGACTTGTTATGCGTGGTAAGACGCAAGAGAGGTTTCTTTACTAAGAAGTGGGAAAAAAATACGATACTTAAAAAGGATTTCCATAGTAAAAGACCTGTTTTAGTTTTAAGAGGTTTGAAATAATAATTGGGGATGTAGCTCAGTTGGCTAGAGCGCTTGACTGGCAGTCAAGAGGTCGTGGGTTCGAATCCCATCTTCTCCACGTTTTAAAAGCTTCAGAAGTTCAGACTTTTGGAGCTTTTTTATTTTAGTGTTGAATTAATAAATTTTTGAGTTCGATTAACATATTTTTGGATATGTTATTTATTTTTAAGTAATTTATAAATGTTTTTATGACACTTATAAATAGTGTTAAATAAAATTTCAGATTCATAGAGTTAAAACCAATGGCATGATTATGTTTAAAACAGTTTTTTTTAAATTTTTAGTAATCTTTTTTGTTTCAATTTTAACAGTCTATTCTCAAGAAAAGATTACAAAATTAACAATAAATAATAGTGAGGATTCTCCAGTTATAAATAAACATATTTATGGTCATTTTGCAGAACACTTAGGGCGTTGTATTTATGATGGCTTTTTTGTTGGAGACACTTCTAAAATAGCAAATACTAATGGTGTACGAAATGATATTATTGAAGCTTTAAAAGCTTTAAAAATTCCTAATTTACGTTGGCCTGGAGGCTGTTTTGCAGATACCTATCATTGGAAAGATGGTATAGGCCCTCAAGAAGGTAGGCCAACTATCGTAAATCAATGGTGGGGTGGAGTAACCGAAGATAATAGTTTTGGAACACATGATTTTTTAAATATGTGTGAACTACTAGAGACAGAACCTTATTTATCAGGTAATGTGGGAAGTGGTACCGTTCAAGAATTAGCAGATTGGGTTCAATACACCAACTTTGGAGGTAAAAGCCCAATGAGCGATTTACGTAAAAAAAATGGAAGAAGCGAACCTTGGAAAGTAAAATATTGGGGCATTGGAAATGAAGCATGGGGTTGTGGAGGAAACATGACAGCAAGTTATTATGCAAACGAATATAGAAAATACGCCACTTTTATATCAGATTGGAATAATACTGGTGGATTAAAGCGGATTGCATCTGGTGCAAGTAGTGATGATTATGAATGGACAGAAACTTTGATGAAAAATATTCCTAATAATATGCTAGGAGGTTTAGCATTGCATCATTATTCGGTTATAGATTGGAAAAATAAAGGAGATGCGGTAAGTTTTACTGAAGATCAATATTTTGCAACAATGACTGAGGCTTTAAAAATGGAAGAGCTAGTTACAAAGCATGCTGCCATTATGGATAAATACGATCCAAAGAAAAAAATTGATTTGGTAGTGGATGAATGGGGTGGATGGTATAGTGTTGAAGAAGGAACAAATCCAGGGTTTTTATATCAACAAAACACCATGAGAGATGCTGTTTTAGCAGGTGTTACGCTTAATATTTTTAATAATCACGCCGATAGAGTGCGTATGGCAAATTTAGCACAAACTGTAAATGTTTTACAAGCTGTTATTCTAACAGACAAAGCTAAAATGATTTTAACACCAACATATTATGTCATGCAAATGTATGCGGTTCATCAAGATGCTAAGTTGCTGCCATTAATCTTTGAATCTCCAATGTATAATTATAGCGGAAAATCACTTCCTGCAATATCGGTTTCTGCTTCAAAAGATGCTAACGAGTTTATACATATTTCTTTAGTGAATATTGATGCTAATAAAGAAAATATAATAGAAATTGATTTAAAAGAATTTAGTATTAAAAACGTTTCAGCATCTATTATTAGTTCAAAAAAACTACAAGATTATAATTCTTTTGATAATCCTGAAAACATACAACCAACCAATTATAAAGGGTTTAAAATTAAAAATGGAAAGCTTCATGTTGTAGTACCTCCTTTTTCGGTTATTGTTTTAGAAGGAAAAAAATAATCAGTATTTTAAAATAAATCAGCTAAATAAAAAAAGTATATTATGAATAGATTAAAAAATAGTATCTATGCTTTTTCATTAATGGGAATAGCGCTTTTAAGTGTACAATGTAAAAGTGATAAGAAAAAAGATACAGAAGTAATTCCTCAAAATAAAACAGTAAACATGGTAACAATTTCAAAGGAAGCTTATGGTGTAACATCAGATAGTATTGTCGTAGATAAGTATATAATGAAAAATGAAAAAGGTATGGAAATTAGTGTCATTACTTATGGTGGCATTATTACCTCTTGGACAGCACCAGATAGAAATAATAATTATAAAGATATTGTTTTAGGGTATAATTCTTTAGAAGAATACGAAAAAGAAACACCATTTTTTGGAGCCTTAATAGGAAGATACGGTAACCGAATTGCAAAAGGTAAATTTTCATTGGATGGAACTGAATATACATTAGCAACTAATAATGATGCTAACCATTTACATGGAGGTGATAAAGGGTTTGATAAAGTAGTTTGGAATGCTGCTGAAACAAAAACCGATAGCACAGCATCATTAGTGCTTACGTATTTAAGTGAAGATATGGAAGAAGGTTATCCGGGTAATTTAGAAACCAAAGTAACTTATACACTTACAAATGATAATGAATTACAAGTAGTGTATGAAGCAACTACCGATAAGAAAACGATTGTAAATTTAACACAACATTCATATTTTAACTTAACGGGCGATTTTTCTAAAACAATATTAGATCAAGAAATTACTATAAATGCAGATAAATTGGTGCCAGTTGATGCAACATTAATTCCTACAGGAGAATTGACTGATGTAACAAATACGCCTTTTGATTTTAGAGTGCCAAAAGCTATTGGAAAAGACATTAATGTTAAAGACGAACAATTAGAAAGAGGCTTAGGTTATGATCATTGTTGGGTGTTAAATAATCAAAATGTAGGTGTAAGACTAGTAGCATCTGCGTATGAAAAAGAAAGCGGAAGACTTTTAGATGTTTATTCTGATGAGCCAGGTATTCAATTATATACAGGAAACTTTTTAGATGGAACATTACCTAACAAACAAGGAGGGACTTATGCACATAGAACAGGTTTTTGTTTAGAAACACAACATTATCCAGATTCTCCAAATCAAGAAAATTTCCCTACTACGGTATTAAACCCTGGAGAGAAATATATTTCTAAAACATCATTTAAATTTTCTGCAAAATAAATTGTAAATATTTAAATAAATATTATATAAAAAATCCCCGTAATGATAGCATTACGGGGATTTTAATTTTTATTTAAAAAGAGAAAAATTAAAACCATTTTCTTCTAACTTTTTATACTTTTTATAATCAAATTTATATAAAAAAGCCCCTTTTTTAGAGCCAGACATATCCTTTTCGTTTAAAGGAATAAGGAGCTTTAAAGAGAGTAATTTTTTTCTAAAATTTCTAGAATCTAGTTTCTTTTGATGAATGACCTCATAAAGATTTTGTAATTGTGGTATGGTAAACTTTTTTGGTAATAATTCAATACCAATAGGGTAAAATTTAGATTTTCTACGTAAACGGTTTAAAGCGTCTTCAACCATTTCATTATGGTCTAAAACAAGCTTAGGAAGCTTATCAACCTCATACCAAAGTGCTCCATGTTTATCTACAAGTTCTTTGTCGTATTCATCTATGCGAATTAAAGCATATTGCCCAATAGATATACAGCGTGCTCCAGAATCTCTATCAACCTCAGTATAGGTTTTTAGCTCTTCCATAAAAATATTATCAAGTCCTGTAATTTCTTTTAAAACTCTATGAGCTGCTTGAGGTGCTGTTTCATTAGGTTTTACAAAACTACCAATAAGAGATAATTCGCCTTTTAAAGGATTTACAAGTCTTTCAAAAACAAGAAGTTTTAAAATGCCTTCATCAAAACCGAAAATAATACAATCTGTAGCAATAAATATTTTTTCAGCATTTTCATACCAATTAATTTTAGTTATTTGTTTAGTTGTCATTATTTATTGCTTTAAAAAGTCTGTGGTTATTTTTATTACTTGGTTTAAATGATCTGGTAATGAATCTTTGCTCCAAGGATGTTGGCCTCCAAAAACATGATTTGCACCTTCTATAAGTTTTAATTGGCTATTAGAATTCCATTTATGAAGGTTTTTTGCTTCATCAATTAATACGCTTGTATCATTGGTGCCATGAATTATTAAATGGGGTATGCTTAAATTAGATACTGCTCGTTTTATAGTTAGGCGTTCTTCATTTTTTATAAAGTCTTCGTAAAACTGATAATAATGTGGCATTTGTTGCTTTGTTCGTCCGTTTAAGACGTATTTAACACCGTCTTTTTTCCATTGTTTTAAATCGCCTGTTGTTGATGTTCTTTTACCAAAACTACTAACGCCTGCTAAACTAATAACTTTTTTAATTAGATTATTTTCTTCTGCTTTTATAGAAACTATACCTCCGGCTCTACTGTGTCCTATTAAGTTAATATTTGTTATGTTTGAAATATTCTTTATGGTATCATTCTCAGAAACCCAGTTAATTACAGATTCTAAATCGTCTAATTCTTTTGTGTAATTATTATTCCCAAAAGCTTCAAGGTCTGGAAAATCTATGGGCTGTTCTATAGTACCGCCATTATGAGAAAAGTTGAATTTTATAAAACAGAAATTAGCTTTAGCATAAGCTTCTGCCATTACATTCCAAGCGCCCCAATCTTTAAAGCCTTTATAGCCGTGACAAAATATGATAATTGGTAGGTTTGCTTTATTTTGAAGCTGCGTAACATCTACCAAAATAGGTTTTTGATGCTTGCCTTCAATTATAAAATTTTGTTTTAAAATCATTTACACTTCTTTTTCTGTAAAAGGAATATTAATATTACAAATCTCTAAAATAAGATGTTTCAGTTCTTTATAAAAATTATCAAGGGTTTCATTCGTAATTAATGTGTCTTTTTTAGCATAATTACCAGGTTTATCCTTTTTAGCAAATTTTAAAAATCCAGCACTTAAGTTTTTAAAAGAAATAATACCAGCTTCAATAGGAAGGTTTACATCTTTAGAAAGTTGCATCATATAGGCATAAGTTAGTATTTGAAAGCTTTTGCTATATTTGGTATAATCTGTGTTTATGTCTTCCCAATTTACAACTTCTACCTTATTTTGTTCTACACGTCCAGTTTTATAATCTATTATTCGGGTTATGCCATTGTATGCGTCTACTCTATCTACTTTTCCTGTAAGTATTACCGGGAAATCTAATTCTGGTATATCAATTTGTACTCTGTTTTCTAATTCTATAGCAAGTATTTTTATCTCGTTACCAGCTTTCAGTTCTTTTATTTCCATGTCTAAGAAATTAGAAACATAGCGTTTAGCAATTTCATAAATAATTAGATTTTTTCCTTTAGTAATGTCACCTTCTTTATAAACATCAGAAAAGTGATGTGTTACGGTTTTATCAATATCTTTTTTAAGATTTTTGATAATTTCAACCGATAAAAACGAACCTATTAATGGTTTGTAAAAATCTTCAAGAGTATTATGTACAACGGTTCCTAAAGTGTTGGCTGCAACAGTTTCTTCAACATCATTATGTTCTCTAATTTTTAAAATTTTCTGATAATAAAAATCAATAGGATTCCTAATATAATTGGTGAGCGATGATGGAGAAAACCCTTTTTCAGCAAGTTCTTTAAGTTTTAATTGTAAATCTGGTGTCTTTTCAACAACATTTAGAGTAGGTGTAATTACAGGAACTTGTGGCGTTATTATTTGATGATTAATATGGTGAATACCTTCTAATTCTAATTGCGTAATAAATCTGCTTTTTTCACCACCTGTTAAAATATCGGCTTCCGTATTGTAAAGAATATAAACGTTTTTTGCGCGCTGTAAAAGGCGATAAAAATGGTAGGTGTAAACCGCATCTTTTTCTTTATAAGTAGGTAAGCTGTTTTCTATTTTAACATCAAAAGGAATAAAAGAATTATTACTTTTTCCTGACGGAAGTACGCCTTCGTTAACAGATGATATAATAACGGTTTCAAAATCTAGAACACGAGATTCTAACATGCCCATAATTTGTAAACCTTGTAATGGTTCGCCTTGAAAGTCTAAAGTTTCAGAGCTTAATAATTCTTTATAAATACTAAATAAGGTTGATACATCTTTAATATGATTATAATCTGTATTTAATCTTATAAGCTCATTGAATAATTCGTTAAAACGAAATAAATACTCTAGTGAAAGGATATTAGAATCTTTGTCGCTATCTAAATAGTTTTTTATGGTTAGTATTAATTGTGAGCAGTTTTTTAGAGCTAAACCAATTGATGTTTCCCAATTGGAAAATAACAAATCAATAATTTTATTTGACTTTTTTGCTATTTGTTTTAAACGTACTGTTGTTAAATAAACAATATTATTAGCATCTATGGTTTCTATTATTTGTGATGAGTAATCTACATCGTCAATTAAGAATAAAGGTCTTATAAATTGATGCGATAGAATATTAACAACATCTTTATAATAGAAAGTGTTTGATTGGTTTTTATGAATATGAAATAAGGCTTCAAAAAGCGAGGATAAAGGAATATTTTTTAACGGAAACCCCATGGTTATATTTAGGGCTTCAATGTTTTTAGGAATTGAATTTAATACAGGAATTAATAAGTTTTCATCACCTAAAATTACGGCTGTATTTTGTAGCGACTTATTTTCTTTTTCTATTGATTTTAATAAGGATCCAATATATTTAGCTTGTCCTATATTTTTTGGAATTCCAAAAATTGAGATATTTTTTTCTTTTGAATAATTAGTAGTTACCCAATTAAAAGGATTGTTTTCAAAGTGTTTCCAATTTGTTTTGTGTTCTCTTGTAAATAAAGCTGCATCATGTTTAGGATTGTTTATAAAAACAGCATCTATATCCCAATAGGTTTTTGCTAGTTTGTTTTCAAGTAGTTCTTGTATTATGGTTTCTTCTGCCGTATTTAGAGCGTTAAAGCCTAAAAAAACATGTTGCTTTTCAGAATTATTGTTAATATAAGTTTTTAAATTATTGACTGCCTGTCTATAGATTAAACCTTGATAACCTATCTTTTGATTTAAAAGCGCTTCTGTAAAGTGATTATAATAGTTGTAGAGTTTATTCCAAAAGGATAAATAGTTTTTTACAAACTCTGTTTTTTCTTCTTCTAAAGACCAGTGTTTTAAATCTTGTATAGCACTTAAATAATTAAATATTTTATCTTGAGGAATTAAGTATCTGTCTATTTCATTAAAATCTTGAAGTAATATTTGTGCCCATTTTGAAAAAGATTCAAAAGAATCCTGTTTTTCTTTTTTTGTTAATTTGGTATAACTATTATAAAACTCAAAAAGGAGTTCGGTATTTGAAACTGTTTTTAGTTTAGAGAGTTCTTCAACAAATTCTTCAATGCTAATAATCTCAGGAGAAAAAATGGTTTGGTTAGTAGTTTTTGAAAGTTGATGTTTTAAAAATACACCAGCTCTTTTACTAGGAAGTACAAAAGTTACTTGAGAAAGATTTACATGGTTATTTTGTAAATCTTTTAAAACATCAAAAATGAAAGTTGTCATTCTATAAAAATAAAAAACGCTTCGGATATCCGAAGCGTTTTTTGTAAAACTTATTTATTAAAACTATTTACTAGTTTTTTATTTTGCTAAGTTAATTTCAACACGTCTGTTGTTAGCTCTACCTTTACGAGTCTTGTTAGAATCGATTGGTTTAGCTTCACCATATCCAAGTGCAGAAAGTCTGAAAGCATCAATACCATTTTTAACTAAGTATTCTTTAACAGCATTAGCTCTAGAATCAGATAATCTTTGGTTTAGTTTTTCACTACCTACGCTATCAGTATGACCCTCAACAGTAAATTTAGCTGTAGGGTATTCTTTTAGAATTGCAATAATATCAGCTAATACAGCCTCAGATTGAGATTTGATAGAAGCTTTACCTGTATCAAATAAGATAGTTTTAGCATATTCATTAAGAGTTGCTTGAACCTCTTCGCTTACTTCAGGACAACCATTGTTTGCAACAGTACCTTTAACGTCTGGACATTTATCGTCTTTATCTAAAACACCATCTCCGTCAGTATCAGGCCAAGGACAACCATTGTTTGCTGCAGGACCAGCAACATTTGGACATTTATCATCTCCATCAGTTACACCGTCACCATCAGCATCAGGGCAACCAGCTAAAGCTTTCAATCCAGCTACTGTAGGACAGCTATCATCTTTATCAGCAACACCGTCACCGTCTGAATCAGGACAACCATTAAGTTCAGCTAAACCAGCTTCATTAGGGCAAGAATCTTTGCTATCTTCAATACCATCACCGTCAGTATCAGGACAACCGTTGAAAGCTTCTAAACCAGCAACATCTGGACAAGCATCGTCTTTGTCATATATACCATCACCGTCAGTATCAGTCCCACCAAATTTGATAGAGATACCAGCAGTATGTTGGAAATGAGTTGTTAAATAATCTTCAAAAGCATGTTTGTATGAAGTTTGAATTGTTAAACCAACATTATCATTGAACCAAACATTTAAACCAAGAGTTCCGTTTAAAGTACCAGCTCCAACTTCATCAATCCAAGTGTATCCACCGCCAACTCCTAAGTAAGGGTCAAGAGTCGTTCCTTCTAAGAAATTATATTTGATAGTACCGTCTAAACCATAGTAAGATAAATCATCTACTTTGTTAGTTACATCTGGGCCTCCACTAATATCTCCCCATTTATCTATTTTATTTAATGAACCAGCAACTCCAAAAGAGAAACCATCACCAACGTATTTAGAAACAGAGATAGTTGACAAAGAAGGTAGGATATTCCAATGATCAGTTACATTGAAGTATTCATCAAAAATAGTTTCACTAAAAAGACCGCCATCTCCATTAGGATAAGCGTCTACAGCGTTTGCCCCAATGTTAATTTGCCATGGGTTGTTTTGGTCTTGCGCATTAACGTTGCTATAACCAAGTACAAGCAACATAGCGAACAATAATCTGCTAAGATTTTTCATATTCAAAAGTTTAATTTTTAAGTGTTAATCGTGAACAAAAGTAAGTTGTTAAATTTTATTAACAAAGATAAATATATAAAAAAAATGGAGAAAACTACTATTCATCGATAGTTCAGAACGATTTTAGATAACATTTTTCATTTTTAAACCTCAATGAACCCTTTAAAATTCGCTAATAGATGCTTTTTTAATCATGAACAATTGACTGTGAGTGTATTCTTCCTTTTTGTCTTAATTTTTTTAAAAAATTAAGGTTGATAACACAATTTTCTTCGTTTAAAAGCATTTTTTCAATATTTTAAGCGTTTTTGACTTTAAATGAGCTAAGGTTTTAATTACAGAATCGGTATATACAAATTATTAAGGAACGATTATACTTCTAATACTTTAATATCATTATTTATGTATAAAAGTATTTTCTTTTTTACAGTGATTTGCATATCTTCTAAAGCATCTTGGTATGATTGCAATTGTTGTTCGTGTTTTTTATCTTCCATCCCTGTTTTATAATCAATAATTATAGCTTGGTTATTTGAATTTATAACAACTCTATCTGGTCTTAAAACCATTCCTTCTTTGGTTATTATATCACGCTCATTATAAATAGTATAATTTGAGCTGTAATATTTTTCTAATAATGGATGATTTACAATTTGATAGACAGTTTTTTTTATGATAATTGCTTGTTCGGTATTTATAGTACCTGTATTAGTGAAATCTGTTATTACAGAATCAATATCTGACTCTGTATTTATATACGCTATAATATCATGAATAAGATTTCCTTTTTCTAAAGCTTTTTCTTGATTGGTGTCCCATAAGAAACCAGATTTTGTAACTACTTTTATGTTATGATCTTCTTTTGAAGTAGATATAAATTCTTGCTGAATATTTGTTTCTTTTGATTCTAATACGTTTTGAGTATCTCTTTTAGGGTTTCCAAAAGTATAAACCAATTGCGAATCATTCCAAACATTAATATGTTGTAAATAATTTATAAATAGCCCTGAATATTTTTTTGATTTGGCATCGCCTTTTAATGCACTATCATTTTTGGTGATGATGAACAATTGTTCGGCAGCACGTGTTAAACTTACGTATAGTAAATTTATGTTGTCTAATTCTTGTTCCGATTTGTGGTTGGTATATATATGTAATCCTGCTTCACCATAATGTTCAAAATCTTTATTATAGTTTAATAAGGTATGCGAAAAGCCATTGTATTTTTCTTTGTCTAACGGAAACCATTCTTTGGGTTCTAATTCTCTATAAATATTTAAATCGGCAAAAGGAAATATAACAACAGGAAATTCTAGCCCTTTAGACTTGTGAATAGTCATAATTTGAACCGCATTTTGTCCTTTAGGAGATATAATACTTAAGCTTTCTTTTTTCTTTTCAAAGTAGGATAAAAACCCAGAGATATCCGATCCTTTTTTTTGTGAAAAATCTAAAACAAAATCTAAATAAAATTGAATGTAAGCATTAGATGTTTTAACCAAATTAAATTCACGTACAATGGTTTCGGCTAAATCATAAAGTGGTAGCTGAAGCAAGGTGTTATTATTAATAAAAACATGAAAAGCTTCAAAACTTTTAAACAAATCAGAAATTGATAAATTAATATGATTGATAAAGAATTCGTGCTTGTCTTCAATATTAAATAAAGTTGTTAGATAATTTAAAGCTGAAATCTTTATTTCGTTATTTTTTGGTTGAATTAAAAGTGTTAGCAAATCATTTATAAAATTTACTTCGGTAGAATTTGAAATAAGTAAGGTTTCTGATGATATAATGGGTATTTCATGCTGACTTAAATAATTTGCCACAGCGACACCTTCTTTTTTCTTCCTTACTAAAACACAAATATCTTGTAGTGTATAATTGTTTTCTAAGCAATTAGTAATGGTTGTTAAAACGCTTTCTGAAAAGGCAAGATTTCTATCATCGTCTTTATCAATATCTAAAAAAGATAATTCTACATAACCACTTTCATCTTTTGAGCTGTTTTGAGGGGCGTGTTCATAAAGTGTTTCGTAATCTTTTTTACTAAAAACGTGAGATGAAAGAAATTTGAAAAACCCATTATTAAATTGAACGACTTCTTTAAAACTTCTATAATTTGTTGGTAGATTTTTAACGCTTTTTTCAATGTAAAACGGATTATCATTATTAAACAAGCCAATAAATTGTTCTGCTTTTCCACCACGCCAACGGTAAATAGCTTGTTTAGCATCGCCTACTAACATGGTGCTTCCGGTGTCGGTTGCTAATGAATTTCCTAAAAGCGGAATTAAATTATTCCATTGCATTTCTGAGGTATCTTGAAACTCATCAATAAAATAATGATTAAATTTTTCGCCTATACGTTCGTAAATAAAAGGTGTTGGCTGGTTTTTAATTTCGTTACTAATTATAGTATTAAATTCTGAAATAAGCATTTTGTTTTGATCTTCTTTCAGCATTTTTAATTCGTTATTAATAGCGTTTAACACAGATAACGGTGTTATGTTTTTATAAAAACTTTTTAAAAATTTAAGATGAAAAACAGCGTTTTTAGTATCGTTAAAAGCGGTGGCTATTTTGGGTTGAATTTGTTCTATTATTGAAGCTATTTCACTAGTAACACGTTTTGGGTAAAGTGTTTTTGTTTCAAGGTCTTCTTGCCATTTAGCTTCAAAATTCACATTGAAAATTTTATCGGCTAACTTTTTAAAATGTTTTGGTAAATAACTTCCAGAAAAATCGTTGAATTCTAATCCAGCTTCATCAATTAATGCTAAAACACTTTTAGCATTATCTACAATAGCTATTTCTAAAACCGAAATCTCTTTTTTTAACTGGTTTTTTAGCACCTTAAAATCGTCTAAGGTTTTGTCTTTTAATGTTTCAATAAAAGGAATATCGTTTTCATTAACCAGTAGTTTTGCAATTTTATTAAAATCAAAAGATACATCCCAACTTTTATCGTCATCTGCTTTTTCAATGGCAAAATCTATTAAAATTTTTGTTAGTGCATCGTTGGTTCCTGCTTTTGCGATTAAGCTATCTATAGCCTCATTTAAAAGCGCATCTTGGTCTAACTCAACTTCAAAATTTAAAGGCAGTTTTAAATCGTGGGTAAAGGTTCGTATTAATTTATGTGTAAAACCATCAATGGTCGATATATCAAAAGCAGCATAATTGTGTATAATAGTATTTAGCAGTTTTTTTGATTTTTCGTGAAGCGTTTTTGGTTCCATCTCCAATTCTTCACAAATAGTTTCAAACATGCTATTTTTAGATTCTAAAATAGAAACGTCAGAAAATTGTTTTAAAGTATCAATAATGCGGTCTTTCATTTCTGCAACCGCCTTATTGGTAAATGTAATGGCTAAAATATTTTTAAAAAGATAGAGATTACTCGTGCTAAATAAAATTTTTAAATAAGCTTTTACTAGCGTAAAGGTCTTTCCGCTACCAGCAGAAGCGTTATAAATAGTAAAAGATTGGTTTGGTTGCATAAAATAAATTTGCATACAAGATAAAAACTATCAATGGTTCAATAACAATTTATTATTTTTAATTGATGCGTTTTATATGTAAATTTGAAATAAATTAAATATTAATATTTTAAAACAAAAAATTATGGCTTTTGAATTACCAGAATTGGGATATGCTTACGATGCTTTAGAACCACATATGGATGCACGTACTATGGAGATACATCACTCAAAACATCACCAAGGGTATACAAACAATTTAAATAATGCTATTGCAGGAACAGATTTAGAAGGAAAGTCTATTGAAGATATTCTTACAAATTTAGATATGGATAATGGAGCTGTTAGAAATAATGGTGGTGGTTTTTATAACCACTCATTATTTTGGACGGTTATGAATCCAGAAGACAGAGGATATTTATCAGGAGAATTAAAAGATGCTATTGAAGCAGCTTATGGTTCTAAAGAAGAATTTATTGATGCTTTTTCTAAAGCAGCAGCTACACGTTTTGGGTCTGGTTGGGCTTGGTTATGTGTGCAAAAAGGCGGGAAAGTAGAAATTTGTTCTACACCAAACCAAGATAACCCATTAATGCCAGGTGTTTCTTGTGGAGGAACTCCTATTTTAGGATTAGATGTTTGGGAGCACGCTTATTATTTAAACTACCAAAACCGTCGTCCAGATTACATTAAAGCATTTTTTAGTGTTATTAACTGGAATGAAGTTGAAAAACGTTACGCTGAGGCAAAGTAATAATTGCTAAATCGTTAAATATATTAAAGCAAATTCTTAATTGAATTTGCTTTTTTTATGGCCTTACCAAAGGGCATGACTACTACTATTGTAGGAGAGAGCAAACAAGCTGTTGAAACCCTAATGCAAAACAGAAATTTTATAAAAAAGGTTTTATTTTTATGGAAAGTATATAAAATGAAAAAGGTGAACGAGTGTTCACCTTTTTGCCCCAAATCTACCATGAACTTAACCTACTTATGTTATGGTTCTTCAAAGATATAACAGTACTAAAGACAGATAAAATATTTTAGTTAAACTACTCATAAATTAGCTTAAAAGGAATAGCGAAAAATAATATTGAATCAGAAGTGATTTTTGTAAAGAAATATCAGCGCATAAAAAAAGGCGAACAGATGTTCACCTTTTTTTGCCCCAAATCTACCATGAACTTAACCTACTTATGTTATGGTGAGACCAATTTATATGTATTTTAGATAATCTGTATATTTTTTAGACGAACTGCTATTTTTTCAGGTAAAATGTATTTTACTCAGTTTTTATGTTATAAATTTATATTAATCTTAATTAATAAGCACGTTCATTATTACCTTCATAAAAATTAATAAAGGCGCGGTTTACAACCCTATTGCCTCCTACTGTTGGGTAATTACCAGTAAAATACCAATCTCCTAAATGATTAGGACAAGCTTTGTGTAAATTTTCTACAGGTTGGAAAATAATTTTCACTTCTGCTTTTATGCTCTCATCGCTTAACAATTCTGAAATTTTATCAGATATCTGTTCATCCGTAAATGGATCATAAATCTCTTTTACAAAATTCTGAACATTCTTATCTGCTAATTCGGTTTGTTTAATACATTTATTATAGACCTCTTTTACTATATGATATTGGTTATTGTCTTTTAATAATTCTAAAGCGGCTCTAAAAGCTACTAGGCTTTCAAGGTTTGCCATGTCAATACCATAACAATCTGGATATCTAATTTGTGGTGCCGACGATACAACAATAATTTTTTTAGGATTTAAACGATCTAGCATTTTTAAGATACTCATCTTTAAAGTAGTTCCTCTTACAATACTGTCGTCAATAATTACTAAGTTGTCGGTTGGTTTAATAACACCATAAGTAACATCGTAAACGTGTGCTACCAAATCGTCTCTACTACTGTCTTCAGTAATAAAGGTTCTAAGCTTTACATCTTTTATAGCTATTTTTTCAACGCGCGCATGCTCAGATAAAATTTCGGTAACCTTTGCTGCCGATAAAGAACGTTGCCCATTTAAAATTGCATTTGTTTTTGTTTTATTAATAAAAGCTTCAGCAGTTTCTACCATTCCAAAAAATGATGTTTCAGCAGTGTTTGGAATAAAAGAGAATACCGTATTTTTTGTATCATTATTAATGGCCTCTAAAACTTTAGGCATTAATAATTTTCCAAGCATTTTTCGTTCTTGGTATATTTCGGCATCACTACCACGTGAAAAGTAAATACGTTCAAAAGAACAAGATTTCTTTTCTAAAGGTTCTAATATTTGTTTTAGTCTTACTTCACCCGATTTTTTAGTAATAATAGCTTGTCCTGGTTCTAATTCTTTTACGTCTTCAAATTTTACATTAAAAACCGTTTGAATTACCGGACGTTCTGATGCAACTACTACAACTTCGTCATCTTTATAATAATAGGCTGGTCTAATTCCAGCAGGGTCTCTTAAAACAAAGGCATCACCATGCCCTATAAGTCCTGCCATTGCGTAACCTCCATCCCAGTTTTTGGCAGCACGTCTTAAAATTTTTGCTACTTTAAGGCGTTCTGCAATAAGCGGAGAGGCTTGTTGTTTGTTGTAGCCTTCCTTTTTTAGGTCTTTATAAATTTTGCTTACAGCATCGTCTAAAAAGTGACCAATTTTTTCCATAACAGTGATGGTATCGGTATACTCTTTTGGGTGCTGTCCTAATTCTATAAGATTACTAAAAAGCTCTTTAACATTGGTCATGTTAAAGTTTCCTGCCATAATTAAGTTTCTATGCATCCAGTTATTTTGTCTTAAAAATGGATGTACACTTTCTACGCTATTTTTACCAAAAGTACCATAACGAACATGACCTAATAAAACTTCTCCAATATATGGGATATGTTTTTTTTGTGCAGCAACATCGTCCATGAATTCTGGATGTGCTTTTAATTCGTTATTAACACGTTCGTTAATTTGAGCAAAAATATCTTGAATAGGTTGCTGAGCAATAGAGCGTACTCTACTAATATAGCGTTCGCCAGGTTTTGTGTTTAATTTAATGCTTGCAAATCCAGCACCATCTTGACCACGATTGTGCTGCTTCTCCATCATGAGATACATTTTGTTTACACCATAAAAGGCACTTCCGTACTTTTCTTTATAAAATTCTAAAGGTTTTAAAAGTCTTATTACAGCTATTCCACATTCGTGTTTTAAGGCATCACTCATAATTATAAATGTTTTCGCTTACGCGGAAATAATAAATTTTTATTTTTAATTAAAAACGCACTCTTTTAGAGCGCGTTGTATTATGATAATTCTATTTCAAATTGCGTTAATTGTTTAAACTGCAATAATCGCTTATGGACTTCTTCATTTGATAAATTCTGCATGCGCTCGGTTCCAAATTTTTCAACACAAAAAGATGCTAATGTAGATCCGTAAATAACAGCGTTTTTCATGTTTTCAAAAGAAGTATCTCCTGTTTTTGCAATATATCCAGCAAAGCCTCCAGCAAAGGTGTCACCTGCTCCGGTAGGATCAAAAACTTCTTCTAAAGGTAACGCAGGAGCATAAAAAACATTATGATCATGAAACAATAAAGCACCATGTTCTCCTTTTTTTATCACAACATATTTAGGGCCCATTTCATGAATCTTTCTTGCCGCAACTACTAATGAGTATTCACCGGTTAGTTGTCTAGCTTCTTCATCGTTAATGGTAATAATGTCTACGCGTTTTATAACGTTTAGTAAATCGTCTAAAGCACAGTCCATCCAAAAATTCATGGTATCTAAAATAACCATTTTTGGTTTGGTTGTCATTTGGTCTAATACACTAGATTGTACTAGTGGGTGTAAATTACCAAGCATAACAACTTCTGCGTCTTTATAATCTTGCGGAACCACAGGGTTAAAATCGGCAAGCGTGTTTAGTTCTGTTGCTAAGGTATCGCGCGAGTTCATATCGTTATGATAACGACCACTCCAAAAGAATGTTTTACCTTCTTTAACGATTTCAATTCCTGAAACATCAATATTTTTATTTGATAATAAATCTAAATATTCTTGCGGAAAATCGCCTCCTACAACAGAAACTGCAGCGGCATCAACATTAAAATGTGAGGCAGATAAACCTATATAAGTTGCTGCTCCACCAAGTATTTTATCGGTTTTTCCGAAAGGTGTTTCAATAGCATCAAAAGCTACGGTACCTACTATTACTAATTTACTCATGAAAAGAGTTCTAATTTTTTTGCAAAGATAAGTTATTTAGCTAGTAAAAACCGAATTTATTTTCTCCCAAAATCGGCAGGAATTTCTCCCCAAGCTTTGGTTTCCCATTTTACAATTACTGTTTTGTAGGAATTGTTTTTTAACCAATCAATGGCTCTGTCTACTAAATCAAAAACAGGTTTGTTTTTTGCGTTACGTTCAAGTTTTGTATTGCAAGTTTTCTTTTTTACCCAACTCATAGCAGTTCTAGAATCGGTATATAAAATACGGTCGCTATTGTTATTTTTCAGAATTGCTAAACCATGCACTAAGGCTAGAAATTCTCCAATATTATTGGTGCCTTGTTCAAAAGGGCCTTGAATAAATAGTTGTTTTTTTGTTTTGGTGTCTACACCACGATATTCCATAATGCCTGGGTTTCCGCTAGAGGCAGCGTCTACCGAGATAGAATTATAATTAGGTTGACCAATTTTTTTTAATTGTTCATGAGATAATTCACTTTTAAAACCTTTATTTTTTCCAATGTAATCGAAATAATTACCTTCTAAGGCTTCTTTAGCAGCTTCTAGAGTTGAGAAAGATTTATATTGAGCACCGGGATAATCTGTTATTTGTTTTTTGCAAACATTCCATTTTTCAAAAACACCAGTTTTATGCCCTTTCCAAACCGTGTAATATTTTTTCTTTTTTGAAGCCATTTTTATCATTCCCTTGAAGAAGGGAATCTTTATGAAATTAAAATTTACAGTTTGTTCAATAATTTCTCAACAACCATAGGAAAGTGTACCATTTCTAATTCATGAATCTTAGCAGCAACATCTTCAGCGGTATCTGTTGAAGTTACTTTACATTTTGCTTGAAAAATTATAGCACCTTCATCATAATGTTCATTAACATAATGTATGGTAATACCTGTTTCGGGTTCTTTATTATCAACAATAGCTTTATGTACATGCATCCCATACATACCTTTACCACCGTAATTTGGTAATAAAGCTGGGTGTACGTTTATTACTTTGTTAGGGAATGCCTTTAAAATGTTTTCTGGAAATTTCCATAAAAAACCTGCTAAAACAATAAGGTCTGGTTGAGATGCTTTTAAAATATTTAGAACATCCTCTGTTTTTGTAAAGGCTACTTTGTTAAAAGAAAGCGCGCTAACACTTAGTCTTTTACATCTGTCTAAAACTTTGGCATGAGGATTGTTAGTTAATATCTGAATAACAGAAGCATTTTCTCTGTTGTGAAAAAACTTAATTAGATTTTCAGCATTAGTACCACTTCCGGACGCAAAAATTACAATACGTTTCATTTTACAGACAATATGTTATTATTATTCGAACAAAAAAAAGAATAATTATTAACAATTAGAAGGTAAAATAAAAATACTTCAAAGTAATTTTAGTAAATTACCACCACATTTTTAAATTAAAGGTGTGTTTTAAAAATAAAGTTTTTTATTTTTGCCAACTAATTAAAACATTTAAATTAAAAGATTATGTCAGACATTGCATCAAGAGTAAAAGCGATTATCGTTGATAAATTAGGAGTTGATGAAAACGAAGTTGTAACAGAAGCAAGCTTCACAAACGATTTAGGAGCCGACTCTTTAGATACTGTAGAGTTGATTATGGAATTCGAAAAAGAATTTGATATCCAAATACCAGACGATCAAGCTGAAAACATTGCAACAGTTGGTCAAGCTATATCATACATAGAAGCAGCAAAATAAGCAAAATATTTTATGGAATTAAAGCGAGTTGTAGTCACAGGATTAGGGGCTTTAACACCAATTGGCAATACCAAAGATGAATTTTGGGATGGTTTAATTAGTGGTAAAAGTGGTGCTGCGCCTATAACGTATTATGATACCGAGAAGTTTAAAACAAAATTCGCTTGCGAATTAAAAAACTTCACCGCAACAGACTTTTTTGATAGAAAAGAGGCTCGTAAAATGGATAAGTTTGCACAATACGCTATGGTAGCTGCAGATGAAGCTATTGAAGACTCTAAATTAAATCTTGACGAAGTTAATAAGTTACGAGTTGGTGTTATATGGGGGGCAGGCATTGGTGGATTAGAAACCTTTCAGCAAGAAGTATTAAACTTTGCAGCAGGGAATGGTTCTCCAAGATTTAACCCATTCTTTATTCCTAAAATGATTGCTGACATTGCGCCAGCAAACATCTCTATAAAACATGGTTTTATGGGGCCAAATTACACAACAGTTTCTGCTTGTGCATCTTCTGCTAACGCTATATTTGATGCTTTAAACTCAATTCGTTTAGGGTATTGTGATGTTATTGTTACAGGAGGAAGTGAAGCAGCAGTTACTATTGCCGGTATGGGTGGTTTTAATGCGATGCACGCCTTATCTACTAGAAATGAAAGTCCAGAAACAGCTTCTAGACCTTTTGATGGATCCAGAGATGGTTTTGTTTTGGGTGAAGGAGCAGGAGCTTTAGTTTTAGAAGAATATGAGCATGCAAAAGCAAGAGGAGCAAAAATATATGCAGAAGTTGCAGGAGGTGGATTATCTTCTGATGCTTATCATATGACAGCGCCTCATCCAGAAGGTATTGGAGTTGTTGAGGTAATGAAAAATTGTTTAGAAAATGCTGGACTTAAACCAGAAGATGTAGACCATATAAATACACATGGTACATCTACACCTTTAGGTGATGTTGCCGAACTTAAGGCAATTTCAAAGGTATTTGGTAGTCATGCAAAACAAATAAATATTAATTCTACAAAATCAATGACAGGACACCTTTTAGGTGCGGCAGGAGCTATTGAAGCTATTTCGGTTATATTGGCCATGGAACACAGTATTGTTCCTCCAACAATTAACCACACCACTGTTGATGAAAATATTGATTCAGAATTAAATTTAACTTTAAACAAGGCTCAAAAACGTGAAGTTAATGTAGCAATGAGTAATACATTTGGATTTGGCGGTCATAACGCTTGTGTATTATTCAAAAAAATAGATTAAATCCCGAATGAAATAAACCATAAGATAAATTAATTTTTACAGTAAAATGAAACATGGTTTATTACATCTGACATTAATTTAAGATATTTATTATCAGATGAAAAACATTCGTAACATATTAAATTCCCGTTTTAAACGCAACGGGAATTTTTTTATGCAAATAAATAAAATTCTTGGGTTCAAGCCTAAGCAAATAAAAATCTACGAAAAGGCATTTACACACCGTTCTATGAATAAAAAGGACAGTAAAGGTAATGCTATTAATTATGAGCGCTTAGAGTTTTTAGGCGATGCCATGTTAAGTTCGGTTATTGCTTCTCATTTATATCTTGAAGTTCCTAGTGGCGACGAAGGTTACTTAACTAAAATGCGTTCTAAAATAGTAAGTAGAGAGCATTTAAACGAGTTAGGTAGAGATCTTAAACTAATTGATTTAGTTGAAAGTAAAATTCCTGCTGGTCAATTTGGAGATAATATACATGGTAATTTATTCGAAGCTTTAGTTGGAGCTATTTTTTTAGATAAAGGTTATAAGTATTGTGAAAAATTTATTTTTAAGCAAGTTATTATTCCTCATGTCGATATTGAAACTCTTGAAGGCAAGGTAATAAGTTATAAGAGTTTGTTAATTGAGTGGTGTCAAAAGGAAAAGAAAACATTTAATTATAATGTTTATGAAGACACTGGGAACGATGACATTAGGCATTTTTCTGTGAAGCTTTCAATAGATGATAAAATTATTGCTAAAGCAAGAGCTACTTCTAAGAAAAAAGCAGAAGAAAAAGCTTCTAAACGTGCTTTTTTTGCATTCCAGAGTAGGATGTCTAAAATGATTTAAAGAAATTTCTTTAAAAACAATTTACTATAACGTTTTAGTTATCTTTATCATTAAGATTGAGTAAAATATATCATTCTTCAAACTTTTATATATTATATTTGTTCGTTTAATTAAAAATTTATGGCTATTCATAAGCTTGTTCTTGGGGATGTTTTTGATGAAGTTACATATACTTTAATCGCTATACATTGTTCTCTTGAAGATTACCGTTTAGCGTATCTTCTTAATAAACATTTAGGGATAACTTTAATAAGAAAACCATCAGATTTAGATTATGATAAAGGAACATCAACATATTCAATTTTTGAATGGGAAGACAATAAGCAATTAACAACTTGGAATTTGGTTTCTAATGTTTGTAAAATAGAAAGTTTCCAGCAAATAAATTATGAATCATTATTTGATGACCAAGAAAAAATAACAAAAACGACTCATTTAATACCAGAATATAAACGTGTTAATTATTTTTTAAAAATAAACAACGAGTTCAATTTAAGTAAAGAAAAATATATTTTAGATAATATATTAAAAATACCTCAAATTGCAACAGCTTATAGTATTGATAGTAGTCAATTAAAATCTAAAGACAATTTAATTTTTAGCTAATGCAGATACAAAAGAAAACAAAAATAGTAGCAACCTTAGGTCCAGCTACAAGCACAAAAGAAGTTTTAAAAGGAATGCTTGAAGAAGGTGCTAACGTGTTTAGAATTAATTTTTCTCATGCTGATTATGCAGATGTTGCAGAGCGTATAAAAATGATTAGAGAATTAAACGATGAGTTTGGTTTTAATGCAGCTATTTTAGCAGATTTACAAGGGCCAAAACTTCGTGTAGGAGTTATGAAAGAAGATGTTTTTGTAAACCCTGGAGATGAAATAGTTTTTGCAACAGGAGAGCGATTTGTAGGCACAAAAGAACGTGTTTACATGACTTATGAAAGGTTTCCACAAGACGCAAAACCAGGAGAACGAATTCTTTTAGATGACGGAAAATTAATGTTTGAAGTTGTTTCTACAAATAAGAAAGACGAAGTAGTTGCACGTGTTGTACAAGGTGGACCTTTAAAATCTAAGAAAGGAGTTAATTTACCAAACACAAATATATCGCAACCAGCTCTTACAGAAAAAGATATTGAAGATGCTATTTTTGCTATAAGTCAAGAAGTAGATTGGATTGCACTATCATTTGTGCGTCATGCAGAGGATTTAATGCAATTACGCGATTTAATTAATAAACATAGTGAACATAAAATTCCTATTATAGCTAAGATTGAAAAACCAGAAGCTGTAGAGAATATTGATAAAATTGTGACACATTGTGACGGTTTAATGGTAGCACGTGGTGATTTAGGTGTTGAAGTTCCAGCTGAAGAAGTACCACTAATTCAAAAGCAATTAGTATTACGAGCTAAAAAGGCTAGAATCCCAGTAATCATAGCTACCCAAATGATGGAGACTATGATTGATAGTTTAACACCAACAAGAGCAGAAGTAAATGACGTTGCAAACTCGGTTATGGATGGTGCTGATGCTGTGATGCTTTCAGGAGAAACATCTGTTGGTAAATATCCTGTTCAAGTAATTAGACAAATGTCAAATATCTTGAAAAGTGTTGAAGATTCTAAACTTATACAGGTCCCACAACTACCACCACATATTCGTACGAATCGTTATATAACAAAATCTATTTGTTATCATGCTGCTAATATGGCAAATGAAATTAATGCAAAAGCTATTTCAACATTAACAAATAGTGGATATACAGCATTTCAAATTTCAGCTTGGAGACCATCATGTCATATTTTAGTATTTACTTCAAATAAGCGCATTTTAACACGCTTAAGTTTACTTTGGGGCGTTCGTGCATTTTATTATGATAAGTTTGTAAGTACAGATGAAACTATTGAAGATGTAAATGCTATAGCTTGTAAAAAAGGCTATTTAGATGTAGGCGATATGTTAATTAGTTTGGCAGCAATGCCTATTCAAGAAAAAGGAATGGTAAATACATTAAGAGTTACAGAAATTACAAATTGTAGTTTTTAGTAAAAGGGACTTATATTCAATAAAAAAACTCCAATAGATGATTTCATCTATTGGAGTTTTTTTATTGAATGATATATTTTTAGTTTTTCGCTTTTAGAAAGCTCCTATGAAGTGACTTCCTGCTTTGTTAATTAATTGAGCACCTTTAGTAACCTCTCCTGTTTCTGTGTCGATAACGTAAATATTTCCATTTTGTCCAACCGGAGCTTGAGTTACATATATTTCAGTTTCATTAACGGCGAAGCCTTGATATTGAAATAAGTAGAAATCTGGATCATAAGGAATGGCATCAATTTTAGTAGCCGTTTTTGCATTTAAATCTACTAAAGCAAAGAAGCCTTGTGCTCCTGCTAGGCCTTCTTCAGAGCCTGCATGACGGTAGGCTAATACTGCTTTTCCGTTTGCAGCAGGTCTCCAAGCAAGAATATAAGCCTCTTCAACACCTAAAGCATCATCTAAATTAAAATCGTATGTATTATCATATTCATTATTTGCTCCAATTTTTAAAATGTGAGACCCTTCTAGATCGCCTTGATTGGCTTGATAAACACTTCCGTTGTATTCGAAAGAATTAATACTACGGTAACCATTAGTGTTTCCGTGACCTATAGTGGAAGAAATTACAGTTGGGTTTAATAAAGACGGATAATCTAAAACTATAGTTTTAGAACCTAAAATAGCTCCGTTTCTATCTGTTTCTGCTGTTGCAGGGTCAACCTTACTCAAGCGGGCTCCAATATATAATTTATTCCCAGCAGCGTTTAATGTAGGCATGTCTATTCTAGAGATATAATAACCGTTAGCTTCTTCCTCTGGTGTTAAAGGAATACTTGACTCTTGAAAATTTTTGATTAAAGAATTTTCTAAATCTAACGTTACAATACCCATAGTAGCTTCAGTACGTGTATAACTGTCGTCTGTATCATCATCTGGCGTACCATTATCGTCGAATTGATGTTCGGTTGAAACATAAACAGCAGCTCCTGTTTTATCTCCATCGAATAATTTTATCCATCTTGGAGCAGAACCTACGTAAGGCGCAATACTAACTTCAGACCCTGTAGGAGTAAAATTTTGACCACCATTTACAGTATATTTAGTATAGTTTCCTCCAGTATCTCCAGCATAGCTAATATTAAAAATAGTATTACCATCTTCAGAGGCCTGTAAACGAGCTGTTCTATTTGATGGCACTATAAAACCATTATCAAAAGGTTGAATTGACATTGTTGGGTCTTTAGCATCTTCGCTACTAATACTATAAATTAAAGTACCACCATTACCATCACCTGGGTTCTCTCCCATCTGAGCTGCGGCAATAGTTATCCATCTATCATCTTCAACAAGCGGTTCTGGGTCTGGTGTATTATCATCGCTACTACAAGAAGAAATTAGTCCTGTTAATAGTAATATGCTCGCAAATGCTTTGATATTTAGAAATGTTCGTTTCATATTGTTTTAATTTTAATAGTTATTTAATTTTATAATTTAATTTTAGATAGAATGCTTGTCCTGGTTTTTGTACTCTTAAATTGTCGTATAAGGGTTCATCGAATATATTTTTAATATCGAAGCTCATAATTAATTTATTGTTAGGAAAGTTATAGGTAAGTCCAAAATCTTGAGCGATTTGTTGTGGAACTTCAAAAAATTCGTTCCCTGATGTATTGTTCCCTTGAGGAGGTAAGTATGAAAATGTATCTGTAAAATAAAGCGTGTAAAATAAATTTAAGCGAGATTTTTTTTGAATGGCGTTTTTTATAGAATAGCGTAAACCTCCATTCATAGTAAAGAAAGGGGTATTAGGCACGTCTATTTCTATACCACGATTTATAACTTTTAAATTTAAACGCGTAATATTAAAATTGAATGCTAAGTTGTTATTATAACTATATTCTAATTGAGCTTCTATTCCTCTAGAAGTTCCATTTCCTTGATTTTCATAAAGAATAAGATCTTCGTCTGGAGTTCTTTCAATAGGCAAACCTATTCTGTCTTTTATATTTCTAGTAAAAAGATTTGTTGCTATAGTAATTTTATGCTTTTTAAAGTGAAATGCTCCAAATCGAAACCCTAAATTATAATTATTACTTTGTTCTGGTGTTATGCTTGGATTAGCTACAACATTGTCACCATCATTACCAAAAACTTCAGTTTCGTTTGGCAAACGAATGGCTTTTTCAGCCGAAGCTAATAGTGTAATTTCTGGAATAATAGCATACGAAGTTGCAAACCCGTAGCCATTATATTTTTTATTACTACTTACAATCTCATCTACTATTATATTATTTCCTTCGTTATCACTTTGGATTTCAGGATCTATACTAACTGTTTTTTGTTGGTAGTGTTTACCAAACAAACTTGCTTTTAGTTTATTTTCTAAAGCATTTAATTCATAGGTTAAAGAATAGATGTTTTTATCTAAGTTTCTAGACCCTGTAAATGTGTTTTCTGTTGCAGAAGCAAATTCATCACTATCTTCTCTATCAATACTACTAAATACATGATTGAATAAAACTTTATGAGACCTGTTTAAAGCATAAGATATTCCAGATCTTACAGATGCTACATTTCTATTTATATAATTATAAATAGGGCCATATTCTGTTTTTTCTTGTTGAGAGCCCCATGGGTATTGATATTCGTTACCTTGAAAATCTATTGCTCTTTCTCCATTCCAACCATAAGCCCAAGGCAAAGTATCACTAACTTCACGATTTCTTTTTCCATATAGGCCATGTATGTTTACATCTAAACCTTTGGTAAATAAATCTTTCTTTTGGTAAGTTAAATTTGCAAGTATCGCATCTGATTTCATGAATCGATCCTTATAAGGCATAATCGTAATAAAAGCTCCATGTTGAATCTCTTTATAATCATTAGAACCGGTAACACCAATTAAAAATTGGTCAGCCCATTTTACATCAGTAAATCCAATTTGCACCATTCCTCCAGTAGATTTGTAGGCATCATTAAACCTTCTTGCAGTTATTGGGGTTTGTACGCCTCCTAAACCTGTAACTTTAACTTGGCCTCCCCAAATTTTATAGTCATTGTTAGAATAATTATGAAAGGCAGAACCTTTAACAGTAAAACCAGTTTTTTCAAAACGATATAAGCCGTTAAAGTTGGTTTGTAATGTGTTAAACGACCCATAAGACACAGAAGCATTCAAATTTGTTTTTGTAGAATTATGAAGTACAATATTTATGGCACCACCTAATGCATCATCAGCTAAATGACCTGGTACAACCCCTTTATAGACTTCAATTCTTTTTATAATAGATGGAGGAATACTATTTAAACTAAAAGAAGACCCGTAGATAGATATTGGTATTCCATCAATAAAAATGCGAACAGCACTACCTGAAAGCCCATTTAGACTATATTGTACCTGTGAACCCAAACCACCGTTTTGTCTTAATTTAACGCCAACTGTCGCATTTAGCAATTCGTTTGTTTGAATATTTCTAACACTTGCTTCTTTCGTTTCAATTACATTTGCTGCAAAGCCTTTGTCTTCAATTTTGCGTTTTTCCGTTTTGCTTTTTACTAAAACTTCTTGTAAATCCTGATATTCGGTTAATTCTAAAACACTATTAATCGATTTGTTTTTAGTGTTTAATAGAATTTTTTTTGTTACACTTTTAGCATTAAGCGAATGAATTTTAAGGGTGTATTTACCGTATGGTATATTGTTAAAAATAAATTCTCCGTTTATACCTGCTGATGTTTCTTTTTTGAAATTAGAATTTTCTAAAACTATTGATGTCCCTATTGCTGACTTATTATTATCAAACATTATATAGCCTGTAATATTTCCACTTTGCGCTATAGCTGAAATATTAATAAAAAAAAGTGCGATTAAATAAAAAGGTTTTATCAAAATTTATAAGGTTATTTTTTTTGTCAAAATTAACCTTATTTATATTCAGTCCAAATAAAAATAAACGATTTAATGATAATTTATTTTATGTCAATATATTGTTGTTTTTTGTAAAAATATGATTGGTATAATTAATGATTTATTAAAAACCAGAAGTTATTTTGAATAATTCTAAATAACCTCATTGTTATATTATAACAGTATGGAAGCATAATTTTAATGAAAAGCAACTAATTTAAGCTTGAAATAGTTAACTTGGTTTCATTATTAAAAAAAATGGTTATAATTAAAATTGAAACTTTAATTGTACACTCACACTTTTTTGTTCTACTTTTTTCTTAGTTTCTGTATTCAAGTTAGACAAAGAAATACCTAATAAACGAACTGAATTATTCAATTTTTCTTGATACAATAAGTCTTTAGCAGTTTCTAGAATAATATCTTTATCACTTATATAATAGGGCAATGTTTTACTTCTGGTTTGCAAAGTGAAATCACTGTATTTTATTTTTAAAGTGACTGTTTTTCCAGCAACTTTACTTTTTGTTAAGCGCCTAGAAACTTCATTAGCAATGTGTTTTAGTTTCTCAAGCATAAATACTTCGCTTGATAAATTTTCACTAAATGTACGTTCTGCAGCTAAACTTTTTCTAATTCTATTTGGTTTTACCTCACTATTATGAATACCTCTAACAACGTAGTAATAATAACGTCCAGATTTACCAAAGTTTTCGTCTAGCCATTCTATAGATTTTTGTTTTAAATCTAAGCCCGTAAAAATGCCTTTTTGATACATTTTTTCTGCAGTTACTTTTCCAACACCATAAAATTTTCTGATGTCTAGCTGTTCTAAAAATGGAATCACTTCTTCAGGGTTTACTACTTTTTGCCCGTTGGGTTTATTGTAATCACTGGCTACTTTGGCTATAAATTTATTTATAGAAATACCAGCCGAAGCTGTTAATCCAACCTCATTAAAAATACGTTCTCTAATTTCCTCAGCAATTAAAGAAGCGCTTGGGTTTCCTTTTTTGTTTTCGGTAACATCTAAATAAGCTTCGTCTAGCGAAAGAGGTTCTACTAAATCGGTATAGTCATAAAATATGTTGCGTATTTTTTTAGAGATTTCGGTATATCTATCAAAATGAGTTTTTACAAAAATAAGCTCAGGACATAATTTAATCGCTAAATTTCCAGACATAGCGCTTTTTACTCCAAATTTTCTAGCCTCGTAGCTAGCAGCACTTATTACACCGCGTTTACCACCACCGCCCACAGCAATAGGTTTCCCTTTTAAAGTAGGATCATCCATTTGTTCTACAGATGCATAAAAGGCATCCATATCTACATGAATAATTTTTCTAATTGGTAAATCGTTTAACATAGTGTAAATTTAGGCATTCTTGTGAAGGCAAGAATCTCAATTAATAAAATTAATGAAAACCCAGTTTTTGGACTCATAATTATGATAGAAATAGAACGAAAGTTTTTAGTAAAATCAGATATTTATAAAGAACAAGCTTTTAAAAAAACGAGAATTGTTCAAGGGTATTTAAACTCTCATAAAGAAAGAACGGTTCGTGTTAGATTAAAAGGGGATAAAGGTTTTATAACTGTTAAAGGGCAATCGTCTAGTAATGGCTTATCTCGTTTTGAATGGGAAAAAGAAGTTGATAGTTTAGAGATAGAAGCTTTATTGAAACTTTGTGAATCTGGTGTTATTGATAAAATTCGTTATGAGATAAAAGTTGGAAAGCATATTTTTGAA
Organism: Thalassobellus sediminis; assembly: GCF_044386045.1. Lineage (NCBI taxonomy): Bacteria > Pseudomonadati > Bacteroidota > Flavobacteriia > Flavobacteriales > Flavobacteriaceae > Thalassobellus > Thalassobellus sediminis. Next base: position 577,848 of record NZ_JBISCD010000040.1, on the reverse strand, counting down.
GTAGATGATTTTTTTGGAGATAATGACGGTTTAGTAATGGCTGAAGTTGAATTAAATAATGAAAATGAAACGTATGAAAAACCTAGTTGGTTAGGTGAAGAGGTTACAGGCGATATAAAATATTATAATTCATATTTAAGTAAGCATCCTTATAATACATGGAGATAAAAAACAAATACTATAGGCACATGAAAAATTTTATTTTAACAATAGCACTTTTAGTTTTCTTTTGTTCTTGTAAAGAAGAGGTTAAAGAACCTATAATAGACGCTAAAGACGTAGCAATAGAAAAACTGGAAAAAGTAATAGATTCATTGACAGATATTACAACAGAATCTACTAAGTTATCTATAAAGGACAAGAAAAAAGCATTAACAGCAAAAGGGTTTAAAACATTTGATTATGTTGATGAGAAAACTCAAGATACTCTTTTAATGCAACAATATTTTATGGTGTTTTTGAAAAAGGGACTTATTCGCGGTCAAAATGAAGAGGAAGCTGAAGAATTACAAAAAGGGCATTTAGCACATTTAAAGAAAATGTATGATTTAGGTTATGCCGATATTTCTGGCCCTTTTGGTGATGATGGAAATATTAGAGGGGTTACCATTTATAACGTACCAACACTTAAAATGGCTGATAGTTTAGCAAATGCAGATCCTATGGTTAAAGCAGGGCGTTTAGAAATTGAAATACATCCGTGGTGGGCAGCAAAAGAAAAGTCTTTAAGATAATAATTAAACTTATTAGGTTTGTTTTACAGTTTATTAATGTTGTATCTATTGTAGCATTATTATCTGTACATTTTATTATAAAGGAGCGCACTTTTTTGTCTTCTGTAATTTTTTATGCACTTCCTTTACCTGTTATTATTGTTATAGTTTTATTTATTTCCATTGTTCTAACTAAAAAGTGGAGACGTTATAATTTAATACTGGCTTCAATATTATTATTGGTATGGTTAAGTAAAAGTTTTAAATTACATATTCCAGATGATATTAAAGAAACAGACTTAGAAATAGTTTTTTGGAACGCTTCTAGAGATAACGATTTTCAAATGGCATTTAATAAAAATGGACATTTGCCTGATGTAATGGTTTTAGTAGAATCTAAAAAAAGTGATAGTGAAGCATTTAAACAAAAATATCCTAATTATTATTTTTATAAATCAGACAGAGAGATATTCATTTTTTCAAAAACACCAATAGTTATTGAGAGTGAAAATAAATCTAAGTTTAGCACAACAGTTATAAATTTTAAAACATCGGGTGTTAATTTTTATGCCGTTGATGTTACAGGAAGCTTTGATGTTCCAAGAAAATGGGGGTTAGCATTTGTAAATAAGAGTATTAATAAAAATAAGAAAACCATTGTTTTAGGAGATTTTAATACGCCTTATGAATCTATTTATTTAAAAAAACTTAAAAAAGATTTTAATCAAGCATTTAACGAAAAAGGGAATGGTTTTAGAGAAACTTGGTTTAACAATATTCCTTTGCTTTCTTTAGATCATATATGGGTTTCAAAAGATTTAAAAGTTCTAAAAACCGAAAAATTTTATACTACTGAATCTGATCATAGTATGTTAAAAACCTATGTTAGAAAATAGTTTTATTCAGAAATTGTAACCCATCTTTTAGCCTCATTACCAAACTCATCAACAACTGTAATTAGGTGCTTACCTGTTTTAGGAATTATAGCTAACTCATGAATGTCTTTAGTGCTGCCAAGAAATGTTTCATCTACATACCAAAACACAGTACTTTCAGGTCTTGAGTGGGCTATTTTTAAGATGAGGTCGTTCGTTTTTCCATCAAAATCTTTGGGCAAAAAAATATTGTTATTTTCCTTTGGATAAATAAATTCAATAGATACTCCGTTTTCTCCTAAACAATCACTTCTAAATTTAGGTAACGGTTTATAAAACGGATTTTTAGTTTTGTAGTAATAAGCCATTAATGGAGGGAGTACAAACCATGATTTATGCTTTAAGTTATTAATGTCTTCACATGAAGAATTCACTTGAAATGTTTCTGTTTTATCTAAATGCACAAGAATATGATAAGGACAAGGTTTTGTTTTTAACCCACTAATTTGAATGGATTTAGTTTCCACATCATCACAATTTTGAGATGCTCTATAGCCACTTTTTTTACAGATAGATACTTCTTGCATGTCATCAAAAGGTTTTGAAAACCAATCGCTGTTTGGTAACAAATCGAACACATCAAATAAAATGGGAGCAGCTGTTTGTACGCCAACGAGTCCTGGACGACCTTCGCCGTCGGCATTACCAACCCAAACACCTACTACATAATCTTTGGTGCTTCCAATAGCCCATGCATCACGAAAACCAAAACTGGTGCCTGTTTTCCAAGCAATTTGTTTAGAGCCATCAAAAAACTCCCAACTTTCATCGCTTTCAGGTCTGTTTACTTCTTTTAAACTTTCGTAAGTTAAATAAATAGAAGCGGCATCAAATAAGGTTTTATCACTTGTCTTTTTTCCGAAGTCGATATGTTTTGAAGCTAAAAAAGTAGGTTCACAAAATTCATTTGAAAAATACTCACTAGAATTTTCAGAATAATGATTTAAAGTTGAAGAAAACGCGGTATAACTTTTACATATATCCCATAAATTACTTTCGGCACCACCAAGAATTAGTGATAACCCATAATGATTGGCGTTATATTTTAAATCTTTAAGATGCAATGCTTTTAGGTAATGGTGAAATCTGTCTAATCCAAATGTTTGTAACATGCGTACGGCAGGCACATTTAAAGACCGTGATAAAGCGCGACTAGCAGGTACAGCACCATCATAGGTTTTATTATAGTTTTCAGGGTTGTAACTCCCAAATTGGGTAGGTACATCGGTTACTAAGGTATTAGGAAGTAAATCGCCAGCATCTAACATAGCAGCATATAGAAAAGGTTTTAAAATACTGCCTGTGCTTCGGGGTTTGTTAATAATATCTACATCTTTTTGATGCGCTTTATCGGTAGGTGTATTGCCTACATATGCTAAAACCTGCCGTGTTTTTACATCTAAAACTAAAACCGCTGCATTATAAATTTCATTCTGACTTAATTGGTTATAATGATTTTTAACAATAAAATTAACCCGTTTTTGAAGTTTAGCATCAATAGTTGTTTGTATACGTTCCCCGTTATTTAATTGTGCTATTTTTTGCAATAAATGAGGTGTTGTTTGTGGTAACGGATAAGGTTTTTGTGGTAAACCTTCCATAACAGATAAGTTATAGGTAAGCGAATCTATAATTTGATTAGCAAGTAATTTTTTAAGAAGTCTGTTCCGTTTTTGTAATAATCGTTCTTGGTTTTTACCTGGGTAAATTAAACTAGGAGCATTGGGTAAAACAGCTAAGGTGGCACTTTCTGCCCAAGATAATTCGTTAGCATTTCTATTAAAATAACGCCATGAAGCAGCATCAAGCCCTATAACATTACCTCCAAAAGGCGCATTACTACTATAATATGCTAATATTTTTTCTTTTGATGCTCGAAACTCTAATCTTGTGGCTAGGATAAGTTCTTTTAGTTTTTCAAAATAAGATCTTTTTTGCCCTTTTCTAGATAAGCGAATCACCTGTTGTGTTAATGTACTGCCCCCTCGTTTTATACCACCAGATTTTAAATTATCTCTTAAAGCTTTAAATATTGAAATAGGATTAAATCCTGGGTGTTTATAAAAATATTCGTCTTCAAATTGAATAATGCAGGTTTTAAATTTCTCTGGAACACTATCATTATGTGGAAATCGCCATTGCCCATCGGCGGCTATTTGTGCTCCCAAAAGCTCGTTGTTTGAACTGGTTATTACAGTTGCTGTAGGATCTTTAAATAAGGGGTTAGGTAAACAAAAGTAATAGGCAATCACAAGGATGGTTATGATTACCGATTTTTTTTTATGGCGTTTTATGTAGCTTGCTATTTTGTTCACGAATTAAATCCATATTCGCGTTCTACTTTGCAAATTCTCACGTTATACCAACTGTACCAATCTTGTCGTCCTTTTTGTTGAGCTTGTAAATGATCGGTTTGTTGTTTCCAGTTTTTAATAGCATCAAGGCTTTCCCAATAACTAACTGTTATGCCAACTTCATTTCTTGCACTATCTATTCCTAAATAGCCAGATTGTTGCTTAGCAAGTGCTTCCATTTTATCTGACATTTCAGAATAACCTTCAATGTTTTCTTTTTGAGTTGAAGTGAAAATAACTGCGTAATAGGGTTTGAAATTTTTCATATTTTGAATTTTTTTTTTATCCCAAGTTAAAACTTGAACACCTTTTGAATAATGAATTTTATCAGGTGTGTTATTTATTAAATGACTAAATCTAGGATAATTTACCTCTAAATTTTTTATGTTTATTTTTTGAATAGGCCATTCAATATGATGCACATCGTATTCAATAATATGGTTTTTATAATCCTGAAAAACAGCATATCGTTCTGTAAGCCATAAATCGGTTTCGTCTTTTTCTGTAGGAAGGTTTTCTATGTTATATTCAATATTAAAAGAGTCATTAAACTCTTTGTTTTCGGATTGATAAATAGAATCATTTCTATTCATTTTTGAATATCTATACGGTAATTTTGAAACTGTTTTTATAAGTTTACATGATAACGATTTATTCGCTTCCATACTTAAAAAATAAACACTGGGTTTTCCGTTACAAACAACATAAATCCGAATATTTATTTCTTGAAAATCTGAAATATAAGGTGGTTTTAGTATGTTTTTAATACCAATATTATTCATATCGAAAGCTACTAAACTAACCCAGCTTTTTCTATTCAAAATATCTAATTCAATACCTTTTGGTAATAAAGGCTTAATCAAATCAGGATTTACTTCCCAATGTAAAAAAACAGCTTTATTCCATTCTTGGTAAACAGTCCATGGTTCTTTAGGGATATCAAAAGATCTATGTTTTGTTTGCTTTAGTATGTCTTTGGTTTTTATCATTTCTTAACAGTAACCCATTTCCCTTTAGTTCTAACCAAATAATCATTATCATACATCGCTTCGGCTTGAACACCGTATAAATAATAGGTTCCTAAATAGGATGCGTTTAGCATGATGTTAAACGTTTTGGTGCTACGGTTTCCTTTTCTCGGTAAATCGAAATAGAAATTCACGCGGTCGTCTCTAATATCTGTAAAACGAGCCTGACTTGTTGTAGAGCTTCCAAAAGCTGTAAATCGTGTGTTCACAATTTCCCACCCCGATGGGAAAACTTGAGTTAATGCCACATCGTTTACAGGTTCATCTTTTAAGTTGCTTACTTTTACGGTAGCAACAAAATCTTGTCCTTGTTGTAATTTTGAAACATCAATGTTATTGCCTTTTAAATCTTTATAAGCAATGGCCACACTTAATCCACGTTGTTCTGTTAGTTCTTCTCCTAGTGGTAATTTTCCTGAGTTTAAAACACGCACATAAACCAAATTGCCTTTATTGTTTGTAAACGATAAGGTATTACTGCCATCAACAACTTGTAAAGTACGTTCTGCAATGGCATTTTTAGAATTAATAGTTTCTGTTTTTCCGTTAATACTATAATTTAAACTCAATGCTTTGCCGCCATTGGCATTCACCATTTTTGCCATGGCAAGTAAACTATAAGCGGTGGTTTGTGTGCTCATCCAACGATTACTCGATAGGTCTTTTGCAATATATTCGGCAAGTTCTCGCATTTTAGAGTTTTTGGTAAGCACCATGGTTTCTAAAGCCATAGCACGATTTCTATTTATAGAACCATAGGTGTAATAATTATAACGAATAGGTTTAAAATTAATGTTTGCCGATTGTGAAATGTTATCACTCGCTTCTTTTTGTCCTACTAAAGCATAGGCTGCTGCCAATCGCCATTTGGCTTCATTAGAAATTTCTGAAAATTCTCGTAAGCGGTTCATGCTTGCTAAATCGGCACTTCCTGCCAATGCCAACGTGTATAATCTATAAGCTTGAGCAAGATCGGAATTATAACGTCTGTAGCTTGGTCTCCAATCTCTAGCTGCTTGTTTTTGGTATTTAATCCAGTTACTTTTAAAGGTAAGCGGTAAAACAAAACCTTTCTTTTCTGCTTCAATTAAAAAATGTCCTGCGTAACTAGTTCCCCAATCGTTTGCTGAATTTTCACCCATCCAATAACTCATGCCACCGTTTGGTCTTTGAAAATGACTTAAGCGTTTTATACCATTTTCAATATTGGTTTGAATTTGTTGTTTTTTGTCGAAGGTTAAATCGAAAATATCACCTAAAAATAACTGCGGAAATACACTCGAAGTGGTTTGCTCTACACAGCCATGAGGATACTGAATTAAGTATTGTAGCCTACGAGAAAAATCCATAGGTGGTAATGTTGAAAATTCTAAAGTAGCAGCATTTGTACCTATAACACCAAAGGTTGAAAAATCCAGTGTTTTAGTGGCATTTGCTTCTAAAGTTTCATCAATAGCTTTTGAAGTTATTGGGTTTGGGTTTATAACATCTAACTCAACTTTATAAGTTGATTTTTCGCTATTTCCAGATGCAATTACTTCAACCGTATTTATACCTTTTGCTTTGCTAACATCCAATTGAAAATAAGTCATTTGCTCATCAGGATTTGCAAAAGCAAGTGTTTTCGTTTTTTCGCCAACAACAGTAATACCATTACTTAGTTTTAAGCTAATTTTTACGTTCTTCACTTTTGGTTCCATAGCAAATACGGTAACCGGTAAAGTTACTTTTTCACCTGGGCTTAATTTCCGCGGAAGCGATGCTAAAACCATAAGCGGTTTTTTTACTTCGACAGATTTATCGGTACTACCATAAGCACCATCTTTATTGTCTCCAGCAACGACCATAGTACGAACGGCACCAATATAATTAGGTAGTTTTATTGTGTTTTTTTTTGTTTTTCCAGCCTCTAATTTAAACGGACCTAAATAAGTAACCACTGGTTTAAATCGATTGGCTTTTTTGTTTTTTCCGCCAGCAGCATTACCATCACCTCCAATGGCAAATACTTGGTCGATACTTCCTGAATAAGCACCAATAACATCATCAAAAATATCCCAAGTTTTTACACCAAGCGCTTCACGTTTGTAAAATTCGTTCCATGCATTAGGTGTTTTAAAACGGGTTAAATCGAGTAAGCCTTCTTCAACCATTGCAATGGTATAGGTCATGGCTTTTTTATTTTTTTCTGAAACTTGCACCTCAAAGGTTTGTTCTGGGCGCAATGTATTTGGCATTTTTAATTCGGGTTGTAATTTGGTATTTGGATCTTCTACCATCATAGGAATAATGCCGTATAAACGAATAGGTAAATCGTTTTCTGAAATAGCATGTGGTTGTAATAAAGAAATATTTACAAATACATTAGGTGCCATATCTGAAGTTATTGGAATATCGACAACTGTTTCGCCTTGTTTGGTTTTTACCCATTTATAATCTAACACTTCGGTACCATTTTCTATACTTACTAAGGCACGCCCTTCACTACCTGAAGCAAAGGTTATTTTAGCAGTTTCACCAACATTGTATTTTTCTTTATCGGCAGAAAACACTAACATTTTAGCCGCTTCTTTATCGCTAGAAGGAGCTTTTTGCCACCAATTTTTATAAAAATAAGCAGTTCTTCCTGTGGCATGACCACTCACAGGGTCTATAATTCTAATGAGGTAACGCCCACGATTATTATCTGGGATTTTAATATTGAAAGCGCCTTTTCCGTTAGCATCGGTATTTATTTTTGATGTTAAATAAGGCCTGTGATAACTGCTAGATACATAGCTTGATAAATCGTCGTAAGAGGAATTCCACCACCATCGCCACTCCACTTTATAAACTTTTACTTCAAGATTATTTCGCTTTATTGGTTTCCCTTTAGCATCAACCACAACGACATCAAACGTTTGATTTTCATCTGTAAAATAAGAACCATAGGCATTTCCTTTAGGAGAACGCAATCCTACAAAAGATTTATATGGTGCATATTTTTTGGTAAAGGCATCCATAGAGAAATCACCTCCGTTTTCGAAAGCACGCACTAAAAATTGCACATTTAACATGCCAGGTGCGTTTTTACCAACTTCTAGTTTTTTAGTTATATTGGCTAGTCCAGCGTCGTTTACGTTGCCTTCAAATACATTAATTTCTTCGGTATTAAATTTACGAGTTGGGTCGTTAAAGGTGTACTTTTTATAGTTTTTAAAACTGGTATACGAAGTACTGAATTTTGCTTTAACTTCCGCTTTTAAGTTTTTTCCTGGAGCACCATGAAGCCATTTTACATCTAAAGTTCCTTTTAAAGGTTCGTTACCAGTAAGAATGTCGTTTTCAAAATCTATCTTAATTTTTAAACGGTTAGGTTTTACGGTTTCAATTTTTAAACCTTTATAAAATATAGCACCACCAACCGATACTTTAGCATTATAATTTCCTGTTTTATCTTCGGTAGATGTTGGAACAGTGAATTTGTAGAAGTTATTCAGATTGTCTGATGTTACATCTTTAAATACCAATTTTCCGTTAGGATCAGTAATTTCCATTTTAACAGGATGCCCTTTTGGTAAGGGATTTGAAATATCGTTAAGCATGAAAGTTAAATGCAAGGTATCTCCAGGTCTCCAAACTCCACGTTCACCATAAATATATCCTTTAAGTCCACGTTGTAATTTGTTTCCTGAAACATCAAATTTACTTAAGGATAATGAGTTGCCGTCGGTTAGTTTAACATAGGTAGTGTTTTTTCCTTTTGAAATAATGGCAAAGGCTGCGTGTTTTTCGGCATCAATGGTTGCCAAACCTTCGGTGTCGGTAACCGTATTTTCAAGTGCTTGTTGCTGATAATTATAAAGCGTAACACTAGCGTTAGCTTCAGGATTAGTATTTAAAATATTGGAGACTGCAAAATAGTAGGAATTGTTTGTGCCGAGTTTTGCGATCACTCCCAAGTTGGATGCCAATAGGTTTTGAGAGACTATTTTGTTTTCGCTATAATACGCGTCATGGCATGGGTTGTTTTCTTCACGCCAATTATAGCTGTAGTCTTTATATCTGTATATTAAATTATCCCAATATTGTTCTTCGCGTAAATCTTCATCTTCTGATGATGTTTCGGTGTATTCATCTTCATAATAGTCTTCTTCGTAATAATCGTCATAGTCATCATTTTCAGAATTTGAACTATTTGCATTAGCTTCACAATTGTATAACGAATAGCTTTTGTTATAACTTAGCTCAACGCGATAAATAGCTCCTGGATCTGCTTTAAAAAACTTAGATAAATCGATGCTATAAGCTTTCCATTTTCCTGTGTTTTCTGCTTCGGTTTGTAGTTGTATGGTTTGTTTAGCAATGCGTCTGCCAACTTTTTTTATATCGTAAGAATTACGACTATTTAAATTATTGTCTTGAAGAAATTGAAGCACATTATCTTCAAAAATTTTAATAATTCTAACATCAACAGCGCTTAAGTTTACAGCTTCAAAATTGAATTTTAATGCTTCAGAATTTGGTAAAATTGTACCGTTACTTATTAGTTTTACTTGGGGTTTTAATTCTTCAAAAGCAATGGTTTCAGAAAATGGTTTTTTAAGTTTATAATTATCTGTGTTTTTAATGCCTCGAAATACATCAACTTGAATATTTCCAACTAATTTACTGTCTGGATATACTTTTAATACGTTACCATCTACTATGTATTTTGGGTTTTTTACTTTCTGAATGGTAACTAAACCATCAAAATTTTGTTGTTTTTTTAAAGGGTCGGAAAAGTTGATTGAAAGATGTTGTTCTGGCGATTGAATTACATCTACGTCTACAATAGAAAAGTTATTGATTCCAGGAATAAGTACCGTGTTTTCTCCTTTATTAGAAGCGTTTATTGATTTTCCGTTCCATGAAACAAGAATTTTACTGTCTTCAATGACTCTATTAATACTGTCAATTTTAAATTCAAAAGTTTGCCCTTGTTCATTGGCTTCATTAAAAACAAGAGATAGATTTTTGTTGTTTTGAGACGCTTTCACCAATTGTTTTGCTTGGTTAATAGAAATAATATCTGCCGATTTTATAACACCTTCTAAATATTGCCAATTTTTACTGTAAGATTGTAAATTGTTTGTAATAACATTAAAGCTTGGGGTCTTAGTTTTAAACTGAAAGGTGTAGTTTTTAAAACTATCGGGTATGTTTTTGTAAATGCTGTTTAGTTTTACAGAGACTGTATATTCGGTAGCAGGTTCTAAAAACTCATCTGGTGTAAAAAGTAATGCGTGTTTGTTTATCGCTGTTAATTTTCCTTGTATGTGAGGTGAAATAGAAACAATATTATCTGTTATTTCTTCATTCATTTCCCAACCTTCAACATCATTTGATAAGCTAATTTCAATAGGACTAGCAACAGATGTTAATCCAGAAGTTGTGTAACTTATATAATCTTTAAACTTGAAAAGATTATCGGTTTCGTTTATTTTCTTTTTACATGAATAAGTAATCGCTATTAAAATTGCAACAGTCAGGAATTTTTTTAATGACATAATTTAGAAGGATTTATATGAAAATGAACAGGTTGAAAGAAAACGCATGGTATTTCTTGTAAATAGTTACGTTCAAGAATTAAAGCTTAGATTATAAGTTTATGTTAATTTGTTCTTAAAGTTACAAGTTTTTAGTGATTATTAATATTAAATTATGAATAATAAATAGGTTGCTTTTTAGGGAAGAAATGCTATTTATAATCTGAATATAAATTTCAGTAAAAGCGACTTTTTATTGCTATATTCGTAAACAATTTCATTAGGAATAATAAATCAATAAAATATGCAAACTCTAGCAACTGATTTTCAAATAAACGAAGCGCTTAAAACTTTAGGTGTTAAAGCTGTAAATGAAGGCACTTCAACAGGTTTAAATAACTTTTCTAATGGTGATATTATTGAAAGTTATTCGCCTGTTGATGGACAATTAATTGCAAAAGTAAAAAGCACTACAAAAGCTGATTATGAAAAGGTGATGGATGCGGCAACGACAGCTTTTAAATCATGGAGAACGATGCCAGCTCCGCAACGTGGAGAGATTGTACGTCAGTTTGGAGACAAGCTTAGGGAGAAAAAAGAAGCTTTAGGTAAATTAGTGTCTTACGAAATGGGTAAAAGCTACCAAGAAGGTTTGGGTGAAGTTCAAGAAATGATAGATATCTGCGATTTTGCTGTGGGTTTATCGCGTCAGCTTCATGGTTTAACCATGCATAGCGAACGCCCGGGACACCGTATGTACGAGCAATATCATCCGTTAGGAGTTGTTGGTATTATTTCGGCGTTTAATTTTCCTGTGGCTGTTTGGGCGTGGAATACTGCTTTATCTTGGGTTTGTGGCGATGTTTGTGTTTGGAAACCTAGTGAAAAAGCTCCACTTTGTGGCATTGCTTGTCAAAATATAGCCGCTGAGGTTTTTGCTAAAAATAATTTACCAGAAGGCATTTCGTGTTTAATAAATGGCGATTACGTTGTTGGTGAGTTTATGACAAAAGATACTCGGATACCTCTTATTTCTGCAACGGGTTCTACCAGAATGGGTAAAATTGTTGCTAAAGAAGTAGCGGGTCGTTTGGGTAAAAGTTTATTAGAATTAGGCGGTAATAATGCTATTATTGTAACACCGGATGCCGATATAAAAATGACAGTTATTGGTGCTGTTTTTGGAGCAGTTGGTACTGCCGGACAGCGTTGTACAAGTACACGCCGATTAATTATTCACGATTCTATTTACGATAAAGTTAAAAATGCTGTTGTTGATGCTTATAAGCAATTACGAATAGGAAATCCGTTAGATGAAACCAATCATGTAGGACCATTAATTGATACAGATGCTGTAAAAATGTATCAAAATGCTTTAACAAAAGTAGTTGAAGAAGGCGGGAATATAGTAGTTGAAGGTGGCGTGCTTTTAGGTGAAGGTTACGAAAGTGGTTGCTATGTAAAACCTGCTATTGCTGAAGCTAAACCAGAATTTAAAATTGTACAACATGAAACCTTTGCGCCTGTTTTATATTTGTTAAAATATAGTGGTGATGTTGAAAATGCTATAGACATTCAGAATGAAGTTGCTCAAGGATTAAGTTCTGCAATTATGACTAATAATTTACGTGAAGCAGAACGTTTTTTATCGGTTCAAGGATCAGACTGTGGTATTGCTAATGTTAATATTGGAACTTCTGGTGCTGAAATTGGTGGCGCTTTTGGTGGAGAAAAAGATACTGGTGGAGGTCGTGAATCTGGTAGTGATGCATGGAAAGTGTATATGCGCAGACAAACAAATACTATTAATTATACAACCGAGTTGCCTTTGGCGCAGGGGATAAAGTTTGATTTGTAAGTTTTAACCATAAAAAAAACCTTGCCTCAATGCCGATTTTTTCGGGAGAGACAAGGTTTATATCTAAAAAAGATTAATAGCACTGCGAAGCTAATGCTTTTTCTTACGTTTGCAAAATTATAAGGTTATCTAAATGTTAAATTCGTGAATAAATTTTAACTGTATTTTACTTTCCGTAATATTCGTATAGATTCTTTATACGAGTTATATAGCGTTTTGCTATGTTTTTTTAAATACGGTTTTGCTTCATTAAGTTTATCAATAGCTTCATGAAATAAATTGAAATAACAAATGAGGTAGGTAACGGGTAAGTTTTTTAAATCTAATTCTTCTGTTTTAGTAATTGATAATCCTTTTTTTAGTTTTTCTAAAATAGCATTATTAGTGTTGTAGACGTGATGCAGCACTTTTTTATCGTATTGAGGCGGTTCAAATAAAAGTTTGGTTTCAATATTATAATTAGCATTGTTTTCAAAATGAATAATGGTTTCTTCAAGTTGGTAATATTTATTTTGGTTTTGAAATCCGAGATTGACGTATTCAATAATTTTAAAGCTATCGGCATTAAAAGAAATGGCGACTTCATCTAAGGCTGAAAAAAACAAACGCACTTGTTCGTTTATTAGTTCAATATCTACTCTAGAAAAAAACACCTCGTCTTTAACTATCTTTTTTTGTCCTGCCCAACATACTACAAAATATTCTTTAAATACTTTGTATTGTGCATTGTAGTCTTTTCGGGTGTTCATAAAATCAAAAACACCGTTTAAAGTGTGCTCTATGTTGTTTTGAGCATTGTTTTCAATAGCTTGAACTATTTTAGAGTTGATGTCTTTTATATCAATATCAAAAACTTTTGGCATGCTCATACTGCCGTCTCTAAAAAACACAGAACCACCATAATATTTCCAAATGTTTTTTCTAAGTGACGTAATTTTTCCGGTTGCTCTAATGGTAACTAAACCTACAACTTTGTTATCTGGTAAATGTGGAAAGGGAATGTTTTCGTACTGTACAATGGGTGGATTGGTTAAATATGCGTTAATGAGATTTTGAATTTTACTATCATCAAAAAAATCGACACCAATAATATTATTATCTTCATCTTCAACCCCAATAACTATATAAGAATTGTTTTTCGGGTTACTATTAGAAAGCGCACAAACATGTTTTAAAAACTTAGCTTTTCCCTCTTTATGACCAATATCTATTTTTCGCTTTTTGTCATAAAAACTGTTCTCATCATTGTGAGCTAAAAGGTGTTTTATAAGTAGGCGTTTATTAATCATAGCTTCATTCCCGCGAAGGCGGGAATCTTATGGTTTGTTATTTATAACTTGATACAAAATTCATGTTATAGTGATTCAATTTCTTTCAATAGATTTTCTCTTGCTTGCTCTTCAAATTTATTTTTAAAAAATTCAGTAAAATACAAGTTTTTTCTTTCTAAAAAATGCTGTAATACTTTCTTTCTTCCTTTTTTGTATATAAAATCAGGGAATATGGCGTATTCTTTTCTTATGTTTTTAATATAAGTTTTATATGTATTCCATTCACTTCCTAAAATTGATAAATCAATATCTAATAAATATGAATTATCATTATTTTCTGTTAGAATTAGTTCATGTTTTTTTGTTGAAATAATTAAATTTTGAATTATTTTTATCGTTTTTTCGTCAAAATTTAGTGATTTCAGTCTTTTTTTAGCCAAAAGAGCGCTTTTCTCTTCGTTGTTGTTTTTGGTAGGTTTGTAAATAATATCATGATACCATATAGCTAATAAGAAAGTGTCATAATCTGTAATATTTGATTTAATAGTTTCAGCATGATTAAACATTGTCATTATATGTGAAAGATTATGATAATGGCGAATTTTCAGGGTGTATTGGTTTTCAATTTCATTCCAAAATGAATTAATTAAAGATTGATTTGAACTAAACTTTGTTATTAATTGAAACCATTCTTTTTTTAATTGATTACTCATAACTCTTTTTTAATCAATGTTGAGTTTGCTTGCGCTGTTGGAAATACTAATAAATCGGCAATATTTACATGAGGCGGGCGTGATATGGCAAAATAAATAATCTCAGCAATATCTTTAGCTTGTAGTGCTTTAAAACCTTTGTAAACATTATCTGCAATTTTATCGCCTTTAAAACGTACTTGCGAAAATTCGGTTTCAACTAGTCCAGGGCTAATGGCTCCAACTTTAATTCCAAACGGATTTAAATCGATGCGCATGCCTTCGGTAATGGCTAAAACAGCATGTTTACTAGCACAATACACATTGCCTTTAGCGTATACTTCTTTACCTGCCGAAGAGCCAATGTTTATAATATGTCCAGATTGTCGCTCGGTCATTTGAGGTATAATAGCTTTACTTACATACAAAAGACCTTTTACATTAATATCCATCATCGCGTCCCAATCATCTATATTACCTTCGTTTATAGGGTCTAAGCCATGAGCGTTTCCAGCATTATTAATTAAAATATCAATGTGTTTAAAATTTTCAGGTAATGAAGCAATAGCATCAAGCGTTTCTTGTTTGTTACTTACATCAAAATTTAAAATATGAACATTGGTTAATTTTTCTAAAGCTTTCTGTATAGTATCAAGGCGTTGTAGTCGTCTGCCACAGAGTATTAAGTTAATGCCGTTTTTTGCAAACTCGTAGGCTGTTGCATGTCCAATACCACTGGTGGCTCCTGTAATTAAGGCCGTTTTGATCATTTTATATTGATTTTTTTGCAATTCGTACATAAAAATACTCAAAAGAGATATAAAATTGTATAATTGTTTTATAAATAAAAAAAGAAAATTGCTTTTATTTTAATTCTGCTCGAAAATCTATTTATACTTTGTAACTTAAAATATTTTGGCCTTAAATAAAAAGCATTTTTTGTAATTTGATAGTCTATTTAATATCATGAGTACGTATATAATTAATAAACCTCATATAGATAATAATAACATAAAACTATGAAAACTTTAAAAATAATAAGATTATTTTTTCTGTCATTTTTAATGATAAGTATCTTTGGGTGTAGCGATTCAGAATCTAACGAAATAAATGCTAAAGCACCAAAAATATCAGTAAAACTCGTTGATTCTCCAGGTGATTATGATGAAGTAAATGTTAATGTCCTTGGTGTTATGATCAAAATGGATGATAGCAATGATGATAGTGGTTGGATTGATTTAGAAATGATAAAGACTGGTACTATTGATTTATTGGATTTAACTGGTGGGGTTAATGAAGTATTAGTAGAAAGGTTTCCAATTCCGGTAGGAACAATTAAACAAATACGTTTGGTATTAGGAGACGGTAACACAATTGTGATTAGAAATAATGCTGATGAACCAGAAACCTTTGATTTAAAAACGCCAAGTGCACAACAATCGGGTTTAAAAGTTAAAGTAGATGCCGTTATTGAAGAAGGATTTACTTATAATTATGTCTTAGATTTTGATGTACAAAAATCAATTGTTATAGCTGGCAATTCAGGTAATATTGTTTTAAAACCGGTACTTTATGCTAGTGCAGAAGTAAGCTCAGGAATTATTGAAGGAACTATAGCACCAACAGATGTCCCATCAATTGTTTCTGTATTGGTTGATGATATGGGAAACGATGACCCTGAAGATGATTTCATTATTTCTGCTAATTCAGATGAAACAGGAGTTTTTGCATTATGGGGTGTTCCTGAAGGAACATATGATGTTGTAGTAACTCCAATTGATGAATCTTCTGATTATACTGAAGGTTCTGCTTTAGCGGTTTCGGTTGTTAATGGTCAAACTACAATAATAGAAGAACCAATTCAATTAGATTTTAAGCCAGGTTCAATTAGTGGAGATGTAACAAATGATTTAATTGTAACGGTTACGCTTAAAGATAGTGTTACTGAAGAAGTTATTGTAACAATAGATTCAAATGCTAATGGTGAATTTCTTTTAGAAGAGATTCCTGTGGGGGTATATACAGTAACTCTAAGTGCTACTGGTTATCTTTCGTTAGTATACTCAAAAGACAATTCTACAGATGTTTTGGTTACAGCAAATAATGAAACAGTTTTGGATTTAAAAACATTAGACGCTATTTAAAATTTCTAAATATTAAAAAAAAGAGCATCATTAATAGTGATGCTCTTTTTTTAACCAATAATTAATGACGCTAGAAAAATATTTTAACCAATTGTTAACAGGCTTTACCGAAAAATTTTAACAATTTGCAATGCTCAAATAAGGGCAGTATATTCGAGCTTTTAAAAAATTAAAAATGATGGAAGAAACCAGTACAATTGATATTAAGACAATTAACGAGAAAATTGAAAAGGAAAGTGCTTTTGTTGATTTATTAATGCTAGAGATGAACAAAGTCATCGTAGGGCAAAAGCATATGGTTGAACGTTTATTAATTGGGTTGTTAGGACAAGGACATATTCTATTAGAAGGTGTTCCTGGGTTAGCAAAAACCCTTGCCATTAATACCTTGGCACAAGCCGTAGATGGAAGCTTTAGCAGGATACAGTTTACACCAGATTTATTACCAGCAGATGTTACAGGTACGTTAATCTATAACATGAAGCTTAATGATTTTTCTATAAAAAAAGGACCTATTTTTGCAAACTTTGTTTTGGCAGACGAGATTAACAGAGCGCCAGCAAAAGTACAATCGGCTTTATTAGAAGCCATGCAAGAAAAACAAGTAACTATTGGCGATGAAACCTTTAAGTTAGATAAGCCATTTTTAGTTATGGCAACTATGAATCCTGTAGAGCAAGAAGGAACTTATGTATTGCCAGAAGCACAGGTTGACCGTTTCATGTTAAAAACAGTAATTGATTATCCTAAAATTGCAGAAGAGCAATTAATAATGAGAGCAAATTTAAAAGGTGCTTGGGATAAAGTAAATCCTGTGGTTTCAGTAGAACAAATATTGAAAGCGCAAGTGGCGGTTCGCGAAGTGTATATGGATGAGAAAATTGAAAAATATATTCTTGATATTATTTTCGCAACACGTTATCCTGAAAAATATAAACTTGCCGATTTAAAACCATTAATTTCGTTTGGAGCATCGCCTCGTGGAAGTATTAATTTAGCAACAGCTGCAAAATGTTATGCTTTTATTAAACGTCGTGGTTATGTTATTCCAGAAGATGTTCGTGCCGTTGTTTATGATGTGTTAAGACACAGAATAGGTATTACATATGAAGCCGAAGCAGAAAATGTAACCTCGGTAGATATCATCAATAAAATAGTAAACGAAATAGAAGTACCATAAATGAGTTTCTAGTATTCAGTCTCAGTGAGCAGAGGTTTACTCAACTGAATACTAAAAGAACTCAACGGTTTATTGATAACTGAAAACTGCGACTGAAAACTGTTTACTGAATAAATGGATACTAAAGAATTACTAAAAAAAGTACGTAAAATTGAGATCAAGACACGTAGGTTGTCTGATCATGTTTTTGGAGGCGAATATCATTCAACCTTCAAAGGTCGTGGTATGACTTTTAGTGAAGTTCGTCAATACCAGTTTGGTGATGATGTTCGAAATATAGACTGGAATGTTACTGCACGATACAGCGAGCCTTATGTAAAAGTTTTTGAAGAAGAACGCGAGCTTACCATGATGCTTATGGTAGATGTTTCAGGTTCAGAATTATTTGGTACAAACGAACAATTTAAAAATGAGGTTGTTACAGAGATAGCAGCAACTTTAGCGTTTTCTGCAACACAGAATAACGATAAAATAGGACTTATTTTATTCTCAGATAAAGTAGAACTTTATATTCCACCTAAAAAAGGACGTTCGCATGTGCTTCGTATTATTCGCGAGCTTATTGAGTTTGAACCAGAAAGTAAACATACTAATTTGGCTGAAGCTTTAAAATTCATGCAAAATGTAATGAAGAAAAAAGCCATTGTTTTTGTACTGTCTGATTTTATAGCCGATGATTACCATCAAACCATGAAAATAGTATCAGGAAAACATGATGTTACTGGTATTAGAGTGTATGATAAGCGAGAAGAAGAAATACCAAACTTAGGAATGGTACAAATGCAAGATGAAGAAACGGGTGAATTGATGTTGGTAAATACAGCTTCAAAAAAAGTGCGACTTAATTACGGTAAGTTTTATAACGAAAAGGTTAATTATTATAAAGATAGTTTTAAAAAGGCAGGTGCTGGTACTATAGATTGTCGTGTAGATGAAAGCTATGTAAAAAAACTGTTAGGGTATTTTAAAAGAAGAGGTTAAAAAGATTAACGATTTATGATTTACGATATACAATATTTGAATAAAAAAAGTTCCGTTTTCGGTCTCCCGTCTTCGGTCATTTTTACGGTATTCTTTATTCTATTTTCTTTTTTCTCGTTTGCTCAAGTTACTTCTGCAATAGATTCAACATCCATAAAAATTGGCGAACAAATAACATATCATATTCAAGTAGAAGCCGATTCTACAAGTTTGGTAGTATTTCCAGAAGGGCAATCATTTTCGCCTTTAGAAATGATAGAATCTTATAAAGTTGATACTTTAAAAAAAGGAAGTAAATTCAATCTTATAAAAAAGTATGGATTAACCCAATTTGATTCTGGTGCGTACACCATACCAAGGCAAAAAATTATTATTGGAGATAAAACATTTTTTACCGATTCGTTAAAAGTTGAAGTTAATAATGTGGTTATAGATACTACAAAACAAGGGCTTTATGATATTAAACCTATTATGGAAGTTAAAAAACCATCGAGTAATTGGTGGAAATACCTTTTACTTACTCTTTTAATTATTGGTATTGTTGGGTTTTTAATTTACTGGTTTATTTGGAGAAAAAAGCCATTAACTGAAGAAGAACAAATTGCTTTACTTCCGCCTTACGATCGCGCTAAATTAGCTTTAAAAAAATTAGATGAAAGTCATTATTTGCAAAGTGATGAGATAAAAGAATATTATTCTGAGCTGACGTTTATTATTAGAAAATATCTTGATGAAAAAGTTTATGATCGTGCTTTAGAAAGTACCACAGACGAACTTATAAGCAGACTTTATTTACTAAAAGCAGGTAATCAAGTAGATTTAAGTAAAGAAGATATTAAAAACCTTGAAAGTATTTTAAAACGTGCCGATTTAGTTAAGTTCGCTAAGTCTGCTGTCGATGTTGAATTAGCTAAATTAGATAGAAATACTATTGATATTGAAATAGATCATGTAAAAGAAGCATTGCCAGAACCTACAGAGGAAGAAAAGCTTTTAGATGAAAAATATAGAGAAGAATTAGAACGTAAAAAGAAACGCAAGAAAATTATAATTACTGTTGCAATAGGCGTATTCCTTTTAATAGCAACATTTGTTGGGTTTGGTTTAAAATATGGTTTCCAATATGTAAAAGACACTATTATTGGTCATGATAGCATAGAACTTTTAGAAGGCGATTGGGTAAATAGTCAATATGGTGTGCCCCCTGTAACAATAAGTACGCCTAAAGTTTTAAAAAGAACAGAATTACCTGTGCCAGATGAGGTAAAAGCTCAAGTGAATATGACATCATTTATGTATGGTTCTTTAATAGAATCATTTAGTATTATGGTTAATACGACAACGTATAAAAATTTAGGTGAAAATAAGATAAACATTGAGCAAGTTTCAGAAGGTACCATAAAAGGTATGGAACAACAAGGTGCTCATGATATTGTTGTTTTAAGAGATAAATTTACAACTCCTAATGGAGCTGAAGGTTTAAAAACTTACGGAACTCTAAAAGCTAAAAATCCTTTAACCCAAAAAGTTCAAGATGGTAGTTACATATTATTGCAATTTGTTTCAGAAAACGTATTACAACAAATAGTTCTTACATATCCTAGAGGAGATGTTTATGCAGATAAAATAGTAGAACGTATTTTAAATTCAGTTGAACTTAAAAAAGCAGAGGAATAATGTTTGAGGGGATAGAATTTTTAAATAAACAATGGTTCTGGTTGTTACTTTTGTTACCACTAGTTATACTTTGGTATATTATAAAAAACAAAAAGCAGACAGCAGAACTTAAAATATCAAGTTTAAAAGGCTTTAAAGTCACCAATTCATGGTTGCCAAGAGTTAAGCATGTGTTATTTGTATTGCGTTTATTAGCCCTGACATTATTAATTACCGCATTGGCAAGACCTCAAACCGTTGATGTATCAACAAAAACAAAAACAACAAGAGGTATTGATATTGTAATGGCAATAGATGTATCGGCTAGTATGTTGGCTAAAGATTTATCGCCTAATAGATTAGAAGCCCTTAAAAATGTGGCTGCAGAGTTTATAAAAGGCAGACCAAATGATAGAATTGGTTTGGTAGAATATGCGGGCGAAAGTTACACAAAAACACCAATTACTAGCGATAAAGCTATTGTACTACGTTCTTTAAAAAGTATTAAATATAATACGATTATTGAAGGTGGCACAGCAATTGGCATGGGGTTAGCGACTTCTGTAAACCGATTAAAAGATAGTAAAGCAAAAAGTAAAGTCATTATTTTATTGACAGATGGGGTTAACAATTCCGGATTTATAGATCCTAAAATAGCTAGTGAATTAGCTGTTGAATATGGTATAAAAACATATACCATTGGTTTAGGAACCAACGGAATGGCGTTATCGCCTATTGGTATTTTACCTAACGGACAATTTCAATATGGTCGTGCTCAAGTTGAAATTGATGAAACATTACTTAAAGAAATAGCTAATGTTACGGGCGGTAAATATTTTAGAGCCACTAATAATAAAAAGTTAGAAGAAATTTATAACGAAATTAATAAGTTAGAAAAAACAGAGGTAGAAGAGTTTAAGTTTTATAATTACGAAGAAAAATATCGCTCATTAGTACTGTTAGCAGGGATTTTATTGCTTTTAGAATTACTAGGGCGATTTACAATTTTTAGAAGTTTCGTGTAGTATGTTTTTTGTTATTTCCGCGAAAGCGAGAATTATTTGAAATTAAAAATTAGAATTTGTAGAGTAATATATGTTTGATTTATTAGAAGAAAAAATATGGTTTTGGACGTTGCTTATCATTCCGGTGATAGTTGTCTTGTTTCTATTACTTCAAATTTGGAAACGAAGTGTGCAGAAAAAATTTGCTGATAAAAAAATGATGAATAGGTTAAGTCCTAATAAATCATTTTTCAAGACTACATTAAAAATAGTTTTGCTTTGTCTGGCTTTTGCATGTCTATCTATAGCGCTGGTAAATCCGAAAAATGGAACGAAATTAGAAACGGTTAAACGAGAAGGGGTTGATATTGTTTTTGCAATAGATGTTTCTAAAAGTATGTTGGCAGAAGATATTGCTCCAAACCGATTGGAAAAATCAAAACAATTGGTAACGCAAATTATTAATAATTTGGCTAGTGATCGTGTAGGTATTATTGCTTACGCAGGAAAAGCATTTCCCCAACTACCAATAACAACAGACTATGCATCGGCAAAAATGTTTTTACAAAGCATGAATACCGATATGTTATCGTCTCAAGGAACAGCCATTAATGAAGCTATTGAATTGTCAAAAACATATTTTGATGATGAAGAACAAACCAATAGAGTCTTAATTATAATTTCTGATGGAGAAGATCACAGTGAAGAAGCAGCAAATGTTGCAGAAGAAGCTAGCGAAGAAGGTATCAGGATTTTTACCATTGGTGTAGGCGATATAAAAGGAGGGCCTATTCCAGAAAAAAGAAATGGTATTGTTTTAAATTATAAAAAAGATAGCCAAGGAGAAACCGTTATTACACGTTTAAATGAAGAAACGCTAAAAAATATAGCTGATGCAGCTAATGGTGCATATATTAATGGAAAGAATACAAATAATGTTGTTGAAAATATACGTGAGATTTTAAATGGTATGGACAAAACAGAATTTGAAGCTAAACAATTTGCCGATTTTAAAGATCAGTTTCAATGGTTTTTAGGTTTTGGTGTTTTCTTCTTATTATTAGATGTTTTCTTGTTAGAGCGTAAAACAGCTTGGTTAAAGAAGCTGAATTTATTTAATGAAAACCTATAGCATCAACGAAAATATTTTATATTTTTTTTAACGAAGAAAAGCAAGAAGGTTTTATATATTAGAATAGAATGAAACAAATAGCAACATATATATTACTACTAATTACAACAATATCTTTTGCTCAAGAAAAAGATAAAGAGCAATTATTGGCATTAAAGAAAGCTAATAATTATGTTTATGAAGCTAATAATTTAATAGGTGAAGATGATTTTGTTTCTGCCGAAATGGCCTATAGAAAAGCTATTTCAGAAAATCCATCAACAGTAGCAGGTATATATAATTTAGGAAGTTCATACATAAAAAAAGGAAGCTTTGATGAAGCATTGTTTAGACTTCAAGAAGCGGCAGAATCTGCAACATCTAAAGCAGAAAAGCATAAAGCATTTCACAATATAGGAAATGTTTTAATGCAGAATAAAAAATGTAAAGAGGCTGTTGAAGCTTATAAAAATGCATTAAGAAACAATCCTGCTGATAATGAAACACGGTACAATTTAGGTTTAGCAAAAGTATGTGCCGAACAGCAAAAGCAAGACCAAAAAGACGATAATAAAGACGACGAGAATAAGGATAATAAAGATAAAGACAAGCAAGACGACAAAAAAGATAAGGACGGAGAAAACAAAGATCAAGACAAGAAAGACGAAGGCGATCAAGATAAAAAAGAAGGGGACGACAAAAAGGATGATGAAGGAAAACCTAAAGATGAAAAAGAAGATAAAGGAAAGGGTGATGAAGAAAAGAAAGATGAGCAAAAACCAAAGCCTCAACCAGGACAAATGTCGCCTCAGCAAATGAAAAATTTATTAGAAGCCATGAATAATCAAGAACAAAAAGTTCAAGAGAAAATGAATGCAGAAAAGAGAAAAGGCGTTAAAATAAAAACTGATAAAGATTGGTAATCTGTCATTCCTGTATAAACAGGAATCCATTGAAATATTATATTTTGAGAATATAGATTGAAGGAATATGAAGTTTATAAAATACATATCGATATTACTATTTATACTTACAACAAGTATAGCTTCAGCACAAGTTAAATTTGAAGCAAAGGCGAGTAAGAAAACATTAGGAATGAATGAGCGTTTACGTCTTGATTTTGAAATGAATCAAGATGGCGATAACTTTCACCCACCAAGCTTTGATAATTTTACTGTAGTTGGAGGACCTAACCAATCTGTAAGTAATTCTTGGATTAATGGTAAGCGGACTTATAAAAAAACATATAGCTATTTTTTAGCACCTAAAAAGCGAGGTAATTTTACCATTTCACAAGCCCGTATTACAATAGATGGAGAAACATACAAAACATTACCAATTAAAATACAGGTTACCGCAGCTGTAGATAAACCAAAAGATCCTAACGATCCTAATTTTATAGCATCAGAGAATATTCATTTAGTAGCAGAAGTATCTAATACTAATCCTTATTTAAACGAAGCTATAACAGTAGTTTATAAAATTTATGTATCTCCAACAATAGCTGTCGATAATTTTAATGAAGCAGATAGTCCAAGATATAATGATTTTTGGAGTCAGAATATAGATACTCAAGGATCTAAAGTACAGAACGGCACTTATAAAGGGGAAGATTACAGGTATTTAGTTTATAAAAAAGTAGTTTTATATCCTCAAAAAACGGGTAAGTTAAAAATAGAACCGCTTACTTTAAATCTTGCAATGCGCGTTCCTACAAATAGACGAGATATTTTTGGAAGCCGATTAATGACGCGTGTTAATAGAAATATTTCTGCTGGAAGCAAGATTATTAATGTGAAACCATTACCAGAGGCCGGAAAACCAGCCGATTTTACAGGTGCTGTTGGTGATTTTGATTTTAATGTATTTGCATCAAAAAAAGAATTAGACGCTTCTGAATCGTTACAATTAAAAGTTGAGGTTCGAGGAAATGGTAATTTAAAATTATTTAAACTTCCTAAAGTTTCGTTGCCAAGTTCTTTAGAAGTTTACGAGCCAGAACATAAAGAAAAGGTAACAACTAATTTATCGGGCATGAAAGGAAGTATTTCTGATAGTTATACCGTCGTACCACAATATAAAGGTAAGTATCCTATACCAAATATTTCATTTTCTTATTTCGATTTAAAAACAAAAAGCTATAAGCGTTTAACATCACAAGAAATTATAATTGATGTTTCAAACGGACCAACAAATGCTGCCAATACTAATGAAAGTGTTGCGGTTTCTAATACAGGAAAGCAACCAGTTGTTTTAAATAATGACCAATTTGCATTTATTAAAACTGCGTCAAATTTTACAAGTATAAAGCCAACTTACTTCTTTAAAACAAATTTATTTTGGAGCTTGTTATTGTTTCCTTTTTTAGCCATTCCGTTAGCTATTGTTGTAAGAAATAAAAAAGCAACAAGAGATGCTGATGTTTATGGAAACCGTATTAGAAAAGCAGATAGGTTAGCTAAGAAATATTTAAAAGGAGCCAAAAAATCTCTTGGACAAAAAGAGGCATTTTACATTGCTTTAGAGAAAGCATTACACAATTATTTAAAAGCAAAATTACATATTGAAACCAATGATTTAAGTAAAGAGAAAATCAATAATTTACTTAAAGAAAAACAAGTTGATGAACAGCCAATAAAAGATTTTGTTAGTATTTTAGAAAGTTGTGAATTAGCACGTTATACGCCTATTGATGTTGTGACAATGCAAGAAGATTATGATAAGGCGGCTAAAGCTATTTCTTTAATTGATAAACAAGTACGTTAACATGAAAAAGCTAATTTACATACTATCGTTTTTGTTAAGTTTATCTGGTTTTTCTCAAAACCAAGCTTTATTTAAAAAAGCGAATGAATTGTATAATCAAGGCAAATATGCAGAAGCTATTGATAATTATACAACCATATTAGAAAGTGGAAAGCATTCTGCCGATTTGTATTTTAATATAGCAAATGCTAATTATAAGCTTAATAATATAGCACCAAGTATTTTTTATTATGAAAAAGCACTTCAGTTATCACCAGATGATACCGATATAAAAAACAACATGGCATTTGCAAAAAACATGACCATTGATGCTATTGATGTTATTCCTGTAACTGGATTTTCAAAACTTGTAAAAAATGTAACAAATTTGATGCCTTTTGATAATTGGGCAAAAGCATCTGTTGGGTTAGTATTTTGTTTCGTTATTTTATTTTTAATCTATTATTTTGCTTATTCTACTTTAAACAAACGTATAACTTTTATAGGAAGTTTAACGGCGCTTATATTTGTTTTTATAACACTTGTTTTTGCTTTTCATAGATATAATTTAGATAAGAAGGATAATCCTGCAATTGTTTTTGCACAAGAATGCAAAGTAAAGAGCGATCCTAATTCAAGAAGTGAAGAATCTTTTAGGTTGCATGAAGGCACTAAAGTTCAGGTGTTAGAAACATATAACGAATGGAAAAAAATTAAACTTTCTGATGGAAAAATTGGCTGGGTTCCATTCAAGGACATTAAAATGTTGAAAGTGTTTTAATTACTTTTTTATCAAAAAATACTATATATTAGCTTTTTTAAGAAAATCATTATAAATGAGAAGAAGTATAATTTCTATATTATTATCAACCATTTTCGTGGTGCTTTTAGTGGCTCCAACGGTTATTCTTTTGGTTGATGATTCTATTGACATTACTACTTTTTATGCCTCTTCTGAAGAAGAAGAAAAAGGCATTGAAAAAAGTAAAGACAAAGAGGTTTTCTTTTCAGAATATAATAGTATTGAATCAGATTTTGCTTTAAATGTAGCAGAAAATAACGTTCAGTATTACTTTAAGAAATATGCAAAGCCAAACTTAAATCTTATTTCTCCTCCTCCAGACCATAACATATTATAATTATAGATTTATAGGCTATTAAGGTCTAAATTAATTATTAACAGTTTTTAGTGTTTTGCTATTAACTAAAATTTTATATAGTATGTTTAAAAATATAAAAGCAGACTTACCAGCGAGTATAGTTGTATTTTTTGTAGCATTACCATTATGTTTAGGTATTGCATTAGCGAGTGGAGCACCACTTTTTTCTGGATTAATATCTGGTATTATTGGAGGAGTAGTTGTAGGTGCTATAAGTGGGTCTAAAATAGGGGTAAGTGGACCTGCTGCAGGTTTAGCAGCTATAGTTTTAACTGCCATAACATCTTTAGGGTACGAGAATTTTTTAGTAGCCGTTGTACTTGGTGGTTTAATACAACTATTATTTGGGGTATTACGTTTAGGTATTATTGGTTATTTTTTCCCTTCATCAGTAATAAAAGGTATGCTAACTGGTATAGGAATAATTATTATCTTAAAACAGATTCCTTACTTTTTTGGAATGGGAAAAAACCCAGTAGGTAATTATGAGTTTCTTCAGTTTGAAGGTGAAAATTTAATGGCAGGACTTTCAAGAGCCTTTAATGCATTGATAAGTGGTAATATTAGTATTGGGGCTACAGTAATTGGATTGATAGCCTTAGCAATTTTACTTTTATGGTCTAATATACTTTCTAAAAAAGGAAAAATATTTCAACTAGTTCAAGGGCCTTTGGTAGCAGTAGTTGTAGGTATAATTTTTTATGTTTTAACAAAAGATGGTTCTTTAGAGCTTATAAAAAGCCAATTAGTATCTGTACCAGATAGTATAGACACTATTAAGAGTCAATTTCGTTTTCCAAATTTTACAGCTATTGGAAAAATGGAGGTTTGGATTACAGCTTTTACTATAGCATTAGTTGCGTCTTTAGAAACTTTACTTTGTGTTGAAGCTACAGATAAATTAGATCCAGATAAAAATGTAACCCCTACCAATAGAGAATTATTTGCTCAAGGAACTGGAAATATTGTTTCTGGTTTAATAGGAGGCTTACCAATAACACAAGTAATTGTAAGAAGTTCTGCAAACAT
Organism: Thalassobellus sediminis; assembly: GCF_044386045.1. Lineage (NCBI taxonomy): Bacteria > Pseudomonadati > Bacteroidota > Flavobacteriia > Flavobacteriales > Flavobacteriaceae > Thalassobellus > Thalassobellus sediminis. The sequence continues at coordinate 550,480 of NZ_JBISCD010000040.1, read as the reverse complement.
TCAATCAGGAGGTAAAAGTAAACTATCTGCTATAATTCATGGTTTCTTTTTATTAATATCAGTTATTCTTATTCCAACATTATTAAATAAGATTCCACTTTCTGTATTGGCAGCAGTACTATTTATTGTTGGTTTTAAATTAGCAAAACCATCAACGTTTAAGAAAATGTATAAATTAGGGTGGAAACAATATGTGCCATTTATGGCAACAGTATTACCTATGGTAATTACAGGAGATTTATTATTAGGAATTGGTTTAGGTTTAGCAGTAGGAATATTTGTGATATTACAAAAAAGCTTTCAAAACTCACACTTTTTACATAAAGAAGGTGAAGATGTTGATGATGGCAAACTTAAAATGACTTTAGCCGAAGAAGTAACGTTCTTTAATAAAGCAGCTATTTTAAAAGAACTAGATTCTGTTCCAGAAAATTCTTATTTAGAGATCGATTTAATGAAAACGAGATACTTAGATAACGATATTATTGAAATTTTAGAGGATTTTGCGTTTAAAGCAAAAGAAAGAAATATTAATATTAAGTTAATTTCAAAAAGAGGCGTTGTAGAAAACCCTGAAAGTTTTATTGAGTTTTTTGAATTAAGACCTAAATCGAATTTAAGTTTAAGTTAAACTAAATTTTAGGAAAAAAATAGTAAACGTTAAGTCGTTGCTGTATAAATTCAAAATATGAAAAACTTTTTTATCAATACCAAGCATATCATTTTTGCTTGTGGTAATTATAAAGCTATAATAATAGTAATTGTTTTAATGCTTCCTATGTTAAGTTTTAGTCAAGACAGTAATTTCGGTAATTGGCTTATTTATATTGGAAACAAAAAACTTAATAGTAAATGGAATATTCATAACGAAGTTCAGTATAGAAATTATAATGCTATTGGAGATTTAGAACAGCTTTTATTAAGAACGGGTTTGGGTTATACCTTTAACGAAAACAAAAACAATGTATTGTTAGGTTATGGTTATATTTTATCTGAGAATTATATTGGTCAATCAGATAATAAAGTATCTGTAAATGAGCATCGTATTTTTCAGCAATTTACTTCTAAACAAAATATAGGAAGTATTAAGTTAAGTCATAGGTATAGATTTGAACAACGTTTTGTAGAAAGTGATTTTAAATTAAGATTTCGCTATTTTTTAGCATTAAAAGTACCTTTAGGTAAGAAAGAAATTGAAAATAAAAAGTATTATTTGTCAGCATACAATGAAATATTCTTAAACACTAAAACCTCTATTTTTGATAGGAATAGGGTTTATTTAGGTTTAGGTTACAACTTAAATAAGGATATAAGAATTGAGGCTGGTTATATGAATCAATTTTTTGAAACAATGAGTAGAGATCAATTTAATATTATCACATTTGTTAACTTTTAAAAGTTTGTTTTATAAATGTTTACTAGTAACTTGTTAGAAATTAGGTAAAATGAAGAATTTATTTTCAAATCTAAAAGGAGACCTTTTTGGAGGTATAACTGCAGGTATTGTAGCTTTACCACTTGCATTAGCTTTTGGTGTGTCATCTGGATTAGGACCTAGTGCTGGGTTATATGGTGCTATTTTTATAGCTTTTTTTGCATCTCTTTTTGGAGGTACAGATACTCAAATTTCAGGGCCAACAGCTCCAATGACCGCAGTGAGTATGGTTGTAATAGCTTCAATAATTGCAGCCAACGATGGTGATGTAAATCAAGCTTTACCAATTATATTAACAGTTTTTCTTTTAGCAGGTATTTTGCAAGTAGGTTTAGGATTATTAGGCTTTGGTAAGTATATTCGTTACATACCATATCCAGTAGTTTCTGGTTTTATGACAGCCATAGGTGTTATCATATTAGTAACTCAAATTTTACCATCAATTGGTTATTATTCAAAAGAAGATTTTAGTTATGTAGATAAATTTAAACCTCAAGCAGAAGAAATAATTTTAGAAAACATTTTAAAAGATGAAGCTGGAGAGGGTATTTTAGTTCTTGAAAATTTTAAAGAAACTATAAAAAGGGCAAATAAAATAACTCAAGAAGATATATTAAAAGAGGCTAAAACATTGGCGGGAAAAGAATCTTCAGGAGTTTTAGGAACATTTATAGTATTACCAAGAGCTATAAAAAACATTAGTTTTTTAGAACTAGCCTTAGCAATAGGGACTATATTAATTATTTATGGGTTTAAAAGAATAACTACTGCAATACCCAGCACGTTAATAGCACTTGTTGTTATGACAGGAATTGCTTTAATTTTTAACCTAAATTATCGTCCAATTGAAGAAATTCCAACTGGAATTCCGATGCCAAATTTCGAAATTTTTTCCAGTTTTAATTTGAAAACAATAAAACCATATATATTTACTGCATTTACTTTATCTCTGCTTGGAGCTATCGATTCGTTGTTAACATCTGTAGTAGCAGATAATATGACGAAAACTAAGCATAAACCAGATAAAGAATTAGTAGGTCAAGGTTTAGGAAATACTATAGCGGCCATTTTTGGAGGAATTCCAGGGGCAGGTGCTACTATTAGAACAGTTATAAACATTAAATCTGGAGGTAAAACGAAGCTATCAGGAATGATAGCAGGTATAATGCTTTTATTCATATTACTAGTATTAGGTCCGATTGCTTCAAAAATACCTGCAGCTGTTTTGGCAGGAGTTTTAATTACTGTTGGTATTGGTGTTATGGATTATAAGGGGTTAAAAGCAATTCCTAGTCTTCCAAAAGATGTTAAATTAGGACCTGTTAAAATAAGTTCAGAAGTCGTAATTATGTTAGTAGTATTATTACTTTCAACATTTTGGGATTTAGTTTACGCCGTTGGAATTGGATTAGTGATAGCATCATTAATTTTTATGAAAAAAATTGGAGAAGTTACCGCAAAAAGATCTGATGTTGTTACATTAAAAGAAGAGGCTTGGGATGATGAAATAGATTTTCCTGAAAGTTTAAAAGAAGAAGTATTTATTAAGCATATTAATGGGCCTTTGTTTTTTGGATCAACAAACGATTTTCAACAATTAGCAAAACAAATACCTAATACAGCAGAAACTGTAATTATACGAATGGGTAAAATGCCTTATATAGATCAATCAGGTTTATTTACTTTAGAAGATATATTAATTGATTTGGATAAAAACGGAGTTAAGGTGCTTTTTGTAGATGTATTAGAGCAACCAACGTATATGTTAGAGCGCATAGGTATTATACCAGATTTAATACCAAAAGAAAACATATTTAAAACTTTCTCTAGTTGTTTAGAGTGGGTAAAAGAAAACGTAAAAAATGTAATTTAAAATATAATAAAATGAAAAATATTGCAATAACAAAAGATATGCAGGCTGAAATGACTCCTGCTAGTGTTTTAAAAGATTTAATAGATGGTAATGCACGTTTTACAAGTGCAGATTTACAAGCCGTAGACAACAAAGCTTTAATTGATCAAACAACAGGAGGTCAAAACCCTAAAGCGGTTGTATTATCGTGTATAGATTCTCGTGTACCAGTAGAAACAGTTTTAGATCAAGCTATTGGAGATATTTTTGTAGCACGTGTAGCAGGAAATTTCGAAAATGTAGATATTTTAGGAAGTATGGAGTATTCTTGTAAAGTAGCAGGAAGTAAATTAGTACTTGTTTTAGGTCATGAAGCTTGTGGCGCTGTAAAAGCAGCTTGCGATGGTGTAGAGCTTGGAAATATTACAGCTCTTTTAGATAATATTATGCCAGCAGTTCGTAAATCATCTGAAGAAGTTGAAGGTGAAGCTAATTCATCAAATAAAGCATTTGTTGCTGCTACAGTAGCAAACAATGTAATGCTAACAATAGATCGTATTCGCGAAAAGTCTCCAATTTTAAAAGAAATGGAAGATAATGGTGATATAAAAATTGTAGGTGGTGTTTATAATTTACATACAGGCAAAGTAGAAATGTTGTAGAAAAGCAACAAAAATAATAGAAAGAAAAATAAGCCGTGTAAAAGCGGCTTTTTTATGCTTCACTATCAGCTGAAGATTCTTCGTTTTTAGGATTTAGAATATTTGGAAAAATCATTGGCATTAAAGGTTTTACTGGTTTGTAAAGTATAGACTCTTCTAAACTTTTATCATCAACAAATGGAATTGTATTATTCATTCTACTAAAAACAATTAGAACTACACTTAAAATCAATCCAATTTTTAAAGCTCCAAAAACACCACCAAGTAGTTTATTAATAATTCCAAGTGCAGCAAAATTTGCAAGCTTAATAAGTGCTTTTCCAGCAAGAGCAATAGATTCTTTGTTAACAAGTGTAGTAGCGATAATATGACTAAAACTAAGCACAAACCAAATAAAGAGCTTGTTGGTCAAGGTGTTGGAAACAGTATTCCAGCCATTTTTGGAGGTGTTCCAGGTGCAGGTGTTACTATAAGAACCGTTGTTAATATTGCATCTGGTGGTAAAACAATACTATCTGGAATGATTGCTGGAATTTTAATTACTCTAGGTAATTGCTTCTTTAATGTTTATAAAAAAAATAGGTGATTTAATTGCGAAAAGAAGTGATGTAAAACCTTTAAAAGAAGAAGTCTTTATAAAACACCTTAAAGGGCCTTTGTTTTTTGGTTCTACAAGCGATTTTCAGCAATTAACGGCTCAAATACCAGACACAGCAAAAACTGTTATAATCAGGTTAGGACGTATGCAATATATGGATCAATCAGGGTTATATGACATGGAAGATATGCTTCAAGATTTGAGTAAGAAAAACATTTAAGTGCTTTTTGTAGGCTTATTGAATCAGCCAAAATATATGATGGAACGTATCGATATTATTCCAGATTTAATTTTAAGAGAACATATATTTGAAAATTTTAATATGTGTTTAGAATGGATAAAGGCAAATGTAAGAGACCTATATTAAAACATAATGTTGGAAAGGTTTTAAGAAAAACCGCGATAGATTAGTTGGTTTTTTGATTTGAATACAAGTAACCAAATTGTTTTTTAAAACTTATTTGAAGTAGTATAAGATTAATTTACTCTTAAATAAAAATAAAAGCCACTCAATGAGTGGCTTTTATCTAAATAGGTTTTATCCAAAGTAAGTGTTTCCACCTTTCTTTTTCTTTTAAAACAAGTATTATATTTATTGTAAATAAAACACCTGTTTGTATAAGTTCTCCAATCTCATCAGGTTCTAAAAACAAGTGAAAAAGGAAAATGTGTAATGTAATAGGGAGCAAAAAAAGGGCGCCAATAAATCCTGAACCTTGAATAATTAAAAGTATTCCAAAGAGTAACTCACAAATTCCAAGTACTTGCCAAAAATACCCAGTTTGTTTAGATCCACTTATATATAATACTTTTTGAAGTGTTGATTCTTTTTCGGGTGATGAAAACTTATTAGCTGTTTCTAAAACTTCAATAGGACTCGGAATAGGTTTTTCAAATTTATGAATACCACCATAGACCATAAATCCACCAAGAATTATACGAACTACAATATAAAATACGCTGATTGATAATTTCATATGTTTAATTTTTATAAGGCAAATTTCAAAATTAAAAAGTATTTACACCTTCATTAGGTTGGTATACATATTTAAAAGTGTAGTAAGGCGTTGCATCTACAAAAGCATCAGGATTATCAGGAGCATTTTCATAATAACTCAAAATCTCTACTTTTGCATAAAGTCCGTTATTGGTTTTAAAAACAAGAATTTTTCCAGGAGTTGGACTAATTAAATGAGTAGGAGGGCCAGCATATGTATACCATCCGTTTCCGCTTCCTGTTGTAATGGCATATCCTGTATCCGAATCTTGTGTAAAAAGAGATGTATCTACTTCGTTAATTGAAGCTATGGTGCCATTAGCAATATACACAGCAGCATCTCCTGTTCTATCAGGTTCATCAGTTGTTTCTAAAGAAATGCCTCCGTTTACAATAATAGAAGTTCCTCTAAAGGCAATATCCCAATCGGTTTCACTTGTTGTTGTTTCGCCTGTTTCAAAATTAAACTTAGTAAATGCACCAGATACTGGTTGCCCTTGACCACCAGATTGAGGCGCATGCAAGTTTGAAATGGTTTTAGATTCTATGTCTAAAATAGTTGGAGTATCATCATCATTACAAGATGAAAAACCAATAAAAAGAGCGACTAATGTTAAAAATTTAAATGTGTTCATAGTGTTTATATATAATTATTAAAATTGAATGTGTAATTTTCCATAAATAATACGTCCTGAAATATTAGTGATATTTTGAGGGTCAGTAAACCCTAAAATATTATCAATACCAAAGCCTATTTTATGGTTTTTAAATAGTGTTTTATTTAGGGCAAAATCCCAAATGGTGTAGCCTTTTACAAAATCATCATAGCGGTCTAAATATGTATTTCCGTTGCTATCTATAATGCCATATTTACTTCGATAGGTTCCGCGAATGTTGGCATCTAAATTCCATTTTGTGAATTCGTAAAATACCTTAATGTTTCCCATATGGCGCGATCTATTAAATAAACCGAAATAGTCTTCTTTTTTAAGTTGAAAGGACGGTGAACTAGAAGATGATCTTGCGTAAACAGTACCATTTTTAAAAGCTGTTTCTGCTGTTTTATCTTTAGCAATAAGTAATTGATAGCCTCCAGAAATTTTTAAGTTATTATTGGGTTTCCAATTGGTATTAAATTCAATACCTTGAGTGTATACCGTATTTATATTGAAGTAACTAAATACATTTTGTCCATTCGTTTTGTTAGCAATAACACGAGTATCAATTAAATCGTTAATACTATTTCTAAAAATATTTAGATGTAATTTTAAGGAAGAAAAAGGTTGGTAATCTGCACCTAAATTCAAGCTTATAGAATTTTCAGAATTTAAATCGCTTTCAAATTCAGTAATAGGTATAATAAGGTTAGCAATTTGTCCTTCTGCTTGTAGTTCTGGAATTTTTGTGGCAACCGCATTATAACCTAAAACGGTGTATCCAACGGTGGCATTGGTGAAATCGAAATATAATTGTCTAAAATCGGGAGTCTTAAATCCGTAACCAACAGATGCTTTAATAGCTAATTCGCTATTAAATTCATATCTAATAGCCGCTTTGGGGCTGAACTGCGATTTGTATTTATTATGATTATCAAAACGAGCTCCTAGAATAATATTTATATTCTCATTTGGGTTTGTATCATATTGTAAGTAAGCATAAGGTGAATTAAATTCTGGATTGGTTGAAAAGTCAGTTCTCTTCAACGTTTCATGATTCCAACCTAAACCACCAATAAAAGCACTTTTTTTAGAAGGATTAAAAGTTGCTCTAATTTCTGGACGCATTAAAAATTGATTAAAATAACTATCACTAAACCTAGATTCATCAGGGTTATTTAAATATTCGTTGGCTTTATAACGCGTAGCATAAAATTCAAAATAACTATGCCATTTTTTATTGTAGGTATGACCTAGCTTTAAATGCGTGTTCCACTCGTTTATTTTGCTTTCTCCTTCTAAGGTAGCTGATGCCACATAATCTTGGTTTTGTGTGTAATATTTACCAGAAATTAAAAGATTGGTAGTCTTTGAAAAGTTATAAGTAACTTTTGTGTTTAAAGTATAATTGCTAAAAGGTTCTATAGTTTTTAAATCATCACTTTTATCTAAATCATAGCCATCACTACTATATCTATTTAAAAAAGTAGTTATTCCAAATTTCTGTTTTTTGTAATTAATGGAGCTACTTAAATCATAGGTGTTAAAGCTAGCATGCCTGTAATTTACATGACCATTTAACCCTTCTTTAGGAGTTTCGGTAATTATATTAATAACACCTCCAAGAGCCTCACTTCCGTATAAACAGGAAGAAGCGCCTTTAACTATTTCTATTTGTTTTGTGTTACCAACAGTAATTCTATTAAGGTCTAGCGTACCTGCCGAACGTCCCACAAGCGGTACACCATCAACAAGAATTAAGGTGTATTGCGCATCTAAACCTTGTAATTGAATACCATCGCCTCCACCAAAATCTGAAACGGTAATTAAACCTGTCTGTTCATTTAAAATATCATTTAGTCTAACCGAGTTAGAGCTTTCAATATCTTTTTTACTAATTATTTGAGCGGGTAGTGGTAAAGACGATAATTGCCTCGTTGTCCGTGTTGCTGTTATTATTATTTCATCTAAATCTTTAGTTTTTGTAGAATCTTTTGAGGCATTACTTTCTTGAGAAAAAGAATAGCTCACAAAAAAAAGTGAAAAATAAATACAGAAATATTTTTTATTTAGAATCATTCTTAATTAATTTGCTGCAAATATATAAGTTATTTTAATTCAGTCTAAATAAGAATAGATAAATTTTAAACTTTTTTTAATCATTAATATCAAAACATTAAAAATGAAACAATTAGCACTTTTACCATTATTATTTTTAGCATTTTCATTACAAGTGAATGCACAAACCAAAAAAGAAAAAGATCAAAATGCCATAAAGGATATGTGTGGTTGTTATGAAATTAAGTTTAAATATGCCGAAACTTTTTCTCCAGATATTGCTTATGAAAAAGCTTATGATTACAGAGCACACGCCTTAGAATGGGCAGAATTAGTAACCGATAAAGACAATAAAATTGCCATCCAACATTTACTAGTTGTTAATGATACTATGGTTATTAAGCATTGGCGACAAGATTGGGAATTTGAAAACAGAAGTTTATTTACATATAAAGCAAAAAACACTTGGGATGTAAAAAGTGTATCTGAAGATGAAGTAAAAGGACAGTGGTCTCAAAAAGTATATCAAGTAGATGATAGTCCGCGTTATTCCGGTTCAGCAACATGGGTTCATGTCGATGGAAAACGTTTTTGGGAAAACAAGACTGATGCACCACTTCCAAGACGTGAATACTCTAAAAGAGATGATTATAACATTTTAGTAAGAGGAAACCGAGTACAACTTACAGATTATGGTTGGTTACACGAACAGGATAATGATAAAGTTATAAGAACAAAAGAAGCTGAAGACGAATTATTGGTTCAAGAAAAGGGCTATAATATTTACAGAAAAGTAGCCGATGAAAAATGTCAGGTTGCCAAAGCATGGTGGAAGAAAAACAATAAGGTTTGGCTGAAAATTAGAAAAGAATGGGATACCGTTTTTACTGAAAATAACGAGGTAAAATTAAAAGAAAAAGTAGATGGTAAAAAGCTGTATGAGTACTTATTTGCTTTAGATAATACTGCGACAAGGAAAGACATAAGAAACATCATAAATAAGTTTTTAAACTAGTAAATAATTTTTTAACAGCACATTTTTTTTAGCTATGGATGATATAAACACAATTTATTATAATAATTTCGGAATCTCATTCCAATGGAAAAGATGTGCTGCTAAAGATTTTAAGAAGATTCAGTTAGTTTTTAGAAATACGGGCTTGTTTTTAACAGAAAACGAACTTTTTCAGTTCTCTAAAAATGTAGAAAAATCTATAAAAAAATCTTGTTATTGCGATGATTGTAAAAAGAATAATTATTACAAATCATTACTATTAGAAGCTCCAAATCCGCAAACAAGCTTTGCAATGAGTTATGCCGAATTAAAAGATATGCAAGATCTATTAAACGGAACCTTGTTTCAATTAGGCTTAGATAAAATGCTTAAAAATTTTACTATTAATAACAACTGATTTTAAGCATTATCCTCAGAAGTAGCATCCGTTTCTTTAGGTGCTAAAAGATTCGGGAAAATCATTGGAAATATTTCCTTTACAGGTTTGTAAAGTATGGTTTCCTCTATGTTTTCTTCATCAACAAACGTAATCGTGCTATTTAGTTTATCAAAAATATTTAGAACAATACTTAAAATAAGGGCGATTTTTAAAGCCCCAAAAACACCTCCAAGCAATTTGTTTAAAATACCAAGCGCAGCAAAATCAGCTAATTTAGTAAGCGCTTTTCCTGCTAAGGCTATGGCTAAAACAATAATAATAAATGTAACAGCAAAAGCAACAATATTTATGGTTTTTTCATCCCATTCGGTTTTAGTCAGTAAAAATTCAGCAGCAAAGTTGCTAAAATGTATAGCCCCATAAACACCTGCAACTAGAGCAATTAAAGAGGAAACTTCAACAAAAAGGCCTTTCATAAAACCTCTTATAAGTCCAAATAAAATTAAAGCTCCTAAAACAATATCAATAACACTCATAAGTATACAATTTAAGCAAATATAAAATAATAGTCACACTTATGTTTATTAACTTTGCCGCTTTAATTAGTGAAACTAATATTTTAAACTATAGTTGTTTATAAATTCTTTAGTTGAACTAATCTCGATTTAATATCGGGAACTCATCATAATTACAAAAAAACTTAATGGCAAGAGACGAACAATTAAAGGAACGCTGGGATTTGGTGGTAGAAAAACTGTCAAATCAATTTGCCGATGGAGACCCACTAGATCTTGATGCCATTATATACTTGATTGGAGTGCAAGAACTAGGGCAGCTAGATAGAGCCTTTAAAAAGGATCAAAAGTTAGATTTAATGCACATTGCCATTTGTAAAGTGCTAACGCCTTATGGGTATTACGAACTCGATTTTGTAGACGAAGAGGGTTGGCCGCATTACAAAACCTTAGAAGCTTTACCACATTTAAAAGCAGGTGAGCAAAGCGTTTTAATGAAAGAAGCCATTGTAAACTATTTTTTAGAAACCGAATTTATAGATTAGTTTTTGGGCGTTACTTTTTGAGAAAAACAAAAAGTCAGGCTTTCCGCTATATCTTTTTACAAAAAAGTAAAAAGGATGCCGCTACAATCCTTAACGCAAATCCCAATAAAATGATTAAATTTGCATTCATTTTTGAAATGACGTCATGATAGATAAGATAAAAGAACTTATAGCAGAAGCCGAAGCTTTTAAAGCACAATCAAAAGAAGAGGTTGAAACATTCCGAATAAAATATTTAGGTAAAAAAGGATTATTAAACGACTTTTTTGCCGAGTTTAAAAACGTAGCAAACGACCAAAAGAAAGAATTTGGTCAAACCATCAACAAGCTTAAAAAAACAGCTGAAGACAAGGTAAATGCTTTAAAGGAAGAACTAGAAAGCAACGAAGAAGTAAAAGGTGTTTACGGCGATTTATCTCGCCCAGGAGAACCGGTTCAAATAGGAGCACGTCACCCCATATCAATAGTTAAAAATCAAATTATAGATATATTTTCTCGTATTGGTTTTAACGTAAGTGAAGGTCCAGAAATAGAAGATGACTGGCACAACTTTACTGCTTTAAACTTACCAGAATATCATCCAGCACGTGATATGCAGGATACGTTTTTTATTCAAACAAATCCAGATATTTTATTGCGTACGCATACCAGTTCGGTACAAGTGCGTTATATGGAAAATAATAAACCGCCTATTCGTACTATTTCACCAGGACGTGTTTATAGAAACGAAGCTATATCGGCGCGTTCGCACTGTTTTTTCCATCAAGTAGAAGGTTTGTATATAGATAAGGATGTTAGTTTTGCCGATTTAAAACAAACGCTTCAACACTTTACTAAAGAAATGTTTGGGAAAAGTAAAATCCGTTTACGCCCATCATACTTTCCGTTTACAGAACCAAGTGCAGAAATAGATGTGTATTGGGGATTAGAAACCGAAACTGATTATAAAATAACCAAAGGCACAGGATGGTTAGAAATTGGTGGTTGCGGTATGGTAGATCCTAATGTTTTAGAAAACTGTAAAATAGATGCCAAAGAATATTCAGGATTCGCTTTTGGTGTAGGTGTAGATCGTATTGCCATGCTATTGCATCAAATAGGAGATATTCGTTTATTAAGTGAAAACGATGTTAGGTTTTTAGAGCAGTTTAAGAGTGCTTTGTAAATATGGATGCTTTTAAGCTATTTTTAGGATATTATGATTTAGTAGTCTTTTTTATCTTAATAATTTTAAATTGCTTTTTTTTGCAAAAACTCTCTGTTTTTAATAATTGTCTTTCAACATTTATTTTCTTTTTTTTATTTGGTTTTTTACTACCAATAATTTCAATTTTTATTGAAATACAATTAAATTCTAGCCCAGGTGATGATGCATTTAATCTATTATATACATATTTCAGGTTTCCTCTTTATTGGGGAATTGGTATAATTCAAATGATAGCTATTTATTTAAGACGTAATAAATCGTGATATGAAAAAAGACATCCAAATTCCAATAGTAGAAGGCGTTTACGTTGCGGTTGTAAATGAATATAACGACATTTATAAAACCCAAGATTGGAATGCATACATAATCAACGATAAAGACGTTGATTTAGATATGGTACTTATTGTAACCAGTGGCTACAACGAAGATAAAATTACATCTACTTTTAGAAAGAAATTAGATAAGCTTCCTAAAAAGAGTTATGCTAAAATAGAGTTGATGCAAGAAGGTTTATTTGCATTAAATAATACTTTTAAAGTTACTTTTTTTGAAGGTAATACCATGTTTGATAAAACATACTTGTTTAGAAAGAATACCATTAATTTAAAGGCTTTACAGCCTATTCCTTTAATGCCTGTTAGAGGTATTTTGGTAAAGTAACATATTTCTGCGCAGGCAGGAATCTCCAAATAAACAAGCGATATCCATGCTTTAAGCGATGACTCTAGCTGATAACTTGCGTTAGGGATTGAGCAATTGTTTGAGCTCCTCGCAGGGAGCGAGTAGTGAAAGCCCGACCTGTTCCTGAACTTAATTCAGGATAAAGGTAACGCCCAAATATCTGTTTTAGCATTAATGAGATTCTTATTTTAATCTAACTTATCAGTCAGTTTTTTAAATACTTTTTTAGGGTTTTTGTTTTCGTATAAAATCTCGTAAACAGCATTTATAATAGGTAATTGTGTTTTTTTAGTATTTTTCTGATTCAATAAAAAAGCACTTTTTGAGGCGTAGTAACCTTCGGCAACCATACTCATTTCCATTTGAGCCGATTTTACGGTGTAACCTTTACCAATCATGTTTCCAAACATACGATTTCGAGAAAACACAGAATAGCCAGTAACTAATAAATCGCCTAAATAAGCCGAGTTATTAATGTTACGTTTCATTTTATGCATCTTTTTTATAAAGCGTTTCATTTCTCTAATGGAGTTACTCATAAGCACACTCTGAAAATTATCGCCATAACCCAAACCATGAGCAATACCTGCTGCAATAGCGTATATGTTTTTAAGCATAACGGCATATTCTACACCTATAATATCGTCGCTAATTTTTGTTTTTATATAATCGCTAGATAAATTATTAGCTATGGCTTGTGCTTTATCTGTATCAGAACAAGAAATGGTTAGGTATGATAAACGCTCTAGAGCAACCTCTTCGGCATGACAAGGACCTGCAATAACAGCAATATTATCGTAAGGCACGTTGTAAATAGCGTGAAAATGCTCGCCAACTAAAAGCCCCGTTTCTGGCATAATACCTTTTACTGCCGATACTATTATTTTATTTGAAATATCGATATTTAATTTTTCTAATTCGCTATGAATAAAAGCAGAAGGGATTACAAAAATTAAAACATCGGCATAATTGGCAATTTCATTTATATCGTTGCTAATTTTTAGCTGTTCTAAATGAAATTCTACCGAGCTTAAGTAATTAGGGTTGTGTTGTTCTTTTAAAAGATGCTCTTTAGTATAAATACTACGCATATACCAACCAATTTCATCTAAGTTTTCAGAAAGCATTTTTACAATAGCTGTTGCCCAACTACCTGCTCCAAAAACCGCGTATTTTAAAGGTTTATTCATAAAATGATAAATCGTTAAGAGTTCAAAAATACATAAAATATTAATCATTGTTATAGCATCTAAATATTAAGAAATTCTTTTTTGGCACGCGTTTTGAAACTCCTATAAGTAGAAACCCTAAAATATTTGATTATGAAGACTATAAAATTACTTTCAAGCTTTGCTTTAATAGCAACACTTTTTACATCATGTTATACCGAAGTAAATAATATAGATGATGAACCAACAATATCAATAAATCAATTATTAGGAGCCTATGAATTATGGTATGTAGATATTAATGCTACTAAAGGTTATGGAGAAACACCATTTTTGCAAAAAGCATTTACTATTTCGTTTAAAAATGGTGTAGTGTATGCTAATAATAATATTGTAGGATTAGGAGCTAATGGTAATGGGTTTGGAATTGATGTAGGGGTGTATGATGCTTACGATATGATTTTAGATGTTAATCATGATCTTGATGGATTTGAAACTTTTGATATCTATCAAATAGATAATAATACTATTGAGCTTTATAACCCAAATAATGATACATCGTACTTTTTAGATGGTTACCAACGTAGTAATTTCGATTACGATTTTGTATTCTATGATAACATTCATTATTTCTTACAGGAGTATGAAGCTTGGGAAAAAACATATACTAGCGAAGTAGGTGCTATTAATGAATTTGATAACGAAACCTATTTACAATTTTTAGCAGGAGGCAACGACTCTGAATTTAGGAGTTCACAAGATGGTAATGGAATGCCAGCAAATAATTTAATATGGGATTATACAGGAGTTTATGGTGTTGGAGATGTTAGTGGTGATATGTACTTAAAAACTTTAACATTAGATTATGATTATTTTGACAATGAATATTTTGAATTGAGCGTTATAAATGACGGGAAGATAGAATTGTATCATCCAGCTTCTGAAACGGTTTATGAGTTTGAAGGAAGAGGATATATTCAGTATTTAAAAACAGCAAACACGAAAGGTAAAAAAGCTGTAACAAAAGAAGATAAGAAACGTAAGTTTAGAAAAGATAAAGTAGCAAACCCAAGAGAAAGTAAAAGGGTTTAAATAAATAATATAAAGTGAGATCCCGCTTTGTAGCGGGATTAGTTCAGCAAATTAATTTGACTATGTTTTTCAAACAATTCAAATTAAAGTTTTACTAAAATTTTGGTTGGTTAGTTAGTTTAGAAACCGCTTAAAGCATCATGCTTTAAACGGTTTCTTTTTAGTTTAAAAAATCTATATTTATAAGAATGCTTTTTATTTGTTTAACCAAAAAGTAACTTTAGCTATTAAAGCTCTATTTCTACTATTAAAATTGCTGTAAGGTTCGGTGTTGTAATTATCTGTATAAACAATAAAAAAATCTGATACTGGAGCAAACCTCCATTGTAATCTAGAATTAATATTAAGGTTGTTTAACCTATTGTTGTATTGTACATAGGTTGTCCAAAATAGTTTTTTAGAAAATGTAAAATCGATACGTGGTCCCACTAACCACAAATTTGCCTTTTTAAAATTATTACCAATATCAAGATGTGTATAATTAAAATCTAAAGATAAAGATCCATAGGGTTGATATCTATACGTTAATTGACCATTAAGACCATTTCTGTCTCCTCCATAATACTTTCCTATACTAGGTTCTAAACTATATGAAAAAGCCTTTCTCACATCAGATTCATAAGATAAACTTAACAGAGAATTATTATGTTGTGTGCCAGCCGCAAAAAAAATGTTGTTTTCTTGAATTCGTGTGGGGTCAAAATCTTTTAGTAGTGTAAAATCCTCTATGTCATAAGAAAGGTTTATTTTATGATTGTTTTGAAAACTAATTTCCCAATTTAATGCTAAACGGGTTTCTTCATGTCCAAAATTTTGAATAATTAGATTATCATCTTTTCCCAGTTTATAAAATATTCTTGCATCTGCACTAAAAGTCATTTGAGCGATTTTATCTGTTTTAGGGAAAAATCTAATATCAAATTCTGGACTCATCATTACAAAATCTCTTCTCGGTATAAATCCCATTTCGGCATCAAATCCGTCGCCAACTACCAAGGTTACCCATTCAAGTCTAAACCTTCTTTTATTGTATTCTAATTGTGTGAAAAGATTGTACTTCATCTCTTTATTATTTGGAGTAAAGGCTTTCATATATGAAGCTTTACCTGTCCAGAAATTATCTTTAGAATGAAGTCTATATTCTAAACCAGCTACTCTATCATAATTATCTACAGAGCCGCTAAATTTTTGACTATTAAAGGCTTGTTTGTTAATGAATATAACACCAATATTAGACCTGTCAAAGACCTTATGTTCTGCTGCCAAAACAGTGTAATTAAAACTAGGGAGATCATTAGGTTTTTGAGCAGCAGCCTGCATAGTAAGCATTCCAATTCTAACATTTTCATTGAGCTTTCCACTTAATCTTGCTCCTCCATATATGGTGTTTTGTATGTTGTTTTCAGTTAGTGTATCTATAGAAATTCCTATTCTTCTTGAAAAAAAGGGTCTGGCACTACCAGTACCGAAACCACTAAATAAATCGGCGTTCTCTAAAAAGAACTGTCTCTTTTCTGGTAATGAAATTTCAAACCTATCTAAATTATTTACTTGTTGGTCTACTTCAACTTGGGAAAAATCTGGGTTAACCGTTAAATCTAAATTTAAACTTGAAGAAACAGCTATTTTTGCATCACCTCCAATATTCAGTTTAGATTGATATCCGTTTTCTTCCAGGTTTTCAAAATCTCTTGTTGTTGCCGCTATCATGTATGGAATTAATGAAATATTCTGCCCTGGATCGGATAATGGTTTGTCCCAAACAATATCTGCCATATAATTGAGATTCATTAAGTTGTTTTCTCTCGGGATATTAATAAAACAACTTATTTCATTAGCTTGAGCATCACTTCTATAACTATTGAATCGCCATGTAGATGTACCTTCTTTGTATCTAATGGTGCTAAAGGGTATAGCTAATTCGCATATCCAGTAGCCATTGTACATTTTAGAATTTCCTGCCCATTTATTATCCCATGACGTATCTAAGTTTGAACCCGTTTTACCTCCACCAGATATTAGCCCCTCTTTTTGGACACCAATGGCATTCATACTAAATTGGTAAGCATTTGTGTTGTCGTTGTAGGTGTCAAAAATAAAGTTAATATTATCGTTTCTAGCAAAACTAAAATCTCGTTTTAAAGATTCTACTTTAAAATTATTTCCTGTAGAATAGCATTTAGCAGCAATATAAAAATGACTTTCATCATAACTCATATATATTTCAGTGTCTCCTATAGCAGGAATACTATCTGTAGGGAAGTATTGGCTAAATTGTGAATTTTTCTGTGCTTGCAGCCATGTCCTTTCGTTTAATACGCCATCAAGGATTATTTTGTCTGTTTTCTTTTGAATATAAATTTGTGGCGTATTAATGTTTTCAAAAATAGAATTAATTTTTTGTGCTGATACTTTACTGAAAACAAGAATAAATATTGTCAATATTAAAAACCTCATACTAAGACAAATTTAATATAAAGTACTGTTCTTCAAAAGGATTAGAAATAAAATAAGAAAATTTTAACTTAATTATAAGTTGTTCTAAATACAAACTATTTATAAAAATTCATCTCATCTAAATACTCCCAAACATATTCTGGAAGCATAGGTTTTACGTTTTTACCAGCTTTAATAGCATTACGTATAAAGGTTGAAGAGAGTTGCATAATTGGCGCATCAACAGAATGTATTTTTTTATGCCCGTTAAATTGTGTGTCTACTTTATTTTCAGAAATTCTAGGGTAAACATAAATATGATGATTTTCAAGAATAAGCTCGTAGTTTTTCCATTTATGGAAACCTTTTAAATTGTCCTCGCCCATAATTAAAGCAAACTCGTAATCGGGGTGTTTTTCTTTCAGATAAGTAAGCGTGTTAATAGTATAACTAGGTTGCGGTAGGTTAAACTCTATATCGCTAGGTTTTAGTTTCGGGTACTCTTTAGTAGCGCGATATACCATTTCTAGACGCTGATAGTTATCTAGTAAGCTGCTTTTCTTCTTAAAGGGATTGTGTGGCGTAACAACAAACCAAACTTGATCTAAGTCGCTATATTCTGCAATATGGTTTGCAATAACCAAATGCCCAATATGAATGGGATTAAAAGAGCCAAAATACAATCCAATTTTCATCTGCTTATTTTTGTTTTATTAATTAGGTCAGATGTAACATTCATTTAATTTTGATTATGAATGTTTCATTAAAAACTATTTAAGATTTTAAAAAATTACTGACTAAACTTTCAGCTTCAGTTAAAGCATTTTCTAAATTATCATTAACCACAATAACATCAAATAAAGGCGCGGTAGCAAGTTCTGCCGAAGCTTTAGAAACACGCATGTTTATTTTGTCTTCACTTTCAGTTTTGCGTTTTTTTAATCTAATTTTAAGTTCGTCAATACTAGGTGGTTTTACAAAAATAGCTAAGGTTTCTTCAGGGAATTTTCGTTTTATACGCAAGCCACCAGATACATCAATGTCAAAAATAACATGTTTACCCATAGCCCAAATGCGCTCTACTTCGGTTTTTAAAGTACCGTAAAAATTATCGCGATATACTTCTTCCCATTCTAAAAATTCATCATTTTTTATTTTGTTTTTAAACTCTTTTAACGATAAGAAATAGTAATCTTTTGCATGAACTTCTGTACCGCGTTTTTCTCGCGATGTTGCCGATATCGAGAATTCTAAATTTAAATCTTCAATACCTAATAAGTGTCTTACTATAGTTGTTTTTCCAGAGCCAGATGGTGCCGAAAACACGATGAGTTTACCTTGTTTATTTGTTTCTTTGTTTACCACGAATACACGAATATTTTGTGTTTACTAATACTGCCAACTGCTACTGAGTAATGCAGACTTTTTAAAGGACATTCAATAATTGTTCCTTAATTTTTTCTAGTTCATCTTTCATCTGCACGACTAATTGTTGCATAGGTGCATAATTACTTTTAGAACCAATGGTGTTAATTTCTCGTCCCATTTCTTGGCTTATAAAACCTAGCTTTTTTCCGTTAGATTCAGCAGAATTTATAGTTTCTAAAAAATAATTAAGGTGATTTTTTAATCGTACTTTTTCTTCAGTAATATCAAATTTTTCAATGTAATAAACCAATTCTTGCTCAAAACGATTTTCATCATGCTTCTCTTTTAAATCGGCAACGCCTTTAAGTAAACGCTCACGTACACCTTCAACACGTTCCGGATCCATGGCAATAACTTGGTCTAGTATATTACTTATTTCAGTAACCCGATTATTAAAATCTTGTTCAAGAACCTTTCCTTCGTTTAGTCTATGGTTATTTAAATCGACTATGGCAGTGTTAATTTCTTTTTCAATGGTTTTCCATTCGTTTTCATCAATTTCTTCACGAACCGTATTTAACGCATCAGGAAAACGAACCGCCATTTTAAGTAGTTCTATATCGTTACCATCTACTACATTTTTTAACTGTTGGATATATTGCTTAACAACAGGCGTGTTTATTTGTGTCGATGTATCTTCGGCAGTTGTTTCAACATAAATTGAAAAATCTATTTTACCACGTACTAATTTACTAGCAATAAGCTTTCTAATAGCAAGTTCTTTTTCTCTATAAATAGAAGGCATTCTTGCATTTAAATCGAGACTTTTACTATTAAGAGATTTTAACTCTATAGTTATTTTTTTTGAAGGTAATTGCAATACAGATTTTCCGTAACCTGTCATTGAATATATCATAAATTGGAGTATTAAGTTGTGCAAAGATAATTAAAAGCTAAACGATAGAAAATTAATTGTAGATAAGCCTAAATATTTGGGCGTTACCACAAGGGTCGGGCTTTATTCATGCTTTTGCTATTTTTAAATTAATGAACTCATGAATATAAATATTTCGGCAGTCGCTTTTTTGTGTTGCATAGGTACAACAACACAAAGAGAGCTTCTACAATGCCTTAAATGAATATTCACGATTTCCTATTTAGTAAAAATAGAATTAATGAGTAATCCCTAACGCAAAAAAGAAGGTTTCAATTATGTTTAGAACTAATTATCGATATTTTTGTAATAGATTAACCTTTATAAAACGCTTATGAATACTAAAATAGTTTTGTTTCTTATCAGTTTTGTTTCAGTAATAATAAGTTGTAAAAACGATATTAAAACGCCGCCAGAAGGCATGGTATGGATACCCGGAGGCACTTTTCAACAAGGAGCTGTTTCACAAGATAAAATGGCGATGAAGCATGAAAAACCACAACACACCGTAACTGTAGATGGCTTTTTTATGGATATTACAGAAGTAACCAATGCTCAGTTTTCAAAATTTGTAAAGCAAACAGGCTATATAACGATTGCAGAACGTTATGTTGATTGGGATGTTATGAAAAAACAACTTCCTGAAGGAACGCCTAAACCACATGATTCTATTTTACAGCCAGGTTCCTTATTATTTAAAAAAACAAAATCTACAGTTCCTAATTTATATGATTTTTCACAGTGGTGGAGCTGGTCTATAGGTGTAAACTGGAAGCATCCAAACGGAGCAGATAGTAGTTTAGAAGGAAAAGAAAA
This sequence comes from Thalassobellus sediminis, assembly GCF_044386045.1. Classification (NCBI taxonomy): domain Bacteria; kingdom Pseudomonadati; phylum Bacteroidota; class Flavobacteriia; order Flavobacteriales; family Flavobacteriaceae; genus Thalassobellus; species Thalassobellus sediminis. Next base: position 530,065 of record NZ_JBISCD010000040.1, on the reverse strand, counting down.
CCACCCAGTTGTGCATATAAGTTATGAAGATGCCGAAGCGTATTGCAAATGGGCTGGTAGACGTTTACCAACAGAAGCCGAATGGGAATACGCTGCTCGTGGAAACAATAACAACACTACCTTTTTTTGGGGAGATGATAGGTCTATCTTATCTAAAATGGCAAATAGTTGGGAAGGCGAATTTCCTGTAAATAATACCTTAGAAGATGGTTTTGAAAGAACAGCACCTGTAAAATCGTATCCGCCAAATGGTTTCGGACTTTACGATATGGCTGGTAATGTTTGGGAATTTACATCAGATTGGTATAATGTGAATTATTATAATGACTTAGCTAATTTTAAATCTCTAATTGAAAACCCAAAAGGTGCCGATAAAGCATATAACCCGAACAATCCCTATCTTCAAGAAAAGGTGATTAAAGGTGGTTCTTTTTTATGTAGCGATTCTTATTGCGCTAGCTATAGAGTGTCTTCTCGAATGGGTACAAGTACCGATTCTTCAGCAGAACATATTGGTTTTAGAACGGTTTTATCCTCAGATTAATTCTCATTTAATAGTGCATCTGCTGCTAGAATAAGAAACATATAATCTGTAGTGCCACCACCTAAAACGTATTCAGTTTGCTGCCATAAAAATGGCCATTCTAAAAGCTCAGGGAAATCAGGACGTATTAATGCTGTTCCAGAACCAATTCCTCCTGGAATGAATGAATGCTCGCCTCTATTAACTCCATAAGCTTGTGTTAATGACCTTGAACCAACACCTGATGCAAACGAAGAGGTATTAACGCCTGGGTGAACACCTAGAATAAAATTCATGGCATTTAGCATATATGTTTTAGGAAATATATCAGGATAACTGGAGTGTAAAAAGTACTGTTGCACACCAAAATTTTGAATACCCCATCCGGCTCCCCAAATATTAGGCTTGTAAGGAACGCCATAGGGAGTTTCTTTTCCTTGTTCTTGGATATTATTATAATAGTCTTTCACTTTATCTTTAATGGCATTGATGAATTTTTTATCATTAATTAATGGTAATGCAGAGCCTATAATCCAACCCGTTCTATTAATATTATCTGTAATGGCTTTTTGATGAGCCGTTAAAAACTTGGCATATTTTTGATCTTTAGTCGTTTTTAATAACTCTACTGCAAGACCAAATTTCAGCATGTCATTTTTAGATTGATTTTGATTCCAGACAGTTTCGGCAATTAAAAGACATTCATTAGCTAAAGATGTATTGTGGGCTTTTAAAGCACGTGCTGTAGTAGCTAAAGCTGCGGCCGTATTTAGTGTTCTTCTTGGGTTTTCTTCAGTAAACACCCATCTGTCGTCTGGTGCACCTATTAATCCCATAGCAATGGAGTTATCTTCTTTTTTATTAGAAAAAATTAAGTTGTTGCTATGGTTTACAGGGTCGCCAAGTAATACATATTGTCTTTTGGTAGGTACAATAATGCCTCTATAAAATCGATTCATTGATTTATAACCACCAATAATTGATAGCGCACCATGTTCTATTTGTTGTAAAATATCTGCTTTTCCATCGGGTTTATGTATTTCTACAATTCTAGTATTTTGGTCTATGCTGGTATTGTCATAATTTACATTGAATAATTCATAGATATAAGATAGACCTTGAATTGTAGAGGCTTGAGATTCTACTCTTAAATCATAATCTCCTGCATCATGCCAGCCTCCAATATTAATTCCCGGAACATGCTCGCCAGATTTATAAGATGTAAGTGTTGAAGCACCTTGTAGGTAGCCATCAAAATGGTTTGTGTTTACGGGAGCCATTCTTGCATCATCCATATGGCATAACCCGTGCCAAACCTTATAGCGATCGTTTACACGCATGTGACACATTTGTACAGGGAGGAAATACTCTAATGTAGGTTGCCAAATATTTCTTTTAAAAACCTGGTTGTTAATTTGAAATGGATTAGATGTAAATGTTTTATATTTAATAATATACATCCCTGGTTTTTGAACTTTAGAAAAGTTAAAATGATAGTATTTATATCTTAAAAAATCACCCCAATTTTCAGGTTTTTCATTTAACACATTTCTTAAATCTCCATTAGGTTCTACTTTTAAAAGTTGAATATTTTCAACATCTAAATCGTTTTTATCGGTTTCAATAACGGCTATCTTTTCTTGTGTTGTATGGTATCCAACCTGCGAAACTTGCACTACAGGATCATAAATAAAATTATCTTTAACATGCGGTGTTATTAACCATTCAATGGCATTTTTTGTAGCACCTTCAGTAATTAACGATCTTACAATAAACCATCCGTTATTATGTTTTGCTCTACCATCTATAAGTTTTAGGGTGTTGTTTTGAAGGTTTTTAATGATTAAAGTTTGTTCTTTATTTTCAGGAATTATTGCTAATTCTTTTCCTTCAGCCATTGGTTTTATTTGATACTCGTTTGAGTTATCATAAAAACCGGGTCCATTGGCTTGCCTATTAAAAATTCCAAATTGATTATCTAAATAATACGATTTTCCAAAAAGCTCGCCTGGAAACAATTCTATATTCATACCTACTTTTCCAATCCATTCTTTTGGTAGTGGTTTATCTAAATCAACAACAATTTTAAAAGAAGCTCCTTGGGCAATAATTTTAAGCGTATATGAAAATTCTAAATCAGGATAAACAATAGGATTAAAACCTGTTTTTTTACCATCGTCTGGATATGACATTTTCACACTAATGGTTTGATTTTCTACATCAACAATTCGTGTTCCAACTTTAGGTACTGGTTGCCATTGTCCTGGGGTAGGTTCTAAACGTAAATCGCCGTTGGTAGCTATTCTAATACCATTTTGAATAATTCCCACACCTCCTTGGTGACTTTCTGGGTAAAAATCGTGAGCTAACATAACATTAGCGCCTCTACGTTCAAGATATTCTTGACTATTTATTGAAAAGTCATTCGAGTTATTAGTTGTATTTTGTGCATTAAAATGGAAAATGCTAAATAGAAAAATTAGGGTGTACAATGATTTCATACTAATGTTGTTTTAGTAAAAATTAACAAAAATATTTTAAGATTTATTCTATTTATTAATTGAAATAGAATTATTTATTAGCTCTAATAAATTGTAAATAATCATCATTTTTAGCAGCAATGAAATATGATGTGCTTCCTACTTTTATTGTAGCCATATCTTTTACATCACCAGGAATATATAAACCACTTTTTGATACAGAAATAGGTTTGAAACTTCCATTTCCATTTCCTTTAAGAAATAAACCATAGCCGGCATCATTTCTTGGCGTTTCAACTTCAGACACATATAAGTTTCCAACTATAAGGGCATCTAATTTTCCATCTTGGTCATAGTCATCTATCAAGATTTGATTTATACTTGAGAGTTGTGCTAAATTTGGTAATTTATGAATAATGAATTTTCCATTTTTATTTTCCAAATAAACACTTGCAAATGATTTTACTTGATAGTGTAGCGATTCATCTAAATTTTTCTCTGTGTAAACATCAGCTAATGTTGCTTCAGAAAAGCTTTCATAATCTTTAAACTTCTTTTTTATACCCGGTATTTGTTGAGAAGAACAACCTCTTCCTCTAACAGGGTATTGTTTCCCTTCGTTATAATAGCTTAAAACAATATCTTTATTACTATCCTCATCAAAATCATTAACATAAATGTCAAACGTTTCTTTTTCAGTAGCCTTGTATTTATAATTTAGTCCGTTGTTACCAACTATATAGTCCATGTCACCATCATTATCAAAATCACCTTCGTTAATACTCCACCACCATCCCGTTGTGTCTTTTGTTAATCCTAAATTATCCGACACTTCTTCAAAGCCAGTTTTTGTGTTTTTAAAGACTCTAATAGGCATCCATTCACCAACAATTATAATATCTAACCATGTATCATTATTAAAATCTGTAATAATAGCACTTGTTGCCATACCTAGGTTTTCAAATTCTGATGGCTGCATACTCGTATTATTAAACCTAACATGATCTTTAGTACTTTCGTTTATTAAGAGGTAGCTATTTGCAGGAAGAGGATAATTATTAGGGTTTTGCCTTCCTAATACAAGAATATCTTGTTTACCATCTTTATTAAAATCTGCATTATATGCTCTTGAGCCACTAACATTAAAACTAGGTAGAGCTTCCTTATCTGCTTTTGTGAAATCTCCATTTCCGTTATTAATGTATAGTCTGTCTTGTAACTCGTTTGAATTTGAAGAAAACTCATAACCTCCACTTACTACATACAAATCGTTGTCACCATCTGAATCGGCATCAAATATTAAGGCTCCAACATCTTCACTCTCTTTATCAGCCACTAAAAAACTAGATGATTGTTTTTCAAACCCATTTGTTGTTTGAATAAAAACACTTCCTTTTGTACCAGCTGATCCTCCAATAAAATAATCTTCTAATGTGTCATTATTGATATCGCCAACAGCTAATGCAGGACCAAACGAAGACATTTTATGAGGGAGTAAAATTTGTTTCATAAAATCATCATTTTCATTTTCTTGATGTTTATGTTTTGGAAAAAATCCTGTGGTATCTGTAATGAATAGTTTTGAATTTTCAGAAACGTCACTTTTAATGGTTTTAGCTTCAGAATATTTTAAAACTAATTTTTGATTAGCAGAAACATTATTTAACTCTTGTGTTTTACCATCTGTCCATACTACTTTTAGTGTTTCAATATTATTTGATCGACCTAAACCAAAATGTAATTCTGGAGCTACAGATGATTGAAAACCTCTTGTTAAAGTTAATTCCTGCATTTGAGTTTGGTTGTTTACTGATACATAAACTCTATTTCCAAGTCCAAAAGAATTTCCTTGTTTACCTTCAAATTTTACTTGAAGGAAATTGTTTGTATCCGAGCTTCTATTTTCAAAAACTGAAGCGTAATCATCAATGTTATTCGTTATAATTTCAAGATCGCCATCATTGTCAAGATCGGCATATACACCTCCATTTGAAAATCCTTTATAGGAAATACCCCAAGCATCATTTGTATTTTCGAATTTAAGATTCCCTTTATTTTTAAACATAAAGTTATCTATCTTTTCTGATGGGATTTCTCTGCTTAATTGTAATAAACTGTCCTGATTTGGTTTTGCTTCTTTTAGTTTATTAAAATAATCGTTGTTATTTATCTCTTTCCTTGTTCCGTTAGAAACAAACAAGTCTTTTTGTCCATCGTTATCAAAATCAGCAAATAAAGGTCCCCAACTCCAATCTGTAGAAGAAGTTCCTGTTATTCTTGAAACATTAGAGAAATGTGGTACGCCTTCATCACTATATAAACCTGAATTTAATTGCATACAGTTGTGCATATATTGATATCCGAATCCGGAATCTACAATATCCCAAAATAAAGGAATATTCATACTAGCCATATTCGCTTTTTTTCGCCTATTGCTTTTGGCATCCATATCTACTTGAAAAATATCAAGGTTGCCATCGTTATTAAAATCTGAAATATCTGCACCCATACCATAAAGTGCTGTATGAGACGTCGCTTGTTTTATAACTTCTTTAAATGTACCATCTTGATTATTTATATACATAAAATCTGGCGACATAAAATCATTGGAAACATATATATCTGGCCAATTATCATTATTTATATCTCCTACTGTTACACTTAAGGATAAGCCAAAAGATCTAAGCCCTGCTTCATTAGTGACATCTACAAATTTGTCTCCATCATTTCTGTATAGATAATCGGTATCTTTATCTTTTACATTTTTCATGTTATATTGATAAACATATGAAGACGAATTAAAAGGTGTAGGGGGATAATTTGCTACATAAAGGTCTAAGTCACCATCATTGTCATAATCAAAAAAAGTGGATTGCACACTATTACCAATATTGTCTACTCCATATTTAGCAGCTTCATCTTTAAATACGCCATCTCCTTTGTTTATAAATAGTTGATTTTTTTTGTTGCCAAATTTGCCACCTACAGAACAATAGATATCAAGTAAGCCATCATCATTTACATCTCCCATTGTAACTCCAGTATACCATCTGTTATCACCAGAAACTCCTGCTTTTGCTGTTATGTCCTCAAATTTTAAATCCCCTTTATTTAAATATAATTTGTTAGAAACCTGATTTCCTGTAAAATAAATATCAATTAGACCATCATTATTAATGTCTCCAGTAGCAATACCTCCTCCCATATACAAGTATGTATAAGTAAAATAATTAAGGGAGTCATTTTCGGTAAGGTTATTACTGAATTCAATACCTGTTGTAGTACTATTTAAAGACGTGAAAATTTTATTCTCTATGACTTCTTTTTTCTCGTTTTTGGAGCAACTAACAATAAATACTGATCCTATTAAAAGTAAGGCAATTATGTTGAGCAATTTTTTCATGTATTTCCGTTTAATATTTTCAATAAATATTACTAAATAAGAGTAAAAATACGAATAAAAAAACAGCGTATAAATGTTCTATACGCTGTTTTAAAAACTAAAAAATCAAACTAATTATTTTTTTAATATCCAGAGTTTTGATCAGCAGACGTTATAGCTTCATTTGATGATATTTCTCTATCTGGAATGGGCCATAATTCGTGCTTACCAGCTTGAAAATTAGTCCCTGCTAATTCTGTAGAAGCATTACCCCATCTAAGAATATCATTAAAGCGAGTTTGCTCTCCTGCTAATTCAACTTTTCTTTCGTGAACAATAGCATCGAAAACAGCCGTTTTTGTCATTCCATCTGGCAAATCTGCTAAACCAGCTCTATCTCTAACTTCGTTTATATAATCTACAGCATTATCCTGAGTGCCAACTTCATTTTCACATTCGGCCATCATTAATAATACATCGGCATATCTTAAGTATTTAAAGTTAATACCTGACTCTTGATCTTCATTTGAGTCTTTATAATAGTTTTGGTATTTTTTCCACCCAGCTCTTCTTTGTGCTCCAGCTGTTAAATCGCCAGCGGCAACGGTATTAGCTCCACCTGCAAATGTGTCTCCCACAGAATAAAAGCTATCGGCATATCTAGTATCACCAGCTTCAAACTCATCTAACAAATCATCAGAAGGGAATACATTAAACCAATCGTTAAAACCATATTCCTGTCCTCTAAAAGTAGCTTCATTAGGGCCTGCGCCAGATGTACTTGAATTCCATTTAGCACTAGCTCCTAAAGCATCATCATATTCAATTTCAAAAATAGACTCAACACCATGCTCAGTTTCTTCCATGAAATTGTCAAAATAATTAGGCTCTAAAGAATATCCAGATAATTTATTGAATTCAGCTAGTGCTAAACCATGTTGACCTCTAAATAAATATACTTTACCTAATAAAGCAATAGCAGCGCCTTTAGTTGCTCGTCCATTATCTTCATTACCTTTATCAAAAAGACTACTTGAAGCAGCTTGAAGGTCTGATATAATTAAATCATATACAGCATCTTTAGAAGTAATTCCTATACCTGCCGTAGATTCTGGTATCTCAGTAATTAAAGGAATGTCGCCAAATCTAGTTACTAAAAGAAAATAATATAATCCTCTTAAAAATTTAGCTTCACCTAAGAATTTTTGTTTTCTTGTTTGACTTAATAAAGTTTCATCAATTTCATTTATTCTTTCTTCATTACCAATTACAAAGTTTGCTTTATTTATACCTCTAAAGCAGCTTTCCCAATAATCAGCAATAGGGCCATGACTAGAATCAAAAGAGAAATCTAAATATTGTCTTTTATCTGCTTCTAATTGTGGGTTACCTCCGTTTTCATGTGCCATATTATCTTGAGAGAAAAACATATGACGAGAATAAAGTCCTCTTGTTTGTAAATTAGCATATATTGCATTTACAGATGACTGTAGCTGAGATTCATTTTTAAAAAAAGTATCAGGGGATAATCCGTTTGGATTTATCAATTCTAAATCTTTGTCATGATTACAGGAATTAATAAATATAAAAACTGTAAACAGAGAGAAAATTGAAAATATTAATTTGTATTTTTTCATAATTATTTTTTTTATGGTTAAAATGAAACTTGTAGACCAACCAAATATGTTTTTGGTTGAGGGTAAGAACCTCTATCTATACCAAACTCAAAATTACTTCCATTACCAACTTCAGGGTCTAAGCCAGAATAGTCTGTAAATGTTATTAAGTTTTGACCACTAACATAAACTCTAAATTTAGAGAATAATTCTTCCCCAAAGATATTTTTAGGTAAAGTATAGCCTATAGTTAAGTTTTTGAGTCTACTAAAAGAACCATCTTCAACAAAACGACTTGATATTGCAGTGTTTTGTGGAGCTCCTCCTGCTCTAGGCACTGTGTTTGATGGGTTTGTTGGTGTCCATCTGTCTAATACTCCTGTGCCAGCATTGAATAATCTAGGCATACCTTCTAGGTCATATATATTGGTGTTATATAAATCTCTGCCTACTAAACCTGTAAAGAATATATTAAAATCCCAATTTTTATAATTACCATTTAAATTCAAACCATAAGTAAGGTCAGCAAAAGGATCCCCAATTTTAGTTCTATCATCAGAGGTTATATCTCCATCACCATTTAAATCTTTAAAACGAATATCTCCAGGTTGAACGGTTGTTTGACCAGGATTAGCTGTAAATACAGCATCAACCTCAGCTTGGTTTTGATAAACTCCATCTGCAACTAGACCGTACATGTAAAATAATGATTCAGATTCGGTTACTCTAGTTATTGGATTAGCCTCAAATACACCTCCTGTTAAGTCTTCCAATGTGCTTCCTAATGAAAGAGCTTTACTTGAACTAGTCGATAGGTTTAAATTAGCAGACCATTTAAAATCTCCATCATAATCATTATAACCTAAACTTAATTCGAAACCTTTTGTTTCTATTGATCCAGCATTTTGATATACCCCAATTCGACCATTGGCTATATTAAGGCCTAAAGAATTTGGCGCAGGTACTTCAAGTAATAAATCATCACTTGTGTTTTTGTAATATTCAATTGCAGCTGTGATTTTTTCGTTAAATAAACCAATATCTAAACCAATATTAAGTTGTTCGGTTTCCTCCCATTTTAAATTTGGATTAGCTAAACCTAAGGATGTTGTCCCGACTGCATTAGATCCATTTATTGGGTATAAAAAATCACTTGTTAGCGATGCACTTGCTTCATAGTCGGCAGATCTATCATTACCAGAATACCCTAAACTACCTCTTAATTTTAAAGTGCTAAATTTAGAATCATTCATAAAATCTTCTTTAGCAATATTCCAACCTAATGCATAAGATGAAAACCATCCCCATTTGTTGTTTGTTCCAAATCGTGCAGAACCGTCATATCTTAAAGAAACTGCTGCAATATACTTGTCTTCAAAATTATAATTTAACCTTCCTAGATACCCATATCTGTTATATTCATTTAAAGTACTAGACAAACTAGAGTCTTCATTTGAAACCTGGTTTACTTCATCAGATACTGCATTTCTACTCGAAGCGTTGATACTTTCTCTTTTGTAACCAAATTTTTCAGCTAAAAGCAATAATTCAAAATTATGAGAATCAGCAATTGTCTTGTTATAATTTAAGCTGTTTGTAAAGATTAAGGTTGTTCCAGTTCCAGAATTTTTAGTAATAGCAGCAAAAGTTTGTTGATGTGTACCTCCTAAACTATCATCATTATATGAAGGAATAAACCTGTTGTTATTAAAATTATAATAATCTAAACCAAATTCAGTTTTAAAGTTTAATCCTTCTATAATTTCATATTCAGCAAATACACTTCCTATTAAACTTAACGATTTATTTATAGCGCTACCGTGTTTTAAAATTCTAACTGGGTTTTCTGCATCTTGACCATCACCAGCACTATTTGGGCCTTGAAAACCTCCTAAATTATTAAGGTTGTATACTGATAAATAAGGAGCGGCTTTGATAGCATGTTCTAATAAAGAACGTCCGCCAACGCCTGTTGGATCTGGATTTTGCTTATTAAAACTTAATGAAACATTTTGGCCAATTTTTAACTTACCTAATTTGAAATTGCTTTTTGCTCTGAATGAGTATCTTTCAAATCCAGTATTTAAAAGAATTCCTTCTTTTTCTGCATAACCTCCTGAGATTCTAAAATCACTGTTTTCATTACCTCCAGACGCTGCAAAATTATAATCTCTTGTTAATCCTGTTCTATAGATTTCGTCTTGCCAGTTTGTATTTAAACCAGAAGATGCAGCAGGTGTATTTGGTATAATACCAAAAGCGTCATTTGCATATTGTAAATATTGAGAAGTGTTTAAAACATCATATCTTTCATTGTTTTGTTGAAATCCGGTAAGAGCGTTAAACGATAATTGTGTTTTTCCACTTCTACCTTTTTTAGTGGTAACCATAACAACACCGTTTGACCCTTGCGATCCATATACAGCTGTTGTTGATGCATCTTTTAAAATATTCATTGATTCAATATCGTTTTGGTTAATACCTGAGAGGTTACTAACAATAACACCATCAACAACAAACAAAGGGCTATTGTTTCCAAAACTACCAAGTCCTCTAACAGTAATTGCTGGAGCTGTTCCTGGAGAACCAGTGTTTACAACTGTAACGCCTGCAGCACGACCTTGTAATGCTTCTGCTGCATTTGACACTGGAAGTGCATTAATTTCACTTGATTTAACACTCGAGATAGCTCCTGTTACTTCTGCTCTACTTTGAGCACCATAACCAACTACCACAACTTCAGCAAGTGATTGTAAGTCTTCAGCTAAAACAACGTTAATAGAAGTCTTTCCGTTTACAGCAACATTTTGGCTAACATATCCAACATAACTGAACACTAATGTTCCATTAGAAGGTACGTTGTTTAGTGTGTAGTTTCCATCAAAATCAGTGGCAACACCATTTGTTGTGCCTTCAACAATAACGCTTACACCTGGTAACGGACCATTTTGGTCTGACACAGATCCAGAAACTGTTGATTGAGCATTTGCCCCTGCGCAAAAAACAAGCATTAGGAATACGTATCCTAACTGTTTAAAGCTTTCTTTTTTTAATAGTAAAAAGTTTGTCATAAAATTTAGTTTAGAATGTGATTAGTAATTTAGTTTTATTTGGTTTAAGAAAGTTTTTTAGATTAAAAAACAATTATGATTAGAAATAGAAATAATGCAATAATTGCAATTATTAAAAATATTTCTATAAACTGTTTCTTGTTATCTGAATTATTTCCCATGTTTTCAAATGTATATTTATGACAATAATATAAATATGAAATATTGCGCAATGAATAAGACGAATCAAGCAAAGCTCTATTTTAAGCAGCTGATGCAACATTTGTAATAATTTTATGCTTCATAATTTTCAAAGTATGTTTTCTAATTGAAAAAATATAATTAACTTATAGAAGTTACTATTCTAACAGTTAGGTTGTTAAGATTAATTTTTTAGATGTTTTAAGCTTATTAAGTAAGAAGTAAGGATTAATAATTCTAATTTTCAATAATAAGTATAGATAAATTATATAGCTCTTTATTTAACTTCTGTAGGTAAATAACCGAAATAACTTTTAAAGCATTTAGTAAAGTAAGAAGGTGATGAGAAACCAATTTTATAACATACTTCACTTATATTAGTATTTCCTTTTTCTATTATTTGTTTGGCTTTTTGAAGTCTAATATTTCTTAAAAATTCATTAGCTGTTTGGTTTGTTAAGGCTTTTATCTTTCTGTAAAATTGACTTCTACTTAAATTCATTTCACTTGCCATAGATTCGACACTTAAATCTGGATTTCCAATATTATTGTTTATGTAATTGAGTACTTTATTAATAAATTCTTTATCTAAAGATGTTGTTTTAATATTTTCAACATCACTTATTAGGCTGAAATATTTATTAAAAATAAGTTGTCTGCTAGTAATTAATTGAGATAATCTTAATTTTAAGAGTCTAATATCAAATGGTTTTATCATGTAGGCATCTGCTCCATGCTCAATGCCTTCCATTCTATCATCTATTTGTGTTTTTGCTGTGAGCATTAATAGAGGAATATGACTTGTTTTTAAATCATTTTTTATGTTTTTACAAAAGTTAAAACCATCCATTTCAGACATTACGACATCTGTAATAATGATATCTGGTAATATTTTTTTTGCTTTTTCAATTCCTTCTTTTCCGTTATTTGCTGTAATTACTTTGTAAACATATTTAAACTCTTCAGTTAAATAATCTCTTAGTTCTACATTGTCTTCAACTATTAGTAAGGTGTAATCTTCATTTGTTTCATTTTCAGATATAGAAGTTACACTTTCTTCTTTAGTGTTATCTATTTTAGTTCTTATAAATGGTTCTTTTTTATTTGAGGTGTCAATTATATTAGTTGACAATTCATTTTCACTAAAATGCATGTTTCCAGATGGTAATAGAATTCTAAAAGTTGTGCCTTTACCTATTTTACTTTTTACTTCTACTTTTCCTTTATGTAATTGAACAAAATTTTGAACAACCTCTAAGCCTATACCGGTACCTCCGTAATACGTTTTATTTAAATTATCGACTTGATAAAACCTTTCAAAAATTCTTTTCACTTGATCTTCTTTTAATCCAGGACCTGTATCTGATATTGCTAGTTCAATTACTTTTGTTCGATTTTCAGTATCAACTAGAGGTAATTCTATTAATTCCTCTTTTGAAATAAGATCAATTCCTATAATACCACCATCTGGTGTTAGTTTTATAGCATTTGATAATAAATTAAATATAATTTTTTCTAGCATACTTTCATCTGCCCAAACACAAAGTTCTGCTACGTCTGAATCTATAGATAGATGTATATTTCTAGAAAAGGCTTCTTCTTTAAAATGGCTAACTACGTCTTGAGTTAAGGAAACTAAATTTAATTTTCTAGCATTAATTCTAACTTTATTTAATTCTAGTTTTCTAAAGTCTAATAATTCATTAATTAATCGATATAGTCTATCTGTGTTTTTATGTATAATATTATGTTTTTGTTTAATTCGCTCTGGAAGATTTAAGCTGGTTTCTCTAATAATATCTTCTAGAGGGTTTTTTATTAAGGTTAAAGGGGTTCTAAATTCGTGTGAAATATTAGTAAAAAATTGAAATTTCTTTTCATTCAATTCCTTTTCTTGAATTCTTTTATTTCTTTCATTATTTATTAATTCTTTTTCCTTAATCCTGCTTTGAGTCATTTTATTTAAGAGAAGAAGTCCTAATAAAAATAAAATGATATAGGTCATTAAAGCCCAATTTGTTTTCCACCATGGCGGTAAAATAGTTATTTGAAGAGACAAAGGCTCTTCGTTCCATATACCATCATTGTTTGAGGCTTTTAGTTTAAAGGTATAGTTCCCGGGATCTAAATTAGTATATGTTGCGCTTCTTAAATCACCGACATAATTGTAATCTTTTTCATAACCTTCTAAATAAAAAGCATATTCATTTTTTTCGGGTCTAGTATAGTTTATTCCAGAGTACTCAATGGTAAAAACAGATTGTTTACTAGTTAGTGAAATGCTATCAGTTTCTGAAATAACTTTTTTTAAAGGAGAGTCTTTTTGAGAAGGGTGAATCCATTTGTTAAATATTTTAAATTCTTTGAGGTATAAAGATGTTAAACTCGTATTTATTTTTATGTCGCTTGGTTTAAAATAGTCAACACCTTGAAAGTTTCCAAAGTAAAGAATTCCATTATTATCTCTAAATGCAGCATTTATATTAAAATCATTAGATAAAAGCCCATCATTATTTGTAAAATTTGTAAAAGTATCTTCTTTTATATTTAATTTAGAAATCCCTGAATTTCCGCTTAACCATATATTGCCATCTAAATCATTAATTATTCCTGAAACATTTTCTTCTGCTAAATCGTTTAATTTATTATACCAAGTAAATGTGTCTTTGTTGTAATCGTATTTACAGAGTCCGGCTCCTCGAGTACCAATCCATAAAGTATTGGTGTCTTTTTTTTCTTGAAATAATGATAAAATATAGTTTGCGCTTGTGTAATTTTTATATTCTTCAGACATTTTGTCTCTCATTGAAGTAATAATCAAATTATCAGGGTTTTCTTTGTTAATTTTAAATAATCCAATTTCTGTTCCTAACCATAAATTATCTCTTGAATCTACCAATACTTTTCTAATATCAGCATTGTTTAAAGAATTTTTTATAAAAGGTTCAGTGTCATAATAGGTGAATTTTTTTTTATTTGGATCGTAGGAGTGAAGCCCTTTATAGAATGAGCCAATCCATATAATTCCATTAGAATCTTCAGCAATGCTAAAAATAGTATTAGACTTAAGCTGTCCTCCTGTTGAGGCCATACTATAATTAATGAATTTTTTAGTTCCTTTCTTTAAAAAAAACAGTCCATGATTCCAGCTTCCTGCCCATATATTTTGTTTACTATCTATAAATAATGTTTCAAAATAATCATTATTTATACCAGAATACGAACTGTTATCAAATTGATTTATGTGAGTAATTTTATTTGTAACTTTATCGTAAACATCTATTCCTCCACCATCCATACATATCCATATTTTACCTAAATGACCTTGAACTATACCAGTTACAGATCCTATATGTAATGAATTGGGGTTGTTAGGGATACTTTCTAAATTTTTAAATTTATCGTATAGTTTGTCATAAATTGCTACTCCTTTATTGTAATATCCTAGCCAAATTCTTTCATTTTTATCTACAAATAATGACCAAATAGAATTGGATAATATGCTTTTTAGATTTGATTTATTTGATAGATAATTTTTTAAAACAACACCATTGTTTTTTATATGAAATAAACCATCATTTTCTGTACCACACATTATACTGCCATCTGGTAACTGTGCCATCGATAAAAATCGATTATTTGAAAAGGAAAAATTATTAAGTTCATAAAAAGAATTAGTATTCATTTTTATATTAAATAATCCATTAGAAACACTTCCAACCCAAAGAGTGTTTGTATTGTCTATTAATAATGTTTGTAAGGGCTCTTTTATACTTATATAGCCATGTTCGCCATTAAATAGTACTGTTTTTAAAGTGTTTGTTTTGTAGTCATACTCTTTTAGACCTTCGCTTGTACCCGCTAAAACACGGCCGTTTTTGTCTGTTTTTAAAGCATGTATTGCTAATATTTTTTGGTCTGGGTTCTCATTAGCAATTTTTTCAATTTCTAAATTACTTAAGTTTAGCTTAAACAATCCTCTTCTAACAGTACCAATAAATAAGTTGTCGTTATTGTCACTTGTTAAGCTGCGAATAGAAATATTAGTTTTATTATTTTTATTTGATTTTAAAATTGGGATTCTTTTAAATTGGTCATTTTCTCTGTCATAAAGATTCAGTCCGTCTTCTGTGCCAATCCAAAGTTTATTAGTCTTATCTATTAAAGAACAATAAATCAAATTGTTACTAATAGATGTGGAGTCATTTAAAACATGTTTGTAATAGTCATAATCAATACCATCAAAGCGGTATAAACCAGAGCCGTTGGTTCCCAGCCAGATAAACCCGTGGTGATCTTGATTGATTGTAGACACACCAGCTTTTGAAATACCATCTTTTATATTCACAAAACGGTATTCTTGATAGTTGTTTTGTGCCCAAATATTTATATTAAATAAATAGATAAAACCAAGGAATAAATAAATTATTCTCTTCATAAAATTAATTGTTTTTAAAAACTATTTGGCACATAAATATATACATTTATTATTCAATGAAGCGTGTTTTTTTGATCGAATAATTATAGTAAAGTTGTTTAAAAGCCTTAAATTTTAATGCCGGTAAAACCTAATATATTATGTTAGTTTGTTTTGTGTAAAACTATTTCTTATTAGTTTTTTTTAGTAGTAAGAATTAAGCACACACTAAAAGATTTGTTGCATCAGCTATCTGGAAAGATATTAATAGAAATATGTTGGGTTATATTTTTTTGTTTGTTAATTTTATAACTTTAGCTACTATGGAGGTTTCATATAATTGATAAAGGCTCAAAATTAATATCAAACCATAAAGAAGATATCAAAATAGAGCCTTTGTAAATTGTAGAAAAATAAGTGTTTCTTTTAGAAGCAAAAAGCTATCTCTTTATGTTTCACTTTTTTAATTCATGTAGCTAACATAGTAAAAATATTTAATAAAATCGTTAAAACGCTTTTTTTTTCGACAAAACGCAATATTGTTGTGGTTTTGATTGATAATAAGGCTCGAATGAATCCTTAAAATTTATTTAATAGAATAAATGTATTATTAGCAGAGCTATTGGTAAAATAAAAACACCCTGTTTTCTAGACTAAAAGAAAATAGGGTGTTAAAAATTAATTGTACTCAAGGCGGGAATCGAACCCGCACTCCGAAGAATCGGATTTTGAATCCGACGTGTCTACCAATTCCACCACTTGAGCTAATTTGGATAGCAAAAATATATATTTTTTCTAGATTAATCATAAAAATACTAGTCAATATACTTTTTAGGTTAAAATAAATGTATAAATTTGCACCTCGTTTAAAATAAGGTGCTGTTTTGCGCTATAAAACAACAAGTTAACTATGCCAATTGTAATTACCGAAGCTAAAATTTTTGCATGTACACAGAGTAAAATGCTTGGTGAAAAAATTGCTAAGGCCTTTGGTGCCGAATTAGGCAACGTAATAACATCTACTTATAGTGATGGTGAGTTTCAACCATCTTATGAAGAATCTATTCGTGGTACGCGTATTTTTATTATAGGTTCTACAAATCCTGGACCAGAAAATTTAATGGAAATGTTGTTAATGATTGATGCCGCAAAACGTGCTTCAGCTAGACATGTGACAGCAGTATTACCATATTTTGGATGGGCTAGACAAGATAGAAAAGATAAACCAAGAGTGCCTATTGCAGCAAAATTAGTAGCTAAAATGTTAGAAGCTGCAGGAGCAACCCGTATTATTACTATGGACTTGCATGCAGACCAAATACAAGGGTTTTTCGAAAAACCTGTAGATCATTTATTTGCTTCTACTATTTTTTTACCGTATTTGAAAAGCTTGAATTTAGACAATTTAACAATTGCTTCGCCAGATATGGGTGGTTCAAAACGAGCGTATGCCTATTCTAAAGCATTAGCGAGCGATGTAGTTATTTGTTATAAGCAGAGAGAAAAAGCTAATATTATTTCTCACATGGAACTTATTGGTAATGTAGAAGGTAAGAATGTGGTATTGGTAGATGATATGGTTGATACTGCCGGAACTTTAACAAAAGCAGCTGATTTAATGATGGAACGTGGTGCCTTAAGTGTAAGAGCTATATGTACACATCCAATATTATCGGGTAAAGCTTACGATAATTTAAACAATTCAAAATTAGAAGAATTAATAGTAACAGATTCTATACCAGTTAAACCTTTAAGTGATAAAATTAGAGTTTTAAGTTGTGCCGATTTATTTGCTGAGGTTATGGAAAAAGTGCATAACAATCAATCTATTAGTTCAAAATTTGTAATGTAAAACCTTGTTAATTCTCTAAAAAAGAATTGGTAAGAAATATTAAATTAAGAATAATTATTAATTAAATTATATATAAACAAAGATGAAATCAATTACAATCAACGGATCTCAAAGAGAAAGCGTAGGCAAAAAATCAACAAAAGCCTTACGTAATGCTGGTCAGGTTCCTTGCGTATTATACGGAGGAGATAAGCCAGTTCATTTTTCAACAACTGAATTAGCGTTCTCTAAATTGGTATACACACCAAATGCGCATACAGTTGTAATTAGTTTAGAAGGAGGAGAAACTTTTAATGCAGTACTTCAAGACATTCAATTTCACCCTGTAACAGATAGAATTTTACATGTAGATTTCTATCAATTATTTGAAGACAAAGAAATTTCTTTAAATATTCCAGTTAATTTAGTAGGTAACTCTAAAGGTGTTAAAAATGGTGGTGTTTTAAGAAGACCTTATCGTAAATTACGTATAAAAGCACTTCCTGCAAATTTACCAGATTTTATTGAGGTAGATATTACACCTTTAAAAATTGGAGATAAAATTGCTGTGGGAGACTTACCAAGTGATAACTATACTTTTTTACACAATGATAATGCAGTAGTGTGTGCAGTTAGAACTTCTAGAACTGCAGTAGTTGATGATGAAGATGAAGATGAAGCAGTAGCTGAAGGAGCAGAAGCACCAGCAGCAGAGGCGGCTCAAGAATAACATATATTCTTAACTAAATATTAAAAAGCATTCTGTTTATTCAGGATGCTTTTTTTATTTTTACAAAAAACAATCTTTTTTATGTGTAGATTTTTGTTTCAATTATTTAAGAAGAAAACACATACTAAAGAGCAAGATTATATGAAGAAATATTTAATTGTTGGCTTAGGGAATATAGGAGGAGAATATGCCAATACACGTCATAATATAGGTTTTAAAATATTAGATTATTTTGCAAAAGAAGAAGACTTAATGTTTGAAACTAAAAAACTAGGAGATATAGTTACATACAAACTTAAAGGTAGAACCTTTGTGTTTTTGAAACCTAATACCTATATGAATTTAAGTGGAAAAGCAGTTTTATACTGGTTAACTAAAGAAAAAATTCCTTTAGAGAATTTATTAGTAATTACAGACGATTTAAACTTACCTTTTGGAAGTATAAGGCTTAAAATGAAAGGAAGCGATGGTGGACATAATGGGTTAAAGGATATTCAAGAAAAGCTAAATACCACAAAATATAACCGTTTTAGATTTGGTATAAGTGATGCTTTTAGTAAAGGAAGGCAAGTAGATTATGTTTTAGGCGAATGGACCGATGAAGAAAACAAAGGTTTAAATAAACGCTTAGAAAAATCTGTAGCACTTATAAAATCTTTTGTACTAGCAGGTGTAAATAATACGATGAATACTTTTAATGGAAAATAAAATAGAGCTTCTTTTTATTCAATTATAATTTTTCTGGTAGATTGTTTAATACCGTTACTAACATTTAAAATATAGATGCCTGATTGTGCATTTTTTAAGCTAATTTTTTTATTAAAATCAGTTCTATTTTCAAAACTATTTTTATAAATACTTCTACCTCTTAAATCGTAAACACCAATATTAATTTTATTTTTATTTAAAGTTGTACTATTTAGTTTAATGATAAATTCTCCCTTATTAGGGTTTGGGTAAACTTTAAAATCAACAAAATCAAATTCATTAATACTTAGAGGTGTTTCTGTTGTTTCGCAAACTTCTATAAACCAAGAATTTAATGTTCCTGTATCTCCATTTTCAAAATCACCTAACTTAATTGTCCAACTCCCAAAAGTATTTTCACCATTAAAACCAGTTAGTAAATCATTTATAGATTTAGAAGCAATATTACTTGCAGCATTAGAACAATTATAAGTAATAGCACTATCATCAAAAACCCCAACAATATTCTCCTCAGAATCGCAGTCATTAGAAGATTTTAGTAATAGTTCTGTGCCATTAGGGCTTAATATAGCAATAGCTAAATCTCCAATATAGGAATGTGAAATATCTAAACCAATATTAATATCTGAAATAATTGAAGAATCATTAATATTAAAAATATGACTTTCAGTAAAATCAGCTCCATTATCAGTAATAGCCAAATCTAAATTTGAAGGCGAATTATATTGAGTACAAGTTGTATTTACAATATAATCTATTGCAAAATCTTCAGAATTTATAGCAAAGAAATTATTATTTGTTGGTTCAATCATTAGTCTACAATAAGGAGCTGGTATATTTGGTACAGTAAGCGAATAACTTCCATTGTTAGGAATATTATTTACAATAGTATTATAGGTTACACCTCCATCTGTTGAAAGTAAAATATTAACATTTGAAGCTCCTGTTAATGCATTAGTGTTATTTACATTCCAGGTAATTGTTTCGTTAGTTCCGCTTGTCCATAAAATTCCAGATGTATTTTGAGAGGTTATTTCAAAAGGGCCATAAGAAGTATCAAAAGTAACTTGCGTATCATCATGCGCATTGTTCGCGCCACCAACTTTATTATCTCTAACAGTTAATCTAAAATCTGCAGTTCTATCTGTGTTTGGTATTTTTTCCCATTGCGTGGAGTTTATACCAAACTTTAGGTCAGTTAAATTAGGAAAATACCTTGTGCTACTTGTTGTTGGAGAATACGATCTAAAAAGAACGGAGTTAGAATTACTTGAATTTGAATTTGGATATATAGTTGCTGCGTTATCTTCATTAATTTGTTCCCAGCAAAAAGTAATAACATCTCCATCAGAATCACTACCAGAACCATTAAGTTTAAAAGCTGTACCTATAGGTAATAATAAATCGCTACCAGCATTTGCTGTAGGTGTTGTATTTCCAGTATTTACAATTGAAGCACAAGACGTACTTTTAATATAGGTAGTAACTTGCTCTATAGATATGGCATGAAAGTAAGCATCACTATGAGATTGAACATTTGTAGAGCCAGTAATACCTGCATATCCCATAATTGTTGAGCCGCTTCCTGGTTCCATTTGAACATCTTCTCCCTCATTTCCATCATGAGTCCAAGTGTGATTAGCTCCAAATTGATGTCCTATTTCATGTGCTACTAAGTCTATATCAAAATTAAATCCATCAGGACTTGTATCTGATGTATATCCACTCCCTTTTATGCCATCAACACAAACACACCCAATACATCCAGAGTTTCCATCAAACCCTATTGCAGATAATAAATGACCAACATCATAATTTGCTTCTAGAATTTGAGTGTCTAAAGTAGATTGTAATTCAGAACCGTAGTTTGAAAATCCTGAGTAAGGATCTGTACCTGAATCTAAATATATTACAACATCATTAGTTGAAATTAATTGTAATGAGACATTAAAATCGTTTTCAAAAACAGCATTTACATTGGTTAGAGTTGATGCTATAGCGGCATTTATTGACGCAAGTGTACCTCCATGAAAAGAAGCATATTCACCAGTAACAGAAATTGCTATTCTGTATGTTCTTTTTAGACTATCATCAGCGTCTTTTGTACTAAACGATTTTGATAAATTTTCTAAATTAGAACTTATTGTAGAGCAATTAAACCTATCTGTTTTATAACTATTAGATTTGTTTAATACCGTAAATTGGTTTGTTATTTTAGAATTAGCTTCGAAAATTTGAGTTTCTTTTTTCCCTAAAACAATTCCTGATAAACCTTTATAAGGAGATAAACTAAATCTTAAATATGCTGATGGATTATCTATACCGTAACCAATATAAGATTTTATATCAGGATATTTAGCTTGTAAATCAGGATGCATAACTGATGATTCTTCAATTTTAAATCTTTCAAATTCGCCTTTAGTATTAGGTAAACTAATTATTATGTTGGGTATTTTTCCTTTAGAAGATTTATTTGAAGAATTTGATAATGCATTTGATAATGCCTTATAATCAAACTCAAAAGTAATTTCTTTTTCAAGATCTTTACTTTTTGTTTTAGATTGGAGGGTGATGCTCTTTTCAATTTTGACAAATAAATTTTTTTGCCCAAAAACCGAAAAACTAATCAAAAATATGGTAGTTGCTAAAACATAATGTAGTTTTGCTTTCATAAAATATTATTTGGGGGTAATCTTATTTAACATTACTTACAAATTTAGTTTTTTTTTAATTAAAATGGCAAATTAGTGCTTTTTATGAGTGAGGTTAAAAATATTGAAGCGTATAAATCTAAAGAATCTACAGTCGTTACTATTGGTACTTTTGATGGCGTACATATAGGGCATCAAAAAATAATTAAGCACTTAATAAATACTGGTAAAGAGGAAGGTTTAAATTCTGTAATTCTTACTTTTTTTCCACATCCTCGTATGGTCTTACAAAAAGATTCAAACATTAAATTAATTAATACTATAGATGAGCGAAGTCAAATCTTAAGAGATTTAGGTTTAGATTATTTACTTATTAAAAAATTTACGAAAGATTTTTCAAGACTTTCTGCCGAAGATTTTGTAAAAGAATTGTTAGTTGATAAGTTGTATGCAAAGAAAGTTATTATAGGATACGATCATCGTTTTGGAAGAAATAGAAATGCCGATATTAATGATTTAAAAAACTATGGAGACTTTTATGGTTTTGATGTTGAAGAGATTTCAGTTCAAGATCTAGATGATGTTGCTGTGAGTTCTACAAAAATAAGAAACGCTTTAGGTGAAGGAGATATTGCTAAAGCTAATAGTTTTTTAGGTTACAATTTTATGTTAAACGGTACGGTTGTAAAAGGTAAAGCTTTAGGAAGGCAAATAGATTATCCTACGGCTAATATTTTAATAGAAGAAAATTATAAGTTAATACCAAAACAAGGTGCTTATATTGTTAGCTCTGTAATTGATGATGTATTAATTTATGGTATGATGAACATAGGAGTAAACCCAACAGTTAATGGCGAAAAAGAAACTGTTGAAGTTCATTTTTTAAATTATAGTGAAGATATTTATGGTAAAAAAATTCAAATAGATTTGTTAGAGCGTATTCGCGATGAGAAAAAATTTGAATCGGTTGAAGCTTTAAAAATTCAATTAGCAAAAGATAAAGAAACCACACTTGAATATATAGCAAAACATTTTGATTAATAATAAGCTGATTTAAAAAAACATCTAATTCCTTTTCATCAATTTTTTAGAAAGTTAGTTTCAAAATAATTCCTTACTATCTCCGCAATTCCCTAAATTTGTTCCTTAAATTTTAAACAAATGTTACAAGTACCTTTTATTAGAGACAACAAAGATTTTGTAATTACTCAATTAGCAATTAAGAACATAGATGCTACGAGTATAATTGATGCCGTTATTGCATTAGATGAAGACAGAAAGCGTATTCAAACATTATTAGATAATACGTTGGCAGAATCTAATGTGTTGTCTAAAGAAATTGGGAATTTGTACAAATCCGGAGAAACTCAAAAGGCTAATCTTTTAAAGAAAAAAACCAGTCAGTTAAAAGACAAATCAAAAGAATTAACCGATGAGCTTGGTAATAAAGTTAACGAGCTAAACGAATTACTTTATAAAATACCAAATGTTCCAAATGCCATTGTACCTGCTGGAAATTCAGAAGAAGATAATGAAGAAGTTTTTAAAGAAGGAACTATTCCTGTTTTACATGAAGGTGCATTACCACATTGGGAGTTAGCAAAAAAATATGATATTATAGATTTTGAACTTGGTAACAAAATCACAGGTGCTGGATTTCCTGTTTATAAAGGAAAAGGTGCTAGGTTACAACGTGCATTAATTGCTTATTTTTTAGATAAAAATACAGCAGCAGGGTATACCGAATATCAGTTACCACATTTAGTAAACGAAGCATCTGCTTTTGGTACAGGACAATTACCAGACAAAGAAGGGCAAATGTATCATGTTACTGGAGATAATTTATATCTAATCCCAACGGCCGAAGTACCAGGTACTAATATTTTTAGAGACACGTTGCTTAACGAGAGTGATTTACCTATTGGTATTACAGGGTATACACCATGTTTTCGTCGTGAGGCAGGAAGTTATGGTGCGCACGTAAGAGGTTTAAATAGATTACACCAGTTTGATAAAGTTGAAATTATTCGTGTTGAACACCCAAGTAAATCTTATGAAGCTTTAGAAGGTATGATTGATCATGTAAAAAGCATTTTAAATGAGTTAAAATTACCATACAGGCTTTTACGATTATG
This sequence comes from Thalassobellus sediminis, assembly GCF_044386045.1. Lineage (NCBI taxonomy): Bacteria > Pseudomonadati > Bacteroidota > Flavobacteriia > Flavobacteriales > Flavobacteriaceae > Thalassobellus > Thalassobellus sediminis. The sequence continues at coordinate 506,341 of NZ_JBISCD010000040.1, read as the reverse complement.
TGGAGGAGATACATCGTTTGCTTCGGCTTTAACATACGATTTTGAAGTGTTTTCAACAGCTCAAGACCGTTGGTTAGAAATTTCATCAGTATCAAATTTTGAAACTTTTCAAGCAAACCGTTTAAAGCTTCGTTTTAAAAATAGTGAAGGTAAAAACGAACTAGCACATACATTAAACGGAAGCTCTTTAGCGTTACCAAGAGTACTTGCTGGTATTTTAGAAAATTATCAAACTAAAGACGGTATTGTTATCCCTGAGGTACTTCAACCTTATACTGGTTTTAATATTATTGATTAAAAAATATCATACCACAAAAAGAAAGTAAAAACCTGCAAAATTGCAGGTTTTTGTATTTATAATCGATTAAGTGTAGTATAATTAAGCTGTTTAACGATTTTAGGTTCATTTGTTTTGTGTTTTCATATTTGTTTTTGACATTAGCATAACCAAACCTAGTAAACTTAACCTACCATGAAAAATGTTAAACGCCTTGTGCTTTTATTTGCATTGATTTTTTTCGCAAGTAAGGTTTTGTTTTCAGATTTCGAAATATCTAAATCCGAAAATAAAACAGTAGCAATTGTAAGTAAATAATTAACGGTTTTATGAAAATTATACCTTAATACAACGTGTTAAGGCTTCGTTTATAATGGATATTTTTAATAAAAATTAAAGATTGTCCCCAATCATGTACGACATTGTTTTTTTTTAACGGTTAGTTAAATAAAATAGGACATTTATTTTGGTTGGTTAGTGCCCGAATTTTATTCGGGCATTTTTTATAATAATATTTAAACGAGTTCAACATCTAAAAATCACAATTGTTATATTTACAGCATGAGATTTTCAATTCTTTTTATTGTTTGCCTTTTTACTAGCACTATTATGTTTGCTCAGGCAGATGATATACTTGCTAAAGACTATTATAAAAATGGGGAATACGAAAAGGCTTTACATGAATATAAAAATCTATATAAAAAATCGCCTTCTAATATTACGTATATAAATCAAATAGTTAGTGCATATCAACAGTTAGAACAATATAAAGAGGCTGAGGTTTTTTTGTTAAAATTATTAAATCGAGTAAAATATCCTGCTTTTATAGTAGAGTTGGGGTATAATTATCAACTTCAAAACGATTTAGAAAATGCTACCATAAATTATAATAAGGCTATTGCTACTATTGATGATAGGCCAATTAATGCATCACGTTTGGCTAGAACTTTTCAAAGTCACTCGCTCTTAAAAGAAGCCATTGTTTCTTATGAAAAAGCGATGTTACTAAAACCCGATTATAATTTTAATTTACAATTAGCTCAGCTATATGGAGAACAGGGTGATATTGAAAAAATGTTTATTAGTTATATTGATTTTATAGAAAAAACCCCTAATCAATTAAGAAACATAAAACGTCCGATTAATGATTTTATATCTGAAAATAGTGAGAGTGAAAATAATATATTGTTCAGAAAAATTCTCCTTAAAAAAAATCAACAAGAACCTAATTTACTATGGAATCACTTATTAAGTTGGTTATTTATTCAGCAAAAAGATTATAAAAAAGCTTTTATACAAGAAAAGGCTATTTTTAATAGACAGCCAGAAAGTTTAAGTAGTATTGAAGATTTGGCTGATATGTCTTCTAGTGATAATGATAATGAAACTGCAAAAGAAATTTATGCATTTATAATACAAACAGCGCAAGATCAAGATACATTATTACACGCGCAATACAGGCTACTTCAATTAGAAATAAAAGAAGCAACAAAAGAAGATTATAATATTATAAAGATTAAATATTTAGCTTTATTTGAAGAATTTGGAAACTTTTCACAAACGTTAAACCTTCAAATATCATATGCGCATTTTTTAGCGTTTTATATGAATGAAACAGCAAATGCAACATCTTTTTTAGAAAAAACTTTAAAATTACCTTTAACCGAATTAGAAAAAGCAGCTGTTAAATTAGAATTAGGAGATATTTTAGTATTACAAGAAAAATTCAATCAAGCTTTAATTTATTACACTCAAATTCAGCGGAATTTAAAAAACAGTACCATTTCTCAAGAAGCTAGGTATAAAGTAGCAAAAGCAAGCTATTATAAAGGCGATTTTAAATGGGCAGAATCTCAGCTTAAAATTTTAAAAGCATCTACATCTCAGCTTACAGCTAATGATGCACTCGAATTAAAACTACTTATTACAGATAATAAATATGAAGACTCTCTACAAACAGCACTAAAACTATATGCAAAAGCTGATTTGTTAGCTTTTCAAAATAGAAATAATGAAGCTATTAGTTTATTAGGCAAAGTTTTAAACGAACACAAAACTGAGCCTATTATAGCACAAGCATTATACAAACAAGGACAATTGTTTGAAGGAAAACAACAATTTGAAAAAGCAGCTGCAAATTATAAATCTATTATTGCTAACTATCGAGACGGTATTTTAATAGACGATGCCCTTTATAAATTAGCAGAACTGTATACAAAGTATTTAGAGCAACCCGAAGAAGCTAAAGAATTATACGAGCAAATTCTTTTTAATCATGCCGATAGCATTTATTTTGTTGAAGCTAGAAAACGTTTTAGGGCTTTACGGGGCGATGCAATTAATTAGATAATTAAACATACAAAAAACGAATAACTTCCAATGTACATATATAACGTAACAGCAAACATAGACGAATCTATTCACGATGAATGGTTAATTTGGATAAAGCAACATATTCCAAAAGTATTAGCCACTGGTAAATTTGAAAAAGCAACTTTAACCAAGGTTTTGGTTGAGGAAGATATGGGAGGGCTTACTTATTCGGTACAATACCGTTCGTATTCTCGCGAAGCTTTAGATGCTTATTTTAGAGACGATGCCGATAAGTTAAGAGAAGAAGGTATGAAAAAATTTGCCGATAAAATGTTAGCTTTCAGAACCGAACTTCAAATTATTGATGAGTATACGGTAAACTTTAAATAGTTTTTGTTATTCCTGTAAAGGCAGGAGTCCATTTAATAGATTACTTTTGCATTTCAAACATTCGTAAATTCGTGGCATATAACAACCAAAATCAAGTTAAAGCAAAGAAACATTTAGGGCAACACTTTCTAAATGATGAATCTGTAGCGCAACAAATTGCCGATACACTAGCTTTAAAAAACTATAAAAATGTTTTAGAAATTGGTCCAGGAATGGGTGTGCTTACTAAGTATTTACTTAAAAAAGACATCACAACTTATGTTATTGAAATAGATACCGAATCGGTAGAATATTTACAAGCCAATTACTTAAATCTGGCGCCTAGAATTATAGAAAAAGATTTTTTAAAATACGATTTAAACGAAGTTTTTAAAGAAGAACCTTTTGCAATAATAGGAAACTTTCCATATAATATTTCAACACAAATTGTTTTTAAAACGTTGGAAATGCGTAATCAAATTCCAGAATTCTCTGGAATGTTTCAAAAAGAAGTTGCACAACGTATTTGCTCGAAAGAAGGCAGTAAAGTCTACGGGATTTTATCGGTTTTAGTACAAGCATTTTATGATGCCGAGTATTTATTTACTGTACCACCAAATGTTTTTAATCCGCCACCAAAGGTAGAATCTGGTGTTTTAAGACTTACTAGAAAAGAAGATTATTCATTACCATGTGATGAAAAGTTGTTTTTTAAAGTTGTAAAAACAGCCTTTCAGCAACGTCGAAAAACCATTCGTAACAGTTTAAAAACATTGAATTTAAGCGATAGTTTAAGAGAAGATAGTATCTTTGGAAAACGTCCAGAACAATTAAATGTGCAACAGTTTATAGAACTTACCCAATTAATTGAAAAAGACGTTTAGAATTTTTTAAATTTTTTCCATTTGTTAGAAGAAAACGAAAACATACAATTTCAGTTAACCGATGAACTTATAGAGCAAGTTGAGGTGCTTATCGAAAATCAAAGCGATAAAGAACTTCGAACCTTATTAGATGAGTTTCATTACGCCGATATTGCCGAAATTTTAGATGAATTAAATCTAGAACAGGCTATGTATGTTATTAAGCTTCTAGATTCTGAAACAACTGCAGATATTTTAATGGAACTCGATGAAGACAATCGAGAAAAAGTTTTAAAAAATCTATCATCAAAAGAAATAGCGGAAGAAGTTGAAGAGTTAGATACCGATGATGCTGCCGATATTATTGCAGAATTATCAGAAGAACGCCAACAAGAAGTTATTTCTCATATTGAAGACGAAGAGCATAAAGAAGAAATCACAGAACTTCTTGCCTATGATGAAGATACTGCGGGTGGGCTTATGGCAAAAGAACTTGTTAAAGTTTACGAAACATGGACGGTTGCTGGTTGTATGCGAAGAATTCGCGGTCAAGCCGAAGAAGTAACACGCGTACACTCTATTTATGTAGTAAATAAGCAAGAAAAACTTATTGGTAGACTATCTTTAAAAGATTTAATTGTTGCTAAAAACGAGCAAAAAATAGCAGATCTAGTTAAGATTAATGTAGACTATGTTAATGTACATGATGATGTAGAAGATGTTGCCAGAGTCATGCAAAAATACGATTTGGAAGCCATTCCTGTAGTTGATGATAATCATAAACTTTTAGGGCGTATTACTATTGATGACATTGTAGATGTCATGAAAGAAGAAGCTGAAAAAGATTATCAATTAGCAGCAGGTATTACACAAGATGTGGAGGCCGATGATAGTATTTGGGAACTTACAAGAGCAAGAATTCCTTGGCTTTTCCTAGGGCTCATTGGGGGTATAGGAGCTTTTTTAATTATGGGAGGTTTCGAAGAGTCTTTCACAGGAGATGCTTTTAAACTTTTCTTTTTTACGCCTTTAATAGCAGCAATGGCAGGTAATGTTGGAGTGCAATCAAGTGCTATAATTGTACAAGGTCTTGCTAACGACGATGTTAAAGGAAGTATTAATAGCCGACTAATTAAAGAAATGCTTTTAGCTGCATTAAACGGTTTAATATTAGCTGTCTTTTTATTCCTTTTCGTATGGATTACGCAAGCTGATTTTAATTTAGCGCTTGCCATTTCGGTATCACTTGTTGTAGTTATTATTGTGGCAGGATTAATTGGAACATTTGTACCTTTATTTTTAGATAAACGTGGTATAGATCCAGCAATTGCCACAGGGCCGTTTATAACAACAAGTAACGATATTTTTGGCATTTTAATCTATTTCATGATTGCCAAACTTATTTTAGGAATTTAATATTTGGGCGTTCCCTTTATCCTGAATTTAGTTCAGGAACAGGTCGCGCTTTCCGTTATATCTTTTTAAAAGGTTCTAGCTAATTACGAAGTTCTCTGTTACCTGTTAAATCTAGGGCTTCATTAAAATCAGTTTTATAATTTTTTAAAAAGGATGCCACTGCAATCGCTAACGCAAAACTTCGTAAATTTGAACCTTAATTTTTTCAAATGAAAATCCTTCACCTCGATACCAATCACGAACTATTAATAAATCAACTAAACGATTTAGGATTCACTAATCATGAAGATTATACTTCTTCAAAAGAACACATTGAAGCTAAAATTCAAGATTACGATGGCATTGTTTTAAGAAGCCGATTTACTATAGATAAGCAATTTTTAGATGCAGCAAAAAACCTAAAATTTATTGGTCGTGTTGGTGCAGGATTAGAAAACATAGATTGTGATTATGCCCAAACAAAAGGCATCACCTTAATCGCAGCTCCCGAAGGCAACCGAAATGCTGTTGGCGAACATGCATTAGGAATGCTTTTATCTTTGTTTAATAAACTTAATAAAGCAGATGCGGAGGTAAGACAAGGTAAATGGCTACGCGAAGATAATCGAGGTTTTGAGTTAGATGGAAAAACCGTTGGACTTATTGGCTATGGAAATATGGGAAATGCTTTTGCAAAAAAGCTGCGTGGCTTTGATGTAGAGGTACTGTGTTATGATATTAAAGCAGGCGTTAGTAACGAAAATGCGAAACAAGTTTCCCTGCAGGAGTTTCAAGAAAAGGTAGATGTTTTTAGTTTACATACGCCACAAACACCGCTAACTTTAGGAATGATAAATTCCGATTTTATTAATGGTTTTAAAAAACCGTTTTGGTTCATAAATACAGCACGCGGTAAAAGTGTTGTAACTCAAGATTTGGTTTCAGCATTAAAATCAGGAAAAATATTAGGTGCAGGGCTCGATGTTTTAGAATACGAAAAAGCATCGTTTGAAAACTTGTTTACAGATAAAATGCCTGAGGCTTTTCAATATTTAATAGATTCAGAAAACGTATTACTATCTCCTCATGTTGCTGGCTGGACCATAGAAAGTAAGGAGAAATTGGGACAAACTATTGTAGATAAAATTAAAGCTAAATTTTGTTAGTTTATTAAATGAGTAATTTAGAAAATGATATACAACCCGATTATATTTTCAGAATCAATAAAGCTTTAAAGTTTATTGATGCTAATCTTGATTCCAATTTAACATTAGATAAGATTTCAAAAGTAGCTTTATTTTCTCCTTTTCATTTTCATAGAATATTTAAAGCCATTACAAATGAAACTTTAAATTTATACATAACTAGAATACGCATTGAAAAAGCAGCTTCTGTTTTAATGCGAAAAAAAGACGTGTCTATTTCAGAATTGTCTTTACAATATGGTTTTACAAGTAACACATCTTTTACAAGAGCATTTAAAAAGTTTTATGGCGTATCTCCAAGTGAATTTAGAAAACAAAGCCCAAGTAAATTTAGCAAGATACGTCAAGTTGAAAGCAAGAACGGACAAGAAAGTTTAGTTTTCGAGAAATACATTTGCAACATTAATAATCTAAAACAATGGATAGAAATGAATGCAAAAATTGAGATTAAAGAAACTCCAGAATTAAAATTAGCGAGCATCATTCAAATAGGTGTTGATGGCATTGAACATACTTTTGAAAGATTAATAAAATGGGCGATTCCAAAAGGGTTAATGAACCATCCTGAAGCTAAATTGGCTAGAGTTTTTCATGATAGCTTTAAAATTACAGCACCAAATAAAGTACGTATGAGTATTGGTTTACTTACAAACGAGCCTTTTGAAAATGAGGGAGAAATTATATTAGAAACCATTAAAAAAGGGAAGCGTATTGTCGCGCGTTTTGAGATAACACCAAATGATTTTGAAAAATCATGGAGCAGCCTTTTTATTTGGATGAATGAGAATGGCTATAAAAAAGCAACACAAAATCCTTTCGAAATATATCATAACGATTTTAGAACGCATCCTGATAATAAATTTATTGTAGATTTTTATATTCCTATTGAATAAAACAACTTTTTTAAACCATAATTAATTTGGACTTTTTTGAAATTTTAAGAGATTACCATTTAACCTTATTACAATGGTCAGCCATTGGATTAGCCGTTTTTTTATTAGGTTTATCAAAATCCGGAATTAAAGGTATAGGCATTATTATTGTGGTTATTTTAGCCTTTGTTTTTGGTGAAAAAGCATCTACAGGTATATTATTACCCATGCTTATATGTGCTGACGTCTTTGCCGTTATTTATTATAATAGGCATGCAAAATGGGACATTATAAAAAAACTAATTCCTTGGATGATTACTGGTGTTTTGGTAGGTGTTTGGGTAGGAAATGATATTTCGGAGGTATTTTTTAAAAGACTTATGGCAATCATTATTATTGTGTCTGTACTAATCATGTTTTATTCAGAAAGCAGAAAATCAAATAAAGTACCAACAAATAAATTGTTTTCTAGCGGAACAGGTTTTTTGGCAGGTTTTACAACTATGATAGGTAATTTGGCAGGTCCAATTTCAAATATTTATTTTCTCGCCATGCGTTTTCCTAAAAATGAGTTTATTGGTACTGCAGCTTGGTTGTTTTTTATAATAAATGTCTTTAAACTACCCTTTCATATTTTTGTTTGGAAAACGGTTTCAATAGAAACTTTGGTTTTAAACTCTGTTTTAATTCCACCAGTTATAATTGGATTTTTCTTAGGAGCTTATATTGTTAAGCTTATTTCTAACGTAAACTACAGACGTTTTATATTAATTGTTACTGCGATTGGTGGTGTTATTATGCTTTTCAAATAAATTAATTTTTGTAACATTATTATTAGTTGTTATACAAACAGTTAGTAATAATTCAATTTTTACTATTTTTATAATCTAACCAAAATAATAATATTATGTCTGATGAAAAAAGTTTAAGCGATGACCTAAACGATATGTTAGGAGACGCAAAAGAAGGTTCTAAAAAAGCAGCTGATAAAGCTGGTGAATTTGCAGAAGATGCAAAGGAAAAAGCTAAAGAATTTGCTGAGGATGCTAAAGAAACAGCATCAGAGTTTGCAGAAAGTGCCAAAGAAACCTTTGATAAAGCAACTGGAGAAAATAAAAAAGTGCTAGCAGGTGTTTTAGGTATTTTACTTGGAGTTTTTGGAGTTCATAAATTTATCCTTGGTTATCAAAAAGAAGGTATTATAATGTTATGTATTACAGTTATATCAATACCATTGATGTGTTTAATTATTGGGGCCTTAACTATATATATCTCTCCTTTAATTGGTTTAATTGAAGGTATTATCTACTTAACAAAATCAGATGAAGAATTTTATAACACATACCAAGTTGGAAAAAAACCTTGGTTTTAATTAGATAGATATTCTAAAAAAAGTCAAAAAAATACGTTTTGACTTTTTTATTTAAAATTAACATCGTAATATTGCAATATATAAATAACAAGAATATGGGAATTACTAAAACAGATATGTTTACTGAAAAGCAAAATGATTTAGCACAGTTTTTTAAAGTGCTAGGTCATCCAGCACGTGTTGCCATACTTCAATATATAAGTAGTCAAAATACTTGTATCTGTAATGATTTAGTTGAGGAAATTGGTTTAGCACAAGCTACGATATCGCAACATTTAAAAGAATTAAAAAGTATTGGTTTGCTTAAAGGAGAAGTAGAAGGGAAAAGCATGTGTTATTGTATTAATGTAGAACGATGGATAGAACTCCAGAATCAATTAAACATGTTTTTTAATACAACTAAGTCTAACTGTTGTTAAACTTTTTGTCATTACTGCAAAGACAGAAATCTTTTAAATTGAAAATAAAATAAAGAAAAAATTTCCTCTTTTGAGGGAAGGAAAATAAAATTACTTAATTATGAAAACACAAGAATTATTTAAAGTATTAGAAGCTAATCAAGACAAATCTTTATTGTTTGAATACGCTCCAAATTTATTAGTTGGAGCTAATTATCATATTACTGAAGTGAAACATTTAACAGTTGATTCTGTAGATTGTGGTTCGCAAACAGATGCATGGAAAGAAACCATTATTCAACTTTGGGAAAGCCCAAGTGAATTAGGTAAAACGGAATACATGACTGTTTATAAAGCATTAGCAATTCTTAAAAAAGTTGGTAAAATGAAACCTTATGTTTTAGATACTGAGGTAAAATTTGAATATAGCAATGCAACATTTCATACGGCACAGTTATTTGTTAACGATTTTGATATACGAGGCAATAATTTAATAGTTAAATTAGCCGTTGAAAAAACAGATTGTAAAGCCAAAGAAATATGTGGTGTTCCAGAGGTAGAAGAAACGGTTTCAAGTAACGAACCTTGTTGTTCACCTGATGGAAATTGCTGTTAATTATAGATAATATGAATAAAACATTATTTACTGAAATTTCTAATAGTATAGATTCACTAGAAATAAATGAAATTTCTGAGGAAAGACAAGAAACCCTTCAAGGCTTAATAGATTATTTAAAAGATAAGCTTGAAGCAAAGCAACCTATTCGCTTAAATTTTATTTGCACGCATAATTCACGCCGTAGTCATTTATCTCAAATTTGGGCACAAACTATGGCTGCTTATTATAATATTAATAATGTGTCTTGTTATTCTGGAGGTACAGAAGCAACCGCCATGTTTCCAAAAGTAGGAGAGACTTTAACAAATCAAGGGTTTAAAATTTCTAAGCTTTCAGAAGAGAATAATCCTGTTTATAGTATTAAGTTTTCTGAAAACGAACCTGCTGTTATCGCATTTTCTAAGCAATTTAGTGATGATTTTAATCCTGCTTCAGAATTTGTAGCAATTATGACTTGTTCTTCAGCAGATAAAGGTTGCCCTATGGTTTTTGGATGCGATAAACGTATAGCAATAACATACGAAGACCCAAAAAAATCTGATGGTACCTCACAGCAAACAGAGACGTATTTAAAAAGAAGTTTGCAAATAGCAACCGAAATGAAATTTGTTTTTTCTAGTTTAACTTAGTTATATAATTGAAAATTAAAACAGAAATTTTTTAAGAGTTTCTGTTTTAATTTCCATTATTGCCCATAAATTTACGTTCTAATTCTGCTTGGAATTCTTCCATAACAGGCTTTACAGTGCTTTCAGGCAAGTCTGCAATTTTAATATACATAAGGCCGTCTACCGAGTTGTTAAATAACGGATCTACATTAAATGCTACTAAGCGAGCATTTTGTTTAATGTATTTTTTTAGCAGTACTGGTAAGCGTAAAGCACCTGGTTCAATTTCGTCAATAAACTTATCGAACTTATTTAAATCGGCCTCGGTTTCATCAAAAACAAAATCTTTGTCAGCATCTTTAAGTTTTACTTTAAACTCTTTTTTAGGATGCACGTATTGAGCAATATAAGGATCGTAATAATGTGATTTCATAAACTCAATCATCAATGATTTTGAGAAATTTGAAAATTGATTACTAATACTAACACCACCAATTAAAAACTTATGTTCAGGAAAACGTAATGTGGTATGTACAATACCTTTCCAAAGTAAAAATAAAGGCATTGGTTTTTGTTGGTATTCTTTAATAATAAATGCGCGCCCCATTTCTATAGATTGACTCATCATTTTATAAAGTTCGGGTTCAAACCTAAACAGGTCTTGTAAATAAAACCCATCAATACCATAGCGTTCAAATATTTTAGAACCTAAGCCCATTCTGTACGCTCCTGATAAAACTTTTTTTTCATTATCCCATAAAAACATATGATGATAGTACGAGTCAAATGTATCTAAATCTATGGCTTCATTGGTACCCTCTCCAACTTCTCTAAAAGTAATTTCGCGTAATCTACCAATTTCTGTAAGGATGTTTGGAATTTTTTCTGCTGGTGCTAAAAACACCTCATAGTTTTTACTTTGTAAAAGTCTAAAATCACCTTTGTAAAGCCCATCAATCTCTTTTGCCATTATAGCACTATCAACAGGTGTTACAATGTTTTTAGGGGCTTTAGGAGTTTTTAATGTAGATGATATATTGTCTAATATTTTCGATTTTTTTTCAAAAGTATTAGATAGCATATATGTTTTACGTCTTAAAAATTCTGAAAATTCTTCAATTGTATTATGTTCTTTTTGATCGGATACTGATATTGGTTTTCCAATTCTTACTTTTATAACACGTCGTTTTTGAGTTAATACTTCCGAAGGTAATTTGGCAGTTCTAAAAGTGTCACTAATTTTTGAAAGTTTATAAAACAGTTTACTGTTTTTAGCATGAAAATAAATAGGAACTACAGGAACTTCTGCTTTTTTTATAAGTTTTATAGCTGCTTCTTCCCAAGGCTTATCAACGACTAATTTACCATCACGATACGTTGATACTTCTCCAGCAGGAAATATGCCTAAAGGGTGTCCTTCTCTTAAATGTAAAATGGAATTTTTAAAACCTGCAATGCTAGATTTTACATCTTTTCTATCCTCAAAAGGATTAACGGGCATGATGTAAGGTTTTAAAGGCTCTATTCTGTGTAATAAAAAATTAGCAATTATTTTAAAGTCTTTTCGTTGCTCTAACATGAGTTTTAAAAGCAGAATACCATCAATACCACCTAGTGGATGGTTTGATACGGTTATATATGCTCCGTCTTTTGGTAGACGTTTTAAGTCTTCTTCAGGAATTTCAAATTTAATTTGGAACTCGCCTAAAATACTATCTAAAAAGTCAATATCTTTTAGATGTTTATTTCTATTGTAAAATTTATTTAGAGTAGATATTTTTAGCGTTTTCATAAGTAACCAACCAATAAATGTCCCGATAAATCCATATTTATCTAAATTTATTGCCTTTGCTACTTCTTTAGCCGTTACTAGTCCCGTATTTTGAGGTTTGGTCATGAATGTAAATGTACTAAATTGTTTGTTTAGTTACTACTTGAACGGTTTCTTGGGTTAATTGTTTTAATAACACAGTTTTATCACTTTCAATTTGAGTAATGGCCTTGTCATTATAATGCCTAATAGTGTAAAGAGACACGTTTTCATGGCATGTAACTTTAAATTTTGCTTTTAAATGATGTAATAATTTTTCAAGATTATTGTAAATATTATCAATACATACTGAAAAGCTTATTGCAGAATTTTGAATAACATCAACTTTCATTTTATACAAATGTAAAAGGTTGAAAATTTCACTAATGTTTTCTTCAACAATGTATGAAAAATCTAAAGATGAAAGTGAAATAAGTACTTGGTTTTTCTTAACAATGAAGCAAGGAATCATTGGCTTTAAAGTAATATCTTTCCCGATTTTTGTACCTGAATCTTCCGGATTTAAAAATGATTTAACAAATAGAGGGATTTCTTTTCCTTGTAATGGTTGTAATGTTTTTGGATGAATGACTGAGGCTCCATAAAATGCTAATTCTATTGCTTCTCGATAGCTTATTTTATTTAATAATTGAGCATTATCAAAATAGCGTGGATCTGCATTTAATACACCAGGAACATCTTTCCAAATGGTAACGCTTTCGGCATTTAAGCAATAGGCAAAAATTGCAGCAGTATAATCGCTACCTTCTCTACCTAGAGTTGTGGTGAAATTATTAGCATCACTACCTAAAAAACCTTGTGTTATATTTAATGTAGATTTATTGAATTTTGAAGATATTAACCGCTGTGTTTCTTCCCAATTAATATTAGCACGTCTGTAATAGTTATCGGTTTTAATATAGTCTCTTGCATCTATCCAATTGTTTTTTAAGCCAATAAAATTTAAATACTCACTTATAATGGTAGTAGAAGTTAATTCGCCAAAACCTATAACTTGGTCGTATAGGAAATTATAATCAGGCGATTTATTAACATTTAAAATACTCTGTAATTCATCAAAAAAAGTATTTATTTTTTTAAAAATAGCGTGGTTTTTGTTTTTAAATAATTCTAAAAGAATATCGTTATGATACTTTTTTACATCTTTAATTGAGTTTTGTAATTCAGCTTTATTTTCAAAATAATTTTTAATAACAACTTCTATACTATTTGTAGTTTTTCCCATAGCAGAAACCACAATAAGGGTGTTTTTAAAACCAACTTTTTGTAAAACAGATGCTAAATTTTTAATACCATTGGCATCTTTTACAGATGCACCACCAAATTTAAATACTTGCATATTATAATTTTGATATATAATTTTTAATACCTTTTTCGTTTAAATGTACAACGCGCCAGTCTTCCATAATATTGGCACCCTTTTTTTTGTAAAACGTTATAGCAGGTTCATTCCAATCTAATACATCCCAAACAATACGTTTTACATTTTCTTTATGACCGTGTTTTATAATTTCATCAAATAGTGCAGAACCTAATCCAGCACCTCTTATTTTTTCTCTAACTATTAAATCTTCTAGGTGTATTGCTTTTCCTTTCCAGGTAGAATAGCGGTTGTATCCTAAAGCAATGCCTTCTATTTTTGAGTTTGCTTCTGCAACAAAACAAAAGAAAGCTGGATGTTCACCAAAACCATCTTTTTCTAAATCTTCTACAGTTATTTCTACAGCTTCAGGCTCTTTTTCAAATTCGGCTAGCTCTTTAATAAGTTGATGGACATGTAGCATATCCTTTTTTTTAGCTTTTCTTATTGTAAAATCCATAATGAATAATAATGTTTTTCAAAGATACTTTAAACTTGTGATTTGTTAAGATTAATCTGTAACGAAAACGATGTAGTTCTTTAAATTTTATAGATATTTGTACAAACCAAAATAACATCTTTATGTCTCATAAAAAGCAAACATTAGGGGAATTTATTATTGAAAACCAGTCATCTTTTAAATACTCTTCAGGAGAATTATCTAGTTTACTTAACTCAATTAGATTAGCAGCAAAGGTAGTAAACCATGAAGTTAACAAAGCGGGTTTGGTGGATATAATTGGTGCTGCTGGCGATACTAATATACAGGGCGAAGACCAACAAAAGCTAGATGTATATGCAAATGATAAGTTTATACAAACGCTAACTAAGAGAAATATTGTTTGTGGTATTGCAAGTGAAGAAGAAGATGATTTTATAACAATTAATAGTCAAGATGAAAATCATCAAAATAAATATGTTGTTTTAATAGATCCGTTAGATGGTTCATCAAATATTGATGTAAATGTATCTGTAGGAACTATTTTTTCTATTTATAGAAGAGTAACTCCAGTAGGTACTCCAGTTCAACTTGAAGATTTTTTACAAAAAGGAAGTGAGCAAGTTGCTGCTGGTTATGTGGTTTATGGTACGTCTACTATGTTAGTTTATACTACAGGTGATGGCGTGAATGGTTTTACTTTAAACCCAGCAATTGGATCATTTTATTTATCGCATCCAGACATGAGTTTTCCTGAAGATGGTACTATTTATTCAGTTAATGAGGGAAATTATATTCATTTTCCACAAGGAGTTAAAGATTATATTAAATATTGTCAGCAAGAAGAAGGAGACAGACCTTATACATCTAGGTATATTGGTTCTTTAGTTTCAGATTTTCATAGAAATATGATTAAAGGAGGAATATATTTATATCCTCAAAGTTCAAAAAATCCTAAAGGAAAGTTACGTTTACTTTACGAATGTAATCCTATGGCGTTTTTAGCAGAACAAGCTAACGGAAAGTCTAGCGATGGATTTACTAGAACTTTAGACGTTGTTCCAACCGAATTACATGAACGTGTTCCTTTTATTTGCGGAAGTAAAAATATGGTTGAAAAAGCAGAAGCATTTATGCGAAATGCTAAGTAGATAATAAACATTAATATATAAAAAAAGCGAACTGAAAAGTTCGCTTTTTTTATATATTATATTAACAAACCATTTAGTTTATTTCCATTCAAAATCACCATTTTCAACAGACCAATCATTCCCAAAAAAACCAGCACATTTCACAGCTGTCATTCCGTTTGTTAAAACCTCATCGTTAAACAATAGTAAATCAGGAAATGTGCTGCCATTAACTAAATAATGATTCATATAGGCTGCTTTCATGCCTTTTTCTCCTGTGGCTGTAATAACGCCAATACTAGCATAGTCACTGTTTTTATTAGGTAGAATAAAATACATTCCCCACTGGTTTCCTTTCAGTTTTTTTCCGTTAAAATCTATTTCATTATTTTTTACTTGGATTGGGCTACCTTTCAATAATTTTTTCCAAGCTGTATTATTACTTTTATTTCCATAAATTATCACATTACGATTGGTGTATTTTTGTATCGAAAAATCAACATCTTTTACAATCTCAACAGAACCATTTGCTCTATACCAAAAAGTTTGAGCATCAAATTTTGCTCGATTATAATACCATTCATTTTCAATTTCAGATCCTTTTGTTGCATAAACAAATACAACATTATTTCTAAAGGCATCTTTAAAACCACCATTTCTATGAGGCCCTTTTTCTTGTAAAGAAGGAGCTTTAGTTAATGTCCAAATATTATCTGTTTTCTTAAAAAATGCTTTAGTATTATTTGATACTTTAAATTTAGCTCCATCAATATCAATGGAGTTAATGGTATCCCTTAATTTTGAAAAATCGATTTCAATCAAAGTAGTATTATCTGTTTTCAAGACATATGATTTTTCTTTTTTAAAATTAAAAGAGCTTATTTCAAAAGGAATTTCTTGCTGATGTATTGTTACAAAATGAGATTTAGAAGATACACCAGGAGATCCTGTATAGAATTCTAAAGTCTTTATATCTGCATCATTTTTTATACTATGCCATTTAAAATAATTAAATATGGGATCCCAATCTAAACTATGATTTCCATACCAGTGTTCACCATCAGGATATTCATAGTAATTATAATCGTTATGAAATTTACCTAAACGTTTTCTCATATCTTGTGCTATATAAGTAGGCACAACATTATCTTTTTCTCCATGTAAAATATAAACGCCATAATGTAAATAATTACGAATTAGCTTAAGAGTTCTACTTGGTGTACCTGCTCTTTCAATTATGGTTTCAACGGGAGTTTTTATATGGTCTATTTTTAAACGTTCTATAGTTTTTGGTGCCATACCTAATTTAAAAAGATCTTCGTCTGGCATTTTTAATGTTTGTTTTAAAAAACCGTCTCTATACAAAAGTAAATCTGGATATCCTGCACAAGGCGCAATTGCAGCAAATTTATCTGGATAGGTTGCTCCTAAATACCAAGTACCATGACCTCCCATAGAATGCCCTGTTAAATATATATGTTTAGGGTCTGGATTGTATATTGTTTTTGCATTTGCTAAAACTTCTATAGCATCCAATCTACCCCAATCTTCCCAGGCAAAACCAAATGGACGTCTATTGGTAGGTGCTATTATGTTACCCCAATCTTTTTGTTTATAAGCATTAGCTTGATTAACAGCTTCTACAGAAGCACCATGAACAGATAAAAACAGCGCGCCATTTTTTAATGTATCATTACTAGATGGTGCCACGCTATAATATTGTATGCTTCCATCTATATTACTTACAAAAGTGCGTTTATGATGTTTATGGTTTGATTTAATTTGTAAGGTGATATCCTGAAAATCTATTGTTTCTTTTTTCTCATTATTTAACTGTAGATTTAATTGACTTTCACCGATTTTGGTATCTTTTGATACAGCAGCTATTTCAAAAGTAACTTTTCTAACACTCATAGGTGAGATACTAGGAATATTAGAGGTTAATGTAATTCCATTAAATTGAGACGTAATAGTATAATTTTTTACCCAATTTTCACTTGCATTTACAATACGTATGGCTCCTTTATATTTGTTGCTTTCTTCTATTAATATGTCAGGTAGTGTTAAATCTCTAGTAGTAAATTGTACTTTAGTTTTCGGTTCTATCAATCTTGCACGAATTCTAGGAAATCGTCCAACTTTTAAAAGAAACGTATTGATGCCTTTCTTTAATGTTAATGGAATTAAATTCCAACCAAAATCGTAATGGTCTCCTTCATGGGGTAGCCCATTAATTAAAATCAAAGAATGTCCAGATGCTTCAAATAGTACTGTTTTTGTGTTTTTTGAATTATAAGTAAAATATATATAGCTAGACTTTAAATTTTTTCCAGTAAAACTATTTGTTGAATCTGTTGTTATTGATTTCCATATCATTTCATTGCCTAAATAATCAATATCAAAAACATCATTATTTTTAACTTTGTATTTAGTGTCTTTTAAAAACTTATCAAAAATTGGATCTTTTGGAAATGATGATGATTCAAAACCAAGTTTTTTAGTTTCTAAAATGAATGCAGATTTGAAGATATGTAAAAGTTTGCCTTCTTTAATATCATTCACTTTTTCTTTTCCAAAATATTCTACAATATTTCCTGTTTTATTCTGCGAGAAAAGAATACTAGCTGAAAAGAAAACAAAAATAAAAATAGAATAATTAATTTTAAGCATAACAAATTTGATTTAAAAGGTATGTAGTAATTAATAAAATTAATTACTACATACCAGTTTCAAATATTTTTCGACTAATAACTATAGATACGAGTTAAATAACAAATAAAAAGCCTCAACATCTGTTGAGGCTTTTTATTTGTTATTTATATTCTATTAATTTAATGTATACCTACTAAATCACCAGAAATATTTTTTGAGGGTAAATCTGATTTACCCATTAAGTATATATCAACTTGACGTGCAGCTTCTCTTCCTTCAGAAATAGCCCATACAATTAACGATTGTCCACGACGCATATCTCCAGCAGTAAATATATTAGGGATATTTGTTTGGTATTTACCATAGTCTGCTTTGTAATTAGAACGTGCATCTCTGTTTAATCCTAATTGATCGGCAATAGTGCTTTCAGGTCCTGTAAATCCAAGTGCTAATAATGCTAAATCACATGGCCATGTTTTTTCGGTTCCTTCAATTTCTATTAATTTAGGACGTTCGCCAGGAATCATTTCCCATTCAACATTAACCGTTTTTAAAGCAATTAGCTTTCCGTTTTCGTCCTTTACAAACTCTTTTGTGTTTATTAACCAGTTACGTTCAACACCTTCTTTATGAGAAGACGATGTTTTTAACTGTAATGGCCAATAAGGCCATGGAGTAGTTGGAGAACGATGCCCTGGAGGTTTCGGCATAATTTCAAAATTAACTACCGATTTTGCACCATGACGGTTAGACGTTCCAATACAATCTGAACCTGTATCTCCACCACCAATAACGATTACATCTTTATCGGTTGCCATAACTTGGTTTTCAATTTTTTGACCGAAAACAACTTTGGTTTGTTGCGTTAAGAAATCCATAGCTTGCACCACGCCATCGGCATCAATACCAGGAGTTGGTAAGCTTCTTCTTTCTGTAGCACCACCACAAAGAACAACTGCATCAAAGGCTTTTAATTCTTTTACATCGTAGTTTACACCAACATTTATATTGGTTTTAAATATAATGCCTTCAGCTTCTAAAATAGCTACACGACGATCTATAATACCTTTTTCCATTTTAAAATTAGGAATACCGTAGCGTAATAAACCACCAATAGCATCATCTCTTTCAAAAACAGTTACTAGATGTCCTGCTCTATTTAATTGTTGTGCAGTTGCTAAACCAGCAGGTCCAGAACCTACAACTGCAACTGTTTTACCGGTTCTTTCCTTAGGTGGTTGTGGTTTTATCCAACCTTCTTTAAAAGCACGTTCAACAATATTTTTTTCAATATTTTCAATAGAAATAGGATCTTCAATAATACCTAATACACAAGCTTGCTCACAAGGAGCAGGACACAAACGACCTGTAAATTCAGGGAAGTTGTTTGTAGAGTGTAATATCCAAGAGGCTTTTTGCCATTCACCTTGGTGTACCATATGATTGAAATCTGGAATTAAATTACCAAGTGGGCAACCACTATGGCAAAAAGGAATACCACAATCCATACAGCGAGAACCTTGTTCGGTAATATCTTTATCACTTAAAGGTACTGTAAATTCATTATAATGTTCTACACGTTCTGGTACAGGCGTGTACGTTTCATCTTTTCTTTCGAATTCTTTAAAACCTGTTACTTTTCCCATCGTATTATGCTATTTCTAATTCTTCAACCATTACTTCTCCTTTTGCTAAACGCTCTAATGCTTTCTTGTATTCAGTAGGCATTATTCGAACAAAGTTCTTTAAGCTATTATCCCAATCGGCTAATAATTTTTTAGCAAGATTACTATCTGTATATAAAACATGTTTTTCAATCCATGATTTTAAATCGGCAGCATCTTCTGGTAAGATATCTTCAAAATCTATAGTTTCTGTATTACACAAACCATTTACAAATTTGTTTTCTGGATCGTATACATAAGCAATACCACCACTCATACCTGCAGCAAAGTTTCTACCTGTACTACCAAGTACGATAACTTTACCCCCAGTCATATATTCACAACAGTGATCTCCTACACCTTCAACAACTGTAGTTGCTCCAGAGTTACGAACTGCAAAACGTTCGCCGGCAATACCGTTAATATAAGCTTCACCTTGTACAGCTCCAAATAAACATACATTACCTACTATAATGTTATTTTCTGCAATAAAATCTGCTTTAGCAGGTTTTTTAACAATAATTTTAGCTCCAGATAAACCTTTACCTAGGTAATCATTGGTATTTCCTTCAAGGTTGAAAGTAAGTCCGTGTGCACCAAATGCTCCAAAACTTTGTCCAGCAGAACCTTTAAAGTTTATATTTAAAGTGTTTTCAGGTAAACCTAGATGTCCGTGAGCTTTAGAAATTTCGTTACTAATAATAGCACCAACTGAACGGTCTATATTGTTAATAGGGAATTCTAAAGTTGTTGGAACTTTATTAGCAATCGCTGTTCTAGAGTGTTTTAAGATGGTAAAATCTAAAACATTTTCTAAACTATGATCTTGTTTCTCAGAATTTTTAACCGGCATCTTGCTATAAGAAGCTGGTCTGTGTAAGATAGATGACAAATCTAATCCTTTTGCTTTATAATGCTTAATGGCTTTATTAGCATTTATTTTATGAGTTTGACCAATCATTTCATCCATTGTACGGAATCCTAATTGTGCCATAATACCTCTTAATTCTTCAGCTATATAGTAGAAGAAATTAATAACGTGTTCTGGTGTGCCTTTAAAGTTTTTACGTAAATCTTTATCTTGAGTCGCAATACCTACAGGGCAAGTATTTAAATGACATTTACGCATCATAATGCAACCTGAAGCTACTAATGGTGCTGTTGCAAATCCAAATTCTTCCGCTCCTAATAAACAAGCTATAGCAACATCGCGACCAGTTTTTAATTGGCCATCACATTCTACAACAATACGAGAACGTAAATTGTTTAATACAAGAGTTTGTTGTGCTTCTGCTAACCCAAGTTCCCAAGGAAGTCCTGCGTGTTTTAATGATGTTAAAGGAGAAGCTCCTGTACCACCATCATAACCAGCAATAAGAACTACATCTGCTTTTGCTTTAGAAACACCTGCAGCAATAGTACCAACACCTACTTCTGATACTAGTTTTACATTAATTCGTGCTTCACGATTTGCGTTTTTTAAGTCGTAAATTAACTGCGCTAAATCTTCAATAGAATAAATATCGTGATGCGGTGGAGGTGAAATCAAACCTACAAAAGGTGTTGAGTTACGTGCCGATGCAATCCATGGTAATACTTTTTCTCCAGGTAATTGCCCACCTTCTCCAGGTTTAGCACCCTGAGCCATTTTTATTTGAATTTCTCTTGCATTAGATAAGTAATGCGAAGTTACTCCAAAACGACCAGAAGCTACTTGCTTAATAGCAGAGTTTCTGCTATCTCCGTTAGCATCAGGAATAAAACGTTTTCTGTCTTCTCCACCTTCACCAGAATTAGATTTTCCTCCAATTCGGTTCATGGCAATGGCTAAATTTTCGTGAGCTTCTCTAGAAATAGATCCGTAAGACATGGCACCTGTTTTAAATCGTTTTACGATATCGGTCCATGGTTCTACTTCATCTAATGGAATAGGATCTAAATTATCAAACTCAAATAAACCACGAATGGTCATTAAGTTTTCTGCTTGCTCATTAACTGCTTTAGCATATGTATCATAACTAGCTTGATCGCTTAATCTAACCGCTTGTTGTAGTTTTGCAACTGTTGTAGGGTTAAACATGTGGCGTTCGCCATTTCGTCTCCATCTATAATCGCCACCAATATTTAAACCTAATCGTTTATCAATATAAGTGTCTGGATACGCATATTTGTAGCGTTCGCTAATTTCTTTTTCAATTTCATATAAACCAATACCTTCAATTCTTGAAGCCGTATATGGGAAATATTTTTCTACGAATTGCGAGTTGAAACCAACAATTTCGAATATTTGAGAACCTCTGTACGAATGTAATGTAGAGATTCCAATTTTGTTCATCACTTTTAAAATACCTTTTCCAATGGCTTTGTTGAAATTATCAACAGCTTTTTGCTCGTCAATACCTTCAATAAAACCTTCTTTTACTTGCATTCTAATTATTTCGTTAACCATGTATGGGTTAACGGCGCTAGCTCCGTAACCAAACAATGTAGCAAAATGATGCGGTTCACGAGGTTCGGCAGATTCAATAATAATATCGAAATAAGAACGCTTACGTAAACGGTTCAATTGATGGTGTACATAAGAACAAGCTAGTAAAGACGGAATAGGAGCAAACTCTTTATTAACACCTCTATCTGATAAGATAATGATATTCGTTTTTCTTAATAAGGCTTTTTCTATTTGTACAATAATATCATCTAAAGCGTCTTCAAGTCCGTTAAGACCTTTTTCTTTTGGATATAACATTTCAATAGTTTCAGCTTTAAAGCTTTCTATTGATATGTTTCTTATTTTTTCTAAATCTGCATTAGAAATAACAGGGTTTTGAATTTTTAATTTTCTACACTGTCTTTCTGTAATACTGAAAATATTTCTATCCTTACCTAATGATAAGCTAATATCTGTTACAATTTCTTCACGAATACCATCTAAAGGCGGGTTTGTAACCTGCGCGAATAATTGTTTAAAGTAATTAGAAATAAGTTGAGGTCTATCAGATAAAACAGCTAAAGGCGTGTCAATCCCCATAGAGCCTAAAGCTTCTTTACCAACTATTGCCATTGGCGTGATAACTTCTTGAATATCCTCGAATGTATAGTTAAATAAACGTTGTCTTGTTTTTATATCGATAGTTTCGATAGGACACGTTGTATTTGTATATGGTACATCTTTTAAATGCAATCTTGTTTTTTCTAACCATTCTTTATAAGGTCTTTCAGAAACAATTTTACTTTTAATTTCTTCATCGTTAATAATACGCCCTTCATTCATGTCTACCAAGAACATTTTTCCTGGCTCTAAACGACCGTGGCTTTCAACGTCTTCTGGTGCAACTTCTACAACACCAATTTCTGAAGACATAATTAATTTGCCACTTTTGGTAACCGTATATCTTGAAGGTCTTAATCCATTACGGTCTAATAAAGCTCCAACATAATCACCATCAGTAAAAGGAACAGAAGCTGGTCCATCCCAAGGTTCCATAATACAAGCATTATAATCGTAAAATGCTTTGCGTTCCTCAGACATGGTTTTGTGTTTTTCCCATGCTTCAGGAATCATCATCATCATTACTTCTGGTAACGAACGTCCAGTATGTGTTAATAATTCAACAACCATATCCATTGAAGCAGAATCTGACTTTCCTGGTAATATAATTGGGAATAATTTATCTATTTGAGGTCCGAAGACATCACTTTTCATAATTTCTTCACGAACACGCATTCTACTTACGTTACCTCTCAAAGTATTAATCTCTCCATTCTGACACATATAACGGAATGGTTGTGCCAATTCCCATGCTGGCATGGTGTTAGTAGAGAAGCGTTGGTGCACTAAAGCTAAACGTGTTACTAAATCTTCTTGTTGTAAATCTGTAAAATAAGGCCCAATATCTTCTGGCATTATAATACCTTTATATATTAAAGTTGTAGTAGATAAACTTGGTATATAGAAGTAATCACTTTGAGATATTTTTGAAAGTCTTATAGTGTGCTCAGCAATTTTTCGAGCAGCATATAATTTTGCTTTAAAAGTAGCTTCATCAATAGCTTCTGTTTTTCCAATAAAGATTTGCTCTATATTAGGTTCTGAAGCTAAAGCTATTTCTCCTAATTGCGAAGAATCTACAGGAACTTCACGCCATCCTAAAATAGAAAGTCCTTGTGCTTTTATTTCTTTTTCAAAAGTGTCTTTACAAAATTGATATTGGTTTGATACTTTTGGTAAAAACAGCATACCTACTGCATATTCTCTTTGAGCTGGGATTTCAAAATCACATACTCTTTTAAAATAATCATGAGGTATATCAATTAATAAACCAGCACCATCACCAGTTTTTCCGTCGGAGCTAACACCTCCACGGTGTTCTAATTTAACTAGAATTTCTAACGCATCATGAATGATTTGATTTGTTTTTTCTCCTTTGAGATTACAAATAAAACCTGCGCCACAATTTTCGTGTTCAAATTCAGGTAAATAGAGTCCTTGTTTCTTCAGCATAATCAACAAATTTTGGTTTAAAAACTTGAGTCGAAAGGCTAAGATATAACCTAGTTTTTAAATAACAATAGAGGATAATTCATTATTCCGATTTTTTAAGAGAAGCAAAGCTAAAAATACTTATATATCAATAATAATGAGATTTTTTAATAAATATTCAATTCATAATAATTAGGCATAAATACATATATGTGAATTAATATTAAAGAATTCTCTTAATGATAAAAATAAAATCATTAAAAACTGACAAATATTGATAAATCCTCAAAGGATTTGATTGCTGAAAAACCAAAAAATCAAAAAATAAACAAAATACCTCTAAAAAAATGGGGTAAAAAATAGAATATTGACAAAAGTAACTCAATTACCCCTATTTTTTATGGGGGTTAAAACTTTTTGATATAGTTTTACGCCATTCTTAAGGAAAAATTAACCAAAAAATTAATAACTTAAAAATTAAACATTATGAAAAAATTAATTACACTTTCAATGCTTCTTATGGCAACTGTATTATTTGCACAGGAGGAAGAAAAACCAGCTTTAACAATTAGTGGTAGTGTTGATGCTTATTATCAAACATATTTAACTGCTTCAGATAATGCAGGACAATCTTTCGGTACTGCTTTTGCAGGTCAATCTGGTTTTGCTGTTGGTATGGGTAATATAATAGCTAGCTACGAAGGAGAAAAAGTAGGAGCTGTTCTTGATTTAGTTACTGGGCCAAGAGGTGCAGGTGCAACCTTTAATACTGATATTGTTGATGGTATTGTAAACCAAGCTTATGTTTACTGGAATGTTTCAGAAGGAACTACTTTAACATTTGGTAGATTTAATACTTTTTTAGGATATGAAGTTATTGCTCCTGCAGCAAACTTTAACTATAGCTGTTCATATTTATTTTCTAACGGACCTTTTTCTCATGTAGGTATGAAAGCAGATTTTGCTTTATCTGATGATTGGAGCTTAATGTTAGCAATAACTAATCCATGGGATACTAATGATATTTCTACTTCTGGTGAATATGCACTTGGAGCACAATTAGGTTTTTATGGACAATATTTAAACTTATATTATGATAGCGGAAATGCTGGAGGTTTAGGTTTTGAAATTGATTATACAGGTGGTTTCGATTTATCTGATTCTTTCTTCTTAGGTATTAACGCTGCATACAACGATAATGACGGTTCTGGTTTCTATGGTGCTGCTTTATATCCTCAAGTTGCTGCTTCTGATGCTTTTTCTTTAGGATTAAGAGGTGAGTACTTTGGTTTACATGGAGATGCTAATCCAGCTGAGGAAAGTGTTTTAGCACTTACTTTAACAGGAAGTTTAGTTATTGAAGATAATTTAATTATCAAACCAGAAATCAGATTAGATTCTTGGACTGACGCTATGCCGTATGTAGATTCAGATGGTCTTGCATCAGATAATTTAGCTGCATTTACTTTAGCTGCAATAGTGACTTTCTAAGGAATTCACAAAATAAAATTAATAAAGAGAATAAATATAGTTTCTGTTCTCTAAGAACAGAAACTATATCCCTTTTTAACACTAACCCTTAAAATTATATATTATGTCAATGTTAAACATGCCCCTTATAATTCAAGACACCGCCGCAATAGAAGGCGACATGGGAATGATGTGGATGCTTATTTCAGGTATCTTAGTATTCTTCATGCAAGCAGGATTTTTCTTAGTTGAATCTGGAATGACAGATTCTAAAAACGCAGTGAATATCGCCATGAAAAATTTCTTGGACATTGCAGTTGGTTCTTTAGCTTTCTGGTTTGTTGGATATTCATTAATGTATGGTGCTGATCAAGGTGGAGGTTTCTTTCACTGGGGAGGATTTACTTTTTCTCAAGGAGCTGCCGATTTATTCTTTCAAACTGTGTTTGCTGCTACAGCTGCAACTATTGTTTCTGGAGCTATTGCTGGAAGAACAAAATACACAACTTATGCAATTTTTAGTATTATATTAACTGCTGTAATTTACCCTATCGCTGGTGGTTGGGAATGGAACGGTGGTTGGTTAAATAATACTGACGGAATTATGCCTGCTGAATTTATTGATTTTGCTGGATCTTCTATTGTTCACTCTGTAGGTGGATGGGCTGCTTTAGTTGCTGCTTGGATGGTAGGACCAAGAATTGGTAAATTCTTAGACGGAAAACCTGTTGAAATGCATGGTCATAACCAAATGTATGCCACTTTAGGTGTATTTATTCTTTGGTTAGGATGGTTTGGTTTTAATGGTGGTTCTCAATTAGCTTGGGGTGGTGACGATGCTACTGCTGCTTCTCAAGTAGTACTAGTAACTAATTTAGCTGCTGCAGCTGGTGCGTTAAGTGCATTATTATTTACTTGGATTAAAAACGGAAAACCTAATTTAGGTATGACATTAAACGGAGCGCTTGCAGGTCTTGTAAGTATTACTGCAGGTTGTGGTAATATGAGCGAAGGTGGTGCAGTATTAGCTGGTTTAATTGGTGGTATTCTTGTTGTACTTTCAATAGGATTTATTGAAAAAACATTAAAAATTGATGATGCTGTTGGTGCTATTTCAGTACACGGTGTTGCTGGTGCTTGGGGGACTTTAGTTATAGGTCTTTGGGGTATTGATGGTGATACTGGTATTGGATTATTCAATGGTGGAGGTGCTGCTCAATTAGGAGCACAAGCTATAGGCGTGTTAGCATATGCTGTATGGGCAATTGTTTTATCTTTTATTTTCTTAGGAATTATGAAAAAGACAGTTGGACTTAGAGTTTCTGAAGCAGAAGAAATTGCAGGTCTTGATATCTCTGAACACGGAACATTAGCTTACCCAGGAAAAAGACAAAGAGAAATGGAAGATTAATTTCTATTACTATAATACACTTTTTTTGAAAATTTGATAAAAAGATGCCTTATTTATAAGGCATCTTTTAATTGTTTAAAAATGGTGGGTTTAGATTTTAAAAGAACCTAAATATTCTTTAATATTGAATACTAAACAATTTAAGATAATATTATTATGAAGAAAATTGAAGCAATTATTAGAAAATCAAAGTATCGCGTCGTTAAAGAAGCTTTGCATGATGTTGGTGTTAATTTTTTCTCTTACTGGGATGTTACTGGTTTGGGAAATGAAAAAGAAGGCCATGTTTATAGAGGGGTATCTTACAGTACCAGCGATATACAAAGAAGGTATATATCAATCGTTGTGAATGATGATTTTGAAGAGGCAACTATACAAGCAATTCTTAATTCTGCTGGAACAGGAGAAGTTGGAGATGGTAAAATATTTGTATCAGATGTTACAGAGTGTTACAGAATACGTACAGGAGAAAAAGGAGGAGATACTTTAAAATAACTAACCGTCAATAAAATAAGACAATAAAATATAATTATGGAATTATTAACAACAAATAATGTATGGATGATGATCTGTACAGCGCTGGTTTTCTTTATGCATTTAGGTTTTGCATTTTTAGAAATCGGATTAACTAGACAAAAAAACACAATAAACATATTATTTAAAAACATTTTTATTATTACTATCGGGCTATTATTATATTGCTTAGTAGGTTTTAATTTAATGTATCCAGGTTTTGCTGAAGGTTCTTCAGGAATTTTTGGTTTTGCAGGTTTTGGCTTAGATTCACCACTAACAGCTGAAGGTGCTTTAGATTTAACATATAATGAAGGCTATACGTATTGGACAGATTTCTTATTCCAAGGTATGTTTGCAGCAACTGCAGCAACCATAGTTTCTGGAGCTGTAGCTGAGCGTATGAAAATTGTACCATTTATGATTTTTGCTATTGTTTATGTTGGGTTTGTTTACCCAATTGCAGGGTCTTGGAAATGGGGTGGCGGATTTTTACAAATGCTAGATACACCTTTTTATGATTTTGCAGGTTCAACTCTAGTGCACTCTGTAGGAGGCTGGGCAGCTTTAGTGGCTGTTTGGTTATTAGGATCTCGTATTGGGAAATTTAAAGATGGAAAACCACAAGCTATTCCAGGTCATAATATTCCATTAGCTACTGCAGGAGTTTTAATCCTTTGGTTAGGATGGTTTGGGTTTAATGGAGGTTCTGTACTTTCTGCCGATCCAGAATTAACATCGTTAACTTTAGTTACTACATGTTTAGCTGCAGCAGCTGGTGGTGTAGTTTGTATGTTAGTTTCTACTGCGATGTTTAAGAATTTAGATTTAACAATGTTCTTAAACGGAATACTTGGAGGTTTAGTTGGTATTACTGCAGGAGCAGATCAAATGAGTCCAACAGATGCTATTATAATCGGAGCTATAGCAGGTGCTTTAATTGTATTTGCAGTGAGTTTTGTAGATAAATTAAAATTAGATGATCCTGTTGGAGCCATTGCTGTACATCTTATTTGTGGTATCTGGGGAACATTAGCAGTTGGTTTATTTGGTAACTTAGCAGGAATGGATCAATTTATTAGCCAATTAATAGGTGTTGGTTCTTATGCCGTATTTTGTTTGGTAACAGCGTTTATTATTATTTATACGCTTAAGAAAACAATGGGAATAAGAGTTTCTGAAAAAGAAGAATTAGAAGGATTAGATGCTCATGAACACGGTATGGATGCTTATCCAGACTTTAGATTAAATGAGCATTAGGATATAATAATATTTAGTTAGTGTTAAAAAGGATGTCTTACTTTATGTAAGGCATCCTTTTTATTTGAATATATCTTTTTAACCTAAGCAGAATTCAATTTATTACACAACAGGATTTATTGCTACTGTAGGTGTTAAGAATAACGGTTGTTTTTAAAGCCTTTCTCCTTCTCTAATGGTTGTTGAAAAATCCATTTTAGGTTCTGCTAAATATGGTTTTAGTGGTAATTATTAAACTTAAGAGCGTGAATTTAATGCATAAAAAAACCTTCTCATTGAGAAGGTTTTTTTATATAAATATTTTAAATATTAAT
Organism: Thalassobellus sediminis; assembly: GCF_044386045.1. Lineage (NCBI taxonomy): Bacteria > Pseudomonadati > Bacteroidota > Flavobacteriia > Flavobacteriales > Flavobacteriaceae > Thalassobellus > Thalassobellus sediminis. The sequence goes on along the minus strand of NZ_JBISCD010000040.1, from coordinate 477,526 downwards.
TAAGCAGAATTTCTACTCGCATTAATATTTCCAAATAAAGAACGTGTTACAATTTTTTCATATATTTTTAATTGTTCTTCGTCTTTTACGTCTTCTTTCATAAGCTCTTGAATCTTTTTAAGAGCATATTGTTGTATTGTAAGTAATGGTAAAACTATAGATTCTCTTACTTCAATAGATGCTTTTCCAGAAGGCTCATTTTCCATAAGTTCTTTGTAGCCTGTAAGTTTAAGTAAAAGCGATTTTGTGGTATTGTACTCTGCGTAAATAATCTTCCAGAAATCACCAAATTCTTCGTCTTTAGACATATATTTAGTTAAATCGAAAAACGATTTGGTTAAAGACATCATACTATTTTCTAAAAGTGTTTTAAAGAATTTAGAGTTTTTGTAAAGTTGTTCTACTTTATAAAATTCTCCTTTTTCTTCATATTTCTTTAGAGCTGTACCAACACCGTAAAATCCAGGAACGTTTTGTTTTAACTGACTCCAAGACCCTACAAAAGGAATAGCTCTTAAATCTGAAAATATTAATTTATCAGAAGTTCCTCTTTTAGATGGTCTACTACCAATATTGGTCTTTGCATAAAACTTTAAAGTACTCATTCTTTCTAAGTAAGGAATAAACATCTCATGCTTTTTGAAGTTTTTGTATGCTTCATAGCTTGTTTCAGCTAAATCAGTCATAACAGCTTTGTCTTCTTTAGACATTAAATGTTTGTCTTTTCCAATACGGTTAGACATACCAGAACTAATAAGTTGTTCTAAGTTGTATTGCGACGAATCTAAAGTTCCGAAATTAGAACTAATGGTTTGTCCTTGTATAGTAAGCTGTACTTCTTTGTCTTCAATAGTTGGTCCTAAAGAAGAATAAAATTGGTGTGTTTTTCCTCCTCCACGAGCAGGAGGTCCACCGCGCCCGTCAAAGAATATGGCAGTAATGTCGTATTTTCTAGACATTTCAGTAAGCAGTTCTTTGGCTTTATAAATTCCCCAATTTGCCATTAAATAACCACCGTCTTTTGTTCCGTCAGAGAAACCAAGCATAATAGTTTGTTTGTTGCCACGACGTTCAAGATGTGCTCTATATGCAGGGTTAGTATATAGTTGTTCCATAACATCTGGTGCATTTTCTAAATCTGGAATTGTTTCAAAAAGCGGTGCTACGTCTACTGTTAAATCTTCTTGAAATGCTGTTAGTTTTAGCATCGCAAAAAGTTGCATCACATTAAGAGCTGTTTGGTTGTTACTAATAATGTATCTATTAGCACCTCGTTCACCATTAGATTCTTGTATGTCTTTAATAACTTTAATAGTTTTTAAAGTATTATGAGTCATTTCATCTTCAAAAACATCAACATCTATTAGTGAGTCTGTTTTTACTTCTGATAAAATTTTCACTTGCTCCTTATCGGATAAATCATGATAATTTTTAGGGAACGATTCGTGTCCATTTTCAATTAAATTATTAATAACAGTTGTAAATACACCATGGTGTATTCTACTATCTTGACGAATATCTAAAGTTGCAAAATTAAAGCCAAACAGGTGAATTCTATTTATTAAGTTATTTATTTCACTTACATACAAAGATTGGTGTTTTTCTATAATAAGGTTTCTAATACTCAATAATTCTGTAAGAAGCTCTTTAGCTGTAATGGTTTCAGAAGCGTTTAAATTTACGCTATAGTTATACATGATAGTTTCTAAACGAATAATACGATTTTCAACGCCTCTAAAGGTTAGTTTACGTCTTAATTTTTTAAGATCTGAATAGTATTTTTTTAATATAGCTTGTTTTAGCTTATTAGCAACTTTTAATGTGGTGTCTGGTTTTACAAAAGGGTTTCCATCTCGGTCACCACCAGGCCAAAAGCCAATATTAATTATTTCATTGTGTTTTTTACCATCGTCGTAAATATTCTGTTGAATATAATTGTAAATTTCTCCAAAAGAATGATAAAACACATTTTCTAAATACCATATTAAGCTTTTTGCTTCATCATAAGGTGTTGGCTTTTTGTGTTTAAAGAAAGGTGTTTTTCCTAATTGAGCAAACAAATCATTAATACCAGATAGGTCATTGTTTTTAATAGCGGCTGTTAAATCGGTAATAATACCAAGTACAGTTCCTGGATAAAATTGTGTTGGATGCGCTGTTAAAACAATACGAACTTTAAATTCTTCTAAATAGTTTTTTAATTCTTCTAATTTGTTTTCAGAAGTAGCCGTTTCTTTAAGATTTCTTAAAGTGCCAATACCTTCCATATTATTTACAACTGGGAAAGCAGCATCTTCAACGGCGTCAAATAATACAACTTGTCGTTCTATATATTGTATAAATCTAAATAATAGATTTATTTGACTTTCTTTAGAACGTCTTCCTTGGTATTTCTTGAAAAAAGTATCAACAATAGTGGTTGGGTCGTCTCCGTTTTTAAACCCTTTTTCACAGGTTTCATGAAATAAAGGAAGAAGAACTCCTGTTTTTGTTATAGTATCAAAAGGTAGTGTCATAAATATACTGTTGTATATTTGATATTTAGACAAAACGCTTTGTTTGAATCGTGTTAATTTCGGCTCTACTGACATGGTATCGTTCTATTGAAAATTAGTCATAAAAATAGTAAAGCTAAAGTTAAGGATCATGGTCTTGCTAAAGTTTTATCAATTTTTGTTGTTTGATGAATTCTAGTTAAGAATAATTAAAAAAAACAGGAGCTATCACCATATCTTTCTAATGAATAACCCTATTTAAATAGTCTTTTTTAAGAAACTGCTTATAAGAGACTATGATATATATCATATTTCTAGGTAAAAGAACAGCATACTTTTACAGATTATTATATTAAAAACATATATAGATGAAACACCCATAATTATTATGGATGTTACATGTGATAATTGATAAACAATAAACATAAACACATGAAAAAAGCACATTCATTTCATATTCCAGTAATGGGAATTGGATTCACAATAGATTCTCCTTTAAAGGTGGCTCAATATGGTATAGATTCTGTTATTTCTTTGGTAGATGATATTCTTATAGAGAAATTAAGAAAAATGTATAGTGAGAAATTTGAGATTCCTTATAGCGAAATCACAGATAAAGTAGACGATTTTAGAGCGAAAAGAATCACTTCTTATTTAAACTTGATAAACGATGCTGTTGATAAAAAGTTTGAAGCGTTAAAAAATATAACACTTGAAAAGAGTGATGATATGAAGGCTTATATAAATATGTTGCCTTCAAACTCATCAATAAAAGCAGAGTTTAAAAAATTAACAGAAACAGGATTTAATGTTAATGAAATTAAAAGTTGGGCGTCTAAAAACTTAGTAAAAGGAAGCATAGATGTTAATATCATGACTAAGGTTGATAAGGACAACTATATTAAAAACGAACAATTACCTTCAGAATATAATGATGCTCATGCTGCTTTAAGAGGTTTTGCAAATAGCAAATTAAATGCTTCGGTAGTATTATCTGCAGGAATGAATCCTAGACTGTATGCTTATATGGGGCAGTTTGATGATTTTTATCCAACCGAAGATGGAACTTTTAAAAAGAAAATTATTTTAAAAGTAAGCGATTATAGATCGGCGTTAATTCAAGGTAAGTTTTTAGCTAAAAAAGGATTGTGGGTTTCAGAATACAGAATAGAATCTGGACTTAACTGTGGTGGTCATGCTTTTGCAACAGACGGTTATTTATTAGGGCCTGTTTTAGCAGAATTTAAAGAAAAAAGAGAAGAGTTAAGAGCGTCTATTGAAACATTATTGAATCAAGAATTAGAAAATCAAGGACGTATTATTTCTAAAACACCGTTAAAAATAGATATTACGTCTCAAGGAGGTATTGGTACGCATGAAGAGCAAGAGTTTTTAATTGATGAATATAATTTAGATGCCGTAGGTTGGGGAACGCCTTTTTTATTAGTTCCAGAAGCTACAACTGTTGATGAAAAAACTATAGATAATTTAATTGATGCCAAGGAAGACGATTTGTATTTAAGTGATATTTCTCCTTTAGGAATTCCGTTTAATAACCTTAGAGCAAATACAAAAGATTTAGAAAAAGAAGCCTTAATAAATAAAGGGAGACCAGGGAGTTCTTGTCCTAAAAAGTTTGTGTCACTAAACAAAGAATTTAACGACAAAGGCATTTGTATAGCGTCAAGAGAATACCAATATTCAAAAATAATGGAGCTAGATAATGAAGGTTTATCAGAAGCAGATTATCAAATAAAATTTAATAAAATAGTCGAAAAATCTTGTACATGTGTTGGTTTAGGCACGTCTGCTTTATTGGCTTATAATATAGAAACAAAAGGATTAGGAACAGGGGTGTCTATTTGCCCAGGTCCAAATATGGCATATTATTCTAAATTAATGAGTTTAAAAAATATGACCGATCATATTTATGGAAGGGATAATATGATTTCTAGAACAGATCGTCCTAATATATTTATTAAAGAGCTTTATATTTATATTGATTATTTGAAAAACAAATTAGAAGAAGTAAGTACAGACTTAACTAAGAAAGAAGAGAAGTATTTTAAAACATTTACTCGTAACATGAATGAAGGTCTGGGGTATTATAAATCGTTATTTAACGACTTAAAAAACACATTTCATGACATAAAAGATGAAGTTTTAAATGAATTAGATAAAGGAGAAGAAATATTAAAGCTAATAGCTTTAGAAATTGAAAACTTGTCAATTAACAATCAAAAATCTAAAGTTTTAGCCTAGTTTAAATTTTAGTTTTAAAAATTAGAGTTTTAGTTTTAGTAATTAAATAAGTATTTGTTTAATGAGAATTTAAATAATTGCTAAAAAGCTAATATCTCTTCAATTCTGCCTTATTTTTTGAGGTAAACTTAATTCGTTATAATTTTAATTAAGATATTTGTAAAAAGTAAAGCCTTGGCATAACTATTGGTTTTACTTAATTAAAACTATTTATTTTAATTAAGGATGGATTTAGTAAAAGAAATTAAACGACTTAAGGAAGAAAAGAATGCTGTAATTCTAGCGCATTATTATCAGGTTGCTGAAATACAAGATATTGCAGATTATGTAGGTGATAGTTTAGGTTTGTCGCAAAAGGCAGCTGAAACTGATGCCGATATGATTGTGTTTGCAGGTGTTCATTTTATGGCAGAGACCGCTAAAATTTTAAGTCCAGATAAAACAGTTGTTTTACCAGATTTAAATGCAGGTTGTTCGTTGGCAGATTCTTGTCCACCAGATGCTTTTGAAAAATTTACCAAATCACATCCAGATCATGTGGTTATTACTTATGTAAATTGTTCGGCAGAAATTAAGGCCTTAAGTGATATTGTTTGTACGTCTTCAAATGCTTTAAAAATAGTAGAATCTATTCCAAAAGAAACACCTATTATTTTTGCGCCAGATAAAAATTTAGGCGCTTATATAATTAAGGAAACAGGTAGAGATATGCTTTTATGGGACGGTAGTTGTATTGTACATGAGGCTTTTTCTATGGATAAATTAATTGAGTTACATAAAAAATATCCTGATTATAAAATTATAGCACATCCAGAATCTGAAGAACATATATTAAATACAGCAACGTATATTGGTTCTACTTCTGGGATGATAAATTATGTGAAGGATCATCAAGATCAAAAATTTATTGTAGCTACCGAAGCCGGTATTTTGCACAAAATGCAACAAGAAATGCCAAATACAGAGCTTATTCCTGCACCTGCTAAAGAAGATAATACTTGTGCTTGTAGTGAGTGTCATTTTATGAAAATGAATACACTTCAAAAACTATATGATTGTTTACTTAACGAGTCGCCACAAATTGATGTTCCTCAAGAAATACGAGAACGAGCTTTATTACCAATTGAACGTATGTTAGAGCTTTCTAAATAAACAATAATGACAACAAACTATTTAGTAATTGGTTCTGGAATTGCTGGTTTAACATTTTCGGTTAAAATAGCTGAAAAATTCCCTGACAGAAGGGTTGTTATAGTTACCAAGGCAAGTGAAGATGAATCTAACACTAAATATGCACAAGGAGGCGTTGCCGTTGTTTTAGATAAAGAAAACGACTCTTTTAAAAAACATATAAAAGATACATTAAAAGCAGGCGATGGGTTGTGTAATGAATCTGTTGTAAAAAAGGTTATAGAGGAAGGTCCTGCTAGACTAGAAGAGTTAATGCTTTGGGGGGCAAATTTTGATGTAGATGCAAGTGGAGAATTCGATTTAGGGAAAGAAGGAGGACATTCAGAATATCGCGTGTTACATCATAAAGATATTACAGGTTTTGAAATTGAACGTGCTTTACTTAAACGGGCACATCAATTAACAAATATAACTATTTTACCACATCATTTTGCTATAGATTTAGTTACAAATCACCATATAAAAGATCTTGAAGAAGAAAACTTGAAATGTTTTGGAGCTTATGTTTTCGACCAAAAAACAGGTGATATTTTTACCATAAAAGCGAATAGTACGCTGTTAGCTTCTGGAGGTATTGGTTGTGTGTATGGACATACTACAAATCCTCTAATTGCAACTGGCGATGGTATTGCCATGGCTTATAGAGCAAAAGCACGTATTAAAGATATGGAGTTTGTTCAATTTCACCCTACGGCATTATATGAGGAAAAAGGAGAATCTTCTTTTTTAATTTCAGAAGCTGTTAGAGGTTTTGGAGCCTATCTTAGAAATAAAGATGGTTACCGTTTTATGCCTAATTATGATGAGCGTGCAGAATTAGCATCTAGAGATATTGTATCTCAAAGTATTGATAGTGAATTAAAAAAATCGGGAGAATCTCATGTGTATCTAGATTGTACACATTTAGATATGAATGCTTTTGTTAAGCATTTTCCAAATATCTATAATAAGTGTTTAGAACATCATATTGATATTAAGACCGATTGGATCCCTGTAATTCCTGCATCTCATTATTTATGTGGTGGTATTAAAGTGAATAAAAAAGGAAAAACAACTATTGCAAATTTATTTGCTTGTGGCGAATGTTCTAGAACAGGCTTACATGGTGCAAACAGATTAGCATCTAATTCATTATTGGAAGCTTTGGTTTATGCGCATAATATTTTTAAATATCATACTAAACATGAAGAGTCAATTGTAGATGTAACAATCCCCGATTGGAATGATGAAGGCACAATTATACCTGAAGAACATATTTTAATTCAGCATAACCTTAAGCAATTACAAGCTTTAATGCGAAATTATGTTGGTATAGTAAGAAGTAATAAGCGTTTAAAACGTGCCATAAAACATTTAGATTTAATTTATAATGAAGTTGAAGATTTATATAAAGAATCTAAAATAACAACATCGCTTTGTGAGTTAAGAAATATGGTGAATGTTGCGCATTTAATTATTAGACAGTCTTTAGATAGAACTGAAAATAAAGGCGGTTATTACAATGTTGATAATGTTAAAAAATAAACGAGACTAATTTTTAAATAAAGTCTCGTTTAAAAACTATAATAGGTTAAGTGTTTATTTTCCTAACATTAAAAGTTCGTTACATACTACTTCTGTAATAAAACGTTTATTACCCTCTTTATCATCATAACTTCTCGATGTTAGTTTTCCTTCAATAGCAATTTCTTTTCCTTTGGTAACATACTTTTCAATTATCTCTGCTGTTTTTCCCCAAGCAACAACATTATGCCATTGTGTATCTGTAATTTTTTCACCTTTATTATTGGTGTAACTTTCGTTAGTTGCAATATTAAATTTTGCTAATGTTTTTCCTGATTCTAGATTGATGATTTCTGGATCGTTTCCTAAGTTACCAATCAACTGTACTTTGTTTCTAAGTGTGCTCATAATTTTATATTTAATCGTTAAACAGTTAATACTATCGAGTTCTTATGTTTCGACACTGCAAAGATGCGCTAGGGTACAAATATTATTCGGTACATAAATACTTACTTGCGTTTGTAAGTATTTGTAGTCGTTTGTAAACGGATAAAAAATATTGTAAATTTCGAGCTCTCTCAAAAACTAAAATTATGTTAACTAAATTAAAAAATGAAGAATGGTGTGTTGTACAAAAAGAAGACTGGTTACCTAAAGAGTGTTATCACATTTCAAATATAGGTAGGGTTTATAGTGAGAAGCATGCTAAACGTAAGCTTAATTTTAAACTGACAAATATTAATGGATATGAAGCTTTTTCAGCTATTAGAAAAAATAAGACTATTCATTTAGTATATGTACATAAAATTGTAGCCGAATGTTTTATTCAAAACATTGACAATAAAAGATTTGTAATTCATAAAGACCATGATAAATTAAATAATTTGGCTGAAAATTTAGGATGGGCTACTCGTGAGGAAATGATAAAACATAATCAAAATAACCCTTTAGTTATTGAAGGAAAAATAAAACGAAAAAAGAAACGTTTAAATGCAAAACTATCCATAGGGAAAGTGAAAATGATAAAGCGAAAACTTTTCGATCCAAACCGAAAAACCAGAATGCGACTTATTGCAAAACAATTTGGAATTTCTGAAATGCAGTTATATAGAATAAAATCTGGAGAGAATTGGGGTGATATAACAGATTATTAAAAGCTATGAAATTTTATTTAGAAACTGAGCGTTTGATTTTAAGAGAGCTACAGATTACTGATTTAGAAGATATGTTTGAATTAGATTCCGATCCTGAAGTTCATAAATATTTAGGGAATAAGCCAGTTAAAAAAATTGAAGAATCACAAAAAATTATAGAATCTGTAATTAATCAATATAAAGAAAGGGGTATTGGACGTTGGGCTGCTATAGAAAAATCTACCGGAGAATTTATTGGTTGGTCTGGAATTAGGCTTAATACAGAATATAATATGAATGGTTTTACCAAATATTATGATTTAGGTTATAGGTTTATTAAACGTTATTGGGGTAAAGGCTATGCAACAGAATCAGGTAAGGCTTCTGTTGACTATGCTTTTAATGTATTAAAACTTCCAGTGCTATATGCTACTACCCAAATAGGAAATGAAGCATCTCACAACGCCTTAATAAAAATTGGATTGAAATATCTAGAAGATTTTTATTTTGAACAAGAAAAATTAAACTTAAGATGGTATAATATTGTAAACCCATAATAAGCTTTTAGCAATATAAAAACAACTAAATAATTAAATAAATGCAAAAACAATGTTTAGAATGTGGCGATAAAATTATTGGCAGGATTGATAAGAAATTTTGTAGTGATGGATGTAGAAATACTTATAATAATAAAGTTAATAAAGACAGTAAGAATTTAATACGAAATACGAATAACAGGCTACGAAAAAATTACAGAATTTTAGAAACCCTTAATCCAGAACAAAAAACAAAAACATCTAGAGCAAAACTAATTGAAGCTGGGTTCGATTTTAATTACTTTACAAGTATTTATACCACTAAGGCGGGTACGATATATTATTTTGTTTACGACCAAGGATATTTACCATTAGAAGGCGATTATTACGCTTTGGTTAAACGAGAATAAATGTTTTGTTAGTAACATTTTATGAAATTTATACACTTATTTGGTAAAGGCTTTAATTAACGATATGTCACAAAATACAGAAATATTGATTCCTATTTTGATTGTAGTAGCGGTAGCAATAATTATTTTTTTTGCTATTTATTTTCGTAAAAAGAATATTATTTTAAGAAAATTATCAAAATTTAAGTCTAAGCGAATTTCTCAATTTAAAAATAATGAGCTAACAAAAGTATCTGGTAAAGTTTTACAAGTTGAAGACCCTTTTATTTCCCCATATAGTAAAAGACAATGTGTAGCCTATATTTTTGAAGTTAAACAGAAAGTGAGTTCGGGTAAAAACTCACGATGGAAAACATTGATTAAAAAGGAAGATATTCAAGATTTTTTTATAGAAAAAGAGGGTGAGTTAGTTATGGTGAAACCATCTATTGAAATTAGTAATTATTATAGTTATATGGTTGAAGATAAAAGTGTTTCTTCTGGAACATTTAATGATCCTTCTCCGGAGTTTAAAAAGGTTTTAAATGATTTTGGAATTGAAAGTGAAACATGGTTGGGTTTTAATAAAACATTGAAATATTCTGAAAGAATTATTGAAATAGGCGAAACTATATCTGTTGGTGGTATTGCTAAGTGGAAAGTTTTAAATGAACCCATTGAAGGATATCATTACAGTAAAATAGCTGCATTAGAAAGCAATGAAGTTCAAAAACTTATAATTACAGATTTACCTGAAGCTATTGAAGTAAAACAACGAAAACTTTGATTGTCTTATATCTTGTTTTTTGAAATCATATCCATTAATTTTGCTCGTGCTTTAGCCGAATGCTCCATTAAATTAGGTGTTTTAGATTTTCTGTAGCTTTGCTTTATTGTTTTTTCTGAAAACTCTAACAACTCAAGGAGTTTTTTTGCAGCATTAATTTTAGTATTTGGCATGGTACTGCCAATAGAGTTAAACCATATAGGAGAGCTCTCTGCAAAGGTGTAACTATCCATCATAGGCCACACAGATTTGCTTCCATAAACTCTTGCTGTAATCCATCCGCCCTTTGGAATTTCAATTTTGCCAGTATATGTTTTGCTAGTTCCGTTTTTGCTTTTTTTCGTATCAACTATATCGCCATTCACAAATATTTCTACTTTGTCATAAGGAACAGGGGAATGTACTTCAAGTTTCCAATTGGCTTTACTTTTCTTGGTTTTAATAGCATCACCAACCTCAAAATTTTCTACAGTAAATAATAGCTGAGGTCCATTGGTCATAAAACTTTTTCCTTTTTTTAATGCTTCTAAATAATTTACAACTGTTAATTCTCCTTCTGGTTTTGCATAAACACGAGTGGCTCCAATAGCCATAGTTCTATACAAATCATTCATAACATCACTTCCAGCAGACAAAGCTAACGGAATACCAATATTAAGAAATTCATGCCATAAAGCAGCTGTGCCAATTTCATCACTCCATAAACATCCTAATTCTAAAATATCAACATCTTCCATAATAGCATCGGCTACTAACCCAGTAGGTATATAATAACCACCATTTTCTTGAAAAGGATTTTTTATTGAAACAGGGTGCACATAACCTCCTATTCCACCTTGTTTATGTGCAAATCTAAGTGGTTCGGCATTTGGCCTATCTTCTTTATCGTAAATATCATAATATGGCCCCCAAACCCATGGCCAGTAAACTTCTTTAGTACCAAGAAGATTTAAATGGCCTAAAAAATGCGAACGAGTTTCTTGACCTATTGATACAATTGGTAAGGACTCATGTTTAAAGTTAAAAAGATCTTCTTCAAGAAATCGATTTCCAAGATTTGCTAATAATGGAAATGCAATATCTATTTCTTCAGCTTTAAGATCAAGTAAAATATCTTCTGGTTCTAATTGACTTGTGCCACCGTAATTGAGATGAAAATGTGCGTCAGCTGCATACCAACCATCTTTTTTAGCATTCCAAATTCTATTTAAATCTATTTCTGTTGTTGTATTGTCTGTTTCGAATATAATGGTTTTTGTTGTTTTAACAGTTGAAAACCCATGAACACTAGTAATTGTAAGCGTACCAAGTGGTGCTTCTATTTCAATTTCTCCAGGTGAATAGAAAAAAACAATACCGTTTTGCCCTTCAGAATGTACCAAGCCAGTATTAGGAATTATAGGATGTCCATTTTGGTCTATAATATTCATTCTAACAGCTTCTATTTTTTCATCAACACGACTAATTATTTTTAATTTACCTGTAACTGTTCCCCAATTCCATTTTTTAATATCTAAAGTTTCTACCTTACCGCCGTATATAGTAATACGTTTTAATTCTGAAACTTCATTTTTATTGTTTTCAGAAAAGTAAACCCATTTTCCGTCAAAACTAAATTTTGGTGATAATGGTAACCCTTTACTTTTGGTAAGTAACATTTTGCTTTTTGGAACCGTAATATTTAATAATTTGAGTTCGTAATCATCGCCATTTGGCCAAGTGTAAACTAAAGTTTTGTCATCATTTGATAACGAAAATGAAGCTTGAGATGTGAAGTTTTCTTCAATCAAAGCATTAGATGTTTCTTTGTCTAAATCTAATAATTCTATAGAATCATAAGAAAACCCATTTTTACGAAGATATACAAGGTTTCCTTCTTTTGTTGGAACCGGAAGGCGCTCCAGACCATTATCATTTGTTAAAACTGACTTTTCTAATGACGTTAGATTTATTTTCCATAAGTCTAGAGATCCGTTTTTTGCTGAAGCATAATACACATCTTTTCCATTTGTTGAAAATATTGGATTTAAATCTAAAGCTTCAGAATTAACTAAAACAGTTTCTTTTTTTGTATTTAGGTCTAATAATACGATACTGGTATCCATACTATTATCTCTAACAAAAACGATTTTACTTCCATCTGGCGACCAATTTGGGCTGAAATCCATACCAGAAGAAAACGTTATGCGTTTAGCTTCTTGCGTTTCTAAATTCATGATCCATAACCAACCTTTAGCTGAAAAAACAACTTGGTTGTTTAATGGTGATGGAGCAGGATCTGTAGGTCCTGAATTTAAAACAGGTAATTCATAACCTTCTAAATAAACATGATGCCCATATCCGTTAACTTTTGGGTATCTGTTTTTCCATTGGGCATTTAAAGAAAAGTTAATTAAAAGGAAAAGTGTAAAAAGAATTTTAAAGTTTTTCATTTTAAATACAAAATGTTAAAAACACGACATTATAAATGCTTGTAATTATTATAAAAATGGATAGAAAAGGAAATAGATTTATTAGGCCTGTAAGTAAAATTGTTTTTACAGTTTTATTGCCAATATTTTAATGTCAAAACCTCCAACCAGCTATGTTAGGATATATATGCTTAATATGAATAATAAAATGCACTAGTTATTTCCAAGTTTGTCCTTTAAGTTTCATAGCAGCTTTGAGCACATCTTTCTGGCTTATTTGGCCAACTAATTTACCGTTTTCTACAATAGGAAAACGGCGTCTTTTAGCATTTAAAAACTTGTTGGCAGCATCAAAAATATTCATGTTGCCATCAATAGTTTCAACATTTAAAGCCATGTGTTTTTCAATAGTTTTATCTTGCATGGGCATATTGTAGTAACGACTTTCACTTATTTGTTTTATACAATCACCTTCAGATATAATACCAATTAATTCATTTTTTTCATTTACAACAGGCCCACCAGAAATTCTGTTTTTAATTAATGCCTGCATCACACTTTCAATAGTTTGATTAGGAGTAAACGTAATTAAATTTGTAGTCATATAATCACTAACCTTTAAAGGTGTATTGTCTGTTATATTTGCTTGTTGCCTTCTGGCTCCTTGAAAACTCTTTATCCCCATAATTAATAATTTAGTAATCTTAAATATAGATATTTAATTTTAGAATACCTAAAAAAGTTAATTTCTAAAATAGGATATGGGCGACTTTTAGTGTTTTTTTGTTTGAATAGTTTCATAAAGGGCATAATAATTAAAATAATTAGCATTCTTTTAAGAGTTTAAATGTTAATTTTTTATAGTTTTATCACATTAAATAAGAAATAAAATGATGAAATATGCGTATATAAAAATTCACTTATAATCAGGAATTATTATATGAATGTTACATTTGATTATTGATAACAATTAAAACTAACAAATGAAAAAATTACTAGCGTTGCTATTATTGGTGGGAAGTATGCATTTAGGTGCTCAAGAAAACACAAATTTACTAAAACATTATGAAGCTTATTATAAGCAAATGAAGGCCCAAGGCGATGTGCAAGGTATTATAAACGCGATGACACATTTAAATGTATTATCGTCTTCTGAAGCAAGAAAAGATACTTTGGCCTATATATATATGTCTGAGGGGAAATATTCACAAGCATTAAATACTATTGGTGTAGAAAGAAAAGTTGATGATTCTGAAATTGCTGTTGAGGTAAAGGCTATTTCATTAAAAGCTTTAAAGCAGCCAAAAATGGCTATTGGTCATTTTGAAGAAATGTTTAAACGTAATCCAGATGCTAAAGTTGCTTATGAATTAGCAGAACTTAATTTGCAGATACAAAATATTCCTGGAGCAGAAAAACATATTAATTATGGTTTAGCAAATGCTAAAGATGATATGAAAAAGGCGTTTTATGAAACACAAACACCATACGAAGTTTCTTTAAAGGCAGCTTTTATGTATTTAAATGCATTATGTACTTTTAATAAAGACACAAAAGCAAATATTGATGCCGCTGTAGACATTTTAGATGCGGCTTTAAAAACGGCACCTAATTTTAATTTAATTCAATTAACAAAAACAGAGTTGTTAAGGCAAAAACAAGCCCTACAAGCACAGGCTGCACAATCTAAAAATAATAACAAATAACAAGTTATTAAATAAAAAAGAGGCGTTTCTAAATTAAAAACGCCTCTTTTTTATTGAAAATAATTTTTAAGGCTTTTCAATATTCTGATTGTCATTTTCTATTTTTTTATTCATTTGAAAATTAAGGTTAGAAAAAGATTCTAAAAACTCTTTTATACTTTCCAGTAATTCTTTTTTACTAGTAGATAATAATGTCGATACATCTTCTAGTTTGTAAAGTTTTGTTTCTAAAACTGTTATTCTTGCTAAAATAGGATCGGTATTTACTATGCTAGGAATAGTTTGTATAGCATTTTTCATAAGCTCCTTTATTGGGTCTTCCTCATTATCAAAATAACTTAAATCGCCTTTTTTAACATTGGTTACAATAATCTGTAATTCTTTATAATCATTCCAATCTTCAATGGCTTTTTCGGTTTTTTTATCTAGAGCAAATTCAATATAATTTAGTTTAGAAATATCTTTTTCTGTTATACCACTAATTGTATTAGTGTCTTTATTATTCTCTAAATTAGTTTCTTCTTTTTGTTTACAAGAGAGAAAAATTACAAATAAACTAAGTGCTGCTAAAAATTTAATATTCATGTGTTTTTATTAATTACATCTTTTAATTACATGCTTTGAAAAAAGATTTAGTTCTAGATGATTTACAAAGATATATTAATAGTTTATTTTTTAATTAAGTAAACGCTAATCAAATTGAAAATATTATTTATATGATGCTATTTGTTTTAACAACAGATAAGAATAGTATGATTTTAAATACATCTAATTAATTGTATATTTGAACCACCCTAAATTTAATTATTATGCTTGAAAACTTTTGGTTTAATGTAGAATACGGTATTAACCATGTTCTAGATATTAATGCTTACGATCATGTTTTATTTCTTATTGTACTAACAGTTCCCTATGTTTTTAAAGACTGGAAACGTGCTTTATTGTTGGTTTCTATGTTTACATTAGGACATACACTCTCATTAGTTTTAGCAGCATACAATGTCGTTAGTGTTAATGGTGAAATTGTCGAATTTTTAATTCCGGTTACTATTTTAATTGTTGCTCTTTTTAATGTGTTTACAGCAGGAAAAGGGGCGCAAAAAGAAAAGGTAGGCGTTTTATTTTTATCTACTTTGTTTTTTGGATTAGTGCATGGTTTAGGTTTTGCACGCGAGTTTAAAATGCTTTTAGGAGATACAGATAGTAAATTACTATTATTGTTTGAGTTTGCTTTGGGTATTGAATTCTCGCAAGTTATTATTGTGTTTATAGTGCTGTTTTTGGGCTATTTAGTGCAAACTATTTTTAGATTTTCTAAACGCGATTGGATAATGGTAATTTCTGCTATAGTAGTTGGTTTAGTTATTCCTATGATTTTAAACAGTGATTTTTTATCATAAAACTTTCATAAAACTTTAACGAACTTGCATTGTAATTAAAATACGAACTAAGTATCTTCGTTATATTATTTTGCGTTAAGGATTGCAGTGAAAATCCTTTTGCTTTTTTGCAAAAGATTGTAACGAAAAGCCTGACCCGAATTGTTAAATGGTTTCTTTTTAAAACGTAAAATTTTAAATGAGGGAAACGCCATAATTAAAAAAATTTAATGCCAAAAAATAAACAACTTAAGTACGATAAGGCTTATTTGAGAATTGCACAAGAGTGGGGGAAATTGTCGTATTGTAACCGTAGACAAGTAGGAGCACTTATTGTAAAGGATAGAATGATTATTTCTGATGGGTATAACGGTACGCCATCTGGATTTGAAAATTTTTGTGAAGATGATGAAGGCTACACCAAATGGTATGTGTTACATGCCGAGGCAAATGCTATTTTAAAAGTAGCTGCGTCTACACAATCTTGTAAAGGCGCGACGCTTTATATAACTATGTCGCCTTGTAAAGAGTGTAGTAAGTTAATCCATCAAGCAGGTATTGTAAAGGTGGTTTATAAAGAAGGTTATAAAGATGATTCTGGATTAAAATTCTTAGAAAAAGCAGGAATAAAACTTAAACAAATTGAAGATATAAAAGCTTAATGTCATACCAAAAAAAATATTTGCCCTTAATTTTAGGTGCTGCCATTGCAGCTGGTATTTTTATTGGAGGAAAGTTAAATTTTGCAGATTCGCCAGAACGATTGTTTTCTAAAAACACAAAAAAAGATAAGCTTAATAGGCTAATTGATTATATTGATTACGATTATGTTGATGATATAAATACTGATAGTATTGTTGATGTAACAGTAAATGGTATTTTAGAAAATTTAGACCCTCATTCGGTATATATTCCTAAAGAAGATATGCAGCGTGTTTCCGATAATATGAAGGGTGATTTTGTTGGTATTGGTATTCAGTTTTATACGTATAAAGATTCTATTGCAGTTATAAGAACTACAGAAGGTGGTCCAAGTGAAAAAGCTGGTATTAAAGGTGGCGATAGAATTGTTATGGCAAATGGCGATTCGTTGTTTGGCGAAAAATTAGATGACGGCGAACTCATAAAAAAGCTTAAAGGAAATATAAATTCTAATGTGAATTTAAAAGTTTTTAGAAAAGGAGAACCAGAGCTTTTAGATTTTAAACTAAAGCGTGATAGAATTCCTTTAAAAAGTGTTGATGCTGCTTATATGCTAACCGATAAATTGGGTTATATTAAAATAAATCGTTTTGCAGAAAGTACGTATAGAGAATTTAAAAAAGGTTTAGATAAATTACAAGATTTAGGTGCCACAGAAATTGCTTTAGATTTACGAGAGAATCCAGGTGGGTTTTTAGATATTGCAGTAAAAATAGTAGATGAGTTTTTAGAAGATGATAAACTTATATTATTTACTAAAAATAAACGCGGGAATACCGAAGAAAGTTTTGCTACCGATGAAGGTGATTTTGAAGACGGAAAAATTTATGTGCTAATAGATGAAAATTCAGCTTCGGCAAGTGAGATTGTTGCTGGAGCATTACAGGATAATGATAAAGGAACTATTGTTGGGAGACGCTCTTATGGTAAGGGACTCGTGCAACACGAAATGGAATTAGGAGATGGTAGTGCAGTGCGTTTAACCGTAGCACGTTATTATACACCAACGGGTCGTTCTATACAGCGGTCTTACGAAAATGGAAATAAAGATTATTACGACGAATATTCTATGAGAATTCAAAGTGGTGAGTTGTTAGATTCTGAAAAAATAGAAGTTGTCGATTCTTTAAAATATACTACACCAGGCGGAAAGGTTGTTTACGGTGGTGGCGGTATTATTCCTGATGTGTTTGTACCTATTGATAATACGATGCATAATGAAACGCTTACTTTTTTACAGCGTCGTGGTTTTATTGGGTATTTTGTTTTTGAAGAATTAGAGAAAAGCAGAAATATTTATCAAGATGTTACCAAACAAGATTTTATAGATTCTTTTGAGGTAGATGACGATATGGTATTTGCTTTTCAAGATTATATAAATGTAAGAATGAATTCTAAAATTACATTTGTGGCTTATCATGATGAGGTAAAACAATACCTTAAAGCTACTTTGGCAAATCAATTATATGGTACTGATGCTTATGAAGAAATTATAAATCAGCGCGATATTATGATTGATGAGGTTGTTAGGTTAAGTAAGGGAGAAGAGTAGTTTAATTTTCAATTTTATTATGAACCTTTATGTTTTGTATTATTCCCTAGCTTTATATTTATTCTTTTAGAGGTGTAATACTAATCCGTCTTCGTCGTATTTAATTTAGTTGACCAAATATTTAATATATTTAGTCAACTAAATTAGAGATGTATTGAATGTATAAGTTGGTTACATTGAGTTTTATGCTTTTAATATGCAAGTCGGTGTTTTCTCAATGCCCACCGGGTGATGTGTATTTATTAACTCAGGAAGATGTAATTAATTTTATAGAGGATTATCCAAATTGTGAGACTATATTAGGAGATTTAGTTATTAGCTATTCAGCAAATGATATATCCAATTTAAAGAGTGTAAAACGAATTGAAGGTTCGCTTATAATAGAAAGTTCAGAAATAACGAGTGTTACTAATTTTCAGAATCTAGAGTTTATATTGGAAAATATTTACTTAGAAAATAATAGGAGTTTGGTAACCATTGAAGGGATTAATAAACTTAGTGTTATTGGAGGGGATTTTGTTATTTTTCAACCAGGACCGCTCAAAAACATTGGAGGCTTTGATAGTTTAGAAACAATTGAGGGTAATCTTTATATAGAGGATAATTTTAGGTTAGAAAGTATAACTGGATTTGAAAATTTGTCTAGTATCAATGGTTCTTTGAGTATTTCAGATAATTTAAATTTAATTAGTATACCAGAATTTAAAAAATTAAGTGCCATAGGTCGTAATTTAACCATAGAAGATAATATTGATTTACCTTCTATAAATAGTTTTAATTTTTTAAAAAAAATAGGACAAGATTTAATTATTCAGTTTAATTATTTACTAGTATCAGTTCAAGGTTTTAGAAACTTAAATACGGTTCAGGGTAAAATACTTTTTCATGGGAGTAAAATTCGAAGTATACCTAGTTTCTCTAAATTAGAGACTATAGGCAGTAGTTTAGAAATTGATGATACTAGCCTTACAGATATTAATGGATTTAATAATGTTATTTATATTGGTGGTGCTATAGATACATCGCAACGTAATATTCATATTCATCAAAACACATTACTAACAGTAATATCAGGGTTTCAAAAACTCACTAAACTACAAGGTGGGTTGGATATTACAAATAATGAAAAATTAATCAGCTTAATAGGGTTTAGTAATTTATCAACTACAGGAATTTTAAATATTTCTTTTAATGAATCTATAACAAGTTTATTAGGTTTAGAGAGTTTAAGTAAAGTTGGAGTTACTGGTGGGTCAGCGATACTTTTAAGAGATAATATACTATTAACAGATTGCGCTGCTTTATGTAATTTATTAACTAACGGAACTGTTTTTGGGGATATTAATATTTTTGGAAACCCTTCTGCATGTTTAACTAAATCTGAAATAATAGAAAATTGCCCTAATGATTTTGATGAAGATGGTGTTACAAATGATATTGATTTAGACGATGATAATGATGGTATTTTAGATGTTGTTGAACAAGCAGGCCTTTTAGATAGAGATACTGATAATGACAATTTTCCAGATTATCGTGATTTGAATAGTGATAACGACGGTTGTTTGGATGTTATAGAAGCTGGTTTTTCTGATGGTGATCAAGATGGGGTATTAGGTAGTTTACCTGTTTCTGTTGATTTAAATGGTTTGGTAATTGGAGTTTTTGATGGTTATACAACTCCTCTTGATGCAGATGGTAATGGAGTTTTTGATTTTCAGCAAGATAGCTCTTTTGATATTGGTGAAAATGGTAGTGTAGTAGTTTGTATTTATGACGCTCCAATAGATTTATTTAATAGTTTAATGGGGACACCAGATGCTGGAGGTGATTGGAGTCCTACTTTAACAAGTGAAACAGGATTGTTTGACCCTGCTATTGATTCTGGAGGTGTTTATAAGTATACTTTCCTTAGTGATGCCTGTAGTGGTTTTTCAGAAGTTAGTGTTGACATTAAAACAGAGCTGCCGGTAGCAGGAGGAGATGAAGTTTTAAAAGTTTGTTATACAGATGACCCAATAGATTTATTCGATGTTTTATTGGGGGATCCTGATTCTGGAGGTGTTTGGAGTCCAGAACTAACAAGTGGCACAGGCGTTTTTGACCCTATTATTGATGATGCTGGTGTTTATATCTATACCATTTCGTATGGTTTATGTGGTAGTGATTCTTCTCAGGTAGAAGTTCAAATAG
The DNA here is from genome assembly GCF_044386045.1 of Thalassobellus sediminis. Classification (NCBI taxonomy): domain Bacteria; kingdom Pseudomonadati; phylum Bacteroidota; class Flavobacteriia; order Flavobacteriales; family Flavobacteriaceae; genus Thalassobellus; species Thalassobellus sediminis. The sequence continues at coordinate 457,290 of NZ_JBISCD010000040.1, read as the reverse complement.
AAACGTTACTGCCTAATGCAGGAACCGATAGTGAATTGGAAATATGTATAAGAAGTCAACCTGTCGATTTATTTGATTCCCTCTTAGGAAATCCCGATTCTGGAGGTGTTTGGAGCCCTCAGCCGTCAAGTGGCACAGGCGTTTTCGACCCTTTAATTGACGAACCAGGTTTGTATTCGTATAGTGTTGGTTTAGAAAGTTCTTGCGCAACAGTGTCGTCAACAGTTGAAGTAAAGTTTATAGAGCTTTTTAAGTTTTATAATTATACTATAAAAACTAAAGGACTTAGTGATAATAATAGTATTGAGATATTTGTTAATTCTCCAATAGAATACGAATATTCAATTGATGGAATTAACTATCAATCATCGTCAATTTTTAATAATTTATTGGGAGGGGAATATACTGTTTTTGGCCGCGAGAAAAATGGTTGTGGTTGGTTTGAGGAATTAGTTTCAATTTTATATTTCCCAAGATTTTTTACACCAAATAACGATGGAGTTAATGATTTTTGGAATTTAGCTGGAGATACAGATTTAAATTATTCCCTTTATATTTATGATAGATATGGAAGACTTTTAAAACTTTTAACTTCGAGTAATAGAAGTTGGGATGGTAATTATAATGGTATTAGTATGCCTTCAAATGATTATTGGTTTAGAGTTATTTTTTCAGATGGAGTATCAAAAAATGGGCATTTTACATTAAAGCGATAAATGTTATTTCTTTATATGAAATTAAATTTTATCATGCACTTTAACGTGCTTCCCATTATTCCAAAGCGTAAGAATATCTGTTGCTACATGTGCGCCACTACCTGAACAAATAGCAAATTGACTACGCCAACCAGCTAAAGAGCCTGCGACATATAAGTTTTCTTCAATTAAATGGTCTGTGTTTTTTAGCCAAATACGATCTTTTTCAATAGCAGCTCTTGGATGTGGTTTTATATAATTTTCAAGACCTTTAATAGTCATTAAATTGGTATAGCCAACGGCTATAACAACAATTTTAGAAGTGTAGGTGTTTTTATTGGTCTTAACTATAAATCCGTTATCAGATTTAGATACGTCGCAAACTTTCTCTTTGTCTATTTGTTCAACATGAGGATATAAAGAGGTAAGTTGTTTTTTGCCATTTTCTAAAATAGAAGCGCCTGTTGTTCCGGGTTCTAGACCTAAAACATTATTAAATAAGGCTGTTTGTAAATGCGATGTTTTTTGGTGTGTAATAATACCAACACGCTTATTTGTAGCAAAGGCTTTGTTTTTAGCAGAACCTAAAACCAATACGCAAGACATGCCAGCGGCACCGCCTCCAATTATTAAAGCATCATACATTAATGGCGTCCTTTTACTTTTTGTTCAATACGTTTTGAAGTTCTTAAAATAGCCATCATTAATATCACGCAAAGAGATGCTGCAATAGTAATTAATGCAATCGTACTTTCTCCTTCAAAAGGAGTGTTAAAGTCAACTTTAGTAAAGTTGAAAATCATAAGCCCTAAAGCAATGACACTTATTGTAATAGTTAATATTTTCATGCGTTTCTATTTATCATTTTTATACAAGATCAAAAAGTGCTTTAATATTATGTGCAAATAATTTAACAGCAATAGCTAGCAAAATTACCCCAAAAACTTTACGAATAATGTTTATACCATTAGCTCCTAAAATACGCTCAATTTTCCCAGATGTTTTTAATACTATAAAGATAATAAGAACATTCATTAAAACTGCAACAATAATATTTTCTATTCTAAATTCGGCTCTTAATGAAAGTAAAGTGGTTAAGCTTCCTGGTCCAGCAATAAGAGGAAAGGCTAAAGGAAAAATAGAGGCTGTTAGAGCAGTATGTTCTTCTTGTTTATATAATGTAATACCTAAAATCATTTCTAAAGCAATAAAAAATAATATAAAAGCACCTGCTACAGCAAATGAATTTACATCAATACCAATAAGGGTTAAAATACTTTTTCCTAAAAAAAGGAAAACAATTAAAATAACTCCAGCAATTACAGCCGCTTTTCCACTTTGTATATGACCAACTTTTTTTCGTAAATCAATGACAATTGGAATATTTCCAATAATATCTATTACTGCAAATAGTATCATAAAAGCAGTAAATATTTCTTTAAAATTAAATTGCATCGTTTTGAGTTTTAAATTGTCTCACAGCTTGCTGCGCTTCTATTGGTTTGACATTCTTGGAAAAACTGTAATTTAAAATTCATAACATCTAAAAAAATGATTTGAATTTTTCCGCAAAAGTAGCTTATTATCTTAATAAAATTCACCTAAAGTTAACTATTTTTGCAGACAACAAGATAAATAATTTATGTTTCAAATAGGAAAGACCATTGTTTCGGAAGATATTATAGAAAAAGATTTTCTATGTAACCTATCTGCTTGTAAAGGAGCCTGTTGTATCGATGGTGATGCTGGAGCGCCTTTAGAGGCAGATGAGGCTAAAATATTGGAAGATATTTATCCTAAAGTAAAACCTTTTTTACGAAAGGAAGGTATAAATGCTATAGAGTCTCAAGGTTCATATACAACCTCTGAAGATGGTGAATTAGAAACACCTTTAATTAATGGGGCTGATTGTGCATATGTTATTTTTGATGATAAAAAAGTAGCGCTTTGTGCTATTGAAGAAGCCTATAATCAAGGCGAAGTGTCTTGGAAAAAACCAGTATCTTGTCATTTATATCCTGTTAGAGTACAAGATTATAGTGAGTTTTCTGCTGTAAATTATCATAAATGGCAAATTTGTGATGATGCCTGTACTCTTGGTGAAGAATTAGGTGTTCCTGTCTATAAATTTGTAAAAGAAGCCTTAATTAGAAAATTTGGTGAAGATTGGTACATGGAGTTGGAAAAAGTAGCCAATTCTAAAAAAAGTTAATCTAGCCTATTTTAAAATTTAAAATAATCTTCAATTTTTTTTGTAAACTTTTTAAAATTAAGAATCCTTATTTTATAGTGCTTAAGCGATTTTTGTCAAAATTAAATTGCTGAAAATCAAATAATTACAATAACGTAAGGTTTTTTGTAATTGTCAAAATTTGTTAAGTTTTGTTAAAAACTTGTTGACAATGTTTATAACTATGCCTTTCATTTATGGCTACATTTTCCAATCTTTGTTAACCCGAAATCAAAGCAAATTTTCGTTTAATTTTATAAAAAAAGAAAAAATCCAATGTCTCAAGCTATAGAACCCATTCTTCAAGAAAACAAAGATCGTTTTGTTATTTTTCCAATTCAACATCATGATATTTGGGAATGGTATAAAAAGCAAGAGGCTAGTATTTGGACTGCCGAAGAAATTGATTTGCATCAAGACCTTAATGATTGGAATAATAAATTAAATGATGACGAACGTTATTTTATTAAACATGTTTTAGCATTTTTTGCAGCTAGTGATGGTATTGTAAATGAAAATTTAGCTGAAAATTTTGTATCTGAAGTACAGTATTCAGAAGCTAAATTCTTTTATGGATTTCAAATTATGATGGAAAACATTCACTCTGAAGTGTATTCATTATTAATTGATACATACGTAAAAGACGATAAAGAAAAAGATGCGTTATTTAATGCTATTGAAGTGTTTCCTGCTATTAAAGAAAAAGCAGAATGGGCACTTAAATGGATAGATTCTCCTAGTTTTGCTGAGCGTTTAATTGCTTTTGCAGCTGTAGAAGGTATTTTCTTTTCAGGAAGTTTCTGTTCAATATTTTGGCTTAAAAAACGTGGTTTATTACCTGGTTTAACCTTTTCTAACGAACTTATTTCTAGAGATGAAGGTTTACATTGTGATTTTGCTGTGCATTTACATGAAAATCATATTGTAAATAAAGTGCCAAAAGATAGAATTACACAAATATTAACAGACGCCTTAGATATTGAGCGTTCATTTATTACTGAATCGCTTCCAGCGAGTTTAATTGGAATGAATGCTAAGTTAATGACAGAATATTTAGAGTTTGTAACCGATAGATTACTAACTGAATTTGGATGCGAAAAAGTTTATAATTCATCTAATCCTTTCGATTTTATGGACATGATTTCTTTGCAAGGGAAAACAAATTTCTTTGAGAAACGTGTTGGAGATTACCAAAAAGCTGGTGTTCTTAATAAAGAAGATGATAAGGATAAGTTCAGTTTTGACGCCGATTTTTAATTGAATTTTCAATTAAAATGACATTCCATTCAATGGAAAACTAAACTAAGTACCATTTATTTAAATTAACCAAAGTAACTGAATTTTAGCTTATTATCATAAAAGCTAAAATGTAGAATAAATAACTAACCATTTTTCTGAAGGTGTGTCAGAAAAACTAAAACCGTGTAGACAATGTATGTAGTAAAAAGAGATGGCAGAAAAGAACAAATAATGTTCGACAAAATTACAGCAAGAGTACGTAAGTTATGTTACGGATTAAACGAATTAGTAGATCCGTTAAAAGTAGCAATGCGTGTTATTGAAGGACTTTATGATGGTGTTACTACCAGCGAACTTGATAATCTAGCTGCAGAAATTGCTGCAACCATGACTACTGCACATCCAGATTACGCACGTTTAGCAGCACGTATTTCTGTTTCTAATTTACACAAAAACACAAAGAAAACCTTTAGTGAGGTTATGGAAGATTTGCATAAGTATGTAAATCCAAGAACAGGTAAAGATGCACCTCTTTTAGCTGATGATGTATATGAAGTAATTATGGCTAATAAAGATCGCCTAGATTCAACTATTATATACAATCGCGATTTTGGTTATGATTATTTTGGTTTTAAAACACTAGAACGTTCATATCTTTTGAAATTAAACGGGCAAATTGCCGAACGTCCGCAGCACATGCTTATGCGTGTTTCAATAGGCATTCATTTAAACGATTTAGATGCTGCTATTGAGACATACGAACTTATGTCTAAAAAATATTTTACACACGCTACACCAACATTATTCAATTCAGGTACACCAAAACCGCAAATGTCTTCATGTTTTCTTTTAACAATGAAAGAAGACAGTATTGATGGGATTTACGATACATTAAAACAAACTGCAAAAATTTCACAATCTGCCGGAGGAATAGGATTAGCTATTCATAATGTGCGTGCTACAGGAAGTTATATTGCAGGTACTAATGGTACAAGTAATGGTATTGTACCAATGCTTCAAGTGTTTAATGACACGGCTCGTTATGTAGATCAAGGAGGAGGAAAACGTAAAGGAAGTTTTGCTATTTATATTGAAACTTGGCATGCCGATATTTTTGATTTCTTAGATTTAAAGAAAAATCATGGTAAAGAAGAAATGCGTGCGCGTGATTTATTTTATGCGATGTGGATTTCAGATTTATTCATGAGACGTGTTGAAGAAGATGGACCTTGGACATTAATGTGTCCTAACGAATGTCCAGGAATGGATGAAGCCCATAGTGAAGCTTTTGAAGCTTTATATTTGAAATATGAAGCAGAAGGAAAAGGACGTAAAACTATAAAAGCACGTGAACTTTGGGAGAAAATATTAGAATCTCAAATTGAGACAGGTACTCCATATATGTTGTATAAAGATGCAGCTAACCGTAAATCTAATCAACAAAATTTAGGAACCATTCGTTCTTCAAATTTATGTACTGAGATTTTAGAGTATACATCACCAGATGAGGTAGCTGTATGTAATTTAGCATCTATAGCGTTGCCAATGTTTGTTAAAAATGGTGCGTTCGATCATAAAGAACTGTTCCGTATTACAAAACGTGTTACTAAAAATTTAAATAGAGTTATTGATAGAAATTACTACCCAGTAATAGAAGCAGAAAACTCCAATATGCGTCATAGACCAATTGGTCTTGGGGTTCAAGGATTGGCAGATACATTTATAAAATTACGTATGCCTTTTACTAGTGATGAGGCTAAAAAATTAAATCAAGATATTTTTGAAACACTTTATTATGCTGCTGTAACAGCAAGTATGGAGGAAGCAAAAGCAGATGGTCCTTACCAAACATATGAAGGGTCACCTATAAGTAAAGGCGATTTTCAACATAACCTTTGGGGATTAAATGATGCCGATTTAAGTGGTAATTGGGATTGGGAAAAACTACGTAAACAAGTGCTTAAAAACGGTGTGCGTAACTCATTATTAGTAGCACCAATGCCAACAGCATCAACATCTCAAATACTTGGTAACAATGAGTGTTTTGAGCCATATACATCTAATATATATACACGTCGTGTATTATCTGGTGAGTTTATTGTAGTTAATAAGCACTTACTTGAAGATTTAGTAGACTTAGGTTTATGGAATGAAGGTTTAAAACAAGATATTATGAGAGCTAATGGTTCGGTACAAGGAATCGATATCATTCCTCAAGATATAAAAGACTTATACAAAACAGTGTGGGAGTTAAGCATGAAAGATATTATAGATATGTCTCGTCAACGAGGATACTTTATAGATCAATCACAATCGCTTAACTTATTCTTAGAAGGAGCAACTATGGCTAAGTTAACATCAATGCATTTTTATGCTTGGAAAAGTGGCTTAAAAACAGGGATGTATTATTTACGTACTAAAAGTGCTGTTGATGCCATTAAATTTACTTTAAATACAGCTAAAAAAGAAGAACCAGTTGCTGAAGTAGTAGAAGTTAATGATGTTGCTCAAGAGAAAGAAGAATCAAAGAAAAAGAAATTAGCAGCTCAAAATGCCGCTAAATTTGCTAAGCAAAATGAACCAGAAGTAGAACCTATGACTGCCGAAGAAATGAAAGCACTTATAGCACAAGCTAAAGAAGCTGAAGGAGATGATTGCTTAATGTGCGGATCTTAATTTATTATATTGGGTTTGTTCCCTCGAAAGGGGGAACCCCAAATTTTTAGAAAAGCATCTCGAAAGAGGTGCTTTTTTTGTGTTATGAAGTAAATAAAAATTAAAAAGCATCCTAATTAGGATGCTTTTTTTATATCAAAAAATTCAATTTATAAATTAATCTAATAAATTATTTTCCGCAACAGTTCCTTCATTTTCAGACATTAAAGCGAAAAATTTGTTAATGTTTGGAAGTATAATAATTCTTGTACGTCTGTTTTTAGATCTGTTTTCAGAAGAATCATTATCTGCAATAGGTTGGTAACTACTTCTACCAGCTGCAATTAATTTTTCAGGAGCTACATTGTATTTTTCTTGTAATTTACGAACAACAGATGTAGATCTTAATACACTTAAATCCCAGTTGTCTGCAATGTTTGCAGTACTTATTGATCTAGAATCTGTGTGGCCTTCAACCATAACATCTAAACTTGGTTCAGAGTTAATAACATCCGCCAATTTTTGTAAAACTGTATCAGCTTTAGAACTTAATCTGTAGCTACCAGTATTAAATAACATATTATCAGCAATAGAAATCATAACAACAGTTTCATTAATATTTACAGCAAAATCGTCATTCTCATCCATGTTACTTTCGCTAATCGTTTTTTCAAGATTGTAAGCAACCGCTAAATTCATAGAGTCTTTAAGTGTTTTAGCCTGACTTAATTTGCTAGCATCAACATGTTTTAATGTTTCACGTATTTTTACTTTAGTGTCATTTGATATTACAGCAACATTACCAACAACATCTAACTTGGTGTCATTCTCTTGTTTAAGAGTCGCTATTTTAGAGTTGTAAGCACTAACTCTAGCTTGAATTTTATCAAACTTAGCTTCTAAATCTTCTTTAGCAACTTTTGTTTTTTGTAATTCACTTTTAATTTCTCCATTTTCTTGTTGTAAGGCTATATATTTCTTTTTAGAAACACAAGAAACTGTAATAATTGTAGCTAATAATAAAATTGAAATGTTCTTCATAATTATAACTTTAGGTTTACATCATTTACGTAATGAAACTCATTATAGATTATGAAGCATGTAACTTTTTTAACAACTATTTATATTGGCATAAATAAGCCGTTTGTGTAGATACTTTTACTTGAAATTTTTCATTGGCTTCAATTTCGTATGATGATCCTGCTTTATAAGTAGCCCAATCTGAAGCTCCGGGAAGTTTAACAGTCATTTCACCTTCTATTACAATCATTGTTTCGTGTGTAGAAGTACCGAATTCGTATTCGCCTGCTTCCATAACACCAATAGTAGATTTTCCTTTTGCTGATGTATAACCTAAAGATTTTACATGCCCTTCAAAATATTCGTTTGTTGAAATCATAAATAGTTTTTTCGTGTCAAAAATACTATATTTAATTTCAATTATTAAATAATTTTATATGATAAGAAAGTCTTTTTTCTTTGGGCTTTTAATTGCCTTAGGAGTTATTCTTTATTTAAATCCAAATTTTAAAACAATTTCAGCAGGAGTAGCTATTCTGCTTTTTGGAATGATAATGTTAGAAGAAGGGTTTAAAGTTTTTACAAAAGGGCCATTACAAAACATTTTAAAAAAGGCTACAAATAAACTTTATAAAAGCATTACGGCAGGAGCACTTGTTACAGCATTAATACAATCTAGTTCATTAGTTTCTGTTATTACCATATCATTTATAAGCGCAGGCTTAATTACCTTGGCAGAAGGTTTAGGATTAATATTTGGAGCAAATATAGGTACAACAGCTACTGCTTGGTTAGTTGCAGGTTTCGGACTTAAAATAAAAATTTCAGCATTAGCAATGCCAATGCTTGTTTTCGGAATTATTTTTTCATTTCAAAAAAAGGTCGCTCTTAAAGGTGTTGGAAATGTTTTAGCAGGATTAGGCTTTTTCTTTCTTGGTATTCATTACATGAAAGAGGGTTTTGATGTGTTTAAAGAATATATAGACTTATCTGAATATGCTGTTTCTGGGTTTTTAGGCGTACTAATTTATACGGGTCTTGGCATTATAATTACCACCATTTTACAATCTAGTAGCGCAACACTGGCGTTAATTTTAACAGCTTTAGCTGCTGGACAAATAGAGTATGAAAATGCCTTAGCATTGGCTATAGGTGCTAATATAGGTACTACTATTACAGCTGTATTAGGAGCGCTTAGTTCAAACAGTGCGGGAAGAAGATTGGCAACCGCACATTTAATTTTTAATGGTATTACAGGGTTAGTGGCCATGGCTTTAATATTTCCGCTGGCAAGATTAGTAAATAACTTATCTGAAATATTACACATTGCTTTTACTAATTATACTTTAAAACTGGCTTTGTTTCATACCATATTTAATGTTTTAGGAGTACTTTTAATGTTGCCTTTTATTAAAAGATTAGAACGCTTTTTATTGAGATTCTTTAAAGAGCATGTTGATAAGGATGTAGACGAACCAAAATATCTTAATCCGGCAGCTTTAAAGTTTCCAGGGTCTGCAATTTCTGCATTAGTAAAGGAGTCGAAATATTTATATAAAAACAGTGTTTTCGAAATAGTTTCACATGCTTTAAATATTCATAGAGAAGATATAAAGTCTGATGAAAAGCTAAAATCAGTTATTAAAAAATCGACAGTAGATTTTAAGACTGATATCGAAGATTTATATTATACAAAGGTTAAAACTATTTATGGTGAAATTATAAAGTATGGTTCCACTGCTCAAAGCACTTTAAATTTAAATAATAGACAAGATAAAGCTATTATGGATATTAAAATTGCTAATAGAAAAATGGTAGAGATTGTAAAAGATGCAAGAGAATTAAATAAAAATATAAGTTTAGTTCTTACTATGAATAATAAACATTTACAAAACGAATACGATAGTTATAGAAAAAAATTGACTAAAGTTTTAAGAGTTATTTATTTGTTTAGAACGGAAGAAAATAATGTAGAAAAATATGCAGCAAAATTAAAACAGTTGAAAAGTAATGCGAAAGAAAATATAAGGCAAAGTAATAAATCTATTGATAGATTAATAAGAAAAGATTTAATAACTGCAGAAATGGCTTCGTCTTTATTTAATGATTATACCAATGTAAATGATATGATTAAAAAGTTAATTGATGTTGCTGAATTATTATATGGTAAAAATGATTCGTTATTAGAAGATACTGATAAAAATTAATAACCCATATCAAAAAATATTTCTGATATGGGCTATGTAATATTTGTTACGAAGTACCTAATAAATTACTCTGTAAGTTATTAGGGTATTGTCTATTTATTCTTCTTCCTTATCAGCAACTAGAGTTTCAGGCTCTATTGTTGCAGGCTCTACGGAACTATCATGAGCTTTGTAATATTCCTCTAAAAGATTCATAGTAGCAGTAAGCAAATCTTTTGTTTCTAAAAGAAGACTAAAGTATAAGGTCGTATTTTTTGGACTAGATTCTTCAGTTCTTGTACGTTCAACTTGTCTTTGAATTTTTTCTGTTACTAAATCAAAAACTTCTTTTTTGTTATTTAAAATATCACCAATTTGCTCGAAAGATTGAGAATCAAAGGCGTTTTTGGTTGTATTAAATAATGTTTCAAGAGTTTCGTCTATTAATTTAAGTTCTTTAATTTGATTGAACTTAAGTTTTTTGTGGTTATTGTTTACGTGTTTATGACTTACTTTAGATATATATTCTAAAGATTGTGTCATGTCTTGTAAGTAACCTAAAATGTTGATGTAGAAATTACTAGCGCCAACACTTGATTCGTCTAGGTTTTTAATAAAGTAGAAAATATTGTCTCGAAGGTTATCAATTTCTTCAGATAGTTTTACAATATTTTTCTTATTCTTTTTTAGTAAAACTAAATCTTGTTTTGCTAAACCATTTATAGCACTAGAATAAATTTTATTACCACGTTTTACAACATTAGCAATATTATTTGCGCTTTCATGAATAACACCTTGAACCGAACTACTTTCTGCTTGAGTTAAGCTGTCTTCTTCAATAGCTTTATTCGATTTTTTCTTATGAGATAAATAGTTTCTTGTTAATAATATTGTTGTTAATAATAACAATATTGGAGCCATTACTTGTGGGTTCCATTTAATTAAGAAAACAACAATACCTGCAGCAATAAAAGCACCTAATGCAGTTCCAAACCAACCACCAATAACATTTAATACACCAGCTACTCTGTAAACAGCACTTTCTCTTCCCCAAGCACGATCTGCAAATGAAGACCCCATAGCAACCATAAAAGTTACGTAAGTTGTAGATAAAGGTAATTTCATTGAAGTAGCAATAGCAATTAATACACCTGCTACCATTAAGTTAACAGAAGCTCTAATCATATCAAAAGCAGGAGCATTAATACTTTGATCTTTTGTTATTGTTTGAGTTGTTGGTTTTTCAAAACTTCTTCCTATTTTTTCTTGAGTCGATTTTGGGACTATAGCACTTAAAGCATCAGATAACCAAGAAGAACCTTTTACAATACCTCTTGATAACATATTAGGCTCAAATTTTTCATGAGTATCTCCTTGACGAGATAAGCTCAATTCAGTTTCTGCAACTGTTTTAGCTTTCTTAGAAAACCATAATGTTAATACCATAACACCTCCAGCTATAAATAAAAGTAAAGGTTCTGCAGGAACTTTTTTATCTAAAACCTCCATAGAAAACATTGTAGGGTCTATTCCTGAAGCAGCCCATGCATCATAAGAATGGTATGCGGCCATTGGTACACCAATAAAATTTACTAGGTCGTTACCAGAGAATGCTAATGCTAAACCAAATGTTCCTACAGCTATAACTACTAATAATATTGATTTTTTAGTGATGGCTTGAAATGCAAAAGAAACTCCTAACCACAAAACTGAACTTGCTAAAATGATAAAGATTTCGTTTCCTTGAACAAGGCCTTTTAAATCTTTATAATATGGCGTACCTTTTAATCCTTTTAAGAAGATAAAATAAGTAATTGCTGTTAAACAAATAGCACCAAATATTGCTCCAAAGTTTTTTATTTTATTTTCATATTGAAATGTAAATACTAAACGAGAAACCCATTGTACCAATGCACCAACAGAAAAGGCTATAAATACAGACATTACAATACCACTGATTATAGTAATTGCTTTTTCTGTGTTAATATAGTTGCCTAAATCTGCAAATGTTTGTGTGTCAGAAGCACTAATTTTTATTAATGACATAACAACAGCAGCACCTAATAAATTAAATACAATAGAAACAGTTGTAGATGTTGGTAAACCTAGTGTATTAAAAAAATCTAGTAATAAAATGTCTGTAATCATAACAGCCATGAATATATACATGATCTCTTCAAAATTGAACATTGCTGGAACAAAGATTCCCTTACGAGCAACTTCCATCATACCACTTGAAAAAACGGCTCCAATAAAAATACCTAAACTTGCAACTATCATTATAGTTCGCATAGATATTGCTTTAGAACCAATTGCAGAGTTAAGAAAATTTATCGCATCATTACTTACTCCAACTATAATGTCAACAACAGCTAAAACTGTAATTGCTATTAACATTAATAAATAAATATTATCCATAGGTTTTAATTGTAAAATGTCTGCAAATATCATGACAATATATGATTAAAATGTTATGTAATTGTTATTTTATAATAATTAAAAGTGAATATCGAAACCTAGTCTAAATGTGATGTTGTCTGCATCACCATTTAAACTTGTATAACTAATGTCACTTTGTACTTTTAATTTATGTCCTACTATAAATTTGTTTACACCAAGCGTATATTGTTTTGTAGGTAATGTGCTAGTAATAGCTTCGTATTTTAAAGTTGTAAAACGTGCAGCTATTTCATAGTTACTTTTAAATAAATAACCGGCTTGTAAGTTTAATGCGTTTCCTGTTAAAACAACATCTCCTGTTGGAGTTGTACCATCTAATTCTGTAGCAATTTCATCATTAGCTGTTCTTTTAGCGTATTCACCCATAAAAGAAAATCCATCGTATTTAAACATAGCATCTGCAAAAATGGTAGTTTGATCTGTTTCGTAAATAGATCCATCCGTTCTAATCATATAATCACCTGCAAAACCTCTTTCTCTAACGGCATCTTGATTGTAGTTATATGTATAACCTAACATTAGTTTTGGTTTATCCTCACGTTTTAAGTCAGATTGACTGTAATCTCCTTTAGATTTGAATGTTCCAAAAGGAAGAAGTTCTAAACGAGCCGTATATTGTAAACCACCTTCATTTCCTTCAGTAACGTTTCGTCCTTCACCTTGAGAAATTGCGAATTTTTCACGCATTAAAAAGTTACCTCCTAAATTTGATTTATGACGAATTTGAATTCCTAAATCACGATCTATATTAAAACGACTATTTAATAAAGAACGATCTATTAATTGAAGATTTGCTGAAGATACCACACGTTCTACGTTTCCAGGTAATTTAGTTTGTCCAGCCCATAATTCCCAGTTTTTTGCAAAACTCCACATAATTACAGCATCTAGTATATAACGAGGCGTGTTTCTATTAAATTGATTAGCACCAGAAATATCTCTATTAGATAATCCTAACTCTAATTTATACTTTAGTTTAGGGCTGTATGCAAAACCATCAAATTTTAAACGGGCGCGTCTAACAATAAAATTATGATCTGGACTACCATATTGGTTACCATCATGATCCCATGAAGACATAGATCTAACTTGAAAACGAGGTGCAAATTTTACACTAAAAGAGCTGTCTTTTGCTGTAAAGTTGATTAATCCTTTTCCAAAGGATGTGTCGCTAATTTCTTGTGCGTTTAAAGAAGTAATTGCAAGTAAAGCTACTGCAATAAGCGTGATTTTAAGTTTCATTGTATTTATTAGTTTTTGTCGCTGCAAATAACTAAAACCAATGTTAACTTAATGTTTCCAAATGATTAATTTAATAACAAAAAAAGACTGCCTTGGCCTAAGGCAGCCTCATTAGAAATCATAATAATGTAGTCGACAAAAACTAATAGATTATATGAAATACTAATTGTTTGTCTTAAGACTAATACAAATATCAAGTTTTAAGGTAACTTTAATGTAACCTCTATATTAAGTAATTATTAATATTCCAATGTTAAATATTTGTTTTTAATCTATTGAAATACAGTTGATTGTGTTTTTAATGTTAATTTAATGTTATGTGAGTATTGTTTAAATGTTAAGCAATTTGTATATTTGATATATAATGTTAAATCCCCCATAATTATGAAGAAGTTTATTTTATTTTTTACCTTTTTAATTACTGTGGTATCTTTTGCTCAGCAAAAGAGAGATTTAAAACTTAATAAAGAAACCAATTTAATTGATGTTGTTTATTATCATGACAATGGAGAAGTAAGTCAAACAGGGTCTTACACTACAGATGGTAAATTACAAGGCGAATGGTTAAGTTTTAACGCAGAAGGTAAAAAAACAATTTCGGGAAATTATGATAATGGTAAAAAAGTCGGCAAGTGGTTCTATTATACAAATGAAACCATTAAAGAAGTAGATTATAACGCTAATGTTATTGCTGGTTTAAAAGAAACAGACGCCAAAGGCGGAAATGATTTTTAAGCAAAATGAAGCATAAAAAAAAGCATCCCATTTGGGATGCTTTTTTTGTTTATAATGGGTTCTAAAATTAATTTCCAACAGTCCAGCTTGCTCCCCAAGTAGCATAATCTGTACCAGTAGCTAATCCATCTCCAGAAATAAAATCAGCTTCAGTAAAAGTTTCACCAGTATCGTTTTTCATTTTAGTAGTAACATCTGTAAAAGTTACGTTAGTAACATCTAAATCACCATTTATTACTCCAGTACCAGTTGGGTTATCGCTAGATGCACCAGCATCACCATCAAGATCGAAACCTTCTTCAAAACCTTGAATTAAGATATTATCAAAAAGGCCTTGAGTACCTGCTCTTAAACGAATAGCTTCAGTTCCAGCTGTATTACCTAAGCCAACTAAAGTTACATCTTTTACAGTTGGTTTAGACCAGAATTTTGGGCTTGATAAGTTTCCTATATCTGTGTTATAACCATCACATTCAAATGCTTTATCGTGGTCTGCACCATGTTTTACGTATGCGTTTGTTACAGAACCAGAGAATCCTTCTGTCCAGTCTATTGAATCATCTTGACAGTTAATAACTGCTACATGATTAACTTCAACAGTACCTCCAAAGAATTCAACACCATCATCAGCACCTTCATATGCTTGAATATAATCAACAGTTGTTCCTGCACCAACTCCGTAAAATGAGATTCCGTTGTTTTCTGAAGATCCATCGGCAGCTCCACCAGAGTATTCTACACGTACATAGCGTAAAATTCCTGAGCTATCTGAAGCATCAGTACCTCCATAAGGTAAACTTCCAATTTCAGAAGTAGATGTTGCACTACCAGTTACAGAATTAATTGGTGCTTTTCCTAATAAAATTAATCCACCCCATTGTCCAGCAGCAGGATTTGCAGATCCAGATGTCATTACAATTGGATTTGCAGCTGTTCCGTTAGCAATAATTTGTGCTCCTTGTGAGATTGCTATATATACATCAGCTCCGGTTGCTACAGCTTTAATAGTTACACCTTCGCCAATAATTAAATTAGCACCATCAGCTAAAATTACAGGACCACTTATTGTATACGTTTTGTTAGCTTCTAAAGTTAAATCTGAAGAATATTCAGCAGCATTAATGGCTATTTCTTCATCAGAATTTCCGTTTCCTCCACCATTATTGGTAGTCGTGTTATTAATGACGCTGTTGTCTGTGATATTAATATCTGCAGTGTCATCTGTAGAGCAAGAGTTAAAAAGCAAAGCTGTAATTGCTAATCCTAATAATAAATTATTTTTCATCGTTTCTAAGTTTTATTTTTTTGTTATTGTTATTAATTGTTTGTGTTTAAAATTTATATTTTAATTGTAATCCTATATTCATTCCTTTTTTATAATTAGAAACATCTTTTCCGTTTGGAGATGTTACAATAATATCACCTTGAGTAGTTTCCCTTATGTATTTTATACTTGGATTTAAAAGGTTTTTAGCAGCTAGATTAATTTCAAATTTTTTACCTATGGTGTTTTTAAATATGAAGTCTAAAGTTGGAATACCTTTTTCTATAACATTACCTAATTGTCCAGAGCCTAAAGCATCAATTCTATCTGAAAAATAAGAGAAAGCTAAAGTTGCAATAGGTTTATAGTTTTCAAAAGATTTAGGAGAATAGCTAATGTCTGCATTAACAATTAGTGGAGAAGCTCCTTGTAACTCTTCTTTCTCTTCAACAAAACTTACATTAAAGTTACTACCAACTATATCAGAATATAAATCTTGTTCGGTATGCATGTATGTAGCATTAATGCCAAATGAAAGTTCTGTTTCATCATCTTCATTAGTGATAATGTTTTTTCTAACTTCAGCTTCAATACCATATATTTGAGCTTTATTTCCTGTTCTAAAGAAACGTTGTGTTCCTGTTGCATCAAATGCTACAATTTGGTTAATAGGGTCTTCTATTTGTTTGTAGAATGCACTTATCGCAATTAATTCAGATTTTGTTACAAACCATTCGTATTTTAAATCGAGGTTTAAAATTTTTGAATAAGACACGTCTTTTACATTTGTATAAGTTTCTCCTTCTTTCTGCCCTAATAAATCCGGGTTACCACCAATACGTTGTGATACACTTTCGTAAACAAAAGGAGCAACTTCTTTAAATTCTGGTAATGAAATAGTTTGACTTGCAGAAAAACGTAAGTTTTGATCGTCGTTTAAAGCATGTTTAATACTTAAGCTAGGTAAATACAATACATCTGATGCGGCTACACTACTGTTACCATTTACACCTAAATTAATAACATCGTATTCAATATATTGTTGGAAAGATTCTAATCTTAAACCTGGAATTACTAACCATTTTTCGCCTAAATTAACTTCGGCATTTAAATAACCTGCATATATATCTAATTTTCCTTTATACGTGTTTTCAGATAAACCAGGTCTGTTAGTGTTACTTAAAGTTGGTGCAGGTTTTATAACTTTTATTTCGTATGTACCTTCATTACTAGTAAGGTTTAAATTATCTAGGGTAAAAAAGCTGTTTAAATTATTAACGTTTTCAATACCACTGTTGTCTATAATATCATAACCGTATCTAATATTGTCAAAACGACGTTCTTTTGTTCTAGCGTTATATCCAACATTTATTTTAGTTTTTTCTGATGCTTTGAAAGCTAAGTTTAAACGACCGTTTAATTCTTCATCTTGAATATTCTGAAAATAACGTTGGTTGTCAAAATCTACATTACTATAAAAAATAGGGTTTGTAGCAGGGTCGTTATCTAAAGCAAATTGATAATTTTCAAAACTTAAACGTTTTCTGTCTGGTTCATGTGCATCAACAAAGTTGTGACCAAATCCCCAATCAACATCTATTTTATCAAATCTATGTTTTCCAATAAGTTGGTTAACATAAATTAAGTTTTCATTAAATTGAATGTTTTGTTGGTAAAAGCCTTCGTCTGTATTGGCAATAGCATCTCTATTTCTTCCTTTACCATCAATACCAAAATATCCAACTTTATCTGATGAACTATTAACAAATAACGAATTAAATTTAATGGTGTTACTAGTATCTATTTTGTAAATAATAGAAGCCATAGCGGTTGTTGTTGTTCCGTACTCAAACTCTTCAGCTTGTTCAAAAGCTTTTTTCTCTACATTGGTGTAATCTATTGAAGATCCTTTTCTGTATTGATAATCGTTTTCAAAAGATCCTGTACCATAAAAGCTAAGTTTAGATCCGTTTTTAAAATCAAATGACTTTCCAAAAGATCCACCAAAATTTGTGTTTATTGGAGCTCCAGCATCTACAGGATCGAAACCATGAGATAGTATTACAGCAAATGGATTGTGCTCATATCTATTGTAAAATCCAAAGTGACCAGTACCTTCGCTTCTTACAAAGTCTTTTCCAACAGCATTTGTGTTTATTTCAGATCCAATTCCAAAATCAAAGAAACCAGAACCCGAATAGTCTTTTGAAGAGATATCTACATTTCCTGCAGCAAAATCGGCATAAAACTTTGAAGAATAGGCTTTGCTTATCGATACGTTTTCAATAACATCTGAAGCAAATAAATTTAAATCAATATTCTTTTTACTTACATCGTTAGATGGTAATGATAAACCATTCATTGTAGTATTTAGGTATCTATCACCTAAACCACGTACATAAACATTACTAGAACCTTCTTGTTTTGATACTCCAGAAATTTTAGCAACAGCTCCTGCTGCATCACTAATTCCTTTTTTAGATAATTCTACAGCTCCAATACTTTGTTTAATTTCAACAGCTTTCTTTTGTTCTAATAATAAAGCCGTTTCACTTTCTCTTTTAGTCGTAGTTGTTATAACAACTTCATCTAAAGACGCAGCACTTGCAGCCATTGATACATTAACCTCTATTGCTTTTCCGGCAACTATTGTTACAGTAATTTCTTGAGTTTCGTAGCCTACAAAACTATATACTAAAGTGTAATCTCCAGCGTCAAGATTTTCAAAACTATATAAGCCATCAAAGTCTGAAGTTGTTCCTGTTGTTGTACCTTTAATTAAAACATTAGCAAAGGCAAGTGGTTCATTGTTATATTCTTTATCTGTTAGTGTTCCTGTTACAGAACCCGTGTTTTGAGCATACGTTAATGTTGCAGTAAACAGTATAAATAATAGTATAAATTTTTTCATTAGTTTTTTTGTAATTTCTTGGTGCAAAGAAACCACAGCATTGTAAAAAGAGTGTTACCTGTAGATTAAAGAACTGTAATAAAAGTGTTAGATAAATGTTATCTAAATGTTGCTTGATTTACCTGTTGGTTACAATTAATTAACATTAAGAATCGAAAATGATTTTTAATACAAGATGTTAGGAAAGTAAAGAGCGTAAAAGTATATCTAGAAAATGAATTATATTTTTCTGTAGACTTAAAAACAACTAAGAATAAAAGTTATGAATTAACTTGCTTATTGAGCAGAACTTGTTTTAGTGTCAGAGTCTGCACTTGCCATAACTAGAGCTAAATCGTCTAAAGAAATGCTGCTAGCAGCTAACGATAATTTTACTTCTGCAGGATTCATAGAATCAACATGAATGTTCATTTCTTGAGATTCATAACCAACAAAGCTACAAACTAAAGTATAATCTCCGGCTTCTAAATTTTCAATAACAAATAAACCTGTTAAGTCTGTTTCAGATTTTATAGAAGTCCCTTTAATAGAAACATTAGCAAGTACTAAAGGAGCGTCATTCATTTCTTTATCTAGTACTTTACCAACAACTAAACCTGTGTTTTGCCCAAAAGAAAAAGCAGTAATAAGAAATATAGAAATGTATAATAAATGTTTCATGTAATATGCTAATAAACAACACAACAAAGAAAAAGATTAATAAATAGGTGTGTGTTACCAAAAGGTTAATGGTTTATAATTAAAATGTTACCTTAATGTTAACTGGTCGGTATTTAAATTTTGATTGTTTAAGTTAAATTTTAAAGCAAGGCTTTATTATATTGCAACTCTTAATAATTTACTATGAACTGGGAACAACTATTATCTTTAAAACGTTTTGGCGATACCAATAAACGTATTAGAAAAGAACAAGACGAAACACGTTTAGGATTTGAAGTTGATTATGATAGAATTATTTTTTCGTCAGAGTTTAGAAGTTTACAAGATAAAACGCAGGTTATTCCATTATCTCAAACCGATTTTGTGCATACGCGCTTAACTCATAGTTTAGAAGTTAGTGTTGTAGGGCGTTCTCTAGGGCGATTGGTTGGAAAAAAATTATTAGAAAAACATCCGCATTTACAAAGTGCTCTTGGGTATCAAGCAAACGATTTTGGAGCTATTGTTGCTGCAGCGGCTTTAGCACACGATATTGGAAACCCACCCTTCGGACATTCAGGAGAAAAAGCCATTGGTGAGTTTTTTAAAACAGGATCAGGAAGCCAATATAAAGCAAAATTAACAGATAAAGAATATCAAGATTTATGCGATTTTGAAGGGAATGCAAACGGCTTTAAAATTTTAACCGAAAGTAGAGCAGGACGCGAAGGCGGATTGCGTTTAAGTTACGCAACACTAGGAGCTTTTACAAAATACCCTAAAGAGTCCTTGCCTAAAAAACCAACAACACATATTGCCGATAAAAAATATGGCTTTTTTCAAAGTGAAAAAGATGCTTATATAGATATAGCAAACGAACTAGGTTTATCAAAACGAAGTGAAAAGGATATTAGTTATGCACGTCATCCGTTAGCTTTTTTAGTAGAAGCGGCTGACGATATTTGTTATACCATCATCGATTTTGAAGATGGTATTAACCTAGGACTCATTCAAGAAGAATTTGCCCTAGAATATTTATCTAAAATAATAAGAGACACCATTAAACCCGAAAACTATTATGCACTTTCTACCAAACAAGACCGTATTGGGTATTTACGAGCTCTTGCTATTGGAACCCTAATAAACGAGGCTGTCGAAATTTTTATGCAGCACGAAGATGCTATCTTAAAAGGTGAGTTCGATTGTGCTTTACTCGATAAAAGTAAATACGAAGCACAAATAAACGATATTCTAAAAATTAGTATCGAAAACATATACCAGTCTACCGAGGTGGTCGATAAAGAAATTGCTGGCTACGGCGTTATAAATACGCTGTTAAGCACCTATACCAATGCTGTGAATAATTGTTTTAATAATACCGCTTCCAATTACGACAAACTCATTATAAAAGGTTTGCCAAAGTCTATAAACACTAACAGTAATAGCTTGTACGAACGTTTATCTAGTGTGTGTTATTATGTGTCCTTGTTGTCAGACAGCAAAGCTATTTTAGATTATAAGAAAATAAAAGGAATAAGTATTTGATACAAAGTGGAATGTAAATTTGTATAAACATTTAAAAATGTAAGTGTTTGTTGTAAATTTTTAAAAAATTTTAATTTTTTATTGCTAAAAATGTATATTTGGTAAATAAAAAAAGCAACATGAGAAAGATATTATTTTCCTTTTTAGGGGTGTTATTTGTATTAACTATTGTCTTATTTCTTAGTAGGTCAGAAGAATCAAATAATATTGCTGAGTTAAGAATACAGCATCAAGAATTTTTAAAAAACAGCCCATTTAAGGAGACTTTAATGCTTTCAAAAAAAGAAAGAAAAGCAAAAAGATTACCTCCTAATAAGTATTCAGAAAGAATGTGGGATCTTACAATGAACCCTGCAATTGGAGCACCAGAGCCTGAAAAACTATTTCAACTTCAAGAAAAACTAAAAGAACAAGCTTCATTTTCAAAAGTACCAGGTGAAAAATTAAATAACTGGGAAGAAAGAGGTCCGGATAATGTAGGAGGACGAACTAGAGCTATAATGTTTGATCCGAATGATGCTACAAATAAAAGAGTATTCGCTGGAGGTGTTAGCGGTGGTTTATGGGTAAATAATGATATAACATCTTCTCTTTCTCCTTGGTCGGAAGTTGATATCCCTAATAACCTAGCTATTTCTTGTATAACTTATGATCCAAACAATCCAATGGTTTTTTATGTAGGAACAGGAGAATCGTATGTTCAAGGTAGTGTAAATGGTAATGGAGTATGGAAATCTACAAATGGAGGTACAAGCTGGTCTAAAGTTTTTGGAGGACCTAATGGAAATACTGCTGTAATTCCAGGGTCTTTTAATCCAAGCAGTGCAAGAGTAGCAGTTAATAGTCCATCTGGTATTGCTGGCGATTATTTTGGAATTAGAGCCGCTTTTGGTGAAAGCTTAACACCAATATCAGGAAGCTTAGTCCTTGCCGATGATGGTACTGCTGCACCTAATGAAGCTTGTAATGCTTTTGTAAATGCAGGAGCTATTAATGGAAATATAGCTATTTTATATAGAGGAACTTGTGATTTTTCACAAAAAGTATTGAATGCTCAAAATGCAGGAGCAGTCGCAGTTATTGTTGTTAATAATGTTGCTGGTGGTCCGAGTATAATGTCTGCAGGTGCGCAAGGAGATTCGGTAACAATTCCTTCTTTAATGCTATCAATGGAAGACGGACAAACTATTATTGACCAATTAGGAAGTGGTGTAAATGTTTCTATAAATGGTTATGCAAATTACTCTGGTTACACTGCAAGATCTGGAGTACAACATATAAATGATGTAATAGTTAGAGATATTGGAGGCGGAAATAGTGAAGTTTATGTAGCTGCTGGTTCTTCTTTTTATGGAAAAGCAAGTCCAAGTGTTTTATTAGGACCAGAAGAATTTGGTTTGTATAAATCTACAAATAGTGGTTCTAATTGGTCTAAAATACCATTATTATCTTCTTCAAACAGTAATGATTATCAACTTCAACCAAATGATATAGAAATAAGTGCAGATAATACCGTTTGGGTTGCTGCAACCACAGATGTTTTTACAGATGGTGGAGGTGAGATTTTATCATCTTCTGATGGTGTTAATTTTACACTGAAGTATAAAGTTCCTTCTGGTCAGCGTACAGAAATTGCAGTTTCAGGAACAAATGCATCAACTTTATATGTTTTAGCTGAAACTTTATCAGAAACTGCTCCGGTTAAAATTATACATACGGATGATGCTTTTGCAACAACAACGAATTTACCTTTACCTGTAGATCTTGATACAGGGATTGATCAAAATGATTTTACAAATGGACAAGGGTATTATAATTTAACTATAGAGGTAGACCCAACAAATGATGCTATTGTCTATGCAGGAGGAATTGATCTTTTTAGGTCGTCTGATTCAGGAAATACTTGGGTACAAATTGCAGAATATTATTCTAGTACAGGTTTGAGTGAGGTTCATCCTGACCATCATGCTTTTGTTTTTGATCCATCTGATCCAACAAAAGCTGTAAATGGAAATGATGGAGGTGTATATTATGCCACTTCATTATCAGGAACACCATCTATAACTGCCAGAAATAAAAATTATAATACGTTACAATTTTATCATGGTTCAATAGGACAGGAAGTAGCTAATGTGAAGTTTTTAGCTGGAGCTCAAGATAATGGGTCACAATTTATAAATAATGCTGCTGCAGGTATAAACGAATCTTCATCGCCTACAGGTGGTGATGGAACGTATGTGTTTATTGATAAAGATAACCAGTATATTATAACCTCTACACAAAATGGTAATTATTATTACCGTGATTATGCTACTGGTGTAACAAGTGGCTATACAATTGAAGGGACAGGTGCTGGAGGGCAATTTATTAACCCTGCGGACTTAGATAGTGAAACAAATTATCTTTTTTCTGATGGAACAATTTTTGAGCCTACAACAACCTATCAAATAAATAGATACAGAGTATTAGTTAATCGTTCAACATCTAGCACAATAAGTAATGCATTGTTAGATTCTTCTCCTACCGCTTTTAAATCTTCTACGAATACTTCACAAACATTATTTGTAGGAACTGAAACAGGTAAGTTGTTAAAAATAACAAATGCCAATGGCACTGAAACATGGGAAGATATTACTGGAGGCGATTTTTTGGGTAGTATTTCTTCAATTAATTTAGGTGCTACCGATTTAGAAATATATATCACTTTCTATAACTATGGAGTTACTAGTGTATTCTATACTTCAGATGGAGGTACAACATGGCAAAATAAAGAAGGCGATTTGCCAGATGTTCCTGTAAGAGCAATATTAGCTAATCCATTAAATACAAGTGAGGTAATAATCGCTACAGACCTAGGGGTTTGGGGGACTTTCAATTTTAATGATATTAGTCCTAATTGGTACCAATCTCAAAACGGAATGAAAGATGTTATTGTTACTAGTTTTGATTTAAGAACATCAGATAATACAGTAATGGCAACAACTTATGGAAGAGGTATTTTTACAGGTGAATTTACTGCAGATGCAAGTTCTTTATCAGTAAATGATAATACTTTTAAGGATTTAGTTAAAGTCTATCCAACAGTGTCTTCTGGGAAATTTAAAATTTCAGCCAGCAATGAAATTAGAAATGGGTTGTTAAGTGTTTTTGATATGAATGGGAGAGAGGTTTTTAAATCTAAGATTGATTTTAATAAAAACCAAACACAAGATATTTCACTTAAAGCATCAAGCGGATTGTATATTGTTCAATTTAATTCTGAAAATAAGCAATCAACTCATAAGATAGTTATTGAGTAAATAATAAACTTAATTTGCATAAAAAAAAGGGAAACTAAACACTTCCCTTTTTTTTATGCAAATTCCTTATGTAGTTACTAAGGTTTTCAACATCCAAACCTATTCGTTTTTGAAGTTCATCAACCTTCCCGTGTTCAATAAATACATCAGGAATTCCTAATGTCTTTATAGTGTTTTTATAATTATGTTCAGCAGCAAACTCTAAAACAGCCGTTCCAAAACCACCTTTTATACTATTATCTTCAACAGTAATAATAGTGTTATGTTTTTCAAAAATAGTATGAAGTAATATTTCATCTAAAGGCTTCACAAAACGCATATCATAATGAGATACATCCATATTCAAAATTGCTTCCGAAACATTTTTAGACATAGTTCCAATACTTAAAATAGCTAGATTCTTTCCTTCTTTAAGCTGAATGCCTTTACCAATTTCTATTTCAGAAAATGGTTGTTTCCAATCAATAGTAATACCTCGCCCTCTAGGGTAACGAATCGCAATAGGTTGTTCTAATCCTAATTGCGCTGTGTACATAATGTTTCTTAATTCAATTTCATTTCTAGGTGCAAAAATCATCAAATTAGGAATACATCTTAAAAAACTTAAATCGTACACACCATGATGTGTGGCACCATCTTCACCAACCAACCCAGCACGGTCTAAACAAAAAATAACGGGTAGTTTTTGAATAGCAACATCATGAATTATTTGGTCGTAAGCCCGTTGTAAAAACGTAGAATAGATGTTGCAAAACGGCGTTAAACCTTGCGTTGCCATACCTGCAGCTAAAGTTACCGCATGTTGTTCAGCAATACCAACATCAAAAGCACGCTCTGGCATTTCTGTCATCATATGTTTTAACGAACTTCCTGTAGGCATTGCGGGTGTAATACCAACAATACGTTTGTTTTGTTTAGCAAGTTCTACTATAGTATGCCCAAAAACATCTTGATACTTTGTGAATTCAGAAGGTGTTTTCGAAATAATATCGCCAGTAGACGCATTAAATTTTCCAGGTGCATGGTATTTTACTTGATCTTCTTCGGCTTGTTTTAAGCCTTTGCCTTTGGTTGTTATTATATGTAAAAACTTCGGACCTTTAATCGATTTTAAGCGTTCAAGTTCCGAAATAACTTTGTCAATATCATGACCGTCAATAGGACCCGAATAATCGAAATTTAAGGCTTTGATAATATTGTTTTTTCTCTGAATCCCTTTTTTAACGTTGGTTAAATATTGTTTTAAAGCTCCAACACTTGGGTCAATACCAATGGCATTATCATTTAAAATCACTAGTAAATTAGCATCTGTAACACCGGCATGGTTTAAGCCTTCAAAAGCCATACCGCCAGCAATACTAGCATCACCAATAACAGCAATATGTTGTTTTTCTGTTTCTCCTTTTAATTTAGAAGCAATTGCCATACCCAATGCTGCCGAAATAGAGGTTGAGGCATGCCCAACACCAAAGGCATCATATATGCTTTCATCGCGTTTAGGGAAACCACTTATGCCGTCTATTTGTCTGTTGGTATGAAAATCATCTTTTCTACCAGTTAATATTTTATGTCCGTAAGCTTGATGTCCCACATCCCAAATAAGTTGATCGTCTGGGGTGTTAAAAACATAATGTAGTGCAATGGTTAATTCAACCACACCCAAACTAGCGCCTAAATGACCTTCTTTGGTGGCGATAATATTAATGATGAACTCACGTAATTCTTTGGCAAGTAGTGGTAATTCTTCTAGCTTTAAAAGACGAAGTTCTTTGGGAGAATTGATATGTTTTAAAAAGGATTTTTGCACGAAGCAAAAGTACAAGTTTTTATTATTCTTCTATTTGAAAAATAATGGGTAAATAATAAACTATCTCAACAGGTTCTCCTTTTTGTTTAGCAGGAATAAGTTTTGGTAAAAGTTTAAGAACACGTTTTGCTTCTTCTTCAAATAACGTGTGAGGTGCTCTGGCTTTGATACCTATTATATTTCCATTTTTATCAATTTTAAATTTTGTGTAAACTTTTTGTTTGCCTTTTAAATCTAAACAAATAGCTGTATTGAAGTTTTTTGAAACAATCTTTGATATTCGTTTTGAAAAATAATCTCTTTTTTCTTTTATTGATAAGTTTTTAGGAGTGTCCTTAAATTCTGGAGGAGTTTCAACGACCGTCATTCCGAAAACGATTTCTTGTTCAATTTCATCTTCTGAGATTATGTCTCCCATAATTTCAACTTCGGGTATTTCAGGAATATCTAATGAATCTTTACTAATTATTTGTTCTTCTACAATTTCAATATCTCCAACAGTTTCAATAACTAATTCCCCATCAGTTACTATGTCAATAATTGTTTCCTTTTTAGGTTTTGTTTTACAAGATTTTTTTTGAAGAGAATCTATTTCTGTTATTTCTCCAATACCACCAAGTATATCAATTCTATTGTTATTTAAAGTATCTATAACTTCAATACTGTCTATTTTCTGTTTGTTCCCATTTTTATTGGTGCAGTTCATTAAAGTGGTTCCCATTACAATAAGTAAAGCTAATAGAAAGGTTTTATGAAAATTTTGACGTTGCTCTAAAAACTTTGATGGAATATAGATATTAATGCTATCTAATTGACTTTGTTTAAAGTGCCCGCAGATACGATTGTTTTTATTGTCGTTTATAAAATTTTGAATTTCGTAAGTGTTCATTTTTGTGAAATCGACCACTGTTTTAACACAAGAATTACAAAATCTACCTTTATCTTTTTGTGTCATTTTATTCCAATCTTCGTGGCAAGGTTCTGGTATTGAAATTGAATAGTAGTTTTTCATGTGTTTATAATGAGAAGTTTAGGCTATATAGGCATCAAATTTCCTGCCGAAACCTTAATAAAGAATCTGAAATTGTATTTTTGCTATTATGATAGAACCTTTTGATGACACCTATTTTATGAAAAAAGCCCTAAATGAAGCTGAGGCTGCTTTAGATAAAGGAGAAATTCCTGTGGGTGCTGTTGTTGTTATTGATAATAGAATTATTGCACGCGGACATAATTTAACTGAAACTTTAAATGATGTGACGGCACATGCCGAAATGCAAGCCATTACCGCTGCTGCTAATTTTTTAGGTGGAAAATATCTTAAACAATGTACGCTATATGTTACTTTAGAACCTTGTCAAATGTGTGCAGGCGCTTTGTATTGGAGTCAGATTTCTAATATTGTTTATGGTGCTAGAGATGAAGCACGAGGTTGTATTAATTTGAATACGAAACTACATCCTAAAACAATTATTAAAGGTGGTGTGATGGCTGAAGAAGCTTCGGCGCTTTTAAAACGGTTTTTTATAGAAAAGCGCAATTTAAATTAAGGACTGTATTTGGCAGACATTTCCGTGTTAGCGATTGCAACGGAAATCCTTTTTGTGAGGTACGAGCAAAAAGATTGCAGTGTAAAGCGCGACCTGAAAGGGAACACCAAAAAAATCACTTACGATTATCGCCTTCTCGTTCTCGCATTTTATCTAAATTTTCTTTTGTTAGCATATAATCTTTAATGTCTTTGCCTTTCCAGCGGTAATATGCGAATAGTGGAAATACTATTAGGAAAAGACCGACTACGCCAAATCCAATAAGTTTTTGTGAGTATTCTAAATTTATAGTAAAGCCTAAAATAATACTTGTAAATGTTGCAATAGCTAATAATAAAATGAGGTATTTCATTTATTTAGTGAAATTAATTAATTGGCGACGGTATGCGGTTAGTAGTTTAGATTTTGAAATGTAACCAAAATATTTGCCGTTTTTTATAACCGGTAAATTCCATGCGCCACTAGTTTTAAATTTATCCATAATTTGGTTCATAGAATCGTTGTCGTAATCAATAATGCCCGCATCTGCATGCATAAGACTTGCGGCATCTACTTTATCGTATAGCTCTGAATTAAACATCATATGTCTAACATCATCAAGTCTAATAACGCCTAAAAATTCGTGTTCATCATTTACCACAGGGAAATGATTTCTAGAAGATTTTGAAACGGCGTTTTTTAAAATATCTCCAAGTAGCATCTCTGGTTTTAAAATAACAAAATTGGTTTCAATAACTTTATCAATATCTAGAACCATGAGCACATTCTGGTCTTTATCGTGTGTTATTAATTCGCCGCGTTCGGCTAATTTCAGCGTGTATATAGAATGAGATACATAATACTTTGTTATAGAAAATGATATGGCCGATACGAGCATTAAAGGAACAAACAACTCGTAACCGCCTGTTATTTCTGCAATTAGGAAAATAGCTGTTAATGGTGCGTGCAGTACGCCAGCCATTAATCCTGTCATTCCTATTAATGTAAAATTAGATTCTGAAACATTAAAATCTAAACCTAGGTTATTAATTATTTTAGCAAAGGCATTACCTAAAGCGCTTCCCATAACCAATGTTGGAATAAAGACGCCTCCTACACCACCAGCTCCAAAAGTAGTTGTCATGGCAATGGCCTTAAATATTGCGATGCCAAGTAGTAAAGCAATAACAATCCAGATGTTTGATAAATCTAACTGAAAAGGTGTGTTTCCAATAGCTGCTAGATGGTCTCCTTTTAGCAGGTTGTTCATAATACCGTAACCTTCACCATATAATGGAGGGATAAAATAAAGCATGGTGCCTATGGCGACACCTCCGATTAATAATCGTAAAGCCCGACTTTCAAATTGTTTGAAAAAATTGGTAATACCAAAAAATACTTTTGAAAAATATACAGAAGCTATGGCAGTCATGAGTCCTAAAAGGATATAAAAGGCGATATCGTTAACTTCAAATTTATCAGTTAATTTAAAATTAAGTAATATATCGGTTCCTAAAAACATATAGGAGGTTACAACTGCCGAAATAGAAGCTAATAAAAGCGGGACTAAGGAAGTGAACGCAATATCTAAACTAAAAATTTCTACTGCAAAAATAATAGCTGCAATAGGCGCTTTAAACATAGATGCCATAGCACCAGCAGTAGCGCAGCCAATTAATAGCATGCGTGTTTTTGTGTTCATATGGAATAACTGAGCTGCGTTTGAGCCTAGAGCTGAACCTAAACTAACTGCAGGACCTTGTAAACCAACAGAACCACCAAAACCGGCAGTTAATGGCGCCGTAATTAATGAGGCGTATATATTATATCTGGGAATAATACCATTTAGTTTTGAAATAGCATGTAATGTTGATGAAATACCATGCCCAATATGTTTTTTTAACCACGTTTGCTTTATGATATAAACGAGTAGTAACCCAATAATTGGAAAAATAAAGTAGAACGTATTTTGGTGATTTTTAAAAAAGTTTAAATCAAAGAGTAACCGGATGTAATGGGTTATATTTTTGAGTGTTACTGTCCCTAAACCTGCTAAAAATCCAACTAGAATACTAAGGATGTAAACAAATTGAAGTTCGGAAATATGTTTGTATTTCCAGATTAAAAATTTTCGTAAAAGGCTTTTAGAATTAAAAGGCATGTTTAAATTTACTAAAAAATCCTGCTTATGCAGGATTTTTTAATTTTTATGATTTTAAATTAAGTTTTAAACTTAATTCTGTTAATTGTTCATCGTCAATAGGAGCAGGCGCATCAATCATAACATCGCGTCCTGAATTATTTTTTGGAAACGCAATAAAATCACGGATGGTTTCTTGTCCGCCTAAAATAGCAACGAGTCTATCTAATCCAAAAGCTAAACCGCCGTGTGGTGGTGCGCCATATTGAAAGGCATCCATTAAAAAGCCAAATTGTGCTTTTGCTTCTTCTTCGGTAAAGCCTAAATGTTTAAACATAATGGCTTGTGTTTCTTTATCGTGAATTCTTATAGAACCACCACCTATTTCATTTCCGTTTAAAACTAAATCGTATGCATTAGCTTTTACGTCTCCTGGATTTGTATCTAATAATTCTAATTGTCCTGGTTTTGGAGATGTAAAAGGATGATGCATCGCATGGTAATGTCCTGTTTCTTCATCTAATTCTAATAAAGGAAAGTCTATTACCCATAACGGAGCAAATACTTTAGGATCTCTTAACCCTAAACGTTCTGCTAATTCCATACGTAAGGCACTTAATTGTGCTCTTACTTTGTTTTTATCGCCAGAAAGCACACAAACTAAATCTCCAGGTTTTGCACCTGTAATGTCTGCCCATTTTGCTAAATCGTCTTGATTGTAAAATTTATCTACGGAAGATTTAAAAGAACCATCATCATTACATCTTGAATAAATCATGCCTAAAGCACCAACTTGTGGACGCTTTACCCAATCAATTAATTTATCAATTTCTTTTCTGGTATAACTATTTCCGCTAGGAACTGCTATTCCAACTACTAATTCAGCATTGTTAAAAACACCAAACTCTTTATGTTGTGTAACGGCGTTTAGTTCGCCAAATTCCATTCCAAAACGAATGTCTGGTTTGTCATTACCATATAAACGCATAGCGTCATCATACAGCATTCTTGGGAATTTTTCAACCTCTACACCATTTACTTCTTTTAGTAAGTGACGCGTTAAGCCTTCAAAAACATTTAAAATATCTTCTTGCTCAACAAATGCCATTTCACAATCAATTTGTGTAAACTCTGGCTGTCTGTCGGCACGTAAATCTTCATCTCTAAAGCATTTTACAATCTGAAAATATTTATCCATGCCACCAACCATCAACAATTGTTTGAAGGTTTGTGGTGATTGTGGTAATGCGTAAAACTGACCTTCATTCATTCTAGAAGGTACTACAAAATCTCTGGCGCCTTCTGGGGTTGATTTTATTAAATAAGGAGTTTCTACCTCTATAAAATCTTCTTTAGATAAATAGTTTCGAACTTCTTGAGACACTTTCGATCTGAAAATTAAGCTGTCTTTTACAGGATTACGGCGAATATCTAAATAACGATATTTCATACGTATATCTTCACCTCCATCGGTTTTGTCTTCAATAGTAAAAGGAGGAAGTAAAGCTTCATTTAAAATGGTTAATTCTGAAACTAATATTTCTATATCTCCTGTTGGAATCTTAGGGTTTTTTGAAGCACGTTCAATAACGGTTCCTTTAACTTGAATAACAAACTCACGACCTAAGTTTTGAGCTTGTTCCATCATGTCTTTTGAGGTGCGTTCTTCGTCAAAAACAAGTTGCGTAATGCCGTAGCGGTCACGTAAATCTACCCAAACAATAAAACCTTTATCTCTTGATTTTTGAACCCACCCAGAAAGGGTTACTTCTGTATTAATATTTGTAGCTGTTAATTCGCCACAATTATGACTTCTGTACATTGTTGTAAAATTGAAGTGCAAATTTAGTGAAATAGAATGGAGTTCAAATTTTTTCATGTTTTTTTTACTCATTTTCTATAAACTAGAAATAGAAAATCATTTTTTATTTTTTTGATTTATTATATAACTAAATCAAATGGTTTTGTTCTTTGAAACCCCTTTGTTAATGCTTTAAAGTGTTGATTATATTATTCTCAAAAAGAATAGCATTTTTTTATTGATATTATTAAAAATTAATAGTTTTTTTATTAAAAAATAATATGCAAGCATAATATTGTTTCAAATTATGCATATCTTAGCCTTAACTAATTCAAAACTATTTAATTATGAAAAGATTATTACAATGTAAATTAATGTTTTTTTTGATGTTTATGGTAACATCAAACTTTATTAATGCTCAAGATGTTTCAGGTACTGTTATCGATGATACATCGCAACCTTTACCGGGTGTTTCTGTAATTGTAAAAGGAACTACTACAGGAACTATTACAGATTTTGATGGGAACTATTCGCTTAGTGCGAATAATGGAGATGTATTAGTGTTTTCTTATGTAGGGTACGACACTCAAGAATTAACCGTAACTGGGAGTAAATTAAACGTTACAATGAAATCTGGAGTTGCTTTAGATGAAGTTGTTTTGGTTGGTTCTAGAAACCCAAGTAGAACAGCAATTGACACTCCGGTTGCAATTGATGTTATTGATGTTACAGAGTTAGCATCAAAGGGCGCACAGACTTCTGTAAATGAAATTTTAAATTATGTTGCGCCGTCGTTTACATCACAAACGCAAACAGTTTCAGATGGTACCGATCATATAGATCCGGCATCATTAAGAGGTTTGGGGCCAGATCAAGTATTAATATTAATTAATGGGAAACGTAGACACAATACGGCATTAATTAATACAAATGGTACGGTGGGTGCTGGTAGTGTTGGTACAGATATGAATTCTATTCCTACGGCTGCTATTAAAAGAATTGAAGTACTAAGAGATGGGGCTGCGGCACAATATGGATCGGATGCCATTGCTGGTGTTATAAATATTGTATTAAAGAAAGCAACAAACGAATTGGACTTAACACTTACAACGGGCGCTAACTTTAGCGAAAATTCAAATCATTTTGAAGGCGGTAGTGATGGAGAAAAAGTTCAAATTGATGCGAATTATGGATTGCCAATTGGCGATAATGGTGGTTTTATTAATTTTACAGGTTCTTTATCTACAAGACAACCTGCTTTAAGAAATAAAGATTATTCAGGAGATATTTTTAAAGGTTTTCATGGCGCAGAGAGGGTTTTCGCAGCAAGCGGAGGTGTTGTAGCAGATATGACATTAGCAGATTACCAAACAGCAGCAGGATCATTATCTTATTTAGACCCAGCTATAGCTTCACAAATTTCGGGTCTAGATGTAACTCAAGAAGCCGATATTGCTACGTTTAGAGATTTACTTGGTTTTGATGCAGACGAACAAGAGTTAGCTGCAAGAGGACAAACAAGAGCCGATTATAGATTTAAAGTTGGAACTTCTAAACTTAGAGAAGGTAAGTTTTTTGCTAATATGTCTATTCCATTAAGTGATGATGCCGAAATTTACTCTTTTGGAGGTATTAGTTACAGACAAGGTTTGGCTTCTGGTTTTTATAGAAGACCTGCTCAAGGAGATGGACGTGCTAATACACCTGCATTTCCAAATGGATTTTTACCAAACATTGGAAGTGATATTGTAGATAAATCTTTAGCTGTTGGAATTAGAGGAAAAGTTAATGATTGGAATGTAGATTTTTCAAATACATACGGACAAAATGCTTTTGGTATTACCGTAGGAAACTCAAGTAACGGAACATTAGGTGTAGCAACACAACGTTCATTTGACGCTGGTACTTTAAGTTTTTCTCAGAATACAACAAATTTAGACTTTAATAAATTTAATGAAGATATCTTTAATGGATTAAATGTAGCTTTTGGAGCTGAATATAAAGTTGAAAATTATAGTATTGAAGAAGGAGAAGAGGCGTCTTTTACAAGTTATGATATTAATGGAAATCCAGTAAATAGTATTACTCCTAGCGATTTATTAGTTACTAATAATTTTACAGGTGCACCACTTGGTGGAGGCGCTCAAGTTTTTAGAGGTTATGACCCTAAAAATGCAACTAATAAATTTAGAAACAGTATAGCTGCTTATGTAGATTTAGAAGCCGATTTAACAGAAGCTTGGTTGTTAAGTGTTGCAGGACGACTTGAAAGTTTTTCAGATTTTGGTGAAACGTTTAATTATAAAATAGCAACGCGTTATAAATTAGACGAAAATGTAGCTTTAAGAGGAGCTCATAGTACAGGCTTTAGAGCGCCATCATTGCATCAACAATTTTTTAGTAGAACGAGTACTGTTTTTGTAGATAATCAACCTTTTGAACAAGGAACATTTACAAACGATAGTAGAGCAGCAAATTTAATAGGTATTGAAAAGCTTAAAGAAGAAACTTCTAAAAGTTTTAGCTTAGGTGCTACTGCTAAATTTGGGAATTTTAAAATTACAGCTGATGCTTACGTTATTGATATTGATGATCGTATTGTGTATAGTGGAAGTTTTGGAGCAGGAACTAATGCCGAACTTCAAGGTATCTTTGATTCTGCTGGAGCTACAAGCGCTCGTTTTTTTGTAAATGCTATTGATACAAAATCTAAAGGAATTGAGGTTGTTGTTTCTCATAATGGAAATATTGGAGATAAAGTTAGAGTTCAAAGTGATTTATCTGCAACTTTTTCTGAAACAGAAGTAGAAGCTATTAGAGTGCCGTCTAAAATTGCTGCAGCAGGACAGAGTGGTTCTTTTTTCGATGGGCAAGAAGAAGCCTTTTTAACTTTAGCTCAACCAAGAACTAAGTTAAGTTTAACAAATGTTGTAAATGTTGGTAAATGGGATTTCTTATTAAGAAATGTTTTCTTTGGTGAAGTTACAGACCCAGATGATTTTTCTGGAGATGCAAGAGTAGCTGGTACACCTGTTAGTGCAGATGCTATTTATGGAGGAAAGTTAGTAACTGATTTAACTATTTCTACAGCATTAATGGATAATTTAACTGTAACTCTTGGAGCTAATAATTTATTTGATGTTTACCCTGATGAAAACAGACCAGGAGGCACTTCGGGAGATCAATTTGTATACTCAAGAAGAACGTCTCAATTTGGTTATTTAGGACGTTATTTATTTGCGAGGCTAAATTTTAAATTATAGTGTTTACTTAAAATACAGAAATGTAAAAGGCTTCAATATAACGTTGAAGCCTTTTTTTGTAATTTGAATTAGTCACTCTATTTAAATTACTCTAATCTTTTATCCATATTAAATGTTTCTTCTTGAGATACGATATTGTATGTCGCAACTCTGTCTTTATATAGCCACATTTTAAATTTGGTAGCTAAGTAAAAAAGTATTGGTACTACTATTAGAGTTAAGAATGTAGCAATGAATAGTCCGTAAATTACGGTCCAAGCAAGTGGTCCCCAGAAAATAACATTATCACCTCCCATATAAATATGAGGATTAAATTCACTAAATAGTGTAAAGAAGTTAATGTTTAATCCTATAGCTAAAGGAATTAAACCTAAAATGGTAGTAATTGCTGTTAATAATACCGGACGCAAACGTGCTTTACCTCCTTTTACAATAGCCTCTAAGAGTTCGCTGTTTTCGATGTATTGTTCTTCATCTAAATGATGTTCTGCTTTCTTTCTGTCAATTAATAATTGTGTGTAATCTAAAAGTACCACACCATTATTTACAACAATACCAGCAAGAGATATAATACCCATCATGGTCATCATAATAACAAATGAACTTCCTGTGGCAACAATACCACCAAATACACCTATTAAGCTCAAGAAAATAGCAATCATAATGATACCAGGTTTAGATACCGAGTTAAATTGAAATATTAAAATGAAAAAAATCAATCCTAAACCGGTAAAAAAAGCACCCATTAAAAAGGCCATTTGTTTGTTTTGTTCTTCAATTTGTCCTGTGTAATTTATTTTAACAGTGTCAGGTTTTTCAGTAAATGCTTGCATTTCATTTTGAATTTGAGATACAATGGCACCAGCATCAGAATAACCTGCCGCTAATGCAGAATATAATAATACAACACGCTTAACATCTTTATGTTTAATGGCACTAAATCCAGATGCATTATTTTGTTTAGCAACAGCAGATACGGGGATTTCTTTAATTTGCCCAGAAGCCATGTCTCTAAATGTTATTTTCTGATTAAACAACGCACTGGTATTATACCTGTTCTCTTCATTAAAGCGAACATAAATATCGTAATCTTCACCGTTTTCTTTATAAACACCAGCTTTTGCTCCAAAAATAGAATTACGCAATTGTTGTCCAACTTGACCCGAATTTACACCTAGTTCTCCAGCTTTTTTTCTGTCAACATGAACTTGCATTGAAGGCTTTGACTTATTCACATCTATTTTTAATTCATCAATTCCTTGAATGTTTTTAGAATTGATAAAGTCTTTCATTTTTTCGGCAGTAGCTATTAATTCAGAATAATCTTCTCCTTTTAATTCTATATTAATAGGATAACCAGCAGGAGGACCAGCGGCATCTTTTTCTACAGAAATTGCTACACCTGGATAAATGCCTTTTAAATCTTCTTGTATTTTTCTAAGTAATTCGTTACTGTCTTCGCCTTTTCTATATTTATATTCGCGCATGGTTGCTGTAATCTTACCACGATGTGGCATGTCGGCAGCAGAACCACCATCTGTCATTGGGTTTCCTGCACCAGCACCTACTTGAGAAACAGCGCTTTCGGTTAAGTAATTAAAATCTCCATCTAAATACATAGGGTCATTTATAACTTTAAAAACACGTTGCTCAATATTTTTTGTAATCGCATTGGTTTTTTCAATATCCGTTCCTTCAGGATATTCTATATATACAGTAATTTGATTGGCAGTAGTATCTGGAAAAAATTCAACTTTAGTACGTTTACTTCCTACAGACAATCCAAACCCTATAAAAGCTAAAAACAATAAAACAAATGTTCCAATTGTAATTATGGCTGGTTTTTTTCCGCTTAAGGCACCTCGTAAAATACGTTCGTAAAAACGTTCCCATTTCGGTAAGCTATTGTTTTGAAAGTTGTTAGCCCATTTTCTAAGAAATAATCTATAAACCCAAAGTAAAATAACAGTAAAAACCATTAATGTACCTAGGCCTCTATAGCTTCCTCCAATTACTAAAATAAAAACCCCTATAGCTCCAAATATTGCTGAGATTTTAATAATTTGTTTTAAAGGCATGTCTTTGTCTTCTGTAGTCATGTATTGAGATACTAATACAGAATTAAAAAAGATTGCTACGAATAGGGAAGACCCTAGCACTATAGATAAAGTTACTGGGAAATATATCATGAATTGCCCCATCATTCCAGGCCATAGACCAAGAGGAATAAAAGCAGCAACAGTTGTTGCTGTTGAAATGATTATAGGAAAAGCAATTTCACTAATTCCTTTTTTTGCTGCGTCTTTCCTGTTCATGCCTTCTTCAGTCATTAAACGGTAAACGTTTTCTACAACTACAATACCGTTATCTACAAGCATACCAAGTCCCATGATTAGTCCAAATAGAATCATGGTGTTCATAGTATAACCCATTAAATCTATTATCATAAGAGACATAAACATAGACATTGGTATTGCGAAACCAACAAACAGGGCATTTTTAAACCCTAAAAAGAACATTAAAACGGTAACTACTAGAATAATACCGAAAATGATATTATTTACTAAATCATCAACCTGACCAATGGTTTTTGAAGATTGGTCGTTGGTAGTGGTTACTTTTAAATCGGGAGGAAATACATTTGCAATAGCATCATCTACAATGACCTTTATTTGTTCTGATGCCGCAACCATATTTTTTCCTGTACGTTTTTTAACATCCAACATGACTACAGGTTTTCCAAACTCTCTAGCATACGTAGTTTTGTCTTCGTCCTTAAAGGTTATTTTGGCAACGTCCTTTAAATAAATTGGATTATTACGTTCAGATTTTACAACAAAGTTTTCAAGTTCTTTTGGGTTTTCTATTTCACCTAAAATTCGAATGGTACGTCGTTGCCCACTTGTAATTAAATTACCAGCAGACATTGTTAAGTTTTCTCTACTTATGGTGCCAATAATATCGTCAAAACTAACTTGCGCAGCCATCATTTTATAGATATCAACAGCTACTTCTACTTCTTTGTCTTGAGCTCCTCGAATATCTACTTGTTTAATTTCTTGAAGTCCTTCAATTTCGTCTTCAAGGTATTCACCAAACTCTTTTAGTTTATCTACAGGGTAATCACCAGAAATATTAATATTAAGTATTGGGATTTCTTCAGACATACTTAAATCGAAAATATTTGGTTCTACTTTGGCACCATTAAATGTTGGCCAATCTTCACCAGACGTTTCAGTATCTACTTCATCCTTTACTTTTTGTTTAGCAGCTTCAACCGATATGTTTTCATCAAATTCTACAACAACTATGGAATAATCTTCTTGAGATGTTGAGGTAATTTCAATAACATTACTAACGGTTTTTAGCTTGTCTTCAATAGGGTCTGTAATAAGCTTTTCAATATCTTCGGCCGTATTTCCTGGGTATACAGAACTAATGTAAATTTTAGTTTCTTTAATTTCAGGAAAATTTTCCCTAGCCATACTAAAATAGGCGCCTGTACCAAGAAATAGGATTAAAGCAATTAAAACATACATGGTTGTTTTATTATTAATTGCCCAAGATGATAATCCAAACTCTTTATCTACTTGTTTTTTCTTTTTTGTCATTTTAAAGTTTTTTTACGGTTTGAATTATTTTATTATTCAACTACAAGAATTTTAACATCTTGTCCGTTTTTAACGCTACGAGCACCTTCATTAATAATTTCAGCGCCATGTTTTAAACCAGAAAGAACTTCTATGTCATCGCCTTGAGTTTTACCTGTTGTTATAATGGTTCTTTTGGCTTTAGCTGTTTCACCGGTTTTATTAGTTACAGTATATATATATTGCTCGCCATCAGCATTTTCTGAAATAATACTTTGCGGAATTAATATAGCTTTAGGATTTGTGTAATCGTTAATTTTAAGTTTTGCCGTTAAATTTGGCTTTATTGATTGATCTTTATTTGAAACAGCAACTTCAACTTTAAAAGAGCGATTGGCAGGATTAATAAAGTTACCCGCTTGACGAATTTTTGCATCCATAGATTTTCCAAGAATAGGAAATTCTATTTGTACATCTTTACCAACTTTAATAGTTGAAATATAACGTTCTGGAACTTCAGTTTCAATATACATGTTTTGTAAATTTACTATTCTAAAAAGTTGGGTTTGTCCAGGTGCAACAACACTTCCTTGTTCTGTAATAACATCGTCTATAGTTCCAGAAAATGGTGCTTTAACAATTGTTTTTGCTACTTGTTGTTTTAATTGACTTACAGCTTGTTGTTGAGCTTCGTAACTAGATTTTGCTTGTAAATATTGAATTTCACTACCTATTTTTTGATTCCATAAACGTTCTTGACGTTCAAAAGTAGTTTTTGCTAAATCTGCTTGAATTTGTAATTGTGCTACTTGTTGGTTTAATCCACCATCATCAATTTTTGCTAGCATTTGTCCTTTAGAAACTTTTTGTCCTTCTTTTACATAAACACGTGTTAATGTTCCAGAGTATTCAGGGAAAATAACAAGATTTTGTTTTGTACTTACGCTTCCTTGAAGTTCCACAAAATGATTAAATACAGATTCCTTTACTTCAAAAGTTGTAATTAAAGGAATTCGTTCTTGAGGGTCTAATTCTTTAATTTTTGCTTCAAGCTGTTTTAGTTGTGTGGCAATGACTTCTTGTTCGCCGTCTAAGGTTGTTTTTCTTTCTCTAATTTTTTCTAAATTATTAGTTGAAATAATATCTTCAACAGATTTTTTCTTATCACCTCCACAAGAGGTTAAAAGAATTGTTACTAGTAAGAGTGAATATATATTTTTCATTTTATGATTTATTTATTGGTTGTTTATTGTGTTTAATACAGTTTCTAATTCTGCTTTTTTGTTTATAACATCAAGCATGGCTTGAAGAAACTCTTGTTGCGAACTATATAATTGTGTTTGCGCTTGTCTTAATTCAAAGCTAGATGCGATTCCTTCGTAGAATTTGGTTTGGTTTTTTCTCTCTATACGTTCTGCGAGATTCAAGTTTTGTTTTTTATTATCGTAATCTTCAATTGCAAATTGATAATCGCTTTTTGCTGATGCAATTTGTAATTTTAGTTGTTGTTCCGTTTCTGTTAAATTGTCTTTAGCTTTTTCTAGATTTATTTTAGCGCGTTGTGTTCTTGCACTTTTAATACCTGAACCAAAAATGGGAATGTCTAAGTTAAACCCAAATGCTGCAGTGCCAGCCCAAACTTGATTGTTATCAGTAAATCTAAATTTATCATTATTTCCAATATATGAACTAGTTATGAAGCCTTTTAAGGTTGGTAGTACTCTGCTTTGCTCTAGTTTAACCAAAAGCTCTTTTGAAACTTTATCATTTTCTGCTATTTGATAATCTATAGTGTTTTCTACATTATTTTCTGTTTCTAACAATGATAGCGACATGTTTTGAATTGTTAAGGTCTCAAGTGTATCTGTTAAACTTATTGTTTTATTGATGTCTATTCCTAAAGTTATATTTAATAATTGATATGTAATCTTTTTTAAACGTTGGGTTTTATTTAGATTACTTTTAACACTAGATAATGTAATTTGTAATTGCTCTATGCTTTCTTCGTCACCTAAACCATTTTCATAAATTTTTGTGGTTTCGTTTAGGTTTTTTTCAAGTATTGAAATATTACTTTCTAATATTTTGATGCTTTCTGTTGCTAAAAGTACGTTGCCATAAGCATTAATTACATTTTTTCGAACTTCCAAATCTGTTTTTGTTTTTGCATTTTTTGAAATTTCTAAAAACACTTTAGCAGATTGTAAGCCTACTAAATAGGAGCCATCAAAAATAAGTTGATTTAATGTTACAGAGGGAGTTATGTTTTGTTTTGCACCAAAATCTACAACATTATCACCATTAAAATCTATACCAGGAAATTGTTGTTTAATATTGTTAGTATAACTTATTTTTCCATCAATTTGAGGTAAACCTGTAGCAATAGTTTCCCATTTTTGTTTTTGTGCAGCCTCTATATCTCGAGATGAATTTTTAGCTATTCTATTGTTTTCTAAAGCATAATCAATAGCTTCTTTTAAGCTGAAACTTTGGGGGGTTTCTTGCGTAAACCCTTTGAATATTATTAGTAAACTAAAAATTAAAATTAGTTTGTTTTTCATTTTATGATTGATTTGATTTAATAAATTTATTTAATAATTGTAATCCTTTGTCTGTAACAATAGCTCTTA
Organism: Thalassobellus sediminis; assembly: GCF_044386045.1. Classification (NCBI taxonomy): domain Bacteria; kingdom Pseudomonadati; phylum Bacteroidota; class Flavobacteriia; order Flavobacteriales; family Flavobacteriaceae; genus Thalassobellus; species Thalassobellus sediminis. The sequence goes on along the minus strand of NZ_JBISCD010000040.1, from coordinate 416,410 downwards.
AATGGTATTCTAGGTAACTTTCCATTAGATAATCCATAGTGAATAATTTTTGAGGAAAAATAGTTGGGTCTTTAATTCCAGTCATACCATTAAAATACATTCTTGATATAAATTCAACATCTATATTAGATCTAAACAATTCTGTATCTACGCCTTTTTGAAGACTAACCATTACGCAATCTTGCATTTTTTCAAACTGCTTAATCTTTAGTACTTCATATATTTGCGGATAGTATTTTTTTAATTGATATTGAGGCGATGTTTTTTCATTTTTTAAATGATGCATTACAAACATTTTTATATCATAAAGTTCCTCAATAGGATTTTCTGATGTATTACATATACCATCAATGCCTTCACATATTTTTGCAAATATTTCAAAAGTTACAGCTTCAATAAGTTTGGTTTTATTAGCAAAATGGACATATATAGTCTTTTTAGACATGCCAAGTTCTGTAGCTATATCATCCATTGTAACACTTTTAAACCCTAGGTTTAAAAACATTTCTGCTGCTCTATGTATTATTTTTTCTCTCATATTAGAGCGCAAATCTACAACAGGAAACTATAAAAACCTATAGAGTTTCCAAAGTTTTATGATTTTTTAACACTTAATTTACATTCAGACTTTTTAATACCACTAATTAATTTATTTTTACAGTATGCTTTCAATAGAAAAATATCAAAATGTATTTGTTGAATATTTAGAAAAATATTCAACTGTTAAAGAGCCAAAAACCTTATATAATCCTATTCAATATATATTGAATTTAGGAGGAAAAAGATTGCGCCCTGTTTTAACTTTAATGACATCAGAAATTTTTAATCAGGACTATAAATTGGCTTTAAATGCTGCTTTAAGTATAGAGGTGTTTCATAATTTCTCGCTAGTTCATGATGATATTATGGACGATGCACCTTTACGAAGGGGGCAAGCAACCGTGCATGAAAAATGGGATGTAAATACAGGAATTCTATCGGGTGATGCTATGCTTATTATGGCATATCAATTATTTGAAAATTATGAGCCCGATACATTTCAAGCTTTAGCCAAATTATTTAGTAAAACCGCTTTAGAGGTTTGTGAAGGACAACAATATGATGTTGATTTTGAAACTAGAAATGATGTTACTATTGCAGAGTATTTAAAAATGATTGAATATAAAACAGCTGTTTTGGTTGGGGCTGCTATGCAAATGGGTGCTATTGTAGCGAATGCTAAAGAAGAAGATCAAAAAAATATTTATCAGTTTGGAAAGAATTTAGGGATTGCATTTCAGCTGCAAGATGATTATTTAGATGCTTTTGGCGATCCAAAAACGTTTGGAAAACAAGTTGGTGGTGATATTATAGAAAACAAAAAAACATATCTATATATTAAAGCTTTAGAGTTTTCAAATGAAATTGATAAAGCTGAAATTATAGAGCTTTTCTCATCGAACCCAGAAGATGTTTCTTCTAAAATAGAAATTGCTAAGCAGTATTTTGAGTCATCGGGTTCTGCCGAAGCTACTAAAAAAGCCATTCAAGAATACACGCAAGAAGCTTTTAAAACTTTAGAATCATTAAATATTTCTTATGACAAAAAGGAATTATTAAAAGTTTTTGGTAATAATTTAATGAATAGAACCGTGTAATGCAATCACCAAAAACCTTTGAAAATTTAATAGAAGAAGCTAATCAATTAGATTTATATAAAAAGCTTATACAGCAATTAAATAAAGACTTTTTATTAGCTAATATTGATTTAGATTTTCATGAAGAAATTTTGCCTTCTAGTTTAAAACTTCTCCTGCATGAAATTGTTTATAAGCTAATACAAGAGAAGTTTGCTGAATATTTAAACTTGCTATACATTATTGATGTTCCTGAAAAAGAGATAAAAGCATTAAGCGGAGATGATACTCTTAAACTCTCAGAAGAGGTGTCTTTTTTAATTTTAAAGCGCGAATGGCAAAAAGTGTGGTTTAGAAATAAGTATTCTTAATAATTAAATACAAATTTTTGATTAAAAATAAAATCTAACAAATGGCGCCCACGGATCTAAATAAATACTTTTTTCATTGTCATATAAAATATCATATCTAATACCAAAAGTAATATTACCTTGTCTGTAACCAGCTCCAAAATATAATGCAGGAATCCAATAATTATCATTTGGAATATTTAGGTTAACATTATAACGTCTATTTACATTTAATTGTTCAAATTCTGCCGAAAGCTGAACTTCATTAATAACATTAAAAAGTCCAATAATACTGCCACCAACAATAGTCGATTTATAAACGTTTTTTTGATTATTGAATGTGGTGTTTAATCCTAATCCAAAAGCTAATTTGTTATTAACTTCGTATATAGCACTTGGAGCTATAGTAGTGCTAAAAAAACCGTTAGTGAAGTTTAATCCAAAACCGCCACCAAAACGAACATCTTTCCAGAAATCATTTTTGTTATCTTGAGCGTTTGAAAAATAAAAAAAAGAGAAAACAATTAAGAAAATTAATAGTTTTGTTTTGTTGATTGTAGAAATTAGGGGCATAAATTTATAATTCATTAAAAAATTAACATTAAAAATAACTTATTAATGATAACGATTCTCATTATCTTATAAATATAGTAAAAGAAACATCTATTTTTGTTAAAAGTTGTATTTTTGACCCCAAATTTGACTAAACGATAGTGAATAATAATAATAATGGATAAATTTTCCTTTTTAAACACAGCACATACGGCATATTTTGCTGATTTATACGATCAATATTTACAGAATCCAGATGCTGTAGAGCCAAGTTGGAGAGCTTTTTTTCAAGGCTATGATTTTGGTAGTGAGAATTATGAGCTAGAGGGTGAAATAGTAGAAGGCGTTTCAACTCAAATGCCTGAAAAACTTCAAAAAGAATTTCAGGTTTTAAAACTTATTGATGGTTACAGAATGCGAGGGCATCTGTTTACTAAAACAAATCCAGTTCGTAGTAGAAGAACCTATACACCAACATTAGAAATTGAAAATTTCGGTCTTTCCTCAAACGATTTAGATACTGTTTTTAATGCAGGTGAGATTTTAGGAATTGGTGCTCAAACTTTAAGACAAATTATTGTTCATTTAGAACGTATTTATTGTAGTTCTATAGGTGTTGAATACATGTATTTACGTAATCCTGAAGTAATTTCATGGTGGCAGGGTAAATTGAATTCTAATGATAATCATCCAGATTTCTCTGTAGATAAAAAGAAATATATACTTTCAAAATTAAACCAAGCGGTAAATTTTGAAAACTTTTTGCAAACCAAATATGTGGGGCAAAAACGATTTTCTTTAGAAGGAGGCGAATCATTAATACCTGCAATAAGTAATGTACTTTTTTATGCTGTTGAAAAATATGATGTAAAAGAGTGTGTTTTAGGAATGGCGCATCGTGGACGTTTAAGTACGCTTGTAAATATTTTTAGAAAACCAATGAATGAGCTTTTAAGCGAGTTTGATGGTAAAGATTTTGAAGATGAAGATATAGATGGTGATGTAAAATATCATTTAGGTTTAACCTTAGATAAAACGTATCAAAACGGAAAAAGTATCAAAATGAATTTGGTGCCAAATCCTTCCCATTTAGAAGCAGTAGCATCTGTTGCTGAAGGGATTACAAGGGCGAAAATTGACGCGGATTATGATGGAGATGACCAAAAAATAATACCAATAATCGTGCATGGTGATGCTGCAATAGCAGGTCAAGGTATTGCTTATGAAGTAGCACAAATGAGTCAATTAAATGGCTATAAAACAGGTGGGACTGTACATATAGTAGTTAATAACCAAATTGGTTTTACAACTAACTATTTAGATGCACGTTCAAGTACCTATTGTACCGATGTTGCAAAAGTTACTTTATCTCCAGTATTACACGTTAATGCCGATGATGCAGAGGCGGTTGTTCATGCTGTAGAATTAGCATTAGATTATAGAATGCGTTATAAAAAAGATGTTTATATCGATTTATTAGGCTATAGAAAATATGGGCATAATGAAGGTGATGAGCCTCGATTTACTCAGCCAAAATTATATAAAGAAATAGCAAAGCATCAAAACCCTTTTCAAATATATTCTAGTAAGTTAATTGCTGAAAATACAATTGATAAAACATATTTAGATACTATTGTAGCAGAGTTTAAAGATACTTTAGAAAAAGAGTATATAAAGTCAAAAGAAGCAGATTCTTCTAAAGTTAGAGAGTTTATGCAAGAGCGTTGGACAGATTTTAAACGCCAAGGTATAGAAGGTATGTTAGTGTCAGCCGACACATCATTCCCTAAAGAGAATTTAGAAAACATTTCTAAAATTGTTTCTACGGTTCCTGAAGGTGTTAAGTTTTTAAGAAAAGCTGAGAGGATTTTAAACGGACGTACAAAAATGGTTTTTGAAACCGATACTTTAGATTGGGGTATGGCCGAAACATTAGCTTATGGTAGTTTATTAGAAGAAGGCTTTAATGTGCGTATTTCAGGTCAAGATGTCGAGCGTGGTACGTTTAGTCACAGACATGCTATTTTACGAGATGAAATATCTGAAGAACGTATAAATTTACTAAATACGAACCCTGAGAATAAAGGTAAAATGGATATTTATAATTCCTTTTTATCAGAATACGGTGTTTTAGGTTTTGACTATGGTTATGCTATGGCAAATCCAAATACATTAACTATTTGGGAAGCACAATTTGGAGATTTTAGTAATGGTGCTCAAATTATATTTGACCAATACTTATCGGCTGCCGAAGATAAATGGAAAGCACAAAATGGTATCGTTGTATTATTACCACACGGCTATGAAGGTCAAGGATCAGAACACTCGTCGGCAAGAATAGAACGTTATTTACAACTTTGTGGTAATGATAATATGACGGTTGCAGATTGTACAACGCCTGCAAATATTTATCACTTATTGCGTCGTCAAATGAAACGCGATTTCAGAAAACCATTAGTTGTTTTTACTCCAAAAAGTTTATTGCGTCATCCAAAAGCAGTTTCAAGCTTAAATGAATTAGCTTCAGGAGAATTCCAAGAAGTTATTGATGATACAGTAAAACCAGAAAATGTAAAGAAACTTGTTTTCTGTACAGGTAAGTTTTATTATGATTTATTAGCTGAAAGAGACGTATTAGGAACAGAAGATGTTGCTTTAGTTAGAATTGAGCAGTTATTTCCTTTACATTTAGAAAAAATACAAGAAGTAATAAATAGATACCCTAATGTTACCGAATATTCATGGGCTCAAGAAGAACCAAAAAACATGGGTGCTTGGAGTCATATGTTACAGCGTATGGATTTAGTTAAATTAGAAGTTTATTCTAGACCATATAATTCGGTGCCAGCACCAGGATCTAGTACAAGAGATAAAGGCAGACAGCGTCGTGTAATTAATGCTGTTTTTGATAAAAATTAGTTATAAAAAAGAGAATCAATTAAAGTAAAATTATAAAAAAATGATTTTAGAAATGAAAGTGCCTTCACCAGGCGAGTCTATTACAGAAGTAGAAATAGCAACATGGCTAGTAGAAGATGGCGATTATGTAGAAAAAGATCAAGCCATTGCTGAGGTAGATAGCGATAAAGCAACGCTAGAGTTGCCTGCAGAAGCTAGCGGAATTATTACGCTTAAAGCTGAAGAAGGTGATGCTGTAGCTGTTGGAGCTATAGTGTGTTTAATTGATACAAGTGTAGCAAAACCAGAAGGTGATGCTCCTAAAGTTGAAAAACAAGAAGAAGCACCTAAAGTTGAAGCTCCAAAAGTAGCTGTAGCAGAAGCAAAAACGTATGCTACTGGTTCTGCAAGTCCTGCTGCAAAAAAGATTTTAGCAGAAAAAGGTATGGATGCTGCTTCAATTTCTGGAACAGGAAAAGACGGTAGAGTTACTAAAGAAGATGCAATAAAAGCAGTTCCTTCAATGGGAACACCAACGGGAGGTAATCGTGGAACTACTAGAAGTAAAATGTCTATGTTACGTCGTAAAGTGGCAGAGCGTTTGGTTGAGGCTAAAAATACAACGGCGATGTTAACTACTTTTAACGAGGTTAATATGTCACCAATTTTTGCTTTACGTAATGAATATAAAGAAACCTTTAAAGCGAAACACGGTGTTGGTTTAGGTTTTATGAGTTTCTTCACTTTGGCAGTAGTAAGAGCATTAGAAATGTATCCTTCGGTAAATTCAATGATAGATGGTAAAGAAATGATTTCTTATGATTTTTGCGATATCAGTATTGCCGTTTCTGGACCTAAAGGTTTAATGGTGCCGGTAATTAGAAACGCTGAAAATTTAAGTTTTAGAGGTGTAGAATCTGAAGTAAAGCGTTTAGCAATTCGTGCTAGAGATGGTCAAATTACTGTTGATGAAATGACTGGAGGAACTTTTACAATTACAAACGGAGGAGTTTTTGGTAGTATGTTATCTACACCAATTATTAACCCTCCACAGAGTGGTATTTTAGGAATGCACAACATTATTGAAAGACCTATTGCTGTAGATGGAAACGTTGTTATAGCTCCAATGATGTATGTTGCTTTATCTTATGACCATAGAATCATTGATGGGAAAGAAAGTGTTGGCTTTTTAGTTGCAGTAAAAGAAGCTCTAGAAAACCCAATAGAATTATTAATGAATAATGATGTTAAAAAGGCTTTAGAGCTTTAATCTTAAAAAAATAGAATATAAAATAGCTGCCAATTTTGGCGGCTATTTTTGTTTTTAGATTATAGTAATAATATTAATGGATATAATAATGACTACTAATACGGCTAAGCCAATGGTAAGATATTTTTCTATATTACTATTATTTTTTTTCATGATTGGGTTTGAAAACAAGTTTTATTATTTTATTAATAAAATAATAAAACTTTTATGTGCTGTTTTACTAGTGAATAAAAGTACATGTAAGAGAGTTTTTTTGTGAATTAAAAACTCAGTAAAAGTATACAGCAAAAAGTATATAAAAAATACGCACTTCTACGTATTTTTTATATTTGGATAGTTTGTTAAAAGCGAAAACTCTAAATCATAACAATTTAGAGTTTTCTATAATTCTCCCTAAGAACTAATTAATAGCACTGTAAATGTAAAGTATATATACGTTAAAAAAAATACGCAGTTCTACGTATTTTACAAATTTGTTTTATTAACGTTTGCCCAAATAGAAAGTGATGTAGGTTTGTTGTCTAAGCCTAGCTTAGCAACTATATTACTTCTATGCTTGTCTACAGTTCGTACAGAAATGTTTAGTTCTTTAGCTATGTCTTGACTAGTTTTGTTTTCAGATATCAGTTTTGTTATTTTTAGTTCAGATCTAGTTAAAAGTTCTAAACCTTTTGGTTTTTCATTATGTATGTTATGATTTAAATAAGATTGAATTTCTTCACTAAAATAAGGTTGATTATTAATGACATTTTCAATACAAATTTCAATTTCTTCAATTGCAAAATCTTTTAAAATATAACCATATACATTATGTTCTTTTGCTTTATCATATAAATCTTCTTCTTTATCAAAAGTGATAAGAATAATTTTTGTTGGTAAGTTGTTTTTTTTACAAGCCTCAGCAATTTCTATACCGGTTTTATGCGGCATTCTTATATCTAGGATGGCAATTTCTGGTTTTAATTTTACGATAAGATTATAAGCACTATTTCCATCTGTAGCACTACCTACAATGTCAAAGTTTTTAGAAGTTAAAAAATCGGTTAAACCTCTTAACATTAAAGGATGGTCATCTGCAATTACAATAGAGGTACTCATTAATTAAGGGTTAAATGCTATTAGTAGTTGATAATTTATAATTTTAAATATAGATATTTCTTTTCGTAATCTATAATGGCTTTTCCCTTTTTCAAAATATCCGCACCAATAATACCATCTACAGGTTTTGAGTTATGATTAATTAAAGCCGAATTTACGTGGCTAAGGTTAAATAAAACTAAAATAACTTTGTCATTTTTCCATTTGCCAATTTTCACCTTGTTTTTTTTAGACATTTTTGTTTCCATACCTGTAGCTCCAGCTCCAGCAGCTTTAATTTCAGAATCCTTAACTTTTAGGTTAAAGGTGTCAACAGCTTCAAAACCAACACAAGAACTTGATGCTCCAGTATCTAAAATAAATAACCCTTTTTTGCTATTTATTGATGCTTTAATTTCAAAATGATTAGTTTGGGTTAAATGTAATTTTATTTTAGTGTAGCCTTTGTCGAGAAGAAATTGTTGAAGCTTTGCCATAAATTAATTTTAAACAAATATAATGATGTAAAAACAATTATTTTTACAAAAAAAATATAAGTAGAAATTTTAAACTTTAGTATTTGATAGTTACAGACACACATACACATTTATATAGTGAAGCATTTGATGAAGATAGAAGCGACATGATGAGTCGTGCTATAGAACAAGGTGTTTCCAGATTTTTTATTCCAGCAATTGACTCAACGTATACCGAATCGATGCTTCAGCTTGAAAAAGAGTATCCAGAGAATGTATTTTTAATGATGGGGTTACACCCTACGCATGTAAAAGAGAATTATAAAGAAGAGTTAAAGCATATTGAAGAAATGCTTGCAAGCCGAAAATTTTATGCAGTAGGCGAAATTGGTATTGATTTGTACTGGGATAAATCAACATTGGGAATTCAAAAAGAAGCCTTTAAATATCAAATTCAATTAGCAAAAAAGTATCAGTTGCCAATTAATATACATTGTAGAGATGCTTTTAATGAAGTTTTTGAGGTTTTAGAGAGTGAGAAAAGCGATGATTTATTTGGCGTTTTTCATTGTTTTACCGGAACTTTAGAACAAGCACGTCAAGCTATTTCTTATAATTTAAAATTAGGAATTGGTGGTGTCGCTACTTTTAAGAATGGAAAAATAGATCAGTTTTTAAATCAAATAGATTTAAGGCACATTGTTTTAGAAACCGATGCGCCATATTTAGCACCAACACCATACAGAGGGAAGCGAAATGAAAGCGTATATATTATAAAGGTGTTAGAGAAATTAGCTGTCCTATATAATAGGACTCCAGAAGAAGTTGCAACTATTACAACTCAAAACTCAAAAAACGTTTTTAAAGTTTAAAGTATGAATAAATCAAAAGCTAACATATTGCTTATATATACTGGTGGAACTATAGGTATGATTAAAGATTTTAAAACGGGAACGTTAAAGGCTTTCGATTTTAAAACACTTCTAGAGAAAATACCAGAGTTACAATTATTAGATTGTAATATAGATACAGCTTCATTTGAGCCAATAGACTCTAGTAATATGAAACCTGAGTATTGGATACAAATAGCAGAACTTATAGAAACAAATTACGAAAAGTTTGATGGTTTTGTTGTTTTACACGGAAGTGATACCATGAGCTATACAGCATCTGGTTTAAGTTTTATGTTTGAAAATTTAGATAAGCCCATAATATTTACAGGTTCTCAATTGCCAATTGGCGATTTACGCACTGATGCAAAAGAGAACTTAATAACCTCTATTCAAGTAGCGTCTTTAAAAAGCGAAGGAAAACCTTTAATAAAGGAAGTATGTTTGTATTTTGAATATAAATTATATCGAGCAAATAGAACAACAAAAATTAATGCAGAAAATTTTCAAGCATTCGCTTCTTTTAATTATCCAGATTTAGCAGAATCTGGAGTGCATTTAAAAATTAATAACAAATATTTATTCAAGCCGAGTTTGAATAAAATGTTTCAAATTCATAAAAAATTAGATAATAATATAGCTCTTATTAAGTTGTTTCCGGGTATTTCTGAAGATATAATTATGGGAATTATTAAATCACCTAAGCTAAAAGCAGTCATAATTGAAACTTTTGGCTCTGGAAATTGTACTACAGAAAAATGGTTTATCAAGATGTTAAAAGAAGCAATTTCAAAAGGGATTCATATTGTCAATATAACACAATGTTCTGGTGGTAGTGTTATGATGGGGCGGTATGAGACTAGTAATCAGTTAAAAGAGATAGGTGTTATATCAGGAAAAGATATCACTACAGAAGCAGCAATTGCAAAGTTAATGTTTATGTTGGGGCAAAATATTTCAAGTGAAAAATTTAAAAGCTTGTTTGAAAAATCGCTGAGAGGAGAAATGTCTTAAATTTAACTTATAAAATTTTAGCTTTTAAACTTTTTTTCGTTATTTCATACCCTGTAATTTAACTAAGATTAAATACAGAGAGGTGGCCGAGTGGCTTAAGGCGCACGCTTGGAAAGCGTGTATACGTTAATAGCGTATCGAGGGTTCGAATCCCTTTCTCTCTGCTGTTATTTTTTACTTTTAATTACTTTATTTTTTATATCTTTAACACTTTAACTAATAAAATTAAGATCGAGAACATGAAAAGATTATTTTCTATCCTTGCTATCGCTGGAATGATGGCATTCGGAACTGCTAATGCAACTACAAGTAATAGTGCAGCAGTAACAACTGTAACAACAACAACAACTCAAGAAGCTGATCCAGCACCTGCTGAAGAGCTAGGATTTCATCAAGAATTAAAGAAGCGTTTTATTGAAGGTGGCCCAGGTTTTATGGGAATAGTACTTTTATGTTTAATTCTAGGTTTAGCTATTGCTATTGAAAGAATTATCTTTTTAAACCTTTCTACTACAAATTCAAAAAAATTAACTCAATCTGTTGAAGATGCGTTATCATCTGGTGGTGTTGAAGCTGCAAAAGAAGTTTGTAGAAACACTAAAGGGCCTATAGCCTCTATTTTCTATCAAGGTTTAGATAGAGTAGATGAAGGTGTTGAAGCTGCAGAAAAAGCTGTTGTAGCTTATGGTGGTGTACAAATGGGACAATTAGAGAAAAATGTATCTTGGATTTCATTATTTATAGCATTAGCGCCAATGCTTGGTTTCATGGGTACTGTAATTGGTATGATTCAGGCATTCGATAAAATTGAAGCAGCTGGAGATATGAACCCATCTTTAGTAGCTGGTGGTATTAAAGTAGCACTTTTAACTACAGTATTTGGTTTAGTTGTAGCAATCATACTTCAAATTTTTTACAATTATATTATTGCTAAAATTGATAGCATAGTTAATGATATGGAAGATTCTTCTATTACATTAATGGACTTGTTAATTAGAAACAAGAAGTAATAATTTAAAAATTGTAAGTATTATGAAATGAGCCATATATAATTAGGGTTGTATTAACCTTATATATGATTTTGGTGAATTACATCTGACTTATTAACACAATAAAATTTAAACAGATGAAAAAAATATTAACTATATTATTAGCGGTTGTAGGAGTGCTTTCTATTGTATTTCTAGCTATGATAATATCGGCAGGAGATGAAGCTATAAAAGCTGGGGAATCAAGTGGATCTGTAAATTCGTTTATGTATATAGGATACATTGTTTTCTTTTTAACATTAGCTTTTGTAGTTATTTTTAGTTTGAAAAACATAGTGTCTGATGGAGATAAGCTAAAAAGCACTTTAAAAGGTGTTGGAGTTTTTGCTTTACTATCAGCTATATGTTATTTCGGATTAGCTAATGGAGTTGAAACACCATTAAAAGATGGAGGTTCTTTGTCAGCAGGAGGTTCACAATTATTAGGAGCAGGATTATGGTTATTCTACTTACTTCTTTTAATAGCAGGAGGTTCTATGTTGTTTTTCGGAATTAAAAAAATGGTAAAATAATATGGCAAAAAGAGCAGCACCAGAAGTTAATGCAGGCTCAATGGCCGACATTGCTTTTTTACTATTAATTTTTTTCTTGGTTACAACTACCATTGAAAAAGATTCTGGTATTAATCGAAAATTACCACCTATTGATGATTCTGAACAAGATGTTGTTATTAAACAGAAGAATATATTTACTGTTATAATAAATAAAAATGATCAGTTGTTAGTCGAAGATGAGGTGATGGAACTTAAAGATTTAAGGCAAGCAGCTGTTGAATTTTTAGATAATAATGGAGATGGTTCTTGTAGCTTTTGTCAAGGAAATAAAAACCCATCATCTTCTGATAATCCTGTGAAAGCAATTATCTCTTTAGCTAATGATAGAGAAACTTCTTATTCATCATATATATCTGTACAAAATGAATTAGTTGCAGCTTATAATGTTTTAAGAAATAGACGAGCACTCCAATTAGGTCCTCAAAAAGGATTTTCTGGTATGGATTTTGTTCAAATGCAAAATAACTATAAAAATGTTCAATGGCCTGGTAACAAGGATAAGTTGAAAGACCTTATAGATTTGATTAAAGAAGAAATTCCTCAAAAGCTATCTGAAGTGCAATAGTAGGTAATGTAGAATTAAATAAATAGAGATAATATGTCTAAATTTAAAAAGAAAAAAGATGGAGGATTAGCTCCAATTAACACAGCATCATTACCAGATATTGTATTTATGTTATTATTCTTTTTTATGGTTGCTACCGTAATGAGAGAAGATACACTTAAAATAAAGAATGCATTGCCATTAGCTAACCAAATAGAAAAACTAGATAAAAAGAATCCTGTTAGTTATATATATATGGGAAAACCTAGTGATAACTATAAGAACTTTGGTACTGAGGCAAGAATTCAATTAAATGATAATTTTGCTGAAGTTACTGATATAGCAGCTTTTATAGGTGCCGAAAGAGCTGCGTTAAGAGAAGAACTTATACCTTATTTAACAGTTTCTTTAAAAGTAGATAAAGATGCTAATATGGGTATAGTTGGAGATGTTAAGCAAGAGTTGAGAAAAGTAAATGCATTAAAAATTAATTACACAACTGGTAGTGGAGATGCATTGAATAATTAAGTAAAATAATCTTAATTTGTTAAATATATAAGGGTGTTCTTTAATAGAATGCCCTTTTTATTTTCGGTATATTATAATCTAGTTATGATGAAGAAATTGTTTACTTTGATACATATTACTTTTTTTGTGATAACAATTAATGCCCAAGAAGTTGTTAATGCAGAGATTGATTCACTATATCGCGAAGATCAATTTTATATAGGTGTAACAAATAATTTATTTGGGAATAAGCCTAAAGATTTATCCCAAAGCGGATTTTCAAGTGGTTTTCATTTAGGTTTCATTAGAGATATGCCAATAAATAAAAATAGAAACGTTTCTATTGGTTTAGGGTTAGGTTATTCTGCTAATTCTTTTATTGAGAATTTACTTATTAGTAAAGATAATTTAGGGATCGTATCTTATAGTGTTTTAGTAGATGATAATACATATACTAAAAATAAATTTTCTAGTCACTTACTTGAAGTTCCTCTAGAGTTTAGATGGCGAAGTTCCACGCCAACAGAGTATGATTTTTGGCGTATTTATACAGGTTTTAAGATTAGTTATATGTTTGCGCATACAACTAAATATATTGGAGATTTAGGTAGTTTTAAATATACTGATATTGATGCTTTTAATAAGATACAATATGGTTTAACATTAAGTGCTGGTTACAATACTTGGAATGTTTACATGTATTATGCTTTAAATTCCGTTTTTTCTAATAATGCTAAATTAAAAAATGGTCTGTCATTAAATATGAATGCTATAAAAGTTGGTTTAATGTTTTATATACTATAACCAATATGGTACTAATATGAGTTGAGGAATTATACCAACAAATATTCCCATAATTAATTCTTTGTAGGGATGTGCTTTTAAATGTAATCTAGAAGTAGCTACGGCTCCAATTAAAATCATCATTAAAGCCAAAGTAGCGTTAATGTTAATACTAAAATGAATACTTAAGGCTACAGAAAACATAAAGACTCCTGAAACAGAAATCATATGTATACTTGCTTTAAACTTCATAACGGCAAGTAATAAACAGGCCATTGTAGATATTAATATGCCAACAAAGAAATAGTAGAGTTCTAAAACTTGTGTAGGAGTTAAAATACGTTGAATTATAATAAGAATAACAATGCAATTAAGTGCTAAAGGGTAAATTCGTTCGTTTGTGCTTTTTAAGTAAATAGATTTTACCTTCCCCAATGTTTTTAATAAAAAATAGAGTAATATAGGCAGAATGATGGTAAGTATAATTAGAGAAACTATTTTCGCCTGTTTAATCTCAGTAGGTATAAATCTAGGCGATTTTGAAAAATAAAAAAGAACACCTAGAAGCGGCATTAGTAATGGATGGAATATATACGATATACTTTTTAAAAGCCAATTCATTATATTTTTTTACGTAATCGTGCTACTGGTATATCTTGTTGTTCTCTGTATTTAGCAACAGTACGACGCGCAATGGGATAGCCTTTTTCTTTTAAAATAGAAGCTAATGTTTCATCTGTTAATGGTTTTTTCTTGTCTTCTTCTTCAATAACAGTTTCTAATATTTTCTTTATTTCTCTTGTTGAAACATCTTCTCCTTGGTCATTTTTCATCGATTCAGAAAAGAATTCTTTTATCAATTTAGTTCCGTAAGGTGTGTCAACATATTTGCTATTTGCAACTCTAGATACTGTTGAAACATCCATAGAAATTTCATCTGCAATATCTTTAAGAATCATAGGTTTTAAATTGCGCTCATCACCTGTTAAAAAATACTCACTTTGGTAGTGCATAATAGCACTCATTGTTATAAATAAGGTCTGTTGACGTTGTTTTATAGCTTCAATAAACCACTTAGCGGCATCTAACTTTTGTTTTATAAAAGTAACGGCATCTTTTTGTGATTTTGATTTGTCCTTAGCTTCTTTATAGCCGTTAAGCATATTGCTATATTCTCTTGAGACATGAAGGTCTGGAGCATTTCTTCCATTTAAGGTTAACTCTAATTCACCATCAACAATTTTAATTGCAAAATCAGGAACCACATGCTCAACAATTCTATTGTTTCCAGCGTAAGAACCTCCTGGTTTTGGATTTAAATGTTCGATATTTGAAATAGCATCCTTTAACTGATTTTCTGAAATATTAAATTTCTGAAGTAATTTTTTATAGTGTTTTTTAGTAAACTGCTCAAAAGCATTATCAATAATATTAATGGCTAATTCACAATCTGCTGTTTTTTCTTTTCGATGCAATTGAATGCTTAAGCATTCTTGTAAGTTTCTCGCTCCAACTCCAGCTGGATCTAATTGGTGTACTATTTTTAAAACTTTTTCTATATTCTCTTCGGTTGTGTAAACATTTTGTGTAAAAGCCAAATCGTCCATAATATCAGTGAGTTCACGACGTATATAGCCACTTTCGTCTACACTGCCAACTAGAAACTCGGCAATATCTCTTTCTTCATCAGATAATCTATAGGTGTTTAATTGATTTACTAAATGTTGTGTAAAAGATGTTCCTGCTGCATATGGCATGGTTTTTTGCTCATCATCACTACTGTAGTTATTAGCTTGTGTACGATAATCTGGAATTTCGTCATCACTTAAATATTCATCAACATTAATATCTTCAGCATTTATAGTTTCAGTATCTCCAAAATCATCGGTATTGTCTAAATCTGAATCATATTCGTTTTCAATGTCTTCTTTACCTCCTTCAAGAGCAGGGTTTTCTTCCAATTCTTGTTTTAAACGTTGTTCAAATGCTTGAGTAGGCAACTGAATCAATTTCATTAATTGAATTTGTTGCGGTGATAATTTTTGCGATAATTTAAATTGTAAATATTGCTTAAGCATGTTTCGATTTAAGGTTGTTGCTCAAAGATAAAAAAAGGAATTAGCATACCAAAGTTGTGCCAACTTTCCTTTTTTATGAAAATTTACTAAAATTGTGCGTTTTGAGGTGTTCTTGGAAATGGAATTACATCTCTAATATTGCTCATTCCTGTGGTAAACATAACCAAACGCTCAAAACCGAGCCCGAAACCAGAATGTACTGCAGTTCCAAATTTGCGTAAATCTAAATACCACCATAAATCTTCTTCAGGGATATTAATTGCGGCCATTTTTTCTTTTAAAATATCTAAACGTTCTTCACGTTGTGCACCACCAACAATTTCTCCAATACCTGGGAATAAAATGTCCATTGCTCTAACTGTTTTGCCATCTTCATTTAAACGCATATAGAAGGCTTTTATGTTGGCAGGATAATCAAACAGTATTACTGGGCATTTAAAATGTTTTTCTACTAAAAAGCGTTCGTGTTCACTTTGTAAATCGCAGCCCCATTCATTAATTAAATATTTGAATTTTTTCTTTTTATTAGGTTTGCTATTTCTTAAAATATCAATAGCTTCTGTATAACTAACACGTTTAAAGTTGTTTTCTGTTACGAAATTTAGTTTTTCAATTAAACTTAAATCACTTCGTTCTACTTGAGGTTTAGATTTTTCTTCGTCTAATAAGCGTTTGTTTAAAAATTCTAAATCTTCAGAATTATTTTCTAAAATATATGTTATTACATATTTAAGAAAATCTTCAGCTAAATCCATATTACCAGCCAAGTCCATAAAAGCAACTTCGGGCTCTATCATCCAAAATTCTGCTAAATGGCGTGATGTATTTGAGTTTTCAGCTCTAAAAGTAGGTCCAAAGGTATAGACTTTACCTAAAGACATGGCGTATGTTTCTGCTTCTAGTTGACCGGACACCGTTAGGTTCGTTTCTTTTCCAAAGAAATCTTTAGAATAATCTACATTTCCTTCGTCATTTAAAGGAGGGTTTTTTGCATCTAAATTAGAAACTTTAAACATTTCACCAGCACCTTCTGCATCGCTACCGGTAATAATTGGAGAATGCATATAATAGAATCCGTTCTCGTTAAAATATTTGTGAATAGCGAATGATAATGTAGAGCGCAAACGCATTACAGCACTAAACGTATTTGTTCTTGTACGTAAATGAGCGTTTTCTCTTAAAAATTCAAAAGAGTGCTTTTTGGGTTGAATAGGATATGTTTCAGGATCTGAGTCTCCTAAAACCTCCAATTCATTTACTTGTATTTCAATTTTTTGTCCCTTGCCTTGACTTTCAACCAATTCGCCTTTAATATGAATAGCAGCACCTGTTGTAACTCTTTTTAAAAGAGCTTCATCGAATTTTTCAAAATCTAAAACACACTGTATATTGTTAATTGTTGAACCGTCATTTAAAGCTATAAATCGATTTGCTCTAAAAGTTCTAACCCATCCTTTAATTTCTACTTCAGTTAAAATAATATTTTGAGTTAATAATTCTGAAACGGTACGTAATTGCATAAACACTTATTTTGAAATGTAAATATAATGGTTTAAATTATTAAAATTGAAATTATAAATTGCAAAAATTTGTTATAATTTATTTTTTTTAACATAATTAGGTTCTAATCTGTAATTTACATGTTAAAATTCTGTTTTTCAGTATCGTCTTCTTCTGGAATGATATTAATAGAAGGTTTTCTTAGTACTTGTTTATTAGCAATACTGCGTTCTAAAGAGAGTAGCAGTGAAGGTAGTAATAGCAAGTTAGATAACATGGCAAATAACAAGGTTGCAGATACTAAAGCACCTAAAGCTACGGTACCACCAAAACTAGAAATTGTAAAAACTGAAAAACCAAAGAAAAGTACTATAGAAGTATAAAACATACTTACTCCTGTTTCTCGTAAAGCGCCATAAACAGATATTTTAATCTTCCAGTTATTGGCTTGTAATTCTTGACGGTATTTTGCTAAAAAGTGAATGGTGTCATCTACCGAAATTCCAAAAGCGATACTAAAAACTAAAATAGTTGAAGGTTTTATAGGGACACCTAAATAACCCATTAAACCAGCGGTAATAACCAGCGGTAATAAGTTAGGAATAAGAGATACAACAACCATACGTCCAGACCTAAACATATATGCCATAAAAATTGATATTAATAATATGGCTAGAGATAAGGAAATAGCTAAGTTTTTAACTAAATATTTTGTTCCTTTTTGAAAAACCAATGCTTTTCCTGTCATGGTTACATTGTATTTTTCTTTAGGAAAGACTTTGTTTATTTTAGTTTGCAGGTTTTCTTCGATACGTTCCATTTTATCAGTGCCAATATCTTTCATAAAGGTTGTAATACGCGCATATTGACCGGTCTTATCAACAAAATTATTTAACAAATCTGTATTAGTAGATGAGTTTTTTGCATAAGATAAAATAAAACTATTTTCTTGAGATGTTGGTAATTGATAAAATTTTGGATTCCCGTTATAATATGCTTGTTTAGAATATTTAACTAAACCTACAACAGATATTGGTTTAGATAATTCTGGAGTTTCAATAATTAAATCTTCTAATTCATTCATACGTTTTAGCGTAGAAAGTTTCATAACGCCTTTTTTACGCTTCGTATCTACCATGATTTCTAAAGGCATGATACCATTAAATTCATTTTCAAAAAAACGAATATCATTTACGAATTCAGATTCTTGTGGCATATCTTCAATTAAACTCCCAGATATTTTTATTTGATAAATGCCAATAATACTAGCAACAAGAAGAATAAGCGAAGTTACGTAAATAGCAATACGTTTTTTACGAACCATCCATTCCATCCAATTAACGAATCCTCCAATCCACTTTTTATTTAAATGTTCTAAATGTCTGTCTTTAGGATAGGGTAAAAACGTATAAATAATTGGTATAATTAACAAGCAAAGGATGAAAATAGCTAAAATACTTAGTGAAGCTACAACACCAAATTCTTTTAATAATGCGCTTTCTGTTAGAATAAAAGTAGCAAAACCAGAGGCTGTAGTAACATTGGTCATTAGCGTTGCATTCCCAATTTTTGTAATAACACGTTGTAGTGACTTTACTTTATTGCCATGTAATTTAACTTCGTGTTGATATTTATTAATTAAAAAGATACAATTAGGAATCCCTATAACTATAATTAATGGAGGAATAAGAGCAGTTAAAACACTTACTTCATATCTCAATAAACCAATAATACCTAAAGTCCAAGCAACACCTATACAGACAACAATTAACGAAATAAAAGTGGCTCTAAATGACCTAAAAAAGAAAAAGAAAATTAAAGAGGTTACCAATAAAGCAGCGATAACGAAAAGGTTAATTTCCTCAATAATATTTTGCGAATTTAAAGTTCGAATATAAGGCATGCCCGAAACTCTAACATCTAAATTGTATTTAGCCTCAAATGCTTCAATGTTTGGGATTAATACGTTAACAACAAAATCTTTTCTAGCAGCAGTATTTACAATGGCTTTGTTTAAGTAAAGGGCACTTCTAATTGTTTTTGTGTCTTTATTAAATAAGAAGTTATCGTAAAATGGGTACTTGTTAAAAAGTTCGTTTTTAAGAACTTCTATTTCTTTAATTGAGGAAATGGAGTCCTTAATAAAAGGTTCTAAAGCAAATTTTTCGTTTTTAGTATCTTTTACAAGTTTTTGTAAATCTTTTATAGATATAACAGATTCTACTGCAGTATCATTTTTAAAAGTATGAGATAATTCATTCCAAGCATTTAATTTTTCTACAGAAAATAGCGTGCTGTCTTTTACGCCAATTACAATTAAGTTTCCTTCTTCACCAAATTTTTGTAAGAAGTCATTATATACCATATTTACTTCATGATCATCAGGAAGTAAATTAGCTTCGGTATACGTAAAACGCATGTATTTCCATTGCGTACTAAATAGTAAAGTAATTATAACGATACCTATAAGAATGATAATTTTATTACGCAAAATTAATCTTGCAATAACGTCCCAAAAGTCTTTAGAAAAAAGTTTAAACATGCCTTGTATAAAAGATGCGCAAAGGTAGAAAAAAGGAGTGTATTACCTCATAAAGAGACGTTAAATGTAAACTTAAAAGCAACATTATCTCCAAATTCAGGTAAGTGATATGCACCATATCGGTATGTAAAGCTTAATCCGAAGCCAAATAACAATTTATTAAGTTCAAATCCAGATTCTGTATAGCCTTTTTTTAAAGAGCCAAAAGTAATGTTTTGGTGTCTTTCTGAGTTTTTCATGTCGCCAATGGCATAGCGTGTTATTACAACCAATTGAGGTTTAAAACGTTCTGTGATATTAAAAGGTTTTAAATAATGTTTTATTTGAAGGGTTGAAAACTTATCAGAAAAGAACTCGTTAAAAAACATGGTTTCAAAACTATTTAATCCAGCAACCGAGAAACGTTGTAAAATGGTCTCTTTGTTTATGTTGTTTGGGTAAGCATGATATAAATGAGTTATGGGTATATTTCCATTAGCTATACCAGAAACTAATGTGATTTTTGTTAAGCTATTACCTTTTGTTCCTATTTCATGAATGGTTCTAAAATCTAATTTAGAGAAGTTAAAATCACTTTTAAATATATTTTTAAAATTTTTGGTATACTGTAGTGTAAATTTAGGAAAGCCTTCTTTAGTTTTTTTAAACCCTTCTGGCGAAGTTTTATATTTACTAAACGGACTCCACTGAAGTGCTATTTTGGTAATACTTAAGTTGAAGTTTTCAAAGGTGTTGCCATCAACGTTATAACTGTAATTATAAGTAGGATCTATTTTACTTATTGCTAATTCAGTCTCAGTTAATAAATGTGGCGTTAATTGATGCTCTAAATCTATTGATTTTGTAATATGTTTATGAAACAAATCAATATTAAGCAAGCGGGGTTCAAAGAATTGAAAAAACCGTTTGTCTGTTAAAAATTTAGTGCTACCAGTTTCTTGTAAATCATCGGTATATGAAACGTTTAACCAAGTATTTGTTTTTTCAGCTAATCTAAAGCCCCCACCAATACTGTATTTATATCGATGGTCTCTAAACCCATAAACCACATAACTATTTATACGGTATTTTTTTGAGAAAGCATCATTAGTAATGCCTCCTATGCCTGTTCTTAGACCTTCATATTGATTGTATTTAATTAAATACCTTAAATCGAAGTTAAAGTATTTTGTAGGGATGTACCCGTTTCCAAGGTGTTTAATAAATTCACTTTTCCCAATGGAATCTTGTACTGGTACATTGCTAGTTTGACTATACGTTAATGTGTAGTAAAAAATAAATAAAAAAAGAAAACAATGCTTCAACATTTATTTAAATAAAATAGGAGTGGATTTATAAAAAAAAGCGACAATGTTGTCGCTTTTCAAATTATACTGTCATGATTTCTTTTTCTTTAGCGTCGAAAACGTCCTCTATCTTTTTAACGTAACTATCTGTCATTTGTTGTACATCAATCTCTGCATTCTTTTTTAAGTCTTCAGAAACATCATCGTTTTTTTTAATCTCATTATTAGCATCTTTACGAGCTGTTCTTACGCTTATTTTTGCGTCTTCAGCTTCTGCTTTCGCTTGTTTTGCTAAATCTCGTCTACGCTCTTCTGTTAAAGGTGGCACATTAATAATAATAGTATCACCGTTATTCATAGGGTTAAAACCAAGATTTGCATAAGCAATACCGCGTTCTATTTCTTGTAGCATATTTTTCTCCCAAGGTTGTACTGTAATGGTTCTTCCATCAGGAGTGTTTACATTTGCTACTTGACTTAGAGGTGTTTGCGATCCGTAATAATCTACCATAACGCTACCAAGCATTGCTGGACTAGCTTTTCCTGCTCTAATGTTTATTAATTGCTTTTCTAAATGCTTAATAGCATTATCCATTGCTTCTTTTGTGCTATCTAATATAAATTGTATGTCTTCGTTCATTGTTTTAAACTTTAAAGTTCAATAAATACAAAAATTACGCCAAATGTTAAACGTTTACTTCGGTTCCTATGTTTTCACCAGAAACCACTTTAAGTAAATTACCTTTTTTATTCATATCAAAAACAATAATTGGTAATTCGTTTTCTTGACTTAAAGTAAAAGCTGTAGTATCCATTACTTTTAAGCCTTTACGTAAAACATCATCAAAAGATATGAAATTAAATTTAATTGCGTTATCATCTTTTTCCGGATCTGCATTATAAATACCATCTACACGCGTACCTTTTAAAATAACATCTGCTTCAATTTCTATGGCACGTAAAACGGCTGCAGAATCTGTAGTAAAGTATGGGTTTCCTGTGCCACCACCAAAAATTACCACACGTCCTTTTTCTAAATGGCGCATCGCTTTTCTTCTAATAAAAGGCTCAGCAACTTCATTAATTTTAATAGCCGTTTGTAATCTTGTTGGCATACCAGCATCTTCTAAAGCACCTTGTAATGCCAACCCATTAATAACGGTTGCAAGCATGCCCATATGGTCTCCTTGTACACGATCCATGCCTTTGCTAGCTCCAGCAACACCTCTAAAAATATTACCCCCTCCAATAACTATGGCAACTTCTATACCTTTGTCAGTAATTGTTTTTATGTCTTGAGCATATTCGGCTAAACGGTCTGGGTCTATACCGTATTGACGATTTCCCATTAAGGCTTCGCCAGATAGTTTTAAGAGTATTCTTTTATATTTCATGAGTAGTTTATCAGGTGTCCACAAATGTGGAATCAAAAGTTTAGCAAAGCTACATAAATTTTTTATTTTTTTGAATTTATTAAGTGCAATACCAATCGATGTTTTTAAATATTGTTAAAATAGTTTTGGACGGGTTTTTATTAAAAATAAAAAGCGAGCTATCCCCTATATCTTTTTATATGAAGTATATTCTAGTATTTTAATTAAACTAACGAATGCAGAATGTATTTTACTTTCTATTTATAAAGCGAAAGCACATAAAAAGGATGCCGTTTCTATCTCTCCCGCATTAATCTGCCAAAAACAGTTACAACACTAACTAATTATTGACTTGTTTGCATAAAAAAAACCACTACTCAAAACGAATAGTGGTTTAATATTAAAGATTTCTGTTTTTACAGAAAATAGGGTTATCCTAAAGTAACACGTTTAAAACCTGTTAAAGCAACATCTCCGTAAGATGCTACATATTTTGCAACGTCTATTTTTTCATCTTTAATAAACTTTTGATCTAATAAACATTGTTCTTGATCTAAAGTTGTATTATCAGAAATGTAACGCTCCATTTTTCCTGGTAAAATTCTATCCCAAATTTGTTCTGGTTTACCTTCAGCTTTTAATTCTGCTTTTGCAGTTTCTTCAGCAGCAGCTAATACTTCAGGAGTTAATTGTGCCATAGAAATATATTGAGGTACGTTTTTAAGTGTTTTACCTAAACGACCTAATTCAATATTATCTTTTTCAATAACAGCAATTCTTGCTTCAGTTTCTGCAGCAATGTAAGCAGGATCAAAATCTTTATAAGATAATGTAGTTGCACCCATTGATGCAATTTGCATAGCAACATCTTTAGCTAAAGTTTCAGCTTTATCAACGTTAGCTGATAAACCAACTAAAGCAGCAATTTTGTTAATATGTACATAAGTACCAACGTAAGCAGCTTCTAATTTTTCAAAACCGTTGATTTCTAATTTTTCACCAACAACTCCAGTTTGCTCAATTAATTTTTCAGCAACTGTCATACCATCAAAATCAGCAGCTAAAAAAGCTTCTTTAGTATCGCAGTTTAAAGCAATATCAGCCAATTGATTAGCTAGTGCTAAAAAGTTTTCGTTTTTACCAACAAAATCAGTTTCACAACCTAATACAATAGCAACACCAGCAGTGTTATCTGCATTTATTTTAGAAACAGCAGCACCTTCGCTAGACTCACGGTCAGCTCTTTTTGCAGCCACTTTTTGACCTTTTTTACGTAAAACTTCAATAGCTTTATCAAAGTCTCCTTCAGCTTCAACTAAAGCTTTTTTGCAGTCCATCATACCTGCACCAGTAGCTTGTCTTAATTTATTTACTTCAGCCGCTGTAATTTTTACTGTAGTACTCATAGTTATTATAATTTAAATAAGTCGCCCAATAAATTTTCAAAAAAGAAAAGAATTAAACGACTTATTTGTGTTGTATTAATGTTATTTATTCTTCTTCTTCAGCAACAACTTTTTTAGCTGGAGCTGCTTTAGCTTTAGTAGCTTCTTCTTTTGAAGAAACGGCTGCATCTTTTTCAGCTTTACGTTCTGCTAATCCTTCAGATACTGCAGATGTTACGTGAGATAAAATTTTATCGATTGATTTAGAAGCGTCATCGTTTGCAGGTATTACATAATCAACTTGACGTGGGTCAGAATTAGTATCAACCATTGCAAAAATAGGAATGTTTAATTTTTGAGCTTCTTTAATCGCGATGTGCTCACGTTTAATATCTACAACAAATAAAGCACCTGGTAAACGAGTCATGTCTACTATAGAGCCTAAGTTTTTTTCTAACTTAGCTCTTAAACGATCAACTTGTAAGCGTTCTTTTTTAGATAATGTTAAGAAAGTACCATCTTTCTTCATTCTATCAATAGAAGCCATTTTTTTAACAGCTTTTCTAATAGTAACAAAGTTAGTTAGCATACCACCTGGCCATCTTTCAGTGATGTATGGCATGTTAATTTCTCCTGCTTTTTCAGCAACGATATCTTTTGCTTGTTTTTTTGTTGCAACGAATAATATTTTACGTCCAGAAGCTGCAATTTTAGCAAGTGCTGCACCTGCTTCATCAATTTTAGCTGCTGTTTTGTAAAGGTTTATAATATGGATGCCGTTACGCTCCATATATACGTAAGGAGCCATGTTTGGATCCCATTTACGTGTAAGGTGACCGAAGTGTACACCTGCTTCAAGTAATTCTTTTACTTCTACTGCCATTTTGTAATAGTTTACGTTCTGTTGAATTAGCAATAATTAAGTGGTCATTTTTAAAATTCGCCTTAACTATTTAGATGCTAAACTAAATCCTGTTTTTATACTAGGACAACAATAACTTGTTTAAATTTTGTTTTGTTTGAAAATGATAAAGGATTCTGATTATCAGATCCTGAACCAAGTTCAGGATATTAACGTTTAGAGAATTGAAATTTCTTACGAGCTTTCTTCTGACCGAATTTCTTACGTTCAACCATTCTCGGATCTCTTGTTAATAAACCTTCTGGTTTTAATGTTAATCTGTTTTCAGCATCAACTTCGCACATTGCACGAGAAATTGCTAAACGAACAGCTTCTGCTTGACCAGTAATACCACCTCCATATACATTTACTGTAATATCAAAGTTGGCGTCATTGTTAGTCAAAACTAATGGTTGTTTTACTTTGTACTGTAAAGTAGCAGTCGTAAAATAATTAGCTAAGTCTTTTTTATTGATTGTAATGTTACCTTTTCCTGGGGCAACATAAGCGCGCGCAACAGCCGTTTTTCTACGGCCAATTTTGTGAATTACATCCATTATTTGAATTCGTTTAAGTTAATTGTTTTTGGCTTTTGAGCTTCGTGTTTGTGCTCTGTACCAACAACAACTGTTAGATTACGGAATAACTCAGCACCTAATTTGTTTTTAGGTAACATTCCTTTAACTGATTTTTCTACTACTCTTGCAGGATCTTTTCCATACAATTCTGTAGCAGTTAAACTTTTTTGACCTCCTGGATACCCAGTATGACGAATGTACGTTTTATCGTTCCATTTGTTACCAGATAACGTGATTTTTTCTGCATTGATAACAATAACGTTATCTCCGCAATCAACATGAGGTGTGAAGTTTGGCTTGTGTTTACCTCTAATAAGTTTTGCAACTTTAGATGCTAAACGACCAAGCGCCTGACCTTCAGCATCAACTAATACCCACTGCTTATCTGCAGTAGCTTTGTTGGCTGAAATCGTTTTGTAGCTTAATGTGTCCACACTAATTAATTTTTATTTATTAAACATTCCTCTCTTAAAAAGAGTTTGCAAATGTACGACAATCTGATTGATTACCAAATAGTAACACAGTAATTTTTTGCCTGATTAATCAATATACTTATATCGAATAAAAATACTTGATTATAAGAGGGTTGATAGTTAAATGATATGCTTTTGAATCTTGTTTTAAAAATTCATTTAGATTCTTTATTCTGAATGGTTGTAGTTTAATAATCTAAGGGCATTCAATACAACAATTAAAGTAGATCCTTCATGACCTATTACTGCAGGCCCAAGAGCAATAGTTCCTATAATGGTTAATGGCACTAGAATAATTACCATGCCTAGGCTGATAATTAAATTTTGTTTGATGATACCTTTTGCCTTTCTGCTTAAACCAATGGCAAAGGGCAAGTTATTTAGTTTATCTGCTAACAAAGCAATATTTGCAGTTTCTAAAGCAACATCAGATCCTGCTGCTCCCATGGCAATACCAACGGTGCTTTTTACCATTGCAGGGGCATCATTTACGCCATCGCCTACCATGGCTACATTACCAAGGTCTTCTTTTAATTTTTCTATTGCTTTTACTTTTTCTTCTGGAAGTAAACTTCCTAGTGGATCTGTTATACCAATTTTTTTTGCAATAGCATCAGCTACTTTTTGATGGTCTCCCGTCAGCATAACCATCTTTTTTATGCCCATTTTCTTTAAAGCTGAAAGCGTAGCAGTTGCTTCAGGACGTGCAATATCCATAACAGAGATAATTCCTAAATAGGTATTGTTTTGATGAACAATCATCGAGGTATGACCGTTCGATTCTAGTTCTAACATTTTTTCATGAATCTCACTTGGTACTTTTTCTCCTGTTAATTCTTCAAATAGCCTTCGATTACCAATATGTACTATAGTTCCATCCCATTGGGCTTGAATACCACGAGCTGTTAATGATGTTAAATTTTCTGCAGGTAAAATGATGGTATATCCAAGTTCCTTTTCGCCTCCTAGAACAATAGCATCAGCTAGTGGGTGGTCACTTAATTTCTCTACTGCTATTGCGGCTTTTAGTAATTGTTTTTTGGTGTTTTTTTCAAATGGAATAGCATGCGTAAGAGTTGGCTTGCCTTGAGTAAGCGTTCCTGTTTTATCAAACGCAATAGCACGTACATTGCCTAAATCTTCTAAAGGACGCCCACCTTTTATTAAAACACCTTGTCGTGCAGCTCTTGCAATACCTGCTAGTACAGCACTAGGTGTAGAGATGGCTAGCGCACAAGGTGAGGCTGCAATTAAAACAGACATGGCTCTGTAAAAACTTTCTTGAAAAGTTTCATTTATAACTAAAAAACCAAAGCATAACAAAAACACCACAGCTAAAACTATAGGTACATAATTTTTTTCAAATTTATCAGTTAGTTGTTGTGTTGGCGATTTTTGTGTTTCAGCCTCTTTAACTAGATTTATTAATCTAGATAATGTACTATCTTTAGATTGTTTTAAAACTTTAATTTCTAAAACACCATTACCATTAATGGTTCCAGCAAATACACGATGTTCAGATGTTAGTTTGGTAACCTCACTTTCATTTTGCCAATTCTCAGATGGATATTTATCAACAGGAACGCTTTCGCCAGTTATTGGAGCTTGATTAACGGCACTTGTTCCTTTAATAACAACACCATCTGCGGCAATTTTAGAATTAGGTTTTACTATAATAATATCACCTAGTTCCAGTTGCTCTATAGAAATTTCAGTTATAATATTATGTGTTCTAACTAATGCCATAGGAGGTGTTAAGTCTGAAAGTGCAGCAATTGATTTTCTTGCTCTTTTCATGGCATAATGCTCTAAGGCATGCCCTAGACTAAATAAGAAAAGCAATAAAGTGCTTTCTCCGTATCTGCCTAAAGCGGCAGCACCTAATGCCGCGAAAAGCATTAAAAAATCTATTTGAAGTTTTCCTTTAAGAATATCTTTACCGGCTGTAATAAAAGTAAAATAGGCTCCAAAAAGTCCGCCTATAATAAAAAGAACAATCGGTATAAATTTAGGAGTACTTGAAATGAATGATAATGCAATACCTAAAATCCAAAAGCTTCCACTAGTTATTGCAAAATAAAGTTCGGTGTTTTCTCCAAAAAGTTGAAGATATTTAGGAACGTTAATATGATCTTCCTGTTTAGCCATTTTGTAATTATAATGTTCTATAAGTTTTAAGGCTTAAATATCTTTTAATTTTGAAGGTCTAAAACCATTTAGAAAATGAAAAATTTGATTATATAAAAATAAACTATTTTTTGGAGTTAAAAAATGTGAGATTATTCCGTTAATTATTTATTAAAAACTATAAAAACTGTAACAATAGTGTTAGCTTTATCTCTTTAGTAGAAACAAAACTAAACTCAATGAATATTACAAAATTTGTAATATGTATCCTCACTATAATAGTTTATAGTGTTACAAATGCGCAAGATGCTAACAAAATACTAGAGAAAAGAATATTTACTACCCAAGAGGTTGATGCCAAGGATGCTCCTGTTATTGATGGAGTAATGAATTTTGAAGAATGGAGCAAAGTAGATTGGGCCGATAATTTTACACAACGAATTCCTAACGAAGGCGATAAACCAAGCCAAGACACCAAGTTTAAAGTGTTATACGATGCTAAAAATATTTATATAGGCATACGTAGTTTTGATACCCAGCCAGATAGTATTGTTAAGCGTTTGGGGCGAAGAGATTCTTTTCAGGGCGATTGGGTAGAGGTTAATATTGATAGTTACCATGATTTGCGTACCGGATTTTCGTTTACTATTACATCTGCAGGAGTAAAAGGAGATGAATTTATATCTAATAATGGAAACAATTGGGATAGTAGTTGGAATCCAATATGGTATACAAAAGTTAGTCATGATGATAAAGGCTGGACAGCCGAAATGAAAATACCATTAACGCAATTACGTTTTGGTAAAGGAGAAGAGCAATTATGGGGTTTTCAGGTTCAGCGTTATTTTTTCAGAAAAAATGAACGTTCGTTTTGGCAACATATGCCACAAAAGATAAACGGTTGGGTAAGTAATTTTGGTGAGTTACATGGTTTGAAAAATATAGAACCGCAAAAGCAAATTGAAATTCAGCCCTATACTGTAGCTAGGTTTGAAACTTTTGAAGAAGTAGCAAAGAATCCTTTTGAAGATGGAAGAGATGCTAAAATATCGGTTGGGCTAGATGGTAAAATAGGAGTAACAAATGATTTGACTTTAGATTTTACAATTAATCCAGATTTTGGACAAGTAGAAGCAGATCCGGCTGCAATTGCTTTAGATGGTTTTCAGTTGTTTTTTAGAGAACAGCGTCCGTTTTTTGTCGAAAATAAGAATATTTTTGATTATAGGTTTTCGCGAACAAATTCAGGAAATACTTTTGGAAATGATAATTTGTTTTATTCCAGAAGAATTGGTCGTAGTCCACAACACGCTTCAGATTTAAATGATGATGAGTTTGCAGAAGCTCCTGAAAACACAACAATTCTTGGAGCTGCGAAATTTTCTGGAAAAACTAAAAACGGCTGGTCTATAGGTGTTTTAGAAAGTATTACAGCAAAAGAAACTGCCGAAATTGATAACCTTGGAGAAAGAAGAAAAGAAACGGTTGAGCCTTTTACAAATTATTTTGTTGGTCGATTACAAAAAGATTTTAATGATAGAAACACTTTTGTAGGTGGTATTTTTACTGCTACAAATAGGAATTTAGAAGAACATTTAGAGTTTTTGCATAAAGCGGCATATACTGGAGGATTCGATTTTAAGCACCAATGGAAAGAAAGGTCTTGGTATTTACAAGGGAATATGGTTCTTAGTCATGTTGAAGGAAGTAAAGAAGCAATCTTAGAAACACAAGAGTCTATTGTTCATTTATTTCAGAGAACAGATAACGAACATTTAGAGGTAGATCCAGACAGAACATCATTAACAGGTACTGGTGGTAGATTACAATTGGGTAAAGGAAGTGGTAATTTTATCTTTGAAGGTGGTTTTACATGGCGATCTCCAGAGTTAGAACTTAATGATATTGGTTTTCAAAGACAAGCAGATGATTTCAGACATAATTTTTGGATGGGCTACCGTTGGCGAAAACCTTTTGGAATTTTTAGAAATATAGGAGTTAATTATAATCATTTTTCTGCTTGGGACTTTGAAGGTAATCACAATAGAATCGAGTGGAATATTAATGGATTTGCACAATTAAAAAGCAATTGGAGATTTAATACAGGGTTTCAAATAAAGCCTAAACTCTTTTCTAATACAGCGCTTAGAGGTGGACCACGTTTTAAAAACTCAGATGAATTTTCAAATTGGATTAATATTAATACCGATAACAGAAAAAAGGTTCAGTTTAATTTTAATTCATTTATGTCATTTGGTCAAGAAAACACGTGGTCAAATTATGAGTTAAATTTGGGGGCTACTTACAGACCTTTAGATGCTATGAGTATATCAATAAACCCTGGGTATTCAAGAAATATTAATAAAGTTCAGTATGTAGATCAGTTAGATTTTGGTTCTAGTAAACGTTATATAACAGGGAATATAGATCAACAAACCTTGAGTGCTTCAATAAGACTTAATTATACTTTAAACCCCAATTTAACAATTCAGTATTATGCACAGCCTTTTATTTCTTCAGGGCGATATAATAGGTTTAATTATGTAAACAATCCTATTGCTAAAAAATTAGCAGGCAGAATTACTGAGTTTAGCGAGAGTCAAATAGCTTTCGATGCTTTAGATGAAGTATATAATATTGATGAAAACAAAGATGGTACAACAGATTATAGCTTTGATAAACCAGATTTTTCATTTGTACAATTTCGTTCTAATTTAGTGGTGCGTTGGGAATATATTCCAGGATCCGAAATATTTTTGGTGTGGTCGCAAGGTGTTACCGGTAATGATGATTCTACTAATAATTTATTAAGAAATTTAGATAATCAAATATTACAAAAACAAATAGAGAATATCTTTTTAATTAAAGCGACATATAGGTTTGTGCTTTAAGTTTAGAATGTAAAATCTTCAACATATAAAAAAGAGGTATATCGTATAATACGATATGAGAAGCAATTTTTGTCTATTTTTGCAACGCTATGCAAGAATTAAAACTTTCAGATTGGTTACCTACCACAAACAAAGAGGTTAAAATACGCGGTTGGGATGCGCTAGATGTTATCCTATTTAGTGGCGATGCTTATGTTGATCATCCTTCGTTTGGGCCCGCTGTTATTGGTCGTATTTTAGAAAGTTATGGTTTGCGTGTTGCCATTGTACCACAGCCCAATGTAAAAGATAATCTTCAGGATTTTGTAAAAATGGGTAAACCAAAATTGTTTTTTGGTGTTACTGGTGGTTGTATGGATCCTATGCTTAGCAATTATAATGCTAATAAGAAGCGTCGAGATAAAGATGCCTATACCCCAAATGGCGATATTGGTTTTAGACCAGATTATGCAACAACCGTTTATTCGAATATTTTAAAAGAAAAATGGCCAGATACACCTATTTTAATTGGAGGTATTGAAGCGTCATTACGTCGTGTGACACACTATGATTATTGGAGTGATAAGTTAATGCCTAGTATTTTAGAAACTTCGAAAGCCGATATGTTGGTGTATGGTATGGGCGAGCAGCCTTTAAGAGAAGTAGTGCGTTTACTTCAAAAAGGCGTTCCGTTTTCTAGTATTACAACTATTAAACAAACCGCCGTTTTATTGGATGCTGGTGCAAAAATTCCTAAAAACAGTAATTGGGAAGATGTAGAAATCGCTTCACATGAAACCTGTTTAAAGGATAAGAAAAAATATGCATCTAACTTTAAGGTTATAGAACAAGAATCTAATAAGCTAGCGGCAAGACGTATTTTTCAGAAAGTAGGCGATAAGACCTTGATGATTAATCCGCCATGTCCAACCATGACCGAAGACGAAATTGATGCGTCTTTCGAGTTGCCTTACACGCGTTTACCACATCCTAAATATAATAAACGAGGTCCTATTCCTGCTTACGAAATGATTAAGTTCTCTATTAACATACATCGTGGATGTTTTGGAGGTTGTAGTTTCTGTACTATTTCGGCACATCAAGGAAAATTTATTGCGTCTCGTAGTCAAGAATCTGTTTTAAAAGAAGTTGATATTGTTGCAAATATGCCTGATTTTAAAGGCTATTTATCTGATATTGGAGGGCCGAGTGCGAATATGTATAAAATGAAAGGTAAAGTACAATCTATATGCGATAAGTGTGTAGCGCCAAGTTGTATTTCACCTGTTATTTGCAGTAATTTAGATACGTCGCATAAACCATTAACCGATTTATATCAAGCTGTTGATAAGCACCCAAAAATTAAAAAATCGTTTATAGGTTCTGGTATCCGTCATGATATGTTGGTGCCCGAGTTTAATAAAAATGCTGACCCCAAAGAGTTAGATGATTATACGGAAGAAGTGATGACCAAACATGTTTCTGGTCGACTAAAAGTAGCACCAGAACATACTAGTGATCCAGTTTTGAAACTGATGCGTAAACCATCATTTTCATATTTTCATAAGTTTAAAGAACGTTTTGATAAGATTAATATTAAGAAAGGATTAAAGCTTCAATTAATACCTTATTTTATTTCGAATCATCCAGCTTGTGAAGTTGAAGATATGGCAAATTTGGCTGCCGAAACTAAAGATATGGGGTTTCAGTTAGAGCAAGTACAAGGTTTTACTCCAACACCTATGACGGTGGCTACCGTTATTTATTATAGTGGTTATCATCCGTACACACTTCAAAAAGTTAATACGCCAAAAACACGAAAAGAAAAAGACGAGCAACATCGTTTTTTCTTTTGGTATAAAGATGAAAATAAAGCTTGGATTAAAAATACCTTAAATAAATTAGGTCGTAAAGACTTGTTAAAAGTTTTACTTCCTGAGAAATCAGAAAAGTGGCGAAAAAACAAACCTTCAGGCGAAGTTAAAAACACTTATGATGATGCCATTCCGTTTAACAAACGCAAAAATAAAGCTAAGTTTAAAAGTAAGAAGAAAAGACGCTAGTATTAGTCTTTAAAAGTAGCTCTTTGCAATCTGTCGTTTATAGATTTTCCTAAACCATAATCTGGAAATTTTTCAGCAATTATAACATCTAAATGTTCACTATCAAGTTGGTGCAAGGCATTATATAAATTGGCTGTTGCTTCATTTAAATCGGCTTTTTCAGAAAGGGTGATAAGTTTTTTTATAGAATCATTTTTTAATAAAGTATTAAAAACAATAACACCAATTTGTTTACCAGAATGCTTTTTTATTTCTTCTAAAATATTATCTGTTAAAATTGTGTCTGTCGATGGTGCATAATGGCGTGCCAGCATTCCAGGAGCGTCTGGTTTAATCTCTTTTTTATTATTAACTGAAATTTTACCAACTACAGATTCTATATCTTCAATTGAAATAGAGCCTAATCGATAAATAACTGGGTTTTCATTTTCGAAACCAACAATGGTTGATTCAATACCATTTTTACAGGCGCCGCCATCTAAAACCATTTTAATGTCATTTTTAAAATAGTTCTCTACATGTTTTGCAGAAGTTGGGCTAATACTACCAAAAGGATTTGCACTAGGAGCTGCCAAAGGAAACGAGAGTTTCTCTAATAATTCTAGTGTTAACGGATGATTTGGTACTCTAACAGCAACAGTGTCTTTACCGGCTGTAATTATATCTGGAATATTTTGTTTCTTTTTTAAAACTAAAGTTAAAGATCCTGGCCAAAAAGCATTTGCTAATTGTTTTGCTTTTTCAGGAATGTTTATAGCAATAGTTTCTAAAGCATCAATAGAAGGAATATGTACAATTAACGGATTAAAAAAAGGTCGTTTTTTAGTTTTGAAAATAGCGTTAATAGCCTTGTCACTATAAATATTTCCAGCTAAACCATAAACGGTTTCGGTTGGAATAGCAACTAAGTCTTCATTATTTAAAATGGAAATTGCTTTTAAAATATCTTTCGAAATTATACTCATAACATTAAAATGAATGCAAAATTAAATTAAAATAATGAGTTTTAATGCGTCACCAACTAATTTAAACTACTATCTATTTCCGTATCAAAAAAATAAGAACTCATTTCTGCTTTTTTATTAAAGCCAAACCATGGCTTTTTATGGTTTATATATTCCTTTAAAATCATTCCTTAAACCTGTTTTAAAAAAGTACCTTTGTCTCATTATTTATCTGTTGATATTAATTAACATTTCGCATGACTTCAGCGAAATTTTTAGACTTTCTTTCTTAAGTCTTTAATTTGATTAATGAAACCCTAGTGGCCAACTTAATGCCTGATTGCTAGTAAGTAACTATTATAATAGTGAATTTTTAATCTTACGACTTGCTAAAGTCATTACTCTGCAATCCGTTTCAATTTAGAACAAAACGATGATTACAGATATACATGTAAACAAACCCGTGCCTTTTTTACCAGAAAAGCCATTAGCACAATTTAATAAATCTATAAATATTACGCGTACCATTAAAGGTTTAGAAGCCGGTAAGCCTATACAAATAACAGAATTTTATAGTAACGGTTTATTGCTACTTAATGAGTTGCATAAGCATCTTAAAAAAACTTTGCCTAATAAAACATTTCAAGAGCAACGCGCGTATCGTTCGGCATATAGAAAGTTATCAAGTCTTATTTATATAAAAATTGTAGATCATAAATTAACCGTAAAAAAAGCACCTGCTATTGGTTGGTTAGCAAAATTGTATCCAGAAGTTAGTCATTTCTTATTGCCTTTTTCTAAAGTTCAAGGATTAAATAGCTCTTGGCAATGGCATCAAAATGGTATTTTACTTCCTGTATTACGAAATAAAATCCATCCTTATTATGGTGTTTATTTTCCAACAAGGTTCGATCATTTAATACTGTTCGATAATTGGTTGAAACGTTACGGAGGTGCTAAAAAATCGGCTATAGATGTGGGTATTGGAAGTGGCGTATTGGATTTTCAAATGGTAAAACATGGTTTTCAAAAGGTTTTCGGAACCGATACCAATCCTAATGCTATTGTTGGACTTACAGAATCTATGGGCGACACAAAAATGTCTCGGAAAATAGAACTCGATTTCGCTTCGCTTTTTGGTAAGTTTGAAAAGCAGACCGAATTGATTGTTTTTAACCCACCGTGGTTGCCAGCATCTCCAGACATGGATAAAAATGATGAAGCTATTTTCTATAATGACACCCTATTTCCAGAGTTTTTTACTGAAGCTAAAAAAAGACTTTTACCAGAAGGAAAACTCGTTATTATATTTTCGAATTTAGCCCAAATAACCGATGTTGCAAAAGACCATCCTATAGAGAAAGAATTAGCTAAAGGCGGACGTTTTAAATTAGACGCCTGTTTAAAAAGAAAAGTGAAAGCGGGGTCTAACAAAACCATGCGTGAGCAAAATTGGCGTTCTGAAGAAGAAGTGGAGCTTTGGGTGTTGGTTAATGGTTAATGTTTTTCTGTACACCTCTATAATCCACTCAAGGGGATATTTGTTCAAGTTGTTATAATGTTTTTAGTTCTTTTTAGAATTTTTTATTAAAGAAATGAGCTTTCTGAGTTTCAGTATTTAAATAAAGAAGTCTAATTTGTACATGCTTTATTAAAATTTAAAAGAAATGCTTATTGGCCTAGATTGTCCCCTCGAGGGGACTTTAGGGGTGTTTTAATGCGCCTCCAACCAATCGATCCCAATACCAACTTCAACATCTAACGGCACATCTAATATAAACGCATTTTCCATTTCGGTTTTAACCAATGTTTTAATAGTTTCTAGTTCAGGTTTATAAACATCAAACACCAATTCATCATGCACTTGTAAAAGCATTTTGGTTTTGTAGTTGCCAGCTTCTAGCTTGTTATAAATATTAATCATGGCAATTTTAATAATATCGGCAGCACTACCTTGAATAGGTGCGTTAACGGCATTACGTTCAGCAGCACCACGCACCACAGCATTTCGCGAATCGATATCTTTTAAATAACGACGACGTCCTAAAACGGTTTGTACATAACCATTATCGCGAGCAAAATCGACTTGCTCACTCATGTAAGCGCGAAGTTTCGGATAGGTTTCATAATAGGTATCAATAAGTTCTTTGGCTTCTCCACGAGATAAATCGGTTTGGTTGCTCAATCCGAAAGCAGACACGCCATAAATAATTCCGAAGTTTACAGTTTTCGCATTGCTACGTTGTTCACGAGTCACGTCTTCTAAAGCCACATTAAATACTTTTGAAGCGGTAGACGCGTGAATATCTTCGCCATTTTTAAAAGCTTCAATCATGGTTTCTTCCTTACTTAAAGCCGCAATAATACGAAGTTCTATTTGCGAATAATCTGCAGCTAATAAAGTGTACTCGTCATTACGAGGAACAAAGGCTTTACGCACTTGTCTTCCACGTTCGGTACGAATAGGAATGTTTTGTAAATTCGGATTGTTACTACTTAAACGCCCAGTAGCAGCAACGGTTTGCATATAATCGGTATGTACTCTGCCTGTAGCTTCTTCAACCTGTGTTGGAAGCGCATCTACATAAGTGCTTTTTAGTTTCGCTAAGCCGCGATAGTCTAAAATATTCTGAATAATATCGTGCTCTTTTGCTAAATAGGATAAAATATCTTCGCCAGTGGCATACTGTCCTGTTTTCGTTTTTTTAGGCTTATCAACTAGTTTTAGTTTTTCAAAAAGAATGATTCCTAACTGTTTTGGAGATGCAATATTGAACTCCTCACCAGCGGTTTCATAGATTTTTGTTTCTAATGTTTTTATGTCGTTATTCAAGTCTTCCGAAAGGGAATTTAAAAAAGCAACATCTAAATTAATTCCTTCAACTTCCATAGCTGCTAACACACGAAGCAACGGAATTTCAATATCATTAAACAGTTTTTGAGTATTAGCATCGCCTAATTCTTTTTGAAAATGTTCTTTTAATTGAAGTGTAATATCGGCATCTTCAACAGCATATTCGGTTTGTTTTTCTAACGGAACCTCACGCATTGATAATTGATTCTTGCCTTTTTTCCCAATTAATTCTGTAATAGAAATGGGTGTATAGTTTAAATAGGTTTCTGCCAATACATCCATACTATGTCGCATATCTGGATTGATAAGATAATGCGCTAACATGGTATCGAATAATTTGCCTTTTACGGTGATGTTATATTTTGCAAGGACTTTAATATCGTATTTTAAATTCTGACCAATTTTCTGAATGCTCTCACTTTCAAAAAACGGACGTAACTGTTCTATAAGTTCTTGGGCTTCGTCTTTACTTTCAGGAAATGGTACATAAAAACCTTTACCAACTTCCCATGAAAAAGCAATACCCACCAATTCTGCAACAAGCGGATTTAAACCTGTGGTTTCCGTATCAAAACACACCGAGGTTTGGTTCATTAAATTTTTAATGAATAGTTTTGTTGCCATTCCTGGTGTTACACTTTGGTAAAAGTGCGAAGTAGTTTCATTCGTTTTTCTAGTAAATTCGGATACTGTTTCGGTTTCAGTAGCACTAGAAGGATCTGCTCCAAATAATGAAAATTGACCAGCACCTGCCGAAGCCGTTTCTTTTGGTGTAGCAGCTTTAACTTCTGTTTTTTCTGAAGTTTTTTCAGCATCAGTAGGAGGCGCTTCAACAGCAAATGTCTTAGTGAAGTTATCAATTAAGCGTCTAAATTCTAATTCTTGAAAAATCTCGACAACTTTAGGAATATCGGGTTGATCTAATTCAAAATCTTTAGCATTAAAGGTTACGGGTACGTCTAGCATGATGGTTGCTAGCTTTTTTGAAAGCAGACCTAATTCACCATTGGCTTCAATTTTCTCTTTCATTTTACCTTTTAGCTCGTGTGTATTTGCTAAAAGATTTTCCATACTACCATAAGCCGCTAAAAACTTTTTGGCTGTTTTTTCGCCAACACCAGGAAGTCCAGGGATATTATCACTAGAATCTCCCATCATCCCTAAAAAGTCAATTACTTGTATTGGGTCTGTCACTTCAAACTTTTTCTGAACCTCAGGAATACCCCAAGTTTCGTAACCACCACCAAAAACAGGTCGGTACATAAAAATGTTTTCAGAAACCAATTGCGCAAAATCTTTATCGGGCGTTACCATAAAGGTTTGGTAGCCTTCTTTTTCGGCTTGTTTTGCTAGGGTTCCTATAACATCATCGGCTTCAAAACCTTCCTTTACCATGATAGGAATATGCATGGCTTTTAAAATATCTTGAATAATAGGAACGGCTATTTTTATGGCTTCTGGTGTTTCGTCTCTGTTGGCTTTGTACGCCTCGTACATTTCTACACGGTCTGCGCTTCCGCCTTTATCAAAACAAACGGCCAAATGATCGGGGCGTTCTCGTTTTATAACATCTAAAAGCGAATTCATAAACCCCATAATAGCTGAGGTATCTAATCCTTTTGAATTGATTCTAGGGTTTTTTATAAAGGCATAATAGCCACGAAAAATTAATGCGAAAGCATCAACTAAAAAGACGCGTTTGTTGTCAGACATTTTGTTTGTTTTGATAGAAAACCAAAACTACGAAAAGTTATGCTTAAAATAAGATATTCAGATTTCATTCTTTAAAGAGGTAAATCTTAACAATTAGTTAAATAAAACATAGCTATCAATGATTACTTTGCAATACTGTTATCTTTGGTAAAAAAAAGAATTATGCTTCGTTGGATTATTTTTCTAATTATTTTTATTGTTGCAGACTTATATGCCTTTCAAGCCTTTAAAACGGTTGTAAAAAATAATTGGATTCAAATATTATACTGGTTGGTTTCTATTCTAGTATTAGGTAATTTCGTTTTTCGTTATTACGGCTTAAATAGAGATGATTTTACACATGCACACGCTTATGCATTTGGCTTTTTAATAGCTGTTTTAATTCCAAAAATAGTTTTGTCATTTGGTATGCTTGCCGAAGATATTTTTAGAGTGCCCCAAGCTATTTATAGTTATTTTACAGCCGGTGATGCTGCAAAAGGACAGTATTTTGTTTCTAGAAGACAATTTGTAAGCAAACTAGCGCTTGGTTTGGCAGCCATTCCTTTAGCGTCTATAATTTACGGTATTTATAAAGGACGGTACAATTTTAAGGTTTTAAAATACACTATGTATTTTGAAGATTTACCAGCGGCTTTTGATGGTTATAAAGTTACTCAGATTAGTGATATTCATTCCGGTAGTTTTGACGATGTAGAGAAAGTAGAATATGCCATAGACCTAGTAAATGAACAACAGAGTGATGTCATATTATTTACTGGCGATATGGTAAATAATAAAGCTGAAGAATTAAAACCATATATAAATATTTTTGGAAAGTTAAAAGCCAAAGACGGTTTGTTTTCTGTTTTAGGAAACCATGATTATGGCGATTATGTTAAATGGGATTCAGATGAAGCAAAACATCAAAATTTAGAAGATTTAAAAGCGCTTCAAAAGGAAATAGGTTTTGATTTATTATTGAATGAAAGTCGGTTTTTAGAGAAAGGTGAAGAACGCATTGCTTTGGTTGGTGTAGAAAATTGGGGTGTTGGAGGTTTTAAAACGTCAGGAGATTTAAAAAAGGCATCTCAAAATATTGATGCTAACGATTTTAAAATATTAATGAGTCACGATCCGTCGCATTGGGAAAATAAAGTAATTCAAGACGATTATCATTATCATTTAACCCTAAGCGGGCATACCCATGGTATGCAATTTGGTATAGAAATCCCAGGTTGGTTTAAATGGAGTCCTGTAAAATGGCGTTATAAATATTGGGCAGGTATTTATCAAGAAATGGGACAATACATAAATGTAAATAGAGGATTTGGTTATTTAGCATTTCCTGGACGTGTTGGTATCTGGCCAGAAATTACAGTAATAGAACTTAAAAAAGGTGTTAAACCTGCTTAAACGCTAAGATTTATTGTAATTAAAACAAAATTGTTTATATTTATAAATAGGTATAAATCAAAGTGATTAAAATGTTGATTTTCAAACAAAAATAAAAATTGTACGTTTGTAAAATTATAAGTTGACTTAAAACTTTTATGATATGTCAAAATTTGGAGAGCTTATCGATGTAGATATCCCTGTTCTGTTAGATTTTTATACAGAATGGAATGAGCAATCTACAGCTATGCATCCGGTATTACGCGATGTAGCCGCAGCAATGGGCGATAAGGCTAAGGTAATTAAAATTGATGTTGAAAAAAATCAAGAATTAGCAGAAGCTTTACGCGTAAAAGGTTTGCCAACGCTAATTGTTTACAAAAATGGCGAAATGAAATGGCGTCAAAGTGGAGAGCAAGATGCTAATACACTCATTAGTATTATTCAAGAATATATTTAAATACTTGTTCGTTACCACAAGGGTCGGGCTTTCCGCTATATCTTTTTATTTTTGTCATTCCTGCGAAGGCAGGAATCCAACATAAAAAGGATGCCGCATCAATCCCTAACGCAAACTTAGAACATCAATTAGCTTTATTACTAGTTTTAAACAGTCCAATTTAAAGCTTTAAAACAATATCCTTTTTCATTAAAATACTCCAACACTTTAGGTAAAACGTATTGCATATTTTCAGAAGCTTTTATACTATCATGAAATACAACAACACTTCCATCGCTTGTTTTTTTAATCACATTATCTAAA
Source organism: Thalassobellus sediminis (assembly GCF_044386045.1). Lineage (NCBI taxonomy): Bacteria > Pseudomonadati > Bacteroidota > Flavobacteriia > Flavobacteriales > Flavobacteriaceae > Thalassobellus > Thalassobellus sediminis. The sequence continues at coordinate 376,006 of NZ_JBISCD010000040.1, read as the reverse complement.
CAAGTTTCTTTACTTACATTGGCATCCCAATCAAAAGATAAAATATCCCACATAATTATTTTATAGCCTTTACTTCTTAGTAGCTTTCCTTGTTTAGGAGAAATTTGTCCGTAAGGAGGTCTAAAAAGGTTCGTGGTTAATGATTGATTATTTGGAATCTGATTTTTGAATTCAGATTCACATAACTCAATGTTTTCAATATATGCTTCAGCCTTTGTTTTCCAACCTTTAATATGGTTGTGTGTGTGGTTGCCAATGGCGTGACCTGCTTTTACTATATTTTGAAAAATATCAGGATGTTTGTCAACATTATTTCCAATGCAAAAAAAAGTCGCTTTTGCATTAAATTTTTCTAAGGTTTGTAATGTCCAGTTTGTAATTTCTGGAGTAGGGCCATCATCAAAAGTAAGGTAGATTGTTTTGCTAGTTGAAGCGATGTCCCAAATATAATTTGGGAACATCTTCTTTACAACTAATGGTGTTTTTATTGGGGTTATTAAGGCCATAACCTTAAAACTATTCAATTTCTACGCTACTATCAGTAGGAATATCGATGTCTTGTCGTTGTTCACTTGAAGTTTCACCTTCACCGTATAATGATTTTAATAATATTAGATAATTATTAAATGTTTCACCTTCGGTTTTAGCAAACTCAGTGTCGTATTCAACTAAAACATCAACTAATCCTTTGTAGCGTTGAATATCTGTATAGATATCTTCAAACAAACGCTCTTGTTTATCAACTTTTAAACTACTATAATACGTTAGGTTTTCTTGATATTTATTAGCAACTTCTTTAAATAATTGTTGTGCTTTCTCTTTGTTTCCAACTTCGTAATATGCGCCAATATAAGGTTCTAAAAGGGTGTAATACCCAAAATATTCAACGGGCATATTTGTCATGGCTATATCTGCAATTTCTTCAGCCTTGTCTAGTTTCTTTTCATTAATTAATTTTTCAATTAATCGGGCTAAATTACTTCTATAAGTTATTGAGTTTTTACGAGTTTCAGGATCATGGTAAATATTAGAGCTGCCACTATTGCCCCAATCCCATGTTTTAACCTTTTCATACATTAAATCGGCATCAACCCGTCCCATTTCAAACGGGTTACTTCTGTCAAGCTCGCTTTTAATAGGTACTAATTTGTAGCACATACCGTCTAACTGTAGGTAGTCTTTCATCCAAAGGTAATCATCGTCACCAAAACTTCCTCCTGTAAAATATATAGGACGTTTCCACTCATTATTGGCTACAATATCTAGCATCAACAATCTGTTCTTGTATAGTGCTCCGCCTGTGACATGAATATCAATATAAGGCACAATTTTATCAGTATCTTTTTCTCTTACAATCCCTGATTTTAAAGCATTTTCTTTATTTACCGGAATTCTTAAGTTTGGTGTTGGCATATAACTTGCCTTTAAATCTTGCGATCTTACTTTTGATAAATCATAACCATTATGTTGTAAAACATATTTATATTTTGTTTTAGGATTGTCACTATCAATAAAATTTAAAAACTGTTTAATTTCTAAAGTATCTGGAATGACTTCCTCGATAACTATATAATCATTTGTACCATATTTATATAAATCGTGCGTTAATTGAGATGGAACCGGTTCGCTTTCATAAGCTTTACGCTTCATTTGGTCTATATACCAATCGGTTTGAAATAAACTGGTATTAACAACGCGTACATCAGTTCTGTAACCTTCAATTTCTTGAGCATACCAAAGCGCAAAAGTATCGTTATCGCCAATGGTAAATAAAATACCATTTTTTTCACAGGAATCTAAATATTTTTTTGCCATTGACCTAGCGGTATATTTATCAGATCTATCATGGTCGTCCCAATTGTTAGCAGCCATGATGCAAGGCACTAAAATTAAGCAGGCAATTGATATTATTGGTGCTGCCAATTTTTTTGGTAAATATTTTTTAAGCGTATCATAAACGGCATAAACACCAAAACCTATCCAAAGAGCAAATACGTAAAAAGATCCTACAACCGAGTAATCACGTTCTCTTGGTTCAAAAGGGCGTACGTTGGTGTAAACTTGAATAGCGATTCCTGTAAAAAGGAAAAATATAAGCATCACCCAAAACAGTTTTTTGTCTTTGTTAAATAAAAAGAAGAACCCTAATATACCTAATATAAGTGGAAGCAAGTAATAGGTGTTTCTTGCTTTGTTGTTTTTAACGTCGCTAGGTAAATTATCTTGGGAGTAGCCTAAATGCCATTCGTCAACTAGCTTTATTCCAGACATCCAATTTCCATGGTTGTCGTAACGTCCTTGAATATCATCTTGTCTTCCAGAGAAATTCCACATAAAATAGCGCCAGTACATATAGCCTAATTGGTATTCTAACATGTAGGCTATATTACTGCCTAAAGAAGGCTTTTCTATTTCAATAAAATTCTTTTCTTTTGATAAAAACTTGTCGTAATCTTCGTAGTCTACAAGACCTTGTGCTACTTGGTTTTTAAATTCGATTATTTTTGTTTTATATTGAGTTACTCGATTTAAAGCATAGGTATTCGCTTGTTCTTCCGATGCTCCTAAATTCATAGCTTCGTTGTAAAACGTGTTTTGTAAACTGGTTTTTACCTTAAAATCTAAAAAACCTGAAAACATCATATAATTTTCAGCATGTTCTCCACTCCACATACGAGGAAGAATAGAAGCTTGTTTTTTGTTGTAGTTTTGTTTTGCTTTTTTATAATCGTTTACAATAACATATTCTCCTTTTTCTAAATCTTTTTCATATTTAGGTTTGTCGTCTACATAAGGCTCTTTTTCATCTAAATACGCATATTTATCAGTAAATTGTGGCCCGTAAAACAAGTGTGTTTCAGGATATTGTTCTAAATTATAGTATGCCAATAATTCTCTAGCACTAGAAGGGTTGTTTTCGTTAATAACCACATTAGCATTAGCACGAATAGGCAGCATTAACCAAGTAGAAAACCCAATTATAACAAACGTTAAACAAAGAATAGCGGTATTTAGATGCGTGTATTGTTTTTTTCTAGTGTATTTTAAACCGTAGTAAATAATAGCAATTAATAATATACCTGCAATAATAGATCCTGAATTAAAAGGAAGTCCAATAGTGTTAACAAAAAAGATTTCTAAAGCACTAAATATTTTTAGAATGTTAGGAGCTAATAATTTAAAAACAAACAATAAAACACCAACTGAAACCACATTAGCAATTATGAAGTTTTTAAGAGTAATATCTTTATAGTTTTTAAAATAGTATATAAGTCCGATAGCAGGAATGGTTAATAATCCCATAAAGTGAACTCCAAAAGAAAGTCCAATAACAAAAGCAATTAAAATAAGCCAACGGTTACCGCGAGGCTTATCCATGTCTTGTTCCCAACGTAATCCTAACCAAAATAAAATAGCCATGATTAAGGTTGCCATAGCATAAACTTCGGTTTCAACAGCATTAAACCAAAAAGAATCTGTAAAACAAAAAGCTAAACTACCAACTAAACCACTTCCTAAAATAGCAATAGCTTGATTTTTATTGAAAGCATCATTACCTATAATTAATTTTTTAAGTAATAACGTAATAGTCCAAAACATAAACAGAATAGTAAAAGCACTAGAAACAGCACTCATCATATTCATCATCCAACCAATTTGTGAAGGCTCAAAAGCAAATATGGAGAAAAAAGCTCCCATCATTTGAAACAAAGGAGCTCCAGGTGGGTGTCCTACTTGTAGTTTTGATGATGTTAAAATGTACTCTCCAGCGTCCCAAAAACTAACGGTAGGCTCTACTGTTAAACTGTATGTAATAAGTGCTATTAAAAAAGAGAACCATCCTGTAATGGTATTCCATTTTTTAAAATTAAAATCTATCATAAAAGTTTTTGTTTATTTGCTTTGGCGAATTTAATAATAAATATGAAATGAGGCATAACTATTTAGTTTGTCTTAACATACCTAGAATTAATTTATATGAATTTCTTAAAAAAGTAATAACAATTAATATAGAGAATACAGGGTGTTTTAAATAAACAGTATTTATTTATTATAATTTTTTAAAAAATGCTTGCGCAAAGAAAAATTTCTTCTAAATTTGCACCCTCAATTGCACATTGGCCCATGGTGTAACTGGCAACACGTTGGTTTTTGGTACCAAAGAGTCTAGGTTCGAGCCCTAGTGGGCCAACAGATAATCCTAATTTCGAAAGAAGTTAGGATTTTTCTTTTTGATTAAATGTTATTACAGGTCGTTTAGCATGATTAACTAAATTTTCACTAATGCTACCATTAAAAAAATGAGAAATACCCTGCCTACCATTGGTGCTCATGCCAATTAAGTCTGCTTTTATAGATTTAGAGAAATTCATAATACCTTTTTCTATACTCAAATCATTATAAATATTTATTGTGTATTTAGAAAAGTTGAAATTCAATGTGAATATTTTCGTTCTATTTTAGCTTTTATAGTAGTAATAAACTCAGATTCCTGAAGGAATAACAAAATCTTTAATTTATTAAAACACATAACACCTCACAAATTGTTCTAAGAAGTATAAATGCATGCTTTTTGATGCTAAATTTCGAGTGTGTAAAGTAAGTGTATTTAATAATCCTGTTTTTTATCTAGTTGATTAGCTACTTTTAAGGTGTTTTATGCTTGTTTAGAAAAGCCGGTAGGAACAAGTTTTTATGTATAATTTAGTTTATTGGAGAGGCATATAAATTTATAAATAATTACTTTATAAATCAATTAAAATATCATATATTTGCACCGTTGAAAGGCGAATTAAGAGAATGAGGGGACGTAAAGTCCCCTCTTTTTATACTAAAGAATGTTTAAAAACACCGTTAAAGAATTACTTGAAACTGCTCTAGAAGAGCGTCAAGATTTATTTCTAATAGAATTTTCTATTCAGGGAGATAACCAAATAAAAGTGATTATTGATGGTGATAATGGCGTTTTGGTTGAAGATTGTATGTTTATTAGTAGAGCTATAGAACATAATTTAGATAGAGAAGAACAAGATTTTTCTTTAGAAGTTATGTCGGCAGGTGCAACGGCTCCATTAGTAAATACAAGACAGTACAAAAAACATTTAAAGAGAGTGCTTGGAGTAAAAACAACTTCAGAGGAATTTGAAGGAACTCTTACAGAAGCAACCGACGATAATATTATTTTAGAATGGAAAGTTAGAGAGCCTAAGCCTATTGGTAAGGGTAAAGTAACTATAAGAAAAGAAGCGAATATCGCTTATAAAGATATTGTAGAAGCAAAAGTTATGATTAAATTTTAATTCAATAAGAGTTATGGAGAATATCGCGTTAATTGAATCTTTTTCAGAATTCAAAGACGATAAGCTAATTGACAGAGTAACGTTAATGGCAATTTTAGAAGATGTGTTTAGAAGTGCCTTAAAAAAGAAATTTGGCGATGATGATAATTTCGATATTATTGTAAACCCTGATAAAGGCGATTTAGAAATATGGAGAAATAGAGTTGTTGTAGCTGATGGAGAGGTTGAAGAACCAAACCAAGAAATTACTTTAACCGAAGCTCGTAAAATTGAGCCAGATTTTGAGGTTGGTGAAGATGTATCTGAAGAAGTTAAGCTTATAGATTTAGGAAGACGTGCTATTTTAGCATTACGTCAAAACCTAATTTCTAAGATTCATGAACACGATAATACTATTATCTATAAGCAATTTAAAGATTTAATAGGAGAAATATATACAGCAGAAGTTCATCATATTCGTCACAGGGCAGTTATTCTGTTGGATGATGAAGGAAATGAAATTGTGCTACCAAAAGACAGACAAATTCCATCTGACTTCTTTAGAAAAGGAGATAATGTAAGAGGTGTTATAGATAGTGTAGAGCTTAAAGGAGCAAAACCTACGATTATGATGTCTAGAAGTTCTCCTGCGTTCTTAGAGAAATTATTTGAACAAGAAATACCTGAAGTTTTTGATGGTTTAATAACCATAAAAAATGTGGTTAGAATTCCAGGAGAGAAAGCAAAAGTAGCGGTAGATTCTTATGATGATAGAATAGATCCTGTTGGAGCTTGTGTAGGAATGAAAGGATCTAGAATTCATGGAATTGTTCGTGAACTAGGTAATGAAAATATTGATGTAATTAATTATACTAATAATTTACAATTATATATTACACGTGCTTTAAGTCCTGCAAGAGTAACTTCAATTAAAATTAATGAAGAAACAAAACGTGCCGAGGTTATTTTAAAACCTGAAGAGGTAAGTAAAGCAATTGGTAGAGGTGGTCATAACATACGTTTGGCTGGACAACTTACTGGCTATGAAATAGATGTATTTAGAGAGGGAGCCGAAGAAGATGTAGAATTAAGAGAGTTCTCTGATGAAATTGAAGGATGGATTATAGACGAATTTAGTAAAGCTGGATTAGATACTGCGAAAAGTATTTTAGAGCAAGAAGTCAATGATTTAGTAAAAAGAACTGATTTAGAAGAAGAAACAATTAAAGATGTTATAAGAATTCTTAAGGAAGAATTTGAAGAATAACATATATTTGAGTATTTTAAAGGCGATTTATGGCTGAAACAATTAGATTAAATAAAGTATTACGTGAGCTTAATATCTCTCTTGATCGAGCAGTTGAATTTTTAGATTCTAAAGGTATCGATATTGAGAAGCGACCTACTACGAAAATTTCTGAAGAAACATATGCAATTCTTTCAGGTGAATTTCAAACAGATGCAAATAAAAAAGTAGCTTCTAAAGAAGTTGGTGTTGCTAAGTTAAAAGAGAAAGAAGTATTGCGTGAACAACGTGAACGTGAACTTGAAGAAAAACAAAAAGCATCAGCTAGAAGAGAAGACGTTGTAAAAGCCTCTAAAGTACTTTCTGGACCTAAGCAAGTTGGAAAAATTGATTTGAATCCTAAATCTAAAAATGCTGAAGTTAAAACAGCTGATCTCAAGGAGGAAGTTAAAAAAGAAGACGTTGTTGAAAAAGAGGTTGTTAAGGAAGAAGTTGTCAAGGAAGAAGTTGTCAAGGAAGAAGTTAAAAAACCTACTAAGTCGGAAGTTTCTAAACCAGCTATAGAAGAAAAACCTAAATCTGAGAAAAAAGCATCTTCAAAAGAAGCTCCAATTATTGTTGATGATGAGGTAGTTATACCAGATGAAAAGGTAGAAACACAGTATAAAAAACTGACTGGTCCAAAAATTGCTGGCGATAAAATTGATTTATCTCAATTTAATAAACCAAAGAAAAAACCAGTCGATAAAAAACCTGAAGCTAAAGCAGGTGATACTGCTAATAAGAAAAAACGTCGTCGTATAAGTAAAGTTGGTGGGAATCAACCAGGGAATTCTAATGGTCCAAACAGATCAGGAGGCCCTAATAGATCTGGAGCTGGTGGTCCAAACAGATCAGGAGCTAACGATCGTTTTAAAGGGAAGCCAGGACAAGGAAGACGTAATGTAGTTAAAGAAGAGCCTTCTGAAGAAGATGTAAAGAAACAAGTTAGAGAAACACTTGAAAAACTTCAAGGAAAATCTAACAAAGGTAGAGGAGCAAAAAACAGAAGAGATAAAAGAGATAAGCATAGAGAGCAGACTGAAATCGATCAACAAATCGAAGCAGCAGAAAGTAAAATCATTAAAGTAACAGAGTTTGTTACCGCAAGTGAAATGGCTACTATGATGGATGTTGGGGTGACTCAAATTATTTCTGCATGTATGTCTCTTGGTATGATGGTAACTATGAATCAGCGTTTAGATGCTGAAACATTATCTATTGTAGCCGACGAATTTGGCTACCAAGTTGAATTTGTAACTGCAGACATTGAAGAATCTATAGAAGAAGTTGAAGATAAACCAGAAGATTTAAAATCACGTGCGCCAATTGTAACTGTAATGGGACACGTAGATCATGGTAAAACATCACTCCTAGATTATATTCGTCAAGAAAATGTAATTGCAGGTGAGTCTGGAGGTATTACGCAGCATATTGGTGCTTACGGAGTAGAGTTAGAAAACGGTCAAAAAATAGCCTTTTTAGATACGCCAGGTCACGAGGCCTTTACAGCCATGCGTGCTCGTGGTGCTCAAGTTACAGATATTGCTATTATTGTAGCTGCTGCCGATGATGATATTATGCCACAAACTAAAGAAGCTATTTCGCATGCACAAGCTGCGGGAGTTCCTATTGTTTTTGCAATAAATAAAATTGATAAACCAGATGCTAATCCTGATAGAATTAAAGAGGGCTTAGCGCAAATGAACCTATTAGTTGAAGATTGGGGTGGAAAAATCCAATCTCATGATATTTCAGCAAAAATGGGAACTGGTGTTAAAGAATTACTAGAAAAAGTATTGCTTGAAGCAGAATTATTAGAGCTAAAAGCAAATCCAAAGAAAGCGGCTGTTGGTACTGTAGTTGAAGCCTTTTTAGATAAAGGTAGAGGTTATGTATCTACCATATTAGTACAAGCAGGAACTTTAAAAGTTGGTGATTATGTTCTAGCAGGAAAAAATAGTGGTAAAGTAAAAGCGATGCATGACGAACGTGGTAATGATGTTGCTGAAGCAGGACCTTCAACACCAGTATCTATTCTTGGTTTAGATGGTGCACCACAAGCTGGAGATAAATTCAATGTATTTGAAGATGAACGTGAAGCGAAGCAAATTGCTTCAAAACGTGCACAGTTACAGCGCGAACAATCAGTTAGAACACAACGTCATATTACACTTGATGAAATTGGACGTCGTATCGCGCTTGGGGACTTCCAAGAGTTAAATATCATCCTTAAAGGTGATGTAGATGGTTCGGTTGAAGCCTTAACAGATTCATTCCAAAAATTATCTACAGAAGAGATTCAAGTTAATATTCTTCATAAAGGTGTTGGTGCCATTACAGAAAGTGATGTATTATTAGCATCTGCATCTGATGCTATTATCGTAGGATTTAATGTGCGTCCGGTTGGAAATGCAAGAATGATTGCCGATAAAGAAGAAATTGATATTAGAACATACTCAATTATCTATGATGCTATAAATGATCTTAAAGATGCTATGGAAGGTATGTTATCTCCAGAGCTTAAAGAAGAGATTTTAGGTACTGCCGAAATTAGAGAAATATTTAAAGTAACTAAAATAGGTAGTATTGCAGGTTGTATGGTTACTAATGGTAAAATACTTAGAAGTTCTGGTATTAGATTAATTAGAGATGGTGTTGTTGTATATACAGGAGAATTAGCTTCTTTAAAACGATTTAAAGACGATGCTAAAGAAGTAACAAAAGGTTACGATTGTGGTATGCAAATTAAAAACTACAACGACATTAAGGAAGGCGATATTATTGAAGCTTTCCATGAAGTTGAAGTTAAGAAGAAACTTAAATAATATATCATTTAGATATATCATGAAGTATAAAAGTAAAAGCGACCAATTTGGTCGCTTTTTTTATGATTTTAATTTATTTTTTATCTTGTAGTTCTAATTCTAACAGAATATATATGAAAACTAAATTTTTAATCTTAGTAACTTTTTTAAGTTTATCTACCACGTTTTCTAATGCTCAAGAAGCATTTATAGGAGAAATTAGAATGTTTTCTGGTAATTTTGCTCCAAGAGGTTGGGCATTTTGTGATGGGCAGTTATTGTCTATTAGTCAAAATTCAGCTTTGTTTTCTTTATTAGGAACTACTTATGGAGGCGATGGTAGAACAACTTTTGCTTTACCTGATCTTAGAGGAAGAACTCCAATTCATCAAGGGCAAGGGAAAAATTTAAGTGAAATAGATTTAGGACAAAAAGGGGGAGTCGAATCAAAAGAATTAAGGAAAATAAGTGTCTCTGAAAAACTTTCAGGTAAAACATATGAAACCTATAGTGTTAGAAGTGGTGATTCTGATTTTTATATAAGAAATCCCTATTTAGGAATTAGCTATATTATTGCATTACAAGGTATATACCCCTCTAGAAACTAATCTTTTTTCTTTAGTGGCTTAAAAATAAATGCACTGGGAAATTTAGTTTTTATACGTTTTAATGCTCTATCAGCTTCCAATCGTGTTCTAAAGTTTCCAACCCAAACTTTAAAGTTGGGCTCTTCATATTTATCAGTCGATGACCAGTCTTTAAAAGATTCTTTAAACTCTTTTTGGGCTGTTTGAGCACCTAGTCTATTTCCATTATAAATTTGAATTTTATAGCGGTCGGAATCATTTTCATTTTTATTTATTTCTTTTTTAAGATCAAGTAACGTTTCAATTTTTTTATCTTGATTTAAACTTAAAGTACCTTCTTGTGAAAAAATAGAAGTTGTAGGTATAATACAACATAAAAATGCTAAAGCACTAATTTTCAAACTTAATATTTTCATATTCTTAATATATTTGTACAAATGTATACGTTATAATTTAATTTGTGGTTGTTTTTATTATTTAGAATCTCTCTAAATTATCAATTAACAGTTCTGTAACATTTTGCAAATCGACTTTAAATATTACTTTTGCCTGAGATTTTTATAAGTTTTTTTTTGTCTATTAAATGACAAAAGTCATACCAAAGTTTAGAAGTTAATTTAACCAACAATATGAAACAGGTGATTCACCGTAAATTAAGTAAAAGCATTTTTCATGTCGGCTTAATTTTTTTATTAGCGTTTACTACCTCTCTTTCTGCTCAAGATGGAGATTCAGCAAAAGGAAAATCATTATTTAATGCCAACTGTGCTGCTTGTCATAAATTAGATAAGAAAATGACAGGGCCTGCATTACGAAATGTAGAAGCTCGTTTGTCTGATGAACAAGGTTTAGATAGAGAATGGATTTATGCTTGGATAAAAAATAGTTCAGGTGTTATTAAATCTGGAGATGCTTACGCAAACAAAATTTATAACGAGTATGGCGGCGCAGCAATGACTGCATTTCCGCAATTATCAAATGAAGATATTGATAATATTTTAGCTTATACTGCTGAAGAAAAGAAAGCAGCTCCTACTCCTACTGTTGGACCTGGCGGAGATGTTCAAGTAGCTAAATCTTCAAATGGTATTTCTAATGAAATAATTTTAGGAGCATTAGCTATCTTATTTATATTATTAGCTGCCGGGTTATTTTTAGTAAATAAAACGCTTCGTCGTTTTGCTGCTGCTCAAAATATCGAGTTGCCAGAAGCTTCAAAAAGAACACCGCTTTGGAAAGCTTTTGTGCAAAATCAATTTTTAATGATTGTTGTTGCTATATTCTTTTTGCTTTCTAGTGCATATTTTGTGTATGGGTATTTGTCTCAAATTGGAGTAGATCAAGGTTATCAGCCAGTACAACCAATTCATTTTTCTCATAAAATACATGCTGGCGATAATGGTATAGATTGTAAATACTGTCATTCTTCTGCTAGAGTTAGTAAAACATCTGGTATTCCATCTTTAAATGTATGTATGAACTGTCATAAATCAATTTATGAATATAATGGAGAAACAACTCCAGAGTATTCAAAAGAATTTTATGATGGTGAAATTAAAAAATTATACACTGCAGTAGGGTGGAATGATGCCGATCAAAAATATACAGGAGATTCTCAGCCAGTTAAATGGGTTAGAATTCATAACTTACCAGACTTTGTTTATTTTAACCACTCACAACATGTTACTGTTGCAGGTGTAGAGTGTCAAACATGTCATGGGCCAATTGAAACAATGGAAATTGCAGAGCAATTTGCACCTTTAACAATGGGTTGGTGTATTGAATGTCATAGAACAACCAATGTGAATATTAAAGATAATGATTATTACAAAAAAATACATGAAGAACTAACTAAAAAGTATGGCGTAAAAGAATTTACGGAAGCTGAAATGGGTGGTTTAGAATGTGGTAAATGTCACTATTAATAAATTTTAATAAGAAGTAATTCAATTATATAATATGTCATCAAACAAGAAATACTGGAAAAGTGTTGAAGAGCTAAACGAGAATAGCTCTATTGTTGAGACGCTAAAGCAAAACGAGTTTGTAGCAGAAATACCTACTGATGAATTTTTAGGAGATAAAGATACATTAGAAGCTTCGTCTACAACGCGACGCGATTTCTTAAAATACGTAGGGTTTACTACAGCTGCTGCATCTTTAGCTGCTTGTGAGGGTCCTGTAAAAAAATCTATTCCTTATATAGTACAACCAACGGAAATTATTCCAGGTGTTGCTAACTATTATGCAACAACAATTGCTGATGGATTTGATTTTGCTAGTGTTTTAGTTAAAACGCGTGAAGGTCGTCCAATTAAAATTGAAAATAATGCTTTAGCTACTACCAATGGTAGTGCAAATGCTAGAGTAAATGCTTCTGTTTTAGGTTTGTATGATAGCTTAAGAGTTCAAGGTCCTAAAAGAAAAGATGGAAATGCTATTTCTTGGAGTGATTTTGATGCTGAAACAAGTAAGAAATTAACAGATATTGCAGCGGCTAATAAGGAGATTGTTTTATTAACACAAACTTTTGCAAGTCCGTCTACAAGTAAATTAATATCGGAGTTTAGCGAAAAGTACGGTAATGTTCGTCATGTAGTTTATGATGCTGTTTCCGAATCTGCTGCATTAGATGCATACCAAGCTAAATATGGTGAACGCGCATTAGCTAATTATGATTTTGAAAAAGCGATGACTATTGTATCTGTCGGAGCAGATTTCTTATCAGATTGGCAAGGTGGTGGTTTTGATTCTGGGTATTCTAAAAACAGAATTCCAGATCATGGTAAAATGTCTCGTCATATTCAGTTTGAATCTAATATGTCTTTAACTGGTGCCAATGCAGATAAGCGTGTGCCTTTAAAACCGAGTGAACAAAAATTAGCTTTAGCTAAATTATATAGTTATGTTGTTGGTGGTTCTGTTTCAGGGAGTTTACCAAAACATATTGAAGATGCTGTTAAAAGTGCAGCAACTCAATTAAAGAAAGCAGGAAGTAAAGGTGTAGTAGTTACAGGTATTCAAGATGTAAATGCTCAAACAGTTGCTTTAGATATTAATGAAGCTTTAAGTAGTAAAGCTTTTGATAAATCAGCTCCAATAAAAACAAGACAAGGTAATGATAAAGCAGTTGCCTCTTTAGTAGCCGATATGAAGGATGGTAAAGTTGCTGCTATTATTATGAGTGGTGTAAATCCATTATATACCTTATCAAATGCGTCAGACTTTGCTGAAGGGTTGAAGAAAACAGAATTATCTGTTGCGTTTTCAATGAAAGTAGATGAAACGTCTTCAGAAACTAATTATATAGCTGCAGCACCACATTATTTAGAATCATGGGGTGATGTTGAAATAAAGAAAGGACACTATGCTTTAACACAGCCAACTATTCGTCCTTTATTTGATACGAGACAATTTCAAGAGGCTTTATTAAAATGGACAGGAAACGATGTTTCTTATCATGATTATATTAAAGACGCTTGGGGAACTACTATTTTAGGAGGAAGTTCTTTCAATCAAGCATTACATGATGGTGTTTATGTTGGTGAAATTGCATCTCAAACAGAAGAAACAAGTTCAGAAGAAACAGAAACTCCTGCTGGAAATGCAGCAAATGCTTTAGCTGCTTCAGCTAAATCTAAAGGAGGTTTTGAATTAACATTATATACTAAAGTAGGTATGGGTGATGGTCAGCAAGCCAACAACCCATGGTTACAAGAGTTTCCAGATCCTCTTACAAGAACATCTTGGGATAATTACCTAACTATTTCTAAAGCTGATGCAGATGCGCTTGGTTTAGAAAATAATCATGTTGCTACGGGCGCCTTAAACGGAAGTTATGCTAATGTAACAGTTAATGGTACAACTATCACTGCACCAGTCATGATTCAACCAGGACAAGCAAAAGGTTCTGTTGGTTTAGCATTAGGTTATGGTAAAACAAAAGGTTTAAAAGAAGAAATGCAAACAGGTGTTAATGCTTACGCATTATACCAAGGTTTTAGCAAAGTACAAGACGTTACTATTGAAGCTGCAGCAGGCGAGCATGAATTTGCTTCTGTTCAGTTACAAAACACTTTAATGGGGCGTGGTGATATTATTAAAGAAACTACTTTAGAAATCTTTAATACATCTAGTAGAGATGTTTGGAATAAAGTTCCAACAGTTTCATTAAATCACGAAGAAACACCAGTTACTTCTCCTGAAGTTGATTTATGGGATGAATTTGATCGTTCAATAGGACATCATTTTAACTTATCAATCGATTTAAATGCTTGTACAGGATGTGGTGCTTGTGTTATAGCATGTCATGCTGAAAATAATGTACCAGTAGTAGGAAAAGAAGAAGTACGTCGTAGTCGTGATATGCACTGGTTACGTATTGATAGATATTATTCATCTGAAGAAACATTTGCTGAAGATGATACTAAGAAAGAAGAGTTTTCAGGATTATTTGGAGATAATGGTTCTTTAGGAGGTTTTGGTGAGTTAGAAAACCCAACAGAGAATCCTCAAGTAGCATTCCAACCAGTAATGTGTCAACATTGTAACCATGCACCTTGTGAAACAGTTTGTCCTGTGGCAGCAACATCACACGGTCGTCAAGGTCAAAACCATATGGCATATAACCGTTGTGTAGGTACTAGATATTGTGCAAATAACTGTCCTTATAAAGTACGTCGTTTTAACTGGTTCTTATATAATGGGAACGATGAGTTCGATTATCATATGAATGATGATTTAGGACGTATGGTTTTAAATCCAGATGTTGTAGTACGTTCTCGTGGTGTTATGGAAAAATGTTCTATGTGTATTCAAAAAACACAAAAAACAATTTTAGATGCAAAACGTGATGGACGAGAAATTAAAGATGGTGAATTCCAAACAGCATGTTCTGCAGCTTGTAGTAGTGGTGCAATGATATTTGGAGACATTAACGATAAGGAAAGTAAAGTTGCAAAACTTTTAGAAGATGACCGTATGTATCATTTATTAGAAAGTGTTGGTACAAAGCCTAATGTGCAGTACCATACTAAAGTGAGAAATACAACAGAAGCATAAATTTAATTAAAGAATCAATTATATAATTATGGCGTCTCATTACGAAGCACCTATTAGAAGACCCTTAGTTACTGGGGAAAAATCATACCACGATGTTACTGTGGATGTGGCTAAACCAGTAGAAGGAAAAGCAAATAAACAATGGTGGATAGTTTTTTCTATTGCACTTGTAGCTTTCCTGTGGGGTATTGGATGTATTTTATATACTATATCTACAGGTATTGGAACTTGGGGATTAAACAAGACCGTAGGTTGGGCTTGGGATATTACTAACTTTGTTTGGTGGGTAGGTATTGGTCACGCAGGAACTTTAATTTCTGCAGTACTTTTATTATTCCGTCAAAAATGGAGAATGGCAATTAACCGTTCTGCTGAAGCTATGACTATCTTCTCGGTAGTACAAGCAGGATTATTTCCAATTATTCACATGGGTCGTCCTTGGCTAGGTTACTGGGTATTACCAATTCCAAATCAATTTGGTTCATTATGGGTAAACTTTAATTCACCATTACTTTGGGATGTATTTGCAATTTCAACTTACTTATCGGTATCATTAGTATTCTGGTGGACAGGCTTACTTCCTGATTTTGCA
Organism: Thalassobellus sediminis; assembly: GCF_044386045.1. Classification (NCBI taxonomy): domain Bacteria; kingdom Pseudomonadati; phylum Bacteroidota; class Flavobacteriia; order Flavobacteriales; family Flavobacteriaceae; genus Thalassobellus; species Thalassobellus sediminis. The sequence continues at coordinate 360,395 of NZ_JBISCD010000040.1, read as the reverse complement.
ATGCTAAGAGACAGAGCTGTTAAGCCTTTCCAAAAGAAAATTTATGCTTTATTAAGTTTTGGATGGTCTGGACGTGCTAAAGATTGGCAACGTTTTGAAGAAGTATCTTTAGTACTTGCTGGTTTAGCAACGCCTTTAGTTCTTTCTGTACACACTATTGTATCATTCGATTTCGCTACCTCGGTTATTCCTGGTTGGCATACAACAATATTCCCACCATACTTTGTTGCTGGTGCGGTATTCTCTGGATTTGCAATGGTAAATACGCTTCTTATTATTATGAGAAAAGTATGTAACCTAGAAGATTATATAACCGTACAACACATCGAATTAATGAACATAGTAATCATGATTACTGGTTCTATAGTAGGTGTGGCATATATTACTGAGTTGTTTATTGCATGGTATTCTGGTGTAGAATATGAGCAGTATGCTTTCTTAAACAGAGCAACAGGGCCTTATGCTTGGGCATATTGGATGATGATGTCTTGTAATGTATTCTCACCACAATTTATGTGGTTTAAAAAACTTAGAACAAGTATTATGTTCTCATTCTTTATATCAATTGTAGTAAACGTAGGAATGTGGTTTGAGCGTTTTGTAATTATTGTAACATCGTTACATAGAGATTACTTACCATCATCATGGACTATGTTCTCTCCAACATTTGTTGATATTGGAATTTTTATTGGTACTATAGGATTCTTCTTTGTGTTATTCTTATTATATTCTAGAACATTTCCGGTAATAGCGCAAGCTGAAGTTAAAACTATTTTAAAATCTTCAGGAGAAAGCTATAAGAAAATTAGAGAAGCTGGTAATAGTTTAGTAGGAACTGGTGCAGATGAAAGAACATCTGGAAAACAATTAGTAACTTCTATTTCTACATCTACTGAAGATAATTCATCTAAAGTAAATGATTTATTAAGTAGTATAGGTGCTTTTGATTCTAATACTCAAACAGCAGATGATTTAAAGAAAGTTAATGGTATTGGTCCTAAAATGGAAGAAATACTTAATAGTATAGGTATATACACTTTCTTGCAAGTTAGTAAAATGACAAAAAAGGAATATAATTTGTTAGATTCTATCACAGGTTCTTTCCCAGGAAGGGCAGAACGTGATGATTGGTCTGGACAAGCTAAAAAATTAATAAACTAAACATAGTCAATGGAAGCTTCAAAAGTTATTCACGCTATTTATACCGATGATGATATTTTAATGTCAGCTGTTAAAAAAGTTAAGGCAGAAAGATATCACATTGAAGAAATATACACACCATTTCCGGTTCACGGGCTAGACAAAGCTATGGGCTTAGCACCCACACGTATTGCAATAACAGCATTTATGTACGGGTTGGTTGGTTTAACAGTTGCAATTGTAATGATGAATTTTATTATGATCGAGGATTGGCCTCAAAATATTGGAGGTAAACCAAGTTTTAGCTATATAGAAAACATGCCAGCATTTGTGCCTATTATGTTTGAGCTAACTGTATTTTTTGCTGCGCATTTAATGGTAATTACTTTTTACTTACGTAGTAGAATGTGGCCATTTAAGAATGCTGAGAACCCTGATCCTAGAACAACTGATGATCATTTTTTAATGGAAATCGCTGTTAACGGTAATGAACATGAATTAGAAGGGTTGCTTAAGGAAACTGGAGCACTTGAGATTAATTTAATTGATAAAGCGCATTAAGAGAAAGATGAAGAGCTTAATTAAAATATTAGTATTAGCAGTTATTTTCGTAGCTGTATCTTGTAAAAAGGATACGGCACCAAACTACCAATTCATGCCAAATATGTATGAATCGGCAGGTTACGAAACTTATGGTGAAGCTGCATTTGAAAATGGAGTTGAAGCACAGATACCTGCTGAGGGTTCTATACCAAGAGGTTTCGTTCCTTTTGATATTGAAAATTCTACAGAAGGTTATGAATTAGCAAAGGCTACTTTAACAAGTCCATTAGATTCAACACAAGTAGATTTAGCAAAAGGAAAGCAGTTATATAATATATACTGCGGTATTTGCCATGGTAATAAAGGTAAAGGTCAGGGTAATTTAGTTAAAAGAGAAAAAATTCTTGGAATACCAAATTATGCAGATAGAGAAATTACTGAAGGAAGCACTTATCATACTATTTATTATGGTAAAAATGCCATGGGTAGTTATGCTAACCAATTGAACGAGGAAGAGCGTTGGCAAGTGGTTTCTTACGTATTGAACTTAAGAGCTGATTTAGTAAAGTAAGAAGATAAGATTATATAGATATGTACACATTTTCGAATAAATTAAAGACATTTTCTTTCATCTTAATGATATTAGGAGTCATAGGTGTTGGTTATAGTTTTTTGACATCTCATAAGTCTTTTGAAGAGGTTGAAACCTTACTTGCAGGAGAGCATCATGGTGCTGGTCATGCTGAAGAAGCTACACATGCATCTCCAAATCATGATACCCATACATCAAATGATGCTCATGGAGAAAAAGCTCATGCTGATACTGGTCATTCTGATGTTGATGAACACACAAAACATGTAGAACATGTTCAACACCAAATTGCAAATAGACCCTGGTCTGCTTTATATGTAGCAGCTTTTTTCTTTATGATGATTGCTTTAGGAGTTTTAGCATTTTATGCTATTCAAATTGCATCACAAGCTGGATGGTCTCCAGTTTTATTTAGAATCATGGAAGGTATTACAGCATACTTATTACCTGGAGCTTTAATTGTATTAGCTATTGCTGTTGGTTCTCATTATATTGGACATGATAATATCTTTATGTGGATGAACCCTGAAGTAACTAACCCTGATAGTGAACACTATGATAAATTAATTGATGGTAAATCAGGTTGGTTAAATGTTGGTTGGTTTGCTTTTAGAGGATTAATTTTTATTGCCGGTTGGAGTTTATATCGTCATTTTTCACGTAAATTTTCAATTGCACAAGATACAGCAGAAGATAAAAGCAATTTTAAAAAGTCATTCCGTATCTCAGCTGCATTTTTAGTGTTCTTTATTTATACAGAATCTATGATGTCTTGGGATTGGATAATGAGTGTAGACCCACACTGGTTCTCAACATTATTTGGATGGTATGTATTTGCAAGTATGTTTGTAAGTGGCATAACTGTAATTGCTTTAATTACTATATACTTAAAATCTAAAGGTGTTATAGAATTTGTAAATGAAAATCATTTACATGATGTTGCTAAATTTATGTTTGCTTTCAGTATTTTCTGGACATACTTATGGTTCTCCCAATTTATGTTAATCTGGTATTCAAATATTCCAGAAGAGGTAACTTATTTTGTAACACGTTTCCAAGACTATAAATTACCATTCTTAGGTATGGTAGTAATGAATTTTGTATTCCCAATATTAATGTTAATGAATGCAGATTACAAGCGTATTCCTTGGTTTGTAGTTATGGCAGGTTTAGTTATTTTATTTGGACACTATATAGATATTTTCAATATGATTATGCCATCAACTGTAGGAGATCAGTGGTATATAGGTATTCCTGAAATTAGTTCAGTATTATTATTTGCAGGATTATTCATATTTGTAGTATTTACTGCATTAACAAAAGCACCGCTACTTGTAAAAGGATATCCTTTTAGAAAAGAAAGTGAAGAATTTCATTATTAATCAAGATATTAAATAAAGACGAACGATACCAATGACTGCTTTATTAACAATTATAGTTTTAGTATTTATTTTAGTTGCCATTTGGCAAATGGTAAAGATTTTTGATTTAGCTCAAGCTAAAAACGAGAATTCTCAAGTTGCTAGTGACAAGGATAATACCATGAATGGGTATTTAATGATGGGCTTTTTAGCTTTCATTTATATCATTACCATTGTCTGTTTTGTTAAATGGGGTGATTTACCTCTTATGTCTAATTCTGCTTCAGAACATGGACCTACTATTGACAATTTAATGGTTATCTCTATGGTAATTATTTTTATTGTTCAGACAATTACACAATTTTTATTACATTATTTTGCTTTTAAATATAAAGGAGAAAAAGGTAAAAAAGCGTTATTCTTTGCAGATAATAATAAGCTAGAAGCTATTTGGACTATTATTCCTGTTATAGTTTTAGCAGGATTGATTATTTACGGGTTAAGTACTTGGATTAATATTATGGGTGTTGATGAAAGTGATGACCCATTAGTAGTAGAATTATATGCGCAACAATTTAACTGGAAAGCTAGATATGCTGGAGCAGATAATAGTTTAGGAAAAGCTAATGTTCGTTTAATTGATATAGATCGTGCTAATATTCTAGGTTTAGATGAATCAGACCCTAATGCTCAAGATGATATTATTACAACTGAGTTGCACTTACCAGTAGGAAAGCCAGTGTTGTTTAAAATGCGTTCTCAAGATGTATTGCATTCAGCTTATATGCCTCATTTTAGAGCGCAAATGAATTGTGTTCCTGGTATGATTACACAATTTGGTTTCACTCCAACAGTTACTACTGCAGATATGCGTGAAACACCGCAGATGCAAGAAAAGGTAAAAAGAATTAATAAAATTAGAGTTAAAAATAGCGAACCTTTAATAGCTAAGGGTGAAGAAGCTTTAGAACGTTATGAGTTTGATTATTTACTATTATGTAATAAGATTTGTGGAAAATCTCATTATAACATGCAAATGAAAATTGTAGTAGAAACTCAAGAAGAATATGATGCTTGGATTAAAGAGCAAAAACAATTCAAAAACTCTCTAATTAACTAATTTAAAAAAGATAAAACGATATAAGATTATGTCAGCACACGCAGATACTCACGCTCACGACGACGACCATGGACATCATCATAAAGAAACGTTTGTAACTAAATATATATTTAGTCAAGACCATAAAATGATTGCTAAGCAGTACCTGGTTACAGGTACTATAATGGGAGTTATAGGTGTTTTAATGTCTTTAATGTTTCGTATGCAAATTGCATGGCCAGAACAACCTAATGTGTTGTTTGAAGCATTATTAGGTAAATGGGCACCAGATGGTGTTATGGATGCCGATATTTATTTAGCATTAGTTACGATACATGGTACAATCATGGTATTCTTTGTATTAACTGCTGGATTAAGTGGAACATTTAGTAACTTATTAATTCCGTTACAAATTGGTGCACGTGATATGGCATCAGGATTCTTAAATATGGTTTCTTATTGGTTATTCTTTTTATCAAGTGTAATCATGGTAATTTCATTATTTGTTGAAGCTGGACCAGCTGCAGCTGGATGGACAATTTATCCACCTTTAAGTGCATTACCAATGGCACAAGGTGGTTCTGGTATGGGGATGACATTATGGTTAGTATCTATGGCTATATTTATTGCTTCTTCATTATTAGGGTCATTAAATTATATTGTTACTGTAATTAATTTACGAACTAAAGGAATGTCTATGACTAGACTACCATTAACTATATGGGCATTTTTTATTACTGCTGTAATTGGAGTAATATCTTTTCCTGTTTTATTATCCGCAGCATTGTTATTAATAATGGATAGAAGTTTTGGAACATCATTCTTCTTATCAGATATATTTATTCAAGGAGAAGTACTTCATTACCAAGGAGGTTCTCCAGTATTATTCGAACATTTATTTTGGTTCTTAGGCCATCCTGAGGTTTATATTGTAATACTACCTGCTATGGGATTAGTTTCTGAAATTATGGCATCTAACTCTCGTAAACCTATATTTGGTTATCGAGCAATGATTGCTTCAATTTTGGCTATTGCATTTTTATCAACTATTGTATGGGGACACCATATGTTTATTTCTGGTATGAATCCTTTCTTAGGTTCTGTATTTACATTTACTACATTATTAATTGCAATTCCATCTGCTGTAAAAGCATTTAACTGGATAACAACTTTATGGAAAGGTAATTTACAAATGAACCCAGCCATGTTATTCTCAATTGGTTTTGTATCAACATTTATTACAGGAGGTTTAACAGGTATTATTTTAGGTGATAGTGCATTAGATATTAACGTTCACGATACATATTTCGTTGTTGCTCACTTTCATTTAGTTATGGGTATATCTGCTTTGTATGGTATGTTTGCTGGAATTTATCATTGGTTTCCAAAAATGTTTGGAAAAATGTTGAATAAAAATTTAGGTTATATACACTTCTGGATAACTGCAGTTTGTGCTTATGGTGTGTTTTTTCCAATGCACTTCATAGGAATGGCTGGTTTACCTCGTCGTTATTATACAAATAGTAATTTTCCATTATTTGATGATCTTGCTAATGTTAATGTTATCATTACTATTTTCGCTTTAATTGGAGGTGTAGTACAACTAGTTTATTTATACAATTTCTTTAGTAGTATTTTCTTTGGTAAGAAAGCAACACAAAACCCTTGGAAATCTACAACTCTTGAATGGACAACTCCAGTTGAGCATATGCACGGTAACTGGCCTGGAGAAATTCCACATGTTCATCGTTGGGCTTACGATTATAGTAAACCAGGACATGATGTTGATTTTATTCCTCAAAATATTCCTTTAAAAGACGGAGAAGAAGAGCTTCAGCACTAGTAAGTTTTTTCTTTTATAAAATTTTAAACCCACCTAATTAGGTGGGTTTTTTGGGTTTCATAACTTTTTTATCGATGAAATGTAAAAAAAATAAAAAAAAGCCGACGAAATACAAAAAAATCAGTTAAATTGCGAGGGTAATTTATTTCAATGTTGGTTTTTATTAATTTTTAGAGATATTTTATAATAAAAAGTTATTTAATAGTAACCCTAATTTACCAAACCTATGAATACAAAACCCTTTTTTAGGTATGCATTAAAATATGCTGCTTTTTGTTTTGTCTTTTTTGGAACACTTTTAAATCTAAAAGCACAGTGTCCATCAGTAACAAATTCAAATCCAATAATTTTAGATGCCTCAGGATATACTTTCGCCGATTTAAGTGCGGATTTTGTTACTGAAGTTGGTACCAATGGAATCGTTTGGTATACAGATCTTAGTGGAGGAACTTTAATTAGTTCTACACAATTACTTTCACAAGGCACTTATTATGTTGATGATAGTTCTGGTTCTTGTGGTTCTAGAACACCCATTAATGTAACATTCCAAGTACCACCTAGTAATCAAAATTTAGATGGAATTTTTTGTAGTAATGACAATCCAGATTTACAAATGTATATCGATGAAGTACTACAATTCAATATACCATCTGGTGGTTCGGTAGAAATTTATAATGATTTTGCTTTAACAGATTTAGCAAATTCAATTGATTTGTTATCTGGATTTTATACTTATTATATTATTTTTATAGATGAATTTGGTAACAAAAGTCAAATAGTAGAGGGTGAAACTATTGTAGTTGAGTCTCCTTCTGATCCGACTCCTCCATTGACACAAGAGTTTTGTTCTGAAACAAGTCCAATAGTTGGGGATTTAATTACTGGTACTTCATCTTCAAATTTCAACTGGTATATAAGTCTCGATTTAAATGGGAATCCTAGTGGAACACCATTGTCTTCTTCAGATTCTTTATCAATTGGAACATATTATATTCAAGTTAACAACGGATGTAAGAGTAATACTATACCAGTTTCAGTTATTATAGATACTCCGCAAAATGCAGGAACTTCAGCAAGTTTAATATATTGTGAAAATAATATAGTAACTGCAGATTTTAATTTATTTGACGAGTTGACGGGAATTAAAGATACTAATGGAAGTTGGTCTGGATCTTTAACAACTTCAAATGGTTATTTAGGAACAGTTAATATTTCAACTCTAACTGTTGGTACATATATAATGACTTATACAGTACCAAGTACAGGTATTTGTCCTGATGCGACTTCTTCAGTTACTATAACTATCGAACCAGCGCCAGAATCAGGAACAGCCAATACGCCAGTAGAATTTTGTTTAGAAGCAATAACAACAGGAGAGACCTATAATTTATTTGATTTATTAACAGACGAAGATCAAACAGGAACATGGAGTGATGATGATTCATCAGGCGCTTTAAGTGGAAACACAGTTACTCTTGATGGACTTGTACCAGCAACATATAATTTCACTTATGATGTTACAGCTATAGGTAGTTGTGATGATGTAGATGTAACGGTTCAAATTATAATAAATCCACAACCAAATTCAGGAACACCATCACCAGCTATATTTTGTGAAAATGATTTAGCAGGAAACTCTCCATTAGATTTATTTGGTCAATTAGCAGGAAATGATCCAGCAGGAACATGGACTGATGATAGTGGAACAGGAGCATTAACATTAAGCGATTTAGACATCACAGGTTTAGCAGTTGGCTCATATAATTTCACATATAGTGTTACCAATGGATTTGGATGTACAAATAGTTCAACAGTAGTTGTCACTATAGATCCAGCGCCAGAATCAGGAACAGCCAATACGCCAGTAGAATTTTGTTTAGAAGCAATAACAACAGGAGAGACCTATAATTTATTTGATTTATTAACAGACGAAGATCAAACAGGAACATGGAGTGATGATGATTCATCAGGAGCTTTAAGTGGAATTACAGTTATGCTAGATGTTTTATTAGAAGGAACATATAACTTTACATATGATGTAACTGCAGTAGGTAGTTGTGATGATGTAGATGTAACAGTTCAAATTATAATAAATGATACACCAGCACCAACGGCAGATACACCACAAGAATTTTGTGATAGTGCTACAGTTGCAAATTTAGTTACAACTTTAGGAACAAGCATCCAATGGTATGATGCAGCAACTGGAGGAAATCTTTTAACAGATGCAACTGCACTAGTAGATGGTCAAATCTATTATGCAACACAAACAAATGCAACAACTGGCTGTGAATCTTCAGTTAGAACAGCAGTAACAGCTACTATATATCAATCGCCAAATGCAGGAGCACCAAATTCAACAGGTATTGTAGCATGTAATGATAGTACAATCGATTTGAATTCTGGTTTAGATGGTACTCAAGATTTAGGAGGAACTTGGTATGTAGGTTCAGACAATACAGGTACAGTTGTTACTAATCCAACAGCGTATGATGTATCAGGATTTGCAACTAATAATTATCAATTTACTTATTATGTAGTTGCATCTTCACCTTGTATAGATGATAGTACAACAATAACAGTAACTATTGAAGCTCCTTTAAATGCAGGAACAGACAATACTTTAGATGTTTGTAGTAATAACGGAACAATTGATTTGTTCTCACTAATAGGAAGTGCAGATACTGGAGGAAGTTGGTCGCCAGCCATGGCAAGTACAACAGGTGTTTTTGATCCATTAGTGGATGCACCAGGAACTTATATATATTCTTTAACAAATGCTTGTGGAACTTTTACAAGCCAAGTAGATGTAACAGTAACTCAAGCACCAAATGCAGGAAGTGATAATGCTATTACAATTTGTGTTATAGACGGTATAACAGATTTATTTCCTCTCTTAGGAACAGCTGCACAAAGTGGAGGTGTTTGGTCACCAGCTATGGATAGCACTACAGGAGAATTTGACCCTAGTGTTGATACTCCTGGAGTTTATACATATACTGTTGAAGCTACAGGAGCATGTTCTCCAGATTCAACAGCTCAAATAACAGTAAGCGTAAGTGATACTACTGCGCCAGTAGTTTTATCAGTAAGTCCAGAATTTTGTCAAGAAAACAATCCAATTGTTTCAGATTTAAATAGCGCTTTAACGTTAACAGGAACGGTAAATTGGTATGAAGATGCTGCTTTAACTATTGTAGCAAATCCAGTAGACAATTTAATTGACGGAGAAGATTATTATGCTACTCAAACTAATGGTAACGGTTGTGAATCTTCAACAAGTACTACACAAATTACTGTAATTATTAATGATATATCTACTCCAACATTAGCAAATGCTAATCAGGAGTATTGTATAAATGATACCCCTTCACCAACTATTAACGATCTTACTTTAAATATTACAGAGCAGGATACAAATAATGTAGTATGGTATGATGCAGAAATAGGTGGAAATATAATAAATGGTTCTACTGAACTTTCAAATTTAACATCTTATTATGCTGTTTTAGTTGATGCTACAACAGGATGTGAAAGTAGTGAAAGGTTAGAGGTAACTCCAGATATTACATCATGTGGAAAACTTGATTTACCAGATGGATTCTCACCAAATAATGATGGAGTAAATGATACATTCGATTATAATAACTTAGATATTTTATATCCAAACTTTGAAATTGAGATCTTCAATAGATATGGAAATGTTGTTTATAAAGGAAATGCTTCAACACCTCGTTTCAACGGAAAGTCTAATCAATCAAGATCGATTGGAAATGGAGACTTACCAGTAGGTGTTTATTTCTACATTTTCAAATTTAATGATGATATCAACAAGCCCGAACAAGGACGTTTATACTTAAGCAGATAATTTTTTAGATAACACAATTTAGAAACTATGAAACATTTAAATATATATCATAAAATAGCTGCGATAGTAGGATTGACATTCTTAATGTCCGTTCAAAGTTTTGCGCAGCAAGATCCTCAATTTACACAGTACATGTATAATATGAGTGTTATAAACCCCGCATATGCAACTGCAGATGAGGCCATTTTGAATCTCGGAGGTTTATATAGAACACAATGGGTAGGGCTAGAAGGAGCTCCTAAAACAGGAACCTTTTTTGCTCATACACCAATAAATGAAAAAATAGAAGTTGGTATTTCGTTTGTTAACGATAATATTGGCGACATTGTTCAAGAAAATAATATTTATGCAGATTTTGCTTATGTTTTACCAGTTGGTATAGAATCTAAACTATCGTTAGGTTTAAAAGCAGGATTTACTTTTTTCGATGTTAATTTTGATGGCTTTAATTTACAATCAGGAAATGTGTCTACAGATTTAGCATTTAATGAAAACATAAATAAAACCTTTCCTAATTTAGGAATAGGAGCCTTTTTCTTTACAGATAATTATTATATTGGTTTATCTGCTCCAAACATGTTATCATCTAAACATTTAGAAACAGAAAACGGAGTAAGAGCTACAGGAATTGAAAATGTACATTACTATTTAACAGGTGGTTATGTATTTGATGTTAATCAGAATTTAAAATTTAAACCAGCATTTATGGCTAAATCTGTTAAAGGAGCTCCTTTAGCATTAGATATTACAGCCAACGTTTTAATTAATGAAAAGTTAGAAGCCGGTTTAGGATATAGATTAGATGATGCTATTAGTGGTTTGATAGGTTTTAGAATTTCACCAGAACTAAAAATAGGATATGCTTACGATTTTACAACCAATAATTTAGGAAGTTATAACTCTGGATCACACGAGATATTCATTTTATTTGATGTCGATTTATTCGGTTTCAAAGGAGGTTATGATCGTTCACCAAGATTCTTCTAAATTTTAATAATAGGAAACCATGAAAAAACATACATACATATTTGCAAGCCTTTTATTAGTTAGTGGAATAGCATTAGCACAAAAAGGAAACATAAAAAAAGCTAATAAGCTTTTTGAAATGAGAGCCTATAATGAAGCAGCAGAAACCTACGAAACAAAAGAGCGTAGTCAAGAAGTACTTCAAAATTTAGCCGATAGTTATTATTACAATACAAGTCTTCAAAAGGCTATTAAAACCTATAGAGAGTTGTTTATAGAATATGGCGACTCTATTGATATAGAATATCATTTTCGTTATGCACAAGCTTTAAAAGGTGTTAAAAATTATAGTGAAGCCGATAAACATTTAAGTTCTTATTATAATAAACCAATTAATACGAGTGCGTTTATAGAATTGACCAATAAAACAACACCTCATAATTTTGAATTGAAGCAAATTGTGAATGAAAATTCGAGTAGCGATTTTGGTTTGTCTTTTTATGGAGATAATAAAGTAGCTTTTGCTTCAGGAAGAAATACTGAAAATCCATCATACTCATGGAATGAGTTACCGTATTTAGATTTGTATAGTGCAACTTTAACAAATGATAATAAACTTGAAAATATTCAGCCTTTTTCTGAAGCTATAAATACAAATTCACACGAAAGTAGTGCCGTATTTACTAAAGATGGTAAAACCATGTATTTTAATAGAACCAATACCACACGTAAAAAAACAGACGAAGAGCGTATTGCACATATTAAAATTTATAAAGCAGAATTAGTTGATGGCGTTTGGACAAATGTTACTGCATTGCCATTTACATCAAATAATTATAGTACAGAACATCCTGCACTAAGTAAAGATGGAAAAACACTTTATTTTGCAAGTGATATGCCAGGGACTTTAGGAAGTTTCGATATTTATAAAGTTGCAATTAATGATGATGGAACTTACGGAGAACCAGAAAATTTAGGAGCTACAATTAATACAAAACATAGAGAGCAATTTCCTTTTATAAGTGAGTTTAATGTACTGTATTTTTCATCAATAGGTCACCAAGGTTATGGTGGTTTAGATGTGTTTAGAAGTAATATGGTAAATGATACATTTGATAATCCTATAAACTTAGGAAGTTCTATAAATAGTAATTTAGACGATTTCGCTTATGTTATTAGAGAAAAAGATAATATGGGTTATATATCTTCAAACAGAACAGGATTCGACAGACTATTTGGCTTTTCTAGAGAAGAAAATATTTTGTCAAAATATCAAGTAGAAGGTGTTGTACAAGATATAAATAGTAAAGAGTTATTAGTAGGTTCTTTATTAACATTGTTCGATGAATCTGGTACTGTAATTCAAGATACCATTGTTGGTGAAGATGCTTATTATATTTTCAAAATAGAGCCTAATAAAAAATATAAAGTTAGGGGGACTAAGAAAGCTTATATTCCACAAGATGTTGATTTCTCAACAGATAGTAAAGGGAAAGTACAACACAATATTTACTTAAGCTTAGAATCTTTTAAAGATGCAGAAGAGCGTGTAAAAGAAAATGAAAAAGGAGATGTTCAAATTGAATTAGATAAAATTTATTTCGATTTTGATCAATCTAATATTCGTGATGATGCATCAGTAACATTAAATGTATTGGTAGATTTAATGAAGAAATACCCAACTATGGAAGTTGAAGTTTCAGCACATACAGATGCACATGGTGCAGACGAATATAATTTAAAATTATCTAAAAAACGTGCAACTTCAACTCTTGAATATTTAGTAAGTCAAGGGATTGATAGAAACCGATTAAAAAGTATTGGTTATGGCGAAACGCAACCACTTAATGATTGTGTTAAAGAAGGTGTTTGTGACGATGATGAATATGATGTTAACAGGCGTTGCGAATTCACAATTTTAAAATAATAATTAGGAACCAACCATAATTTTAACCAAATTATTTGATTAAGCCTTTCCATTTCGGAAAGGCTTTTTGTTTATATTTGCTTTTAGCGAACTTTTTGTCATTCCCGTAAAGGCGGGTATCTTTTTTAAATTGAACCTAAATGTCACCTTGAGCGCAGTCGAAAGGCATCAAACATGAACGAAAACCTAGATCCAACAAACGATAATTTTTCTCCAGAAGAGCTTGATGTAGAAAAAAAGTTAAGACCTTTAGCTTTTGATGACTTTACAGGGCAAGATCAAGTGTTGGAAAATTTACAGATTTTTGTTCAAGCAGCAAACTTACGTACAGAAGCCTTAGATCATACGTTGTTTCATGGTCCTCCAGGATTAGGTAAAACAACCTTGGCGCATATATTAGCAAGTGAACTTGATGTAGGTATTAAAGTAACATCTGGACCTGTATTAGATAAACCAGGCGATTTAGCTGGTTTGTTAACTAATTTAGATGAACGTGATGTTTTGTTTATTGATGAAATACATCGATTAAGTCCTATTGTAGAGGAGTATTTATACTCCGCTATGGAAGACTATAAAATTGATATTATGATTGAATCTGGCCCCAATGCTAGATCTGTACAAATTAATTTAAATCCGTTTACATTAGTTGGAGCAACCACACGTTCCGGATTACTTACTGCTCCCATGCGAGCACGTTTTGGAATTCAAAGTAGATTACAATATTATAAAACCGATTTACTAACCACCATTGTGCAACGTAGTGCAGGTATTTTAAATATGCCTATTTCTATGGAAGCAGCTATTGAAATTGCAGGAAGAAGTCGTGGTACGCCTAGAATAGCAAATGCTTTGTTGCGTCGTGTTAGAGATTTTGCACAAATAAAAGGAAATGGTTCTATTGATATTAAAATAGCAAAGTTTGCTTTAGAAGCGTTGAATGTAGATGCGCATGGATTGGATGAAATGGATAATAAAATTCTAACAACTATTATTGAGAAATTTAAAGGCGGTCCTGTGGGACTTTCAACGATTGCTACTGCAGTAAGTGAAAGTACAGAAACTATTGAGGAAGTTTACGAACCCTTTTTAATACAACAAGGTTTTATTATGCGCACACCTCGTGGGCGTGAAGTTACTGAGCAAGCATATAAGCATTTAGGAAAAGTAAAAGGACCAACTCAAGGTGGTTTGTTTTGATAAATAATAAAACTAAACACACGCAACTTATTAAAACCGAAGCCAAACGCCTCGGTTTTTTATCTTGTGGTATAAGTAAAGCGGCTTTTTTAGAAGAAGAAGCACCTCGATTAGAAAAATGGTTAAAGAATAATATGCATGGTGAGATGCAATATATGGAAAACCATTTTGATAAGCGTTTAGACCCAACAAAATTGGTTGAAGGTTCTAAAAGTGTTATTTCGTTATTGCTTAATTATTATCCTGAAGAAACTCAAAATAATGATAGTTTTAAGCTTTCAAAATATGCTTATGGTAACGATTATCATCATGTAATAAAGCATAAATTAAAATCACTTTTAAATTTTATTCAAGAAGAAATAGGAGAAGTGCATGGACGAGCTTTTGTAGATTCTGCACCTGTGTTAGATAAAGCTTGGGCTGCAAAAAGTGGTTTAGGTTGGATAGGGAAACACAGTAATTTATTAACCCAACAAGTAGGCTCGTTTTATTTTATAGCAGAACTTATTGTTGATTTAGATTTAGAATACGATTCGGTTACAACAGACCATTGTGGTACTTGTACTGCTTGTATTGATGCTTGCCCAACAGAAGCTATTACCGAACCTTATGTGGTTGATGGAAGTAAATGTATTTCTTATTTTACTATTGAATTAAAAGAAAATATTCCAACTGAATTTAAAGGTAAGTTTGATGATTGGATGTTTGGTTGCGATGTATGTCAAGATGTATGCCCTTGGAATCGGTTTTCAAAAGCACATAGCGAGCCTTTATTTAATCCGCATCCTGAATTACTTTCTATGACTAAAAAAGATTGGGAAGAGATAACTCAAGATGTGTTTAGTAAGGTGTTTCAAAAATCGGCAGTAAAGCGTACTAAGTTTTCTGGGTTACAACGAAATATTTACTTCTTGAAATAATACAGAAATAGTATAAATATTCAATTGAATACGTTTTTTGCGTTAGGGATTGAACGGTTTGTTTGAGCTCGCCGACGATAGGAGGAAGCGAGTAGAGAAAGCCCGACCCTTGTGGTAACGCCCAATTAAATTATATAACTTAGTTTGTAGATTCTCTTTTTACTAGAGC
This sequence comes from Thalassobellus sediminis, assembly GCF_044386045.1. Classification (NCBI taxonomy): domain Bacteria; kingdom Pseudomonadati; phylum Bacteroidota; class Flavobacteriia; order Flavobacteriales; family Flavobacteriaceae; genus Thalassobellus; species Thalassobellus sediminis. The sequence continues at coordinate 344,770 of NZ_JBISCD010000040.1, read as the reverse complement.
GGTTTCTAATGTAATGGTTTTTGGTGTAATTGGCTTGTTTTTTTTAATTGCTTTAATTTCTTTGTAAAGTTGTTTAAAGGCTGTTTTTCCCATGTCGTATCCTGGTTGATTTATGGTGGTTAAGGTTGGAGATATAACCGATGACATAAACCAATTACTAAAACCAACAATACTAATATCTTCTGGAACTTTAACGCCTTGTCTATTAAATTCTGTTAATGCTCCAATGGCAACTAAGTCGGTATTTATAAAAATACCATCAACATCATTATGATCTTTTAATAGTTGTTGGGCACTTTTTTTGCCTTCTTCAAAACTAATATCACCACATTCGCATATATAAACTAAAGAGGCATCATAAGGCATGTTATTATCTAGTAGTGCTTTTTTGTAACCAAGAAATCTATCTATAGAATTTTGAGGTAAAAGCGGACCTCTAAAATGTGCAATACGTTTGCAACCAGTATCAATTAAATGTTGTGTTGCATCGTATGCTGCTTTTCGATCGTCTATAATAATTTTTGAGCATTTTACAATTTTGGCTATTTTATCAAACATTACGAGTGGCTTATCTAGAGCAATTACATCGGTTAAATGATTAAAATTAGCAGTGCCATTGGCTATGGATATTAAAATACCATCTACACGATGACTTAATAATAAATCAATTTGTTTTTTTTCAAGTTCGTAAGACTCGTTAGATTGTAGAATTATAACTAAATAACCTTTTTTTTCTGCTTGTGCTACAATACCTTTAATGACACTAGAGAAAAAATGGTGAACAATTACGGGAATAATTAATCCAATAGTTTTAGATTCTTTGGTTCTTAAATTAACCGCAAAAGCGTTGGGTTTGTAGTTTAGTGTTTTAGCTAACTCTTTAACTAGTCCTTTTGTTTTTTTACTAACATCAGGATAATCTTTTAATGCTTTTGAAACAGTTGTAACTGAAATGTTTAAATGTTCTGCTATTTGTTTTAAAGTTACTGGTTTCATGTGCTTATAATTGTTGTTTTAATCGGTCATATGTAACATTCATTTAATCATTTTCTTGTGTATCGAAAATTTAGTTATGAATGTTTCATAAAATTTAATTAATTTCTTAATGCTAAATATAGTAAAAAAATCAAAAACGAAAACGTTTTCGGTGTTTTCGAAAACGTTTTCGTTGTTAATTTCGTTTTTTTTGTTACCTATGGTTATAAATTAGCTAAAAATTAACTAAATATTTTATTAAATAACTAAATTTAAGACAAAATGAATTCAACTAAAACTAAATGGAGTTTTTTACTCTTTATGTTATTTTCAGTATCGGCAATTTTTGCGCAATCAACGATTTCTGGAACAGTTAATGATCAAAGCGGTGTGCCACTTGGAGGCGTAAACGTTATTTTGGACGGTACTACAAAAGGTTCGGTTACCGATTTTGATGGAAACTACACTATTGCTAATGTAGAAGATGGAACGTACACATTAATAGCAACCTTTATTGGCTACAAAACTTTTACAAAAAGTGTTGAAGCACAAGGAGGCGATATTACAGTAAGTTTTTCTATGGAAGAAGATGCAGCATCGTTAGACGAGATTGTTGTAACTGGGGTTGTAAATCCAAAATCTAAATTAGAATCGAGTGTATCGGTTTCTACTATGGATGTGAAACTTATTGAGCAAGCATCTCCAAGAAGTGCAGGTGAGCTTTTTAGAAATATACCAGGTATACGTGCAGAATCTTCGGGTGGTGAAGGTAATGCTAACTTTAATGTGCGTGGTGTGCCAATTTCTTCTGGGGGATCAAGATACTTTCAAATTCAAGAAGACGGTTTGCCTTTAAACTTATTTGGTGATACGTCTTTTGGAAATGCCGATAACTTTTTAAGAATTGATTCAAATGTTGGTCGAGTTGAAGCTATTAGAGGTGGTTCTGCATCTACACAAACATCTAATGGGCCAGCAGGTATTATTAACATGATTAGTAAAACAGGTGCTACTGAAGGTGGTTCTTTCGGGACAACTTTTGGATTAGATTACCAAACAAGCAGATTAGATTTTGAATACGGTGCACCAATTGGTGAAGGTTTATCATACCATATTGGTGGCTTTATGAGAAGTGGAGAAGGTCCAAGAGAAATTGGTTACCAAGGTAATAAAGGTGGACAGTTTAAAGCGAATCTTACTAAAAGATTTGAAAGCGGATATGTGCGTGTTTATGCTAAGTTTTTAAACGATAAATCGGTAATGTATTTACCAATGCCAATGTTATTAGAAGGCGATAATGCAAATCCAACTTTTTCTAATCTTCCTGGTTTCGATATTACTAATGATGCAGTACAATCTGCTTATTTACAACAAAGTGCTGGAACGTCTCCTTTTGATGGTGGTGGAACACATGTAAATGATGTTAGAAATGGAAATAACCCTATTTCTAAATCTTTAGGAGCTGAGTTTTCTTTTGATTTAGGTGATGGTTGGAAATTAGCAGCTAAAGGAAGATATTCTAATAATAGTGGCGAATGGGTTGCACCATTTACAGCTGCTGTTGGTACGGTTTCAGAAATTGATGCAACTGCTAGAGCAGCAGCAGGTGCAGGATCTGAACCATTAGTTTATGCAGACGGCGATAGAGAAGCTTTCAATCCATCTAACGGATTAGCTCAAATTATACACATGTTTGATGTAACAGTTGATGATTTAAGTAACTTTTTTGGTGATGTAAAAGTATCTAAAAAGCTTGGTGATAATGTTGGAGTAACTGCTGGTTTATTTACAGCAACTCAAAACACTAAAATTGGATGGCAATGGAACTCTTTCCTTTCTGAAGTTAAAGGAGGAGGTCAAGCTAGATTAGCCGATTTTGATGGTTTTTCAAGAAATGGTCAATATTCTTATGGAACGCCAGTTTGGGGTAACTGTTGTCAGCGTAAATACAATACAGTACATAATGTAAATTCTCCTTATGTTGGTGTTGATGCAGATATTACTGAAAAATTAAACTTTGATGGTAGTGTGCGTTTTGAAAATGTTAAAGTAACTGGTAACATTGCAGGAGGACCAACAAGTCAGGGTAATTACGATTATGATGGTGATGGTGTAATACAAGGTATTGAGCAATCTGTTCCTGTAATTGCAGGTAATGCTGGTCAAATTGTTAATGATGATTATAATTTTGTGTCGTTTTCTGCAGGTCTTAACTATAAGTTAGATGAAGGTGCAGCTGTTTTTGCAAGATACAGTTCTGGTGCTTCTGGTAGAGCAGCCGATAGAAATTCTTATGGAATAGATGGAAAAGCAGATGTGCAGTATGATGAAGTATCTCAATTAGAAGTTGGTTACAAGAAAAGATTAAAAAATGGTGTGCTTAACTTAACAGGATTTATGAGTAATACCGATGAGGGTTTAAGTAACGAATTAAACAGAACAGTTGGTAATCCTTTTAAAGCTTTAGGTTTAGAAGCTGAAACAGCTTTAGCTTTTGGAGATAACTTCTCTGTTAATGGTTCTTTTACTTGGACAAAAGCAGAAATTGATGGTGGTGACAATAAAGGAAATACTCCAAGAAGACAAGCCGATTTAGTTTACAACGTATCACCTTCTTATAATTTTGGTGAAAACAGTCAGCATAGTATTGCTTTAAGTATGTTAGGAACTTCTAAGTCGTATGCTCAAGATGATAATGATTTAGTAATGCCAGCTTATGCATATTTTAATTTAATAGGAAGAGTAGGTTTAACAGAAGGTCTTTCGTTAGTATTAAGTATGAATAATATTTTTGATACTGTCGGTATAACAGAAGTTGAAGGTAACGGCGATGGAGCTTTTGGTGGAAATCGTTTAGTAAGAGCAAGATCAATTAGTGGTAGTTCTTCGACCATTTCTTTACAGTATAAATTTTAACAGATTGTGATTATTAATAGCAAAAAGTTTGTTTGGTTTTTTAAGTGATTAGTAATTAGGGTTGATGTAATCTCTCACTAAATGTCAACCCTTTTTATTAATTTAATTTTACAAGCTTTTAAATTTATGAATAAGAAATATCGATAACTAAATCACGATGACTAATGAAATGATTTAATGGATAATACATGTGACTAGTAAATCACAAAAAATATAAACACATGAAATATTTAGTATTGATAATTGTTCTTTTTGTTTCTCTTGAAAGTAGTTCTCAAAATATAAATAGTGCTACTAAATTTGATAAGCAAGAAAAAATAATAGTTTATGGTAGCGATACATGTCACTATTGTATTGATACTAAAACTTATTTAAAGGAAAGGAAAATAGAATTTATATATTATGATGTTGATGTAAATATAGAAAAGCAAAGAGAAATGATCATTAAACTGCAAAAAGCAGGTATTTCACTTGATAATTTGTCTTTACCAGTTGTGGATTTAGGTGGTAAATTGATAATGAATACTCCTACTGATTTTGAAGAGTTTCTTAAAAAATTAATAACCAAAAATAGTAAAGATGGAAATAACTAAACCAAAGTTAACTTTCTGGCAAATACTTAATATGAATGTTGGTTTTTTTGGCATTCAGTATAGTTTTGGTTTGCAACAAAGTGCAGTAACACCAATTTATGATTTTTTAGGAGCGAGTCCAGATCAGATACCATTGTTACATCTTGCTGGTCCAGTAACAGGATTGTTAGTGCAGCCTATTATTGGAGCATTAAGTGATAAAACATGGAGTCCTAAATTTGGAAGACGAAAGCCTTTTTTCTTAATTGGAGCTATCTTATGCAGTATAGCTTTACTAGCATTTCCGTTTAGTAGTACTTTATGGATGGCAGCAGGTTTGTTGTGGATTCTAGATGTTGGTAATAATACAGCAATGGAACCTTATAGAGCATTAATTGCAGATAAGTTAGATGATGAACAACAACCGTTAGGTTTTCAAATGCAAAGTTTTTTTACTGGCTTTGGACAGGTTTTAGCTAATTTATCGTTATTTATTTTTCCTTTAATTTTTGTTGGCATGACAGGCTCATTGCCAAAATGGGTTTATGCATCCTTTTTCTTGGGCGCTTTTTGTTCAATAGCTACAATTTTATGGAGTATTAGTAAGACCAAAGAAATTCCACCAACAGCAGAAGAATTAACAAAACTTAAAAGTGAAAAACGAAGTGTTTTAGGTCCTTTGCTAGAAATTTTTGGAGCTATTAAAGATATGCCAAAAGTTATGTGGCAATTAGCATTAGTTTATTTGTTTCAATGGTATGCCTTGTTTTGTTATTGGCAAAATTCATCAAAAAGTGTAGCGCTTTCAGTTTGGAATGCTACGCCAGATAATAAAGAAGCTTACAGTGAAGCTGTAAGTTGGACGGGGTTAGTTAATGGTTGGTATAATGTAGTTACTTTTTTAGTAGCATTTGCTTTAGTTGGATTTGCAAAAAAATACAGTGCAAAAAAAGTTCATGCCTTCTGTCTACTTATCGCGGCAATAGGTTTCTTAGCTTTTCCGCATATAGAAAACAAGAATTTATTGTTTTTCGCAATTACAGGGTTTGGTATTGGTTGGGCAAGTATGATGGGTATTCCATATTTAATGGTAGTTTCAGAAATTCCAAAAGAGAGGTATGGCGTTTATATGGGAATCATTAATATGATGATTGTAGTGCCTATGATTATACAAACATTGTCTTTTGGTTATGTTTTAAAACATTTCTTGAATAATGATCCTCGTAATGCAATCACTTTTGCAGGGGTGTTATTAATTATTAGTGCTGTTTTAACACTGTTTATTAAGACTAAAAAGTTTGCTGATAATATAACAATAGCGCCAACAGCGCATTAAGTACCTTATAATATTTAATTTTTATGAAGAATATAGATATTCTATGTGTTGGCGAAGTCCTGGTTGATTTTATCGGTCACCAATCTGGAGTACAGATTAATAACACAAGAGATTACCATAGATACCTAGGCGGCTCTCCTACGAATGTAGCGATGAATTCTGCTAGGCTTGGTTTAAATGCAATGATGATAGCAACTGTTGGAGACGATGGTTTTGGAGAATATATTTTTGAAAGACTTAACGAAGTAGGTGTTGTTACTAGCAATATTAATAAAATAGATGACAAACCTACTAGCGTTATTTTTGTGTCGAGAACAGATAGTACACCAGATTTTATTCCTTTTAGAAAAGCTGATTATTGTATTGATGAAGACCAAATATCGACTGAAATACTTTCAAGAACCAATATCTTTCACACAACTTGTTTTGCGTTAAGTGAAAATCCAGCGCAGTCAACCATTTTAAAAAAGGCCGAAGAAGCCTTTGATTTAGGTTGTAAATTAAGCATTGATGTGAATTATGCTAAAAAACTGTGGAAAAGTCAAGAGGAAGCACTCCGTGTAATTAAAGCCTATTGTAAGTTTAATCCGTTAATAAAAATTAGCGAAGATGATATGCTACGTCTTTTTGAAAAGGAAATGCCTCATGACGATATTTTTAATTTTTTCCATTCAGAAGGTGTCGATACTGTGTGTTTAACTTTAGGAAGTAAAGGGGTTAAATTGTCTCAAAAAGGAAAAGGGATTATTCAGTTACCAGCCATAAAAATTGAAAATGTTATGGATGCTACTGGAGCAGGAGATGCTTTTTGGTCTGGATTTTTATTCGCTTATATTAAAGAAAAACCTATTGAGAAATGTTTAGAAGTAGCATTACAATTAGCAGCTTTGAAACTTCAAAATGTAGGCAGGTTGCCAGATAATATTAATATACTATCAGAACTTTTGTAAAGTAATAAAATAATGTCAAAAGAAAATAAAATAGCTAATGGTGTGATGCTAAATGCATACCCAGACAGTATAGGTGGTAATATGAGCGACATAGTTGCTATGTTAAAAAAGCCTGAGTTTAAAGATGTGTTTTCATTGTTTTATGTGTTGCCAACGTTTTTTAATAGCGATTTAGATAGGGGCTTTTCAGTTATAGATTATAATTTAAATAAGGAATTAGTTTCTGAAGCGGATTTAAAAGATTTGGAAAGTCTTAATATTAAATTAAAATTTGATATTGTATTAAATCATTTATCTGTTGCCTCTCCTCAATTTACTGATTTATTAAAACACGGAAATCAATCAAAATACAAAGATTTTTTTATTAATTGGAACACCTTTTGGGAAGGGAACGGAGATCTGGGAGATGATGGTATTGTAGTGCCTCATGAAGAATTTCTTAGTAAATTATTTATGAGAAAATCAGGTTTGCCTATTTTAAAAGTGCGTTTGCCTGATGGTACAGAAAAACCATATTGGAATACCTTTTATCAGCAAATAACATATAATAAAATTTCGATTTCCGATTTAAAAAGCATTAAAGGACTCTCTCATGAGAAAGCATTATTAATTTGTTATAAGGCCAATATTGCTATTGATAGTAAAGAAGATATTAAGACGATTGATTTTGAGGAAAGTAATGAGTTTAAAGATGCTGTTTTAAACATAATAGAACAAAATCGTTCTTATTTAGGTCAAATGGATGTGAATGCGAAATCGCCATTAGTTTGGGATTTCTACGAAGAAACACTTAAAAAAGTTAGCGATTTTGGTTGTTCTATATTACGGTTAGATGCCTTTGCTTATTTGCATAAAGAAATAGGGCAAACCAATTTTTTTAATAAGCCTGGTACTTGGGATTATTTAGAACGTATAAAACAAATTGCCAATAAAAATGATTTAACACTATTACCAGAAATTCATGCCGAATACGGATTGCATCTACACGATGAGGTAGCAGATAAAGGCTATCAAATTTATGATTTCTTTTTACCAGGATTAACAATACATACCATAGAAAACGGAACAAGTAAAGCGCTTTTGACTTGGGCTAAAGAAATTATAAATAAAGGCTATAAAACCGTTAATATGTTAGGGTGTCATGATGGAATACCTGTATTAGATTTAAAAGGGAAAGAAGTTGCTGGTGTTTATAATAAAGGCTTGTTAGAGGATGATGAGATTGAAGCTATTATGAGTATAATTATGGAGCGTGGTGGTCGTGTAAAAAACCTTTATGATCCTTCAGGAAATAAGATTTCTTACTATCAAGTTAATGCTACTTTTTTTAGTGCTTTAGGAGAAAGTGAACAGAAATTATTATTAGCAAGAGCCATTCAAATGTTTATGCCTGGGATGCCACAGGTGTGGTATTTAGATGTTTTTGCAGGGGCTAACGATTATAATGCTGCCGATAAAGGCGGAAGTGGCGGTCATAAAGAAATAAATAGGACTAATTTAACAATGCAAGATGTTGAGGATGGTCTTAAAAAAGAGATTGTTAAAAATCAGTTAGAAATCATTCGTTTAAGAAACACTTCTAAAGCGTTTTTAGGAACTGTAAAAATTAATGATACATCAGACAGCGAATTAGATATTTTATGGGAAAATGGCGATGATTATGCTCAACTAAAAGCAAATCTTGTAACTCATACGTTTACGGTTACTTATTCAGAAAATAAAATTTCAAAAATTTCTACGTTTTAATACCATATTGTTTCAATTTGTTAATTATAACTAGATAATATTTAATAATTTTTGGTTAAAAAAGTACCTTCAATAATTCAAAATATTGAAGGTTTCCTTGTATAGGATTGTTATATTTGCTAGATATAATTATTAATAATTATTTCTAATGAGTAAAGAAAGTAAACGTAGTGATGCTTTATTATATCACGAATTGCCAACTCCAGGTAAAATACAAGTAGTTCCAACTAAAAAATACGCAACACAAAGAGACCTTTCTTTAGCATATTCTCCAGGTGTAGCAGAACCTTGTTTAGAGATTGAAAAAGATAATGATAACGCCTATAAATATACCGCAAAAGGAAATCTTGTTGCAGTAATATCTAATGGTACTGCGGTTCTAGGTTTAGGAAATATAGGTCCTGAAGCTTCAAAACCTGTAATGGAAGGTAAAGGTTTGCTTTTTAAAATTTTTGCAGATATAGATGTTTTTGATATTGAAGTTAACACTGAGAATGTTGATGAGTTTATTGCTACAGTTAAAAACATAGCCCCAACATTTGGAGGTATTAATCTTGAAGATATTAAAGCGCCTGAAGCTTTTGAAATTGAAAGACGCTTAAAAGAAGAGCTTGATATTCCTGTAATGCATGATGATCAACATGGAACAGCTATAATATCGGCAGCAGCATTAATTAACGCTTTAGAAATAGCAGGAAAGAAAATTGAAGAGGTACAAATAGTAATAAGTGGTGCTGGAGCAGCAGCCATTTCATGCTCCCGTTTATATCAAGATTTTGGTGCTAAACGAGAAAATATGGTTATGCTAGATAGTAAAGGTGTAATAAGAAATGATAGAGATAATTTGTCATCTCAAAAAGCAGAGTTTGCTACAGATAGAAAAATAGATACGCTTGATGAAGCTATGCAAAATGCCGATGTATTTATAGGTTTGTCAATGGCCGATATTGTATCTCCTGAGATGTTGTTGTCTATGGCAAATAATCCTATTGTGTTTGCTATGGCTAATCCAAATCCAGAAATAAATTACGATGTTGCTATTGCAACGCGTAAAGATATTATTATGGCTACGGGAAGAAGTGATCATCCTAATCAAGTAAATAATGTTTTAGGTTTTCCGTTTATATTTAGAGGTGCTTTAGATGTTAGAGCAACTAAAATTAACGAAGCTATGAAAATGGCAGCAGTTAAAGCTTTAGCAAAATTAGCGAAAGAACCTGTGCCAGAACAAGTAAATATAGCATATGGAGAAACTAGATTAGCATTTGGTAAAGATTATATTATTCCTAAGCCAACAGATCCGAGATTAATTGCCGAAGTACCACCAGCAGTTGCCAAAGCAGCTATAGATAGTGGTGTGGCTAAAAAGCCTATTGCAAATTGGGATGCTTATAGAGATAAATTAAGAGAACGTTTAGGTTCTGATAATAAAATGGTAAGGCTGCTTCTTAGTAGAGCTAAATTAGATCCAAAACGTGTTGTTTTTGCTGAAGCAGATCAGTTAGATGTTATTAAGGCAGCTCAAATAGTCTATGAAGAAGGTGTTGCAATTCCTATTTTATTAGGAAGGAAGGAAACTATAAAAAATTTAATGGCAGAAATTGATTTTGATGCCGATATTCTTATAGTTGATCCAAAAACAGATGAAGAAAACGATAGAAAAGATAAGTATGCTAAAGTATATTGGGAACAACGCAAGCGTAGAGGTGTAACACTTTATGCAGCAGAGCGTTTAATGAGAGAACGTAATTATTTTGCTGCTATGATGGTGAATGAAGGTGATGCAGATGCATTAATTTCTGGATATTCACGTAGTTATCCATCGGTAGTAAAACCTATGTTAGAACTTATAGGTATGGCTAAAGGCGCTAATAGAATTGCAACAACCAATGTTATGATGACTAAGCGTGGGCCGTTATTTTTAAGTGATACCTCAATAAATATTAATCCAGGTTCAAAGGAATTAATAAAAATAGCAAGAATGACTTCTCAGGTTGTTAAAATGTTTGGGATGAATCCGGTTATGGCCATGATTTCGTATTCAAATTTTGGATCTTCAAAAAATATTGACGCATCAAAAGTTCGTGATGCCGTAGCATATTTACATCGTCATTATCCAGATATGATTGTTGATGGGGAGTTGCAAACAGATTTTGCTTTAAATGCAGACATGCTTAAAGAGAAATTTCCATTTTCAAAATTAGTAGGTAAAAAAGTAAATACACTTATTTTTCCAAATTTAGATTCAGCAAATATTACTTATAAATTATTAAAAGAATTAAACGAAGCTGAATCTATAGGACCAATTATGATGGGTATGAAAAAACCTGTTCATATTTTGCAATTAGGGGCAAGTGTAGATGAAATTGTTAATATGACCGCCATTGCTGTAATTGATGCACAACATAAAGAACAATTAGAGTTAGAAAAGGTTAGTGTTAAATAATTTAGTGAAAATAATTTTATTACATTTGATGCATTAACCGAAAGAGCTAAATGATAACACATATTCAAGGGAAACTTGTTGAAAAAAATCCAACACATGTTGTTATTGATTGTAATGGTGTTGGGTATATGTTAAATATTTCATTACATACGTTTTCTAAAATATCAGACACTGAAAAACTTAAGTTATATACTCATTTGCAAGTAAAAGAAGATTCGCATACACTTTATGGGTTTTCATCATTAGCAGAGCGAGAAATTTTTAGATTATTACTTTCTGTAAGTGGTATCGGTGCTAGTATTGCTCGTACTATGTTATCGTCTTTAACGCCTAAGCAAGTAAGAGAAGGTATTGCTACTAGTGATGTTGCTTTAATCCAGTCTATAAAAGGCATTGGTGCTAAAACAGCACAGCGTGTTATTTTAGATTTAAAAGACAAAATCTTAAAAATTTATGATATTGATGAAGTTTCTGTGTCTAAAGACAATACCAATAAAGATGAAGCGTTATCTGCTTTAGAAGTGCTTGGTTTTGTTAGAAAACAGGCAGAACGTGTCGTAGATAAAATTGTTATAGCACAACCAGAAGCGACAGTAGAAACTATAATTAAACAAGCTTTAAAAAATTTATAATAGATTTTGAGTATAACTAACCTTATTTTTTATAAATCAAATAAGAAATGTCAAATAAAGCGCAATCAAAGTGCTTTTTTAATTTTTGCATTATTATTTTCATTAGTCGGCTGGTCTCAGCAACCTGCAGTTCAAGACTCTGTTAAAACAGGTTTTGATTTAGGTACTATTAAACTACCAAACCCTAATAGTGTAGAATCTAAATATACTTATGATGCTACAACCAATCGTTATATTTATACTGAAAAAATAGGGAGCTTTAATATTAATTATCCTATAATATTAACACCTAAAGAGTATTACGCTTTAGTAGCAAAGGAAAATTTAAAAGCTTATTACAAAGAAAAAACAGATGCTTTTGATGGTAAAAAAGATGGTGCTGACGATGGACAAAAAAATCTATTACCAGAGTTTTATGTAGATTCAGATTTCTTTAAGAGTGTTTTTGGAAGTGATGTTATTGAAGTCATTCCTCAGGGTTCTGTTGAAATGGATTTAGGTGTATTATTTTCAAAACAAGACAACCCTTCTTTTTCGCCAAGAAATCGAAGTAATTTTACCTTTGATTTCGATCAAAGAATTAGTTTAAGTCTTATAGGAAAAGTAGGTACAAGGTTGCAAGTGAATGCACAGTATGATACACAGTCGTCTTTCGATTTTCAAAACCTTATAAAGTTAGAATACACGCCAACGGAAGATGATATTATACAAAAAATTGAAGTTGGTAATGTAAGTATGCCTTTAAACAGCTCGTTAATTACAGGAGCACAGAGTTTGTTTGGTGTAAAAGCGCAATTGCAATTTGGAAAAACAACTGTTACAGGTGTGTTTTCTGAGCAAAAATCACAGGCAAATACAGTTGTGTCGCAAGGTGGTGGTACACTTGAAGAGTTTGATTTATTTATTAGAGATTATGATGAAAACAGACACTTCTTTTTAGCACAATACTTTAGAGATACTTATGATAGAGCTTTAGTAAATTATCCTTTTGTTGATGTTAAGGGTTTACAAATAACAAGACTTGAAGTTTGGATGACAAACCGAAGTAATAGAACTGATAATGTTAGAAATATAGTAGCTATTCAAGATTTAGGGGAGTCTTTTTACGACCCTGCTAACCCAGATAACGATAACTTATTATTAGATCCAATTCCAGGTGGATTTATTAATAGTGCTAATGCTTTACCAGATAATAAGAATAATGATTTTGATCCAACAACTATTGGGTCTGGGTCTATTTTAACAGACCAGATTAGAGATGTTGCTACTGCACAACAAGGTTTTGGCTCATTATCTTCAGTTGTTAGAGAAGGTTCAGATTATAATAAAATTGAAAACGCTAGAAAATTAGTAAACGGACAAGAATATTCTTTTAATAGTCAATTAGGTTATATCTCATTAAATCAACGATTAAATAACGATGAGGTTTTAGCTGTTGCGTTTCAATTTACGGTTGGTGGTAAAGTGTATCAAGTGGGTGAATTTGCAAATGATGGTGTTGATGCAACCAATGTTACTACAAATGGTAATGGAGATGTAACAAATGTTGTAAACTCTAATTTAATATTAAAGTTATTAAAAAGTAGTATCACAAATGTGAATCAGCCTGTTTGGGATTTGATGATGAAAAACATTTATGATACAGGTGCTTATAACTTAAGTTCAGATGATTTTAAACTTAATATTTTTTATAATGAAGCTTCGCCATTAAACTTTATTTCTCCTGTTGGAACTACTGCGTTTCCAGCTCCAGGTACAAATGAAGATCCTTTAGACGAAACACCTTTATTAAGAGTGTTTAATTTAGATAAGTTAAATTTTAATAACGACCCGCAATCAAAGGGAGATGGTTTTTTCGATTTTGTTCCAGGGATAACGGTTATTCCTCAAGCGGGAAGAATAATTTTTCCAAGTGCAGAACCATTTGGAGAATTTCTATTTAAAAAATTATCGCTTAGTTCTGGTGAAAATTATTCAGACCCTAATACGTATAACGAAAATCAAGTAAAGTATGTTTACGATATACTTTATAGTAGCACAAAAGCAGCTGCTTTAGAAGAGGTTGAGAAAAATAAGTTTAAATTAAAAGGGCGTTATAAATCTTCTGGAAATAATGGTATTCCAATAGGTAGTTTTAATGTGCCACGTGGTTCGGTAAGAGTTACTGCAGGTGGCCGTGTGTTGGTAGAAGGGATCGATTATACCGTTAATTATACAGCAGGAACGGTTCAAATTTTAGATGAAGCTTTAAAAGCATCAAATACACCTATTGAAGTATCTACAGAAAATAATGCTGTTTTCGGACAACAAACAAGACGTTTTACAGGTATTAATGTAGAGCATAAGTTTAACGAAAATTTTGTATTGGGTGCAACGCTATTAAATCTTAACGAACGACCAATAACACAAAAGGCAAACTATGGAACAGAGCCTATAAATAATACTATTTTTGGTTTTAATGGCAACTATGCAACTAAAGTGCCTTTCTTAACAAGACTAGCTAATAAGCTGCCTAATATAGATACCGATGCAGAATCTAATTTTTCACTTAGAGGCGAATTTGCATATTTAGCGCCAGGAGCACCAAAAGGAACTAATTTAAATGGAGAGTCAACGTCTTATATTGATGATTTTGAAGGCTCTCAAAATGGTATTGATTTAAGATCGCAACAATCATGGTTTTTATCTAGTAGACCTGCCGATTTAGATGGTGATGGAGAAGATGATGGAATCACAGGAATTGAAAGTGGTTACAACAGAGCGATGCTAAACTGGTATAGCATTGATCCTATTTTTTACAGCAGCCAACGTCCAAATGAAATAACAGATGAAGATATGTCTAGTTTATATACGAGTCGTGTATTTATAAACGAGCTGTTTCCTGATAGAGAATTAGTGCAAGGGCAAAATTCTGTGCTTTTTACATTAGATTTAGCTTATTATCCAGAGGAGAGAGGCCCTTATAATTTTGATACTACAACTTTAGATGGTATAAGTCCAACTGAATCTAGAGCTAACTGGGCAGGTATTACTCGTCAATTAACATCTACAGATTTTGAACAACAAAATGTAGAATATATAGATTTTTGGTTACAAGATCCTTTTCAAGATAATGAAACAAACCCTGGAGGAAAGCTTGTATTTAATTTAGGTAATATTTCAGAAGATATCGTTAAAGATGGTAGAAAATTATATGAAAATGGTTTGCCTATAAACGGAGATGTAAGTTTATTACCAGTAACTGATTATGGTACAGTTGTACCGCAAAATCAATCGCTAATTTATGCATTCGATACTACTGGAGAAGAACGAACAAATCAAGATGTAGGTTATGATGGGTATAGTGATGATGATGAAAGGAGTTTTGCTTTAAGAGAAAACCTGCCAATAGAGTTTCAAAATTTAGAAGATCCTTCAAACGATAATTATACTTACTTTTTAAATACTGAGGGTAATATATTTGAGCGCTATAAAAAATATAATGGTGTAGAAGGTAATACGCCTGAAACATTTACTAATACAGACCGTGGAGCCAATACACAACCAGATGTAGAAGATATTAATCGTGATAATACTATGAACACGATTGATAGTTATTTTGAATATGAATTAGATCTTACAAGACAAAATTTACCAGAATCTCAAGCCGATTTTGAAAATTTACCAAATAGTAATCCATTAAAAGAGTTTTTAAGAGATTTTAAAGATAGACCACGTGTTTTACCAAATGGAGAAACAAGAAATGTTAGATGGTATCAATTTAGAATTCCTGTACAAGGAGCACATGCAAAAGCCGTTGGAGGAATTAGTGATTTAAGGTCGGTGCGTTTTACGCGTATCTTTTTAAAAGAGTTTTCCCAGCCAACAGTTTTTCGTTTTGGAACATTAGATTTAGTTAGAAGTGATTGGAGACGTTACACGCAAGCTTTAGATAAAAATGACCCAACACCTGATGATCCTCAAACAGAATTTTCTGTAGGTGTTATTGGTACACTAGAAAATGAAGGAAGTTATGATAGACCTCCAGGAATTGAGCCTGAAGAATTGTTTAATAATAATACGGTTGTTCCGCAGAATGAGCAATCATTAGTGGTAAAGGTTTGTAATTTAGAAGCTGAAGATTCTAAGGCTGTTTATAAAAATATAAGTGTTGATATGCGTCAATTTAAGCGCATGAGAATGTTTATGCATGCAGAGGATAATGAATCATTAACACAATTAGAAAGTAACGATATAGTTGGTTTTATAAGATTAGGTAATGACCTTACCGAGAATTATTATCAAATAGAAATACCCTTAGAAATTTCAACGTCTACAAGTAGAGAAGGGTTATGGCCAATAAATAACGAAATCAACTTGCCAATAGAAATTCTTGGAAAAATTAAAGCGCAAGGTATTTCAGATATGACCTTGGGTAATGAAGATCCAACATTTTATGATGTTATAGATGGCGATGTCGTATTAGCTTCAGATCCATTTGGTGGTTATGTACCAGGACAGCATCGGGTGGGTATAAAAGGAAATCCAAATTTTGGAGATATAAGAACTTTAATGGTTGGGGTTAAAAATGCTACAGATAGAGACGATGTTTGTGCAGAAGTTTGGTATAACGAACTTCGTTTGTCTGACATGGATAACGAAGGTGGTTGGGCAGCTGTTGTTAGTTTAGATACTAATATTGCCGACTTTATGACGTTAAGTGCTACAGGGAGTCAGAGCACATCGGGTTTTGGTTCTATAGAACAAGGTCCAAGTCAGCGTAGTTTAGAAGATGTTAAACAATATGATGTTGTTACCAACATAAATGTTGGACAAATATTACCAAAAAAATGGGGTATTCAAGTGCCATTTAATTATGGGCAAAGTGAAGAACTCATAACGCCTAAATACGATCAGTTTTACAAAGATTTAACTTTAGAATCTAGACTAGATGCTGCTAATACAAATGCTGAAAGGGATCAGGTAAAACAAAATTCTGAAGATTATACGAGGCGTCAAAGTATCAATTTTATTGGTGTTAGAAAAATTAGGACTACCGATGCTAAACCGCGTTTTTACGATGTAGAAAACCTAACACTTAATTATTCATATAATAAGGTTGAGCATCGAGATTTTGAAATTGAAAATTCGGTTAATAAAACATTGCGATTAGGAGCCAATTATGCATTCAATTTTAATCCTATAAAAGTGGAGCCTTTTAAAAAGAACGACTCCTTGTTTAGAGGTAAGTATTGGAAAATTTTAAAAGATTTTAATTTAAATTTATTACCAGCAAGCTTTACGGTTAATACAGATTTAAACAGACAATTTAATAGTCAGAAATTTAGAGAAATCGATTTAGGTCAAGGTAATATTGGTATTGAAGAATTATATAGAAGAAATTACACATTCGATTTTCAATATGGTGTTAATTACAATTTAACAGATGCTTTGCAGTTTAATTTTACTGCGTCTAATAATAATATTGTTAGAAATTATTATAAGGATAACGATTTAATACGTGGAGAACAAGATGAAACTTTAGATGTTTGGGATGGACTTCTTGATTTTGGCGATCCAAATAGGCAATCTCAAGATTTAGGCATAACTTATAAGTTGCCAATTAATAAAATACCAACATTTAGTTTTATAGATGCTACTTACCAATACAGTGGTAATTTCCAATGGCAAAAAGGTTCAGATTTATATGGTGAATTAGAACTTACTTATACAGATCCTAATGACCCTAACAATCAATTAACAGGAACATTTGATCTAGGAAATACCATCCAAAATGCCAATACGCATAATATAAATACAACTTTAGATATGAATAAGTTGTATAAATATATTGGCCTGGTAAAGAAACCTATTCGAAGAGTAAGAAGCAGAGCAAATTCGGCAGGAGCACCTCCAGGGGTAAATCAGAAAAATGGAAATCCAACACCAAAAGTAAAAAACCAATCGGCGGCAAAATTATTAAATGCAGGTGTTGATATTTTAACAACTATTAAAAGAATTCAATTTAGTTATAGAGAAAATAATGGAACGTTTTTACCAGGATATTTACAAACACCAGGTTTTGTAGGAACCTTAAAACCAACCACAGGATTTACATTTGGAAGCCAAAGTGATATAAGAAATTTAGCTGCAAGAAGAGGTTGGTTAACTTTGTTTCCTGAGTTCAACCAGCAATATACCACAACCAATACCAAAGAA
Organism: Thalassobellus sediminis; assembly: GCF_044386045.1. Classification (NCBI taxonomy): domain Bacteria; kingdom Pseudomonadati; phylum Bacteroidota; class Flavobacteriia; order Flavobacteriales; family Flavobacteriaceae; genus Thalassobellus; species Thalassobellus sediminis. Next base: position 326,999 of record NZ_JBISCD010000040.1, on the reverse strand, counting down.
TTAGATATGTCTGCTAGTTTGCAACCAGTTAGAGATTTAAAAATTGATATTGTAGGTAATAGAACTTATTATGAAAATTATACTGAAAATTTTAGAGTTAATAGTGTTGGTAGCGATTTGGAATATCAATCTTTAACACCCAACACATTTGGGAATTTTAATATTTCAACACTTTTAATTAAAACAGCATTTAGTAAAAGTAATGAAACAACCTCTGATGCTTTTAACGAATTTAGGGGTAATAGGCTTGTAATAGCTAATAGACTTGCAGAGAAGTATTATGGAACAACTTCGTTTCCTACAGATCCAGATACAGGTTATCCTGTAGGTTTTGGAAAAAGTAGTCAAGCAGTATTATTACCAGCATTTTTGGCAGCTTATTCCGGTCAAGATGCTAGTCAGGTTAAAACCAGTGCTTTTAGAGATGTACCAATTCCTAACTGGGATTTAAAGTATACTGGATTTATGAAGTTTGCATGGTTTAAAAAACGTTTCAAGCGTTTTTCATTAACACATGGCTATCGTTCAACATATACCATAAATCAGTTTCAAACTAATTTAGATTATGATAGTAATAACCCTGAAGCTTTAGATCAAGGAGGTAATTTTAAAAACGAAACATTATTTAGTAATATCAACTTAACAGAAATGTTTAGTCCGTTAGTTAGAATTGATTTCGAAATGAAAAATTCTGTTAAGATTCTAGCAGAAATTCAAAAGGACAGAATGATATCATTAAGTTTTGATAATAATTTGATGACAGAAGTTTTAGGCAACGAATATATAATTGGCTTAGGTTATAGAATTAAAGATTTGCGTATTCGCTCTAATTTAGCAGGACCAAGTAAACGTATTGTGAGTGATTTAAATATGAAAGCAGATATTTCTGTTAGAGATAATAAAACCATTATTAGATATTTAGATTTAGAAAATAATCAAGTTACTTCGGGTCAAACTATCTGGGGATTAAAATATTCAGCCGATTATGCTTTTAGCAAAAACTTAACAGGTATCTTTTATTTTGATTATACATTCTCTGAATATGCCATATCTACTGCGTTTCCACAAACTACTATCAGATCAGGATTAACAATTAGATATAATTTTGGTAATTAACATATATTCTGTTTGAATTTAAAGTTTGAATAAATACATTTGTCTTCTACAATTAAAAATAATAAAATGAATATTCCATCAGAATTAAAATATACTAAAGACCACGAGTGGATTAAAATAGATGGCGATATAGCTACCATTGGTATTACCGATTTTGCACAAAGTGAGTTAGGTGATATTGTTTATGTTGAAGTTGAAACTCTTGATGAAACTTTAGAAGCCGAAGAGGTTTTTGGAACTGTTGAAGCTGTTAAAACGGTGTCTGATTTATTTTTGCCTTTATCAGGTGAAATAATAGAGTTTAATGAATCTCTAGAAGATGAGCCAGAAAAAGTAAATACTGATCCTTATGGAGATGGTTGGATGATAAAAGTTAAATGTTCAGATATATCTCAAGTAGATGGTTTAATGTCTGCTGATGATTATAAAGCTTTAATTGGTGCTTAAAAAAAAAGCATTAGCAATAAGTATAATTTATACACTCGTATTAATTTATGCTAGTTTAGTAAAGCTTAATAATGTTCCTGATATTGGAGTAAGTTTTGGAGATAAAATATTTCATTTTCTTGCCTATAGTTTGTTAGCCTTTTTATGGTTTTGTACATTTCGATACAATTTTAGTTATAAAGAAAAAAAGGCAATTACTTATGCTGCAGTTATTTCAATAATTTTTGGTATAATTATTGAAGTGTTACAAGATACATTAACTGTTTACAGGTCAATGGACATTTATGATGTTTTTGCAAACTCATCAGGAGTATTATTAACAGTTCTAGTTTTAGTTCTGAAAAAAAATATTGGCGTTAAATAAATATAAAGGCTTGCTTTTTTGGTAAATAAATAGTTATTTTAGCAATCCTGAGTAAAACAATAAAAAATTATGGAACCTAAAAAAAATCCTAAAGCAAATGTTGGACGTAATAGTTCACTTTATTTCGCAATTGGCTTAGCTTTAATGTTGTTTTTAACAAATTTTGCTATCAATTACAAAACTTATGACAAGTCTGATATTGATATAGGACAACTAAATTTAGATGATTTGGATGATGAAGAAATTCCAATTACCGAACAATTACAAACACCTCCACCTCCGCCACCACCTCCAGCAGCTCCTGAAGTAATTGAGATTGTAGAAGATGAAGAGGAAGTTGAAGAAACTGTTATAGAATCTACTGAAGTTGATCAAGAAACAGAGATTGTTGAGGTTGAAGAAGTAGAAGTTGGAGAAGTAGAAGAAGATGTTGATGTGCCATTTTCTGTTATTGAAAATGTACCAGTTTTTCCAGGTTGCGAAAAAGGCAGTAATACTAAGAAAAGAGATTGTATGTCTAAAAAAATAACTCAATTTGTGCAAAGGAAGTTTAATACTGATTTGGCAAGTGATTTAGGATTAAGTGGCAGACAACGTATTAATGTTATATTTAAAATTGATAAAACTGGAGCTATTACAGGTATTCGTGCAAGAGCTCCGCATCCAGCATTAGAAAAGGAAGCAGCAAGAGTTATTAATATGTTACCAAAAATGAAGCCAGGGAAACAACGTGGTAAGCCAGTAAACGTTCCATATTCTTTACCTATTATTTTTCAAGTACAAGATTAGTTAGTTTGTCATTCCTGTGAATGACAGGAATCTATAATATAAAATCCCGTTACAAGTTTTGTAACGGGATTTCTTTTTTGGTATGCTTATTGCGACTTTATCATAATATTAACATATAAACTTTAATTATTATGAGTAATCAAAAGAAAACTCACGAACTCATTCGGCAAAATGAGCAAATCGTGAAAAAATCACAAAAGCATGATGCAAATTTACAAAAAAACTCCACCCTTTACTTCCAAGTAGGATTAATTGTGTGTTTACTAGCAGCCTATGGTTTGCTTGAGATGAAGTTTGAAACAAGAATTTCTAAGTATGGTGATCTACCACCAATTGAAATTGATTCATCTATTAGTATTCCAATTATTAAACCAGAGGTTAAAGTTGTTAATGAGCCTGTAGAGCAAAAAGTTAAAGCGCCTACAGAAAAATTTATTGAAGTACCAGATACTACACCAGATATTTTTATTACTGATACTTCTGATCCAATATTACAATCAGATCCAGTATTAAAACCAACAGATGTCATTGTGAGTGATGAACCAAAAGAAATAGACGATATTCCTGTTGCTTTTATACAAAATGTGCCTGTTTATCCAGGATGTGAAAATAAAAAGTCAAATGATGATAAACGTAAATGTCTGTCTCAAAAAATTACAAAACTTATTCAAAGGAAGTTTGATGGAAGTGATATTGCTTCAGACTATGGTTTATCTGGTAGACAAAAAATTGATGTTCAATTTACTGTCGACAAAACAGGTCGTGTGACTAATATAAAAACAAGATCACCACATCCAAAATTAGATGAAGAGGCAGAACGTGTCATTAATATGATTCCAGAAATGACTCCAGGAAAACAGAATAATAAAAATGTTGGAGTTCTTTATAGTATACCTATAGTGTTTCAAGTACAGAATTAAAGAGTTACAATTTTAAATACTTATAACCGTTATCATCTCAATATGATAGCGGTTTTTTATACCAGTATTTTAAAAAATACTATCTTTCGGATTTAATTAACTTTTAATAAAATTATGAGGCAATACATTGTACTACTCCTACTTTTAGTTCAATACAATATGTATGCTCAAAGTCATTCTTATTACGAAAAGCCACCAGTTTTTTCAAATTGTGAAAGTGCCGCTATAGATTCTCTTCAAAATTGTTTTGATAAAAATGTATTTACTCATATTTATGAGAATTTTAAAATACCTCAAAAGGTTTTAAATAAAAATTATAAAGGTGAAGTTATTGTCCTTTTTGAAGTAGATACAACAGGAGTGTTTCGTGTGATTTATGTGGATGCCATGTATGATGAGCTAAAAACCGAAGTTAAGCGTGTTTTTTCAAGCTTTTCAAAAATAAAACCGGCTACTTATAATGGTAGAAAGACTTACAAGCAGTATTCTATTCCAATTAAGATACCTTTAGTTAATCAAACAGTTACAACGCAAGATTTAGCAAAGGAAAAAGAAATTTCAAAATTAGAACAGGAAGCAAAATCAGAGTTTGATAGAGTTAATGATGATTTAAAAGTTTTTGAAAACGAAGCTTATAAAAGTCAGTTAAATATTCAGTTTACCCATAGCGATTACTCAAGGTTTGATAGACAAATGAATCTTATAGGAACCAACAGTCATACTGCTTCAAAACCATTTGTTTATGAGGAAGTTTCAAAATATTACGATTTTAAAGCTGAAAAACAAAAGTTATTAAAAGAAACAGACACTTGGGCAGGAAGAAAACTTTGGAATGAACATTTAGTGCAATTACAGGGTGAAGATTATTGGTTTACTATCGATCCTATTTTCGATTTACAAATTGGAAAAGATACCGATGCTGAATTTAATACAACATATAATAATACCAGAGGTTTTTTAGTACAAGGAGGTTTGGGTAAAAAGTTTAATTTTTACGCATCGGTTTTTGAAAGTCAAGGACGTTTTGCACAATATGTAAACAATTATGCTGAAAGTTTAAAAGCTTTTGGTCCAGATCCAGCAATTATTCCTGGTCGTGGTATTGCAAAACGATTTAAAACCGATTCTTATGATTATCCGGTTGCAGAAGCTTATATGTCGTATACGCCAGCAAAGTTTATTAATGTTCAATTTGGGCATGGTAAAAATTTTATTGGTGATGGATACAGGTCGTTATTGTTAAGTGATGTTGCAAGTCCACATCCATTTTTAAAATTGAATACCAAGTTTTGGAAAATAAAATATACCAATACATGGATGTGGCTAAAAGATGTAAGACCCGAAGTTGAAAATGATAAAGCCTTTTTAACAAAATATATCGCCAATCATTATTTAAGTTGGAATGTGTCTAAACGATTAAATATTGGGTTGTTTGAATCTGTGCTATGGACTAATAGTAACGATAGAGGTTTTGATGTGAATTATTTAAACCCTATTATATTTTACAGGGCTATTGAGTTTGAAACAGGTCAAGGCGCAGGAAATGCTATTTTAGGAGCTTCGGGAAAATATAAATGGAATGATAATGTGAATATTTACAGTCAGTTTATTCTAGATGAATTCTCGTTAAGCGATATTAAAGGCGGAGAAAAAAGTTGGAAAAATAAATTCGGGTATCAAATTGGGGTAAAATATTTTAATGCTTTTAAAGTTGATAATTTAATGCTTCAGTTTGAATATAACCGAGTGCGTCCTTTTACGTATTCTCATAATACGGTTGTTTTAAATTATGCACATAATAACCAATCTATGGCGCATTTATGGGGTGCTAATTTTAGCGAAGCCATTTTTATAGGGCGTTATAATTATAAACGTTGGTATGCCGATGCGAAACTTATTTTTGGTGTTCGTGGTTTAGATTTTAATGATGGTACTGATGATTTTAGTTATGGAGCTGATATTTATAGAGATTATAATGATAGACCTTTTGATACAGGCGTAGAAGTAGGACAAGGTATTAAAACAAATATATTTAACGGAAATTTACAAGCGGGTTATATTGTAAATCCGGCATTTAATTTAAAAGTATTTACAGATATTACTGTTAGAAACTTTAATCCTGAAGCTAGAACAAGCACAACGTTTAAAAATGATACGGTGTGGTTTAATTTTGGAATTCGTACCGATTTATTTAATTGGTATTTTGATAACTAAGTCTGTTAACTTTTTGCGTTAGGGATTGAACGGTATGTTTGAGCTCGCCGACCTAAGGAGGAAGTGAGTAGTGAAAGTCCGCCCCTTTGGTTTACGCCCAAAATATTTTTATTGATAACCATCTATTTTAATTTACCTTTAAAAGCATTGCTCAAAATGGTTTTATAAAGTATCTTTGCACTCGCTATATAAAAGCGATTAAGCGAAAGACACATTGAGTAATTCAAAAACTTCATTATCAGCTCCTTCTGTAATTTCAGATTTTAAAGAAATCACTAAAATGCGATTGGCATTAAGTGTGGTTTTTTCATCTATTGCTGGTTATTTATTGGGCGTAGATACGGTTGACTTTAAAACCTTAATTTTACTAGGCTTAGGAGGTTATTTTATGGTAGGTGCTTCTAATGCATTTAATCAAATTATTGAAAAAGATTTAGATGCTTTAATGGATCGTACCAAAAATAGACCTATTCCTGCGGGACGCATGTCGGTTAACACTGCTTTTATTATCGCCTCTATTTTTACATTATTAGGTATTATTATATTATATACTATTAATAAGCAAACAGCCATGTTTGGGGCTATTTCTATTTTTATATATACCTGTGTTTATACACCATTAAAAACAAAAACACCTATTTCTGTATTTGTTGGTGCTATACCTGGTGCTATACCTTTTATGTTAGGTTGGGTAGCTGCGACAGATGATTTTGGAATAGAACCAGGGACTTTATTTGCATTACAGTTTTTCTGGCAATTTCCTCACTTTTGGGCTATTGGTTGGTTTTTGTTTGAAGATTATAAAAAAGGTGGATTTTTTATGTTGCCTACAGGAAAGCAAGATAAAGGAACAGCAGTGCAAGTTATGATGTATACTATTTGGACGATACTTGTTTCTATTATTCCTGTATTTGGTTTTACAGGAGATTTACATCTATCAATAATACCAGCTATTTTAGTCTTTATTTTAGGGTTAGGTATGTTGTATTATGCGATCAAATTATTTAAAAAAATGACTGAGCAGGCTGCAAAACAATTGATGTTGGCTAGTGTTTTATATATAACACTGATTCAAATTGTTTATGTTGTCGATAAATTTATAAGTTAATCATGGATTTAACACAAGGAACTTCAGAAGAAAAAAATAGTAGAGCAAAAAAAATGATGCTGTGGTTTAGCCTTATTTCACTTTTTATGGCTTTTGCAGGTTTAACAAGTGCAGTCATTATTAGTAGAAATAGACCAGATTGGGCTACAGAATTAGAACTTCCAAATATTTTTTTAATAAGCGTTTTTGTTGTTTTGCTAAGTAGTTTGACTTTTATTTTTGCAAAACAAGCTTTAATAAAAGAAAATAGATCACTTACATCTCTTTTGTTAATATCAACTCTAGGTTTAGGTGTTTTATTTGTGTTTTTACAATTTGCAGGTTTCGAGGCTTTAATAGAAGCTGGTTATCGTTTTACAGGAGAAATAAGTAATCCTAAGTCTTCTTTTATTTTTTTGATAGCATTTTTTCATGTATTACATGTAGTAGCTGGGTTAATATGTATTTTAGTTGTAATTTATAATCATTTTAAACAAAAGTATAGTGCAATAAAAATACTAGGGTTTGAATTAGCTGCAACTTTTTGGCATTTTGTAGGTATACTTTGGGTATTCCTATATTTGTTATTAAGATTTGTAGGGTAGTTTATTTTAATATCATTTAAAATTCAATAAAACTAACATTTATCATAGTTTAAAATTTACGGTTGTATATTTCGTCAGATAAATAAAATGATTATTTTTGTGCAACTTAAAAAATAACCAACGTATATGAGTACTACAGTTGTAACTACTGGAACAGAAGGCAAAACTTGGGGAGGCGGTAACGAACCGTTAAAAGCAAGTTATGGAAAAATGATGATGTGGTTTTTCATTGTTTCAGATGCTTTAACATTTTCAGGCTTTTTAGCAGCCTACGGATTTTCAAGATTTAAGTTTATTGATGCATGGCCAATTGCCGATGAAGTGTTTACGCACGTGCCGTTTTTACATGGTCAAGACCTGCCAATGATATATGTAGCATTTATGACATTTGTGCTTATTATGTCGTCTGTAACTATGGTATTAGCTGTAGATGCAGGACATCATTTAAATAAAGCTAAAGTAACAATCTACATGTTTTTAACCATCATTGGTGGTTTAATATTTGTGGGATCTCAAGCTTGGGAATGGGCGACATTTATTCAAGGGGATTATGGTGCTGTACAAACAAAAGGAGGAAATATTCTTCAATTTGTAGATACTGATGGTCATCGTGTAGCACTTAGAGATTTTGTTGTAGCCGATGCACATGCAGAAAGAGATCAGCATGAAAGAAAAAATGGATTATGGTTTGTTGGAGAAGGAACATTACCAACTTATACTGTTGATGAAGTTATACATGGTTTAGAATCGCATGAAAATGTGTTAGTTAGAACTCAAATAATAAATGATGAAGGTGAGAAAACAGTTTTATCTAGAGAAGAATCATTAAAGCAGTTAAAAACTAATGGTACAGCTGTGGTTGAAGGTGCTAATTTGCATGTAAATGAATATGGTTCTCCATTATTTGCAGATTTCTTTTTCTTTATTACAGGCTTTCACGGTTTTCACGTATTTTCAGGTGTTGTAATTAATATCATTATTTTCTTTAATGTGGTATTAGGAACTTACGAAAGACGTAAAAGCTATGAAATGGTAGAGAAAGTTGGTTTATACTGGCACTTTGTAGATTTAGTTTGGGTATTTGTATTTACATTCTTCTACCTAGTTTAATTATATAATAATATTTTTATTCCTAAATAATCGGGATTTTAAAAGCATAAAAAATGGCACACGAACATAAATTAGAAATATTTAGAGGGCTTTGGAAGTTTAAATCTAATACTCAAAAAATTTGGGGTGTTTTAATCTTTTTAACTTTTGTAACAGCTATAGAAGTTGTACTTGGTATATATAAACCAGAAGTTTTAATGGGGCAGGTTTTGGGTATGAAAGCTCTTAACTGGGTTTTTATTATACTAACTTTAGTAAAAGCATATTATATTACTTGGGATTTCATGCACATGCGTGATGAAACTAAAGGATTAAGACGTTCTGTTGTATGGATAGCAATTTTCTTAGTATTATATTTTATATTCATTTTATTACAAGAAGGCGGATACGTTTTTAGAGTATATGATAATGGATTTATTAAAAGAGATTTTTAACTAAATAATAGTTAAATAGATATATAAAGGCGGTTTTTAAACCGTCTTTTTTTATTTTTGCACTTATGAAATACAAGCAAATAAAAAAAAAACTAATATTAGGTATTTTATTTTTATTACCAGTAATGTTTGTTTTTATTATGTCAATTTCTACTGAGAATTATAAGACATTAGATATTGTTGAAACAAATATAAATGACTTTTATTTTAAAGATAATTTAGACATTAAGTTAAAAGATCACTTAACTGTTTTGGCTTTTTTTGGTAAAAGCCCAATGAGTAAATCTATTGAAGGTTTAAATTTAAAAGAAATTGTCTACGATAAATTTAAAGGGTTTAAAAAGTTTCAAATAGTAGTATTAGTTCCAATAGAAGCTCGAAATGAGGCAGAGGAATTGTTTCGAGAAATTTCATCTTATGAAGATTTACGATTTTGGCATTTTGTTTTTTTGGAAGAATATGATATACAAAACATTTTTAAAAGTTTGAAAAGTGATTTTTTGTTAGACGAAAATTTTGCTTCTGATAAAGTTTTTATTATTGATACAGATTTGAATCAAAGAGGAAGGTTAGACGATAGATCAGATGATGAGAAAGCAAATAATAAACCCATATACGGATTAAATTTTTATAGTTGTATAGAAGTTGCAGAATTGAAAAATAAAATGAGTGCTGAAGATTTGCGTGTACTTTTTACTGAATACAGACAAAAGCGTAAAGGCGATTTTAATTCTGATACCAGGCGTGCTAGCGATTTAAATGGTAATGTTGATAATTAATATAGAATAGACTTTTAAAATGAACAAAAAAACTAATTATTCGTATATAGGTATTGCATTTATTATCTTGGTTTTTGGAATTATTTTTGTTCCAAAAATAGTTGATAGAATTTCTAATGGAGATGTTATTAGAAATGAAAGTAGAAGTGATTTTGCAGATGATAAAAAAGCAACACTTTCAGATTTATCTTTTATTAAAATTAATGGTGAACCTAAAAAAGTGCCTGCTTTTTCATTCACGAATCAAGATGGTAAAATAATAACCAATAAAGATTACGAAGGTAAAGTTTATGTTGTTGAGTTCTTTTTTACAACCTGCCCAACTATTTGCCCTAGAATGAATGCAAACCTTATTCAAGTTCAAAACACATTTAAAGATTTTGATGATTTTGGTGTGGCATCTTTTACTATAAATCCAGATTACGATACTCCGGAAATTCTTAAAGCTTACGCCGATAATTATGGCGTAACAAACCCGAATTGGAATTTAATGAGTGGCGATAAGGATGCTATTTACAATTTAGCTAACACAGGTTTTAATATTTATGTTGGCGAAGGTGACGAATCTGCTGGTGGTTTTGAGCATTCAGGAAACTTTGCTCTTATAGATAAAAATGGTTTTATCCGTTCTAGAAAAGATGATTTTGGAAACCCAATTATTTATTACAGAGGTATTGCTTCAGAAGATGAAAAGGTTGATGATGATGGAGAAACAGAACAAATTAGTGCATTAAAAGAAGATATAAAAAAGTTGCTAAATGAGTAATTCAAAAGAAATTCTAGACGACAAAAAATACAATAAATTAATTATTATTTTATCAATAGTCATTCCCGCTGCTGTTGCTATTCTTTTTGGTGTAAAAATAGATTTAGAGCTGCCTGTGTTTTTACCACCAATTTATGCAACTATTAATGGTATTACTTCATTAGTTTTAGTTTTAGCTGTATTTCAAATTAAAAAAGGAAATAGAAAGTTGCATGAAAAACTCATGAAATTGGCTATTATACTATCGGTTTTGTTTTTAGTAATGTACGTTTTGTATCATATGACTAGCAATTCTACAAGTTATGCAGGTGATTTTAAAATTTTGTATTATTTTATACTAATAAGTCATATTGTTTTATCAATTACAGTTATTCCTTTTGTACTCATAACTTATGTAAGAGCTATTACTAATAATATTGAAAAACATAAAAAGATAGCAAAAATCACATTTCCTTTATGGTTATATGTAGCTATTACAGGTGTAATTGTTTATATAATGATTTCACCATATTATATTTAAAATGAAACATAAAATTTTCTTTTTTCTTTTTTCTTTTCTCTTTTTTATAGAGACTAATGCACAATGCGCCATGTGTCGTGCTGTTTTAGAAAGTGAAGAAGGGCAAACAGCAGCTGAGGGTATTAACGATGGGATTGTTTACTTAATGGCTATTCCTTATATTCTTGTTGGAGGAATAGGTTACTTTATTTATAGGAAGTACAATAAATCAAAGAGTTAATTTTTAAGAAAGTAAGAATAATCAATTTTGTATTTGGTTAGTTGAAATTAAATTATATATTTGTGTCATACTTAAATAGGACACTAATACATTAGTTTATGATTCAATCAAAAAACATATCCTTTTATTATAACAAGAAAAAAGACTTGTTTAAAGATTTAGCCTTTGAGCAAAAGGAAGGCAATATAGTTGGGTTACTTGGTAAAAATGGTGCAGGTAAGTCAACATTATTAAATTTAATTGCAGGCTTAATAGCTCCAAAAAAAGGAAGTTTAGAAGTAAATGGTTATGTGCCTTTTAAACGAAACCCTAATTTTTTATCAGACATTTTTTTAGTGACAGATGAGTTGTTTTTGCCGCCAATATCTATTAATAGTTATTTGAAAGCGTATGCATCTTTATATGAGAATTTTGATTTTGAAAAGATGGCTGGTATTCTATTGGAATTTGAGCTAAATGAAAAGGATAAGCTAAATAAATTATCGCATGGGCAACAGAAAAAATTTATTATTGCTTTTGCTTTAGCTACTAATTGTAAAATATTGCTTTTAGATGAGCCTACTAATGGTTTAGACATTCCTTCTAAAAGTGTTTTTAGAAAAATATTGGTTAGTTCTATCGAAGATAATCAATTGGTTATTATCTCTACACATCAAGTAAAGGATATAGAAACAATAATTGATAAGATTGTAATTTTAGAAGAAGGGCAAATTATTTTTGAAAAAGGAATTACAGAAATTACAGAAAAAGTGCAATTTAAAAAAGTGGCAAATATAACATCAATGCCTAATATATTGTATCACGAAAAATGTCCAGAAGGTTTTAATGCGATGTTGCCTGTCGAGAATGACGAGGAAACAGATATTGATATGGAACTTTTATTTAATGCTATTACTAACAAAACTGAAATAATATTTTAAGCTATGTTTAAAAATCACTTTAATATAAAACGTTTTAATAACACTTTTCGACACGACCTTAAACTTCATGCTAAAACATACTTGTCTTTTTGTATTGGTTTATTTTTAGGACTTATATTTATCGATCTTTTTTTTATTTCAAGCTCATATAAAAACTTTAGAGTTAATGACTATTTACCTCTATTTTATTTTACTTTTTTTATAGGTCTCATTATTGTAGTAGGCACAAGTTTCCCATTATTGAGAAATAAAAAAAGTGCTATTAGTTATTTAATGCTTCCAGCATCTGTGTTTGAAAAGTTTTTAATACAGTTTGTTATTAGAATATTATGTTTTATCATACTTTTTATACCCTTGTTTTGGCTTGATTTTAAAATAGCAGGTAGTATTTACAACTTATTTGAATGGCGGGTACAAACACAAATAGATGATTTTGTGCTTTTTGAAGCTTTTAAGCCTGAGAATGGAATTAAAACTACGTTTGATTTAATAGCAATTTTAGGAGGGTTATTTACATTAGCTGCATTTTTATTTGCTGGAGCTACTTATTTTAAAAAGTATGCGCTATTTAAAACGATATTAAGTTTTACGGGTATACTGGCTTTTGTTTTTTTACTTTTTATGGTTTGTACCATGTTCTTTTTTCCAGAAAAGTTACATTCATATGGAGGACCTATTTTTTTAGAAGATTATAAGTTATCTAAAAATTTATATAATATTCAATTATGTATTTATATAATAGGTGTTGTGTCTAGTTTGTTTTTGTTGCCATTGGCTTATTTTAAATTAAAAGAAAAAGAGCTGTAATATGGAATTTAAATCTAATAAAGGCATCTTTTTACAAATTGCAGATAGTTTGTGCAATCAGATTCTCGACGGGAAATTACTTCCTAATGACCGTGTACCTTCGGTACGAGATTTAGCCTCAGAACTTGAAGTTAATAGAAATACCGTTATGCGAACGTTTAGTTATTTACATGACGAAAGCATATTTACTAATAAACGAGGTGTTGGTTTTTTTGTAGCAGAAAATGCATTACAGTTAATTAAGGAAAAAGAAAAAAAAGCTTTTTTTGAAAATGAAGAACCCTTTCTGCTTGAAAAAATACGTTTACTAAAATTAAATAGTAAAGACCTTCAAAAAATTATATCTGAAATAAAAAACAACGACTAACATGAAAACATCGCAATATATATTACTGTCCTTTTTCGGATTCATAATAACAGCCATACTCGTATTGTATATAGATTCAAAAGATGCTTATACACTTAAACAAGAGGGGAACCCTAAAGGGTATAATTCTAGTCTTAATAGAAAATCGATTCCACCTAAAAGTCTAAAATCTTTTTCAGTAATTGTTGCAGAGCTTGATGCTAATCTTCAGATTGAAAGTGATTCTGTAAATTCAATGTCTGCAGTCTTATTTAAAAAAGATACTGTATTTAATCTTCCAGAGTATAAAATATTAAATGACACCTTATATGTTTCAAAAGGGAATTATGTTGCTCCTACAATTATAAAATGTAAGTCAGTAAAGAGTATTGTTGGGAAAAAAGAGTCTAGTATTTATTTAAATAATTTGAAAAGTGATAGTTTATTTATAACACTTAATAATAGTAAACTTAATGGGAAGCTTGAAAATAAATTAATAGATTATATTGATGTAGATGTAAAAAATAAGTCTAACTTATCTTTAAATGTTAGTAAATCTAATGTTAGTTTAACTAAATTAAATATGAATAATTCTAAAGTGTATTTGTATAGAAGTAATTTATTTAAAACACTAAATGCGAAGCTTGTAAATAAAGCTGATTTACATATTGGTAAAATTGAAAAGTTAATTATAGAATGTGATGCTTCAAGTAGATATCAAGCGATGGGTAATTAGTATTTAATGAAGAATAGCTTTAGATAAAAATATTTTAGAGATTAATTTCAATGCGAGATATGTCTTATTATTTTATAAAGAGAATTAGGTCTTAGTTCCTTTATTTATAATACGTTAAAAAAGTACTAAAAATTTTCTGGAATACTTTTTGTAACATTTCTTTGTTTTAATAGTCTAATCTTTAAGTGGTATAACTTAATCAATCAATCAAGAAATGTTAGAAATCAAACAACTTCACAAATCCTATCCAATAGGTGATTCTAGTTTACATGTTTTAAAAGGAATTGATCTTTCTGTAGAAGAAGGCGAAATGGTAGCAATCATGGGCTCTTCAGGCTCTGGAAAATCTACATTACTTAATATCATTGGCATGCTAGATGAAGCAGATGAAGGTGAATATATCCTCGATGGTTTACCAATTAAAGACCTTACAGAAAAGAAAGCAGCCGTTTATAGAAATAAGTTTTTAGGATTTATTTTTCAATCTTTCAACCTAATTAATTATAAAAATGCTTTAGAAAATGTGGCTTTACCACTATATTATCAAGGCATGAAACGTAAAGAACGTCAAGAACTCGCATTATTTCATTTAGAAAAAGTAGGATTAGCAGATTGGGCAGAACATTTACCTAAAGAACTATCTGGAGGCCAAAACCAACGTGTGGCTATAGCAAGAGCATTGGCAGCAAATCCAAAATTATTATTGGCAGATGAGCCAACAGGAGCATTAGATACCAAAACTTCACATGAAATTATGGCATTTATTCAGCAGTTAAATGATGAAGGGAAAACCATTTTAATGGTAACACACGAAGAAGATATCGCAAATATGTGTAAACGTATTGTTCGTCTTCGTGATGGTGTTATAATGGAAGATAAAAAAGTAGATCAAGTTAGAGCAGAGCAGTATGTTTGATATAGACCTTTGGAGGGAAATATTTCAAAGTATTAACAAAAATAGAACTAGAAGTTTATTGTCTGGGTTTACTGTAGCGTTTGCTATTTTGTTATTTACCATTCTTTTTGGTATTGCCAACGGTTTAAAAAACACATTTAAAGAAGCTTTTGTAGATGATGCTACAAATTCTATAACTATTAGATCTGGTAGGACATCTAAAGCTTCAAAAGGACTTCAGGCAAATAGACGCATACAATTTAAAAACGATGACTTTAATTATATAAAAGATGAATTTGGTAATAAAGTAGAGTTTATTACAGGTAGAATTTATAAAAACGTTACCGCTTCTTATAGAAACGAACAGAATACATATGATTTAAGAGCTGTTCATCCAGATCATCAATTTTTAGAGAAAACTAAAACTTATGAAGGTCGTTATATTAATCAAAATGATATTAAAAATAAAACAAAGGTTGTTGTTATTGGTCGATTGGTGGAAGAAGATTTGTTTTTAAAAACGACGGCATTAGGCAAGTATGTAAATCTTAGTGGCGTACTTTATAAAGTGATAGGTGTTTTTGCTGATGATGGTGGCGATAATGAAGAAAGAAGAATTTATATGCCAATAAGTACGGCTCAGCAAGTTTATGGTAGTAACGATTATATAGACCAAATAAATCTTACCTATAATCCAGAAATGAATTATGATGAGGCTTTATCGTTTAGCAACTTGATTACAAAAAAGCTAAAAGATCGTTTTTCTGTAGCAAGAACAGATCAGAGAGCTATTAGAGTTCGTAATATGGCAGAAGGAACTAAAGCTATTGGTCAAATGACTTTTGGGTTAACTGTTATTATTCTTGTAATAGGTTTTGGAACCTTAATAGCAGGCATCGTTGGCGTTAGTAATATTATGATTTTTATAGTAAAGGAGCGTACTAAAGAAATAGGTATTCGTAAAGCATTAGGAGCTTCTCCTAGATCGATTGTTTTTATTGTTTTATTAGAATCTATATTTATTACGGCTATTGCTGGTTATGTTGGCTTATTGATAGGAGTAGGTGTTTTAGAACTTGTAGGCCCTAGTTTAGAAACATATTTTATAAAAGACCCAGGAGTAAGTAATAGTTTGGTAATAGGAGCAACCCTTACTTTAATAGGAGCAGGAACTATTGCAGGCTATTTACCAGCAAAAAAGGCATCAAGAATTAAACCAATTGTAGCACTAAGAAACGATTAATTATGTTTAAATTTTTATTCGATAGAGATACATGGCAAGAAGTTTTCGATAGCTTTAGTAAAAACAAACTAAGGTCTATCTTAACTATGGTAGGCGTTTGGTGGGGTATTTTGTTATTAATAGGGCTTTTAGGTTCAGCAAGAGGTTTAGAAAATTCATTTAATCGTTTATTTGGCGATTTCGCTACCAATAGCGTGTTTATTTGGGGGCAAAGTACAGGTAAGCCTTTTAAAGGGTTTCAAGAAGGAAAACGAGTAAGGTTATCTTTAACCGATGCTAAAAAAGTTGAAGAAAATGTTGAAGGCATCGAATTTCTTGTTCCAAGAAATCAAAACCAGGCTACAGTAATAAGAAATTTTTCATCTAGTAGTTTTTCTGTAAATGGCGACTATCCTTTACTAGATAAGGTTCAAAAGAAACGATTAATTTATGGGCGTTTTATAAATCAAAATGACATTGATAATACTAAAAAAGTAGCAGTTATATCTGAAGAGGCTTATAAACAACTTTTTGAAAAAGATAAAATGCCTATAGGTGAGTACATTCAAATCAATAAAATCAACTTCAAAGTTGTTGGCATGTTTGAAAATGGCAATCCTAATATGGGCCCTACATCCGATATGCATATTCCATTTACAACCTTTCAACAAATCTATAATCAAGGTGATCAAATTGGTTGGATGATGATTACGGGGAAGCCAGAATATGATATAAAGCAAATAGAAAACGATGCTAAGTTGTTACTTAAAAACTTAAATAAAGTTCATCCAAAAGATAATAGAGCCTTTGGTAGTTTTAATTTAGGAAAAGAATTTGCTAAAATCACCGGATTTTTAATTGGTATGCAATTTTTAACTTGGTTTGTAGGTATTGCAACCTTATTTGCAGGTGTATTTGCTATTGGAAATATTTTGCTTATCACAGTAAAAGAACGAACTAAAGAAATTGGAGTTCGACGAGCTTTAGGCGCAACACCTTTTGAAATAAAACGACAGATAGTTGTTGAAGCAGTGTTTTTAACTTTAGTAGCTGGTTTAGTAGGTATTATAACTGGAGGTTGGATTTTAATAGCGTTAGATAGTGCCTTTGGGCAAGGAAGCGATGCCGTTATTGTAAATGCATCAGTGTCAATAGCCGTTGTATTTATAGCCTTAGTAATATTAGTCGTTTTAGGTACTTTAATTGGGTTAATACCTGCGTTTAAAGCCACAAGTATAAAACCTATAGAAGCATTAAGAGAAGAATAAACAATCAAAAAAATGAACAAAACAGTAAAAATTATTTTAGTAATAGTAGCCATCATACTATTAGCATTTGTACTTAAGTATTTTAAAGATGCAAATTCAAAAGCTATTGAAGATTTTAAAGTAGATGAACCTTTTTATACATCTATAAAAACAGAAGCAGTAGCTACAGGGAAATTAAATCCTGAAGAGGAAATAGAATTGAAACCTCAAATTTCTGGTATTGTAGATGAAATTTTTGTAGAGGAAGGAGATATCGTTAAAAAAGGTGATTTAATTGCTAAAATTAGAGTGGTGCCTAACGAACAAAGTTTGGTAAGTGCTAAGAGTCGAATAGCATCGTCAAGATTGTCGTTTGATAATGCCAAAGTATTATATGAAAGAAATAAAACTCTTTTTAATAAAGGTGTTATTTCTCAACAAGATTTTGAAAATAGTGAGTTGTCATTCAACCAATCAAAAGAATCTTTAGGGCAAGCTCAAAACGATTATCAAATTATAAAACGGGGTTCTATTTCTGGAGGAAGTTCTGCAAATACAAATATCATTGCTCAAATACCAGGAACTATTTTAGAAATTCCTGTTAGAGAAGGCGATCAAGTTATTCAAAGTAACAACTTTAATGCCGGAACTACTATTGCTACCATTGCAGATATGAGTTTAATGATTTTTGAAGGTAAAGTTGATGAAGCCGAAGTTGGTAAACTTGAAGAAGGTAAAGATATTAAAGTGATACTTGGTGCCATAAATGATAAAGAGTTTCCAGCAAAATTAACTTTTGTAGCTCCTAAGGGAATCGAAGAAAATGGTGCTGTACAATTCACTATTAAAGCAAATGTTACTATTGATGCTGAAACTAAAGTAAGAGCAGGTTATAGTGCTAATGCCGAAATAGATATAGAAAGTAAAGACAGTGTTTTTGCTATTAAAGAAGCATTACTACAATATAATAGAATAACAGAGAAGCCTTTTGTTGAAGTACAAAAAGAAGAAGGTAAATTCGAAAAAGTGAATGTTACTTTAGGTTTATCAGATGGTATAAATGTTGAAATAACTGAAGGTATTGAAGAAGGCGATAAAATAAAAGTGTGGAACAAAGCTTCAAAAGACAACGAAGATGAAGAAGAAAAATAATTTTAGAAATATTCACATGAAAAACTACTTTTTGTTTTTAGCGTTTATGATGCTTTGTTTGTCAGTTTCTGCGCAACAAAAACAGTGGACTTTGCAGGAATGTGTGTCACATGCATTAGAAAATAATATTACGGTTAAGCAAACAGAGAATTCGTTGTTAAGTAATGAACAAGATATTTTAGCAGCAAAAGGTCAATTTTTACCATCCGTTAGTGCTAGCGCTTCACAAGGTTTAAGTTTAGGTACTAGTTTAGTAGCCGAAGGTATTTTTGCCAATAGAACAAGTCATTCAACCAATTTGGGTGTTAGTGTGTCTCAAAATGTTTTTAATGGGTTTAGAACATTAAACCTTTACAAACAATCTAAACTTACAAGAGAGACTAACGAGTTAGAATTGAATAGAATTAAAGATGATATTTCTTTAAACGTGGTAAATGCTTATTTAAATGTATTGTTTAATAAAGAAAATTTAGAAACAGCAGAAGCGCAATATAAATTCAGCGAAACGCAATTAACACAAGTAAAAAATTTAGTTGATGCTGGGGTACAACCAAGAGCTAATATATTTGATGCTGAGGCAACCTTAAGTAGAGATGCACAACAAGTAACTATAGCTGAAAACAATTATAATTTAACGCTACTATCTTTGTCTCAATTTTTACAAGTCCCTTTTAATGATTTTAATGTTGTTATTATAGATGTTGATACGCCATCTGAGGCTTTATTATATACTAGTGTAACTCCTGTTTTAAACTATGCCTTAGAAAATAGAAACGAGATTAAAATAGCCGAAAAGAATATTGAAAATGCACAGTTAAATACCGAGATTTCTAAAAGTGGTTATTTACCAAGTGTATCATTAAGCTATGGCTTTGGTACCAATGCATTCTATTCAAATCTAGCTAATAATCAGGCGGCTTTTATAGACCAATTGGATGATAATAAAGGACATAGTTTTAACCTTAGAGTTGGTATTCCTATTTTCTCAAGATTTCAGAATAAAACTTCGGTTGCTAAATCAAAAATTCAAGAAGACAATAGTAAACTTCGTTTAGATCAAGCAAAATTAGACTTAGAATCTAATATACAACGTGCTTACACCGATGCACAAGCAGGATTGAAAGCGTATATGGCTGCAAAAAAATCGATGGCTTCACAAGAATTAGCATTTAATAATTCTAAAGAACGCTATGATATTGGTAATATGACTTCTTTTGAATTAGAGCAGGCAAGGGTTCAGTTAATAAATGCACAATCTTCTTTAATTAATGCTAAGTATGATTTTGTTTTTAAGACAAAAGTTTTAGACTTCTATATGGGAAAATCGTTAACGAATTAGACTTTTTGTTTTAATAAAATTTAAATGATAGTGTTATAGTTATTTCATTGCGGAAATATCAGAACAAAGTGATAGTTTTGCATGGAATAACTTGAAGTTAACATGAGTACATTAATTCTTAGTATAGAAACAGCAACAACCAATTGTTCGGTATCACTTTCAAAAAACGGAGAAACAATCGTTTTAAAAGAAGATTATGATAAAGGCTATTCGCATGCCGAAAGATTACATGTTTATATTGATGATATTTTAAAAGAAGCCAAGGTTGATGCTAAAGATTTAAGCGCCATAGCCATAAGTAAAGGCCCAGGTTCTTATACTGGATTACGTATTGGAGTTTCGTCTGCTAAAGGGCTTTGTTATGCTTTAGATAAGCCATTGATTTCGGTTTCTACTCTAGAAGCTTTAGCATATCAAGTAAATTGTAATGATGGTGTTATTGTATCGATGTTAGATGCCAGACGTATGGAAGTATATTCGGCTATTTTTGATTCAAATTATAATCAAGTAAGAGATACAGAAGCACAAATTTTGGATGAAACGTCCTTTGCAGATTATCTTGAAAAAGGAAACGTCTATTTTATTGGTAATGGAGTTGAAAAAACAAAGGACTTACTAAATCACCCTAATGCTTTTTTTATTGAAGATAAATTACCGTCTGCAAACGAGATGAGTTTGTTGGCTTATAATAAGTACAAAAAAAGCAACACCGAAGATGTTGCTTATTTTGAGCCTTATTATTTAAAAGATTTTGTGGCTTTAAAGCCGAAACCTAAATCTTAAAAAATCATATTTTTTAGCCTTCTTTGTGTATTTCAACTTGGTGTGGGTATGGAATTTCAATACCAGCAGCATCAAGTGCTTCTTTTACATTTTCAGTAACATCAAAGTATACATCCCAATAGTGTTCTGCATTACACCAAGGTCTTACTGCAAAATTTACAGAGCTATCTGCTAACTCAGAAACATTTACAGTAGGGGCAGGTGTTTTTAAAACTTTAGGGTGCGATGTTAAGACATTCATTAAAACTTCTTTGGTTTTTTTGATGTCTGCATCATAACTAACTCCGAAAGTTAAATCTACACGACGTGTTCCTTCAGTCGTATAATTAATAATAGTTCCGTTAGATAAAGATCCATTAGGAATAATGATTTCTCTATTTGATAAGCCAGTTAGTTTGGTTGTAAAAATTTCAATTTCTTTTACAACACCAAGTTCTCCTTGAGCTTCAATTAAATCACCAATTTTAATAGGTTTAAAAATCATGATTAAAACACCACCTGCAAAATTACCTAACGATCCTTGTAAAGCCATACCAATAGCTAAACCAGCAGCAGCTAAAAGAGCAGCAAACGATGTGGTTTCTACACCCATGGTACCAAGAACAACAACAATTAAAACAATTTTTAAAATCCAACTTAGTAAGTTTAATAAGAATTTTTGGAGACTTTCATCATAATCTCTTTTAGACATTACTTTTTCGGTGGTTTTTATAAGTTTTTTTATTACCCAAGAACCAATAATCCAAATAACAATAGCTCCTATAATCTTAAGCCCATATTGTAAAGCTAATTCAATCCATTTTTCTGTGTCGATGTTTTCTAAATCCATATAAATTTTAAAAGTTAAATTAGATACGCAAAATTAAAACTATTATAATCTTTAGCCTTGAAAATTGTACTAAAAAAAGCAGCTTATTAAAGCAAGAATAGCAGGAACTGCCTGAAAGTAAAATAGTTTAATTTGCTTTGTAGAATAAGACCCGTAAATACCTGCGATAGTCACACAAATAAGAAAAAACATAGCGATTTTTATGTCTTTTTGAATGATAGAGAATATTAACCCAGCAGCTAAAAAACCATTATACAAACCTTGGTTTGCTGCCAATACTTTAGTTTGTTCTGCAAACTCTTTAGATTTTATACCAAATGCTTTCATGCCTTTTGGTTTGGTCCATAAAAACATTTCTAATATTAAAAAATAGGCATGTTCAAATGCGACAAAGGCGATTAAAAATAATGTGATAGTGCTCATTCTTTTAAAAGTTTTATAGCTTGGTTTACTTTGGAAACTGGTAGTTTACATGCTTTGTTTACACAAACATAGATAAGTGTGTTGTTGGGGCTATATCTATTTTCTAATAAAGGCATATTGTTTTCAGAAGTGCTTCCTGCAATAAGTTTATTAGGGATATAGGTTTTGTTTAATGCTTTTATTTTTTGTTTAGCATCCTTTCCAACTATGGCTACTTCGTAATAAGGATTTGTAAAGTTTAGCATCAAATCTAACCAATTAGAATATCCAGATGGGTATTCCTGTATTTCTGGTTTTACATTATTTAACATCGTCATGGCTGTTTTTGAAAAGTGTTCGTTATCAAAATAATGAGATAATTTGAACAAATTTTTAGCCATGATAGAATTACTAGCAGGAATTACATTATCACGATATTCAATACTTCTAGATACTAAAGATTTATCTTGATTAGAGGTAAAAAAGAACATGTTGCTTTTATCGTCATAAAAATGATCAAATGTATAGTTTGCCAAATCTCTAGCGGTGTTAAGCCATGTTTCATTTAGAGTGTTTTCATAAAGTGTAATAAAGGCATCAATAGTTGCTGCATAATCTTCTAAATATCCGTTTATGGCACTATTACCATCTTTATAACTGTGATTTAATCCACCATCTTCTCGTAATTGATTCTTAATAATAAAGTGGGCATTCTTTTCGGCAGCAACCAAATATTCTTTGTTTTCAAAAACACGATAGGCATCAACATAGCCTTTAAGCATTAAAGCATTCCAAGATGTTAGTGTTTTATCATCTAATCTAGGTTTCTCTCTTTTATTACGTTCTTTTAAAAGTGTTGCTTTCCATTTTTTTACTTTTTCATTTAAAACGGCATTGGATATGTTGTGTTTTTTTATGATTGAAGCATCATCATTTTTTCTAATTAAAACATAATTATCAGCTTCCCAATGCCCGTAATTATTAATGTTGTAATAGTCAGCAAATAATTCGTAATCATTTTGTAAAATCACCTTTAAGGTGTCTTTATTCCAAACGTAAAAAGCACCTTCTTCAAGTTCTCCTTCAGTGTTATCGCTATCAGCATCTAAAGAAGAATAAAAAGCGCCATTCTCTGTAGTCATATCGCGCTCAACATATTCTAAAGTTTGGGTAACAATGTCTTTATATAATTCGTTTTTAGTGATGAGGTAGGCATCAGCATATAAACTAACTAATTGTGCATTGTCGTAAAGCATTTTTTCGAAATGAGGCACATGCCATTTAGCATCGGTTGAGTATCTTGAAAAACCACCACCAACTTGATCAAAAACACCACCATAAGCCATTTTTGTAAGAGTTAGGTTTACGTAGGTTTGTAATTCTTCGTTATTATTTTGATAAGCTTGTCTCAATAAAAAATGATAATTATTAGGCATCATGAATTTGGGTGATCTATTGATGCCACCTAAATTATGATCAAATTCTTTAGACCAATTACTAACAGCAGAATCAATATCGTTTTTTTTAAAAACAGGTTCGTCTGTATTTAATTCAACAACATCTAGCGATTTAATACCTTGTTCTAATTTATCGGCATATTCGTAAAGTTTTTCAGGTTTTTCAATATATAAAGTTGAAATTTTATCTAACGCATCTAGCCATTGTTCTTTCTTAAAATAAGTACCTCCCCAAACCGGTCTACCATCTGGTAGCGCAATCACATTCATTGGCCAACCACCGCTTCCTGTCATGAGCTGAACAGCACTCATATAAACTTGATCCACATCGGGACGTTCTTCTCTATCTACTTTTATATTAACAAAGTTTTTGTTCATTACTTGGGCTACCAAGCTATCTTCAAAGCTTTCATGTTCCATAACATGACACCAATGGCAAGCTGCATAACCAACACTAATAAGTATTAGTTTTTTATCAGCTTTTGCTTTTTCTAAGGTTTTATTGTTCCAAGCATTCCAATTTACAGGATTGTGAGCGTGTTGCAATAAATAAGGACTGGTTTCATTTATAAGATCGTTGGTGTATTTATGACCCATTGATTTTGAATTTTGTCCACCACAGCTAACAAGAATAGCTAATAATAGTAATTGTAAATACTTCATGTTTCAAAGTTAGCGAAATTTAGGCATAAAAAAAGCGTTCAGTTTATGAACGCTTTGATATGATTGTTTTGAAGTATTTATTCTACTTCAAAAGTAATTTTTAAATTCACTCTAAATTCTGTTACCTCACCATCTTTGACACTAGCACTTTGATCTTGAACATATACAGAACGAATATTTTTTAAGCTTTTAGAAGCGTGCTTTACTGCTTTTTTAGTAGCATCTTCCCAACTTTTCTCAGAGTTTGATAAAATCTCTATTACTTTTAATACTGCCATAATTTCTGTTTTTAAATTATTAAAAATTAAAGTCTCTTTTGTTTGAGACAACTTCTTCTTTGACACATTAAAAAGAGAAAAGTCACATTGTTTTAGCCATTAATAGCCTCAACAGTTTCAATTTTACCAGGTAGCATTTGTTTTAAAGTATTTTCTATTCCGCTTTTTAAAGTATATGTAGATGATGGGCAACCACTACAAGCACCTTGAAGCATCACACTTACATTTTTACTTTCAGCATCATAAGATATAAATTGAATATTTCCACCATCAGTTGCAACCGCTGGTCTTACATATTCTTCAAGGATATTTATTATTTCTTTAGATGTATCATCAAGACTTTCAAAATGAGAATCGATATGTGTTTCTGTCTTTTTAAGTGTTTCAGCCGCTTCTGGTAATACAATATCTTTTCCATCTTCTATATAACTTCTAATAAATTCGCGAAGTTCTATTGTAATATCTTGCCATTCTGCTATATCGTATTTAGTAATAGACACGTAATTCTCATCAATAAATACGCTTTTTACAAACGGAAAGTGAAATAATTCCGTAGCAAGTGGCGATAATTTAGCATCATCAATTGAGGTGAATTCAAAAAGTGCTGTTACTATCTTTTTATTGGCAACAAATTTCATTACCGATGGATTCGGAGTGCTTTCAGCATATACTGTTACAGCTGTTTTCTTAGTTTCAGCTGTGTTTTCAACTACGATGCCACCATCATTTAAATAGGCTTCAATTTGTTCGGCAACTTCATTTTTCACATCATTCCATTCAACAATATCATAACGTTCTACAGCTATAAAATTTCCAGAGATATAAACCTTTTTTACAAATGGTAAATAGAATAATTGTTGTGCTAAAGGCGATGTTTTAGCTTCGTCTATATTATTAAATTCAAAGCTTTGATGTTGCGTTATAAATTGATTTATTTCAAACTTTATTATGGCATTATTGGTTGTTTCTTTAACAGAAACCTTGAAAGTGTTCATTTTAACTAATTTTTTACAAAAATACTAAAAGAAAACTTTAGATATCCATATATTTGAGTTTTGTTGCCCTTTTTAAAGGTTGAAAATAGCGAGCTAACCTTTATTGTTTTTATGTGTAATTTTTTAATAATCAAGACGTTTATATAAAACCTAACCTACATTGTTATAAGTTTATGAAGTTAAAAAATGTTTTTCTACTAGCTATAGCAGTGTTCTTAACAAACATTGCATTTTCCCAAGAAGGATTGCCTATCTATACAGATTATCTTACAGATAATTACTATTTAATTCATCCATCTATGGCTGGTGCTGCAAATTGTTCTAAAGTAAGATTAACAGCTCGCCAACAATGGTTTGGACAGGATGATGCGCCCAAGCTTTTAACAATGAACATTAATGGTAGAATAGGAGATTCTCCTTCTGGAATTGGAGGTATCTTATATACTGATAAAAATGGGTATCACTCACAATCTGGAGCATATTTTACCTATGCACATCATTTAATGTTTTCTAGAAGTACAGCAGATTTAAATATGCTTTCTTTTGGTTTAAGCGCTGGTGTTATTCAATATAAACTAGATGAAACTACTTTTTTGTTTGATGGGCCAGATCCAATTATTGAAGGTATTGTACAAAGTGCTACAAACTTTAATATAGATTTCGGGTTCTCATACCATTACTTAGATTATTATGTACATGGTACAGTAAAAAATGTGCTTAAAAATGCTGGCGTTAATAACGATATAGAAATTACTAGTAATTTGAGACGTTATTTACTTTCTGTAGGAGGTGTTTTTGGGAAGTTTGGAAGTACATGGAGTTATGAACCTTCTATAATGTTTCAATATAAAGATGGAACAAAAGAAGCTTCTATGGATTTTAATGCCAAAGCATACAAACAAATGGATTTTGGTAAGATTTGGGGCGGATTGTCATATAGAACAAGTTTTGATGGTGCTCAATTTTTAACTAGTTCTGGAGCTGTTGATAGTCAAAAATTGCAGCAAATAACACCAATTATTGGAGTAAACTATAATGAGTTTATGTTTGCTTACAACTATACCTATCAAAATAATTCTGTAGTATTTACTAGTGGTGGCTTCCATCAATTTACTTTAGGGTATAATTTTGCTTGTAAGCGAGAAAAGTATAGCTGTAATTGTCCTGCTGTAAATTAAAAGGCCCATTTTTAAAAACGAGCCTCTTTTATATTATTTCCAAGTATATTTTTTCTTTTTAGCTTGTTCTTTAATAGCTTTAGTCATGGCATTTTCTAAACCATTTGTGTTTTTTGTTTTATGTTCAGCAATATAGACTTTACGTTTTGCGTCTAATTCTTGAATCTTTTTTTGAATACGTTCACGCTCTTTTCGTTTTGTATCAACGTAAGCTTTAATTTCATTGGCCGATTTTCCTTTAAGTTCTTCTGGCAAAACATCATCTTTGAGGTCTTCAATAACAACTTCATCTAGTGTTTCAGCATCTACTAAATCCCAAGTTTGGTTTTTATACAAATGCGAACTTTTACTTACAGTTCTACTTACAGCATTCGATTTGCTTAAATAACCTGCTTTAGAATCTTGTTCTGCTTGTAATGCTCTTTTGTCTTTTCCTTTTGAACCATAAATAACATAGGTTTTATTTAATTTTTTATTTAAAATAAGAATTTCATCATCATAAGGAGATGCAACATATACGGTTTTACGGTTCTGATTGATGGCCATATAATCACCATTTGTTAATTGTGCGCCATCTTTCCATGAACTTGAAATACCTTGGTTATAATCACCGCAAAAAATAGTGTTTATAGTAACATCTTTTTCTTTAGCATTTGCAGAAGCATCTTTGTAATTTGTTTTTCCTTGTGTAAAAGGCTCGTTACCAGCAATGAAAATTAGTTTTAAATCATCAGGATTATTAGCCCAATTTAATTGGTTTAATGATGTTTGTATAACCTGTCCGCAATATTCTTCGCCACCATTAGTAGTTAAAGAAAATAATTCTTTGGAGATTTCATCTAAATCGTCACTAAATGCTAATACTTTTTTAATATAGCCTTCTTCACCGTTTAATCGGTCGTTTCCATATTCATACAAAGCAATTTGTAAATTGGGTTTTTGATTACCACATTTAGCATAAGATAGCTCATTAACTATTTCCCAAAGTTGTGCTTTGGCTTGGTCTATTAATCCGTCCATACTATTACTGGTGTCTAGTAATAGCGCTACTTTAATATACTGCTTATTTGGGGTGTGATTGATGGTTTTGTTTTCAGAAGTATTAATAGCTTGTTTTTTGTTGTTAGCATGACAAGCTGTAAGACTTATTAAAGCGATGCTAAATAGGAATGTTTTAAAATGTGTTTTCATAAGATTGTTTTTTGATTAATACTGTAAAACTAAAACCAACCTTTTTTATAAAAAAAGCAAAATGAGTGAAGTAGACGTATAAATGAGTAAAGTGAATTTTTGAATGTGTAAAGCAGACTTTTTAGGTCTATAAGGAGCTGTTTTTGTGTCATATTCATTTTAATATACCAAGTAAAGTGCGTAAGTTTATCAATATAAAATAGTAGATGAAATTATTTTTAAAACATATATGGTTTATAGGCATTGTATTTAGTTCCACTGTTTTTTTTGCGCAAGAAAATGACAATGAAACGATAGAACCAAGATTTTCGGTTAGAGGTTCTGTAATTGAAAGCGATACCAGAGATGCTATACCAAATGTAAATATTGAAGTTAATGGAGGTGGGTATACAACTACCGATATGTTTGGAGATTTTAGAATAGAAGTAAAAAAGGGAGACGAACTTACTATTAGACATAAAGATTTTGAAACCGTTTATTATACCATACAAAGTAATGACCGTATTATAGTAGAAGTGCAACCGAATAAATCTGATAAGTATAAAAGCAAATTTTCAAAATCTAGAATTCCAATATTTAAATCGCTTATAGATTCTGCCGATACTTATTTAAAGAAAGACGCAAAAAAAAGTATTCAATTTGTAGCAGATGCTTTATTAGAAAGTAATTCTGTAAAGGAAAATAGTGAAGCTTATGAGGTTTTAGGCGATATTTATATGTACTGGAAACAATACGATTTAGCTGTTTCAAATTATAGAATTAGTATTCAAAATAGAGAA
Organism: Thalassobellus sediminis; assembly: GCF_044386045.1. Taxonomy (NCBI): domain Bacteria; kingdom Pseudomonadati; phylum Bacteroidota; class Flavobacteriia; order Flavobacteriales; family Flavobacteriaceae; genus Thalassobellus; species Thalassobellus sediminis. The sequence goes on along the minus strand of NZ_JBISCD010000040.1, from coordinate 298,409 downwards.
ACTAATGCCGTTAATTTAAAGCTTGCTAACGCCTATAAACTCAATAAAAACTATCAAGAAAGTTTACAAACCTATAATGATATTAATAAAAAGGAACTTTCTAATTGGCAATTAGTGTCTTTGTATGAAGGATTAGGAGATGTGTATCTTTTAACGAAGTCTTACGAGCTATCTGTTAAGTCATATAAAGAAGGGTTACAGCTAGCACAAAAACATTTAATTACTCCTAAAATAACCGATTTAAATTCAAAAATTGCTCAGACTTATAATGATAAAGGGGAGGTTGATGAGGCAGAAGGTTATTTTAAAAAGTCATTAAAATTAGCTAATACAGAAAACAAAAAACGATCTGTTGAAGAGAAAATTAAAGTAGCAGATTTTGAAAATGCAAATAGTAATTATTCTGATGAAATTCAATTAAGAAAAGAAGCCTTAAATACTATTAGTGAATTAAAAGATTCTGTTTTTAATAATGAAAGTCCATTAACAATTCAAAAGCAGAACTATAAAATAGGTAATGCCTATGCTTTACAAAATGATTTTCCAAATGCTATTTCTTATTTAGAAAAAAGTATTGCTGAAGCTGATAAAAAGGAAGATATTATTGTACAAAAAGATGCCACCAGAAAACTATCTGATGTATATCGAGATGCAGGAGATTATAAAAAAGCACTAAGTATTTATCAAGAATACGTAAGTCTTGTAGATAAAGTTTATATTAAAAAAGAACAAGAAATATCGCAAGCAGCCAGATTTAGTAAAGACATTGTAAGTAAACAAAATAGAATTACAAGTTTAGAAAGTGATAGAGAATTGTCTGAAAGTAAATACCAATTAACAACAGAGCAAGCAAAAAGACAAAAGCTAATTATTTATTCACTAATTGGCGGTTTAATTTTATTATTGATTGCAGCTTTTTTAATGATAAAATATATAAAACAACAACGTTTAGCAAACAATTTATTGGCTTTAAAAAGTTTGAGAAGTCAAATGAATCCACATTTTATTTTTAATGCATTAAACTCTGTAAATAGTTTTATAGCTTCTAATGATGAGCGAACAGCTAATAGATATTTAACCGATTTCTCATTGCTCATGCGTGCTGTTTTAGAAAATAGCGAAGAAGATTTTATTCCGTTAAAAAAAGAAATAGAACTCTTGCAATTATATACCAAATTAGAACATTTTAGATTTCAAGATAAGTTTGATTATAATATTCATGTTGATGAGCATATTAATATTAGCGACTTTGTAATTCCCCCAATGCTTTTACAACCTTATATTGAAAATGCCGTTTGGCATGGGTTGCGTTATAAGAAAACAAAAGGGCTTTTAGAAATAAGTATTACACAATTTAAAACAGATGAAATTGTTATTGCAATTACCGATGATGGTATTGGGCGACAAAAATCGAAAGCTTTAAAAACTGAGAATCAGCAAAAACAAAACTCAAAAGGCATGGGTAATATTAAAAAACGTGTTTCTATTTTAAACGATATGTATAAAGATAAAGTAGATGTGTTTATTGACGATTTTCAAGATGAAGAAGATACAGGTACTAAAGTTGTTGTAACACTTAAAAAGGATTAAATGAAACTAACCTCAATCATAGTTGAAGACGAAGAAACAAGTAGAGATATTTTGAAAAATTATCTCAAAAAGTATTGCCCAAATGTTAATGTTATAGGTGAAGCATCAAACATTGAAGAAGCCTTAGTTTTAATTAGAAATAACGATTTAGATTTAGTATTTCTTGATGTAGAAATGCCTTATGGAAATGCTTTCGATTTATTAGATAAAGTTGGTGATGTTAATTTTGAAACAATATTTGTTACGGCCTATAATCATTATGCAATTGATGCTTTAAATGCACATGCTTCCTATTATTTAATGAAACCCATTTCTATAGACGAACTTATAAAAGCCGTGGATTATGTTACCGAAATTAAAACGAAAGAAGACGCGCTTCAAGATGAGGTTTTAATACCAAAAACAAATAGTGTTCATGGTAAAATAACCATCCCGCAACAAAACGGATTTGAAGTCATTAATACAGCCGATATTTTGTATTGTAAAGCCGATGATAATTATACAGATATATACCTAAATAATAATAAGAAGAAACTGGTAAGTAAAACACTTAAATATTTTGAAGACGCTTTAAACAATGCTAATTTTGTACGTGTACATAAATCGTATTTAGTAAACGTAAACGAAGTAGTTAAATATCTAAAAGGAAAAGGAGGAAGCGTGATACTAAGTAACGGACAAGAAATTATGGTATCTGCATCAAAGAAATCAGATTTATTATCATATTTTAAATAAGCATTTTTTGTCATTCCCGTGAAAACGGGAATCTCATTAATATAAAAACAATAAGATTTCCATTTTCGTGGAAAATAAAAATATATAAATTATGCCAGTAATAAAACCAGTAAAAGGAAAATTACCTCAAATACCAGACGATTGTTTCATAGCAGAAAACGCTACCATAGTTGGCGATGTTGTAATGGGAAGCGAATGTAGTGTATGGTTTAGCGCAGTAATACGTGGTGATGTTAACTATATAAAAATGGGTAATAAAGTAAATGTTCAAGATGGAGCCGTTATACATGCTACCTATAAAACAGCCCCAACCACTATTGGTAATAATGTATCTATAGGGCATAATGCTTTAGTGCATGGTTGCACAATTCATGATAATGTTTTGGTGGGCATGGGAAGTATTATCATGGACGATTGCGTTGTAGAAAGCAATAGTATTATTGCGGCAGGTGCCGTATTAACTCAAAATACACATGTAGAATCTGGTAGTATTTATGCCGGTGTACCAGCAAAAAAAATAAAAGATATTAGTCAAGAATTAATTTCGGGACAAATAGATAGAATTGCAAATAATTATATAAAATATTCTAGCTGGTTTAAAGAGTAGTTATTGTTTTAAGCCAGCGAGAATATTTTACAAAAATTTTTATTCTTTAATAATCATTTTAGAGTCTGTAGCACCATTTTCTGTAATAACTCTAAGTATATAAACACCTTTAGATAATCCTGAAGTAGATATAACTACGCTTTGATTATTATTTTTACTAGTCATTTGATATTTTTGAATCTGTTTTCCAGTAATATCTAGAAGTGTTAGATCTGTATTTTCACTTTCAATACCTGCAAGTTTACAAGTGAAACTATCTTTAAAAGGATTAGGAAAAATAGAGAATACTTTTTCATTATTTTCTAATGGTTTTGTATTGCTTAACGTGTCGCCATCATAATAAATTAGCACTTTATCAAAAATGATTCCTGGGTCGAGCGCATAAAGCCGTATTTTGGCAACATCACCCTCAGCTAAATAACTCATAGATGATTTAACATAGCCTCTAATTACATTTTTTTCCCAGTCTAAGGAAGGATAAGGTTGTTGTATACTAATAACTTTAGGTGTTTCACCATTAATGGAAATAGCCATACGAAGATCTCGACCTTCATATAAACGTCTAGTAGGTAAACACCTTACTTCTAAGCTAAAACCTTTTTGTTTTAAACTGATTTCTTTTTCTATATATGGAGCTAGATTCACATTGTTTATACTTGAAGCTGTATAAGGTAAGTTTACTACTGCTTTTTCAGAAGACGATAACCCTTCAATAACCTCCCAAGTAAATCCTTGAGCATTGGTCATTTTATCAAATTCCCAAGCAGGAATAATTACACTTGGATTAAGAATGTAATTAGAAGAATATTCTATTAAACCAGGTTCAGCAATTTTAATAGCTGCTATTTGAGCATTTGGTTCACGCTGATTAATAATTATTGTATTTGTTCCACTAGGAAGCAATAACGTATTAACTTTAATCCACTCAAATGTTTCTCCTGTAGCGTAATTGTTTTGAATAAACTGAGTTCCATTTATATTAACATGCCACGAGTCTTCTTCTACACTAGGTGTACGTACAAAAAAATAAATATCAGCATTTATAGATTGTGGTATTTCAAAAGAAAATTCAGCTTTACCTCCTGTACTTGGAGATAATAAAGCACCTGATTTGTTCCCCATAACAACACCATTTTCATATTTCATAGGAGAAATAAATGTTCCGTCAGAAAGATTGATATCAATTACATCTGCATGTTCTTTGTCTATATCTGCTTGTGTTGCAACAGGAGGCATATCATATACATTCTGACTTCTAATATCTGAACTCATAATTTTATTCCATTTACCATCTTTAATTCCCAAATTATAATAACTTGTTATTTCCTTTATTTTAGCATGTGCCGCTTTTGCAGTTTCTGAATATTGTATGGCGATAGGGTCATTTTTAGCAGCTGCACTAAAACTTTTGTAAGCATACAAGAATTTCTGATTCATATAATCGGCTCCACGAATTGGGTAATATACCATTTCAAAAAAAGCATCTTTTAAATCATCTGGAATTTGACTATAAGTTGCTTCTACTTTATTTGAAATTTCTTTATAGGCATTAAGTCTATATTCTATTTCAGAATCAGGAAATTTTAATCTGTCTATATGTTCTGGTTTTGCACTTTGTGCCAATTGAAAATATAAAGCATAAGCACTTGTTATATCATCTGCATATTCAGCTCCAAAGTTAAATGTAGCCCAATCATTTATGTAGTCGTTTACATTTGAAGCATCCCATTTATTATAATCGTAGGCCAAGTCTAGAGAGAAATTCATTAACATTTCAGCGGGTTTTATATCTCCAACATTGAAAATCCAAATTCTATCACCACCAAAATCTGCTGCTTTTTTCATTTCAGTAGCCAATAAAGCTAGAGGGGTTGAAGCAATCCATAAATAATCTGCAGGACTTCCCCAATAAGAAAGGTGATAATAAACGCCACTTCCACCGGAACGTAATTGTTCGTCCGGATTTGATACTTGACGTATATAACCATGATTGTCATCTACCCACCCCAATGTAATGTCATCAGGCAAATCCATATTGTTATTGTATTGGGCTAATACCTCTTTATAAGGCCAAAAAGTTTGTGGTACTTGCGTAATATCTGAATTAACATATTGAGTTAATAGATTTCTTTGAAGACTAATTACTTCTTCTAATTTTGCTGTTTTATCATTTAATGAACCCCCTATGCCCGAGTCGCCTGCACCACGAATTCCCATAGTATATATATTCTCATATTGTCCATTAGAAGCTACTCGATTTTCTAATACAGACATTATTGTATTTAGATTTGTATACGGATTCCATTGGCTTTTTGCATAAGGCCACTCTTCGGTATTATATAGTAGAGGCTCATGGTGTGAAGACCCCATTATGATGCCATATCTATCGGCAACAACTTTATTGTTTGGATAATAATTAAAAGGTTTAGTACTTGGATGCATTGCAGGCCATATATAATTTGCTTTTAATCTTAAAAGTAATTCAAAAACCTTTTCATAAGTTGTTGGTCCAATATCTTGTACTGGATCAAAAGTATATTGAGACCATTCTTGTAGCCCCCAATCTTCATCATTAATAAAAATACCTCGATATTTAACTGTTGGTTCATTTGATGAAAAATTTATTGGACATACATAAAGGGAATCTTTGTATTGTGGGGTAACATCTGCCCACCAGAAAAAAGGTGATACACCAATTGATTTTGATAATTCGAAAGTGCCAAATGAAGCGCCTCGTCTATCACTACCAATTATTACTAGTGCTTTAGTAATTCCTGAAATTGGAGAATCTATAGTTTGAACTTTATAGCTTTCCCATTTGTTTTCAATTTGACTCACATCAATTTTTCCACTATCAATAAGTTGTTTTATTAGGCCATCAGATGAAACTGTACCAATAATTACAACATATTCATTAATATCGGCAATGTTATTTGTAACAAGATGACTTATTCCAGTTACCATTTCAATATCTGAACTTAATAGGTTTGCGGTTATTCCTATTAATTCTGAATCATTAATATCATAATAAATTTTAGTATCACTTCCGTTAACAGAAAGAGGGAAGTCTGTTCCGCTATTACAATTTATTGGAATCTCAGAAGAACAATATGCTGTAGTAATAATTAATAAAAAGAGTATTGATAATATTTTTTTTAATGTAGTCATCTTTAATTTATAGATTATTAAATATTTGAGCAATATTTAGTACAGCTTGTTAATACACTATTAACTATTGTTTCTCCTTTTTTTAAGTTCTAGAATTAATCATTGTTTAAAGGGAGGGAGTTTAATAAAGAATTATTAGACTACCTCCCTTTAATATGTTTTTCTAATTAAAAGAAATGTTATTTAATTATATTTTTAACTATAATTAATATTTAACTATTTTCATGACACTTCTTTTGTTACTAGATTGTAAGTCTAAAATATAAGTTCCAGATTTTAACGAATTACCATATCTCTTAACACCTAAACTTAAAATACCTTCTTCTACCTTAGCTCCAAGTAAATTAAATATTTTATAAGAAACAGATTGTTCAGTAGTTTTTATGTTAAACCCATTTGAAGATGGGTTAGGGTAAACTTTTACAGATTTTAATGTGTTCTTTTTTGTACTAAGTACAATACCAGCTGCACTATTAAGATCTGCTACTGTATATTCAATATCTGATTTTCCAAAAGCAAACATATCAAACCTTATACCATCTTCTCTAGCTCCTATTTGAAAATCGAAGGTTGAATTATTAGCTAGAACACTATATGCAGTTTGTGCTTCAGCTTTCCCCATTTTTGAAAGATTTATCCATTTCCAAACTTCATTATTAGTGTCAGCAGTTAGTATTTCGCCATTTAAAATATCTGTTGGTTCTATATATCCATGTCTGTTAGTTTCGTTTATTTTAATCCAACTATCTGCTTCGGTAGAATTTTGTACTCCAAAACCTGCTGCACTAAAAAAACTATCATCAGTACCACCTCCAGGACCAATATAAAGCCTTACAAATAAATCGTAGGTTAAACCAAAACCACCATCAGGAAAAGTAACACTGTAGGTGATTACTTTGTCGTCACTACCTGGGAAATCACCACTAATTAAATCAGTTTTTGGTTGTACAAAAGTAACACCACTATCTGTGACTGTTTCATAATCTGTAGTTGCACTGAAAGTACCTGATTCAGCTTCAAAAACTATTGGATTGTTGTTTTGAGCAAAGACAGTAGTTATACTTAATAAAAGTAAATAAATTGGTAAAGTAATTTTTTTCATAAAGTTGTTATTTAGTTGTTATTTAAAATTTTGAAGGTCGATCCTTCTTTTTGGTTGTTAGTTAAACAAAGGTTTGTTTTGTGTTAGTGATTTATTTTAAAACAAAGGTTTGTTTAATAGAAAAACATTAAATGTAATTATTACGTTTTAAATATATTGATAACCATAAGTTTATCTATCCTGTACTTACCTGTTAAGGTGCGTTATTTAGTTGAAATGGTAAAGTATTCAGTTTAAAACATTTTTTTAATGAAGTATATTTAGAATTTTTTATTATTTCTAAACAATTTTATTATATAATTAGTTGTGCTTTAAAGTTAAAAACTCCAAAACTCTACATTTAATTTAGATTGTAAGAGGGATTTTAAAACTTCAGGGTTCCCATTTGTAAAAAACTCATTCTTAGTTTTTGAATAACCTGTGTTTAGTAAATTGTTTTTTTCTAAAACAGCCTTAGTTTGTCTTGCTACGGCTTCACCGGAATCTATTATTTTAACATGACTTGGAAGAATATCAATAAGTAATGGCATTAAATATGGGTAATGTGTACAGCCTAAAACTAAATAATCAATATTAGCATCTATCATGGGTTTTAAATAGATGTTTAAAAGTGTTTTGATCTCATCAGAAAGCAATTTGCCATTTTCAATAAGCTCAACAATGCCTTCTCCTTGCTGTTCTATTACAGTAACGTTACTAGTAAATAATCCAGAAGTTTTAGAGAACAAAGCACTAGTTAAAGTGCCTTTAGTAGCAAGAATACCAATAGCGTTTGTTTTAGTGTTTAAAGCAGCTGGTTTTATGGCAGGTTCTATACCAATGAAAGGTACCTGATAAGTTTTTCGAAGAAAATCTATAGCATTTGTAGTTGCTGTGTTACAGGCTACAACAATTAGTTTGCAACCTTTATTAATTAAATGTTCAGTGTTTTTAAAACTTAAATTAATAATGGCATCTTGCCCTTTAGGGCCATATGGTGCATTCATACTATCTGCCAAATAGATAGTATGCTCGTTTGGTAAAAGATTATGAATTTCTTTCCAAATAGAGGTGCCGCCAACACCCGAATCAAAAATACCAATAGGTTGTATATTCATAGTTTAACAAAAATAAAAAAGCTGCCTTGTAAAAAGCAGCTTTTAATATATTTATTTAAGTAATGTTAATTAGATGCCCAATTCTTTTTTAACATCATCAAGTAAGTTTTTACCATCAGCTAAAATTGTTACTCCTACAGATGAATCTAAAACATACTCATATCCTTGAGCTCTTCCAACTTTTAAAATAGCTGCTTTAGCTTTTTCAGTAATAGGTTGGATTAATTCTGCTTGTTTAGATTCTATATCTTTTCTAGCATCTGCTTCAAATTGTTGAAGGCGTTGTTGTTTTCCTTGAAGCTCTTGAGCTCTTATTGCGTTTTCTTCAGCAGTTTTTGTAGCTGCTTCAGCATCATATTGTTTAACTGTAGTTTGGTATTCTGTAATAGATGCTTGCATATCTGTTTGATATGTTTTACTTAAATTTTCAAGTTCTTTTTGAGCAGCTTTCATTTCTGGCATAGCAGAAATTAATTCTTGTGTGTTTATATGGGCAACTTTACTTTGAGCTTGTGTGAAACTGAAAGTTCCAATACATAATGCAGTTGCTAATAATAGAGTTTTAAATTGTTTCATTTTAAATAGTATTAATTGTGTTATAAATTATTAATTGTTTTTAGTTTAAACTGTCTTTTGCCTTTTGGCGTTCTTCTAAAATTTTCTTTTTTCTTTCTGCTAATTCTTTTATTCGAGCTTTTCTATCTGCTAATTTTTTTTGTCTATTTTCTTCAATTAGTTGAGCCCTTGTTTTTGTTTCAACTTTAACTTCTTTTGTGATTTCAGATTTTGCCGTGTTATCTGAATCATTAACTGTTTCTGTTGCTGTATTACTACTAGATGATTTTTCTTGTTTTAATTTTTCTCTTTCAGCTAGTTTCTTTTGTCTGTTTTCTTCAATTATTTGAGCTCTAGTTTTTGTTTCAACTTCAGCTTTCTTTGTTTCCGATTTAGCTGTTTCATCTTTATCATTCGCTGTTTCTGATATTGTATTTCTTTCAGCTAATTTTTCTTGTTTAGCTTTTTCTCTATCGTCTAATATTTTTTGACGTCTGGCTTCAGCTGCTTTTACTTTTGCTTCTCTTGCTGCTAATTTTTCTTGTCTGGCTTTTTCAATTGCACTTTCACGTGCTTCTTTCTTTTCTTCTAGTGCTTTTTCACGTGCTTCTTGTTCATAATTAATTTCTGGAACTAATTCTTCTTCTTTAGCTGCTTTTTTCTCTGCTTTTGATACCGCTTGTGTACGTTTTGCAGATCTTGTAATACTTCTTATAATTTGATCGCTTAAATCATATTGCCTTGCCGAATATAGCATAACAGCATCTGATGATTTATCAAAAATAAAATCATATTTTCTACTTGCGGCTAAATCTTGTACTGCTGCAAAAATTTGATCTTGTATGGGTTGCATCAATTGCTTTTTTTGAATAAACAAATCGCCATTAGGTCCAAAACGTTTTTGTTGGTAATCTAGGATTTCTTTTTCTTCAAAAGTAATATCTTCTTCACGTTCACTAATAAGTTCAGAAGTTAAAAGCGCTTTTTCATTACTTAGATCTTTTCGTTTTTGCTCAATAGTACTTAATTTAGTTTGAATTTCATTTTTCCATTTATCGGCTTTAGCATTTAATTGCGTTGTTGCTTCTTGATATTCTGGAACATTCTCTAAAATATATTCTGTATCTATATAAGCTATTCTTACTCCACGTTGCGCATATGAAGAAAAGCTTAGCATAAAAACTATTGTCAGTAAAAAAAGAACGTTGTTTCGCATCTGTTTAATGTTTTTTATAATTTATCAACTCATAAATTCTAAAAAAGACAGATGATTAATTATATATCTGTTACTTTTTTGAATTGTGTTTTCAAAATTAACGAATTTTAATCTTAAAAATTTCAATTCTCATTTAAATCATCATAATGTTATTAGAAAATATCGTGCCAAAATTAAAATTGTTGTCCAATTATGAAGTGAGTTTCCCAATTATTACTAGAACCTGGTTGTCCTGGAATATCATCGAAACGATGTCCAAAGTCGATACCTAATAGTCCGAATGCAGGCATGAAAATACGAATACCTAATCCTGCAGATCGTTTAATATCGAAAGGGTTATAATCTCTAAAATTATTATAAGAAGTACCACCTTCTAAAAACCCTAAAGCATATATTTTTGCAGAAGCAGCTAGCGTTATTGGATAACGAAGTTCTAATGAGAATTTATTATAAATAGTTCCTCCATCTTGATTTGATAAGGATTGATTTGGATAACCTCTAAGAGCAATTACTTCTCTACCATCTAAACTGAAATTACCAAGACCATCACCACCAAGAAAGAAGCGCTCAAAAGGAACTACACCTCTTGCATTATCATATGCTCCTAAGAAACCAAACTCTACACTTGGTCTTAAAACTAGTTTTTTTGCCAATTCTGTATACCATTCACCTTTAAATTTTACTTTATAAAATTCTAACCATTTATAACGTTCTTGATCTATTTCAGCTATTTTAGTTGAAGCATTACTTCTTTGAACATCAGTAGAAGTAGCATCATTAATGATAGATTGTTGCGCTTCACGATCATCTGCAATTGCTTTGTAATCTATACCATTAAATAAAGAATAAGGGGCTGAAAATTTTGCTGTTGCAGAAAAACTAGATCCACCAGTTGGAAAAATAGGATCTACACTCGTATTGTTTCTACTAAGGCCAACGGTATAGGATAAATTGTTAGAATACCCATTTCCGAAAGTAAATAAACCGGTGTTATAATTTTTTAAATCGTAACGTTGAAAACTGATGGCTTGAGATAATGTAAAGAAGTCATCTGGAACTTGTAAGCGTTTTGCTAAACCAAAAGTAATTCCTGTAATATTAAAGCTCTTGCTCTTATCAGCATTTCCAGTTTGAAAATCAAATAAAAATTGTTTAGTATGCGATATAGATGTTGAAAACTGTACCGGACGTTTACCTCCCATCCATGGTTCTGAAAAAGAAAAACTATAGGTTTGATAAAAACGACTTGCTTGTAAACGTAGTGATAGTTTTTGTCCGTCACCCATTGGTATGGGTTTGTAAGCTTCTTTTTTGAAGATGTCTTTTATAGAAAAGTTATTAAATGACAAACCAAGTGTTCCAATAAAACCACCGCCTCCATAGCCACCTTGTAATTCTATCTGGCTAGATCCTGTTTCTTTTACAGAATACTCCATATCAATTGTTCCTTCGTTAGGATTTGGGTTGATAAAATCTGGTGATATTTCTTGAGCATCAAAAAAGCCTAATTGTCCTAATTCTCTAACCGTACGAACCACATTCGCTTTACTATATAATTGCCCTGGTCTTGTGCGTATTTCTCTGTAAACAACATGATCATTAGTTTTGTCGTTACCTACAATAGTTACGTTATTAAAATAAGCTGGTTTACCTTCAGAAATTCTAATTTCTAGGTCTATGACATTATCATCTGCACTTACTTCAACAGCATTGATACTTGAAAATAAATAACCATTATTTTGGTATTGATTTGTTATATCAAAGGCATCTGGTTTACTATTATCTGCAATTCGTTTTTGTAATTCAACACCATTATAAGTGTCACCTTTATTAATTCTTAAAAGTCTACTTAAATACTCATTACTATAAACAGTATTACCTATAAATGTAATATCACCAAACTTATATTGTTCTCCTTCTATTACATCAATTTTAAGTGATATAGTTTTGTCATCATTTACAATAATACTATCAGATAAAATACGGGCATCTCTATAACCGTTTTCTTTATAGGTGTCTATAACATGTCCTAGGTCTGCTTGGTATGCCGAATCTATAAATTTAGATCGTTTTAATAATCGGATTCGATTGATTTTTTTTGTGGTTTTCATGCTCTTTCTAAGCTTTTTATCGCTTAAAACATCATTTCCGTTAAAAACTATATCTTTTATTTTAACTTTTTCACCCTTATCAATATTAAGTACCATATTAACTCTAGCTGTTTCTATAGAATCTTTTACATCTATAGTGTTAATATGTACTTTGGAGTTTAAAAATCCTTGTTTTTTGTATTTTTTTTCAAGGAAATTTTGTGTAGTTGTAATGAGGTTTTCGGTAACTTTAGTTCCCTTTTTTAATTTATTGTCACTAATAATACTTTCGAATTTAGATTTTTTTACTCCATTTATTTTTAATTCATTTAATTGTGGTAAATCTGAAAGACGTATTTCTAAATAAGCAACATTACCTTCAATTTTAGTAATATAAAGTTCGATGTCGCTAAAAAGTTTTGAGTTCCAAAGTTTTTTAATAGAGGCGCTTATTTCTTCACCCGGAATGGTTATTTCTTTTCCCTTAGTTAACCCTGAATAGGCTACAATAGTTTGTTCATTAAAACTTGTGTTGCCTAATACAGATATACCTCCAAGTGTGTATTTTTTTCCATTACTATATTCCAATTCTTGTGCATGAATATTAACACTACAAGCAAAAAAGAGCGTAATTAAAAAATACTTTAAATATGTTAAAGGTAAAATGCTAGTTAAGTTGTTCACTTGTTTTCCCAAATCTTCGTTCTCTTTTTTGATATTCAATAATAGCTTCATACAAATGCTGCTTTGTAAAATCCGGCCACAATACACTAGTAAAGTACAATTCAGCATAGGCAATTTGCCAAAGTAAAAAGTTGCTTATACGTTGTTCGCCACTTGTTCTTATAAGTAAATCTACATCAGGTAAATTTTGCGTGTAAAGATGCTCATTTATAATTGATTCATCAATTTTATCGGGCGAAATTATATTATTTTTAACTTTAATACTAATCTCTTTAACAGTATTTATGATTTCCTCTCGCGAACCATAGCTTAATGCTAGTGTTAGAGTCATTCTATTATTGTCTTTTGTTTGTTCAATAACTTCATGAAGCTCTTTAAAAACCTTCTTTGGCAAGGTGTTTAAATTACCAATAGCCGCTAGTTTTATGTTATTGTCTTGTAATGTTTTAATCTCTTTTTTTAGTGAAGAGACTAATAGTTTCATTAGTGTTTGTACTTCTAGTTTTGGTCTATTCCAATTTTCTGTAGAAAACGCATATAGTGTTAAATTTTTAACACCAAGTTCAGCACAAGCTTCAACAGTTAGTCTAACCGATTTTGTGCCATTTTCATGCCCAAAAGCTCTGAGCATTCCTTGTTGTTTAGCCCAACGACCATTACCATCCATAATAATAGCGATGTGCTCTGGAAGTCTTGTAATTATTATGTTTTCTTTTAAATCCATTTTAATTTACGCAATAGCATGGGTTTTCTCCAAAGGTGTAAGTTAGTGTAATACCAGAAAACACATACCAATCGTTATTGTTTATATTTCCAAATCTAAAAGGTTGAAGCGACTGGGTATCTGGAAGGCTACCGTCTAATTCATCTGAAAACGTATAGCGTGCACCTACTTCAATTCCTAAAATAAAATTACCAATAAAATTAGACTTAAAGCCTATAGCCATGGGAATACCAAAAGCCCAACTTGAATTGTTTTCTGAAGTTTGTACTCCATTTAAAAAGTAATGATTGTCATGCTGTGCAACACTTATACCTGTGTATAGGTAAGGTGTTGCTATTTTTTGTCCAGAATGCAAATTGAAATCAAGAAAAGTAAATTCCATACCTGCTGAAATCTCCATTATTTTACTTGAAAACTCATAACCTCTTTGAATACGTCTTGGGTCATCTGAATTCACGTCAATAGCTTCTAAATCGCTGAAAATTATTGAGGCTCTCCATGAATGTCTGGAACTAGCGTTCCACTTATAAATACCACCAAATGCTAACTGGTTTGGTGAAATATAATCTGTCGCTCCAACATCTCCAATAAAATTACTACCACCTACAAATATACCAATTTCGTTAATTTGAGAGTGGCTTAATTGGATGCTTAAAATGCTTAAAATCAATACGGTTAAATGCCTCATAGATATTCAAAAGTTTGCAAATATAATAAATAAGATTAGCCTATTATAATTTGAGCTAATTTGTATGAGTTTAAAACAGTATTTCTATTAAATTATTGTTTAATTTCTTTTGTCTTCGCCCCAAAGTAGTTTTTTACGGAGTGTAGAAAAAAAGCTTTCATCAAGTAAGTCAATCATCTTAATTTTAAAACCGGCTTTTTTTATTTTAATGATAGTACCATTTTCTAAAGTTGCAATTCTAGAATCTAAAGACATTAAATGGTGTTCTTCTCTTCCATTAACTTTAAGTAGTATTTCGGTAGAATCAGGTATAATTAGTGGGCGTGCGCTTAAATTATGAGGTGCAATAGGTGTTAAAACAAAATTGTTTGCACCAGGTGTAATTACAGGGCCACCACAACTAAGGGAGTAACCTGTAGAACCTGTTGGGGTAGAAACAATTAAACCATCACTCCAATATGAGTTTAAAAATTCATCGTCTAAATAGGTGTCTACAGTAATCATAGCAGTGGTATTTTTTCTGCTTACTGTTATTTCGTTCAATGCAAAATTCATTGAAACGATATCATCATTTTTTGGAGATGTTTCAACAGAAAGTAAGGTTCGTTCTGATATTTTATAATGGCCATCTAAAATATTTTGGATGGCTTGCTCTATAACATCTACCTGAATGGTGGCTAAAAACCCTAAACGGCCTGTGTTAATACCTATAATAGGAATGCCTAAATCTTTTACAAAGATGGTCGATCTTAAAATAGTACCGTCACCTCCAATACTTACAAGAAAATCGAACGATTGGTCTAATTCACTAAACATCTTATAAGTATCAAAGTTTTTTATCCCGTGAGATTCTATACTTATAAGTTTGTGAAATTGAGTTTCAATATAAGCATCTACACCTTGTTTACTTAAATAATTGAAAAGCGTTTCTACAGATGCAGAAGTTGTATCGTTATAATAGCGTCCAAAAATAGCAACCTTCATCATTACATGTTTAAATATTTATTTAAATAATCCGATCGTTCTTTCAAACTTTCAATATAGCCATCTTCTTCGTGTCCAGATATTATGTTGTAACTATATCTTCTAAATGTTTGAATAATATCGTTAAGGCCAGTGTTGCCAATTTTTAAAGTAATTTGAACTAAATCACTAGTCATTTTAGATACAAAGGCACCAAGAAGTTTACCATTATTAGATTCTATAATTTGGCTTACTTCACTAAATGAATAATCATTAACGCCTTTTTCAACAACTAATATGCCTCCAGCTTCAGAGAAGAAAGGTGATTCGCTAAATAAACTGATAATATCATTAAGCTCATAATAACCTAAATATTCATTGTCATTACTTAAAACAGGCATAATATTGGCAGAGTTTGTAGCAAAAGCTTCTAAAACATCTAACCATAAGGTGTTGTCACGTACAAAAAAAGTTTCAAGAGAATATAGATGTTCGCTTAAAGATTTTTCGCTATCAAAACAATGGGCGTCTGTTTCAAAAAAAGAGCCTAAAAATACGCCTTGATCATTTTGAACAGGGATATGAGAATAAGTTAACTGATTAAATAATAATTGCAAATCTTTAATTTTACTATTGCTATTTAATGGCTTAATGTCGTTAATAATGTATTCTGAAAGTTTCATTGTGTCGCTTTAATACCTGTTGCAAATTAATCAAAAAAAAAGTACATAAGCCTGTTCTACTTTGTATTTTTGTCATTTAAAACAGCGATAGATGACAAAGTTAAGTGTAAATATTAACAAGATAGCAACTTTAAGGAACTCTAGAGGAGGCGATATGCCTAATGTGGTTCAGTTTGCAAAAGATGTGCAACGTTTTGGTGCAGAAGGGGTAACGATTCATCCTAGACCCGATGAGCGTCATATTCGTTATCAGGATGCACGCGATTTAAAACCAGAAGTTTATACCGAATATAATATTGAAGGTAACCCAGTTGAATCCTTTTTAAAATTAGTACTTGAAGTAAAGCCAACACAGGTTACTTTAGTGCCAGATGCTGTTGATGCTATAACAAGTAATGCCGGTTGGGATACGTTGAAACATAAAGACTTTTTGGTTGATGTTATTAAAGAATTTCAACAAAACGGTATTAGGACTTCAATTTTTGTCAATCCGGTTTTAGAACAAATTGAAGGAGCAAAAGCAACAGGAACCGATCGAATTGAATTATATACAGAAGCCTTTGCGCATCAATATGGTTTAGGAAATAAAGAGGCTATAAAACCGTATACCGAAAGTGCTGTTTTGGCAGAAAGTTTAGGATTAGGTATTAATGCAGGACATGATTTATCACTTGATAATATTAAGTTTTTTAAAGACCAAGTTCCTAATTTGTTAGAAGTATCTATAGGGCATGCGCTTATTTCAGAAAGTCTATATTTAGGTGTAGAGAATGTTATTCAAATGTATTTACGTAAATTAAAATAATGCTGTTACATTCAAATATTATAGGAGAAGGCAAGCCATTTATTATTCTGCATGGTTTTTTAGGAATGAGTGATAATTGGAAAACACTAGGAAGGCAATTTAGCGAACAAGGGTTTCAGGTGCACTTAGTCGATCAGAGAAATCACGGACGTAGTTTTTGGAATGAAAATTTTAATTATGATCTTCTTGCTGAAGATTTAAAAGCCTATTGTGAGGCTCATAAACTTGAAGATGTTATTGTATTAGGGCATTCTATGGGCGGAAAAACAGCTATGACTTTTGCTTGTGAATATCCCGAATTAATTTCAAAATTAATAGTTGCCGATATTTCTCCGCGTTTTTATCCTATTCATCATGATGGTATTTTAAACGGATTATCTGCTTTAAATTTTGATGTTATAAAATCTAGAGGTGAAGCCGATAAAGTTTTAGTCGATTATGTGAGTGATTTTGGAACCCGTCAATTTTTATTAAAAAACTTGTATTGGGTTGAAAAAGGCCAATTAGGGTTACGTATTAATTTAGAAGTTTTAAAAAATGAAGTAGGCGAGGTAGGAGAATCATTGGCTTCTCATGCTACTTTTAATAAAGATACTTTGTTTTTAAGGGGTGATAGATCAGAATATATTGGTGTTGGAGATGAAGCTATTATTTCTAACCACTTTTCAAAAGCAAAAATAAAGACAATTTCAAATGCGGGACATTGGTTACATGCCGAAAATCCTAAAGACTTTTTTGAGGCTGTAATACAGTTTTTATAATAACTATGTTTTTAAATTTTCATAAAGAAAATTCTTATATTTACTTTTTACTAAATTAAAATTATTACATGAAAATCGTTACTGTATTATTTGTTTTTTTAGTCTCAATTAATAGTTTTTCTCAAAAGAAGCATCCAGATGGTCCTTATAAAGAGTATCATAAAAATAGTCAATTAAGAAAAGTAGGTGCTTATAAAAATGACAAAAAAGTTGGTCTTTGGAAACATTATTTTGATGATGGAAAGTTGCATAAGCGTTATCTTCATGATAGTAATGGGAAATTTACGGGTGTTGAAGAGATTTTTTCTGAAGAAGGTACTTTACTTAGTGACACAAAACAAAATGAGGATGGGGCTTTAATAACTAAAAAGTATTTAGAGAGTGGTGAGTTGTTTGCTGAATATAGGTTACTAACAACAGAAAAAAATAATGTATTTATTAAGGAAGGTGTTTATAAGGAGTATTATAAAAATGGGGCTTTAAAAGTTGAATGCACCTATGTAAATAATAAACGTTCTGATGTTTATAGACTTTTTTATGATACAGGAGAGCTGAAATCAGAAGTTGTTTATGTTAAAGGGTTAAAACAAGGTGTGTTTAATCAATTTTTCAAGAATGGAAAACTTAAATTAGAAAGCTTTTATATTGATGATAAGCTTTCTGGGCTATGGAGTCAATATTATGAATCAGGAGAGAAGAAATGGGAAGTAGAATATTTAAATGATTCTAGAGAAGGGTTTTATAAGCAATATCATGAAAACGGAAAGCTTAAAGTAGAAGGAGTTAATATTCAATATTATAAAAATGGAAAAGAAAAACAGTTTGATCAAAACGGTAATTTAGTTTGGCAAGGAAGCTACATAGATGGACAATTTGATGGGGTTTGGGAAGAAATCAATCTAGATGGAGATGTAATAAATAAATTGAAATACAATAAAGGAGAGTTTAAAAAGGGGAATGTTATTGAAAATTTGCACAATATAGAAATCCCAAATGCAATACTTGATCGTGTACCTATTTATCCTGGTTGTGAAAATATGCTTGGAAATAAAGATAAAAGAGTGTGTATGTCTAAGAAAATATCAAGTTTTATAAGCAAAAAATTCGATAAGAGCTTATTTCGTGTATTAAGATTAAGTGGAAAGCATAAAATAAACCTTTATTTTAAAGTTACTAAATCAGGTGTGGTAAATGATTTTGAAGCAAAATCTAAATATAGATTACTAAGTATAGAAGCTGTGCGTTTAGGTGCTATGTTGCCTGACATGAAGCCAGGTATTAAGGATGGAGAAGCAGTTACTGTTCCTTATTCAGTACCAATCATTTTTCAAGCTCACTGGTAAAATCAATAAATAATTAAATTATGAAACTAATAATTAAACTCCTATTAAACGCCATAGCCGTATTTATAATTGCTCATTTTTTAACAGGTGTTAGTGTCGATAATTATACTACAGCCATTATTGTAGCAATTGTTTTATCTGTTCTAAACTTATTAGTAAAACCCATATTAGTAATTTTAACTTTGCCTATAACCATTGTAACATTAGGCTTGTTTTTATTAATAATTAATGCTTTAATCATCTTATTAGCCGATAATTTAATTGATGGATTTTCAGTAAGTAGTATTTGGATTGCTGTATTATTTAGTATTTTACTTTCCATCCTGCAATCTTTCTTACATTCTCTTTTAAAAGAAGCTAAAAAATAGCTTATAATCAAGCGATTAAAAACTTTGTTGGGATGTAAAAATATATTATTTTTGCATCCCAATTTTGGTAACAAAAATTTAGACCAAAATCATTTGTTAAATGCCTGTAAAGGTTTTATATCATTAAAATGAATATTACAAGAGAAAACGTAGATGCATTAAATGCTGTAGTAAAAGTAGATATCGCTAAAGAAGATTATAGTGATAAAGTTGAAAAAATCTTAACAGATTATCGTAAAACAGCAAATATTCCTGGTTTTAGAAAAGGTCATGTGCCAATGGGAATGGTGAAAAAACAATACGGAAAAGCTGTTTTAGTTGATGAAGTAAATAAGCTTTTACAAGATGCTTTAAATAAATATTTAACAGAAGAAAAGTTAGATGTTTTAGGGCAACCATTACCAAAAACACAAGATGAAATTGATTGGGATGCTGATAAATTTTCTTTTGAATTTGAATTAGGTTTAGCTCCAGAATTTGATGTAGAGTTAAAAAGTAAAAAAGCTATTACACAATATCATATTATTGCTGATGATAAAATGATTGATGAGCAAATAGAACGTATTCAAAAACAATACGGAAAATTAGTTTCTCAAGATGCTGTTGAAGCAGATAGCGAAATAACAGGAGCTTATACAAACGAAGAAAAAGAAATAGATAATACGGTTACAATCACTTTAGATAAGTTTAAAGGAAAAGCAACTGCAAAACAATTTATTGGTGCTAAAGCAGGCGATGTTATTGTTTTGAAAACAAAAGGACTTTTTGAAGATGATCACGATTTAATGCATGCTTTAAAATTAGAGCATGATGCGGTTCATGGTTTAGATATTGAAGTGTCTTTCACTATTTCTGAAATTAATAAAAGAGAATTAGCAGATTTAGACCAAGATATTTTTGATAAACTTTTTGGTAAAGACGGAGGTGTAACTACGGTTACAGAATTAAGAGCAAAAATAAAAGAAGATGCTGAAAAGCAATTTGTTCAACAAGCCGATCAAAAATTATTAAATGATGTTACTGAGTATTTAGTTGATAATACAAAATTTGATCTTCCAGCAGAATTTTTAACCAAATGGATGCAAACAGCAGGTGAAAAGCAAATTGATGCAGATCAAGCTAGAGAAGAATATGAGAAGTCAGAAAAAAGCTTGCGTTACCAATTAATTGAAGGAAAGCTAATTGAAGGTAATAACATTCAAGTAACTATTGATGATATTAAAGATCATGCAAGAGAAATGATTAAAGGTCAAATGGCTCAGTTTGGTCAAATGAATCCTTCAGATAAAGAGTTAGATGATATTGCAGCTCGCGTATTATCAAATCAAGATGAAGCACGTCGTATATCAGAACAATTAATCAGTCAAAAGTTAATTACTTTATACAAAGAGAAAGCAAATATTAAGGTAAAAGAATTAAGCTATGAAAACTTTGTAAAAGAAGTTTATGGTGATAAATAATAAGCCTTTTATATAATAATTCCTTATATTTAGGCGCTTCAGTTTAGGAATTGAAGCGCCTAATTTATTAAGTGAATTCTCATTATTCTTATTAAAGGAATTTTATAGTTAAGTCACTTATTTGAAAATTAGAATCTTAACCTAAAAAGAATAAATAAAATTATGGATTACACTAAAGAATTTGAAAAATTCGCGATAAAAGATCAAGGTATAAGTAGTACATATTACAATAAAATTGTAAGCAGTATGTATCCTCAAAGTATGACTCCGTATATTATTGAAGAACGTCAATTAAATATTTCTCAATTAGATGTGTTTTCTCGTTTAATGATGGATCGTATTCTTTTTCTAGGAACTGGAATTAATGATAATATTGCAAATATTGTACAGGCACAGTTGTTGTTTTTAGAAAGTGTTGATGCTAATAAAGACATCCAAATGTATATTAATTCTCCAGGAGGAAGTGTATATGCTGGATTAGGTATTTATGATACTATGCAGTTTATAAAGCCAGATGTAGCTACTATTTGTACAGGTATGGCAGCATCAATGGGCGCTGTATTATTATGTGCAGGAGCTCAAGGAAAACGTAGTGGTTTAACACATTCTCGTGTCATGATTCACCAACCTTTAGGTGGTGCTCAAGGACAAGCAAGTGATATAGAAATTACTGCTAGAGAAATCTTGATATTAAAAGAAGAACTTTATAAAATTATCAGTAAACATTCAGGTCAAAGTTACGATAAAGTATACGAAGATAGTGACAGAGATTATTGGATGAAGGCAGATAAGGCCAAAGAATATGGCATGATTGACGAGATTTTGGCACGTAATTAAATAAAAATTTGTAATTTTAAAGAATTGTTACAGAGGGATTTGTGATACTTTCCTTTCGAAATAGATAAGATTAATGGCAAAAGAAGAGTTAGAATGTTCCTTTTGTGGTCGTAAAAAACCAGAAACGAACTTATTAATAGCAGGATTAGATGCTCATATATGCGATAGATGTATAGAGCAAGCACATGGTATTGTTGTAGAAGAATCTAAACAGACAGATAGTAATGATTTATCTGCAGAGTTAAAATTACGCAAACCACAACAAATTAAAACATTCCTAGACGAATATATTATTGGGCAAAACATGACTAAAAAAGTAATGTCCGTTGCTGTGTATAATCATTATAAGCGTTTATTACAACCGCCTACTAATGACGATATTGATATTCAAAAGAGTAATATCGTAATGGTTGGTCAAACGGGAACAGGTAAAACGTTAATGGCTAAAACAATAGCGAGAATGCTTAATGTGCCTTTGGCTATTGTTGATGCAACTGTTTTAACAGAAGCTGGTTATGTTGGTGAAGATGTAGAAAGTATTTTAACACGCTTGTTACAAGCTGCCGATTATAATTTAGAAAAAGCAGAAAAAGGTATTGTGTTTATTGATGAAATAGATAAGATTGCTCGTAAAAGTGATAATCCGTCTATTACACGTGATGTATCTGGTGAAGGTGTGCAACAAGCATTACTTAAACTTTTAGAAGGTACAGTTGTTAATGTACCGCCAAAAGGAGGTCGTAAACATCCAGATCAAAAATTTATAGAAGTTAATACTGAAAATATATTATTTATTGCAGGTGGAGCTTTTGATGGTATTGAGCGTCATATATCAAAACGATTAAATATGCAAGCCGTTGGGTACAGTGCTTCTATGTCTGATGATGCTGTAGATCAAAGTAATTTGCTTCAATATATTATTCCAAAAGATTTAAAAGATTTTGGTTTAATTCCAGAAATTATAGGAAGACTTCCAGTGCTTACTTATATGGATCCTTTAGATGCTAAAACATTAAGAGCGATACTTACAGAGCCTAAAAATGCTATTATTAAGCAGTATAAAAAACTGTTTACTATGGATGAAATTGATTTTTCTATTACAGATGGTGCTTTAGATTATATAGTAGGGAAAGCAATTGAGTATAAATTAGGTGCTAGAGGGTTACGATCTCTTTGTGAAGAGATTTTAACAGATGCGATGTTTGAATTACCTAGCAGCGAAGAGAAAACACTTAATGTTACAAAACTTTATGCTGAAAATAAATTAACAAAAACAACGTTGAAGAAGCTTAAAGCAGTTTCATAATTAAAGTTGAATTTAAAGTTATAAAAAAACCACGCTATTAGCGTGGTTTTTTTGTTTTATGGATGTTAATTAATAAAGGACATTATGAATAAATCTAAATGATTATTTTTAGTAAATATTTTATGAGGGATTAAAAATAGTTACGGTCTTTTATTTCTATTTGTTTTTTAACACTTCTTCAAAAGTATACTTAATTAGCCCAGATACAAAGTGTTTTGTTTTTGTTTTAGATAACAAGAAGAAATATTCGTTAAAAGACTTTAATGAGTGTATTTAATCGAAATTAGGTATGTCGTTAAAAATTTAACCCTAGTAAATCCTCCATATAATCTCTCGTATTTGAAAGGCGAGGTATTTTATGTTGCCCACCTAATTTGTCATTTTGTTTTAACCAATCATAAAACAAATTTTCACGGGCAATATTAATTTTTGGTTTATTAAGGGTAATATTATTATAGCGCTTTGCTTCATAATCGGAATTTAATGCTTTCAATGCATTATCAAATAATTCATTAAAATAATGAATGTCTTTAGGTGGTGTTTTAAATTCAATAAGCCATTCGTGTCCTCCTTTTTCTTTGCCTTCCATAAAAATAGGAGCAGCAGTATAATCTACAATTTCAGCTCTTGTTCGTTTACATACTTTCTTCAAGGCATCTTCCGCATTTTCAATAATAAGTTCTTCTCCAAAAACATTAATATGGTGTTTGGTACGTCCTGTAACTTTTATCTTGTAGGGATTTGTAGAGGTAAATCTAACGGTGTCTCCAATTTTGTAACGCCATAAGCCAGCGTTAGTAGTAATAATAACCGCATAATTTTGGTTTAATTTAACTTCACTTAGTGGAATGGCTTTTTCAGCAGGAGTGGCATAAATGTCTATGGGAATAAATTCATAGAAAATACCATAATCTAACATTAATAGTAATTCACTAGAGTTGTTTCTGTCTTGAATAGCAAAAAAGCCTTCCGAAGCATTATATATTTCGTAATATTTAAAATCTTTTTCAGGTAGTATTTTTTTATACTGATCCTTGTATGGTGTAAAGCTAACGCCTCCATGAAAATATACTTCTAAATTGGGCCATACATCATGTAGACTTTGTTTGCCAGTAGTATCTAAAACATTATTAAGTAAAACAAGCATCCAGGAAGGTACACCTGCAAGACTGGTTACATTCTCATCAATAGTTTCGTCAACAATAGCTTGCATTTTATGTTCCCAATCGCTCATTAAGGATACTCTATTGCTTGGTGTGCTACTAAATTCTGCCCAGAATGGCATGTTGTCAATTAAAATAGCCGATAAATCCCCAAATATAGTCCCGTTTTCTTTAAGTAGCTCTTTACTGCCACCTAAGCGTAAACTCTTTCCTGTAAACAGTTGTGAATCTTCATTATTATTTAAATACATGCACAATAAATCTTTTCCAGCTGCATAATGGCAATCTTCAAGCGATTCTTGGCTAACAGGTATAAATTTGCTTTTTGCTCGTGTAGTGCCACTAGATTTAGCAAACCATTTAATAGGTGTAGGCCAAAAGAGATTGTTTTCGCCTTTCATAGCGCGTTCTATCACATCCTGCCAACCATCATAATTTTTAATAGGAATGCGTTCCGAAAATTCTTTATAATTTTTTATAGATTCAAAATCATATTCTTTACCAATTTCAGTGTCTTTTGCAATATCTAAAAGACTTAAAAGCAATTCGTTTTGTACTTCATTAGGGTATTTTAAAAACAATTCTATTTGATGAAATCGTTTTTTTAAAAACCAAGAAGCAACAGAATTAACTAAAGGTATTGGCATATTTGTTTTATATTTATTTTTTTAAAAATAATACTTTTTTTTATGACCTACCAAGGTGTTTTAACAAAAATGGAAACAGAGTTTTCAATTCCTATTCAATATTATTTAGTTTTTGAAAAAGACTTTTTAAATATGAATCAGTTATTGAACAAGAATGTTAAGATTGAATTCGTTAAATATCAATGTTTAAATTGTGGCTTAGATAAGCCTATTTATAGACAAGGGTTTGATAAACAATGCTTTTATGAAGTGCCACAAGCTGCAGATTGGATTATGCGCCCAGAGCTAAGTAAAGCACATTTAGGTATAGAAGATCGAGATTTAGAGTTTGAAAAAAAAGCGCAATTACAACCTCATATTGTGTATTTAGCCAATTCTAGTAATGTAAAAGTTGGTGTCACAAGAAAAGGACAAGTGCCTACCCGTTGGATAGATCAAGGCGCACATGAAGCTATTGAAATTGTTGAAGTACCCAATAGGTATTTAGCAGGTGTTACCGAGGTTGCTTTAAAAAGTTATGTAGCAGATAAAACCAATTGGCGCAAAATGCTAAAAAATGAGATTGAAGATGAAAATTTAGTTGAATGGCGCGAACGTTTGAAGCAGTATATTCCTGATGAAGCCAAAGATTATTTTATAGAAAGTAATAGCGAAACGAATATTGAGTTTCCTGTTTTTAAATACCCTGAGAAACCTAAGAGTTTAAATTTGAAAAAGGAGCTTTCGTATACAGGAAAGTTAGTTGGAATAAAAGGGCAGTATCTTATTTTTGAAGATAATACGGTTTTTAATGTGAGGGCTAATGAAGGTTTAGTTGTAAATATTTCTGTAAACTAAAAATCCCATTTATAAGTTATTATAAATGGGACATATATAGTGTAGAGAGTTAAAGGCTAAATATCTTCTTGATCTCTTAAGTTTTGAATGTATTCAGCTTTTTGAATTTGACGACGTCTTTTAACAGAAGGCTTAGTAAAAAACTGGCTTTCTCTTAAGTTTTGCATCACTTTAATGTTTCTGTGTTTACGTTTGTAACGTTTTAAAGCGCGCTCTATGTTTTCGCCGTCTTTAATAATAATTTTTAACATATATAATTTTAATTAATTGATATTTAATCTAAGACGTTTAACTAAAAAAGCCTTTGTTTTATGTGATAAAATGGGTTTTTCTTGAAAAATAACGCGACAAAGATAATACTTTATTTTTGTAATACCCGAAACTAATTGAGTAAACAGCTAAAATAGACCCCATTAATTAATAATAGAAAGGTAGAAAAGCTAAAAAATAGTTATTTTATTGTGTCTTTTTGTTTCTTCTTTCCGTCTAATAAGCCTCCTAATACATTTTTAATAGCTGTATTGGTATTGGTTTTTGTCGTATCTGTTTTAGTAGTTGTTTTGTTGCCACCAATAATGTCTCCTAAAACATCTTTAACAGTATTGTTTTGTTGCTGTTTTATAGAGTCTGTTTTTGTTTTATTACCTCCAATAACATTGCCAATTAAATCTGCTACCTTGTCTTTTCCTTTGTTAAGAAGTTTTTGTTTTTCAATTTCAACAAGTTGTTTGGTCAGGTTTGAAACACCACTTGTTAAATCTGTTTTAACTGTAGGACTTGTGTAAGACCCACCAATACTTGCTGTAACAGGAATTGTAATGTTTTTAGCGTCCTCACTATCAATTTTTCCAATTAATTGATTGACGTCACTTCCTAAATATTTTGCAGGCACATTAAAAATGGCATTGTAATCTAGTGTTTTGTCAAAACCATGACTACCAGAAACAGAGATGGCAATATCTTCATATTTTAAATCGAAAGGTTTTACACTAACTTTCCCGTTTGCGAATTCAAATTTTGTTTTTAAGTCTTTTAAATCAAGTTTATCAAAATCTATAAAACCTAAAGCGCCTTCTAGTTTGTTAAATAATTCGCCTTGATTGGCGTTTATTTTTGTGGCTAATAATTCGGCTAAAGCATTACCTGAAACGGTGCTTAAATTAGGTGTGAATTCTGAATCTAAATCTCCAGATAAATTAATGATTGTATTTAATTTTCCTTGAAGCAGTTTAGCAATGGGCGCTAAGTTTTGTAGCAATTCTAAATTTTTAAAAGATTCACCAATGTCAAACCCATCTATATTGAGGTCTAGATTAAAAGTAGGTGTTTCTTTTTTTGTTGATACATTGCCAGCTACAGATAATGCACCATCAAATAAACTAGATGTTAAATCTCTTAAATTAGCTTGTTGGTCTTTTATTAAAAGCGTTCCATTTACATCTTTTAAATTCAAATTATCATACACAACCGTTTTTGCATTGGCATTAATAGTACAATCTAAAAAGGCTGGTATTTTTAACGATTCTTCAGGAGATGTTGTTTTGTTTTCTGTAGCAACATCTTCATCTGCCGTCATAAAATCACTGACTTTAAACAAATTTGAATTCACATTGAAATCACCTTTTAAAGTGTTATCGCTTAATAAAAATCCTAATAGATTTTTAATGGTTCCTGTCGCATTTAAATCGCTATCTCCCGTTTTTGCTTTAAAATTGTTTAATGAAACCGTGCTAGGGTTAAAACTCATATTGGCATTATAAATACGAATAGGGTTTACAATGTCTTCCGAAGAGAATATAAAATCAGTAATACTCGCAGAACCATTGTTTTTAATGCGCGAGTATGCATTGGTTTCTAGGGCATTCATATCAAACGCCGTATTTATGTTTACTTTTAAAATACCGCTTAGCGTATTGTATAATTCAACAGGATACACTTTTGTAATGTTCGCTAAATTTAAAACGCCATCAATATTAGCATTAACAAACATGTTTTTAGTGATGTTTTTTATAGTTGCCGATGATTTAAAAATATCATCATCAATTTTAAAATTCAATTTTTCTATAGAAACAAAAGTATCATCTACGTTTCCAGTTGTATTTTTTATGGAAGTGTTTATAGAAATGTTTTCAACACGTTTTGGTAAATCTGGATATTTAAAAGAGGCGTTGTTTGAAGCTATATTAATATCTAAATGAGGAATAGTGTTATCTGAACTGACTCCTTTAATAATACCTTTTACTTTAAAATCGCCAGAAGTTTCAACGTCTTCAATATTTTTTGAATAGTCTTTAGGAACTAAGGCTAAGAAATTTTTGAAATCAGATTCCGAGTTTTCAAATGTAATATCCATTTCTTGCCCGTTTTCTAACAATTTCAAATACCCTTGAAACTCTAAAGGCAATTGGTTAATAAAGCCTTTGTTATCTTTAAATGTATAAATGCTATTGGTAAGGTCTAAACCAATTATAGCATCTAGTTTTAAGGCGTTATTGTTTAAATAATTCGTGCTATCCATTGCGATACTAATATTTGCATCACTTTTGGTGTTTAACTCAGATTTATCGGTAGAAAAAATACCGTTTCCATTATGATTAAGTTCAGAAATTTGCACTAAAATATTAGAAGCTTCATCAATATAAGTAAAGACACTATTATTAATACTGTAGTTTTCTAAGCTAAAAGAAAAACTATTTGAGTCTGTTGTGTCTTTAGTAGGGTTTTCATCTTCTTTGGTAATATCGTAATTATTGTTACCAAATTTATCTGTTTTTAAGGTAATTAAAGCTTCATCTATATCAATAGATTTTACAACAATAGGACCGTCACTAGCACTTTTAAACAATTCTTTTATAGACATAGTAAAAGAAATATCTTTAGCCGTAGCAAAGGTTTCGTCTTTAAAAGGTTCAAAATTGGTAATAGCCAGATCATTAACGCTTACATGCGCTTGCGGAAAACTTTTAATAAAACTTAAGCTAACATCGCTAAATTCTACTTGGGCATTTACGTTTTCGTTTATAAAACGTTTCACCATATCTTTTATTTGTCCTTGAAAAGCAAAAGGAATAGCAATTAAAAGGGCTAAAATAATTAGAATGCTAATACCTAAGATTTTTAAAGTTTCTTTCATGAATTTTCGGTTCTTAACTTTGAATTTTACAAAGATATACGTAAAAATGACGATAAAAGCTTACATGTGCGTTAATCTAATGCTAAATTATTAGAGCATATCTATTTCTTCATTCACTTTTAAGTTGAAGCGTCTTCTAAATAAATACACGCCTAAATATAGAAACGGCGTGTCTAAAAAAGCGATAATTACTTTAAAAAGAAAACCACTAATAAGTAAGCCTTTAAAATTTGCCCAATCAATAATGCCAAAAGAGCATAATAGTGTTACAATAGTAAAGGTGTCTACAAATTGAGAAAACCAAGTTGAAAAATTATTTCGCAACCATAAATGTTTGCCTTTGGTTAGTCGTTTCCAGAAATGATAGATTTGAATATCTACAAATTGCGCAAATAAATAGGTAAGCATACTAGCAAAAACAGCAATAGCTGAATTACCAAAAACGGTATTAAACATATCGTCTTTTACATAAGACCACGAAGTTGCAGGAACATTGCTGGCTGTGTATATAATAAGAAGGGAAAACAATGAAGCAAAAATGCCAGTAACAACAACATCGTTAGCTCGTTTTTTACCATAAATTTCGCTTATTAAGTCGGTTATTAAAAAAGTGATAGGATAAGGTAAGATGCCAACGGAGATTTCGAAAAGTTTACTTCCAAAAATCTCAATATCAAACGGGTACCAATAAAAGAATTTTTGGAAAATTAAGTTTGAAACCACTAATGATGTTATAAACAAAGCTCCTAAGAGGATGTAAATACGTTGTGCGGCAAGTTTATCTTTTAATGACATACAATTTGTAAATAAATATTTTTGTCAGTTCGATTTCTTATTATGGTATTAGTTAGAGCTATATGATATAAGAATATTGTTTCGATATAATTTGTGAATAAATAGCTTCTGTAAATATAAAGGAAACCATTTACTTTTCATTATTTTGTCTTTCTATGGTGAAACCAACAACATATCATATCGCATTAGGAAGTAATAAAGGCGATAAATTGAAGCATTTACAAGCTGCCGCTGATGCTATTTATATACGTATTGGAAATATTAAGTTGATTTCTAAAGTTTACAAATCGCCAGCATTGGGGTTTGAAAGTGACGATTTTCTTAATTGTTGTTTGGTTTTAGAAAGTGATTTGCAACCCCAAGAAGTGCTCGATAACTTGTTGGATATTGAAACAAAATTAGGTAGAACACGAAATGAAGGAGCTGGTTATGAAGCTAGAACGATAGATTTAGATATTGTTTTAGCTGAAGATAAGATTATAGCTACAGAAACTTTGCAAGTGCCACACCAAGAAATGAGTAAGCGTAAGTTTGTTTTACAGCCACTTAACGATATTGCTTCAAAAGTGCAGCATCCAAAATTTGGAACAGAAATATCTGTTTTGTTAGATGAATGTGAAGACGAATCGGTTTTAGAACCTATTAAGATTTGGCTTAAAAATCCGGGCAAAGTTTGTGATTTAGCTAAGTATAATTACATAGCAATTGAGGGCAATATTGGATCTGGAAAAACCAGTTTAGCAACCAAAATAGCGCACGATTTTAATGCGAAACTTGTTTTAGAACGTTTTGCCGACAATCCGTTTTTGCCAAAATTTTATGAAGATGCTCAGCGTTATTCGTTTCCTTTAGAAATGTCTTTTCTTGCAGATAGGTATCAGCAAATTTCTGACGATTTATCGCAACTCGATTTATTTAAAGATTTTATTATAAGTGATTACGATGTGTTTAAATCACTTATATTTTCTAAAATTACCTTGCAAGACGATGAGTTTAAGCTGTATAGAAAACTCTTTTATTTAATGTATAAAGAGTTGCGTAAACCAGATTTATATGTGTATTTATACCAAAACACAGCACGTTTGCAAGCAAATATTAGAAAACGCGGACGCGATTACGAACAAAATATTGCCGATGATTATCTTGAAAAAATAAACACAGGCTATTTAGAGTTTCTAAAAACCCAAACCGATTTCAACGTTAAAATTATTGATGTCTCTGACAGAGATTTTGTTGAGAATCGAAGTGATTACTTGTGGGTTTTGGGTGAGATTTGCGAATAAATGGAAACCTTAATTTTAAATAATGAAGAACGTAAAGCGATCATTTATTTATTAAATATTCGTTTAAAAAGAATACCTATTGAGTTTCCTAAATGGACTGAGAATTCGAAGAGTTGGAAGAACGAATATTATTATCCAATATTGACAACTAGAGGTAAACTTGAAAAAGGTAAAAGTAATTTTAAAAATATAGAAATTGGAATGATGCTTAGTTGTGTTAATGAATATTCACCAGTTGAACATTTTGTAGATGATATTACTGGATTTGAAAACACTAAATTTAAAGAACCTTTTAAGTCAATTTATAAGAAAATCAAGATTTATTATTAAAACACTTCAAATAAAGTCGTTACAATTCTCCCTTTCCTGTCATTTAAAACATGTTCCCCAAGTTCTTTTTTTACTTTAACCTTCAAATTAAAAGGGGCTTCTAATATATTAACACCACTGTTTTGTTTTAGTCTTATGCCTTGTCCCGAAATAATGTCTTTGTTTGGGGTAAAGTTTGCAAATGGGATATGTTCCGTTAGAATAATGTATTTGTAAGCTGTTAATTTTTTTACGACTTCTTCAATCTCTTTATTAGATAAATGTTGAAGTACTTGCCTAAGTATAATACAGTCTCCATGGGGAAGCTTATCTTTTACAATATCCAAACAATAAAATTCTAGGTTTTCTTCTTTGAATATTGTTTTGTTTCTTTTTATAAGATTTTCAACAATATCTAGGGCAATATACCTTTTGGAGTATTTAGTGAGGTGTTTTCCAATATTAAAATCGCCACAACCTAAATCGCAAACTATTAAGTTGTTATTATGCGATTGTAAAAATGCAGTTATAACTTTTAAATAAGGGTTTATAATTTCTGGATTATGAGAACCTGCTCCAGAATAAAAATCGAATTCCTTTCCACCCCAAAGATGCTTGTCATAAATCTGGTTCATGACATCTTTTGTTGGCCAAGGCGTTTTTGTTTTTTTTGTCACTTATTAAATAATTCTATAAACGAAGTTAGATTTTTTAAGCTTTAGAATCAAGTTATTCCATTTTATGATGTTTTTCTACAACAGAATTACACAAAATGGATGTAAAATAACAAATATAGGTTAGTGTAAAATTGTTATGCTTAATTATTTTTGAAGCATACTTATGTTCTAAATACGACACTAAATATAAACAAATGAAATATTACAATAGCTTTAAGGAGCTTAAAGACATTGCACATACAGAACTCTTTACGGCTTTGGTAGGCGATGTTATGGATAAAATGGGGTATTTACATCAGTTTTTACCCGCTGGAATAAAACCAGTAAATTCAAAATCGATTGTTTTTGGTAAAGCTATGCCAGTGCTAGAAGCCGATGTTTTTGGCGAGCAATTAGATAAAACATCTAACAATTATATTAATAAGCCTTTCGGAATCATGTTTGAAGCGCTTGATAGTCTTCAGGAAGACGAAGTATACATTTGTACGGGCTCTTCGTTACGCTATGCACTTTGGGGTGGTTTAATGAGTACAAGAGCTATGAAATTAAAAGCATCAGGAGCTGTTGTAGATGGTTATTCAAGAGATACAAATGAGGTTTTAAGACTCGGTTTTCCTGTTTTTAGTATGGGAACTTATGCACAAGATCAAGGGCCTCGAGGAAAAGTGATAGATTACAGAGTACCTATAGAAATAGGCAATGTTAGAATTAATCCAGGCGATATTATTTATGGCGATTTAGATGGCGTTGTTATTGTTCCGCAAGAAATTCAAGATGAAGTTTTTGAAAAAGCTTTAGAAAAAGCACGAGGGGAAAAATTAGTTTTAAAAGCACTTCAAGACGGTATGAGTACCGTGGAGGCTTTTGAGAAATTTGGTATCATGTAATAAATAGAATGAAAATGAAAGCATTTAGTTTAGAAGGAAAAAAAGCAGTCATTACAGGAGGTGGAAGCGGTATAGGTTTAGGTATTGCAAATACATTTATTGATGCAGGCGCTGAGGTTTTAATAATTGGAAGAAGCGAGCAGAAGTTAATTGATGCTAAAGAAATATTAGGAGATAACTGTAAGTGTAAATCGTTTGATGTAAGTGATTTAGATAAAGTTCCAGAACTTGTTGAAGACATTGAAAGTAATTGGGGAGCTGTTGATATTTTAATAAATTGTGCAGGTGCTCATTTGAAAAAAAATGCAGTTGATACTACTGATAGTGAGTTTTTAGGTATTTTGAATGTGCATTTAATGAGTGTTTTTGCGCTTACCAGAGCATTTTCAAAACGAATGATAGAAAGACAACACGGATCTGTTATTCTTATTAGTTCTATGACAGCTATTATGGGAATGAAACAAGTAGTGGCTTATTCTACTGCTAAAGCTGCACTTTTAGGAATGACGAGAGGCTTGGTTGCAGAACTTGCCGTAGATAATGTGCGCGTAAATATTATTGCTCCAGGATGGATAGAATCGCCCATGTTGCATAAAGCTATAGATCATGATTTACCGAGAAAAACTAAAATTTTAAGCAGGATCCCTACAGGTAAATTTGGAATGCCAGAAGATATTGGTAATGCTGCTCTTTACTTAGCGTCTGATGCTGGAAAATATATAAACGGTGTATTCCTTCCTGTTGATGGAGGTGCCGCTGGAGGATTCTAATAACCAACTAAAAACCATAAAATGCCAACTAAAACCACCACCACAATTAATAACACAAAAGATTCTAAAATAAGATGGGTTATAGTCGCCTTGCTATTTTTTGCAACTACTATTAATTATATAGATAGGCAAGTTATAGGGTTACTGAAACCTTTTATTGAAAAGGATTTAAATTGGACAGAGGCCGATTACGGATACATTGTAACAGCATTTCAGATTGCCTATGCTATAGGGCTTTTAATTAGTGGGAGACTATTAGATAAGCTAGGTTCTCGACTAGGCTATACGTTAGCTATTATAGTTTGGAGTGTTGGTGCTGTATTACATGCCGTTGTAAATTCAGTTATGGGTTTTGGTATTATGAGGTCTATTTTAGGTGTTGGAGAAGCAGCTAATTTTCCAGCAGCCGTAAAAACGGTGGCAGAATGGTTTCCAAAAAAAGAACGCGCTTTAGCGACTGGTATTTTTAATTCCGGTTCTAATATTGGTGCTATTGTGGCGCCTTTAATTGTTGTAGGTATTACACTTTCTTTAAATTGGAAATGGGCATTTATTATTACTGGTTTATTAGGTTTTGTTTGGATTATTTTTTGGCTTTTAATTTATAGAACACCAGAAAAACATAAAAAAGTTTCAGCTAAAGAATTAGCTTATATTTTATCTGATAATGATACAGATACTGTTGCAGAAACAATAAATAGTAAAGAAATCACTTGGGGATCTTTATTTAAATACAGACAAACTTATGCTATTTGTTTATCGCGTTTTTTTACGGATTGGGTTTGGTGGTTTTTCCTTTTTTGGGCTCCCGATTTTTTAAACAAAACTCAAAATATCGATTTAAAAGATTCCATCATGCCACTTATTGTAATTTATACCATGGCTAGTATTGGCGGTATTTTTGGTGGCGGATTATCTTCTAAATTTATAAAAATTGGCAAATCAATCGATTTTGCCAGAAAAACAGCCATCTTAATTTGTGCGATGTTGGTACTACCTTTAATTTTTGCTACTCAGTTTAATAATCTTTGGATTGTTGTTGTTATTATTGGGTTTGCCACAGCAGCTCACCAAGGATGGGCGTCTAATATTTTTACAGTAGTTTCAGATATTTATCCTAAAAAGGCAGTGGCTACTATGGTTGGGCTTTCTGGATTTACAGGAGCTATTGGTGGTGCTTTTGCTGCATCGTTTGTGGGGCTTGTTTTAGATATTAGTGGGAGTTATACCCTTATCTTTGTAATTGCAAGTACCATGTATTTATTAGCTTGGTTGATATTAAAACTAATGATTCCAGAAATAAAACCTATTGAAAACTAAGATGGAAAATTTTGTTCAGTTACATCCTAATGATAATATTGTTATTGCTTTAAAAAACTTTGAAGCCGATACTGTTATTAGTGTAAACGGAAAAGAAATACAATTAAAAGTAGCTATTGGTTTTGGTCATAAAATAGCTATAAAGTCCATTGAAAAAGGAGAGAAAATATTAAAATACGGACTTTCTATTGGAAGTGTTACGCAACACATATCTGCTGGCGAGCATGTACATAGTCATAATCTAGAAACAGATTATTTAGTTGTTAATGAGAAATAATGTTTTTCTATAAAAGTTAAGTTTATAAAATGCAGGGATATTTAAGGAAAGACGGAAGAAAAGGTATTCGTAATGTTATTGTTGTTGCCTACTTAGTAGAGTGTGCAAATCATGTAGCACGTTTAATAGTTTCTGAGTTTAAAGGACAAGAAGTTCATTTAATAGGTTTTAGTGGTTGTGCTCCTAATGATTATGCACAAAATATGATGGAAAATCTTTGCACGCATCCTAATGTAGGTGCTGTTCTTTTGGTGTCTTTAGGTTGTGAAAATTTTAATAGAAATGAATTGTCTAAATATATTTCCGAGTCAGGAAGACCTGTTGAAAAATTAGTAATCCAAGAATCTGGAGGTACACTAACGTCTGTGCAATCTGGAATTGCTATTGTAAATGGTTTTATTTCTGAGCTAAAAAACACGAAGAAAGTCGATTTTAAAATTTCAGACTTAATGGTTGGAACTATTTGTGGAGGATCTGATGCGACGAGTGGATTTACTGCAAATCCATCTATTGGAAAAGCATTCGATAAACTAATTGCAAATGATGCTATTTGTATGTTTGAAGAACCAGGAGAGTTAATGGGTTGCGAACATTTAATGGCAGAAAGAGCCGAAAATGAGGAGGTTGGAAACCAATTAGTAGCCTGTATAAAAAAAGCGGATAATTATTATAAAAAAATGGGACATGATAGTTTTTCGGCAGGAAACGCTGTTGGCGGTTTAACAACTATTGAAGAAAAATCTTTAGGATCGTATTCAAAAAGTGGTAGTTCGCCTATTAAGGCTTTAATTCGTCCAGGAGAACGACCAACAGAGGCTGGTTTGTATTTTATGGATGTGGTGCCAGATGGTGATGCTTTATGGGGATTTCCTAATATTAACGACAATACTGAAATTGTAGAAATGATTGCTAGTGGTTGTCATATTATACTATTTTCAACTGGTAGAGGCTCTGTAGTGGGGTCTGCAATATCTCCTGTGATTAAAGTTTGCGGAAACCCGAAAACTTATGAGAATTTAGCAGGCGATATGGATATAAACTCGGGTAAAATAATTACAGAAGGAGCTTCATTAGATACGCTGGGAGATGAAATTTATATGCTTATTGAAGAGGTAATTAATGGGCAACAAACAAAGTCTGAAATGTTAGGACATCAAGAATTTGGATTAGGCTATAAGTATTTCGAGTATGGTAAGAAAAACTGCGATATGTAATTATAAATTTTCATTTCGCCATTTATTAGGCGGTATGCCTTCAATGGCAGAAAACCATCTACTTACGTGGTTGGCATCTTCAAATCCTAGACGGAAGGCAATTTCTTTAACTGATAAATTCTGATTCTTAAGAAGCTCTTTAAACTTTTTGAGTTTATTAAATTGAATTTCTTCGTAAATAGTATTCTTTGTTACTTGTTTAAACCGCGTATACAAGCTTTTTCTGCTAATGTTGGTGACATCAACAACATTAGTTACTGTTAAATTTAAATGTGTGTTGTTTCTAATATAATGGAGTGCTTTTATAACTTCGGGGTCATTACAGGCAATAATGTCTGTAGAACTGCGCTCAACAATACCTAAAGGTTCTGTTGGAATCATAAAATATTTTATAATTTCTCCATGCATCATGCGGTCTAAAACTTTACAAGCATTATATGCTGCTTTGGAATGATTTCGTGAAATGCTAGACAATTTTGGATGTGTCATATTGCATAATAGTTCATCATCATCAATGCCTAAAATGGCTATTTCATACGGAATTTTTAAACCCCCAATAGAGCAGGCATTAATTAACATTTGTCCAAAATCATCATTACAACATAATATACCAATGGGTTTGGGTAAAGATTTTAACCAAGCTATTATATTTTCAAAATCAGATATTAATGCTTTCTTCGATTTAACTTCTGCTAAATAGCTAGAAATAGTAATACCGTTTAATGCAGCGTGGTTTTTAAAACTTATGAGTCTGCCATCAGACCAAGCTAAATTTTTCAAACCAAAAAAAGCTAGATTTTTAAAACCATGAGATAAAAAATAATCAACAGCCATTTTTCCATCTGCTTCATAGTTACCTTTAAGATATGGCGAGCTATCAATATATGCCATACTGTTAGCCTGAATAAAAGGGACACTCAGTTCGGTAATTACAGACATATTATCAATATTCTCAAGAATACAACCGTCAGGTTTCATGAGTTTAATGAGTTTGCTAATGTCTTTTGTTTGTGATGTTTTAAGGTAGTAGGCAGGTTCAAAAATAATTTCCCAATTAGAAAATTGATTGTTGTATTCATGGATACCTTTGAGTAAATCACGCCCATAACCGCGACCAGATTCTAATTGAACAAAAACCTTTTTCATTTATTATTATTTGGTTTGTTAATTAGTTTACAATTTTATGCTTAAAGAAAGCCCTTATTTCTGGTACTTTTTAATCACTAAATATTTCAATTCGGTATCGCCAACATTTTTAATACCATGCTCCATCCAAGAAGGACAGTAAAAACTTGTATATGCGCCTGCTATTGTAGTTTTGCCATCTAAATAAAATTCGGCAGTACCTTCTACTACAAAAAAGAACTCGTCTTCAACATGTTTGTGAGGTGGATGCGTTGCTTTTCCTGGAGCTACAACGCTCATTTTTAAAGTTCTGCCGTCTAAAAAATCTTTGTCCGCAAACCAATATTGATAACCCACTTTTGTTGGGATGGTTTTGTCCATTGTGAGTGTAGAAACACAGTTTTCAATAGCATATTCTTTTTTAACTTTTTCGTTTTCAGGTGTTTCTTGTGCTGTTAATGAGAAACAAACAGTAAGTAATAAACACAGACTTAAAAATAGATTTTTCATGAGTATAAGATAATTATGTTTTACCCGTCACATGTAACATTCCTTTTATCATTTCCTTGAGTATGGAAAGTTTAGTTATGAATGTTTCATGATAAATGATTTTTAGCTAATTTATCAAATTTTAAATTAATCTTCTGTACTAAAATGGATATCATTAAGTTGAATGGTTTCCTTAGGCATGCTTAATGTTTCAGCATTGGTTTTAAAAACTATATTATCAAGCGTTATTTTTTCACCTCCAACCACATCTACTACAGATTCTGTTGTTTGTATGCTACTGTTTTTAATTTGAATATTTTTAATATCGTTTGCAAGTATAAGTTCAGTGCATTTAGCATCAACATTGTCTATGGTTAAGTTATTAAGTGGCGATTCTGGTATACCATATGCTTTTAGAAAATGGGTGCTATTTTCAATAATGATATTGGTTATTGAAATGTTTCGATAAAATGGCGTTAAGTTATTTACTTCTCGTATTGGAAGTCTATCGGCCAACAAACCTACGTATGAACGTTTTCCTAGCATATCCCATTTGATAGCTGTATATTCCAAATTCATTCTAATTCTATCATAATATAAATTTTCACCACCGCCACCTCTTGGTCGTCGAGTTTTAAATCGGATACCTACACCAGTGCCATCAAATACACAATCATGTACGTATAAATTGCGAATGGTTCCTGCTGTTTCGCTTCCGCAAGTAATACCTCCATGACCTTTTCGAGCTAAGCAATAACGTACCACGACGTTTTCGGTTGCTTTGTTTACTTTTAAACCATCTTCACCACGTCCAGATTTCATAGTAAAGGCATCATCACCTGTACTTAATGTGCAATATTCGATAAGGACATTTTTTGATGATTCAATATCAATACCATCGCCACGAGGAATGCCTTCAGAATTTACAGAAACCCCTCTTATAATTACATTATCACAATACACAGGAACAATATTCCAAAAGGCAGTGTTTTCTAATGAAACCCCTTCAATATAAACCTTTTTACAATTTATAGGTGATATGAATTTTGGAGGAAATATCCAATCTTCTTTCGAGCCGTCATGAATACGTTCTTTAGCAGGTTTGCTTAAATCTATAAGTCCTTCAATAGGCTTCATATAAGAGCGTTTTTTTATTTCTCCGCTGTATGGGCCTATAAGTTTCCCTTTTCCTGTAATAGCTATATTTTCTTGGTTGTTGGCATATATACAAGCTGCAAGCGACATCACTTCTAAGCTTTCTATACGTGTAAATACGGCTGGTTGATAATCTTTTACGTCGGTGCTAAAATTTAAAATGGCGCCTTCTTCAAGATGAAGATTTACATTGCTTTTTAATGAAATCCGACCTGTTTTCCAATCTCCTTTAGGTATAATAACAGTCCCACCACCTAAAGCACTTATCTCATTTATTGCATTTTGGATAGTGGTTGTAACTAGTTTTGAAGTATCTGCACCTTGGTCTAAAATATTAATACTTCTATCTGGAAATATTGGTTTTTCAAATACAGGCATTTTAAAAGGAGCAGATACAGGTGCAATAGTATCTGGCAATACTAACTGTCCTACTTGTTCTTTAGTCGGGATAGATTCTAATTTGCTATAATCTACTCCAGAATGCGTTTCATTTTTACAATTAAAAAATAATAGAATTGAAATTAAGGCAATAAAATGTCTCATTTAAAGTGTTCATTTAGTTTAGAAAGATAAAACTATACTTTTAAAAACTAAAAAGATATTTATTTTGTTCAGCGGTTTATTTTATAAGAACAAAATGTAAAACCTTCTGTTACTAATAAGTGTTTTATAAACTTTTTAATTTACTAAACACATCCCAAACAACAACGCCACAACTCACCGAAATATTTAAAGAATGTTTGGTGCCAAATTGAGGGATTTCAATAATTATATCACTTGCAGAAACTACCTCTTGAGCAACGCCTTTTACTTCGTTACCAAATACTAAGGCATATGTTATATTTGTTTCAGGAGTAAAATCATTAAGCATAATAGTGTTTTCGGCTTGTTCAATAGTACAAATTTTTATGTTTTCGGTTTTTAATTTTTCAATTAAATCTATGGTGTTTTCAGCATATTCCCAATCTACTGTATCGGTACTTCCTAATGCTGTTTTGTGTATGTCTTTGTGAGGAGGCGTTGCCGTAATTCCGCAGAGATAAATTTTTTCAATTAAAAAGGCATCACTTGTTCTAAATACCGAACCTATATTATTTAAACTTCTAATATTGTCTAGTATAATAATAATGGGTGTTTTTTTTGCGCCTTTAAAAGCATCAACACTTAATCTATCTAATTCACTATTTTTTAGTTTCCGCATGTTGCAAATATCCAAAAAAAAACTTCCTTTTTAAAAGGAAGTTTTTATATCATTTTTTAAATAATAATTATTTTTCAGCCTCTACAACAGGAGGATTAACTTTGCCTTTAATACGAAGTACTTTAGTAGGTGCATTTACTGCATTTGAAGTTATTGTAACACTTTTAGAAATAATCCCAGTTCTGTTAGTAGCATATTTTACTTTAATTACAGCAGATGCTCCAGGAGCAATTGGCTCTTTTGGCCATGTAGGAACTGTACATCCACAAGATCCTTTGGCGTTTGTAATTACTAAAGGAGCATTACCTGTATTGGTAAATTTAAACTCTCTATTGCCATCAGCATTGTGCTCAATAGTTCCATAATCTATAGTTTCAGATTCGAATTCAATTTTAGCACCATCTTTAGTGGCAGCTTCTTCAGTAGGTGTCGTTTTTGTAACGGTTTGACCAATGCTTACGGTTGTCATTCCTAGTAAAGCAAAGCTTAATAAAATTACTTTTTTCATGTTTGTATGGGAATATTATGTTGTTATATAGTTCAAAACTAAGAAATCTTATTTAATCTCTTAAGCATTAGCAAATAGAATTTTATTTTTAACATAATTTTATAACATCTTCTGAATTGACTAAATTCGCCTGAGACAAAATCAGAATTAAAATTTTACTTTTTTGACAGCAAAAACCAAAACTAAGAAGGAAACACCGTTAATGAAACAATATAATACCATTAAGGCAAAATATCCTGATGCTTTATTGTTGTTTCGTGTAGGCGATTTTTATGAAACCTTTGGTGAAGATGCTATTAAAACTGCCGGTATTTTAGGTATTATTTTAACTAAACGAGGTGCTGGTAGCGAGAGTGAAATAGAGTTAGCAGGGTTTCCGCATCATTCTATAAACACCTATTTGCCTAAGTTGGTAAAAGCAGGGCAACGTGTTGCTATTTGCGATCAGTTAGAAGATCCTAAACAAACGAAGTCTATTGTAAAACGTGGGGTTACCGAGTTGGTTACACCAGGTGTCGCTCTAAACGATGAGGTTTTAGTATCTAAGTCTAATAACTTTTTGTGTTCGGTTTATTTTGATAAAAAATATATAGGCATTTCGTTTTTAGATATTTCTACAGGCGAGTTTTTAACGTCTCAAGGAAATGCCGAGTACATAGATAAGTTATTGCAAAATTTTAATCCGAGCGAAGTGTTGGTTTCTAAACAAAAACGAACCACTTTTAACGATACTTTTGGAGACGATTTTCATACATTTTATTTAGAAGATTGGATTTATCAAACCGATTATGCAAATGAAACTTTAATAAAGCATTTTGATACTAAAACTTTAAAAGGTTTTGGTATTGACGATTTGCATGAAGGTATTATTGCGTCGGGTTCTATTTTACATTATTTAGGCGAAACACAGCATAATAAATTACAACATATTGCTTCCATATCTAGAATTTCAGAAGATGATTATGTGTGGATGGATAAATTCACCATTAGAAATTTAGAGCTTTATAATTCTACCAATAATAATGCGGTAACACTTTTAAATGTTATTGATAAAACCATTTCGCCTATGGGTGGAAGGCTTTTAAAACGTTGGTTGGCATTGCCTTTAAAAAATGTTGAAAAAATAAAACAACGTCATGAAGTGGTTAGTTTTTTAACTAAGGAAAACACCGTGCTTCAAAAAATACAGAATCATATTAAGCTTATTGGCGATTTAGAACGTTTAATTTCTAAAGTAGCCACAGCAAAGGTGAATCCTCGTGAAGTGATTCAACTTAAAAATTCTTTAGAAGCTATTGTGCCTATAAAATTATTGGCA
This sequence comes from Thalassobellus sediminis, assembly GCF_044386045.1. Taxonomy (NCBI): domain Bacteria; kingdom Pseudomonadati; phylum Bacteroidota; class Flavobacteriia; order Flavobacteriales; family Flavobacteriaceae; genus Thalassobellus; species Thalassobellus sediminis. The sequence goes on along the minus strand of NZ_JBISCD010000040.1, from coordinate 256,519 downwards.
TCTAATTGCGATAATGACTCTTTAAAAATTATTGGAGATACTTTACAAAGTTGTGAAGTGCTTCGCGAAAAAATAAAAGAAACACTTAACGAAGAAGCTCCCGTAAATGTTTTAAAAGGGAATAGTATTGCTGCCGGTTTTTCAGCTGAGTTGGATGAATTACGAGGGTTATCTAAATCTGGAAAAGATTATCTTGATAATATGTTGGCGCGTGAAAGCGAACGCACAGGTATTACATCGCTTAAAATAGCATCTAACAATGTATTTGGATATTATATTGAAGTGCGTAATAGCCATAAAGATAAAGTGCCAGAAGAATGGATTAGAAAGCAAACCTTAGTAAATGCTGAACGTTATATTACTGAAGAACTTAAAGAATACGAAGCTAAAATTTTAGGTGCCGAAGATAGAATTCAGACTATTGAGCAACAATTATTTTCAGAGTTGGTTAGTTGGTTAAGTCAATATATAAAACCAGTACAACAAAATGCATTTTTAGTAGGGCAGTTAGATTGTTTGTGTGGGTTTGCACAACTAGCTAAAGATAATAAGTATGTATATCCTGTTATTGATGATTCTTTCGATTTAGATATTAAAGATGGTCGCCACCCGGTTATTGAAAAGCAATTACCAATTGGTGAAGCTTATATTGCTAATAATGTGTTTTTAGATAGAAGCACTCAGCAAATTATTATGATTACGGGACCTAACATGTCTGGTAAGTCGGCAATTTTACGTCAAACAGCACTCATTGTATTATTGGCTCAAATGGGAAGTTTTGTTCCCGCAAAAGAGGCTAGAATAGGTTTAGTAGATAAAATTTTTACTAGAGTAGGAGCTAGCGATAATATTTCTATGGGTGAATCGACCTTTATGGTAGAAATGAATGAAACAGCTTCTATATTAAATAATATTTCAGATAGGAGCTTGGTTCTGTTAGACGAAATTGGTCGTGGTACGAGTACTTACGATGGTATTTCTATAGCTTGGGCTATTAGTGAATATTTACATGAACACCCTGCAAAACCAAAAACGCTTTTTGCAACACACTATCATGAGCTTAATGAAATGAGTGAAACATTTGAGCGTATTAAAAACTTCAATGTTTCAGTAAAAGAATTAAAAGACAATGTGCTTTTTTTAAGAAAGCTTGTAGAAGGAGGTAGTGAACATAGTTTTGGTATTCATGTTGCAAAAATGGCAGGAATGCCACAGCAAGTTTTACGACGTGCAAATCAGGTTTTGAAGAAATTAGAAAAGTCACATTCAAGTGAAGAGCTTACCGATAAGGTAAAATCAATGGAAGATGAGATGCAGCTCAGTTTTTTTAATTTAGACGACCCTTTACTAGAAAATATTAAAGACGAAATATTACACATTGATATTGATACACTTACGCCAGTTGAAGCGCTCATGAAATTAAATGAAATTAAACGTATGTTGGTTAAGAAAAAGCGCGCTTAAAAATAATTTCATTTATTTTTCAAAAAGGCTTTGCAGTTTCTATAAAAGTTTTAAATTTGCATCCGCAATAGCAATGTTGCTTCGTTCATTAAAAGACTGCGAAAGTAGCTCAGGGGTAGAGCATCACCTTGCCAAGGTGGGGGTCGCGGGTTCAAATCCCGTCTTTCGCTCTGAGACTTTCTTAAAATATACCAAGCTGAAGTGGTGGAATTGGTAGACACGTTGGACTTAAAATCCAATGTCCATTAGGACGTACGGGTTCAAGTCCCGTCTTCAGTACAAAAGCCTTATCTTTTATTAGATAAGGCTTTTTTTGTACCTTTTCTATATACAATTTAAATTTTTCACTTCTATTATTTGGAGTTTGTATTAGATGCGTGGTAGAAGAATTTTAAATAGATATTCAATTTTGTTTTGATATTAAAACAAGTTTTGTAGCCTTAAATAAAAAAGGGTTCAACTTTCTACAAGTTGAACCCTTTTTATAAAAAACTTTAAAGTTTTTGAATACTAACACATTACTTAATAATAACTTTTAGTTTTTTCGAAAAATTTTCTGCCCTTATATCTATGAAATAAATACCATTTGATTGAGGAGCTTTTATTTTTATTTTATTACTAATATTCATTCTTTTTGTTTTTACAAGTTCACCTAAAACATTATAAATAGATATCGTTGCATTTTTATATTGAACTCCTGCGCTATTAAATTTAATATTAATATCCTCACCACCATTGGTTGGATTAGGATAAACTTTAGCGGTATGTTCATTACTGCCATCTAATGCAGTAACAGCAAGGTTTTCATTATTAGAGAGTTTAGTAACATCGGCTTCAGCTAAAGCATAATTATATATTCTAAAATCATCATAACTAAAATTAGTGTAAATATCTTGTGATTGTTGAGATTTTCCTAAATAGTTTTGATTTGTTGGCCCCACATCAGAAGGCGTCAAAATACAATTAGCATCTGTAAAAACTAATTCTCCATTAACAAAATATTTAAAAGTAGTGCCTTCTAATGTTAAAGCAACATGAACCCATTCATCTACAGGGAAATCGCATGTCATGTAAACATTATATCTACTACCGGATAAAGGATCAATTATAAATCTTGATTGTGTCTCATTTGCTTTTGGTATTAATAGCATAAAAGCAGAACCTCCCGATCCAAAATCAAAGAGACGCAAATAATTATCAGTTACTGCAGGCGTTTTAAACCAGGATGTAATAGTAAAATCGGTAAGATTAGCTACAATATTATCTCCAACTTGTATATAAGATTCATCGGTTTCAGATAATGTAACAGCACTACCATTATTTCCTGTAGACCATACAGGAATGTTTTTTAATTCACCATGAAAACCACCCCATTCATCATAGGCTGTTGCTCCAGTATTCTCATTGAAAGTAAATTTAGCATGTTGCCCGCTTTTAGGATTAGCAACTAAAACATTAGATTCTGGACCAGTACCCAGCGTATTAAATGGTTGTACTTTGTAGTAATAAGTATTACCATTTACAATACCTGTATTGTCAACAAATTTTGTTCCTGAAAAATTGTTAGAAACTTCTGTAAATGGACCGTTAGCACTTTCTGATCTTGATACTGTATAAGATGTGTCGAAAACAAAATCCCAGGTAATAATATTTGTAGCATCTCCCGAAGAAATATAAATATTATTTATTGCACCAGGAGCGCTAATATCATTAGTTGTAACTTCAATTGCTTGAGAATATTCGCCTTCTCCAGAACTATTTACTCCAGCAACTTTGTAGAAATATGTTGTTGTTGCTGTTAAGTTTTCATCTTGAAAATTAGTGCCATCGTAATTTTCAGCTATTAATTGATACACACCATCTATAGTGTTAGAGCGCGTAATGTTATATAGTTTTGCATTGGCAGCATTATTCCAATTAAGTTCAATAATTGTTCCTGAAAGCGCTTGCCCTGTTAAAATTGGTGCAGTAGCCGGTTGGTCAATTACAATCTCAACTTCTCTTGAATATGAAGATTGACTGTCTTTATAACTAGTTGCTCTTACTCTGTATTTTGCAGAATTATATGTTAGGTTATCAAAATAAGTTACTGATTCTCCTGCAACGTAATCATCACCTTTAATTATAGTTGCAATAGGTGTAAAGCTTGTTTCTGTATCTGTTTTTCTTTCTAAAATGTAGTTTTTTCCTGTTTCTCCATTATGGTCGTACCAAGAAATTACACTTTGACTATAATCATCAGAAAAACTTGGTTTTAACCATGGCGGAGCAATTTTCCATTGGTGATTGTATTCTTTATATTTTTTAAACCCAGTACCAGAATTAAATTCTCCAAACATTTCACCAGCAGGTGTAATTTGTCCACCAAGCTCAAGAGATCTAGCATCATTTACCCATTGATATAAGAAGTGATGTTCAACTAAATCATTACTTTCAAAGTAAGATAAAATTTGTTCTAGTTTAACCTTGTTTCTTTCTGCATTCGCTGGAGTAAGTGGTAATGAACCTGTTTTTTGTACGCCGTTATCATCTAATATTGGGTCTCCATTAGGATAAATTCTTGGTCCGCTAGCATCTGGCCATTTTGATGCATCTGCACCATTTGTCCAGTTTGCGCCATTATTCCATTCGGTAATCCATACAGGTCTTCCGCCTATAGCAGCGGTTGAAATATTCCAAGACCACCAACTAGTAGGTTGGTCTTGATAAGCATGAAAAGCAATAAAATCTACACGGTAGTTTAATTCATTACAAATTTGCATAAACTCATTTAACCACGAGCTACCTATAGCTGCAGGTGCCGGTGAACCAATTCTTAAACCAGATTTAAAAATTTCTGGCCATTGATTTATGGCAGAAGCTACACTCATGTTTGCTTGGTCTGGTCTTGCTGGTTCATTATACCCTAATACATGTGATACATTTGTTGATGCGTTAATTTTAGTGAATGAATCCCAACCAAGGTTATGTCTCATTGGAACAAAAGTAGCATCTACACTTTCTGTATCGCCTCCTGCAGACCAATTGTATGTTATGGTAGGACTTGCTTGATAATTAGCATCTCCAGCTAATTTATTTGCAAGCCCTTTTTTAGAATTCCATTGCCATTTAAAAACTCTTATAAATGAGACAAAACTACTTTGGTCTGTTGCGCTTGCAATAAAGCCTTCAGGTAATGTTGATACTTCAAGATCTTCATCACTAGCAATATACATTTTACTAAACCCAGTTCCATTTGTGTTGTTTGCTAAAGTTACAGCGAAACCTTTCTTAAGTTTAAAAGATTTTACATTATTATCAAAAGCTCCCAAATTATTATGGTAAGTTTCAACTTCTAAATCCATAGAAGTTCCACCAAAACTTTCTTCAGTATAAATAGTAAGTGCATTTTGCATTGCTAATTTTCCGTTTGGAATAATTACACAACCAGACGCGTAAATACCTATTCTATCTTTATTAGGATCAAATTGTTGTCCATTTATTTTTACAGCATCTAACCAAGGATTTGCTGCATCTAGAAAGATAGAAGGCTTAATTCGTTCAATATATAACCAAGAATCGTTTGATGTTAAATTAACAGAACTATTACGAAGCGGGTTTGTGCCCGTTATGTGTATGTCAGATTTTCCAGATACCGTAATATCAGAATTAATAAAACTAGCTATGGTATAATCTTCATCAGTTATATTTACAGAATTTCTAGGTTCATTTCCTGTTATAACAGGAGCATAGGATCCTGAAGCATCAAAAGTTACAGATGATATTTGCATGTTAACTGCTCCATCTGGATAATTTTTTCCTAAAATAATTCGAGGCTGTGCTCCAAATTTTTTGAGCGATAAGTTTCCAACAAGCCATATTCCTCCACCGTCATTTTCAAATAACAAATAATAAGTTCCAGCTTCTGTTGTTGTAAAAGCCATATTGCCATTACTTAATTTTCTTTGATTTCCATTGGCTGAACTAGTAGAAAATTCTCCTATCAAATTGTTTCCTGTTGTTTCTTTACTTGCGCTTATTTTAAAAGTACCAGAAGAACCATTACCCCAATAAGTATATAATGAACTTAGGTTGTAGGTTGTATTGGCCTCTAGTGTTACAGGATAGTAATAAGATGAGCCATTTGTTACGCCGCTTTCCCAGCGCATCAACATAAAATGATTACTTTCAGTGTATGTTTGTCCATTATAAGTTAAATTGTTATTTAGAAGATTTGTAAATCTTACTCCCGAACTACTATTTGGTGTATTCCATGGAACACTTCCTGTACCATTATTGTTCCAGCCTGCTTGTAATGGTGTTTGAGTTGTTAAGTTTCCAAAGGCATTTTCGGTTATGTTTGGACCTTCTGTCATAGAGGAAAGATCCGGATTCGTGTTTTCAATACCATTTACTATGTCATAAATGGTTTCTAAATTTTTAGATTCAATATAACTACCATTTTGATAAATATGAACCGTATTTCCTTCTATAGCATAGCGAATAGTTTGCTCTTCTGTTGAAGAAAAGTTCATCATATAACTGCTAGATAAAGGTGTTGACCATTGAAGTTTTTCTGTATTCAATGAGGTTCTAAAACCTGTAAAATCTTTACTACGAAGGTCAAAATCTAATCCCCTACCATCTGCAGAATTAATAGTTGCTTTTATTTCTAATGACATGTTTTCATACATATCAATAGGAAGGTGTATTGTGTCTACTACATTAGAACCATTAAATGTTTCTGATGTCAGAAGTGTGGTAGGTAAGCTTGCTTTTTGTGTTAAATTGGGCTCTTGAGAAAAGAGTTGTCCTGTGGTAAGTATTAGAACTATGTTTAAAATTCGTATTAATTTTCTCATTTTCGTTTAGTTTTTTTAATTTATATTTTTACAATAGTTTAAATTTTTATTATTAATCAAAGACGCTTTTTTTAGAGTGTGTAAATCTTGATCAATTGCTTGTATAGCTTATTAATTTATATGTTGAGTAACACACAAATTAATATTATCATAAAATTTAGATGTATTGTTGGTTTTTAAAACTTCAGATTCGGTTTCTAAAAGAAATGATGCTCTGGTTTGGGCATATGAAGTTGATATGCTTATTGTTAATAAGCATATAGAGAAGGCAATTTTTCTCATTTAGTTTAAGTTTTTAATTTAGTTTATGTAAAATAACATTAAATTAAACTTAGTTAAAGGATGAAAATCAGCTTAAAATGGGGGACAAAATGAGTTTCGTTTTTATTTTAATGATTAAAAATCAAATAGTTAACTTATAATAAGTTGTTTAATTATTAGTTTTTTATTGCATGGTCGATTGGAATTTTTACACCTGACCAAATTTTCTTTTGAGTCCATGGCTGGTAAGGGTTACTCCAAAATTCATTATTTGAGGGTAAGCCAAGAATCATAAAAGCTTCAGAACATAAATACAAACTACCTGTAGAAATATAGCCTTCGCCAATATTTGGTTGGTGGCCATATAACCCAATTTGGAGCCAACCTTTTTTATCGAAAGTATCGGGAGCATTTATTTGATTGTTTACCATTGCATATAATGCAGAACGTACTTGAGCAGGAGTGATTTCTTTAGGTAATTCTTGCCAAAGTGCTATTTGAGATAATAATTGAAATGCTCCAAATCTATAAGCTAACGATCGACCAATAGGAGGATAGGTCCCATCTGGAGAAATTAATCGTTCTTGAATTGCGGCATAACGTTTAGCTCGTTTTAATGCCACATCATAATCCTTTTTAACATTTTTGTCTTTTTCATTTAACACCTTTAAAATATCAAGAATCATTGGTTGAATAACGAAGCTGTTATAATAGTCCCAATGAAAATTAGGTCCGTCTCCATACATACTATCACCTAAATACCATTCTTTGTGTTTGTTTAATGGGTAGTCTAATCGCATCATATCTGCCCCAGCATCAAATTTTAGTAATGCAGCTTCTACCATTCCTGAAAAAAGGAGCCAGTTACTATAATATGGTTTTATTACTCTTGTAGATTTTAAAGCATTAATTACATTTTGTTTTGTTTTTTCGTCTAAAGGCTCCCACAATTGTTTTGGTGCTCTAATTAGTGCTTGTGCAAAAAAAGCAGCATCAACTAAAGGTTGTTTATCATTATTGAAATTCATAAAATCTGGTGATTCAGGGTTTGTTGCATTATGAATACATTTATGAGCTAAAGCAATATATTTTGCTCTTAACTTACCTTCGTCTGTTTTGTCTGGACCTAGTTCTAACCAAGGCGCCATACCAGATAATAATCTTCCAAATCCTTCTAAATACGTAACATGTGTACGTTCATCCCAAGCACCCGGAGATTTTTCAACTGGCATTAGTTTTTTTAATTTATTTTTGCTTAAGGCATCTAATAAAGGGTCGCCTATTTTAACTATTGAAGACACAAAAAATGCTCTAACCTCAGCAGGAGATTCTTGTTGTAATTTATTTTCTTGAGAATGTATTGTATTGTTCGTGAATAATGCTAAAGTTGCTAGTATTATTAAGCTGCTCTTTAATTGATTAATCATATTTTATTACAGTTTTTTTGTTATTTTTCAGATGAATAATAACATTGTTAGAATTGTTAAATTGTTTAATGTTTTTAACAGGAAAAAGTTCTTTTTTTGTCCATTTTTCTCCAGATTTTTTCCAAAGCATTAATGTTGCATAAATGTTTAATTCAGAATTTGGATTAAAAGTAGCCGACACATTAATAACCTGACTATTTTCACTTTCAGGATGTAAGTCCTTTGTTGAAACAACTTCAGTTTTATTCCAGCCTAAAAGAGGAATCATGGCTAATTGATAGTTGCCATTGTCTATAATGGTAACTATTTTTCCTTTTACTTTTTTCGTAGTTTTTATAATGTCTTTATCTAATTTTGGTAAGGCATAATGCCCTAATCTCATAGAAATTGGTTCAGTGCTATTGTTCCTGTCAATTCTTAAAATACCATTATCTAAAGGTATTTCAGCGAGATTAAATGTTATATTTTTATTGGTTTCTAAAACGACATCACGGTAATAAACACCTTCTTCAAACTTTTTAAATGTATATAATCTGAAAGCTTCCCAGTCTTCTTTTTTGTTTTTGATTACATAATTCATAGCAACTTCTCCGTTTTCACCATCGGCTTGCCAAGGAAAAGCACTGCTGTAGGATAATCGGTTATAGTTTTCTGTAGAGCGGAATTTTTGCCAATCATCTGCTACTTTTTCATGACACCACGAGCGAACTTCTGAAGCACCAATATTTGGGTAATCGGTAATTAATAGTTCTGAGCCTTTCATGAATTTACTCGACACTTTATCGTTCTTAAATTCTGCTTCCCAAGCGCCTTCATTTTCTTTTGCAGTCCAAAAAGGACTATCATCTGGAACGAGTAATCCCATAAATGCTTTTCCCATCCAAAACACACTACCACGGCAACTGTAATTTTGAACAGCAGGTTCAAATGGACCATAAAACCCTAATGTAGGTACTTGGTCTTTCATGAATTCTGGATGCGTTAAAAATTGTTTTATAACACCCGATGAAATTCTTCGCATCCACCCATAATTAACATTTGGGTCGTTTTCAAACCCCATTAAAGGGAATGGTACAATAGCTCCAATTCTATAGCTAATACTTCGTCCCCACATAATCATATTGCCATTTTTACTAAACAAATACGGGTAGGTAGTTTTTAAATCGTTAAAGTTAGATTTAAACTTATATGCTATTTCTGGATAATGTTTGTTCCCAAAATATTCAGACCAAATGGCACCATACATTTGAAATGCCCACATACTATAATAATCGTAAGCAGGACTGTCGTTATACCAGCCATCTCCTCTATAATGTGTTAATGATTTTTCAAGATATTCAACTAGTAATTTTTCATTTATAACATAACCTTGTTCTTTAAAAAAGCTTAATACAAAAATGTTGAAAAATTTCCAGTTAGAATCTACTGTAGGGCCATCGCCATAGCTAAGCATAGTTTTTGCTAGTGCATCTTTTTTATCTTGCGGTAGAGTTTCCCATAATATTTCAGAATTTATAAGTAATGATAAACCAAGTGCTCCAAACTCTACTAAGTTTTGACTTGGTCCTCCATTTTTAGCACGAGGCACAATAAATGATTCACTTGTAGAATCTACCAATTTTTCAATTTGATATCTGTAATAATCAGCAACTTTAATATTATTAATGATTAATGATGGGTTTTCTTTTAGTAGAGGCGCTGCAACAAATAATGTTCTGCATAAGCCTTCAAGTTTTTCAGTAGGAACCTGTCTATCATCATGAGGGTAACTTTTTCCTGCTTGTTTAGGGAATTTCATAGGGTCATCCATAGTATGGATGTAACTAAAAGCACCTTCTAATAAATATAAAGCTGCATCTTTCCAGTGTTGTTTAGTTATTCCGGTATGAGGACTTAACTCATAATCGGGGTTTATTATATGAAAAGTATTGTCAGTATTTTTTTGTGTTTGAGAAAATGATGATAGGCTTAAAAGTATAAATAGAGCTAAAAGTGATTTCAATTTTTTCATAGTTTAGTATATGCATGATAAAGTTAAGCATACTAAGTATAAACAGAAAAACTTAAAGCAATTAAGATAGTTTTAAGTTTTTCTATTTATAAATTACTAGTGTTTTATTATGAGTTTTTTTACAGTTGATTTTTCTCCTTTACTTAATTTAAGTATATACATGCCAGAAGGTAACATAGAAACATCTACGTCTCCTTTTTTGCTATTTGTAAAGCTTTGGTTTATTAAAATTCGCCCATTTATATCAAAAACATCTATTGATGTTAAACTATTATCGTTCTCTTTAATGTTAAAATGTAAGACATCATTAGCAGGTATTGGCCAGAAGGATAAACCTTCAATACAATTGTTACCACAATCTTTAGTTGATAGTTTGTTATAGAGGTTTGCAATATCTTGAGTAGATAACTCGTAGTTGTACACTCTAAAATCATCAAGACGACCTCTTAATAATGGATCGTTCAAAGATTGGCTTTTACCAACAAAATTTAATGTAGGTTTAAAATCAATAGGTCTTGCTGTTATTGCGTTAGACTCATCAATTAAGTTTCCATTAACATATAATCGAGTTGATGTTGCACCTAAAGTTACTGCTACATGAGACCACTGATTTATTGGGAATGCTTCTGTTGAATTTAAAGTTTGTAAACCACTACCATTATTTATTCCAAATTGTAAATTCCCTGTATTAGAGTTTGGAGACATATACATGAATTCATTTTGGTCGTTACCAAAATCAAAAATACGCTGCCAATTATTACCACCATTCCAGTATATCCATGTTGCTACAGTTATTTCTTCTTGATTAGCTATGTCTGGTGGTAATTGTAAAAAATCATTTCCGTCTAGTGCTACCGAATTTGAACCAATTTCTCCTGTTTCATAAGTTACAGTACCAGATAATGCTGGATAATTTAGATTTATAGATGTATCTAAAATGTTTTGTTCAAATTCATAATGAGCCAGAATTGTATTTGTCCCATTTGCGGTTGCAGAAACTTCATTAGAATATGAAGAGCTATTTAAAGAATTATCGACAGCTTTAATTTTATAAAAGTATTGTCCGCCCATGGTTGTAGTATTATCAACAAAAGAGGTTGTTGTAACATTGCGTGCAATGGTACTGTATGCTCCCCCTGCAGTATCTGATCTAAAAATGTTATAACCTGATAAATCATTTTCAGAGTTTGCATTCCAATTAAGTTGGATAGATTCTGCATTACCTATGGCAACAAGATTAGTTGGAGCGCTTGGTGCATTAAACTCTACTGGAGCATCGATAGGAAGAAAACGCCATTGTTGACTATAACTATTTAATCCATCCTTTTTCTCCCATTGGCGAATATTGGCGTTTTCAGACGTAGAAGCGGCATCTAAAAATTTTCCACTTTGTCGACTTCCTATAAAAAACCAACCATCCTCGTTGTATTCTATAAACCAATCTCTATTTATGCCATCGCTATCCGCATATGTTATAATATTACCATTATTATTAAGATTAGGACCATTAACTGCTATTTTCTTACTTATATTACTACCTAAACCAATTTTATAAAAGGTAAAGTCACCACCTTTGTTCGAAGGGATATGTTTCATTTCCCATTGTTGATAAGTTTGTCCTGTATCTGTACCTATTTCTAGGTTAGCACCATCATTAGTCGAGCCATTTGCAACTTGTATTACTTTGCCACTTTCACGGTTAACTAATTTATACATTCCACTTATGGCAGGTTGTATATCATCTCCCCATTGAATATTTATGATGCGTTCTGCATTTGGTTGGTTTTGGTGGTATCCAGTACCTCCTGGCATTTGCATAAAAAACTCTCTTTGTGGTCCATGTCCATCATAGTAAACTGCTCTATCTTTAGAAATGAATTTGTATGATGTTGCTACTGCCTGTCTTTCTGAAGCACCAAGAAATGCTTCAACATCACCATCTTGGTTACGGTATACAGAAGCCGCTGTCCAATTTGAGCGGTGTTCGGCATAACCTAACCTGAACCCGTTTGATGCTTTTAAAAATTTACCTCCTGTATATTCTGGTGTTCCCCACCAAATACCCATTTGTAAACCATGTTCAAGTCCTACAATAGCTTCTATTACATTATGCAATTCGTCATTATTTGCATAGTTTCCATCACTTTTTACTGTTTCAAAAAAATTCGCATAATTATCAAAACTTCCAGCAAGCTGGTGGGTAATACCTTCATCTAGGTTTGACTTTAGGTAATTGTACCAAGGTAATGCCTGATCTGTATTCAAAGTGCTAGAAGAAATTCGTACTCCATCTAGTTCTGGTAATTTGCGTAGTTCTGTAATAAGTGCTGCGTTAAATGGTTTATCTCCATTTCCACTAGATGTTCCAAGATCGCATTCGTTACAAGGTGCTAATGAAATTACATCATGACCTGCAGCTTCATAATAGCTAATAGTAGCTGCAATATTTGCAGCCCAGGTAACCGGATTATAATTACCTTGAGTGCCATAGCTTGGATCTACAGAGTTACGAACACTATTCATTGTTAGTTGCATGGGTCGACCTAATAAAGCAATGTAATTAAGGCGTTTATCAATTGCTGCTTTAATTACAGGGTCAAGTTCTCCATTAATTAATGCTTTTTCTGTGAAATAAGAAACACGAACTACATCAACTTTATCGGCTCCCATAAAGGCAATTCCTCTTCTAAAATTTTCTTCACTTGGCCATGCTGTATCCAAACCCCATAATAATGTTTTTGGAACTCCCACAGAACTTACATCGTAAAATAATGTTCTGTTAGCTGGTGGTTGAACTACAAGATTACTACTGGTACTGGTTTGTGCATTTATTTGTGATATTGCTAGTACTAGAAGTAGAATTAGTTTAGTAGATAGTGCTTTATTTTTCATTATTTAATAATAGTTGATTTGTTATATCTGTAGAAAATAACAGATATAACAAATCAAGACAAAAACAGTTTTAGTTATAGGGTGTAAATCAGCTAAAATTAGGATATATAACGGTTCGTTTTAGCATATTGTTATTTTTTGCGAAAAAACATGATGTATTGGTATTTTCTTAAGTGAAAAACATAATTATATTTAAAGAGTTTAAAAAGATCTTTTGTCTTTATTAAATGATAAATTTAAATTTGTATTCTGCCTTTTGGTTTTGATATTGAAAATTATTTCAAAGTGTCAATCCCTTTAAGTGTTGGTGTTACAGGAATAATACTGCCATCAGCATTAAATTCTAATAAATCAATACAAACTTCTCTGTTATAACCAGCAGCATCGCCCATTGTTATGCCGTTTGGTCTGTTGAAACGATGGTAAACAATATGCCAAGTATCAGTATTTGGAGTTTGAATAACACTATTATGACCAGTGCCATAAATACCATCTTCTGGTTTTTTTTCTAATATCAAATTATTTTTAGGAATTGTTAAAGGTCCTGTTGGTGAACTAGAAGTAGCGTATCTTACTCTGTAATTAGGGCTTCTGGTATCGTCTTCAGACCACAAGAAATAGTACAATCCTTTTCTATAAAAAACTTCTGTGCCTTCTCTAAAAGTATTGTCTGGAGTCAATATTTTTAATGTGTTTTCTTTAATGGAAACCATATCGTCATTTAACTCTACGCAGGCCATATGGCCATTACCCCAATACAAAAAGTTTTTGCCAGAAATAGGATCAATAAATATATCTGGGTCAATTTCTTGACCGCCTTTTACTCCTTTTGGTGTTGTTGAAACTAATGGTTTACCAGAATCAATAAATGGGCCTGCAGGATTATCAGAAACTGCTACACCTATTTTTTGAGCTGCAGTAAAATAATAAAAGTATTTGTACTCACCATTTATTTTCTTTTCTGTAGTTGCTGGTGCCCAAGCGTTTCGGTTTGTCCATGAAACGTCCTTTTTTAAATCAAGAATAACTCCTTCATCTGTCCAGTTTACTAAATCAATCGAAGAAAAGGTTTTAAAATAGGTGCCAGACCACCCTGTAAAACCATCGCTAGTAGGATAGAGGTAGTATTTATTTGTTTTATTAGAATATATAATTTCAGGGTCTGCATAAAAGCCATCTAAAACAGGGTTGTTATTTACCTGAGTTATTATTTTATAGGTTTTTTGATTATTTTCTGATGTGATTGTATAATTAATGTTTCCATTTGAGAAATCTTGAGGGCCTACAAAAGTTGATGACATCCATGGAACAAGTGTTATATCTGGATTTAAACTTTTTAAATCTGTTCCATGTTTTACGGGGATAAAAATGGATTCATTCACATCATCTATAACCACATTGTTTTTTTTGATTTTTTCTGAATTAAAACCTAGAAATGATGACTTGTTAATGCCTCCCCATTTTTCTAATAATAAATTTGTTTCAGTTTTAGTTATAGGGATTATAGTACCATGTCTTGGGTGGAAATTCATTGAGATGGCATCATCTACAACTTTAAAATTAGTTAAATCTGTACTTTCTGTAAATTGGTATTTACCAGAAGTGTACATGTCGTACATTAGGATATACTTATTGGAATCAATCATTTTAAAAATACCCGAGCCTTCAACGGGCTTATCTGTAACGTTCATATAGCCATTTAGCATTTTGTAACCGCTTGTTAAACTATCTGATACAGCTTGCATAATTCCTTTAGCGCCATCATCTTCATTTTTAAAGAAAAGATGATATTTTCCATCTTTAAGTATAATATCACCATCAATACAAGCACCATCTTTATAAAGTAATTGTTTTGGTTTACTTTCTAGGTCGGTAAAATCTTTGTTAGCATAAGCATAATATATTTTGTCATTATCATTTCCATGTTTCATTGAAAAATAAATCATGTACTTTTTTGCAACAGGATCGTATATAGTTTGTGGCGCCCAAACACGTAATAGATCTTCTTGATTTTCAAATCTTTTTTGAATATTAACCACACTTGAGGTCCAATTAATTAAATCTGTAGACTTTAATAATACCATGGCTCTGTTTGAACTCCATCCATTAGCAGAAACCATATCGGTAACTACCATATAAAAAGTCTTTCCATCTGCACCTCTTAAAATATGTGGGTCGCGAACACCACCTGTAGAGCTTATTTTTTCGGAACTTATAATTGGTTCATCGTTGTTAAGTGCATAATAATTATAACCATCATTACTTAAAGCATATCGAATAGCTTCTTTATTGCCCGTATTTCCTGTAAAATAGGTAAATAGATAATTTTCATATTCATTACCATTATCCGATTTTGTGTTGCATGATATTAGACTTATTATAAATACAAAAAGTATTAAGTGTTTAAAATTCATTTTATTTTGATTTGTTATTTTTAAATTCATTCGTTTTTATTCTAAAAATCTATGCATTTCACTTGCGGCTAATAAAAAAGCTCCAACTCCAAAGTCTGCTGTAGAATTAACATCTACAATTTGTCCTGGAATGGCTTTTTCGCCTATAGGTTGCACATAACCAACCGTACCATTTTCTTGCAAGGCTTTATTTTTTAAATAATTCCACGATTTTTTAATTACCGGAGTGTAGGTTTCTTTATCTAAAATATTATTATTTATTCCCCATAAAAAACCATAAGTAAAAAACGCTGTCCCGCTGGTTTCTGGCCCAGGAGCATGTTGTGCGTCTAAAATACTACGGGTCCAATAACCTTCTTGTTGTTGTGAGTTTGCTAAAGCTTTAGCCATAGCTTTAAACCTATTAATATAGGCTTGTTTGTGTTTTGCATTATCGGGCATATCATGAATAATTTTCGCATAACCAGCAAAAACCCATCCATCACCACGAGCCCAAAAATCTTTTTTACCATTAGCGCTTTTATGTTTAGGGTATACATATTTAGCATCTCTGTAATAAAGTTTTGCTTCGTTATCATACATTATACTATCAGAATATGTTAAATATTCTTCTAGTTTTTCTAAATACTTTTCATTACCTGTTGCTTTGTAAAGTTTTGTCATTACAGGCATTACCATATATAATCCATCTGCCCACCACCAATAATCATTATTATTGGTACTCATTTCATGTTCCATAACTTCACGAGCACGAGCTATTTTATAAGCATCATTTTTACCTGTAAAATTGTATAAATCTATATAGGTTTGAAAGCAAATTTGCCAATCTCCAAATAGAACATGTGCATCATTTTCGCCGTAATTATATTTCCATTCTAATTTGTTTTGAGATTTAGCTCCCATCCATTCGTTTTTATCTGCCCAAGCTAAAGAGTAATCAAGGAATTTCTTGTTTTGAGTTACTTTATAAGCTTCCATATTTCCAGTATGATAGGCAGATACATGCCAAAAAGAATTTCCTGGATTTGGATGACTTTCTTGCCACTTGTTATTTACTTTATTAATAATGGAGATAACTTCTTCTTTAGATTGGTTAATTGAAGTTTCTTGTTTTAATTGATCCTTGTTTTCTTTTGTGGGGTTTTTACATCCACTGCAAAGAATAGATATTAAAAGAAAGGACAAAAACCATTTTTTTTGATTCATAACTTTATTCATTTATTAATTTTGAAAGATTTTTTATTTGTAGAACCTTTATATCTGATGGTTTATTGTTAGCAATACCTTCACCATCTATTTGAGTTACATTTTGAAAAAAAATATTTAGTTCTCTTTTTTTGTTCCATAAGGAAATATCATAATTAGGCTCCCATTCTCCTAGAGGTTTTTCATCTAAATCTAATACATTCCAAATTGCTATGTCTTTTATATCTGTATAAGCTAAAGATGCTTTGTTGTTTCTTGCTTGGTCTCTAAAAAGTAAAACGATTTTAGAATCATTTATTAAAATATCTGGACGAGAAATAGGGGTCTTTTTTGTGCCACCTCCACCTAAAGTAAAAGATGTTTTTCTAAAGGCTGAATTTGTTTTTTTCCAATAACCGTTTTCTAAATAAACAATTTGATATTGAGTGATTTCGTTTTCATTAAAGTAGGTTGCTATGTATGGTTCTCCATTTTTATTGGTACACATAGCTGTTTGATTAATAAGGTTGCTGTTTTGAGGGATTTTCCAAGCATATTCAGCCGATGCTAAAGTTATAGGTAGTTTGTATTTTTCTCCAGTAGATTTTTCCCAAGTTTTGCCACCATCTAGCGATCTCGCATAGCATAAATCGTGGTTCGTTTCAACATCCCAAGTTTCTCTCCAAACCCAAGAAATATGTATAACTCCTTTATTGTCAACACATGCTTGCCAATAAGCATTTCTTTTGTTTTCGCCGTCAATTAAATTATGATGTAACTGTGTCCATTTTCTGCTTTTAACATCATAAGCGTTAATCACTAAATTACCTCTTCCCGATTTGCCAGAACGGTAGAAAAATATTAAATTTCCATTGGGTAAATTATAAAATTCAGGATAGGTTACTTTGTCTTCTTGTTTAACAGTCATTATAATTTCTTCTCCTAAATCTAAACTTAACGGTGTTTTAGAAATGGCGTATCTTAGTAATGTGTTATGATGATCCCAACTAACATGTAAAAAACCATCACCATCAACAGCAATACTAATCGCATTGTGAGCGTCTTTTATGTTTCCTTTGTAAGGTGTTTTTACTGAAATCCATGATGGAGAATTTAACTTTCTTTTTCCTAAAACTAAAAAACTATCGTTATCGTAGTAAGCTGTAAATTGGATGTCTTCAAACGTTGTTAGAGCATTTTTTCTAAACTTTACAGTGTTTATAGAATTGTTACTCCAACCTTTACCAATTTTAGAATGCGAAATAGTTTTTGAGCATGAAACTAAACAAATAAAACACACTATCAATAATAGATGATTTTTAAGGTTGTATGTTGTTTTATTTTTTTTCATTAGTAATTCACTTACTTTTTGATAAAACTAATAATTGCACCTTTAGGATTTACTTTTGATATAACATCTTTAGATTCAATGTTCAAACTATCAATTGCTATTTCACGTAAAAGAGTTTCGTTGTTGTCTGTAATTCTGTGATATAAAATGTATTCTTGATTGTTTTCGTTAAAAATGGTGTGATGACCTGGTCCTAATGTTGTTGAATCTTTTGATGTTGATAAAATAGGGCTATTCTTACCTTCTTTCCATGGTCCGTAAGGAGTGTTGCCTATGGAATATCTTACTTTATAAGTACTGTTGGTACATTTTCCATCGGAATAGGTTAGGAAATATTTTCCGTTTTTCTTTAACATAAATGGCGCTTCAAAATAATTTGGAGGTGTAATATCTTTAATATCGTTTTCATTAAACGAAACCATATCTTCATTTAATTTAACAATAAAGCAATGACCGTTAACCCATTTTAGTCCAGAACCCCAATATAAATAAGCTTGTCCGTCATCATCTATAAAGGCTTCAGCGTCTATCATGTGGTATTTAGGAAACATGTCGCCTTTAATAAAAGGGCTGTTGTCTAGTTTAGCATTTTTCCAAGGACCTAAAGGGGTTTCACTAATTCCAACCCATATTTCACTGCCTACCGAAATATACATATAAAACTTCTCGTCCTTTCCTTGAATAACAGAGGGTGCCCAAACTCTACTAGAATTTGATGTAGGACTTGTGCATGCTTCTTTTGTTGGCCAATTAATATGTTTTTGTTGCCAATTAATAAAATTTGAAGATTCAAAAACAGCCAATTCTTCACCTCCCCAAGGGTCAATAGTTGCATATATATAATATTTACCCTCAAATTTAACGATGGAAGGATCTGCAAAATCACCTTTAATAACTGGGTTAGTTATTTTAATTTCTTCAGTACTTATAATTTTAGATACTTCTTTTTGTTTACAATTACTAAATATTAGTATTAGAAAAAAACACGAAAGTTTTATTATTTGAGTATTTTTCGATTGTTTTATAAATTTGAACATAATTATTTTTTTAAAACACAGGTCATTAAAGAATTTTCAGGAAGGTTAAATACTTCATTAAGATTTAAGTCCTCTATTTTCTTTAAATTAAAATCTTTTTCTTTAGTTGTTTGGTATGCTTTCATTATTTTGTATTCTTTTGGTATTCCTGAAAGCTTAATTTTTTGTGTTTTGTTAAGTTGATTTACAAAAACAATTACAATTTCATTGTTAGACATGTAAGCTGATTGTAAAACACCTTTTATGGTTTTTGTTGCAGATTTATTATCTAACCTCGAAATAGAAATACGTTTCATTTCTGGTTTAATAAACCTAGAATAATGCCCAAGTGCCCATAGCATTTTAGATTCATAATAGTTTCCTCCAAACTTGTCTTTATCTATATAAATTAATCCATCTTTATACTTATATGGACTAATTGCTAACCACCAATGCCATGCAGAGGCATTTGCATAAACTAAATCAGAATGTATAACTCGTGCAGTGTATAATGCTGAATCGATGCCTAAATCTCTACCATTGCCTTTAATTAATTTATTGTTTTCTAAAATACAATATTCTGTCATCCAATATTCTAATTCAGGATTTATATCTTTTATTTTATTGTTTAATAATGTTCTAGTTTTTATTGAATTATTTAAATCCCATGTAGAAAAATAACTATGCCCAGCAATTTTTTGAGATACTGATTTAATGTTTCCTAAAAAACCTTCCGAGTTTTTATCGAAAAAATATGAGATTTGATTGCTTCTTTTTGGGTTCTCAGTTTCTGTATATAAAGCGTTTATTTGACCAGCTTCTGTAACTTCAATTTTGGAAGAAATATTATTATTTTTGAAGGAATTATCAATTTCTTTTACGGCACTGAATATTTCATTATTATTCCAAGGGGTTCCTTCTTGTTTACAGCATTTCCATTCCCACTGAGGTTCGTTAAATGGACTTACGTAATTAAAAGTAACACCTGTTTTATTAGCAACGCCTTTTACTACTTCTGATAAAAAATCGGCATATTTTTTATAATAGCCTTTTTTAAGGTTAGATGAAAATCCATTGTTAGACCAAGCTTTTTCGTTTTTAGTATATAAAACAGGTGGGCTATTTACAAAGCCTATAAACGTGTTGACTCCATAGTTTTTTGCAGCTTTTAAAAACCATAATTGTCCAGATTGCTTATTCCAATCGTAACTACCATTTTTAGTTAAAAAAGATTCTGTTCTTCTCCATTCATCTTTTATTTGGCTTTCATTTTCTTGTTCTGCACTTCCTGCACCAATATTAAATCTCCAAGCAGTTAAACCAATTCCTTCGGGACTTCCGTCCTTTTTTTTTGATTTACTAAATAAAAGTTTCGCTATCTTATTCTTATCTTCTTTTGGCCAATTTTTTCCTAAAAATTGAGTTGACCAAGCATCAGATGCTCCAAAGTTTTTAATAGTTTGGAATGTTTTATTTACATCTAGTTCTAATTTTAAAACAGAAGTTTTTTTTGTTTTTTTTTCACAATTAACGAAGCTTAATAGGATTAATGCTAATAGAAAAATTAATCTTACTTTATTAATTAGAAATATTTTCAACTCTTTAATTTGTATTAATTCTGAGGAATAATTAAAAATGAATACGTATAAATAGTATCTAATAATTTATACTCATCATGTGTCTGTGCTCCCCAACTAGTATCACCACCTACACCCATTTGTTTGTAATCAATATTTAAACTTGTTAAGTCTCTTTTTTTAACATCAATGGAATGTCTGTTTTTTACTAAGTCGCCTTCTTGTTGTCTGCCATCAGTACGTTCTAAAGATTCGAAATCTTCCATGATTGAATGATGTACACTAAAATCTATTGTTGGTAAACCATAAATTTTTATTCCTTTTCCATTATTATTATTAATGCTAAACCACCTCACATCACTTTTGTTTCCATTTTCTTGAGGACGAATATAATCCCAGTTTACATTTTCTACTTTATCGGAATATAATCCAATTTTAGCACCGGTTTTTCTGTCCCAGTAATTTTCAAAGGGCCCCCTTCCATACCATGAAATAACATCAAATTCTTTTAAAAGCTCAATATTCATTCCTATTCTAGGTAAATCAGGTAAATTATTCTGTTTCTTTTTAAAAGTGTTTTTTATTAAAACAGAGCCATCTTCATGTATAGTATAATGAGCTTGAAACTCTGCTATTATGATATTTTCTTTATTAAATAAGTCGTATTTTACCGTAATAAGAGCATTGTTTCTTTTGTTTTTTACCTCTATGTTTGCTAATTTTCTGTTTTTAGTAGCATATCTCCAAACACGACTTCTTTTATGTAAATCATTTCCAAAATCATTATCAATTGGTGCCCTCCAGAAGTTTGGAGTAAAGCCTTTATTATCTTTTATGATGTTTAAACCATCTTCATAACTTAAAGTATTTATAATTCCTGTAGTTTTATTAAAAACGACTTTAATATGATCATTACTTACTATAACACTATCTACATTATTTTTAATTGTTGTGCTAGTGCCTTTTTTAGAAACATTTATGTGTTTTGGAGAATTGATAATAAATTGTTCCCAAGCTATTTCATGGTTGTTTTCAAGTAATCCAGAATTGATTTTAGTAAGTGCTGATATAGTTAATATGAGTTCTTTAGATTTATCAAATATTTTTGGAGTTTTAATATTTAATGTCCCTTTTTTTGAAGGATCAACATCTATATTAATTAAAGTGTCTTTTTGAATTATTTGGCCATCTAGTTCAAATTTATAAGCAAATTTGAACTTGTTTAAGTTTGTAAAATTGAAGTTGTTTTCAATTTCATAATTTTCTAAATGTTTTTTAAACTTAATATTTTGGTATACTTTTTTTACTTCCCATAATGATGGTTTTGGTGCTCTATCTGGATTAACTAACCCGTTTAAGCAAAAATTACCATCTGATGGGACATCTTTAGGTCCAAAATCCCCTCCGTAAGCCCAGTATTCTGTTCCATCTTCAGCCTTTTTTGTTAAGCCTTGGTCTACCCAATCCCAAATAAAACCACCTTGAAGCACAGGGTAAGATTCTATAACATCCCAATAATCTTTTAAGTTTCCAACACTGTTACCCATAGCGTGTGCATATTCACACATAATGTATGGTCTGTCGGTATTATTTTCTGCGTACTTTTTTAAACTATTAATACCAGGATACATTGGGCAAACAATATCAGTATTTCTATTTTCACCTGCCTGTTCAAATTGAACTAATCTTGTTGTATCTCTTTTTTTAATCCAATCATATCCATCATAAAAGACTTTTCCATTACCACATTCATTTCCTAAAGACCAAACAATGATAGATGGAATATTTTTATCTCTTTCTACCATGTTTTTTATTCTATCTATATGAGCAGCTTCCCATTCTGGTAAATAAGCAACATGTTTTGTCTCATCAAATGGAGCTTGATTAGTGGCTCCCATACCGTGAGATTCAATATTTGCCTCATCTACAATATATAAACCATACTGATTGCATAATTTATAAAAAGCTTCTGGTTGCGGATAATGTGATGTTCTTACAGAATTAATATTAAAACTTTTCATAGTTTTAATATCTTTTAACATGGTTTCTTTATCTACATAATGGCCTGTTTTATCATGATGTTCATGTAAATTAACCCCTTTTACTAAAATAGCTTTGCCATTTACAAGTAATTGTCCGTTTTTTTGTTCTACACTTCTAAAACCAACTTGAGTACCTAATCGTTCTATAACGGTTTCATTATTATCTTTAAGAGTAATAACTAATTGATATAGATATGGGTTTTCTGCATTCCATGAGTTTATATTTTCTATCGTTTTATTAAATTGAACCGTTTCTTTGTTAACGGGCTTTTCTTCATTTAATACTTCATTACCATTAGCATCAAAAAGTTCAAACTGTATTTTACTATTATTTTGAGCAGCTTCAGAAAGTATTACGTCTAAAGAGTATTTACCATCATTATAGTTGTTTACAAGATTTGCTTGAGACCAAAAATCTTTAACATGCAGTTTATCTCTAGATAATAAATAAACATCTCTTGTAATACCACTCAATCTCCAGAAATCTTGGTCTTCTATATAACTAGCATCAGACCATCTATAAATTTCTACTGCTAATTGATTTTCTCCTTCTATAATGTATTTTGAGATATTAAATTCTGCTGGTGTTTTACTATCTTCGCTATAGCCAACTTTTTCTCCATTAACCCATACATACATGGCTGAGCTTACAGCGCCAAAATGTAAAATCACATCTTTTTCTAACAACTCTTTAGAGATATTAAAAACCTTCCGGTATGAGCCTACTGGGTTGTAATTAGATTGGATTTTGGGCGGAGTTTTATCGTGCGGATATTTTACATTAGTATAAATTGGAATATCAAAGCCTTGTGTTTCCCAATTGCCTGGTACTATAATGTCTTTCCAGTCAGAAATATCATAATCTGTTTTAAAAAAGTAAAAGGGTCTTTCTGATGGACTGTTAGCTAAATTAAATTTCCAAATACCGTTTAAAGAGTTGTAAAAAGGTGAATTTGCTACCTCATCTTTTTTAACTTGTTTAATTGTTTTATAAGGAATAAATGAAGCTCTTGGTGCTTCTTTGTTAATTCTGAAAACTTCTGGGTTTTCCCAATCGTTAGGAATAGTTTCATCATAAGCCACACCTTCATATTTGTGTTTGGTAGAACAGGATAATAATATTAATAATAAAGGTAATAGTAGATGTCTAGATTTCATTTATATTTTTTTACTTTTATTAAAAGTGTTTTAAGTAGTTAGCATTTTTTTTCGTTTTTAACGAATATGAAGAGTAAAAAAGAGAATTAATACTTCTTTACTCTTGTGTTCATATTCTACTAAAAACAACTACTACTAAAAATCATTATTTAATTTTATTTTGATTAATAATTGTGGTATTTGGCCCCATATATGACTGTTTCATACCACCAAAATCAATAACTATTTTTTGTATAACCATTCCTGGGTTTCCAGAAATTAATTTTAATGTATGTTTCCCTGGTTTTTTAATTAGAATTTTACTTTTGTTAATAATGCAGTTTCTAATTACATTTTGTTTCCAATTAAAAGAGTATTCTGCTGAAGCAGTACTTTCCCAACTTGTCATGCTATCATCTATCTGAATACCATAAAAAGTGCCGTTTTTTTCATCTTTACCAAAAACTGGTAATGCGTAGGTGTAAACCGTAACATATCCTGAGTTTTCTGAATAAAAATCGTATTCAACTACGGCATTCCTCCACCCTCTATCTTCAATGTTTCCTAATTGTATACTATTACCTTCGTAACCTAGTTGTTCTATAACTTGAAGTTCTGTGCCTTTTCTTTCGTTTTTTCTTGAAAACTTGGAAGGTGTAATTGATACGGTACCATTATCTTCAGCATATAGAACATTTAAATCGTCTATTGTTGTTTTAGGATTATGAAGTGATATATGTATTATTTCGTTTTGTTCTCCTGCTTTAATATCAATTGTACCAGTAATATTGTTTCCGATAGGAGCTTTAGTCCAATTAATAGAAACTTCTATAGTTTCTTGAGTATTGGTTTTGCCTTTATTCTTATTAATGAGAATCCAAGAAGCATTTGATTGTGCTTCCCACTTTAATGTTTTTTTACCTCTATTGAATACTTCAAAATTATGAGATTGTTTAGTGAACTTATTAAATCTTGGTAATACATTAACATGGGTTAATGATGAGCCACTAGTTATAAATATACCCATTTCTGGATCTTCAGGTAAATCTATTTTTTCTGTTGGAGGTAATTGAATTTCAGGTAGTCTTTCTGGAGCAGTCATTATTCCTGTCCATTTTCCATTTTCTAAACTATTATAATGTTTGGTTATTTCTGTTAAACGCGTGTCGAAAGCCTGAACATCATCAATTAAATTATTTGTAGCTGCTCTACCTTGATTTGCATACCAACGATTTTTTTGAGCAGTAAGCATTTTATTATTCACTAAAGCCGACCCAACAACAGGATAATAAACTAACTGGTAAAAGGCAGATTTATATTGCTCGGGTAATTTGTCAAGAATTTCTTTTGATTTTTTTGCTATTCTATTGTATTCATTAAAACGGTTTTGTGCTTCATTATAATTAGCGAATGAAAACTCTGTATCTGAAATTCGCTCCTTTGCATCTAAACTGTTCCATCTCCAATCCCAACCCATATATTCTGGCTTGCGCTCGAAACCTAAATGGAAATAACTATTGTAAATATCTTTAAAATCTGCTTTATATTTATCACCAAAAATGGATGCTAAAAAATTACTATTATAATCTGGAATTGTATTGTAAGTCACAGAATTTATATCCCAAGCTAAGTCTAAGAAAAATTGCATTCCTAATTCTCCTGGTTTTATATCGCCAACATTAACTAGCCAATAACGGTCTGCACCATTAAGGTATGCTTTATACATCTCTTCATATATCAAAGCAGGAGGTGTTGTATTTAACCAAAGGTAATCGTTTGGTTCACCTAGATATGATATGTGATAATAAACACCCGCACCTCCTTTGCGTTTAGCTTCTTCGCTATTACTTAATTTTTTTATGTAACCAAAGTTGTCATCTGGCCATACAATGGTAATATCTTCTGGTAATTTCATACCACTTTTATAGATGTCTAAAACTTCTTTGTATGGTACAAATATTTGTGGAATTTCATCTTTAGGCTTTTCTATATACTTTGCTAATATATCTCTTTCGGCATCTATAACTTGCTCTAAAACATTAGCTTTTGTGTAGCCTTCAGGAACATCTTTCATTCCTGTATCGTGAATACCACGCATGCCTACGGTGTAAATGTTTTCATAAGGAGCGGCTTCTTTTACTCTGTTGTCTAGTGCAGAAAGCACACCCTCTTTATTTCTTACATAATCCCAATCTCCATTAATTTTTTTATCCCATTCTGTAGTGTTGTTGTATAGCAATGGTTCTGCATGACTACTTGTCATCATGATAGCAAATTTATCTGCTACTACTTTGTTTTCTGGGTATTTAAAAAAGGCACCAGTTACCTCGTGCATCGCAGGAGCAAGCATGTTTGCTTTTAAGCGTAAAAGTAATTCGCAAACTTTTTGGTAAGTATTTGGACCAATATCATTTATTTGTGGGTCCATTAGTTTTGAAGCCCAAGGTTTTAAACCCCAATCTTCATCATTTAAAAACACACCTCTATATTTAACTGAGGGTGTTTTAGATATAAAATCTATATCTGCAATATGAAGTGTTTTTCTTTTTATTGTTGGTACATCTGCCCACCAATACCATGGCGAAACACCTATGGTTTTAGAAAAATCAAAAACACCATAAGCAGTACCTCGTCTATCACTTCCTAATATAATTAAGGCTTCATCAACGTTAGGAAATGGGTTTTTAATAGTTTTATATATATAACTTTCCCAACTACCTTCTAATTTATCAACATCTATCTTGCCTTTTTTTATTAATTTATCTATTAATTTATTTGAGCCTAATGTTCCTATTATAATTGCTTTTTTTGCTTTAGGCTTATCTGTTGATACTTTAGGCTTTTTGCTAGTTACTCTTTCAATATCTTCAGCTAATAAATTTGAGACAATACTAACAACTTCAAAATCTGATTCATCAAAATAAATTACAGACGTATTGTTTTTATCGACAATTGTAAAATAATTTGAAGTGCTTTTAGTGTCTTCAATTAAAGTTAACTGAGCATATAAATTATTCTGGTTTAACAGAACAAAGAATAAAAAAATTAAAATTTTAAAAGGTATGTTTTTCATAAATATTTTTTTCAACTAAAATTTTAAAAAGTTTGTTTTTATAGTAATTTCGGTTATGAAAAATCTTACTTTATTATTTGTAAGTGTAATTTAGACAATTATTTTTTAAAAAATAAAAGTCCACTATATAATTTAAATAAAATTTAACTATATAGTGGACTTAAAATATTACTCAGCTCCTGGATATCCAGGGTTTTGTGTTAGCACAGTGCCACGATTACCTTCAATCTCATCTGCAGGTATTGGCCATAAATTAAAATGTGGTTTCATACCTTGTTCTACATAGAAAGGGTTATATCTCATAACTCGATCATATATCACATCAAGACGCATTAATGTAAGTCGTCTCTTTTCCTCAACTCCTAGCTCTCTTGCACGTTCATCTAAGATGTAATCAATATCGATTTCTGATGCTGTTGCTAAAGATGCATTAGATCTGCTACGTACCGTATTAATATCAATAACAGCTAAATCAGGTTGATTATTTGCTAAGTAAGCCTCAGCTCTTAATAAATAAGTTTCTGCTAATCTTAACATATACTGATCGGTATATGTCATTCCTGCGTTTGAAGTTAAAGCAAAAGGAATACTACTTGTTCTATAATTCCCTTCTGGGTGATTATAAGGCGTAGTTACTTTAGAAGGGTATGCATAAAACTCACGTCTTCTTGGTCGCTCTTCTGTAGAAAATTCTACAGTAATATTTCTTGCTTTTAAAGCCTCAGAGTTTGATTGATTATAAACTCTTACGAAGTTATGATTTGCATTTCGTATATCGTTATTCCAATCTGGATTACTAGCATCGTCACCCCATATAGTATTAGAGTAATAAGTTGTTGTAATACCCCAACCAATACCTCTACCACCAGTATAATCTCCTACAGGCCAAGAATTGAATGGGCTGAACCTTAGTAATGGTGCTATATGTCTTTCTAAGGCGTAACCGCCACCTCTCCGGCCAGTCTCTAAACCTCCACCTGGAACATCTATTTCAAACTGGATTACCCATAGAGCTTCAGTGTTATTTTGATGATTTTGATTTCCTTTTCTAAATAAATCCCAAAAAACATCTCCTGGTGTATCATTACTTCGGGTTCCAAAACGGGATGTCATTAAAGCTGTTTTAGGATCCTCAATTACTTTAGAAGTAGCAGCAATAGCATCTCCATTTCTACCTTGCATTAAATAAGCTTCTGCTAAATAGTGGTAAGCTATTAAATTAGTTACATGACCTTTTTCATTTTCCTCAATATCAGCAATACCAGGTAAATTTTCGCTAGCAAAACCTAAATCTTCAACTATTTGTTCAAGTACAGCTTCTTTTGTAGCACGTTGAAAATCTACTTTTGGTTCTCCAACTTCATTAAGAACTAATGGTACACCACCATAAAGTGTTACTAAAGTTTTGTAGCTAATCCCTCTAAAAAATCGAGCTTGAGAAACAATATCTTTTGTTTCTTCTTCAGTCATTTCTGAGTTTGCAGCACGGTCAATAATAGTATTAGCTTCTGCAATGGTTTTATATAATAAATTCCAATGAACTGTAGGAATAGACGAAGCTGGTCTATATGCTTGCTCCATGTTTCCATGTCTATTAGATCCTCCTGGTTCTCCATCAAAAATAAGATCGGTACCATATATAAAATCAAATGGTCGGTTCTCATCTCTACTAAAATGTTGTCTTCTAAATAAGAAATATAAATTGTTTACTGATGATCTGAAATCTATATACGTTGTATATGCGTTTGCAGACGTAAAAATGTCTGGTGTCTTCTCGTCTAAAAAGTCTTCATTACAAGAAAATAATAATGAGACTAAGGCTATAAATATAAATGTTTTTTTCATGTTTTTTTTAAAAGGTTAAGTTAATACCTAGTGAAAGTGCTTGTAAAACTGGTCTTCCGCCAGTAGACATACCTGATCCTGTTTCCGGATCCCAACCTCTCCATTTTGTCCATGTAGCAAGGTTTTTACCACTCACAAAAATGCTTAACTCATCTATAGATAAAGTTTCTAGAACAGATTGGTTAAAGTTGTAGCGTAAGTTTACATCTTGCAAACGTACAAAGCTTCTGTTTTCGTATCGTGTACCGCGAACTCCAGGACTATTACCTGAAACAGCATTTAAACCATCTGGGTTTTGTGGAGACCAATAATCAATACCTGAAATTTTATTTTGGTATAATGTATTTGCATTTCTGTAAACAGCATTGTTATTTGGTGCAATATAACTATCGTCGCCACCTTGTATAGAATTTAAAAAGACACTAAGAGATAAGTTTTTATATTTAAATGTATTTAATAATGAAGCTCTAAAATCTGGGTCTCTTGTACCCAAAAACACACGGTCATCTGCTTGAGTAATATCTCCAGAATCATCTTGGTCTATTACTCTATAGTTACCAGCTACATATCCAGGAAGTATATTTTCTTCTCCTATTTGGTATATGCCATCTACTTCATAATCTAAAATGGCATTAATAGATTTACCAATGAATAAATTACTTTGTGGCAAATCATCTTCTACGCCATCTCCATCTAAATCTTCTCCCGTAAGTTCAAGTATTTCGTTTACATTTCTTGAAAAATTAGCTATTGCTGTCCATGTAAAATCGTCTGTTCTTACAATGTCTCCTGTTAAAGAAACCTCTACCCCCGTGTTTTTAATTTTACCAACATTTGTTTGAATCTGATTAAAACCAGTTAAATAAGGAACTCGAACACGAAATAATAAATCATTAGTAATGTTTTCATACACATCTATCGATCCACTTAATCTACTACCAAACAATGAAAAATCGGCACCAACATTTAAACCAGCTGTTTTTTCCCAACGTAAATTCGGGTTTGGTAAGGTGTTCAATTCTTGCCCAAATGCAGTTGTAGAACCATCACCAAACACATAAGCAGCTCTAGTACCAATTTGAGCTAGAGATCTTCGGCTAGGGGTTTGGTTCCCACTTAAACCGTAGGTTACTCTAAGTTTAAAGTTATTTACCCAGTCGGCATTTTCCATGAATGATTCATTAGAAACAATCCAACCCAATGCACCTGAAGGGAAATAGGCTGTTTTTTCATTTTCAGCAAAACCAGAAAAACCATCTCTTCTTATGGTTCCTGTTAAAAGATATCGATTATCGAACTTATAGTTAACTCTTGCCATTTGGTAGTTTAAAGTTTCTATATAGGCAGAAGAACTAACTTCTGGTAAACTACCAGTGCCTAAATCATTATAACCTAACGATAATCTATCAAAACCACTGGCATAAGCATTTGTGGCTTCTCCTTGTCTTTTTAAAGCACCATAAAGTAATGTAGCACTAACATCATGCTTACCAAATACTTTAGCGTATTTTAAAATATTATCAAGTGTGTAATCTTTATAGAAACTTACATATTTTCCTGCATCACCAGTTTCACCAGCTCCATATATACTTGCTCCATAAGCTTTATCTATTCTGTAATTATTACCAAAGTTTAAACGGTATGATAACCCATCTAAAGGTAATTGTATTTCAGAATAAAGATTAGCAAAAAAGAAATCATGTCTTTCGTAATCTTGAGTGTTAGAACCTAAAAATGGATTAAGTTCTACGGTTCCAGATGGTGTTGGTATTAAGTCGCCATTTTCATCATAAGGCACTAAAAGGGGGGAAGAAATTCCAAGTCGGTTTAAACTAGGCTCATCACCATCTTGTTTCGTGAAAGAACCAAAAGATTGGATTCCAATTTTCCACCAATCAGTGACATCGGCATCTAAGTTTACACGTAAACTTTTACGAGAAAAGTTATCATTATTAATAATACCTTCTTGCTCTGTAAGACCTAAAGATACTAAGTAGCTTATTTTATCTGAAGCCCCAGCAGCACTAATTAAATTTTCTTGAATAAAGCTATTTTGTGTGCCTTCTTCCCACCAATCATAATCATTATCATTATAGTTTAAAGGATCATCTGGTGATGCTAAATTTGGGTTGAAATTTATGCCTGGGTTATTACCAAAATAACCTTCATAGGTAGGGTTAGGCGTTAGGTAACCTGATTCCTCTGTATATGCAAATTCATATAATTGCCTTTCTAAGTAATCAATGTATTCATCTCTTTTCATAGGTCTTAAATCAACAGTTGGTTGAAGTGTTGTATAAGATGAACTTACCGTAATTTTTGCTTTTTGATTCTTTTTACCGCCTTTTGTTGTTATTAATATAACCCCGTTTGCAGCTTGTGCACCATATACAGCAGTAGAACTAACATCTTTAAGTATATCAATAGATGCTATATCATTAGGGTTTATTGATGATAGTGAGCCATTGTACTGTATACCATCTAATATAATAAGCACACTCTGGCTACCACCTAATGAAACTTGTCCACGAATACTAATTGAGGGTGTAGCACCTGCGCTTGTAACTTGCCCAATATTTAAACCAGGAACGGTACCTTGTAAGCTTTGTACAATATTTGCATTAGGAGCTTCTTTAAAAGCTTCTAAATTTGCACTAGCTACAGCACCTGTTACATCACCTCTTTTTTGAGTACCATAACCTACAACAACAACCTCATTTAATACAGATACGTCTTCCTGTAATTGTGCATTAATTGTTTTTTGATTGTTAGCTTTAATTTCTAGTGTTTTGAAACCTATGTATGAAAATACGAGTACATCAGAACTAGATGCTGAAATAGTATATGCACCATCAAAATCTGTTGCAGCTCCATTTGTTGTACCTTTAACTATAACACTTGCTCCTGGAATTGGTTGACCGCTTTCGTCTTTTACTGTACCAGAAATTGTAATGTTTTGACCAAATACGGTAAAAACACTTAGTCCAAACAAAAGCATAAATAAGCTCCTTTTTTTGTTGGACATAGAAAAACATTGGAATAATTTTTTCATAAATTTTAATTTAATTTAATTAGTTTGATAGTTTTTGTAATTATAATGAGTTATTAAGAGCACAAGTGAAGATGTCTATATGAAACTTGTGGTGAAATGACTGGCTTCAATAACTTGAATAATTACAAATGTAAAAGTAAATGGTAGACAAGCTGCTTACAGTGTAATTTTTGACTAAAAAAAGGGTGTAAAATGACTCTTTTTATGAAAATTTTAAGAATTATTCGATTTTGAAGCGTAATTTATACGTTTATTAAAAATTATATGTTTAATTTTATGGAAAATATAATAAATATAAAGTCTAGGTTTTAGCTAAATAAAGTTTTGCTTTTATCAAGTTTTAAAAAAAACAAACGTTTGTTTTGATCTTAAAATTGTATATTGATATGATGAAAAATAGTGTTTTCAGTTTTCTTTTTTCTTTTTTATTCGTGGGTAGTTTGTTTTCACAAGATTTAAACTCCCAATTTAAACATGTTGAAGATGTTCTTACTTTTCATTTATTGGATGTAGAATCTGGCTTATCTCACAATGTTGTTAATAGTATTGAGCAAGATTCTCTTGGGTATATATGGATTGCCACTATTGAAGGGTTAAATCGTTATGATGGTACAAGTTTTAAAAAGTTTCAAAAGGATGATGAAAACCCAGGTTCAAGCCTTATTAATAATCATGTTACAAATATAAAAGTTGACTCCAAGGGCAATATAGTAATAGGTACTGATGAAGGCATAAATATTTACGACACTAAGCATGAGGTGTTCGAAGTGATTAAACACAATGGCGTACAAATAAATGAAGCAATTAGTGGTCTTGCTATTGGGCTAAATGACGAAATAATTTTTGGAACCACAACCAATAAATGGGGTTTATCATTTACTAATAAAGATAGACGTGTAAAAATACTTGAACATAAGGTTAATTCATCGGCATCTTTATCATCAAACTATATTTCAACTTTAAGCGTTCAAAGAGATTCTCTTTTATGGATTGGGACAAATGATGCTGGATTAAATAAGTATAACTTTAAAACAGAACAGGTTTCTAGAATATCGTTAGATGATGAAACAGAAAATATTTCATCTACAATTAAGGTTTTATATCCAGATTCTAACAACAATTTATGGATTGGCACATCTAGAGGGTTATTTGTGATAACTAAAAGTGGCGATACTTTAAATTTAAAAAAATCTTTATTACCAAATATTGGATTAAGCGATAATGACATCCTTTCGATGGAAGAAGATGATCAAAATCAAATGTGGATAGGCACAAGAAATGGAGGGCTTAATATACTTGATATTCCTTCTTTTCTATCAAATAAAAAACCAAGCATAAAGTGGTTTTTGCCAAAAAGTGATGGGTCTAGCGTTTATAATAGAACTATTTCAGCTATTAAAAAAGATAAAGAAGGGAATATGTGGCTGGGTACCAGCACTGGAATTAATTTTGTTAACCCAAAAGGTGAACCTATTAAACTTTTTCAAAAAAATATAGATAACCCAAATGGTTTAGCACATGATAGAATTGGATCTTTTTCTCAAACAAAAAATGGAAAAATTTGGATTGGAACTGATGGGGCAGGGTTAAATTTATTTAATCCAAAAACAGGAGAGTTTGAGTTATTATATCAACATAAACCTAATAATCCAAGTAGTTTAAGTAATAATTATATTATTTCATTGCATGAAGATAGAATGGGGCGTGTTTGGGCAGGAACTTATAAAGGAGGGTTAAATATGATTAACCCAAAATCGGGTGTATGTAAATATTATCTACAAGGAAGAATAGATAATGGCAGTGATGTCAGAAAAATTTATGAAGATAACACAGGGCAGTTATGGGTTGGTACTAACAGAGGAGGATTGTATAAGTATATTGAGAAGAACGATACATTCGAGTATGTAAAAAGTTTAAAAAAGATTGATATAAGAGATATTACTAAAGATGAATACGGGTATTTGTGGATAGCTACATATAAAGATGGGATTATTCAA
The DNA here is from genome assembly GCF_044386045.1 of Thalassobellus sediminis. Classification (NCBI taxonomy): domain Bacteria; kingdom Pseudomonadati; phylum Bacteroidota; class Flavobacteriia; order Flavobacteriales; family Flavobacteriaceae; genus Thalassobellus; species Thalassobellus sediminis. The sequence goes on along the minus strand of NZ_JBISCD010000040.1, from coordinate 222,934 downwards.
TATAATCCAGAAAATGATACAGCTATATTTTATAATACAGACAATACGGAAGGAATGACCAGTAATATTATTTTTTCTATTCTTACTCTCAAAGGTGGCGATATTCTTGCAGGAACTTTGTATGGAGGATTACTAAGGTTAAATACAAAAACGAAAACCGTTGTAAATTTTACTGAAAAAGATGGATTAAGTAATAATACCATAAGCAGTATTGTAAAAGAAAATGATTTATATATATGGCTAGGAACTTTTAATGGAATTAGTCAGTACAATACAAATACTAACGAAATTCAAAACTTAAATACACTTAATAATATTCAACGAAGTGAATTTAATGTAGGAGCTGTTCTAAAAGGTAGCGATGGATATCTTTATTTTGGAGGAAACAAAGGGTTTAATATGTTTCACCCTGAAAATTTGTTTAATAAAGAAGAAAAATCTGTAAAAATAGTTTTTGAGGATATTCAAATATCGAATAAAAAAGTTGCAGTTACTCCTAATAACAAGAATGCTATTTTAAATGAATCTATTTCCTATCAAAATCATATTGCATTAAATTATGAACAAACATCATTTTCTGTAGATTTTTCAGTATTAAAATTTCCAATTGCAAATAATATTAATTATTCATATTTGTTAGAAGGATATCATAAAGATTGGATTGATTCTAAAACTATTGGTAAAGCCAATTTAAGCAATATTCCTTATGGCAAATACATATTGAAAGTAAAAGCAAGGTTAGGCTCTGGAAAAGAAGTTTTTAATGAATTATTAGTTGCAGTATCTCCTCCGTTTTGGAAAACAGTGCCTGCTTATATATTATATTTAGTATTAATAATAGTATCTGTCTTTTTTGGTTTTAAATATTATTCTAATCATTTAAAATTAAAAAACTCTTTAATATTTGAAAAAAAGCAACGTCAATTAGAGTATGACTTTAATGAAGAAAGAATTCGATTTTTCACAAGTTTTTCGCATGAGTTAAGAACGCCTTTAACTTTAATCTTGGGGCCAGTTGAAGATATGATACCTGAGTTAAGTAATAAAGAGCATAAAGCGAGTATGCAATTAATTAAAAAGAATGCAAATTATTTATTTCAATCCATTAATAAACTTTTAGAATTTAGAAAATCAGAAATAGGTTTAAGCGATCTGGTATTAGGTAAATACAATGTGTCATTTATATTAAGCCAATTAGTAGATAATTATTCTTTAATGGCTAATAAAAAAGGAATTAATTTAACCCTTTCATTACCTGATGAAAATATAATAGCTTGGTTTGATTTAGAAAAAATTCAAATAATTATAAATAATCTACTTTCAAATGCTGTTAAGCACAGTGAAGAAAAAGGAAGTATAAAAATAGATTTAACCAAAGACGAAGTATATTTTAATATAAAAGTTAAAGATACTGGAGCTGGTATTAGTCCAAAAGATTTTGACCATATTTTTGAATGGTATTACCAATCTAAATCATTAAATAGAAAAAAAGGTTCAGGAATAGGACTTGCATTGTCTAAAAACTTTGCTGAATTACATAAAGGAAAAATTACTGTGGAGAGTAAAGTGGATGAAGGTACCGCATTTACGCTTAGTATTCCTATGGATGAATCGTTATTTTCAAAAGTACCAGTTGATGAAGCTTCAATTAAACCTTCAAATGTTGTTGATATATCACCTTCAAATGCTTGGGGACCATTATCAATAAAAGATTCAGAAGAAAAACTAAAAACAAAGGTTAGTCCATTTGAGGATAGGTTAGTGTTATTGTTAATTGATGACAACCCTGATATTCTTAAATATCTAGAAGGTTTACTAAAAAAGGATTATGATATAATTTTTGCCGAGAATGGAGAAGATGGTATAGCAAAAGCGATAGAGTATGTGCCAGATTTAATTATTTCAGATATAATGATGCCTGTAAAAAGTGGTATTGATTTGTGTTCTGTATTAAAAAAGGAAGTTACAACAACACACATCCCTATTATATTATTAACAGCTAAAAGCAATAATGAAAGTATTAAAGAAGGATATGAAACAGGAGCCGATGACTATATTGTTAAGCCCTTTAGTAGTGATGTCCTTTATGTAAGGATTAAAAACTTAATTGAAAGTAGAAATTTATTAAGAAAATATTATTTAGAAAAAGAAGAACAAATCGAGGTTTTCTCAACTGAAAAATTAAAAGCATTAGATAAAGAAAAGATGTTTTTAAGAAAATTAGAAGGTGTTATTTTAACCCATATGCAAAAAGGGAAAACTAATGTAAATGATATAGCTCATTCTATGGGAATGAGTAGAACGCCTCTATTTAGAAAAATAAAGGCTATAACCGGTAAAAATATTAATGAATATATAACAATGGTGAAATTAAAAAAAGCCGCAACTCTTATAAAAGACGAAGGATTTTCTATTTCTCAGGCAGCTTTTGAAGTAGGATACAATAGTCCAAAATATTTCAGACAATTATTTAAAAAACAATTTGGAGTTGTGCCTTCAGGTTATAAAAAACCAACTGTTAAAAAAAAGGTATAATATTATTTGTTTAAGCTTTTATTCATTTACTTTATAAGCAACCAATTTATTATTAAAAAAAGTTGGTATAAGCACTATGTTTTCTTCTTTTATGATGCCTATATCTGCTGTTTCAATATTCTTTTCTTTTGTTGAAAGTAATAATGTTAATGTTCCGTTTTTAACTAAAAATAATTCTCCTTTCCAGTTAGAAACTAAATAACTTCCAGAGTTCATTATTTCAATACCATCACCTCTAGATATACCATTACAAATAACCTTTGCTTCTTTTGAGGTTTTGTCGTATTCAGTAAACTTACTATCAGCCGAAGCAATTAAGATACGGTTTTCTTCAACAAATATACCGTTAGGTTTAACGATATTTGATTTCCATAAAGAAATAGTTTGATCCTTTAAAGTTAAAATTTCACCTGTATCCATATCTGTAATAAAAACAGTTCCGTCTCTATCAATAGAAATATCATTTAGCATACCAGCATCAGTAAAGGGGTATCTTTTAATAATAGAGTTAGTCTCTACGTTAATTGAAATAACTTCGTCAACATCGGTAACATATAAAGTATTGCCATAAAGCCCAAGACCTTTTGGAGAACTCATATCTTTAATCCACTCTAGTTCAATAATATTTCCATTTTTGTCTAGTTTGGAAATGAAACCATTTCCGTCTTTTTTTCTAGGATTTAAATTGACATTAGATACATAAATAACATTTCGCGCATTATCAAATAAAGCAGATTCAGGTGTTTTAAAAACGGAATCTGTTTCCCAAAGAAATTCTAAGTTAGGTGTTTTTTCGTTTTTAATTTCAACTAAAGGTTGGTTGATTTTTTTTTCTTCTTTATTTTTTTTACAAGAATAAAATAAAATAATACTTGATAAAATAGTCATTAAAAATTTCATTTTGTGTTTCATGTAAACTAAATTTAAAGATTGATTTTACATAAAAATATTAAAAATTAATTTTAATTTCTTAAAAAAAGGTGTTTTTATACAAAAGGTTAAATAAAAGATATAAAAAAAGAGAAGTTAAAAACTTCTCTTTTTAATTTGATTTAAACGAAATTATTTAGTGTTTAACTTCGTCAATTTTATTTTTTACAGCGTCTGAAGCTTTGTCGATAGCATTAGCAGCATCATCTGCTGCATTATTAACTGCATCGCCAGCAGCATCAACAGCACTGTCAACTGCGTCACCTGCAGCATCAACTGCATCACCAGCAGCGTCAACAGTTTTGTCAATAGCATTTCCAGCTGCGTCTACAGCATTTTCAACAGCATCCCCTGTAGCTTCTGCAGCATTTTCAATAGCGTCATTAGTCGCTTCTGCGCTGTTTTCAATAGCGTCTTCTATAGATTCAGCTTTTTTTGTATCTCTACATGATGTAAAAGAAATACTTAATACTAATAATAAAGCGGTACTTAATAATAATTTTTTCATTGGTTTTTGTTTAAGTGTTTTTATTGATTACTAATTTAATAACTATTGTTTGATTATTTAACAATTTATATGTTTATTATTAACAAATGTTAAGATAACTAGACTATATGCGTAAATAATTGAGTATTTGATTAACGGCTCCTATGTTATCTTTAATATAATCTGAATTGTTAGACCCACTTTCTAAACGAAAGTCACTGTTATTTATTAATTTGTTCATAATAGAGTTAAAATCTGCTTGATTAGAAATAGAAAACAAGCCATGATTCTCAATTAAAGCTTTAGCCTCAGGGAATTTAAAATGGTTATTTCCTATAATAATAGGAATTCCAAAAACAGCAGGTTCTAAGGTGTTATGTAAACCAGTTTTTCCCAAAGCGCCACCAACATAGGCGATATCTGCATAATTGTATATTTTAGTCAGAATGCCAATAGTATTTATTATAAATATGTTGGCATCAGCAACATTAGCAGTTTCTTTTTCTGAAAACAATATCGTTTTTACATTCAGCTTATTTTTTAAATTATTTATTTGAGAGCTTTTAATATTATGAGGAGCAATAATAAATTTTATATTATTATTTGTGTTTGAATTTATATAATTAATAAATAATTCTTCGCCTTCTGGCCAAGTACTACCTGCCACAACACAAAGTTTATCTTGCTTGAATTCTGAAATAAAATCTAGTGTATTGTCTTGTTCTAACTGGCTATAAACACGATCAAAACGAGTGTCTCCAGAAACGGTAACGTCTTTATAGTTTATAGATTCTAGTAGCTGCTTAGATACTTCATTTTGAGTAAAAATATGATTGAATGCAAAAAGAGCGTCTCTTAATTGTTTACCATAAAATTTAAAAAACGATTGATTCTTTCTAAAAGCTGCAGAAATTAATATAGCAGGTAATTTTCTTTCTTTTAATTCATTTAAAAAATTTGGCCAAATATCATATTTAATAAAAACAGTAAGTTCTGGGTTAACAATGTCTAAAAATTGTTTAGCATTTTTTTTAGTATCTAAAGGAAGGTAAACAACAACATCTGCAATAGGCGTGTTTTTTCTTATTTCATAACCAGAAGGCGAAAAAAAGCTAAGTATAATTTTATGGTTTGTATAGTGTTTTCTTAGTTCTTTAAAAACAGGAAGTCCTTGTTCATATTCTCCTAAAGAGGCACAATGAAACCAAAGAGTTTTATCGTTTTTATTTAAGTTGTTTTTTAGTATTTCAAAGGTGTTTGAGCGCCCAATTGCACCTTTTTTTATTTTCGCATTAAAGGGTGATACACATTTTAAACCAAAATGTGTTAAGTGTATGCCTATGTTGTATAACAAGCTCAATTTTTTTATTTGTTGCTAAAATACATTTCTTTAAAATAAATTCTTAGTTAAATTAATATTATTCATAAATGTTTCATTGCTTAACGTCATTGAATTTTGTAATTTCGTAAGCTACAAAACACCCATAAAGGGTTTTCATTAAAAGAGTCTTAATTACAAAATTTAGACTATAATTTTTTTTAGATGAAGAAAATTCAAATGGTTGATCTTAAAGGTCAATATGAAGGAATTAAAGACGTGGTAAACACATCTATTCAAGAAGTTTTAGAAACAACATCATATATAAACGGTCCTAAAGTTCATCAATTTCAAAAGAATTTAGAGCAATATTTAGGCGTAAAACATGTTATTCCATGTGCTAATGGTACAGATGCTTTACAAATAGCTATGATGGGATTAGGTTTAAAGCCAGGTGATGAGGTTATAACAGCTGATTTTACTTTTGCTGCTACTGTTGAGGTTATTGCTTTGCTTAATTTAACACCGGTTTTAGTTGATGTAAATGAAGATGATTTTAATATAAGTATTGAAGCCATTAAAAAAGCCATTACACCAAAAACTAAGGCGATAGTACCTGTGCATTTATTTGGACAATGTGCTAACATGGAAGCTATTATGGAAATAGCAAAAGCGCATAATTTATATGTAATAGAAGATAATGCACAAGCTATTGGAGCTAATTATACTTATAAAAATGGTTCTAAGGCTAAAGCAGGAACTATTGGACACGTAGCTTCTACGTCGTTTTTTCCATCAAAAAACTTAGGTTGTTATGGCGATGGTGGTGCTATATTTACAAATGATGACGATTTAGCTCATGTTATTAGAGGTATTGTAAATCATGGTATGTACGAGCGTTATCATCATGATGTTGTTGGTGTTAACTCTAGGTTAGATAGTATTCAAGCAGGTGTTTTAGACGCTAAACTACCACATTTAGATACTTATAATATAGCAAGACAAAATGCTGCTAGAAAATATAACAAAGCTTTTAAAAGTATTGAATCTATTGTAACGCCAAAAGTGTCAAATGGATGTGCAGGCATTTGTGATACTTGTGATTGCCATGTTTTTCATCAATATACATTAAAAATTAAAGGGATAGATAGAGATGCTTTAGTAAAGCATTTAAATGAAAAAGAGATTCCTTGTGGCGTTTATTACCCAATTCCGCTTCATAACCAAAAAGCGTATGCAGATGCACGTTATAATGAAGCCGATTTTACGGTAACCAATCAGTTAGTTAAAGAAGTTATTTCATTACCAATGCATACCGAATTGGATGATGAACAGATTGAATATATTATTTCAACAATTATAAGCTTTATAAATGGATAAAATATTAGTTACTGGCGGATTAGGTTTTATAGGATCGCATACCGTTGTAGAATTACAGAATGAAGGCTACGAAGTTGTTATTATTGACGACTTATCAAATTCTTCAGAAAAAGTATTAGATGGTATTATAGCCATTACTGGAAAAACACCCATTTTTGAAAAATTAGATCTTAAAGAAAAAAATAAGGTTGAAGCATTTTTCAAAAAGCACAATGATATTAAAGGTGTTATACATTTTGCAGCAAGTAAAGCTGTTGGTGAAAGCGTAAAAGAACCATTATTATATTATGAAAATAATATAAGCACGTTAGTTTATATTCTTAAAGAATTACAAAAGTTACCATCGGCAGGCTTTATATTTAGTTCGTCTTGTACGGTTTATGGGCAAGCAGATAAATTGCCAATAACAGAAAATGCGCCTGTAAAACAAGCCGAATCTCCTTATGGAAACACAAAACAAATAGGGGAAGAGATTATTAGCGATACTTGTAAAGTAACCCCATCATTAAAAGCGATTGCTTTAAGGTATTTTAATCCGGTAGGGGCTCATGAATCTGTTGAGATTGGAGAGTTGCCAATTGGAGTTCCTCAAAATTTAGTGCCGTTTATTACGCAAACAGGTATTGGATTACGCGAGCAATTATCTGTTTTTGGTGATGATTATCCAACACCAGATGGTACGTGTATTCGTGATTATATTCATGTTGTCGATTTAGCAAAAGCACATGTTATTGCATTAAAACGATTATTAGAAAACAAAAATAAAGCTAATTACGAAACTTTTAATTTAGGAACAGGAACAGGAAGTTCTGTTTTAGAAGTTGTTCAAGCTTTTGAAAAGGTTTCTGGTAAAAAACTGAATTATAAAATTGTAGATAGGAGAGAAGGCGATATTATTTCTGCTTATGCCGATACTACAAAGGCCAATGACGAATTAGGTTGGAAAACCGAATTGTCTTTAGATCAAGCTATGGATTCTGCCTGGAAATGGGAACAGAAAGTTAGAAGTAAGTAATTGATATTTATAAAATTAAAAAAGGCGCTCTAAAATATTTTAGAGCGCCTTTTTTAGTATAAAATTTTTGTTTTATGATTGTTCTTTCTTCTTCCTAAAACTTGCAATCACTAAAATTATCATACCAGTCGTTACCGATAAATCAGCCATATTAAAAATGCCAGTTCTTAAAAGATCTGTTATTCTTATATAAAAGAAATCTGTAACCGATCCAAAAACAACTCTATCAAAAACATTCGCAATACCTCCTCCAATAATACTAGCAAAAGCAAATACCGACCATTTATCTAAGGTTTTATCTTTTAATATATATCGTAAAATATAACCTAAAACTACAATAGGTAGAATAAGTAAAAGTATAATTCTTAACGTAGGATTTAAATCGCTTCCCATACCAAGAAATGCACCTTCATTTTCTACATTATGAAGAGAAAAGTAGTTGCTAATAAGGTGTATAACTTCTTTTGAACCAATATAAGTTCTAACTAATATTTTAGAAAATTGATCTACAACAATTGTTAAAACAATAACAGTAATGATGTAGATAGTACGCTTCGTTAATTTCATATTACTTTTCAAAAGTTGCAGAAGCTGTTTCAGAGGCTCTGTTAATTTTCTTTACTAAACCTTGTAATACTTTACCAGGGCCAACTTCAGTAAATAGTGTGGCACCATCTTCAATCATTTGTTGTACAGATTGTGTCCAACGTACAGGCGCTGTTAATTGAGAAATTAAATTTGCTTTAATAGCTGTTTCATCAGTTACGGCACTTGCAGTTACATTCTGATAAATAGGGCAGTTAGGTTTGCTAAACGTAGTGTTTTCAATAGCAGTTGCTAACTCTTCGCGAGCAGGTTCCATTAAAGGCGAATGAAAAGCACCACCAACAGGTAAAACTAAAGCACGACGTGCACCAGCTTCTTTCATACTTTCACAAGCTCTGTTAATAGCATCAACTTCACCAGAAATTACTAATTGACCAGGGCAGTTATAATTGGCAGCAACTACAATACCTTCGGTTTCTTTACAAATATTTTCAACAACAGCATCTTCTAAAGCTAAAACAGCAGCCATAGTACTTGGTTGTAATTCACAAGCTTTTTGCATAGCTAAAGCACGTTGCGAGACTAATTTTAAGCCGTCTTCAAAATTTAAAGCACCATTGGTAACTAAAGCCGAAAATTCGCCTAAAGAATGTCCAGCCACCATATCTGGCTTAAAGCTATCTCCTAAAGTTTTAGCTAGAATAACAGAATGTAAAAATATAGCAGGTTGCGTAACTTTCGTTTCTTTTAAAGCTTCTGCAGTACCTTCAAACATGATGTCTGTAATGTGGAAACCAAGAATTTCATTGGCTTTTTCAAATAATTCTTGTGCTAAAGGAGCGTTTTCATAAAGGTCTAAACCCATTCCTGAGAATTGTGCGCCTTGACCTGGAAATATATATGCATTCATAGTTGGTTTGTTTTTAGAGCTGCAAAAATAAGAATAAATCTTTTATTAAACTATGTATTTGGGCGTTACCCAAGGGTCGGGCTTTACGTTGCAATCTTTTGTTTTTTTGTCATTCTTACTAGGCAGGAAACTACAATTAGTGTATGCGTAAATTCTAAACGTTCTAGGATACTTTAAGAAAAACAAAAGGATTTACACTTCAATCCCTAACGCAAAACTAAGGTAGTAATCATCTTTTTTCTAAAAGGCAACTTTACAACTCAAACATGCAGAAATTACAAACCAATAATCGCCGCTTCGGCACATCGTTCTCCATCCATAGCTGCCGATACAATACCACCAGCATAACCACCACCTTCACCACAAGGGAATAAGCCTTCTATTTGTGGGTGTGCTAATTGTTCGTTTCTTGGAATACAAACGGGCGATGAGGTTCTCGATTCTACACCAATAATATTAGCTTCTTCGGTATAATAACCCTTCATTTTTTGTCCAAATGCAGCAAAGCCTTTTCGTAATCTGCTGCCTATTAGTTTTGGTAAAAGCGAATGTAATGGTGCCGAATTTAAACCAGGCTGATAAGAGGTCGGGTTTAAATCTGCCGATAATCTACCTTCAACAAAATCAGTTAATCGTTGTGCTGGAGCAACCTGACTTCTGCCACCTGCGGTAAATGCCATACGTTCTAAATTTTTCTGATATTCTAAACCTTTTAAAGGTCCAAATTGTTCGTATTTAGGCAAATCTCTATTCACATCTATTTCTACTACAATCCCAGAATTTGCAAATAAATTATTTCGTTTAGAAGGCGACATACCATTTACAACCACTTCGCCATTGGCAGTAGCTGCAGGTACAATAAATCCACCAGGGCACATACAAAAGGAGTACACACCACGTTCGTTTACTTGTTGTACCAAACTGTACGAAGCCGCTGGTAATAATTCATGACGATCGCCACTGCAATGGTATTGAATAGAATCAATAATATGTTGAGGATGCTCTACACGAACACCCATAGCAAACGATTTTGCTTTTAGAGCAATTTCTTTTTTATGAAGTAAATAAAAGATGTCTCTCGCCGAATGTCCGGTTGCTAAAATAACACGGTTGGCAATCATTTCTTCACCGTTCAAAAATTGAATAGCTTGTATTTTACCATTTTTTACGGTAAAATCTGTAACACGTGTTTCAAAATGAACTTCACCACCATATTTTAAAATGGTTTCACGAATATTTGTGACTACTTTAGGTAGTTTATTTGTTCCAATATGGGGATGTGCATCTACCAAAATCTGGTCGGTAGCACCATGATAAACTAAGTTTTCAAATATGCGTCTAACATCACCACGTTTTAAACTTCGGGTGTATAATTTACCATCGCTATAAGTTCCTGCACCACCTTCTCCAAAGCAATAATTAGAATCTTCGTTTACAAAATGATCTTGATTTATGGCTTTTAAATCACGACGACGGCCCTGAACATTTTTACCACGTTCTAAAACAATAGGTTTAAAACCAAGTTCTATACAACGCAAAGCAGCATACATGCCTGCAGGTCCAAAACCAATAATATGAATGGGTTTTGCTTTCGATACATCTTTATAATCAAATTTATATTCTGAAGTTTTCGGCAATACTTCTCTAATATAAACAGCGACTTTATAATTAAGAATGATTTTTGGTTTTCTAGCATCAATAGATTTTCGAAGCACTTTTACGCCTGTAATATCTTCTTTATCAATATCTAAAGTGCGTGCCGATTTTATTACTAAAATATCACTGCGTTCTTCTTCTTTAAGTGTAATACGAAGTTGAAGTTCTTTTACCATAATGCGAAATTAGTGAAAATACACATGGGTTTTTAAAAGAATAATTGACTAGTCAATTTTTAATATAGTAGGATTTAGATATTTTTTAAAAAAACTATAAAGTGTATTTAAATCTTTTGATGTTTGAGGCACTGAATGTCCCGTTCCGTAATTAATAAGTGTTGAGGTGGGTACTTTTAGCGAATCTAATTTTGCTTTTAAATGTATAAATTGATCTTGATAATAAGGCGCATCATTGGTATTATGAAAAAATAGAGTAGGAGCTGTAGCTGATGATTCAACTAAATAAGAAGCTCCCATAGTGTTCCATAGTTCAAAATTATCTTCAAGACTACCCCAAGCCCATTCGCATCGAGTTTCTAAGTTAGAATCGCCATCATCTGAAGCATTGTAAATTTGAGTATAATCAAAAACACCAGGGCCTAATGCAGCTGCTTGTATGTCATCAGAAACTCCAGTATTAAAACCAGCATTTTCAAATTCAGGAACAGATTTGTTTCCAATAGCTAAAGATCCAGCAGTAGAACCTCGAGAAAATCCGTAAACACCAATGTTTCCAGATAATCCTAATTCATTACTCATATTTCGCAAGGAGCGAATAGCAGATTTTACTTTTTGGACTGCATCAGGATTTGTTTGATATGATTTATAGGTGTCGTTTTTGCCATTTACAGGTTTACCGCTTCCCCAAGGACAATATTTTGGATGATCGGCAATAGCCCAAGCCATTCCATGTGCAGGTAAACCTTCTAAAAAAGAATCGTTAAAACCAGCAAAAGTATATGGTAAAAACATTCTTAAATCTTTGTGAGTATCAGTAAGTTTTTTTTTGTCATTATCATAGGTGGCGTAACTGTTACTGTATGAAAAAGATAAAATAGTAGGGGTTTTTACTTTTGGGTTTGCAGGATAGATAATATCCATACGTAATTCATCACCTTCTACATATTCTTTAGGTGTGTTATAAACTTTAGGATTGTCTATAAAATAAGGTACATCTCGAGAAATTCTATAGCCTTCAAATAATATATAAGATTTGTTAAGCGAACAGTTAGTGAAGTTGCAGAATAATTTATTTGAAATGGCCTTATTAATAGCAATAATGTCTTTGTTTATGTTTGTTGCTGAAGCTTTTTTATCGTGATTATAATCTAGTTCTATAACCCGATATCCTTGAGATAATAACCAAGCGACATCTTTTTCATTTGTGTTTTGACCTATTTTCTCAAACCCTAAATTTTTAAGATATACAATGGTTATATTATTGCCTGTAAAATCTTTTTTTGGTGATTTAGATTCTGTTGCTGAATAACTAATATTATTTCCAGTTGTTATACTCAACCATTTGCCTTTACTGGCGCATGAATTAAGTGATAAAAATAGAAGTATATAGCCAAGGCAAACTATTTGAAATCTTGAGGTTATCATTTATAAAATTTAGTAAAAGATAAATAAGCTATTTTCTTTCGTAAGTTAAAAACGAAAACTCATAGTCATGTTTTTCATCTTTTTTATGAAACTTGTTGGCTGTTTCTTTCCAAATAGTAGTATCTATTTTTGGAAAAAATGTATCAGCTTCAAAGTTTTCATGTACTCTTGTTAATTCTATTTTATTAGCAATATGCATAGCTTGTTTGTAAATTTCTCCACCACCTATAATAAAAGGTTGTGATTCGTTTTTTGTTACATCAATCGCAGCATTTAAGCTGTTAACAACAATAACGCCTTCTGGTACTTTGTAGTCAGTTTGTCTAGTAATAACTACGTGAGTTCTATTTGGTAGTGGTTTAGGAAAACTTTCAAAAGTTTTACGCCCCATAATAATATGATGTCCGTTTGTTAAGGCTTTAAAACGTTTTAAATCGTCACTTAAATGCCAAATTAATTTATTTCCTTTTCCAATGGCATCATTTTCTGCCGCAGCAACAATAATAGTAAGCTGAGATTGAGTGCGAGTTGCTTCAGGCTTAATTTCGTTGTAAACTTCGCTTTCTGCAATATATGTTTCTTCTTTTATTAATCCAGCCTTAATTTTTTCGATACGATTTTTTTGTTTAGCTACTAATTTTTCTAGTTGGTTTTGTTCCCAAGCCTTACCCATAAACTTATGGGTAATAAAGACATTAAATATGTGATAAATAAATAAGAATAACCAAATAAGAATAGCAAATAAGAACCATTCTTTACCAAGGATTTTAAAATCTTCTCCAATACCTAAGACGGTATTAGCTAATATTAAAAAAACAGCACCAATTAAGAATATTACAAAGTGGATGTATAAATTCTTTTTTTGTTTGATACGTTTCTGAGCATTTTGAATAAGCTCTAATTGGTCTTTATCTATTTGTGGAGTGTCTTTCTTTTTTCCGAACATAATACTAAAATAATGATTGTAAAGTTAAAGTTTTTTGATGACATGATTAAGATTAAATTATGGCTTAAAAAAATCTAAATAGCGAAAAGGTTTTCGGTTAAAAACCCTTGAAAATCAACGAAAAACAAGATTTGTGTACTAAGAATAATACAATATACTTCTTGATTTTTTTTGATACACAAAATTTACACAAGTCTATATTAACAAATTGATAATTCTTTATGCTAAAGGTGTTAAAATTAAACTCTTCAATAATTGTTTTTTAAATTTGTATCATAAACAACACACAAAATATTTGAATTATGGCTATTAAAAAACAATACTTAAAAAGCAAACCAGTTTGTAAAGTTACTTTTTCTATACTTGCTGAAGATGCAAAAAAAGCTTCTGTAATTGGAAGTTTTAATGAATGGAATGCTAAAGCAACTCCTCTTAAGAAATTAAAAAATGGAACTTTTAAAGCAACTGTAGATTTAGATGCTGAAAGTTCTTATGAATATAAATACCTTGTTGACGGTGCTTATATTAATGATGATGCAGCCGACGCTTATGCATGGAATGATTATGCTGCAGCAGAAAATAGTGTAGTAAACGTTTAGTTAAATCCTAAGAAATTAAACGAAAAAGGGCTTTCTGTATAGAGAGCCCTTTTTTAATTCTTCTTTTTTTTAATTTTTCGTTTTAATTTTTTTGAGCTATTATCAACCATAAAATTAATTGGTATAGAGTAAGGGACTGTTACAGGTTTACCCCTTTGTATTCCTGGTCTTTCCATGTCTGGAATTAGTTTTATAACCCGAATAGCTTCTTTTTCAAGTTCATAATGTGGTGCACTTGACCTAATTCCTGTAACTTTTCCATATTTGTCAATTTTAAAAATCACATTAATTTTTACTAATCCATCAGGTAAACCAATCTTATTTGCTATTTTGATATTGAAGTTTTTTGAGATAAGGTTTGAAATTTTATAACTCATGCATTTTTTTAATTCTGCATTAGAAAGCGTTTTGTCACAACCTTTATAAACAGGAACATTTTCAATTACCTCATAAACAGTATCTGGATTTTCTTTTGTTTCATTTTCTTGTGCTATAATAGAAGTGTTAATGAAAATTAATAGTAATGCGTATATGTTTTTCATTTTATTTTTATACTGCAACAGCACCTTTAATGTGTGGATGCGGATTATAATCTTCTAATTTGAAATCTTCAAAAGTGAAATCTAAAATATCTTTTATTTCAGGATTTATTTTCATTTTTGGTAACGGACGTATATCTCTAGATAATTGTAATTCCAATTGCTCAAAATGATTACTATATATATGAGCATCACCAAAAGTGTGGATAAATTCACCCGCTTCATAACCACATACTTGAGCCATCATCATGGTGAATAATGCGTAAGAGGCAATGTTAAAAGGAACTCCTAAAAAGATGTCGGCACTTCGTTGATAAAGTTGGCATGATAATTTACCATTAGCAACATAAAATTGAAAAAAGGCGTGACAAGGGGGAAGCGCAGCTTTTCCATTCGCTACATTTTCATCAAATGATTTAGATGTATCTGGTAATACAGAAGGGTTCCATGCAGATACTAACATTCTGCGGCTATTTGGGTTGTTTTTTAAAGTATTAATAACTTCTTTAATTTGGTCTACTTCATCACTATTCCAGTTACGCCATTGATGCCCATAAACAGGGCCAAGGTCTCCATTTTTATCTGCCCAATCATTCCAAATACGTACACCGTTATCAGTTAAGTACTTAATATTAGTATCGCCTTTTAAAAACCAAAGTAGTTCATATATAATAGATTTTAAGTGTAATTTTTTTGTAGTTACCATTGGGAAACCTTCACTTAAATTAAATCGCATTTGGTAGCCAAAAACGCTTTTAGTTCCCGTTCCTGTTCTATCTTCTTTTTCGTTTCCGTTTGTTAAAACGTGTTTTACTAAGTCGTGATATTGTTTCATATTTCTTTTTCCTGTAAAGGGAGTAAAATCTCTTAATTAATAATGATTAAGTTGCAAATTAGTAAGGAAATTGCAGATACGAATTTAAAGAAAAATGATTGTTAAGCGTTTCTTTTTAATAATGATAATATCAAAAAGTTATTAACGCTTTTGATATTGGTTTTATCGTAATATTTTGATACAAAAAAAGCCTCATACAAGATGAGGCTTTTTTATTATTTTTAAAAAGTATTATCTTTTGGTAATCTGTTTTACTACTGTTTCTCCTTTGTTGGAAACCTTAACAAAATAACTTCCAGAAGGTAAGCTGCTAAAATTAACTACATTAGAGCTACTTGATAATGTTTTATTTAATAAGATTCTACCTCTTACATCGTAAACGTTTAGTGTAGCACCAACAGTAAAACCGTTTTTAGCTTTAATAGTAATATTGCTTGATGTAGGGTTAGGATAAGCTTTAAAATCTACACTATTAGCAAAATCTTCTATGCCAGCAGTTGCAAAATATTTAGATTGTAAATATGCGGTAACACTCGCAACATCCACATCCGAAAGGCTAGTATTGTAAATAATTACTTCTGCAACTTCTCCAGGAAGAAAACCTTTAGGGTCTTCAGGAGCAACTTGAATAGCTCCTACTCTAATATTTGGAGAACTAAATTCAGATCCATTATTGTCACCAAATGTTACTAAGTCGTCTACCCAAGCATTACCGTTAGAGTTAATAACAAAAGTGTGTGGATTAGCGTCATAGGGTTGAGTAACGAAATCACCTGAAGAACCCATTCTGCATCCAAAATTGGCATTTCCATTGTAATTTGCAATTCTAAAACGGTTTCCTCCGTCAAATGCGCCACCATTTCCACCAGTATTATCATAACCAGAAAACAGGTATGCATCTCCTGCATTAGTAGAAACATTAGCTACAATAAATGCTGTAAAATTTGCTGAGTTAATAGGATCAGCTAAATCTATCCAATCATCTATACCGTCAAAACTAAGAGTTGCTTTGTTATTAAATGCTGAAGAACTTGCAACGTAAGTTGGTTGTCCAGTTCCTATTGCAGTAGCATCGTTTGATAAACCAGAAGCATCTGCCCATGTAGCAATAGCATCTCCGTCTGTAGCAGTAATTGTACTAGCATCTAAATGCATTACCAAACCAGATATTGATGGTAAAGTTTGGGCCCCTGCTGCACACATTGCAATTCCCATAGAAGTACTTAAAAGTAATTTTTTTAATTTCATAATTGTTTTGTTTTATTATTATTTAGTTACTATTACAAAACAAACGTTTGTTTTTAATTTTAAGAGGGTATAAAATAGCTTAAAATAGGGTGTAAAATGACTAGCGTAAAAAAAATAGTAGTTTAATATTGATAAGTAAATGAGTGGCTTGGTCTAATTGTTACGCATTGCTAAAAATTTCTAAGAAAAAAACAAGAAATTATTAGTTTAGTATTTTAACCAATAATCATACCTGCAATAGTTGCAGAAATTAGGGAAGCAATAGTACCACCAATTAAAGCTTTTATACCAAACTTTGATAAGGTTTTGCGTTGCCCAGGTGCTAACGAACCTATACCGCCTATTTGAATACCAATGGATGCAAAATTAGCAAAACCACATAGCATATAAGTTGCCATGATTATTGATTTTTCATAAGTTAAATGGATAGAACTACTAGCATTTTTTAAATCGGCTAATTGAATATACCCAATAAACTCACTAGCTGCTAATTTAATTCCTAGAAGTTGCCCCATAAGCGCCATGTCTTCACTTGCAACACCAATAAGCCACATTAGAGGCGCAAAGGCATATCCTAAAATAAGTTCTAGAGATAAACTTTCATAAGACGTATTGATTGCGATCCAATTATTAATAGAAGTAATATTTCCTATCCAACCTAAAATACCATTGAACATGGCAATAAAAGCAACAAAAACTAAAAGCATGGCACCAACATTTACGGCAAGCTTAAGTCCTTCTGTAGTTCCATTAGCAATAGCATCTAAAAAGTTTGAACCAATTTTATCTTGTGAAACTGAAACATCTGTATTTACTTCTTCAGTTTGTGGGTATAATATTTTTGAAATAACAATCGCTCCAGGTGCAGCCATGACAGAAGCAGCCAATAAATGCTTTGCATAAAACAATCTAAGCTCAGGGTCTTCGCCTCCTAAAAAGCCAATGTAAGCAGCAAGTACAGCCCCTGCAACGGTTGCCATGCCTCCAATCATTACTAAAAGCATTTCAGACTTATTCATTTTTTCTAAATAAGCCTTGATTAAAAGTGGTGCTTCGGTTTGTCCTAAAAAAATGTTTCCAGCTACACTTAAACTTTCTGCTCCTGATATTTTTAAAGTCTTAGAAAGCAACCAAGCCATCCCTTTAACTACTTTTTGAATGATTCCTAAATAGAATAACACTGAGGTTAATGCAGAAAAGAATATAATCGTTGGTAATACTTGAAATGCGAAAATGAAACCAAAAGTATCCATATCAACCACTAACCCTTCAAATAAAAATTTACTTCCAGCTCTAGTGAAATCTAAAACGCTAACAAATAATCCTCCAATAAATTCAAAAATGATTTTTACAAATTCAACTTTTAAAACACCTATGGCAATTAATAATTGAAAAGCCAGACCAATACCAACAATTTTCCAATTAATAGCTTTTCTATTACTAGAAAAAAGAAAGGCTACAAAAATAAGTGATAGCATGCCCAAAATACCACGCCATAAACTATTAATGCTAAAGCCTTGGCTAGGAATTATAGAAGAGGTATTTGTTTTAATATCAACTGATTCATTGGTGTTTTGAATAGTTGATTTTGTGTTGTTAATTTGAATTGAATCTGTTGCTGCAGTTTGAACTGTTGAAACATTTTCAATGGAATTTATCTGAACTGTTTTATCTATATCTTGTGCTATGATTGTTGAAGTTGAAACTAAAAAGATAACAGCAAAAAATAAAAACAGTTTTTTCATAAAAATAGGAGATTATTCTCGTTTAGATATTTCATCACGAATACTTGCTGCTTTTTCATAATCTTCATTCGCAACAGCTTCATTTAATAAGCTATGTAGTTCTTCTAAACTTTTGCCTTTAAAATTTCCGCGTGGTTCGTTTGGTTCTAATTCATTTGCAACTAACTCATCCATTAAAATACTATCTTGAGTTTCGTCCTCTTCATCTTCTTTTTTAGGATTCACTTTTAAGTAAATACCTGCTTTATCAAGAATGTTTTTATACGTAAAAATAGGTGCTTGAAAGCGAAGTGCTAAAGCAATAGCATCACTGGTTCTAGCATCAATTATTTCTTCAATTTTATCGCGTTCGCAAATTAAACTGGAATAAAAAACACCATCAACCAATTTGTGAATAATAACTTGTTTTACAACAATATCAAATCGATCTGCGAAATTTTTAAATAAGTCATGAGTTAAAGGTCTTGGAGGACTAATTTCTTTTTCTAAAGCTATAGCTATAGATTGTGCCTCAAAAGCTCCAATAACTATTGGTAGTTTACGATCACCATCTTCTTCATTTAAAATCAAGGCATAAGCGCCATTTTGAGTTTGGCTATACGATATGCCTTTTATATTTAATTTTACTAAGCTCATAATTTATGAAAACGCAAAGAACTGTTTAAATTAGGACTTTACCAAACTGCCTAAGGCAGATTTATGAATAAAAATGCTAATTTAAGCAGTTCAATACTAAACCAACTAATTTATGAAAAATAATTTATTGTTGGGCTTTAAATACTTTTAATTTTTCGATGAGTTGTGGTACAACTTCAAAAGCATCACCAACAACACCGTAGTCTGCAGCTTTAAAGAAAGGCGCTTCTGCATCAGTATTTATAACCACTTTTACTTTTGATGCGTTTATACCAGCTAAATGCTGAATAGCTCCAGAAATTCCAATGGCAATGTATAAATTAGAGGCTACAGGTTTTCCTGTTTGTCCTACGTGTTCGCTATGCGGTCTCCATCCTAAATCTGATACGGGTTTAGAGCATGCTGTTGCAGCACCTAAAGTATCGGCTAATTCTTCAATCATACCCCAGTTTTCAGGACCTTTTAATCCGCGACCTCCAGAAACTACAATATCAGCATCTGCAATAGTTACTTTGTCGGTTGCTCTGTCTACAGATTCAACACTAACTCCTAAATTTGAAATGGAAGGCGAAAAGTCTTCCGCGGAAGCGCTACCAGTATTTTCAACTAACCCAAATGAATTATTTGAAACACCTACTATTTTAACATCTGTGTTAATTTGTAAAGTTTCAAAAGCTTTATTAGTGAAAGCAGTACGTTTAACGGTAAAAGGAGAAACGCTTGTTGGAGCTTCAATAACATTTGAGGCATAACCCGCATTTAATCCAACTGCTAAAAGAGGTGCTAGGTATTTGCTGTTTGCACTAGAACTTACAACGACCACTTTTGTGTCTTCTTTTTCGGCAGCTTCTTTAATAGCTTCTGCGTAACCGCTAGCATTAAATGCTTCTAATGCTGTGTTTTTTATGTTTAAAACTTTATCAACTCCGTAGTTTCCTAATGCTGAAGCGTCATCAACATTAATAGTAACTGCCGTAACGGTTGTTTCTAATTGATTAGCAACTGCTTTAGCATAAGATGCTACTTCTAAAGCTGTTTTTTTTAATGTTCCTTGTTCTGATTCTGTATATACTAAAACTGACATGCTTTATTTTTTGTTTTTCATCCTGAACTTGATTCAGGATTTAATTTATCTTTCTGTTAATTTTAAAAAGATTCCGAAACGAGTTCGGAATGATTTAGCAACTTAAATTACTTTAGCTTCATTGTGAAGTAAGTTAATTAACTCGTCTAAATTATCTGGTGATACTAATTTTACAGCGCCTTTTGGTGCTGGTTTTTCAAAAGAAACAGAGTTTGTCTCTGTATTAGTTTCTATAGGTTCTGCAACGGTTAATGGTTTTTTTCGAGCCATCATAATACCTCGCATATTAGGTATACGTAAATCACTTTCTTCTACAAGTCCTTTTTGACCACCTATTACTAATGGTAAACTTGTAGATACGGTTTCTTTACCGCCATCAATTTCTCTAATAGCTTTTGCCTCTGTACCTTCTACTTCAAGGTTAATACAGTTATTTACAAAATTAGCTTGTAATAATCCAGCTATCATACCCGGAACCATGCCTCCATTATAATCTATAGATTCACGACCTGCAATAATTAAATCGTAAGCACCTTCTTTAGCAACATTGGCTAATTGTTTTGCAACAGAAAAAGCATCGCTTGCCTGTGTATTTACACGTATAGCTGCATCTGCTCCAATAGCTAAGGCTTTTCTTAGCGTAGGTTCTGTTTCTGGTCCTCCAACATTTATTACGGTAACACTTGCGTCTTGTTTTTCTTTAAACCACATAGCTCTAGTTAAACCAAATTCGTCATTTGGGTTAATAACAAATTGTACGCCATTGGTGTCAAATTTAGTGTCTCCTTCGGTGAAATTAATCTTAGATGTAGTATCTGGAACATGGCTAATGCACACTAATATTTTCATAATTTTTATATCTTAAAATGACTTATTTTTAATCAGTATGCGAAGTTAATTATTTTATTCTGATTATTTACTATGCGTGCATAGTAAATTTTGTTTTTATTCATTTTTTATTAGAAAAAAAGATGGTTTTGTATGTGTAAAAATTCTTTTTTGTTGATTACTATTAAAAAACAATGAGAATTTAGGTACTTATTAAGTAGGATATTATCATTATTTATATATCATTTCTGTAGAATTAATAAAAACTTTTTCATTAATAATTTTACTGTTTAATTTTATGGTATAATATTCTCAATAATTCCTATTTTTGCAATTCGAAATTAAAAACAATCTTAATGAAGACAATTCAATTTAGAGAGGCTATTTGTGAAGCCATGAGTGAAGAAATGCGCAGAGATGAAAGCGTTTATTTAATGGGTGAAGAAGTTGCTGAGTATAATGGTGCTTACAAAGCGTCAAAAGGCATGTTAGATGAGTTTGGTGCAAAGCGTGTAATTGATACACCAATTGCCGAACTTGGTTTTGCAGGTATAGCTGTTGGTTCTACAATGACTGGTAATAGGCCAATTGTAGAATACATGACCTTTAACTTCTCTTTGGTTGGAATTGATCAAATTATAAATAATGCAGCAAAAATTAGACAAATGTCTGGTGGGCAATTTAAATGTCCAATTGTATTTCGTGGGCCAACAGGTTCTGCAGGTCAATTAGGAGCTACACACTCACAAGCTTTTGAAAGTTGGTTTGCTAACACACCAGGTTTAAAAGTTATTGTGCCTTCTAATCCTTATGATGCAAAAGGTTTATTAAAAGCAGCTATTCGCGATGACGATCCGGTTATTTTTATGGAAAGTGAGCAAATGTATGGCGATAAAGGTGAAGTGCCAGAAGGCGAATACATTGTGCCAATAGGAGTTGCCGATATTAAAAGAGAAGGAACAGATGTAACTATTGTTTCTTTTGGTAAAATTATAAAAGAAGCTTATAAAGCTGCTGATGAATTAGAAAAAGAAGGCATTTCTTGTGAAATTATAGATTTACGTACTGTAAAGCCTATGGATAGAAAAGCTATTTTAGATTCAGTTAAGAAAACAAACCGATTAGTTATTTTAGAAGAAGCTTGGCCTTTTGGAAATGTTGCTACTGAAATTACTTATTTAGTGCAAAGTGAAGCATTTGATTATTTAGATGCTCCAATTATAAAAATTAATACAGCAGATACTCCTGCGCCTTATTCACCAGTTCTTTTAGAAGAATGGTTACCTAACAAAGACGAAGTTATTAAAGCAGTTAAAAAGGTATTATACAAATAAATTAATTTATTTTACGTTATATAAACTTCATTAGCACGATTGTTGATGAAGTTTTTTGTTTTATGTAATTAGATAAAAACTACATTTTTTCAACTTTATGCAACCTAAGGCATGTTTTATTTGTCTTTTAAGAAAATAATTAAAATATTTTGATGAGAATTAAACTTCTTTTTGCCCTTTTTCTACTAAATAGTTTTTTTGCGATAGCGCAAACTAAAGTTAGTGGGTATGTTTTTGATGAATATAATGAACCTGTTTCTTTTGCAAACGTAATATTCAAGGGGTCTACACAAGGAACTATAACCGATGAAAACGGAAAGTTTTATCTGGAGTCTGATGAAACTTGGAATACATTAAGCATAACATTTATTGGTTACGAAACTTTAAATATTTCATTAACTAAAAAAGTAAATTACGATTTAAAGTTTACGCTAAAAGAAGAAGCCGGACAGTTAGATACAGTTGTTGTAGTTTCTGGTAAGCAATCTAAAAAAAATAATCCTGCCATAGATTTACTTCGAAAAATATGGGAACACAAACGTAGAAACGGATTGAGTTTATATAAACAATACGAATACGATAAGTATGAAAAAGTAGAGTTTGATATAAATACCATTGATAGCGCCCTAATAAAAAGTAAGCTATTTAAAGGTATGGAATTTGTTTTTGAACAGGTTGATACATCAAGTGTAACGGGTAAAACATATTTGCCTATGTTTATTAACGAAGCGGTTTCAAAAGTATATGGCGATAATATTATTAATAAAGAAAAGGTCGTTTTAAAAGGAAATAAAAACTCTGGGTTTAGCGATAATCAAACTATTATTGATTTTGTAGACGATTTGTATTCAGATTATAATGTGTATGATAATTACTTAAAATTCTTCGATAAAAGTTTTGTAAGTCCGTTGTCAAAAACAGGAATAAGTACTTATAATTATGTGTTAAGCGATAGTGCGTTTATTGATAATAAGTGGTGTTATAATATAATCTATTATCCAAGACGTAAAAACGAATTGACTTTTAAAGGTGATTTTTGGGTAGCAGATTCAACTTATGCTATTAAAGAAATTAATCTACAAGCATCAAAAAGTGCTAATATAAACTGGGTAAAAGATATTTATATAGAGCAAGAGTTTGAAGTTTTAAATGATTCCCTATTTCTTGTAAAGCGCGATTATATGATGTCTGATTTTGCGTTTAGCAAAAAGGAAAAATCTCGTGGTATTTATGGAAAGCGAACCACGCTTTTTAATAATTATAAGTTTGATATTGAGAAGGATAAAAAATTCTATGACGAAGAAGTTTATAATTATGATAAAGATGTTTATGATAGAGATGATGCTTTTTGGGCAGATAATAGATTAGAAGATTTAAATAAAGATGAGCAAGGTGTCTATAAAATGTTAGATACTTTAAAAACCGTTAAAAAGTTTAAACGTCTTTATAACTTAGGAAGTATTTTATCTTCAGGCTACATAGAATTTAATTCGTTGCCACTAGATTATGGTCCTATTTTTTCAACTTTTGGGTTTAACGAAGTTGAAGGGTTGCGTTTGCGTATAGGTGGACGTACTTATTTTGGTAGAAACGACCTCTGGAGATTGCAAGGGTTTTTAGCTTATGGTTTTGACGATGATAAATTTAAATATGGTATTTCAGGTAAATGGTTATTAGATAAAAAAAGTCGATTGATAATTTCTGGAGGTAATAGGCGCGATGTAGAACAAATAGGAGCTAGTTTAACAACCAGTACCGATGTTTTGGGACGTAGTTTGGCCTCTTCATCTGTTGTTGGAACGAGTGCTAATGATAAGTTAACTTCTATTAATTTAACAAGTTTAGCGATAGAGTTAGAACCATGGCGTAATCTTATTTTTAGATTAAGTGGAAATTACAGAACTTTAGAGTCAGCATCACCAACTTTTAGTTTAGATTATAATACACTAACTGGTGTGGAGTCTGAAATAAAACAATTTGAAACCGTTTTGTCATTATCGTATTTTCCAAAACGAAAAATGACTGGTTTTGGCGTTGAGCGTCGTACTGCTAATGATGATTTTGCTCGTATTTTTGCACAGGTAAGTCGTGGTGATAAAAGTATGTTTAATAGCGATTTCGATTATACAAAATTACAGTTCTCATATACGCAACCAATACAATTAGGTGGTTTTGGTAGGTTAACATCTACAGTTGAAGCGGGAAAAACTATTGGAGAAGTACCTTTAGGCTTGTTAAGTGTTATTCCTGGAAATCAATCTTATTTTTCAATTTATAATACATTTTCTCAGTTAGATTTTTATGAGTTTGTGTCTGATACTTATACGTCTGTGCATTTAGAACATAATTTTAACGGACGCTTATTTTCTAGAATTCCTTTTTTAAGAAAACTTAATTTACGTGAAATTATTAGTGTTCGTGGTGTTTGGGGAGAAATTTCAGATAAAAATATAGCTCTAAATACAACAGGCAACCCTAACGAGACGCCTTTAATAGCGCCAAGTGATGAAATGTATTATGAATACAGTTTAGGAATTGGAAACATTTTTAAAGTATTTAGAATAGACTTTAATTTTAGAGGAAACTATTTAGATGAAATTAAAAATCCCGATGCTCGTAAATTTGGAGTAACAGGTACTTTTGGGTTTTATTTTTAGAAGAGGTTTTTTGCGACTTGATATGAAATTGTTTTAATGTTTTGTGCCAAATTTTAAACGATGGTAGTTGAATTTTTTTATTAAATCAAATACCTAAAGTTGCTCTAAAACTAGTTTTTCATTTTTTTGTTTTAATAACAATATTAATTTTAAACTAAAAGAATAGCTTAAAGCCATTCTTATGTTATTTATGAACCTTAAAAATCTATGTAATTATAGTTGCTTTAAGTTTTGCTGTTCAGTACATTTGCAACCCAAAATAGTAAGAAAAAAATGAGCAAAGAAGAAATATTAACCTTTGATGTATTAATAGAAATACCAAAAGGAAGTAGAAATAAATATGAATATGATTTTACATTGCATAAAATTCGTTTTGATCGTATGTTGTTTTCATCAATGATGTATCCTGGTGATTATGGTTTTATTCCAGAAACTTTAGCATTAGACCAAGATCCTTTAGATGTATTAGTTATGGGTACAGAACCAACGTATCCTATGGTAGTTATGGAAGTAAGACCTATTGGTGTTTTTCATATGACAGATGAAAAGGGGCCTGATGAAAAAATTATTTGTGTACCAGTGTCAGATCCTATTTGGAGTAACAATAAAGATATTAGTGATTTAAATCCGCATAGATTAAAAGAAATTGAGCACTTTTTTCAAGTATATAAAGATTTAGAGAAGAAAAAAGTAGATACAGGAGGATGGGGAAATGCAGAAGAAGCTATTAAAATTTATCATGAGTGTGTAGAGCGTTATGAGAATAGTGAGCATAAGAAAAAGCGCACTTTTACTATATAATTATTATATTCTTAAAATATAGAAAAATAAATGAACCATCTTTAATTAAAGGTGGTTTTTTTTATCACTTATATTTTCCTATTTTTAGTCCCATTAAAAAAATATTAACCTTTTAAACTAACTAACTAATATGGATTTGATAGTAAAATTTTTACCACTTTTTGGTGTGGTCGCTTTAATTTTCGTTTTTCTAAAAAGCGGATGGGTATCAAAGCAAGAAGTAGGTGATGAAAAAATGTCACGTATAGCTAAGAATATTGCAGAGGGAGCGATGGCATTTTTAAAAGCCGAATACAAAGTTTTAGCAATTTTTGTAGCTGCAGTAGCAGTCTTATTATATTTCAAAGGAACTTCAGAATCAGGCTCTAGTGGTATGGTAGCTGTATCATTCATTGTAGGAGCTATTTGTTCTGCTTTAGCAGGATTCATCGGGATGAAAGTAGCAACTAAAGCAAATGTAAGAACTACACAAGCTGCGAGAACATCTTTAGGACGGGCATTAGAAGTGGCATTTGCAGGAGGAGCTGTAATGGGTTTAGGTGTTGTAGGTTTAGGTATTTTAGGCTTAAGTGGTTTATTTATAGTTTATCAATTTATTTGGCCTGGAGCTGAAAATTTAGGAATGGTATTAAATGTACTTTCAGGCTTTTCTTTAGGAGCATCGTCTATAGCATTATTTGCACGTGTTGGCGGAGGTATTTATACTAAAGCGGCCGATGTTGGAGCCGATTTAGTAGGTAAAGTTGAAGCTGGTATTCCTGAAGATCACCCGTTAAACCCTGCTACTATTGCCGATAATGTAGGTGATAATGTAGGTGATGTTGCTGGCATGGGAGCCGATTTATTTGAGTCTTACGTAGGTTCTATTATAGGTACAATGGTATTAGGAGCGTTTATTATAACACCTGATTTTGATGGTTTAGGAGCAGTGTATTTACCTTTGGTTCTTGGTGCCGTAGGTATTATAATGTCTATATTAGGAACTTTTTTTGTGAAAGTAAAAGATGGTGGAAACCCACAAACAGCATTAAATATTGGAGAATTTGGTTCTGCAATATTAATGGTAATAGTTTCTTATTTTATAATAAATGCGTTAATTCCTGAATCTGTTACAGGTTTACCTTTCGGAGCAATGGGAGTGTTTTGGGCAACAATAGCTGGTTTAATTGCCGGTTTGGGTGTTGGTAAAATAACTGAATATTATACTGCTACTGGTAAAAAGCCTGTAATGTCTATTGTAGAACAATCTGAAACTGGGGCGGCTACAAATATTATTGCCGGTTTAGGTGTTGGAATGATGTCAACAATGATTCCTATTCTTTTAATTGCTGCTGCTATTATGGTATCTCATCATTTTGCAGGTTTATATGGTATCGCTATTGCTGCGGTAGGAATGTTGGCAAATACAGGAATTCAATTAGCTGTTGATGCTTACGGACCAATATGTGATAACGCTGGTGGTATTGCAGAAATGGCAGAATTACCAAGTGAAGTTCGTGAACGTACTGATAAATTAGATGCTGTTGGTAATACTACTGCGGCTGTTGGTAAAGGTTTTGCAATTGCTTCTGCTGCTTTAACAGCTTTAGCCTTATTTGCAGCGTTTATGAAAACTGCTGGTGTTGTTGCAATTGATGTGTCTCAGCCTAAAATTATGGCAGGATTATTAATAGGAGGTATGTTGCCATTTGTGTTTTCAGCATTATCTATGAATGCTGTTGGGCGTGCTGCTATGGCAATGATTGAAGAAGTACGTCGTCAGTTTAGAGATATTCCAGAATTAAAAGCAGCCTTAGGAGTTATGCGTAAGTATGATTCTGATATGACTAAAGCTTCTGAAGCAGATAGAGCTATTTTTGATGCTGCTGATGGTGTGGCTGATTATGGAAAATGTATAGATATTTCAACAAAAGCATCTATTAGAGAAATGGTATTACCAGGTTTATTAGCAATTGCTGTTCCTGTTGCTGTTGGTTTTATTGGAGGTGCTGAAATGTTAGGAGGCCTTCTAGCAGGTGTAACTACTTGTGGTGTACTTATGGCAATCTTTCAATCTAATGCTGGTGGTGCTTGGGATAATGCTAAGAAAACTATTGAAGAACAAGGTAAAAAAGGAACAGATGCTCATAAAGCTGCCGTTGTAGGTGATACGGTTGGAGATCCTTTTAAAGATACATCAGGGCCTTCTTTAAATATTTTATTAAAATTAATGTCGGTGGTAGCATTAGTTATCGCGCCTAGTATTGCTATGAATTCTGAAGTAGTTACAGCTTATGTTTCTGAAGGAAATGATACTGAATTAGTAGCGATTTCTAAAGAGGTTAAAGTTGATATGACTAATAATGAAGATGGCACTGTAAAAGCTGTAGTAACAACAGTAACTACAGAGAATGGTGAAAAATCGACTAGTTATGAAACGTTTGAAGGTGCTGAAGACGAAGTAAAATCTAGTATTGATTTATTAAAAGGACTTACGCTAAACTATAATACAACTGTCGTTAAAAAGAATGACGATTGCTAATAATTAGTTTAAACTATATAACAAAAAAACCACGCTATTAGCGTGGTTTTTTTGTTATATAGTTTTGTGTTAGGTATTCTGTTTTATAATTTCAGGATAGTGTTTGCAGTAATTATATAACTTTGTTTTTCTCTATGAAATCTTGATATTTAAAAGAATATTAAGTTATAAAAATATATTATTTTTTTCTTTTATTTTTCTTTGTTTTATTTTTTAGTAAGAATTATTTTATATATTCGTTGTTATATATTTCTGATTATCATTTGTTTATGGGTGATTTTTTTAAAATGCAATTAAATGTTTACTATTCTAATTCAATAGTGTTGAGTCTTTTTTTATTTTCCTATTTTGTTTATTCTCAAAATGAATTTTCAAATAGTCAATATTACAAAATTTATGATTCTTTTAATTTAAATCAAAACCTTGATGTCATTAATGGACAAGAATATATTGATGTCTATAAAAGTTTAAAGAGAGACAATCATAAATTTTATTCTTCCGATGATTTTTTTGAAGGTACTGTTATTTATAATAGTCAGCCTTATTATGGTTTAAAAATTAAATATGATTTATTGAACGACTTAATTATTCTTGAATCAATAAATCAAAAAGTTAATTATTTAAGTTTGAATTCTCAATTTGTTACTGAATTTATAATAGACAACAATAAATTTGTCAGGTTACCTATAAGTCCTGTTATTACAGAGTTTTATAAAAATGGATTTTTTAAAGAAAGTTTTAAAGGAAAAGAATTTTCATTATTTATTAAAAATATAAAGTATAAAAATGAAGTTATTAGTAGAAGAAAAGTATTATATACTTTTAGAGACAAAGAGATTTATATTTTATCAAGTAAAAATCAGTATTATTTAATTGATAAGATAAAAGATGTTACAGATGTTCTTAGTTTAAATAAAAAACAAATTCAATTATTTTATAAAGAGAATAAAAAGCTTTTTAAGAAAGATAAAGAGCAATTTTTAAATAAGCTTTTCAAACTTTTAGAGTTTAATAATGTATAAAATGATTAGAAGAAAAATATTATTGACATTGTTGTGTTTTTTGTTTGTACAATTTGTTTTTAGTCAAGCTAATCAGAATATTTCAATAAGTTTTAATAATGTAACTCGTATTGATGCTCTTTTGAAATTAGAGAAGGAATTAGATTTGTTTTTTTATTTCAATAAAGATTGGTTTGAAGAAACATTAATATCAAAGTCTTTTACAAATACAACAATAGATGATATTATAATTGGAGTTTTAGAGGATACTCCATTTAATTATATTCTTATAGATAATAAAGTTATTCTAACAAAAAATAACGCTATTATAGATAAGCTTCCTGAGAATTTTTTTGGAGAAGATGGTATTAAAATTGAAGATGGTATTAAAATTAATGAAGAAATAATTTTGGCGCCAGTGCTTAAAAAGCAATATATAAAGAGTTCTAATAGTGTAGTATATACTATAGGGAAAGAAAATAAGACTGATGTTAAATCGAAATATATCCTGTCAGGTTATGCAAAGGATTTTAAAACGGGAAAACCAATTGAAAATTTATCTATTTATGTTAAGGATGCAAATGTAAGTACAGTAACAGATAATAATGGTTTTTATAAATTAAAGCTATCATCAGGGTTTCATCTTATAGAAACAGCTCTTTTGTCTTATGGGAAAAATCAAAAGCAAATTATTATTTATGGAGATGGTATTTTAGATTTTAATCTTGATGAAAATATAGAACAACTTGATGAAGTTTTAATTGAATCAAATAGAGATGATAACATTAAAAGTGTTATTAGTGGTGTTTCTAAAATAGATGTTAAAGGCATTAAAAATATGCCATTAGTTTTAGGGGAGCGAGATATTTTAAAAGTAGCTACAACAATGCCAGGTATTAAAACTGCAGGTGAAGGTGCACTGGGTTATAATGTTAGAGGTGGAAAAGTTGATCAAAATTTAATACTCTTTGATGATGCAGTAATATACAATCCGTCACATTTTTTCGGAATATTCTCAGCAATTAATCCCTTTGTTTCAGGTAGTGCAGATATTTATAAAGGAAATATACCTGCAGAGTTTGGAGGAAGATTGTCGTCTGTTATAGATATTTCTACTAAAGAAGGTAACATGGATAAGTTTTCTGGAGAAGGCAGTATTGGTCCTGTTACAGGTAATTTAACAATAGAAACGCCTATAGTTAAAGGAAAGAGCTCATTAATGGTTGGAGCAAGAGCAACTTATTCTGATTGGATTCTTAAAAGAATATCAGAAGAATCTATAAAAAACAGCAGGGCTTCTTTTTATGATGCTGTTATAAAATATGACCATAATATTAATGAGAATAATGATTTGGAAGCTACAGCATACATTAGTAAAGATGAATTTAGTATATCATCAGATTCTATTTTTAGTTACGGTAATTTTTTAGCATCAATTAAATGGAGTCATAAATTTAACAACAAAAATAGTTTAGAAACTCAATTAGCTACAAGTCAATATAATTACAATATATTATATGAAGGTGCTTTTGATAGAAATTTTGATTATGGATATAAGATTAATGAAAGTCAGTTAAAATTAAAAGCAAAATATAATCTGAGTAAAAGGCATAAGTTAAATTATGGGCTAAGTAGTAAACTTTATAAAATCCAACCTGGTTATATAAACCCTTTAGGATCAGAATCTATAATAACGAGTAAAAAAACAGTAAATGAAAAAGCTTTAGAGTCAGCTTTTTTTGTATCGGATT
The DNA here is from genome assembly GCF_044386045.1 of Thalassobellus sediminis. Taxonomy (NCBI): domain Bacteria; kingdom Pseudomonadati; phylum Bacteroidota; class Flavobacteriia; order Flavobacteriales; family Flavobacteriaceae; genus Thalassobellus; species Thalassobellus sediminis. The sequence continues at coordinate 192,028 of NZ_JBISCD010000040.1, read as the reverse complement.
TGTTTGAAATTAATGATAAATTATCATTAGATCTAGGTTTAAGGTTTTCTACTTTTTTAATTCTAGGAGAGAAAAATCAAAACATATATGACCTCACTTTGCCAATAAGTAATGAGAGTATTGTAGATACTAAGTTTTATGATAAAAATGAAGTTATAAAAACTTATGGAGGACCAGAGTTTCGATTTTCTGGACGCTATTTTCTTTCACCTAATGTGTCATTAAAAGCGGGATATAATAATACTATTCAATATACACATTTGCTTTCTACAAATACGACAGCATCTCCTGTTGATTCATGGAAATTATCAGATTTATATGTAAAACCACAAAAGGCACAACAGATTTCAGTTGGTTTGTTTAAGAATTTTCAAGATAGTTCATATGAAATTAGTCTTGAGGGATATTATAAAAAAATGAAGAATTTACTTGATTTTAAAATTGGAGCCGATTTAATTTTAAATGAAAATATTGAAACAGAATTGTTATCAGGAATTGGAAAAGCATACGGTGTTGAGTTTATGCTCAAAAAAAGTAAAGGTAAATTAAATGGATGGCTAGGTTATTCGTATTCTAAAACATTAATAAAGCTTGATAGTAATTTTTTAACAAATAAAGTTAACAATGGGACATATTTTGATGCCAATCAAGATAGACCACATGATCTTAATTTGGTGTCTAATTACAGAATTACAAAACGATATAGTGTATCTTTTAATTTTAATTATCAATCAGGAAGACCTATAACTTATCCTGTGGGAAAATATAATTATGCAGGTACAGAGCATGTATTATATAGTGACAGAAATAAATTTAGAGTGCCAGATTATTATAGACTAGATCTTGGTGTAAATATAGAAGGGAATCATAAAAATGAAAAATTAGCCCATAGTTTTTTTAATATATCAGTTTATAATCTTTTGGGTAGAAATAATCCGTATTCAGTTTTTTTTGTTAACGAAAATGGCAAAATAGAAGGATATAAGTCTTCTATTTTTGCAGTGCCAGTTCCAACAATAACATATAATTTTAAGTTTTAATGAAGTATAAATTTTTTATAGTGTATTTAATTATCTTAGGTTCAATTGGATTTAGCATATTTAATTGTACAGAAAAGTTTGAATTAGAAACCGAAGACTTTGAAGACGTTTTAGTTGTTGAAGCTACTATAACAGATGAACTAAAAAGACATGAAATTAAAATATCAAGAACGCACTTGTTAGAAAAAGATACTATTGTTTTAGAGCGAAATGCTACTGTTAAAATCGAAACAAGTAATCAAGATATTTATAATTTTCAAGATACAGGCAATGGATTATATGTTTCTGATACAGAATTCCAGGTAGTTAAAGATGTTTTATATAAGTTAGTTATTGAAACTGTTAGTGGTAAAAAATATGTTTCTAATGAAGAAGTTTTGCCGGCAAAAGCAAGTATAACTAATTTGTATTCAGAGTTGGTGGATATAGGAAATGACAGTGGTGTACAAATATTTGTTGATACTAATGAAAATTTAGGTGAAGCTCAATTTTTTAGATATGAGTATGAAGAAACATATAAAATTATTGCACCATTTTATACTGGTAAAGACACAGAAATATTTAATCTTAGGGATGATGCCTATTGGGATTTAACTTATGGATTAAGAGTTTATAATAACCCAAAGCTGCAAGAGGTTTGTTATACAACAAATTATTCTAATATTATATTAACTAATACGGAAGCTATTTCACGAAATAGAATTTTAAGATTTCCTATTAGGTTTACAAGTCAAGATAATCTTAGTGTTTTTAGAGAGAGATATAGTATTTTGGTTAGGCAGTATGTTCAATCTGCAAACGCATATAACTTTTATAGAATTCTTAAGGAATTAGGTGGTGATGTTAGCTTGTTATTAGATAATCAACCTGGTTATATTAAAGGAAATATTAACTCTCAGCAAAGTAAGCAAGAAAAAGTTATTGGCTATTTTGATGTCTCATCTGTAGATTCAAAAAGAATTTATTTTGACTATCAAGATTTAGGAATAGATTTTCCTTATTATTTTTATGATTGTGACTATCAAATATTAGATTATGCTTTAATAGATCCAAATTTAAATATTAACGAAAGGGTGAAATTGTTTTTCGCTTTACAAGAAGGAGGAGCGTATCTATATAATGAAAAAATGCCATTCTCAGATAAGTATGCCATAACAAAAAGACAATGTGCAGACTGTTCAACATTTTCATCGAGTATAAAACCAGAATTTTGGGAGGATTAATAAAATATAAAATACTTAAAGTTATAATTATTTTGTGCTTAATCAATATGGTTGCTATTGCTCAGCAAAAAAATATTGGTGTAAATCAAATTCCAAGAGAAACAGTATTTTTAAGTTCTAACTCAAATGTTTTTGTGGTTGGTGAAACATTATACTATAATTTCTTTTGCTTAGCAGCTAATAAGAGTTTAAGTAGTATAAGTAAGTTAGGTTATGTAGCGTTGTTAGGCGAAAACGGACAAACACTTTTTAAGCATAAACTACTATTAAATAAAGGGTTGGGGAACGGAGATTATTTTATTTCAACTGAAATTAAAACTGGCCAATACAAATTAGTTGCTTATACTAAATGGATGAAAAACGCCAATCCGCTTTTTCTCAAAGATATATATATTATTAATCCATTCTTGATAAATAAAAATACTAATAAAAAAGAATCAGTTATTATTCAAATAGATACAACTGAAATAGAAGCGCCCAAAGTAAATTCTCAAAATATTCAAGTTGAAACTAAATTTAATAATGTACAACTTAGAAGTCTAGTTTCAGTTGATTTAAAGAATAGTTTAGGGGATTTATATAATGGTAATTACTCTATATCTGTTCGAAAAGTTAATCCAATTGAAATAATAAGCAATGCGGTTGTTAATGATAATGTCGTTATAAATAAAAAAAATAATTTTAACCTTTTACCTGAAATAAGAGGTGAAATTGTTTCCGGGCTAGTTAAATTTAAAACTAATGATTCGTTAGTTGCTAATATTAATGTGGGCTTGTCCATTCCAGGAAAAAATTTTATTTTAAAAAATGCTAAAACGAATTCTTCTGGTAGATTTTATTTTAGCTTATATGAAAATTATAATAGTTCAGATGTTTTAGTTCAGGTTTTAAATGAAAATAATAACAATTATAAGATTGTATTAGATGATCCAGATTTTTATGATTATTCTAATCTAAGTTTCTCAAAAATACACTTAAATAAAAATTTATATGATTGGCTGGTAAGTCAAAGTGTTTATAATCAAATTGAAAGTACATATTATGATTCTAAAAAAGATAGTGTAATAATACGAGAGCCAAATGCTCCGTTTTATATGAAACCTGATGTTGAATATTTATTAGATGATTACAAAAGGTTTTCAACATTAAGAGAAACCTTTGTTGAAATAATTCAATCTTGTGCTATTAGAAAACAAAATGGGGTGTATAAATTTAAAGTTAATGATCTTGTAGAAGATAGAGTGAGTTCTTATTCTAACCTAGACCCTTTAGTGCTTTTTGATGGAGTTTTAATAGAGAACAATCAAGATATTATAGATTATGATGCTTTTAATATAAAGCGTATAGATGTGGTTAGAGGGACTTATTTTTACGGTCCCAGTATATTTTACGGTATTGTAGATATAAAAACTAAGAATGGCGATTTTACTTTGCCAGAAAATGCGAATGATAAATTATATTTTAAACTAGATGCACCTTTAAATTCTAAATCTTTTTACAAGCCCAATTATAAATCTGAAAAGGATGATTTAAAGCGAATACCCGATTATAGAAGGCAGTTATTATGGCTACCAAGCATACAAATAGATTCTGGTATTAAAACTATAGAATTCTATACCTCTGATGTAGAAGGTACTTTTGAAATTGTATTAGACGGATTTACTAATGATGGTAAGTATATTGTTTCAAAGAAACATTTTAAGGTTAAAAAATAATACTAAAACAGTCCGTTGATTTCTGCATCAATAGTGTTTATGACACTTCCTAAGTCTTCTGGGTTGTCTACAAAATCTAAATCGTCAACATCTATTATTAATAGTTTGCCTTTGGTGTAGCCATGTATCCAAGCTTCGTAGCGCTCGTTTAATCGACTTAAGTAATCAATACTTATAGAGTTTTCATAATCACGTCCGCGTTTATGTATTTGTTTTACTAAATTTGGTATTGTACTACGTAAATAAATTAATACATCGGGACCTTGAACTAAAGATTCCATTAAATCGAAAAGCGATTTGTAGTTTTCATAATCACGATTCGTCATTAAACCCATAGCATGCAAATTGGGTGCAAAAATATGCGCGTCTTCATAGATAGTTCTATCTTGGATAATATCTTTTCCGCTTTTGTGAATTTCTAATACTTGACGAAATCTACTATTTAAAAAATACACTTGCAAGTTGAAACTCCAACGCTCCATTTGATTGTAAAAATCGTCTAGATAGGGGTTGTCTACAACATCTTCAAGTTGGGCTTCCCATTTATAATGTTTTGCTAGTAATTTAGTGAGGGTTGTTTTTCCAGCGCCAATATTTCCGGCAATAGCAATATGCATAATCTTAATCGATTTTTATTTGGTATTTGTAAATGCTTTCGTTGTTGTAAATATACAAGGTTTCGTTGGTTACAAAAAACTGTTTAATTAATAAATTTGGAGTTGCTATTGGAATAGGCTTTTCAGTATTTCTTTTTAAATAAAATAGAGTATTGTCTTTTCTTAAAATAATATTGTTATTACTTTCAGCTAAAGCCGTAAAGCCATCATTTTTAATTTTCTGTAATAAGCTTCCAAAATAATTATATACATACAAATATTTTTTAGTTAGTAGCCAGCAGGTATTGTAATTACTTTTTAAATCTAAAATTTCGGTTTGTATAGGTAAGGCTTCGGCTCTTGTTGTATTTTGTTTATAATCAAAAAGTTCTAGTTGTTGCGTATCTTGATTAAATATCCAGATGGTGTTATCATGTCCTGTAGAAATATGTGAAATGTTTTTGTAGCTAGAATTGGTGTTAAAATCAATTTTGAATATTTCAGCTAATCTGTTGTCTAGAATAATAACGGTATTAAAATCTTTGTAAAAAAGATTGATTTTTAAAGGGTTGAAAGTATTAGCGCTTTCTAGATTTCCTAATTGTAAATTGTTATAAGTGATTGTTATGGTAGCATTCTTTTTGTTGAAAACATTATTATTGATGTAGAATTGGGTGTTAAAATTGTCTATTGAAACAAGTGTTTCCATATTAAATTTGTAACTTTTTGTTAATGAAGCTTCAATACGTTCTTGAGAGAACATTGTAGAAGTTAGTAAAAGAAAAAAGTATATAGTATGTTTCATGGCGACATGAAAAATACAAAAATCAAACCACTTTTTAGCAAATTAGTTTTTAGAGAATTAATAAATTTTTTAAGAATACTTTAACACTTTTCAATTAAACTAAATAATGTAGTTTAGGTCTAAGTTTAATTAATGCCTAACAAAACATTATTAATTATGATCTTCAATTATTTTAAAACTGTAATAACATGTTTATTGCTATTGGTTTCCTTTATTTCTTTTGCTCAAAAAGATTTCCAAGGAATAGCTATTTATGAATCAAAAACAACTATGGATATGAGCAATTTTGGTGGCGGACAATTAAGTGAAGAGCGTAAAAAGCAAATCGCAGACCGTATGAAAAGTGCTTTAGAAAAAACATTTATTCTAACGTTTAATCAATCTGAATCTTTATATAAAGAAGAAGAAAAATTAGAAGCACCTGGACAAGGTGGTGGTATGCGTTTTAGAATGATGATGGGAACAGGAGGTGCTCAGTATAAAAATGTAAAAGATCAAAAAGTTTTAAAAGAAGAAGAGTTTTTTGGAAAACAATTTTTGGTTAATGATAGTTTACAAAAGTTAGAATGGGAATTAGGCGCAGAAACCAAAACCATTGGAAAATATACCTGTTTTAAGGCAACAGCAATTAAGAAAGTAGAGGGGTTTGATATTGCTAGTTTTAGACGAAGAAATGATAATGAAAAACCAAAAGATTCTACAAGTGCTAAAAAAGAAGAAACTAAAGAAGTTGATGAGCCAAGAGAGATAGAGGTTACTGCTTGGTATACACCACAAATACCAATTAACCAAGGTCCTGATGTATACTGGGGCTTACCTGGATTAATTTTAGAAATTAGTGCCGATAGAACAACCATTTTGTGTTCTAAAATAATATTAAACCCTTCAGAAAAGGAAACTATTAAAGTGCCGTCAAAAGGAAAAGATGTTACTCAAAAAGAGTATGATGCCATTGTTAAAAAAAAAACAGAGGAAATGAGAGAGATGTACAGAGGCCGTGGAGGCCGAGGAGGGCGTAGATAATTTTTAATTCAATCAATCAAATAAATAATGAAAAAAATAATTTTATTAATGCTGCTTTTAGTAGCTGGAGTAAATTTTGCCCAAATAAAAGTAGAAGGTGTTGTTAAAGATAGTATTGGAGAGCCACTTGAGTTAGCAAATGTAATTGCTATAAATCAAGAAACACAAAAATTAGATTCATATGGCATAACCAATGATGCTGGTCGTTATAAGTTATCTTTAGAAAAAAATAGCACATACAAATTACAGGTAAGTTATATTGGTATGAAAACAGGGCAAGAAGATATAAAAACCTTAGATTCCGATATAACTCAGAATTTTACATTACAAAACGATAATACTTTAGATGAAATTGAATTGGTGTATGAAATGCCAGTAACCATAAAAGGAGATACTATTGTTTATAATGCCGATTCCTTCAATAAAGGAACAGAGAGAAAATTGGGAGATGTTCTTAAAAATTTACCAGGTGTTGAAATTAATGATGACGGACAAATAGAGGTTGAAGGAAAAACAGTAGGTAAAGTGATGGTTGATGGTAAAGATTTTTTTGATGGAGATTCTAAATTAGCTGTAGAAAATATTCCTGCCAATGCCGTTGATAAAGTGCAGGTGCTTAAAAATTACGCTGAAGTTGGTCAGTTAAGTGGCGTAAAAAATAATCAAGATAATATTGCCATTAATATTAAATTAAAAGAAGGTAAAAAGAATTTTTGGTTTGGAAATATAACTGCAGGTGGTGGTGCTTCAGATAAAAATGAGCTGTATTTATTGCAACCTAAATTGTTTTATTACAGTCCAGAATACAGCATTAATATTATTACCGACTTAAATAACTTAGGTGAAGTTGCATTTTCACGTCGTGATTATTTTAATTTCACTGGCGGATTTAGAAGACCAAGTAGTGGTAGTGGGACAAATATTAATTTAGGAAGTAATAATTTAGGGTTTCTAACGGCACAAAATAATCGAGCAAAAGATATTAATACTAAGTTTGGAGCTGCTAATTTTAGCTGGTCGCCTAATAAAGCTTTAGATTTAAGTGGGTTTGCTATTTTTTCTAACAGTAAAACCGAATTACAGGAAAATAGAGATGTTCAATATACTGATGAAGGTTTAGGGATTCCAAACGAAAGTACCAGAAGTAATACGATGCAACGTAGTGACTTAGGAATGGTAAAACTATCGGCTAAATATAAACCAAATGCGAGTAATCAATTAGATTATGATATTTTAGGACGTGTCTCAAAAGAATCTCAAGACCAAGATTTTTTCTCTACGGTTAATGGTAGTATAGCTGAGTTGGAAAATTCAAGTCCATATAGTATCAATCAAAATTTAAATTATTATTATACGCTAAATGAAACGAATATTTTTGCGTTGGAAGTTCAGCATTTACTACAAGATGAAGATCCGTTTTATAATGCTATTTTAGAAGATAAAGACAACTATGAAGGAACCGCAAATGATTTAGGTTTAGATGGTGCTCAAATAGGCTATAACATTGGTCAAGAGAAGCGAGTGAAATCTAATCAAGTGGATGCTAAGTTAGATTATTGGAATATATTAAATAATAAAAGTGATATTAATTTCACTGTTGGGACCATACTTAGTAGCCAACAATTTGATTCTGATATTTTTCAATTTTTAGATAATGATTCTAGATTTAATCCAACACCAACAATTAATGAAGGATTAGATGCTAATGATATTAAATATAATTTTAGCGATATCTATTTAGCGGCGCATTATAGGTTGAAATCGGGAATTTTTACTTTTACTCCAGGATTTTCAGCGCATGCTTATAGCACAAATAATAAACAGCAAAGTACTAAGACTACCGATAATTTTTTCAGGGTATTACCCGATTTCAATATGCGTATGCAGTTAAAAAAGAGTGAGCAAGTTACTTTAAATTACCGTATGCAAACGCAATTTACCGATGTGTCTAAGTTTGCTAGTGGATTGGTGTTAAATAGCTATAGTTCTTTGTTTTCAGGAAGTCCAGAGTTAGAAAATGCTTTATCACATAATATAAACTTATCTTATTTTAGTTTTAATATGTTTAATTACACGAATGTTTTTGCAAGATTGAGTTATAACAAAAGCATCGATAATATTAGAAATACATCTATTTTTGAACCTGGAAGTGTTGTGCGAGTTAGTTCGCCTTTTAATTCTGCTTTTGCCGATGAAAGTGCGAGTGCTAATGCAAGATTTCAGCGTACATTTGGTAAAATAAGAGCTTCAGTAAGAGGGAATTTAAATTACTCAAAGTTTAATCAATTTGTTCAAAATGTACAATCTGTTAGCGAGAGTTTCTCTCAAACCTACAGAACAGAGTTACGAACTAATTTTAAAACGGCACCTAATATTGAATTAGGGTATCGTTACAGCATTCAAGATAATAATCAAGGAAATAGTAATACTAAGTTTTATACAAAGTCACCATCGGTAGAATTTGATGCGCTTATTTTTAAATCTTTCACATTAAAATCTGATTATTCGTATAATAATTTTAGTGATGAAGATAAAACCATTAATAGTTACGAATTTTTAAATGCATCTTTAGCATACAAAAAAGATAAGGATTCCAAGTTAGAATATGAAATTAAAGCCACTAACTTATTCAATACCAAGGCGCAAAATAATACAAGTACAAGTGCTCTTTCTGTTAGTGCAACCGAGTATTTTATACAGCCTTTATTTGTCTCGTTTAGATTGCGATACGAATTGTAAAAATTGCATGATTTTATTTTGCATACTTAATAAACTATAATATATTTGCCCACGGTTTTGGGGAGATACTCAAGCGGCCAACGAGGGCAGACTGTAAATCTGCTGACTACGTCTTCGCAGGTTCGAATCCTGCTCTCCCCACTTTAACTTGAAAAGTCTGCATTTATGCAGACTTTTTTGTTATATGAATTTTAATGCTTCGTTTAACGGTTACGTATAAGAATAGTGCGGTTTTGTGTTCGAAGATTTTCCGAAGGAAAATCAGAAGCTAGCAAACGAGCAACTAACTTTGGTTTAGCTAAAACTAGCAATTTTTTTTATACTTTGTTATATGGCGTTTTTTATCCATTCAATTGCTTTTTCAATTGCTTCTTCATCCAAGCATTCAACATCTGGTTTTAACGGACCTATTATTGCTCTTTTATTTTTATCACACATAAATTCATGGCTAAAAAACAAATCTGCTCCACTAGGACTAAATGAAACATTCATTAAGGATGTTGTTAACCCCATAGATTTTGATCCAAACAATTTTGTCTTTTCTTGAAATTTAAATGCCAATGCTACACTCTCTCCACAACTTGCTGTGTAACCATTAATTAGGATAGCAATTTTTTTATTCTTATTATTTAAGGTGTTATCGAAATCTATTTTAATATTAAACCCATCGGAAGTTTTGTAATGGTTATTTGCACAAATTATCGTTTTAATGTTACCCTTATTATCTTTATTGTATCCAATAATAGAATCTTTAAAAAGAGGAGACAGCCCCAATGGTTGACTAAAAGACTTACCACCAATGTCATCTTTTAAATCGATAATCCATCCTTTCAATTCCGTTGAGTTATCTATTTCTTTTAATGCTTTACGAATTTTTAAAGCAAACAAAGTAGATATGCTATCGTTTGCCCCAAATCCAGGAATTTTAATGTAACCTATGTCCTTTTCAAGAATTCGATATTCAATTTTAGGAATTTTAACGGAATCATTTAGTGTCCAATTTTCATTTGGCTTCAAAAAGAAACCGTGGTCGTCGTTTATTAAATCCAATGTATATTTTACTGCGTTATGAACATCATCATTATTTCGAAAAACCTTTATTGAATCTCTAACATTTTTCTTTACATAAATCCAATTTATCTCATTATTCTTTATATAATTTTTACTTATAATTTTGAATGCATTCTCAAACAAACGGTCGAATTGAGATTCTTGTTTCTTTGCACAAGAGAAAATAAAAAAAACTAATGTAAAGAGTAATGTTATTTTTTTCATTAATTGTTGTTTTTCAATTGGTAGCGTTTCTAAGTGTTTTGTTACATGAATTTTGAGTCAAATGCCATATAACGTTGATGTATATGGAAAGTTGCGTGTTTGTGTGCGAGGATTTTCCGAAGGAAAATCAGATGCAAGCAAACGAGCAACTAACATTGGTTAAGCTAAAAATAGCAATTTTTTATATACGGTGTTCTCTACAGGTTTTTTATTCATTTATTATCTCAATAGCTTTTTCCAATAATTCATCCCTTCCTTTCTTTAATCCTTCTATGGTTGGTTTAATTTCGACATCTGGAATAATACCAACTCTTTGGGTTTCGGTGCCATCAGGATAATAAACACCAATGCCAGAAATATTAGTCGATAACCCACCGGGTAAATATATTGAAGAAACATTTCCATCTGCTCCCGCAGTTGTACTACCAACAATAGTTGTATTATCACCTGCTCTAAATGCCATACTAGTATATTCTCCTTGACTTTGTGTAATTTCGTTAACCAATAATACTAATTTGCCTTTATAGGTTTCTTCTCCTTTTGGAATCTCTAATGCCTCTGTAAAATTAAACTCTCCTGAATTATCTAAATTAAAATTGGTGAATTTTACGAATGGTGTAGATGATGAAACAAAATATGGGCCTAATAAAAAAGGTACAAATGTTGAAGGATAGTTACGGATGTCTATAATAATTCCTTTTGTATTTTTAAAAGTATCTTTTATCATCGGAACGTCAGCTGCGGTTATGGTTTTTAAAGTTACATAACCTATGTTGCCATCAAGCATTTTATAGCATTTTCCCTCTGTAAAATTATACCATCTCATATTTAGATCTTCTTTTTTATAAAGGAGTAAACTGTGTTTGTGTTCTTGATTATTTGAAATGTAATCAATGCCAATTTCTTTTTTATTTGAACGTAGGATATCTCTAGAAATATCTCTCAATTTGACAGCCTTATTTGAGGCTGGGTAAAAAGGACTAATACTGTCAACAATAGTTTGTACGGGTTTATTGTTTATATGTGTAATGATATCTCCAACAGTTAGCTTGGAAATATCTTTTAACTCAGGATTATAATAATCAGAAACTACAAGTTTGTCTTTTATAAATTCTAAATTGAAAGGTGGATAAAACTGTCCCCTAATTTTGTTTACTAAAGTGAATCCAACGATGAATCCATGCGTATCATTTATCTCTCCGATTAGTTCAATACAAGCTAATTCATATTCTAATTTGTTTTTTGAATTTATAAACTTTGGAATATATTCTTTTAAAACATCGTTCCAATTTTTATCCGTTAAGTACTTGTTTGGATAAAAATAATTAATCATATTCCAATATCTATAAAGCGCCAATAGCTTAAATCCGTCATCGTCATAAGACATATCATAGTAACCATTTTCATTTAAAAAAATAGGATTACCAACAGAACCTCTTTCAATGTAAAATTGCTTTCCTTGAAACCTATTTTGATAAATATATTTCAATTTGTTCTTTAATTCAGAATTAAGTTCATACTCATTAAACCAAGATAGGTCTGGTTTCAAAAATGCATCAGAAGAAGTCGCTTTACAATCGAGACATTGATCTATTTTCCCATATTTAGAAATCCATTGAAGGAGGATTTGGTCTCTTTCTAGATTACTCTTTGTTTTTAGATATTTTGGAAGCATTCTAAAAAGTTCATAATCCCAATTATAATTTCCTTTGCAAATTTCTGGATGGTTATATTTTAAAAAGCCCCAAATCTTACCTAGCAATTCTAAATTATTTGTTAGCTCTTCATTAAGTTTTGGAAAGTCAATTTTTGAGCCTAAATCAAATTCTTTATCTAAATTAGCCTTGTAAATTGGTTTTTCTATTTCTTTAAGAGTTTGAACATCATTACCGTCAACGGTCAAAACAAAATCGTCAAACCATGCTTCACCTGTACCTGTAATTATTCCTGCTACATAAATATTTTCTGCATTTTCAGGGTATGATAAAGTAATGGAATATTTTTGCCAATCTTTTGTACCATTAATCTTTTGGTTTTTCATATTATCAAAGGCTAACACCTTACGATTGCCGTCAACCCTCAGTAATAGGCCGCCAAACCCATTCTCAACATTTTTAATTTTCATGTAGCCTTCAAGCTGAAGAGATTTTCCTTTATAGTTGGCTGGAATTTTATAGGCTATAGAACCAAAAGAGCCACCTTTCTTAGTCGATTTAATTTTTCCTGAAAATTTTCCAGAATGGGCATAAATAGTATCTGCACTTAAATTATAATCTCCCCATTGAAACCAGTCTTTTGGGAATTTGTAAGTTGAATTGTACGTTTCAAAATCTAAATTGAATTTCTTTTCTGTTTGAGATGAGCAACTAAAACAAAAAATAGATAGAATAATTAAAATTGTTTGTTTCATGGTTCTTTTAACTTGTAGAGAACTACGTTGATATGAAATCGTTTTAATCTTTTATATCAAACGTTAAACGAATTTAGTTATTTTTTCTGACAAATTCAAGTTGAAAAACACAAAAAGACAGTCACAATCTAGCTGTCTTTTTATGAGATATTAAAGTTTTTTAGAAAGACCAGTTTCTGTACGTTCAATTGTTTTAATGGTGCCATCTTCATTAAAAAATAAATATTCAGCACAAATTTTACGTTGTTTTTTGTTACAATCAAATTCGGTATCTACCCATCGGTGGTAAAATAAAATCCACTGTCCGTTAAATTCAACAATAGAATGGTGGTTATTGCTGGCATTTTCTTCATTCATAATCTCCCCTTGGTATTTCCAGGGACCTAAAGGTGAGTTAGAAGTGTAATAGGTTAATACTCTGTTGTCTTCTGGCATGGTATAATAGTAAACGTCATTTTTTTTAAAAACCCAAGGACCTTCTCTTTTAGGTTTATAGCCACCCATATCCATTTTATAAAGTTCTCCTTTTACGCTTAGTAAATCATCAGCCATTTCAGCAACTAAATAATCACCACCACCATTAAAATATATATAGCCTTTATCGTCATCATCAATAAATAAACAAGGATCGTTAGCATAAGGTTCCGTCCAAAGTGGTTTTCCAATAGCATCTTTAAAAGGACCAGTTGGTGAGTCACTAACAGCCATACCTAATCCCATCCATTTGGTGCTGTTTTTAGGGTTTATACGATCTTTAAAACCTGTTCCTACTGGAAAGCAGAAATAATATTTTCCATTTTTATAGGCAGCATCTGGAGCCCAAGCATAATTATCTGCCCATGATAAATCATCAACAGTTAAACAAGCACCATGATCGGTCCAATTTATTAAATCACTAGACGAAAATACATGCCAATCTTTCATCCAGAAATCTTCTTGACATGGCTCGTCATGTGAAGCGTATACATACATTTTACCATCTTTCCAAACGTGTGCTGATGGATCAGCAGTTAAAATATCACTGCCAAAATTTAATGGGTTTTGTGAAAAACATGTTGTGGTTAGTAACATGTAAATCAGGAATGTTTTAATATTAAATAGCTTCATTTTAAATGGTTTTAGTTGGTTTCGAGATTTATTTAGATATATTTTTAGAATCACTAATTTCTTTTTGCAAATGGTCTAAATATAGAATGCCATTTAGATGATCTATTTCATGCTGAAAAATAACCGAAGTGAATTCTTCAATCATTTCTGTTTTATGTTCACCTTGCATAGTATCATACTCAATTAAAATGGCATAAGCTCTATTTTTTAAAGTGTCAGATCTATTAGGTATAGATAAACAGCCTTCTTTACAAGTTTGTTTCTTTTTAGAATATTGTACAATTTTAGGGTTTAAATAGACTTCAAAAGGAAAGTTTTCTTTATCAAATCGTTGTACCCAGATAATGTTTTTTAAAACACCTACTTGTGGTGCTGCTATACCTACACCCATAGACATGCTATCTCTAACGGTAGCGTACAAACGTTTTACAAATGTTTGTAATACCATATTATTTGAATTAGCTTTAATATAAGTGCTTTTTGTTCTAAGTAATAACGAGTCTTTTGTGTTATTAATCTTGTAAATGCGCATAGGTGTTAAACTATCAGCATTCATAATCATTACAATTTCTTCACTAGAAAAAGAGTGTTCAGTTATCTTTTTAGTACTAGAACATCCAAAAATTAAAAGGACTAAGAGTATTAAAAAGATTAGTTTTTTCATTTAGTGAAATAATTAAATGTTTATTAGCGACTTACCATTCATTAATTCTATTGGAGTCTAATTTAATAAAAATAAAGATTAAAATAGTAAATGCAAATAATCCAGATCCTCCGTAGCTAAAAAGAGGTAGTGGAATACCAATAGTTGGTATTAAGCCCATAACCATGCCTATATTTATAAGAAAGTGTATAAATACAACAGAGGCAACACCATAACCGTAAATTCTGCTGAATTGAGATTTTTGTAATTCTGCTAAATGGAGAATACGTAATAAAAGTAAAACAAAAACAACGACTACAAAGGCACTTCCTAGAAAGCCCCATTCTTCGCCAACAGTACTAAAAATATAATCGGTATGTTGTTCTGGTACAAATTTACCTGTGGTACGAGTGCCTTCCATAAAACCTTTGCCTGAGAACCCGCCGGAGCTTATGGCTTTTTCAGATTCATTTAAATTATAGGCAAATGTTTTTTTCATTTGTTGCAGTTTAGCAGGGTCTTTTTCTAAACGTAACCACAGACTTATTCTGTCTTGTTGATGGGGTTGTAATACACTTTGATAAAAGAATTTTACACCAAATGAAATGGCTATTGAGACTAGTAAAATAAATATTGATTGGAGAAACGGTGGTTTTTTCTTTTGAAAAATATGAAACCCTAAAATTAATGCAAAGGCAATAATAGATGTTATTAATGCGCCAAATTTTAAAGATAAAAGAGATAAAAACATAACCAAAATTCCAATAATTAAATAGTGCTTTGGTAAGCCCTCTCTGTATAAAACAAAAAAGAAAGCGCCATAAACAACAGTACTCCCAGTGTCATTTTGTAACAATACTAAAAAAGCAGGAATTATGATGATAAGAAAGACTTGAATTTGATCTTTTAGGGACTTAATATTGGTGTTTAAATCACTAATATATTTCGCGACTGCTAGTGCTGTAGCTGTTTTTGCAAATTCACTGGGTTGTAAAGTCATGCCGCCTATATCATACCATGAAGTTGCTCCATTCACGTTTTTACCAAATATAAATAACCCTATTAACGAAAGCATGGATATGATGTATATAATACTAGAAAAACGCTCGTAAAATTTAGAGTCTATAGTTAGTAAAATAATTATTAATGCAAATGTTAAAAATATAAATATAAGTTGCTTTCCATAAGATTGTGAGAAGTCTAGATAATCTATAGTTTCTCCTGTATGAGATGCCGATAAAATATTTAACCAGCCAAAACCAACTAAAAGGAAGAAAAGGAGAATAGTTATCCAATCAAATTTAAAATGTCTATTAGTAGTCCTAACCATTAACTTTCGGGTTTATTCATTTTGCTTAAAAGCCCTTTTAATCTATAATACTCTTGATCATCAACAATTTGTAATGTTGTTTTATCATTAATATAAAAAGGTTTTCCAGAATAGGGTTTAGCATATTCTTTTTCTAAGCTATGTTTTATAAGCCATTCTTCTAAATCTTTTCTTGTAATGTCCCCTTTTATATGTTTTTCAATAAGTAGACTTGCCATTTTTCCGGCAAATCTACTTCCCCAATAACCATTCTCAACAAAAACAGCAATCGCTATTTTAGGATTGTCTTTTGGAGCAAAGGCTACAAAAATAGAGTGGTCGGTTAGTTGAGTTCTAACACTATCAATAATAGCGAAATTTTCAACAGTTCCTGTTTTTCCACAGATGTCAATATCCTTTACTTGTAAAGAGGCAGCTGTTCCTTTTTTATAAACTTGTAACATGCCTTCTATAACAGGTTCAAAATTTTCTTTATCAATGGTTGTATATTTAGGTTTTGTATATTGATCTGGTAGTGTTTCTCCTTTTATATTTTTTATAATGTGTGGGGTGTAATAATAACCTCTGTTTGCTATTGCTGCTGTCATATTTGCTAGTTGTATTGGAGTTGTAGCTACTTCTCCTTGACCAATAGCGTTAGATATAGTATAAGTTGAATAAAATGTTTTAGGGTAAGCATATTTATAGTATTCTCTGTCTGGAATTCTTCCTTTTTGTCCAACAAATAAATCGTTATTTAAAAACTGCCCTAAGCCAAAGCTTTTGGCGTGTTTACTCCAGTTATCAATACCATGTGATGCGTTCCCATCTTTATCTAAAATTTTACGGTAAGTTGTTGCGAAGTAGGCATTGCATGACCTTTGAATTCCAGTAATCATATTGTTTCTTGTACCGTAATTACAATGGCATTTCATAAACCTATTACCATATTTATAGCCTTTGTAGCAAGTTACTGTTTCGTTTGGAGAAATAACGTCTTCTTGTAGTCCAATAAGAGCATTCATTAGTTTAAAAGGTGACCCTGGTTCATATACACCTTGTAAACTTCTGTTGAAAAGAGGTTTTGCTTTAGTATCGTTATAAAGTTTTGTAAAGTTTTTAGAACGGTCTCTTCCTACTAATATATTAGGGTCGTAAGTTGGGGCTGCAACCATAGTAAGGATTTCACCAGTACTTGGTTCTATAGCAATAATGCCTCCACGTTTATTTTGCATGAGTAATTCTCCGTAGGCTTGTAATTCTGCATCAATGGTTATAGTAATATCTTTACCTTGTTCAGGAATCGTATCAAATTGACCATTTTTATATGGACCAATGTTTCTATTAAATCGGTCTTTTTGAATAAATTTAATGCCTTTAACACCACGTAAAGTTTTTTCGTAGGAAGCCTCAATGCCTTGTCTGCCAATTAAATCGCCCATTTTGTAATAGGCGTCTTTGTTTATGTCTTTGTTGTTTACTTCGCCGATATCTCCTAATACATTGGCTCCAATTGTAGTTTCGTAATGTCTTAAGGAACGTTTTTGAATATAAAAACCAATATACTTGCGCATTTTTTCTTGTAAAACAGCATAATCTTCTTTAGAAAGTTGAGGTACAAAAACAGAGGGTAATCTTGGAGAATAATTCCTTGCTTTGTCGTAGTATTTTATAAATTGTTCTTTATCTATTTTTAATAGATTGCAAAATTCAAGCGTATCTAAAGGCTCAACTTCTCTGGGAATAACCATGACATCATACGACGGTTCATTGGCTACTAAAAGATTTCCGTTTCTGTCGTAAACAAAACCTCTTTTAGGGTAGTCATAAACTTTTCTAATAGCATTGTCATCATATAAACTATGTTCGTCATACGAGTAAATTTGTAAATAAAAGAGCCTTGATATAAATAAAAGCCCAACAAAAATTATAGAAAAGAAAAGTAAAAATTGTCTCATTTAGTTTTTCTACTAAAAATAATAGTTATTAACATGCATAATAAAATAGTAAATATACTTGAGAATAACGTTTTTTGAAAGACTAAAAGTATTTTAGAGAAGCTAAATATTTCTAAAGAAAATAAAAGAATATGGTGTAATAGTGTTATTAGTGTTATGTAAGTTAGTTTTGATCCAAATTCTATGTTATCAAACTTAATAGCATAGTTTTCATATTGTACGCCAAAAGAAAATCTTAGCAATACAGGTCTAATATAAGCTATTAATACAGATGCCGCTGCATGAATACCACCAGAATCTGAGAACAAATCAATAGATAAGCCTATTAAAAAACTTAGGAAAATAAATAATATGCGATTGTCTTTAGTTGGATATAAAATAATGAATAGGATATATATGTAAGGATTTAAATAGCCTAAAAAGTTGACATGATTACATATTAAAACTTGAATAAGAGCTAAAACAAAAAAACGGATAATATTTTTTGAAATGACACTGTTCATTTAGTTTGAGTTTAACAAATTAGTTATTTCTTCAGTGTCCAAGTTTTCTATAATATAAACATGCTCAATATTAGTCATGTCGTTAAATAGTGCTACATTAATTTCATAATAATTTTCGGCAGCATCTAATTTAAAACCCTTAACAGTGCCAATAGGTATTCCTTTAGGGAAAATAGAAGAACGTCCAGAGGTAATTATGGTATCTCCTTCAATTATAGGAGCTATTTTTTCAACATCCGTTAATTGAATATTATTAGGCGATTTTCCATCCCAAACTAAAGATCCAAAATGATTCGTTTTTTTTAGCTGTGCACTTATTCGAATAGTCGTATTTAAAATAGATATTACAGTTGCGTATTTGCTATTTGTTTTGTTTACAATACCTAATATTCCATTGCTGGTAATTACACCAAGATCTTGCTTAATACTATCTTTTACTCCTTTGTTTATTAGTATAATGTTATCTGTAGCTGAGTAACTATTCTTTAAAA
Source organism: Thalassobellus sediminis (assembly GCF_044386045.1). NCBI lineage: Bacteria > Pseudomonadati > Bacteroidota > Flavobacteriia > Flavobacteriales > Flavobacteriaceae > Thalassobellus > Thalassobellus sediminis. Next base: position 173,191 of record NZ_JBISCD010000040.1, on the reverse strand, counting down.
TGTTTGCAGCCGTAAATTTGTATCTGTTTTTAAAAGATACACTATCAATATAAGTAGAGTCTTTATTGTTTTCAGAATTGTATAAAAGTGCTTTTAATTGTTTGTTTTCTTCTGCTAATAATTCATTTTGAGACTTTAAATTAAAGTAGTCTGAAATATTATTTACAGAATTATAGACACCTCCAGTTAAAAAATTAGCCGAATTTATAAACTTGCTTTTATGATAAGAATGCGATTGAATTGTAAATAAAATAGATATAGAAAACAACAACAAGAATAACAAAAAGTTTTTGTTTCTTATTATAAAATTTATAATCTGTTGCATGTTTAATTTTGTATTGCTATTTAATCAATACGCTTTTATATTTAGGTAAATTTTTAAGAGTAATACCAGTGCCTCTAACAACCGCTCTTAATGGATCTTCGGCAATATAAACAGGCAAATCTGTTTTTTGAGACAAACGTTTATCTAAACCACGAAGCATTGAGCCTCCACCAGCTAAATAAATACCTGTGTTATATATATCGGCAGCTAATTCTGGTGGTGTTTGCGATAAGGTTTCCATAACTGCATCTTCAATTCTTAAAATAGACTTGTCTAATGCTTTAGCTATTTCTCTATATGAAATAGAAACTTGTTTTGGCTTTCCAGTTAATAAATCACGTCCTTGAACACTCATATCTTCTGGAGGTAAATCTAAATCTTCAGTGGCTGCACCAATTTGAATTTTTATTTTTTCAGCAGTACGCTCACCAACATATAAGTTATGTTGCGTACGCATGTAGTAAACAATATCGTTTGTGAAAACGTCTCCTGCAATTTTAACCGATTTATCACAAACAATACCACCAAGCGCAATTACTGCAATTTCTGTAGTACCACCACCTATATCTACAACCATATTTCCTTTAGGTTGCATAATATCTACACCAATACCAATAGCCGCGGCCATAGGTTCGTGAATTAAATAAACTTCTTTACCATTAACACGTTCACAAGATTCTTTTACGGCACGCATTTCAACTTCGGTAATTCCAGAAGGAATACAAACAACCATTCTTAATGCAGGCGTGAAAAACTTCTTTTTTAAAGCAGGGATGTTTTTAATAAACATGCTTATCATTTGCTCTGAAGCATCAAAATCGGCAATAACACCATCTTTTAAAGGGCGAATGGTTTTAATGTTTTCATGGGTTTTTCCTTGCATTAAACTAGCTTCTTGACCAACAGCAATAATTTTACCAGAAATTCTATCTCTAGCAACTATAGAAGGAGAATCAACAACTACTTTGTCGTTATGTATTATAAGAGTATTTGCAGTACCTAAATCTATTGCAATATCTTCACTTAGGAAGTCAAAAAAGCCCATGTGTTAACAGTGGTTTATGAGGTTAAAATTCAATTGCAGTAAAAGTAATAAAACTAAATAAAAAAATGGAGGTTTACTATTGTTAGTTGAAAAATAATTTTTAAAGATAGTTTTTCTAACAAAAATCTATAACCGCTTATTTTTTTGTATGAATAAAGTGGTTTTTTGTGTAAAAATATCTTTTTGTCTATTAAATTTGTTTTTTAACGATTTATTTTGTAGGATTGTATTTTCAAATACTTCAAAAGTATTTAATATTGAAGCCAAATTTATTAACCTAAAAAGTAAAAAAAATGAACACAACAAATTTATGTATAACACCTCCTCCAGGAGTTCCTGTTAAGAAAAGTAACATTAGAATTACAAAGCTAGATGCTGAAATTAGTTTTGGTTTTACAATTAATTCATCAAGTGAGAAACCTTTTTCGCCGTTAGTACAGGTTAGTTATGGTGCCTCAGGTAACCTACAAGTAAGTGCAGTGGTTTTTGTAGCTGCTTCTGAAAAGCCTAATTTTTCAGGAGTTAATATGCAATCTGTTATTTCAAATTCTGGAGAAAAGGAATTAGATTTCTTTATAATTTATGATGAGCCAGAAGAAAGGTATCAAAATTTTGAAGCCTACCGAGTTGATTTTATTGTTGAAAACCCACCTGAAGATTTAGCTCAAATTCAAACTTTTTTGTGGAATAAAGATCCTGTTTCTTCTAGAGGTACAGTGAATCGTTTTTAATTATTTTTTTATTCTTTTATTATAGTAAAAGCTATAGGTGAATACCTATAGCTTTTTTTAGATATATTTGTTGTTATGGATTTTTATTTGAAGAAAATAATTAAAACTAATATATTATTCCTATTAATTTTGTCAATTAATACCATGTTTTCTCAAGAAGAAAGCAAAAAATCATTATTGTTTAATAAGCAAATTAAAAAAAAGGCATTACAATATAAATCGAATATTAATTTTTATAAATCGACATCTTTTTTTGTTGAAAAAAAATGGGATTCTACTTTAATTTATGCAATAAAGGTTTTAGCTGCTCCTCAAAATGATACTCTAGCTGATTATGCTCATTATTTTAGAGGAGAAAGTTTCTTAGAGAAAGAATTATTTGAGCAAGCACAGAAAGAATACGATCTAATATCAGATAAGTTTGAGTTTTACTATTTGGTTAAAAATGGTTTAGCACATATAGCTGCTGAACAATATCAATTTAAGAAAGCTATTTCTTATTATATTGAGTTAATAGAATTACCTGAAGAATGTTATGACTTTTTTGATAAAAGTATAGCTTTTAGAAATCTAGGTTTGTGCTATATGTATCTTAAAGAGTTTAAGAAGGCAGAACCTTATTTAGCTGAAAATGTAAGATTAAAAGAACAGCAAAAAGATACCATTGGTATTATTACATCATATGAAAATATAGCCACTTTTTATTATGAGCAATATCAAGATGATTTGGCGATTTCTTATTATAAAAAAGCGTATCAACTTTCAAGAGAAGTTACGGATGTTAGTTTGAAATGGCAAGGAGCTTTTAATATGGCTGTAGTAGAAGAAAATCGTAAAGATTTTAAAAAAGCATTAATATATAGAAAAGAGAGTGAGCAATGGAAAGATTCCTTAAATAATCAAAATAAAATTTATGAAGTAGCAAAACTTGAAAAAGAGTTTGCTGTTAAGCAAAAACAAAAAGAGGTTAGTTTATTACAGGCAGAAAATAAAACGAAAGAAGTAGAGCGAGATGGCTTATTATATTCTGTAGTAACCTTATTAATTTTGTTAGGAGTTACATTTTATTTTTATAAAGAAAAGCAGCAAGCTAATAAGATTATTGTTTCTCAAAAAGAAGGTTTAGATGAGTTAAATGCCACTAAAGATAAGTTGTTTTCTATTGTTAGTCACGATTTACGATCGTCTGTAAATGCTTTAAAAACAAGTAATACAAAGTTATTAGATAATTTAGAAGAAAAGAATTTAGAAGCGCTCGATGTGTTGTTGCATAATAATAGTGCTATTGTTAATGGCGCTTATAATTTGTTAGATAATTTGTTGAATTGGGCATTGCTACAAACCAAGCAATCTTATTTTGAAATTACATCGATACGTTTGTTTTTTATAGTAGAGCAAATGGCGTATAATTATAAACCACTTATGTTAGATAAATCGATAGATTTTGAAAGTACGGTTTTGAAAAAAGATGTGGTGTTTGCCGATCAAGAATCGTTGAAAATTATATTACGAAACTTATTAGATAATGCTATAAAATTTTCTAATCCACACGGAATTATTAAAGTTTATACTCAAAATGAAAATGAAACGTATTGTAATTTAATTATTGAAGATTCTGGTTTAGGGATGAGTGAAGATACGCGCAAAAATCTGCTTGAAGAATCATCGTTATTGTCTAAAAAAGAAAATGAAAACATTGAAGGTACAGGTTTGGGGCTGCAATTGTGCAAATCGTTAATTAAAAAGAACAATGGTAAATTATCAATAGAAAGCGAATTAGGAAAAGGAACAAAAATGATTGTATCTTTGCCTAAAACAGCATTAAATGGAAAAGGTTAATGTTCTTATTATTGAAGATACTCCTGCCGAAAGTAATAGATTAATAAAAGTACTTGAGGCTAATAATTATAATATTGTTGGAGTTGCTACATCGTTTAAAGACGGGTTAGAGCTTTTTTATAACCGCGCAATAGACATTCTTGTTATCGATATTTTCTTAAATGGTAACCCAGACGGAATTTCCTTTGCCGAAACCATTAGTGTAAGTCCAAATGCTTCTAAGCCATTTGTGTTTTTAACCAGTTCTACAGACCGAAAAATATTTGAACGTGCTAAATTAACTCAGCCTTTTAGCTACTTAATGAAACCTTTTAATGAGTTAGAAATTTTATACGCCTTAGAAATGGCTGTTGAAAAATTCTATGAGCAACCCGATGTTTTTTTAGGAGATGAAGAAGATACTATTATAAGTGACGACCATCTATTTATAAAGAAAGGAAAGGCTCTAAAAAAAGTACTTATTACAGATATTATTTATATTGAAGTAGAAGAGAAATATTGTAATATTATTACTAAAAAAGAGAAATTTGTAATTTTAATATCGCTAACAAAAATCTTGAAATTGTTAGACGAATCTGTTTTTTCTAGAACTCATAGAAATTATATAGTAAACACCGAAAAAATTATTGAAATTATTCCTTCAGACAACCTTATTATTCTTTCTGGAAATCATAAAGCTGTACTTAGTGATACTTATAAAGCTATCTTGAAAAAGATTCGGACTTTAAAGTAATTAAATGTAGAGATTATATTTAGTTTTTCAACAAATAATCTTTCTTCAATAGGTGTTTTTCAAAGCACATATTAGGTTTGTTTTTCATTTTTCCGCTCTCATGGGTAAAAATTCCTGTTTCATGCCTATAATTTTAAATACATAACTGTTTAATAATAAATTTATTCAAAGAATAAACCACTATTTATTAATAACGTATGTATTCTGAAAAAAAAGATACTGATAAAGATAGACCAAAAATGAACTTAAGTAGAACTAAAAAAAAGTTGTCAGATTATTTTATTTACATCATAGTAATAGCAATAATAGCGCAATTATTTCTTTTAATTTATAGGTTAACTCAATTGTAATTACTAGAATAAATTGGACTACATAGTTTAGGGTTATTGTAGTTTAATAATTTCTTAGAGAGAGAAGTTGAGGGAGAGGAGTGTTAATACTTGTTATTAAATTAACTCCAAAAAAAAGAGCACTATGGGTAGTGCTCTTTTTGGATTATATTAATTTTTCAATTAATGTTTAAAATGACGTGTTCCTGTCATAACCATAGATACATTATTTTCATTACAATAATCAATACTTAATTGATCTTTAATAGAGCCACCAGGTTGAATTACTGCGCTAATGCCAGCATTTTTAGCAATTTCTACACAATCAGGAAACGGGAAAAATGCATCACTAGCCATAGCAGCACCATTTAAATCAAACTTAAAAGTTTGTGCTTTATGTATAGCTTGCTCTAAGGCATCAACGCGACTTGTTTGTCCTGTTCCAGCAGCAAGTAATTGATTGTTTTTAGTTAATACAATGGTATTAGATTTTGTGTGCTTACAAATTTTTGATGCAAAAATTAAATCACTTAACTCGCTTTCAGTAGGGTTTGTATTGGTTACATTTTTCAATCCTTCAATAGTATCTGTAACGTTGTTTCTGTCTTGTAATAAAACACCATTTAAACAACTTCTAACATTCATTTTTGGCATTTCAATATCATGAAGTACTAAAAGGATTCTGTTCTTTTTACCTTTTAAAATTTCTAATGCATCATCAGCAAAAGAAGGGGCGATAACTACTTCACAAAATAAACCGTGAATTTCTTCAGCAGTAGCTAAATCAATTTCTTTATTACTTATTAAAACACCACCAAATGCAGAAACAGGGTCTCCGGCAAGGGCATCTACATAAGCTTGGTGTAAAGACTCTCTTTGTGCTAAACCACAAGCATTGTTATGTTTTAAAATAGCAAATGTTGGTGCATCGTTTTTAAATTCTAAAATTAAATTAACCGCTGCATCAACATCTAATAGGTTATTATAACTTAATTCTTTACCATGAAGTTTAGTAAAGATTTCATCAAAATTTCCGAAGAAGAAACCTCTTTGGTGCGGGTTTTCTCCGTAACGTAATACTTTTCCTTTTGTTTCACTTATTTTTAAAGCAGCTTCATCATGGTTTTGGTTGAAGTAGTTAAAAATAGCTGTATCATAATGTGATGATACGTTAAATGCTTTTCCAGCAAAACGCTTTCTGTTTTCTTCAGAAATGTTTCCGTTGTTTTCAGAAATAAGTTCTAAAAATTCCGCATAATCATCAACCGATGATACACAAACAACATCAGCATAATTTTTTGCAGCAGCACGAATTAATGAAATACCACCTATATCTATTTTTTCAATAATATCTTGTTCGCTAGCTTCAGAAGCTACTGTTTTTTCAAACGGGTATAAATCAACAATAACCACATCAATTTGCGGAATCTCATATTCTGCTAATTCAGCAACATCACCATCATGATTTTGTCTGTTTAAAATACCTCCAAAAACTTTTGGGTGTAATGTCTTTACACGACCACCAAGTATTGAGGGGTATGAAGTCACATCTTCAACAGGAACAACTTTAATGCCTAAATCATTAATAAATTTCTCAGTACCACCAGTAGAATAAATGATTACACCTTGTTTGTCTAGTTCTTTTACAATAGGCTCTAAACCCTCTTTGCTAAATACAGATATTAATGCCGATTTAATGGTTTTTTCGTTGCTCATTTTGTTGTGTTATGTTTTTAAGGATGTGAAATTTGCAATTATTTGCAAAAGTACTTATTTACTTTAAAAAAGGAGCTTAGATTTGTTAAAAAAGAGGACGTTTTTTTAACTAAAAGAAAGAGTTGTTAACAACTATAATATTTTGGCTACTTCATTGCATACAAATTCTAAAAAGCGTTCGTCTGCTTCAGTAAATGGATCTGGCGTATTAGAATCTATGTCTATTTGCCCAATATTTTCACCATTTACAAAAATTGGGACTACAATTTCAGCTTTAACTGTAATGCTGCAGGCAATATAATTATCTTGAGCAGCTACATCTGGTACAACAAAGTTTTTATTGCTAACGGCTACTTGTCCGCAAATACCTTTTCCAAAAGGAATGATAGTATGGTCTGTTGGCGCACCAACATAAGGCCCTAAAAGTAGTTCTTCTTTAGCGCCATTTCTAAAATAAAATCCTGCCCAGTTGTAATATTCTATATTTTTTTCTAGCAATTCACAAATACTTAAAAGACGTTCGTTGGTTGTTTTTTCTGTTTGTTTAACAATTGTTGTAATTTGTGGTTTTAAAGTATCAAAAATCATAAAGCTAAAAGTTTTGGTAAAAGTATTTAAAAAGCTGTAATTTCGATATTCACTTTTAATAAATTTAACACCTAGAAATATTTTAATTTTTTGAAGGAACTTTTCATAAAATATAAGTCGGTTATAAAATTTATACTTACGTTTTTAGTGGTATATATCGGTTTTTCGGTATTGTATAAATTTTATTTACAATATTCCAATGGTTCAAAATTCTATCCAGATTATATGACGCATTTGGTTTCTAAACAAACTGAGATATTGTTAAATACATTTGGATATAAAACACAAGTTTTGCCACATCCAGATGAGCCTTCAATGAAACTTATTGTAAATGATAGATACCTCGCTAGAATTGTAGAAGGTTGTAATGCAGTTAGTGTAATTGTTTTGTTTATTTCATTTATAATAGCCTTTTCAGGAAAACTAAAAACTACCTTTTTTTATATTCTTTCAGGTAGTGTTTTGATTTACTCATTTAATTTATTTCGTATTGTTATTTTGAGTATGGGCTTATATCATTATCCTTATTATTCAGAATTTTTGCATACAGTTGTATTTCCTGCAGTTATTTACGGTTTGGTATTATTGTTATGGGTTTTTTGGGTGAATCGTTTTTCTAAACTGAATAAGAAGTATGAATAAGATTTTAAAATATATCCTACTATTTATCCTTTTTGGGTTATTGGTTTTAATTCGTTTTTTTGAAGATGAATTATTTTACGATCCTTATCTAATGTTTTTTCAAAATGATTATTTGTATATTGATAGTCCGCGACGAGAAGTTTTAAAAGTTACTGCTTTTACAATGTTACGGTATATTTTAAATACCCTTATTTCATTAAGTATTCTCTACGTTTTTTTTAAAGATAAAAGTATTATTAAGTTCTCTGTTGTTATTTATTCAATGGCCTTTTTTGTGTTGCTATTAATCTATTTGTATTTTGTTGTAAACCCTAGACAAGAAGATTATTATTTGTTTTTTAATGTACGTCGCTTTTTAATTCAGCCTATTATTTTAATTCTATTATTACCAGCATTTTATTATCATAAACTTAGGGCTTAAATGTTAATCATTTAACAAAAAAGAGTTTGAGGTTTAAGTATTTTGTACATTTGTAATGTGATAAAGCAATTTTTACATAAAAGTTTTTCAATACTATTAGCATTACTTGTATTGTTTTCAACCGTATCTTTTACTGTTGAAAAACATTTTTGTGGTGATGTTTTAGTTGATGTTTCTGTTTTTTATGAAGCCCAAAAATGTGATATGGGTTCTAATGGAATGCAACAGGAAACTATTAAGAAAAAGTCATGTTGTAAAGATGAAATAGAAGTAGTAAAAGGTCAAAATGAATTAAAATTCTCTTCATTTGAAGATTTACATTTTGAACAACAACAGTTTATTACATGTGCATTCTATGCTTATATTAATTTATTTGAAAGTATAGAAAGACAATGTATTCCTCATAAAGATTATTCACCTCCCAATTTGGTTGCCGATATTCAGGTGTTAGACCAAGTTTTTATTATTTGAGATATAGATTTTTTGATTCCCTTGAATAAGGGAATCTCTTAAGGTTTTCCGTTTTCAAGGAAATCAAAAAAAGAATCTTAAACATTCAAATAAAATTTCAAAATGAAACGTACATATACAGTTACAGGTATGACCTGTAATGGTTGCAGAACATCTGTTGAAGATAAACTTAACGCGTTAGAAGATGTTATCAACGCAACCGTAAATTTAGAAAATGCAGAAGCTACTGTTGAAATGACTAAGAATATTTCGGAAGAAACATTGCAAAAAACACTTTCCGATAAATACACTATTTCAGAAAATAGCATATTTCAAAAAGTATCTAATATAAAAACAGAAGAAAAAAACGATTTAAAACAATTGTTTCCTTTGTTCTTAATTTTCGGTTATATCATTATAGTATCCGTTTTATTAAATAATAAGCCGTGGGATGCTAGCAGTTTTATGCTCGATTTTATGGGATTATTCTACATTGTTTTTAGCTTTTTCAAGCTTTTAGATTTAAAAGGTTTTCCAAAATCTTTTAAAATGTACGATCCCTTAGCAAAAGTACTACCAGTGTACGGTTGGGTCTATCCGTTTATTGAAGTTACTCTTGGTGTTATGTTTTTAATGCGTATACAAATTTCAATAGCCCTAATAATTACTTTAATCGTTTTAGGAATTACAACCATTGGAGTAACAAAAGCATTGCTTGATAAAAAATCGATTCAATGTGCTTGTTTAGGAACCGCTTTAAAACTTCCCATGACTAAAGCAACTTTTATTGAGAATAGTATTATGATTATTATGGCAATTATTATGCTACTTAAAACCTACAATTAAAATGAAAAAAATATTATATATATTATTAATGCTTCCTGCTGTTTTTAATTCGCAAGACAAAATAGGCGGAATGATTATGGAAGCAAACGATAAAAACGAGCATATAGGATTAGCAGGCGCTAATGTCTATTGGCTTAATACATCTATTGGAGTTGTTACCGATATAGATGGCAAATTTTCAATTTCTTATTCAAAAGAAAACACAAAACTGGTTATAAGTTATGTGGGTTTTAAAACCGATACTTTAACTATTAGAGAACCAAAAATGGTACATCATTGGTTGCAACCAACCGATAATTTAGATGAGGTAACAGTAACTTCTAGAAAACAAGCAACTTCAAAATCGTATATGCAAGCTACCAATGTTTTTACTGTTAGTAGTGATGAGCTGTTAAAAGCAGCATGTTGTAACTTGTCTGAAAGTTTTGAAACCAATCCTTCCATCGATGTTAATTTTGCCGATGCTATTTCAGGAACACGACAAATTAAAATGCTAGGATTAACAAGTCCGTATATTTTAATTGCTACAGAAAATATTCCATCCATTCGTGGTGCTTCACAAGCTTTCGGATTGAGTTTTATTCCGGGTACTTGGGTTAGTAGTATTCAAATAACAAAAGGCGCAGGGAGTGTGGTTAATGGATACGAGAGTATTGCGGGACAAATAAATGCAGAATTGATTAAGCCAACAACCGATGATGAATTGTTTTTAAATGTTTATCGAGCTGGAAATGGACGGTTAGAATTAAACACACATATTAATACTAAAGTGAGTGACAAATGGCATTCTGGTTTATATATTCATGGAAATATTAGGAAAAAAAAGAATGATAATAATAATGATTCATTTCTTGATATGCCATTACAAAAACAGGTGAATTTAATGAACCGTTGGCAATACACAAATGCAGAAAAAGGCTTTATGAGTTTTATAAATTTTAAATTTTTAAACGATGAAAAGCAAACAGGGCAGCTTGATTTTAATCCAGAGACCGATAAATTAACAACAAACCATTGGGGAGGAGAAATAGATACGAGGCGTTACGAAGTTTCGGCTAAGTTAGGTTATGTAAACCCTGAAATTCCATACCAAAGTTTGGGTATTCAAACAGCATTTAGCAGTCATAAACAAACATCTTATTTTGGATTAAATCAATACGATATTACTCAAAATAGTTTGTATACTAATGCTATTTATAATTCTATTATTAGCGATTCTAGGCATAAAATAAAAACTGGTATTAGTTATACTTACGATCATTATGATGAGTTTGTAAATACGGTTTCCTATGAAAGAACAGAATATTCTATTGGCGCTTTTTTTGAATACAATTATGATAATTTAGATAAATTAAACCTAACAGCGGGTGTTCGTGTAGATAATCATAATTTATTAGGAACCTTTGTAACACCTAGATTGCATGTGCGTTATACACCTTGGGAGAAATCGGCTTTACGAGCTTCGGTTGGTCGCGGAAAACGAAGTGCTAATATTTTTGCAGAAAACCAAAATATGTTTTCAACCTCAAGAGTTATTAATATTGTGAATAGCGGTGGTCCTGTTTATGGGTTAGATCCTGAAATTGCTTGGAATTACGGTGTGTCTTATCTGCAAGGGTTTAATTTATTTGGAAGAAAAGCAGATATTACTTTAGATTATTATAAAACAGATTTTCAAAATCAAGTGGTTGTAGATAATGAAAACCCACAGGAAGTTAGTTTTTATAATCTGGACGGAGAAAGTTATGCTAATAGTTTTCAGTTTGAGTTTAATTATAATGTTTTTCAGCATTTCGATTTACGTATGGCATATAAATATTATGATGTGCAAACGCAATATAATTCTGGAAAGTTAGAAAAACCATTAATTCCAAAACATCGATTGTTTGCTAATGCATCCTATGAGACACCTATTAAAGAAGGCGCTAAACAATGGAAGTTTGATGCAACTTATAATTGGTTGGGAAAACAACGTTTTTCATCAACAGCATCAAACCCTCTTCAATATCAATTAGCTGTAAATACACCAACATTAGCAACCTTAAATGCGCAAGTAACAAAAGTATTTTCTCCTAAGTTTGAAGTGTATATAGGTGGTGAAAATATAACTAATGTGAGACAAAATAATCCTATTTTAGGAATCGATAATCCTTTTGGTTCGAATTTTGATTCTACATTTGTGTACGGACCGATTTTTGGAAGTAATTATTATGCAGGATTAAGATTTAAGATAAAATAAAAATTAAAAAACAATAAATACAAACAGATGAAAAAAATACTAGTAATTGCAATTATACTAATAGGAACAGCAACATTTGCACAGAACAAAAATGCAAAAGCAACTATGGAAGTTGATGGTGTTTGTTTAATGTGTAAAACTAGAATTGAAAAAGCATGTCTAAACACAAAAGGGGTAAAATCTGCTGTTTGGAATGTGAAAACTCATGAATTAAAATTAATTTTTGATGAACGCAAAACAGATGTTAAAACCATTAAAAATAGCGTGGTTGCCGTTGGTCATGATACAAAAGAATTAAAAGCGACAGATGAGGCGTATGCATCAGTACATCCATGTTGTAGGTATAGAAGTGAAGAGGTAAAAGATGATCATAAAGAGGTTAAGGAGCATGAAGAGAATGATGCTAATAATCATTAAGAAACAATAATTTTAAATTTGAAAAGCCCAAACAATTTGTTTGGGCTTTTCAAATTTAAAATATATTTTTAGTTTTAGGTCTTGAGTTTTGATGTGTTAGCAAAGTGTTAATTATCAATTATTTAATTTGATATTCTGTATATTAGTAGCTTATGCTTTTTGTTAACTTCAAATAATTATAAATGAAAAATATTTTAACCATTATTTCATGTTTTTTTACAATAACAATTATGGCTCAATTAGAATCTGTAAAAGCTGGTGCCTATAAATGGGCAGATCATCCAGTAAAAGTAGGAGAGGATAGAGAATCTAGAAAAATACTAGAAGGTGTATCTCCTCATTTCGAATATCTAGAAATCCATGCTACCACTCAATTCCCTGGTGCAAAACCAAGTACTGCTCATGCAAATGATGATATAGAAGAATGTATTATTGTAAAAGAGGGATTAATGAAAGTTACTCTTGAAGGTAAAAGTACTGTTTTGGGTGTGGGAGGTGTTTTTTTATTGATGCCGCAACAAATGCACTCACTTCAAAATATTGGAGATACCAATCTTACTTATTATGTAATGCGATTCAAGTCTAAAAAGAAAATGAATATTGAGAGGGGAGAAACCTCTGGAGGTTCTCTTTTGTTAAATCCACAAAACTTGGTTTCTAAACCAAGTTCTCGTGGCGCTAGACGTGCTTATTTTGATAGATCAACTGCTATGTGTGAACGATTTGAAATGCATGTTACTCGTTTAGATTCTAAAGGACTCAGTCATGATCCTCATGAACATGTTGAAACAGAAATGATTTTAGTACTATCTGGAGAAACAGAAATGATGATTGAAGGTAAAAACTATACTGGTATAACAGGCGATTTTTATTTTACGCCATCTCAGTTGTTTCATGGTATTAGTAATGCATCTGATAAGCCATGCTCTTATTTAGTTCTTAAGTGGAATTAATTACTTGTCATTATTTCTTAAAAAATTATATTAATTAATGTTTTATTTTATAACTAATTTACAATACTATGTTTTCTAATTTTACTAAACTGACAATTACTTGTTTATTATTAATATTTTGTACTATGTTTTCATGTAAGAAGCCAACAAAAAAAGATGTTGTTGAAAAACCAGATTATGTTTCTTTGGTTAAAAACGATTCGTTAAATAAACTTGATGTTTTTATTGAAGGAAAATATTTTACATCTTATATGTATGTTGACAGTATTTTGAGAAAACCTGTGCTTTTTCCAATTTTTACAGCTAGTGAAAAAAGGATTACTCGTGGGTTTCCTATAGCTCCAAATCCTCTTGAGCGTATGGATCATCCTCACCATTATGGACTTTGGTTTAATCATGGTGTTGTGAATGATATTGATTTTTGGAATAGTGCCGTTATACCCAGACATCCTAATGTGCGTTACGGAAGAATAAATCATGTAAAGTTTCTAAAAGTAAAGTCTGGAGATGTTGGTACTTTAGAAATTGAAAAAGAATGGCGTAGTGATATTGAAGAACTTATTATTAATGAAAAAACACAATATGTTTTTAGTGGCGATGAAAATAAAAGAATAATTACTTTCACTACCACCCTTACTGCACCAGAAGTTGACGTGTTATTTACAGATTCTAAAGAAGGTATGTTTGCTATGAGAATGAGAAGAGAATTAGAAATAGCTTCTGATAAGCCTGCGGCTCTTTTTGATGATAAACAGGTTGCTGCTGAAAGTGCTGTACTTAACAATGAAGGCGTTTCTGGTCACTATAGAAATAGTAATGGTTTGGAAGGTTATCCTGAAGTTTGGGGTAAAAGAGCTAAATGGATGCAGCTCGCAGGTTCTGTTAATGGAGATAGTATTTCAGTTTGTATTTTCGATTCTCCAAAAAACCTTAATCATCCGCCTCATTGGATGACAAGAGATTATGGATTATATGGCGTTAATCCTTTTGGTAGTAATATATACACTGAAGGTAAAGAGCAATTTAACTATACATTAAAAAAAGGAAAGTCTACAACTTTTAAATATCAAGTAGTTATTATTGATGGAGAATATCCTAAACTTGAAAATATTGAAGCTATTTATGAAGATTTTATTTCAGAAAACAAATAGAATATTTATAATGTCTGAGTCGTAAATGGGTTCTAATTATGTAACTTATATTTTATTATAAGTAAGAAACAGAATTAATAATAGATCTTTTGTTTTAATTCTGTTTTTTACTTTTTCATCATGTTTAAAATTAAAACATTAATCTTCCTTTTATTTATTTGATTTTTTTTGAATAAATAGTCTTCCCATTCTACTTTTTTAGATAACATTATTTCGTCTGTATGCTATTTGCTATATGGGCTTAATAAGTAATATTATACAATCGTTTATTTTTATAAATTTATATTTATAAAATAATATCAAAATTATATATTAACACAATCGATTGTTTTTTATCTTTGTTTTCTTTTTTTGCCTAAATAATTGTCAATTTCGTATTTTATTAGCTTTTAAACTACTTTTTATGAAAAAAGGATTTTTTTTAATTGCAGGAGTAATATGCTCCTTATTTTATTATTCATGTAGGCTTCGATCAGAAGGGAAGCCTGATAATCCCATTAATCCAGAAACTCGTGCCGACTTAAAGTTAATACAAGATGGTTATAGTTTTACTGAGGGGCCTACTGTAGATAAAAAAGGAAATGTATTTTTTACAGATCAGCCCAATGATAAAATTTTTAGATGGGATGAGCAGAGTGGAGATGTATCCTTGTTTTTAGAAGGTACAGGTCGTTCTAATGGAATGGCTTTCGATAGAGATGGTAATATAATTGCTTGTGCTGATATGCACGGTGAATTGTGGAAAATATATCCTGATGGTACTCATGATGTATTGGTAGATAATTATAATGGTAAACTATTAAATGGACCAAATGATGTTTGGATTAATCCTAAAACAGGCGGTATTTATATTACAGATCCAATGTTTCCAAGACCGTATTGGGAGGCATCTGATCCAAGAACGGCTAACAGTTGGCCTCCAACACATTCAGAGCAAGGTTCTGGTATAGCAGGACATGTATATTATTTAGCTCCCGGTAGTAGCTCATTAGTTAGAGTAACACCAGAGGATGGAATATGGAGTCCAGATGATTCGTTTCCTAATGGTGTAGTTGGTACTCCTGATGGGAAAAAATTGTATGTAAATAGATGGACAGGTGATAACATGGGAGGTACATTTGTATTCGATATTAACTCTGATGGTACGCTTTCTAATATCGAAAAGTTTGTAGATATGGGAGGAGATGGTATGTCAATGGATGAGCTTGGGAACGTATATATAAGCAATGGTTTTGGTGTTGTTGCTTTTAATAAAGAAGGACAAGAAGTTCTTCGTGTAGATACTGGAGGCGGTGCTACCAATAATGTTTTTGCAGGTAGAAATGAAAAAATATTATTTATTACGGGGCCAAGAGATAGGGTGCAGTCAGTAAAAATGAATGTAAAAGGTGTTGAAAAATTCAAACATAATTAAAAACGATAATTGTACTTAATAACAAGTAGTAAGAAAATAAAAACGCTTCGAGAAAAATTTATTCTGGAAGCGTTTTATATTTTATAAGATTTTTTTCTTACATCATTCCTGGCATACCGCCACCTCCCATTGGAGGCATAGCAGGAGCATCTTCTTTAATGTCTACTAAAGCACATTCAGTAGTAAGAATCATTCCAGAAACAGAAGCAGCGTTTTCTAAAGCTACACGTGTTACTTTCTTAGGATCGATAATACCAGCTTTAAGCATATCTACATAAGTATCAGATTTCGCATCAAAACCAAAATCTTTTTTGCCTTCAAGAATTTTGTTTATAACTACAGAGCCTTCGCCACCAGCATTTTCAACAATAGTACGTAAAGGCGCTTCGATAGCACGTGCTACAATTTGAACTCCAGTTGTTTCATCTAAATTATCAGTAGTAAGTTTTTCTAAAACCGATTTAGCTCTTACTAAGGCAACACCACCACCAGCAACAATGCCTTCTTCAACGGCAGCTCTTGTAGCGTGTAAAGCATCATCAACACGGTCTTTTTTCTCTTTCATCTCAACTTCACTAGCAGCACCAACATAAAGAACAGCAACACCACCAGCTAATTTAGCTAAACGCTCTTGTAGTTTTTCTTTATCGTAATCGCTCGTTGTTGTTTCAATTTGAGCTTTAATTTGGTTTACTCTTGCTTTAATGTCTTTAGCAACGCCAGCACCGTTTACAATAGTTGTGTTGTCTTTGTCAACAGTAACTGTTTCAGCAGTACCTAACATGCTTAAGTCAGCATTCTCTAAAGTAAATCCGCGTTCTTCAGAAATAACAGTACCACCAGTTAAGATAGCAATATCTTCTAACATAGCTTTACGTCTGTCTCCAAAACCTGGTGCTTTTACAGCAGCAATTTTAAGACCTCCACGTAATTTATTAACAACTAAAGTTGCTAATGCTTGTCCGTCTACATCTTCAGCAATAATTAATAAAGGACGACCAGACTGAGCAACTGGCTCTAGTATTGGAAGAATTTCTTGTAAGTTAGAGATCTTTTTATCAAATAATAAAATGTATGGATTCTCTAAATCGGCAATCATTTTATCAGCATCTGTTACAAAGTAAGGCGATAAATAACCTCTATCGAATTGCATGCCTTCAACTACGTCTACATAAGTATCCATACCCTTAGCCTCTTCAACAGTAATAACCCCTTCTTTACCAACTTTACCAAAAGCAGTAGCAATTAGTTCGCCAATAGTATCATCATTGTTCGCAGAAATAGCAGCTACTTGTTTTATCATTTCTGATGAGTTACCTACTTTTTTAGCTTGTTTTTCTAAGTCAAGAGTAATAGCGTCTACAGCTTTATCAATACCACGTTTTAAATCCATCGGGTTTGCGCCAGCAGCAACGTTTTTTAAACCTTCTTTTACAATAGCTTGTGCTAAAACGGTTGCAGTAGTTGTTCCATCACCAGCTAAATCGTTGGTTTTAGAAGCTACTTCTTTAACCATTTGTGCGCCCATGTTTTCTAAAGCGTCATCAAGTTCAATTTCTTTAGCTACAGAAACCCCATCTTTTGTTACTTGAGGTGCTCCAAAACTTTTTCCAATAATGACATTACGTCCTTTTGGACCTAATGTTACTTTAACAGCATTTGCTAATGCATCAACACCACGTTTTAAACCGTCGCGAGCTTCAATATCAAATTTTATATCTTTTGCCATAATATCTTTTGTTTTATTATTTCCGCGAAAGCGGGAAACTTGTTTTAATTAAAATCTAGTTTGTTTCGTTAAATTTCCGCCTACGCGGAAATGAAAAAGAAATATTTTAAATAATCGCTAGAATATCACTTTCTCGCATAATTAAATAATCTGTTCCTTCGAGTTTAAGCTCTGTTCCTGCATATTTACCATACAAAACAGTGTCGCCAACTTTTACCGTTATAGGTTCGTCTTTAGTGCCTTTTCCGGCAGCAACAACAGTTCCTTTTTGAGGTTTTTCTTTAGCGTTATCTGGAATAATAATTCCTGATGCTGTTTTAGTTTCAGCGGCAGCAGGTTCAATAAGAACTCGGTCTGCTAATGGTTTAATGTTTAAGCTCATTTTAATATTACTTTTATTTAATTAAATTATTATTTATGTGTAAGCTAGAAGCTAAAAATGTGCCAATGATTAATAACTGACAAACTTGCAGAAACAAAAAATGCCAACTGATATAGTTGGCATTTTTTGTATTTATAAAGGTTGTTAATTACTTAACACTATCTTTTATTGTTACAGCACCATTTGCTGTGTTAGCAGGTGCGGTTGGTAAAGGTTGTGTACTTGTTGCATCAGAATCTAATGCTTTAGAATCTATGCTATCAGAACCTTTGTTTATTGCAATATTAGAAAGTAGTATTAATACTAATAATAATGTTGCTAAAGTCCATGTGCTTTTGTCTAAAAAATCTGTGGTCTTTTTTACACCACCTAATTGTTGAGTGCCTCCGCCTCCAAAAGAAGAAGATAACCCGCCTCCTTTAGGGTTCTGTACCATGATTACTACGATTAGCAAAAATGCTACTGCAACTATTAGAATTAAAAATATTGTAAACGTACTCATTATTCTTTGTTATTATGTTCTTGTAATTGTTCTACTGCCTTAATTTGGTTTGCAAAGAAACTACTTTTTTCTGGATATTTCAAACTTAAAATTCTATAAGATTGAATTGCTTTTTTATAGTTTTTTTGTTCTACATATATACGAGCTAAAGTCTCGGTCATTAAAGACTCTGGTTGTATCATTTGTGCTTTTGCAAGATTACCTTTAGATGACGCAGGTTTTTTGGGGTTTATTTTAGGGTTTTTAGTAATGAATTTATCAATTAATTCAAACTTTTTGGCTTTGTCTTTAGATTTAGGAGTAGTTTCTTCTTTGTTAATTTTTGGTTGTTCTTCAATTCCTTCTCTAGATATGGGTTTGTAGTTAGCTATTTTTAACCATTCATTAAAAGAGTGGGTTTCTCTTTTTTCAAATTGAAGAGGCTTTCCTAAGTTTAATATATCGGATGTAGAAGCTTCTTGTGTTTTTGTTTCTTCAGTAGCGTTTTCTATAGATTCAGATTCATCTAAAATAAAAGATGGTATTGGGCGTTCTTCTTTTGCTTTAAATAAAGCTGGGTCTAAAACGCCGTCTGTGTCTTTTATTTGTTGTCTTAATTCATCGTCAATGGTGATGCTTTTGTTTATTGAAATGTCTTCAATATCAACATCAATGTCTTTTAA
Organism: Thalassobellus sediminis; assembly: GCF_044386045.1. Taxonomy (NCBI): domain Bacteria; kingdom Pseudomonadati; phylum Bacteroidota; class Flavobacteriia; order Flavobacteriales; family Flavobacteriaceae; genus Thalassobellus; species Thalassobellus sediminis. Next base: position 154,077 of record NZ_JBISCD010000040.1, on the reverse strand, counting down.
ATGTGCCGTATTTTTTTTGATGAATTGTGAGATTTCATTTTGAATGAATTCATCAGAAGTAATAAAATCAAATAGAATACTTCTATCAGTTGTGTATGCAGCGGTAGTTTTAAGTTCTTGATTGTATTTGAAACTACTCTGATTTTTTAATCCTTTAAGATAAATAGCTCGTGCCGATTGAAAATAAGGAAATTCATCAATAATAGATTTAACACCGTCAGTTTGTTGATGTGTTATAGCTTGCGGATTTTGAAGTATATATGTAAAATCTATTTGATTCATTGACTAAGTCAAATTTAATGTATTTTATTTTTTAATTACCACTTTGCTAATGTAGCATTAAAAATATCTTGTGTTAAGCGTTCAAAAATTTCTTCGTGCGCTGTTGTTTTTTGGCTACCAATTAATTGTGCGCTTCCATTATAATCATAAAAAAATGAAAATGATTGCTCTAAATCGTCCTCTTCTTTTTTTCTATTATAAAATCTAACTTTTACACTAATTGTTAATCTGTTTTGAGCTGCTGTGTTTTGCGAGGTTGAAGTAGTTGGAGAAATTCTGTAATCGGTTATTTCACCTTCATAAACTAAATCGCCATTTGATGGAACTAAGTTTAAATTAGTTTGATTTTGAATTAAATCTTCTAACGAAAGTTTGAAATCTCTTTCTAATCCAGGTTCAACTAAAAGTGCATTGTTTTCAAAACGATTTACTTGATAGGTTTTAACATCGGCAGGAATTGATGCTCCTGTAAAAGAATAGAATCCGCAGCTAGTCAGTAAAAAGCTGAAAACTAAAAATAAAAAGTAAAAAAAATAGTTTTTCATATTAAAAGACACTTTGATTATGCTCAGTGTGATATTTAATTAATAATATAACAACGAATGGTTATTAGTTTTGTTGCGTTTTTAATGCTTATTTTTAAAGACCATATTGTTTTATCTTCCTGTACAATGTACGTTCACTAATTCCTAGTTCGGCAGCTGCTAATTTACGCTTTCCGCTGTGACGTTCAAGTGATTTTTTTATTAATTCTAATTCTTTATCGTGTAATGAGAGTGTTTCTTCTTCTTCAATCTCTTCGGCAAAATGGTATTTATCTTGAATATCTATAACATCATCAAGGTTTGATGAATGTTCGGGTATTGATATAACTTCAGTGTTTTCTTGAGGTTCTTCAAAAGTAGTTGTGGTTTCTTCATCATTGCCATAAATTTTCTGAATAAGACCTTCATGATCTTTTTCAACATCTTTTATGTTACCTGTTTTCATAAGTTCCATGGTAAGCTTCTTTAAATCGCTAAGATCACTTTTCATGTCAAACAAGACTTTATATAAAATTTCGCGTTCGCTACTAAAATCGCTTTCAGATTTAGAAGTTTTAATAACTGCAGGTAAATTAGTATCTGATGTTGGTAAATAACCACTTAACGTATCTGCGCTAATGGTTCTGTTTTGTTCTAAAACAGAGACTTGTTCGGCAATATTACGTAACTGACGAATATTTCCGCCCCAGCGATGTTTTAAAAGCACCTGTATAGCATTATCGGTAAGTTTAACCGTTGGCATTTTGTATTTTAAGGCGAAATCGCTAGCAAACTTTCTGAATAGTAAATGAATATCTTCTTTTCGTTCGCGTAAAGGTGGTAAATGGATATCTACAGTACTTAATCTGTAATATAAATCTTCACGAAATTTTTCTTTTTCAATAGCTTCAAACATATTTACGTTTGTTGCTGCAACAATACGTACATCTGTTTTTTGAACCTTACTCGATCCTACTTTTATGAATTCGCCATTTTCTAAAACACGCAGTAAACGCACTTGAGTTGTTAGAGGTAATTCGCCAACTTCATCTAAAAAAATAGTACCACCATCTGCAACTTCAAAATAACCACTTCTGGTTTGAGAAGCACCTGTAAAAGCACCTTTCTCATGTCCAAAAAGCTCACTGTCAATCGTGCCTTCTGGTATGGCTCCACAGTTTACAGCAATATATTTATTGTGTTTTCTGTGAGATAATTGATGTATTATTTTAGGAATACTTTCTTTTCCAACACCGCTTTCTCCAGTAACCAGTACCGAAATATCGGTAGGAGATACTTGAATCGCTTTTTCAATAGCACGATTTAGTGATGGTGTGTTTCCAATAATACCAAAACGTTGTTTTATAGCTTGAATTGATTCCATTAATTTTTAATTTTAATTCTCAATATATTCAGAAATTCCGCTTTCATCTTTATCTCCTAACCATTCCCAATTAAGTTTTAACTTTATCTTATTTAGTTTTGTTAAACTTATTTCAGCAATTGCTTTTCCTGCTTTTAATTCATTTTCTGTTGTTATACATTGGTATAACATATTGAGTGTGTTGTTTTTTAAAGTGGCAATTATTTTTCCGTATTTAATAGTTCCACCATAATAATCAGCTGTAATTAAATTACCTTCTTGTTTGTATTTAAAAATAGTTTCAGAATTAACTTTTCCATTTTCAGTGTTTTCTATTAAAGAAAATGTTTTATTATCAAAGTTAAATTCTTTCATTCGTATTAATTATTTTTACTCAAGCCAATGGCTTCACCAATGAGCGTAGCACTTGTGCAATCTGTAACTTTTACATTTACAAAGTCTCCAATTTTATAGTTTTCTTTAGGGAAAACAGCAACCACATTTTGCGATGTTCTTCCAGACCATTGCGCATCAGATTTTTTAGATTCTTTTTCAACTAAAACCTCTACAGTAGTGTTTAAAAAGGCTTTGGTTCTAATTTCGCTATGTACTCTTTGTAGATCGACAATATCTTGAAGTCTTCTTTTTTTAGTTTCTTCAGGAACATCGTCTTCCATATTTCGTCCTGCCATGGTTCCTGGGCGTTCTGAATAAGTAAACATGTATCCGAAATGATATTTCACATATTCCATTAATGAAACAGTGTCTTGAAAATCTGCTTCGGTTTCTGTTGGAAATCCAACAATCATATCTTGACTGATGGTACAATTTGGAAGAATACGATGTATGTTATCAATGAGTTCCATGTATTCTTCACGCGTATGTAAACGGTTCATTGCTTTTAAAATACGATTACTTCCGCTTTGCACTGGTAAATGAATGTGATTACAAATATTTTGATATTTTGCCATGGTTTCAACCACATCCAGAGTTAAATCTTGAGGATTTGATGTTGAAAAGCGAATACGCATTTTAGGTTGTGCTTGGGCACAAATTTCTAATAAATTAGCAAAATTTACTGCAGTGGCTTTTTGTAAATCACTGGCTTTATCAAAATCCTTTTTTAATCCGCCACCATACCAAAGGTAGCTATCTACATTTTGTCCAAGAAGCGTAATTTCTTTATAGCCTCTGTTCCATAAATCGTTAACTTCTTCAATAATACTTTGCGGATTTCTACTACGTTCTCTACCACGAGTAAAAGGAACCACGCAAAACGTACACATATTATCACAACCACGGGTAATAGATACAAATGCTGTAACACCATTGGTGTTTAAACGTACAGGAGAAATATCGCCATAAGTTTCTTCTTTAGAAAGAATAACGTTTATAGCGTCTCTGCCTTCATCAACTTCGGCTAATAAATTAGGTAAATCTTTATAAGCATCAGGCCCAACAACTAAATCAACAATTTTTTCTTCTTCAAGAAATTTTGTTTTCAAGCGTTCTGCCATACAACCCAAAACCCCCACTTTCATTTTAGGGTTATGGTCGCGTTTTATAGCATTATATTTTTCTAAACGTTTGCGTACAGTTTGTTCTGCTTTATCTCTAATAGAGCAGGTGTTTACTAAAACTAAATCGGCATCTTCAAGGTTTTGAGTTGTATTGAATCCTTGATCTTTCATTATAGAGGCAACAATTTCGCTATCGCTAAAATTCATAGCACAGCCATAACTTTCAATAAAAAGTTTGCGGGTGTTTCCTTCTTTTTGTTCAAGAATTAATGAGTTTCCTTGTTTGCTTTCGTCTATAGTCTTTTCCATAATTTGCTTCAAACGCATATCGTTCAATAAGTATGCAAAGATATAATTTATTTATGTTTTGTGACAAAGTGGCAGATATAAAATGTGTATTAAGTTTTGTTAAATATTATATAAAATGGTTCCTTTGGATGAAATAATAACCAAGATTTTAAATATGAATACACTTGAAAGTCTCCAAAGAAAAATAGAGAATGCACCAGCTTTAGATTTCGGTACAATTATTAGCGATTGTATTGAATTATTTAAAAAAGTTTGGCTTAAGGGCTTTTTAGTAGTGTTGCTTATTATTATTGCGGCTATGATTATTGGCTTTTTTTTCTCAGTAATAGGTCTTGGTGTTCAAACAGATTTATTTATTGATGGGTTTAATTTTGAATCTTTTTCAGAGTTTTATTCTATGAATGCAATATATAGTTTACCACAAACTGTTTTAACAAGTACATTAACGCTTCTCTTTATTGGGGCCTTTTATAGAATTTGCAAACAGGTAGATTCAGGAGGAAAGGAGAATGATGACTATTTTTATTTTTTTAAAAAGGAATATTTTAGTAAAATATTTATGTTAGGTATTATTTATGCTGCAATAGCAACAGTTGCACAGTTATTATTTGTTATACCTTATATCTATGTGTTTGTTCCTTTGTCTTATTTCGCAATAGTTTTAGCAAATAATCCAGATTTGACTGAGATGGATATTGTTAAAGTAAGCTTTGCATTAGGAAATAAAAAATGGTTAATAACTTTTGGAACTATGTTTGTTATGGGGATAATTGGAATATTAGGAGTTTTAGGATGCTTTATTGGCGTATTGTTTACTATGTCTATTGTTTATTTACCTGTGTTTTTTATTTATAAAGATGTTGTTGGTTTTGATGAAACCAGTGAGATAGATCAAATAGGAATGCATAATGAAGAATCAAGTTTTTAATAATTAAGTAAATTATATTATTAAATAAAAAACTGTGTTTTAAGTGTTAAATGCAGTTTTTTTTGTTTAAATATTTAACAGATAATCTCTAAAATTAGGCAGATAAACTTTTTTTCACATACATTTGTAGCTTCAAAAAATGAAGTATGGCGAAGAATTTAGTGATTGTTGAGTCACCTGCTAAGGCTAAAACTATTGAAAAGTTTTTAGGAAAAGATTTTAAAGTAGAATCTAGTTTTGGACATATATCCGATCTTCCTTCTAAGGAATTAGGTGTAAATGTAGAAGGTGATTTTAAACCAACATATGAAGTTTCAAAAGATAAAAAGGCAGTTGTAAAAAAACTGAAAGATTTAGCTAAGAAAGCAGAATGGGTATGGCTAGCAAGTGATGAGGATCGCGAGGGTGAGGCTATAGCGTGGCACTTAGCAGAAACTTTAAAATTAGATAAAGACAAAACAAAACGTATTGTTTTTCATGAAATTACCAAAGCTGCGATTCAAAAGGCTGTTGAAAATCCTAGAGGTATAGACTACGATTTAGTTGATGCGCAACAAGCACGTCGTGTATTAGATAGAATTGTAGGGTATGAATTGTCGCCAGTACTTTGGCGTAAAGTAAAAGGAGGCTTGTCGGCAGGTCGTGTACAATCTGTTTCTGTACGTCTAATTGTTGAAAGAGAACGAAGTATTCAAGATTTTTCTCCAGTAGCTTCTTATAGAATTGATGCTGAGTTTTCAAATGAAGATGGTCAGTCTTTTAAAGCGAAACTTCCAAAAACATTTTCTTCAAAAGAAGAAGCTTATAAATTTTTAGAATCAAATAAGGCAGCCGATTTTAAAGTCGCAGATTTACAAAAAAAACCTGCTAAAAAATCGCCAGCTGCACCATTTACCACTTCTACTTTACAGCAAGAGGCGTCACGTAAATTGTATTTTTCAGTAAGTAAAACCATGACTATGGCACAGCGATTGTATGAGGCTGGACTTATTACTTATATGAGAACAGATAGTGTAAATTTATCTGATGAAGCAAGAAATGGAGCGCAAGCAGAAATAGAAAGCGCTTATGGTTCTAAGTATAGTAAGCCAAGAAATTATAAAGGTAAAGCAAAAGGAGCACAAGAGGCTCACGAGGCTATTAGACCTACAAATTTTGCAGTACATTCTGTAGATATAGATTACGATCAAGCGCGTTTGTACGATTTAATATGGAAACGAGCTATTGCTTCTCAAATGAGTGAAGCAGAATTAGAGCGTACCAATGTAAAAATTAGTGCGTCAACACACAAAGATACCTTTACGGCAAACGGTGAGGTTATTACTTTTGAAGGCTTTTTAAAAGTGTATTTAGAAGGTACAGATGATGAAGATGCAGAGCAAGAAGGAATGTTGCCTGCAATGAAAGTTAATGAGACGCTTCTTAATAGTTATATTACAGCTACAGAGCGTTACACGCGTCCGCCAGCAAGATTTACAGAAGCTTCATTAGTTAAGAAATTAGAAGAATTAGGTATTGGTCGTCCGTCTACTTATGCGCCAACTATTTCAACTATTCAGAATAGAAATTATATTGAAAAAGGCACTGTAGAAGGGGTGGAACGTGAATATTCTCAACTTAAATTACAAAACGATGATTTAATAGATACTATGTTATCTGAAAAAGTAGGATCTGATAAAGGAAAGCTCGTGCCAACCGATATTGGAATGATAGTTACCGACTTTTTAGTGAATCATTTTGAAAACATTTTAGATTATAATTTTACAGCCAAAGTTGAGGCTGATTTTGATAATATAGCTGAAGGGAAAGAAGATTGGATTAAAATGATGAAGTCGTTTTATAAAGATTTTCACCCCGTAGTAGAAGATGTTAAAGAAAATGCAGCTAGAGAATCTGGAGAGCGTATTTTAGGAACCGATCCTAAATCTGGAAAGCAAGTAAGTGTACGTTTAGGTAAATTTGGTCCTATGGTGCAAATAGGAACGGTTGATGATGAAGATAAGCCGCAATTTGCTAGTTTAAGCCCAGATCAACAATTAAACACAATTACTTATGAAGAAGCAATGGATTTATTCCAGCTTCCTAAAAACATAGGGGTTTTTGAAGGTGAAGAAATTTTAGTTAATAATGGTCGTTTCGGACCTTATGTAAAGTTTGGAGATGCCTTCGTGTCCTTGCCAAAAGGTGTAGATCCCTTAAGTGTTGAACTTGATGATGCTATTGTTTTAATTAAAGAAAAACAAAAAGCAGATGCGCCAATATACATGTATAAAGATTTACCTGTTCAAAAAGGTAAAGGACGTTTTGGACCATATATTAAATGGAACAGCATGTTTATAAATGTGAATAAAAAATATGATTGGGATAACCTTTCTGATGATGATATTGTTGAACTTATTGAAGTTAAAATTCAAAAAGAGATAGATAAAGTTATTCATAATTGGGAAGATGAAGGCATTCGTGTTGAAAAAGCACGTTGGGGTAGACATAATGTTTTAAAAGGGAAAATTAAAGTTGAATTGGCTAAAACAGTTGATGTAACTGAAATGACTTTAGAAGAAGCTAAAGCAATTATTGAAGCAAATACACCAAAAAAGAAAGTAGCTAAGAAAAAAACAGCTACTAAAAAAACAACAACAGCAAAGAGGAAAACAGCTGCTAAGAAAAAATAGATTTTTATATAAATACCTATTATTAGGTGTTTATATAGTTGTTATTATTTTTTAGTTTTGTTGTAAAATCATTTTTTCTGTTGATATTTGTAAATAAAGAATCAAAATAATTTTATCTGTTTAATGAATTTTAGTTTTCTGTCTCCTGTTTCAGATTTAGTTTTAGCTCACAACGAGTTACTTTCTTCACAGGCTTTAGGAAGAAAAATTAGGATTCATTCTACTCAAAACGGTATTCCCGATTTAGAGAATGTAGATATTGCCATATTAGGCGTTTTAGAAAATAGAAACGATGTAAATTATATTGGTGAAGAATTTCAGTTAAACGAAATTAGAAAGTCTTTTTATGGTCTTTTTCCAGGAAGCTGGAATACCAATGTAGCAGATTTAGGAGATATTAATAAAGGAGAAAGTGTTGAAGATACTTATTTCGCTTTAAAAGAGGCTGTTAGTGTTCTTATTAAAAAAAATATCATCCCAGTTATTTTGGGTGGAACACAAGATCTTACTTATGCTAATTATCGTGCCTATGATAATTTAATTCCTATGGTAAATATTGTCAATATTGACTGTAAATTTAATTTAGGAGATTCTACTAAACCTATCAAAAATAATAGTTTTGTTGGAAAAATAATTTTAGATGAACCATATAATCTGTTTAACTACGCCACTGTAGGTTATCAAACCTATTTTAATTCGCAAGAAGAAATAGATTTAATGGATAATTTATATTTTGAGTCCTATAGATTAGGAGAGGTGTCAAAAGATATTACCATTGTAGAACCAGTGTTAAGAGATGCTAATATAGTTAGTGTTGATTTAAGTTCGGTTAAAGGAGCCGAAGTAAGTTTAAATCAAAAGTATTCTCCCAATGGTTTAGATGGAAAAGAAATTTGTGCGATTGCACGATATGCAGGTATAAGTAATAAAGTGTCGTCTTTTGGAATATATGAATATAAGCCTTCAAAGGATGATGAAATTACATGTATGTTAATATCGCAGATGCTTTGGTACTTTATTGAAGGTTTAAATTATAGAGTAAATGATGATGATTTTTCAAATGAAAAACAGTATCAAAAATTTATAGTTTTAGTAGATTCAGAAGAGTTGGTGTTTTATAAGAGTAATAAAACGGGAAGATGGTGGATAGAAATTCCTTTTTTGTCTGAAGTTAATAATAAATTAAAGAGACATACGTTATTACCTTGCATGCATCAAGATTATCTTGATGCATGTAACAATAAAGTGCCGGACCGTTGGTATAAGGCATTTCAAAAAAATAGTCTTTAAAAGACAGTCTAGGGTTAAAACGTTAATTTCATCGGTAAAAAGCTATTTTTTTACGACGAAATGTAATTTTTTTTGACAAATAGTTGTTTTTTAAAAAATATATAAATATGTTTACGCTCTCAAAATGAAGCTTAAAAAAATTAACCTCGAGTTTTCTATGAATATGAAGAAGTTTATATTATTAACCGCAGTATTAACAATGCTAGCTAGTTGTGGCTCTAAAGATAGAGGAGAATTAGTTGGTGTGCAAGGAAAAAAATGGCATCCAGAAAAACCATATGGTATGGAGTTAATCCCTGGTGGTTCATTTATAATGGGTAAAGCCGATGATGATTTGGCAGGAGTTCATGATGCACCAGCAAAGACAGTTACAGTTAGAGCAATTTATATGGATGCTACTGAAATTACTAATAGTGAATACCGCCAATTTGTGAATTGGGTTAGAGATTCCATAGTTAGAATGAAACTAGCCGTTTTAGCTGATGAAGTTGCCAAAGTTCCAGAAGATGGTGGTATAGGTGAGTATGCATTTAAAGATGCAGATACAGCTAATATGTCTGTTTATGAAAAATATATGTTCGAAAACTATACTGGTTTAGGACCAACTGGTTATGAAGGTAGAAAAATAAATCATGATATAGATTTGATTTTCGATACTGCAGAATATCCAGATGAATATTATGCTGAAGTAATGGATACTATGTATTTGTCTTTAGAAGAATCTTATAACGGACAACGTACTTGGGATGTAAAAAAATTCAAGTTTCAGTATAACTATATGGATATACAAGAAGCTGCAAAAAACCGAGGTATAAGTAGAAAAAATGCTATTAAGAAAGAAGAAATTGAAATTTACCCAGACACAACAGTTTGGATTAGGGATTTCGCTTATTCTTATAATGAACCTATGCATAACGATTATTTTTGGCATGACGCTTACAGTGACTATCCAGTAGTTGGTGTAACTTGGAAACAAGCTAAAGCCTTTTGTGAATGGAGGACTATTAATAAAAACTCTTACCAAAAATCTAAAAAGGGAACTGCTATGGTAAACACATTTAGATTACCATCAGAAGCAGAATGGGAGTATGCTGCTAGAGGAGGACTTCAAGCTGCAACTTATCCTTGGGGAGGCCCTTATACTAAAAGTGATAGAGGTTGTTTTATGGCAAACTTTAAACCTGTACGTGGAGATTATGCCGCAGATCAAGCTTTGTATACGGTAGAAGCAAAATCTTATGAGCCAAATGATTATAATTTATATAACATGGCTGGTAATGTTTCTGAGTGGGTTGATGCTTCTTATGATCCCAATTCATATGAATATACGTCTACAATTAATCCAAGTGTAAACGATAAAAATAATAAACGTAAAGTTGTAAGAGGAGGTTCTTGGAAAGATGTTGCTTATTTTTTACAAGTAAGTTCTAGAGATTACGAATATGCAGATTCTGCAAGAAGTTTTATAGGGTTCAGAACAGTACAAGATTACATGGGGACAAAAGTAACTAAACAGTAACGAACACCTAAAGAGTATAATAAATTTAATCAAATCAATAAATAACCTATTTAATTAACCTACTTAAGTAGAAATACTTAAAATTTAAAAATCGAAAATTATGGCAAATTCAAAAGCAGGTAAGAAGTTCATGAACATGGCTTACGGATTAGGAGCAGCAATTGTAATTATTGGAGCACTTTTCAAAATAACTCATATGGAGTTTGGATTCATTACAGGTAACTTTATGTTAACCTTAGGTCTAGTAACAGAAGCAATTATTTTTGCGCTTTCAGCGTTTGAACCAGTTGACGACGAGTTAGATTGGTCTTTAGTATATCCTGAATTAGCAGGAGGTCAGACTAGTAAAAAAGAAGTAAAAGAAGATGCCCAAGGAATATTATCTAAAAAATTAGATGAATTATTAAAAGACGCTAAAATTGATGGCGAATTAATGGCTAGTTTAGGTGATAGCATCAAAAGCTTTGAAGGAGCGGCAAAAAATATGTCATCTACTGCAGATTCTATTGAAGCTACTAAAAAATATGGTGAAGAATTATCATTAGCTGCAGCTCAAATGGAATCATTAAACAGTTTGTATAAAGTTCAATTAGAAAGCGCTAGTAAACAAGCTAGTATTAATGAAGAGTCTGTTGAAAATGCAGCTAAATTAAAAGAGCAAATGCAATCTTTAGCATCTAATTTGTCTTCGTTAAATGGTGTGTATGGCGGTATGTTGTCTGCAATGAACAAAAACTAATTAGGGTTAATCCCAAATTTAATATTAACCAAAAACCTAATTAGAAATGGCAGGAGGAAATTTATCACCCAGACAGAAAATGATTAATCTGATGTATTTAATATTTATAGCAATGCTAGCTTTAAATATGTCTAAAGAAGTGCTTTCAGCCTTCGGATTAATGAACGAAAGGCTTGTAGAATCTAACCAAGCAGCTGAAGAGCGTAATAATAGTTTTGTGGCTAGTTTAGATGTTAAAGCTAATGAAGAACCAGCTAAATATGGCTCATTAAAATCTAAAGCAGATAAAATTGATGATTTAGCCCATAAGTTTGATGCTTATTTAGAAGATTTAAAAGGAAAAATGACTGCAACTGTTGATAATCCTAACGATTATGAAATTATGGATAAAGGTGATTACCTAGATCAAAATTTCTTTAAAGGAGGAAAGATAAAGGAAGAAGGGCAAGAATTTTTAGACCAAATAAATAAGTTTAGAGAAGGAGTTGTTTCTCTGTTGCAAGGAGAAAAAGGTATGGAATCTGTTATTAAGGATGTTCAAACAAAGTTTAACACTACAAATATTGGTGGTGTGGGAAAACAAACTTGGTTAGATCGTAATTATAAAGGGTTTCCATTAGTAGCATCTTTAACTAAAATGACACAGATGCAAGCCGATATAAAAACGACTGAGTCTGAAGTTTTATCTAAAATGTTAGCAGGAGCTCAAGCAGGTCAATTATCTATGACAAATTATACAACGTTGATGGAAACATCAAAATCGGCTTATTTTAATGGTGAGCAGTTTGATGGTCAAATTGTATTAGGTCGTAAAGATGCATCTACTAAGCCAAGTAGAGTAGAATTAACTCTAGATGGTAGAAAACTTAATGAAAATCAATATTCTATTGAAGATGGTAAAGTGAAGTTGAAAATTGGTACAGGAGGTGTTGGTGAACATAAAATTGAAGGAAAATTAATTTTCGCTCAAGATGGTGAAGAAATTGAGGTTCCTGTAAAATCATCATTTGCAACAGTAGCTAAACCAAATTCAGCAACTATTTCTGCCGATAAAATGAATGTTGTATATCGTGGTGTTAAAAACCCAATGACTATTTCATTTGCTGGTGTTCCTGATAATAAAGTTAAAGCTAATGCTCAAGGTTTGTCTTGGGTTTCAGGTAGTAACTATGTTATGGATGCTACAAAGGTTAAAGGAAGAGAAGTAACTATTAATGTTACTGCTACTTTACCTGATGGAAAAACGGTTCCAGATAACGCTAAATTTAGAATTAAAGATTTACCAAAACCAACAGGTACTGTAAGAGGAGAAGATGGTGCAATTAAAATGCAAAAAGGAAGTCTTAAAATTTCAACTATTGGAGCTAAGTTTGACGATTTCGATTTTGAATTACCATTACGTGTTACAGGATTTAAATTTAAAGTTCCAGGACAACCTACTGTAAATGTTAGAGGTAATAAATTAGATAGCAGATCTCAATCAATATTAGCTAAAGCTAAACGAGGATCTAGTGTTACAATATTTGATATTGAGGCTAAAGCTTCAGGTGTTAGTGTTATACTTAAAAAGGTGTCACCAATCATTATTGAGCTTACAAATTAAATTCATTAGGAATAATTTCCTAATAATAATAAAAGTAAATGGAGATGAAATTAAAAAGTTTTTTATTAACCGTAGTAACTGTTTGTTCAGTATCTGGTGTATTCGCACAAGCTAATATATTAAATGCTAAAAGCCCAGATGAAATTGGGGTAAGAACAGATGCACAAAAAGCAATCGATAACGATAAACCTTTAGAATATGGTTATGTTGACGATAGAGATATTCTTTTTTCAAAAACGGTATGGGAAAAAGTCGTTTTAGATGAGCGTGCAAATTTTCCACTTTACTATCCAATAGATACAAATAATATTGGGAAAGATAGACGTTCTTTATATGATGTTCTTATAAAGAATATCAAAAACGGAAAAATAAAAAATATTTATGACGATTCTTACTTTACAACAAAAAGAACTTTAAAGGATATTGAGTCTGCATTAGTTAAAATTGATACTACCGAATTAGGTATTGAGCAATTAAATGCTGGTGAAGAGTTATCTGCAGAGTATATTGATAGAAGAGATATTACAGCAGCAGATATTACTGAGTATCATATTAGAGGACTTTGGTATTTTGATAAGCGTCAAGCTGAGATGAAATACAGACTTATTGGTATTGCTCCTGTAGCACCAGATGTAAACTTTATTGAAGATGAAAATCCAGATTTAGTGCCTCTTTTTTGGGTGTTTTTCCCAGATGCTAGAGAGGTGTTACATGAAGCCAAAGCTTTTAACAATGAAAATAGCTCCATTCCATTTTCTTTCGATCACATTCTAAATTCTAGACGTTTCCAAGGTTATATTTTTAAAGAAGAAAATGAACAAGGAGATAGAAAAATTAACGAATATGTTTCTCAAAATGCATTGATGCAATTATTAGAATCTGAAAGAATTAAAGATAAAATTAGAGATTTTGAATTAGATATGTGGACATACTAATTCATACAAAATTTTAAAAAAGTAAAAAAGACTATCTGAAAATGATAGTCTTTTTTTTGTCATTATAATTACCTTTACGTGCATATGAATGTAGATTATATTATTGTTGGTATTGGTTTAGCAGGTATTAGTTTTTGCGAACAGTTGAAAGCTAATAACAAAAGTTTTATTGTGTTTGATGATAAATCACAACAATCATCAACTGTTGCAGGTGGCTTGTATAATCCTGTTGTTTTAAAACGTTTTACCTCTGTTTGGAAAAGTAAAGAACAGTTAGATATTGCACTTCCCATGTATAAAAGTTTGGAGGAAGTATTAAATGTTAAGTTAGATTATAAAATACCTGTATATAGGAAATTTGCATCATTAGAAGAGCAAAACGATTGGTTTGCTGCGTCCGATAAGCCAAAACTTTCCGAATATCTTTCAACAGATATTATTAAAAATAACAACGAGTCAATACAAGCTTCTTTTGGTTTTGGAAAAGTTTTAAAAACAGGAAGAATAGACGTTAAAACTTTAATAGATGCATATAAGCAAAAGTTGTTAAAAAACAATAGTTATGTTGAAGAAGCATTTAATTACGATAATTTAAAAGTTGACGAAACTAATATTCAGTATAAAAATATAACGGCAAAGTATATTGTATTTGCTGAAGGCTTTGGTGTTGTAAAAAACCCTTATTTTAGTCAATTACCTTTGGTGCCAACAAAAGGCGAGTTACTTGTAATTCATGCTCCTAAATTGAAAATTGATTATGTTTTAAAAGCTGGAGTGTTTTTAATTCCGTTAGGAGACGACTTATATATTGCTGGAGCAACTTACGAATGGACTGATACTACACATGTCATTACAAATAAAGCAAAAGAAGAACTTTTAACTAAACTAGATAAACTTATTAGTTGTTCTTATAAAATAGTAAGCCAAGTTGCTGGGATTCGTCCTACGGTTAAAGATAGACGCCCTTTAGTTGGGCAGCATCAAGACTATAAACGTATGTTTGTTTTAAACGGATTGGGAACTCGAGGTGTTATGATTGGGCCTTATGTTGCTAAACAACTTTTCAATTTTATCGAAAACGAAATTCCTCTAGAGAAAGAGATTGATATTAAACGCTTTGTAAAGTAGCTTTTTTTGACACCATGAATTCGCGTTAGGGATTAAAGTGAAAATCCTTTTTGTGATGTACGAGAAAAAAGATTGTAAAGATAAGCCCGACCAGATAGGGTAACTCCCAAATAAAAAAATCACGTGTTAGCTAAAGATTTATCGAAATGCATAAAAATATTAATCCAGATATTTCTAGAGACTCTTATAATTACTGGTAAAAAAACAATTAAAGTAGTAACAATAGATATAAAAACAATATTTATGTTAGCATTAAAAAAATAAAATGAAATTACAAAAGCAGCTACAGCAAAAGCAATACCTACTGCATAACTAACATACATAGCGCCGTAAAAAAAAGAAGGTTCTATTTTGTATTTAGTGCCACAATGATTACATGTTTCGTGCATGTCTAATACTTCAGAAAGAATATAAGGGTTCTTGTTTTTAAACATAGATTCTTGATGACATTTTGGACAAGACCCAGTAAAAATACTATATAATTTTGTTCCTTTTTTAAACATATATTTTAGTGTATTTTTGCAAACTCAATTACAGAACAAAAATAAGATTTTAATAATTAAAATTCTGTAGCTTAAGTTACATTTCTATGATGAACATTCATAATTTATCGGTTTCATTTCAAGGAGAATACCTGTTTGAAGATATTACATTTAAACTAGGTAATGGTGATAGAATTGGCCTTATTGGAAAAAATGGTGCTGGTAAATCTACCATGTTAAAAATTCTATCTAAAGAGATGGAGCCAGATACAGGACAAATTGCTGCGGATAAAGAACTTAAAATTGGTTTTTTAAAGCAGGATATAGATTTTATTTTAGGAAGAACGGTCTTAGAAGAAGCCTATGAAGCTTTTACAGAGATTAAAGAATTAGAAGCTAAAATGGAAGCTGTTAATACGCAAATGGCAGAGCGTACCGATTATGAAAGTGAAGGCTACCATCAACTTATGGTCGATATTAATGAGCTTCAACATCAATATGAAATTTTAGGAGGTTATAATTATCAGGGTGATACCGAAAAAATCCTTCAAGGATTAGGATTTAAAAGAGAAGATTTTAATAAACTTACTGATACTTTTTCTGGTGGTTGGCGTATGCGTATTGAATTAGCTAAATTATTACTTCAAAATAATGACATCTTACTTTTAGATGAGCCAACTAACCATTTAGATATTGAATCGATTATTTGGTTAGAAGGCTTTTTGAAAAATTATACTGGTGCTGTAGCTATTGTATCGCATGATAAAATGTTTTTAGATAACGTAACTAATAGGACTATTGAAATTTCTCTAGGAAGAATTTATGATTACCCTAAACCATACTCAAAATACTTGGTGCTTAGAGAAGAATTGAGAACACAGCAGTTAGCATCTCAAAAAAATCAGCAAAAGCAAATTGAACAAACAGAAAAGCTGATTGAGAAGTTTAGAGCCAAAGCTTCAAAGGCTACTATGGCGCAATCGCTTATTAAGAAACTAGATAAAATTGATAGAATTGAAGTTGATGAAGATGATAATAGTGTCATGACACTTAATTTTCCGGTGTCTATTACACCAGGAAAAGTGGTTGTTGAAACCGAAAAGGTATCAAAAAATTATGGTGATAATCAGGTTTTAGAAAATATTGATTTACTTATTGAGCGAGATACCAAAACGGCATTTGTTGGACAAAATGGACAAGGAAAATCTACTTTAGCCAAAATTTTTGTTGGAGATATTAAGTATGATGGACTTTTAAAGTTAGGACATAATGTGCAGATAGGCTATTTTGCTCAAAACCAAGCAGAGTATTTAGATGGGAGTAAAACAGTATTAGATACCATGATTGATGCCGCTAATGAAACAAATAGAAGTAAAGTAAGAGATATATTAGGATCGTTTCTGTTTAGAGGAGAAGAGGCAGATAAATATGTGCGTGTGCTTTCTGGAGGTGAACGTAACCGTTTAGCATTAGCTAAATTAATGCTTCAACCATTTAATGTTTTAATAATGGATGAGCCAACAAATCACTTAGATATTAAATCTAAGAATGTTTTAAAAGAAGCATTAATACGATTTGAAGGTACTTTAATTTTAGTTTCTCACGATCGTGATTTTTTACAAGGCTTAACAACTAGTGTCTATGAATTTAAAGATCATAAAGTAAAAGAGTATTTAGGTGATATTGATTATTATTTAGAGCAACGTAAAGTTGAAAATTTGCGTGAAGTTGAAAAAAGAACGGTTGAAAAGAAAGAAACTCCTAAAGAAAAGAAACAACAATCATATGAAGATCAAAAAAAGATCAAATCTTTAAATAATAAATTGAGTAATGTTGAGTCTAAAATTAATGAGCTAGAACGAGACATAAAAGCTATTGATTTATCGCTTGAGATTAATTATGAGGAAGTCTCGTCTCAACCAAATTTCTTTGATAATTATCAAAAAAAGAAAGCAGATTTACAAGTTTTTATGCAAAAGTGGGAAGACATTCAGCTGGAAATTGAGCAGTTGGTCGATTAGTAATTGTTAAAATTTAATGTATTTCATCGAATAAAATGGTTTTTAGACTGTCTCCGAGCTATATTCGCTTAAGAATTAATCCCAAATTTATTCAAAATGAAAAACTTTAAACTTATAGCTGTATTTTTCTTTGTTACAGTATACTCTTTTGCAAACGTATCTTCAAATGATAAAGATGCCTTAATTGCATTATATAATGCTACTAATGGTGCCGAATGGAACTCTTCTTGGGACTTAAATGCCTCAGTTGATACTTGGTATGGTGTTAAAATAGAAAACAATAAGATTGTTGAAATTAATTTGCAGTTCAATAATTTACAAGGAACTTTACCACAAGAAATAGGGAGTTTAGTTAGTTTAAGAAAAATTAATTTAGGTTTTAATAAATTAGAAGGTACACTTCCAGTGTCTATTAAGAATTTAAAAGAATTAACATCTTTAGAATTATTTATGAATAAATTAGAAGGTAATATACCTTCAGAATTAGGAGAATTAAAAAACTTAAAATACTTAAAATTATATAGTAATAAGTTTGAAGGAAACATTCCACAGTCTTTAATGAATTTGACCAATTTAAAAGAGCTTTTATTAGGAAGTAATTTTTTAACTGGTACTATTCCAAATGATATTTATGCTTTATCTAAATTAGAAAAGCTTAGTTTGATGGATAATAAATTAGAAGGTGAAATTCCAGTAGAAATAGCACAATTAACTAATTTAGAAGAGTTAATTTTATCTACTAATAAGCTTACTGGTGATTTACCATTAGAGTTTATGAATTTATCTAATTTAAATACTATCATGGTTAGTGATAATAATTTAAATAAAGAGTATGTTAGTGTTTCTGGGAATAACCCTCCTAGTTTAATGTTGATTGATATGGAGAATCCTACCGCTACTGTTGATATTGAAAAAGAGTAATTAATAAAGTTTTATAAATTTTAATTAAAGAAAACAGATAGCTATTTTAGCTATCTGTTTTTTGTTTTATATTTATGTTAGAGCAGTTTTTTACTTGTCCCTATTGTTGGGAAAATATATCAATGTTATTAGATAATTCAATTTTAGAACAATCTTATATTGAAGATTGTGAGATTTGTTGCAACCCAATTCAAGTAACAATAAAATTTAATAATTCAGAAATTGTACATTTTCAAGTAGATAACATTGAATAGTAATATTTTCTAATTTAATGCTTGTGCAAGCATAAAAATGATTGTATATTTGCAGTCCGAAATAATTTGGTCGGTATTATGAGCCGAAAGTTGAAAGCTAAGTAAGTTGTTTTAGGAATTATATCGCGGGATAGAGCAGTAGGTAGCTCGTCGGGCTCATAACCCGAAGGTCACTGGTTCGAGTCCAGTTCCCGCTACTAAAAAAGACTCAAATACATTTTGTATTTTGAGTCTTTTCTTTTTTATATTATATACTTCTAGAGTATATTAATTAGAAACAAGGTAATTAGAATACTGCAATTAAAGTTTTGAAAAGAATAATATATCATTATCATTAATTTTATGATATTGTAAATAATTTATAAAAGATTTGTCTAGTAAATTTGTAGTTCAATTTTTATTAATGACAACATGTTATTATTAAATTTTAAACAACACAATTTATGTATACATAATTAAAATAACACTTAATAAGTTCGTGGATGATTGTTAACAGACTTTTAAAAAATCATATTAGATTTCTGCTTTTTATATTTCTAAATTTTTCACAAGTTTCTTTTTCACAAGTAAGAACAGTGCAACAATTAGATGCTAATTGGAAATTTCAAAAAGGAGAGATTGAAAATGCTTTTGATATAAACTATGAAGACACTGCTTGGGAAACTGTTAGTGTACCTCACGATTGGGCTATTTATGGCCCTTTTGATAAAAATATAGATAAACAAGAAGTCGCAATTGTTCAAAATGGAGAAAAAGTGGCTACTGAAAAAACAGGTAGAACAGGTTCTTTACCACATATAGGAACAGGTTGGTATAGGAAAAAAATTACCATTCCTGAATTTAAAGAAGGCAAAAAGGCTATTATTCTTTTTGAAGGCGCTATGGCCGAACCTCAAGTGTATTTAAATGGAAAGAAAATTGGTGAATGGGGTTACGGTTACAGTTATTTCTATTTTGATATTACTAAGGATTTATTGGTTGATAAAGAAAATATACTAGCTGTAAAATTATCAAATGAAGCATTCTCATCTCGTTGGTATCCAGGTGCTGGTTTATACCGTAATGTAAGCGTCATTGTCACTAATAATACTCGTTTTAACCAATGGGGAACGTTTATTACAACACCTACAATTTCCAAAAATGTAGCAACTGTAAATATTAAATCGAAAGTAACTGGAGAAAATGTTTCTATTATAACTAAAATAGTAGATTCAGATAGTAATGAAGTTGCGACTTTAAAATCTAATACATCATCTGAAAATCAATTTGAACAAAATATAGAAGTTAAAAACCCAAAATTGTGGAGCCCAGAAACACCTTATTTATACACAGCAAAAATGCAATTGTATGAAGGAGATGTTTTAAAAGATGAAATAACACAACGTTTTGGAATTAGAGAAATAAAATACGAAGCTCACAAAGGTTTTAGCTTAAATGGAGAAATAAGAAAATTTAAAGGCGTTTGTTTACATCATGATTTAGGGCCGTTAGGTTCGGCAATAAATAAGGCGGCTTTACGACGTCAATTAACCATTTTAAAAGATATGGGGTGTGATGCTATTCGTAGTTCTCATAATATGCCTTCTTTTGAGCAATTAGAATTATGTGACGAAATGGGCTTTATGTTTTTAGCAGAAAGTTTTGATGAATGGGCAAAGCCTAAAGTTAAAAATGGATATAACAGATTTTTTCATGACTATGCTGAAAAAGATGTCGTTAATTTAGTAAGAGCAACAAGAAACCACCCATCCATTGTTATGTGGAGTTCGGGTAACGAAGTTCCAGACCAATGGGGAAAAGAAGGTGTAAAACGTGCGCAATGGTTACAAGATGTTTTTCATAGAGAAGATCCAACAAGGCCTGTAACAGTTGGTATGGATCAAGTAAAAGCAACTATGGCGTCTGGTTTTGGTTCGCTATTAGATATACCAGGACTTAATTATCGTGTGCATTTATATGAGGAAGCTTATAATACATTTCCACAAGGATTTATTTTAGGATCAGAAACAGCCTCTACCGTTAGTTCTAGAGGTGTTTATAAATTCCCAGTTGTTCAAGAAAAAAACAAACAATATGATGATTTTCAGAGTTCTTCTTACGATTTAGAAGCCTGTAGTTGGTCTAACGTCCCTGATGAAGATTTTGTTTTGCAAGACGATAAGCCTTGGGTTATTGGTGAGTTTGTATGGACGGGTTTTGATTATCTTGGAGAACCAACACCTTATGACGAAAGTTGGCCATCACGAAGTTCCTATTTTGGAATTTCAGATTTAGCAGGACTGCCAAAAGACCGTTTTTATTTGTATAGAAGTAGATGGAATAAAAAAGAAGAAACCTTGCATATTCTACCTCATTGGAATTGGGAAGGTAGAGAAGGAGAAACAACGCCTGTTTTTGTATATACTAATTATAATAGTGCTGAGCTTTTCATAAATGGTAAAAGTATGGGGGTTCAAAAAAAGAATACTTCTACGCCACAAAATAGATATCGTTTAATGTGGATGGATGCTAAATATGAGCCAGGTGTATTAAAAGTAGTTGCTTTTGATGATGAAGGAAAATCAATTGCTGAAAAAGAAATACATACTGCTGGAAAACCTTATAAAATAGTGCTTAATCCAGATAGAAAAATAATAAAAGCAGATGGAAAAGACTTGTCTTTTGTTGAGGTTTCTGTTGTTGATAAGTATGGAGTTCTGTGTCCTACAGCAACAAATCAATTAAAATTTCAAGTTAAAGGAGAAGGAACTTATAGAGCTGCTTGTAATGGTGATGCAACTTCCTTAGAAATGTTCCATTTACCAACAATGAAACTGTTTAGCGGAAAACTAGTTGTGTTAGTTCAATCTTCAAATGAATCAGGAATTATTAAATTATCGGTTACAGGTGACGGGTTAAAAAAAGGATGCTTCAAATTAAAATCACTAGATTAAGTTTTTAACTGCCTCTTCTTTTAGTATAAATAATAACAGAACCATCTGTTTATGTGTGTGTTGTGTTTTTTATTTAAAATATTTAAATTCTTTTATAAGAAAAGCAAGGGTTACTAAAATTTGCTTTGTTATATGTTTGTATATAATTCTTTAGGCTCTTAAATTGTAATCGATTACATATTGTGTTTGCCCTAAGTTTAGTATACCTACATAAATTATTGAATAATTTTTATTGTTCTATTTAGATATTATTCTATTTAACCAAAAGGAGAATATCTATATAAAAGTAGAGGAATATAAAAACTATAACTAATTAACTAAACAAATTAGCACATGAAGAAACTATCAATTTTATTAATGATTACCTTGTCGTTATGCGCAGTTTTGATGCAAGGACAAACAACTACATCCTATAATTTAGCTGATGGTTCTACTTTTTCTAATACAGGAACCCAATGGGATCCTGTTACCACAACTACAAGTCCAGATGGTAAAGTCAGAACCCAAGCTGCTACAAGTCCATGGCATAGTTCTGGTTATGGTGTTGCTTTTAAAGATGGTAACTCGCTTGAAATTGATGTTACAGGTCATACTACTGTTCGTTTTTACGGATCTATATATAGTAATGGAGCGATGAGTGGAGGCACAACAGTTGGTGGCAATGATTTAGGTTCAGAAGATGTAAAAGTTTCTACTGATAAAACAGGTTTTTATGAGTTTACTCATATTGGAGGACCTGCTACATTATATTTTACATTTAGTGGCGATAATGCTTATACTCCAGTTATTGATGTCATTTCTCTTACATCCTCTTACAACTTAGCAGATGGATCTACGTTTACCAATAATGGGGTTCAATGGGATCCCATTACTTCAACAACAAGTCCTGATGGAAAATTAAGAACCCAAGCAGCTACAAGTCCATGGCATAGTTCTGGTTATGGTGTCGCTTTTAAAGATGGAAATTCTCTAGAAGTAGATGTTACTGGTACCAGTACTACCGTTCGTTTTTACGGATCTGTATATAGTAATGGAGCAATGAGTGGAGGTACAACAGCAGGAGGTAGTGATTTAGGTTCAGCTGATGTAAAAGTTTCTACTGATAAAACCGGGTTTTATGAATTTACTTACACTGGAGGTCCTGCCACTTTGTATTTTACGTTTAGTGGCGATAATGCTTATACACCAGCTATAGAAGTAAGCAACCTTCCTGTTACTGTAATTAAAACTGATGTTTGGGATTTTGGAGCAGAAGAATTAGATCCAGTGTTATATAATAATATGCTTACAGAAGCTAAAATTAATGCTTGGTATGATGGCGCTATAACCCCAGGTTCTTCTGGAAATGTGTTAGCTACAACATTTACAGAGGGAGTCTTAAGTTGGACTGGAGGAACTAATGACCGATTAAGAACTTCTAATGCGAATCTTACTCGTTATGATGAGAATCTTGGAGGGGCTTCTGGTTATACAGGTAGAGTTTATGTAAATGCGGGTGGAGCAACTAATAGACAAATGACTTTAACTTTAAACCAAGATGATGAAGTTACGGTAATGATGCTTACTCAATCAGGAACAGGAATAATTCATTTTGAATATGCGTCAGACCCTGCTGTTCAAGATGATGTTGTAGCAGTAGGAGCTACAGTTCAAGAAGTGAAATTTGTAGCAAAATCAGCTGGTGATTATCATATTTATGATGAAGCAGATAAACCAAGTTATTATAGAATATTAAGAAAAGATGCTAATTATGTAACGTTAACAGGTAATGTTGATGAAACGCAAGCCTCGGGTATTCCTAATGGTTATTCAATTGATTTTACCAACGAAGCAGGAAAAACATATTCAGCAGTTGTTTCTAGCGGTACTTATAGTATAGATTTACCAGCAGATAAAACCTATGCACTTGGTTTAGGTAATGCTAATGGTTATGTTATTTCTAATGGTCTTAGTTTAGATGTTACAGAAACTACAACAAGTTATGATGTTTCTGTGATACAGGTAGATTTATTTACAGTAACTGGTAATATAACGGGATTAACAGATCTTACTAATCTTTCATTAACTTATACGCCAGATCCTGCAGCAAATAAAATTTACGACCCAATTATTACTATAGATACAGGAGCGTTAACATATAGTGTCGATCTTGAAGCAGGTGTAGAGTATACAATTTCAGCAGATGGAGTAAATGATTTTGAAATTTTAGCTAATACAATTACAATTGCAGGAGTAGATACAGCAGATATTGCTTTTACATCAAAGCCTTTACATAATGTAACAATTGATGCACCTGCATTAGATGCAACACAATTAGGTAAATTAAGCTTAACATTTACTAATTTAGATGAAGCAGGTTATGAATATAATTTTACAGATGTAGCAGCAGTTGCGTTAAGAGATGGGGTTTATTCTATTAATTACGATGGTTTAGATGAGTATGCTATTGAATTAGGATTAACTTCTAATTTAACTGTCTCAGGATCGGCTACTTCTAAAACATTAACATTTACTCCGGTAACAAATTGGAGTTTTGATGATAAAGTTATTTCTAATACTGATTTGTTTTATAAAGGATTAGCGATCTCTGGTTTGAAAAATGAAATTGCAAAAGGACACCTTTCTGGAGGAGATGGTAGTACAATCGTAGTTCCTATGAACCCTGGAGAAAAAATAATTGTATCATATTATTATAAAGCAGATTTTTCTATTGAGGGTGGTGATATGGTATATACTAATAGTGGAAGTACAAGTCAAATAGAAAGTGTTGAGTATATTTATTTAGGTGCTTCAGCGGGAACAGCAACAATTACTTGTGGTGCTAGTCAAGCTACAACTTATTTTACAAATATAGAGATTAAGCAAGTTGTTGCTTATTCATCTGTAATTACAGTAGGTGCAGATAAAGATTACCAAACTATAAACGAGGCCTTAAATGCTGTAGCTAAAATGGATCGTCCAAATGATGAACGTGTTACAGTAATTATAGATCCAGGTAATTATGAAGAAATGATTGTTATTAATAGTGCAAATGTAACTTTAAAAAATGCAGCAACGTCACCTAGTATTGCTATTTTAAATGCAGGTGTAGATATTGATGCCAATGCGGTAAGAATCACTTCTTATTATGGTCAAAAATATAATTTTTATAGCCAAGGTTCTGATAATAAATGGCATGCAGATGTATTAGCTGCTAATAAAGCTAATGGCTATATATCACATGTTAATGATGAAGGTTCGACTAACGGTTCTTATTGGAATGCAACTGTTGTAGTAATCGCTGATGGTTTTACAGCTGAAAATATTATTCTTGAGAATTCATTTAATCAATATATATCTCAAAAAGAATCAGAAGATATTGTAGAAAGAAAGGCTATTAGTGAGCCAGTAAGACCTACAGACTATGGTAATACATCTGTGCAAGATAGAAGCGCAGGTTATGTAACTCAAGCTGCAGCAATTGGAATTGCAAATGGTACAGATAAAGTTACTTTAAATAATTGTCGAGTTATTGGTCGTCAAGATTCTTTTTACGGAGGAAAAGACTCTAGAGTTGTAGTTTACAAAGGCGCTATGATGGGTGCCGTAGATTATATTTATGGAGGTATGAGTGCTGTGTTTTACCAAACAGATCTTATATTAAACACAAGTGATTCAGGAAGTGATGTTGCTTATATTACTGCAGCTCAACAAACAAGTGGAAGAGGATATTTAATGTACGAATGTCATGTAAAATCACCTGTTCCAGGTGTAGAAACAGCATCAGTTAATGGTTCAAAACCTGGTTATTTTGGTCGTCCATGGAGTCCAAATACAAGTGAAGTTGTATTTTATAATACAACTATAGACGAGTCAACTAACCCAAGTTATATAGGGCAATCTTTAATTTTTCCTGATGGATGGAAAAGCTCTTTAGGAGGAGAATCTAGTAAGATGTACGAAAGAAATACTAATGAAATTTCTGGTGAAGATAATTCTGGAAGTCGTGCTTCTTGGTCAACTATACTTTCAACAGATCAATTAACTGACGGAACAGATATTACTACTTTCAATTTTACAAAAGGTAGTGATAATTGGGATCCAATTGCAGCATTAATAAGTTTAGGTATTGATGATGTTTTTGCGTCAGGCTCTTCTGTAAAAATAGCTGGTTATAATAATAGAATTTATGTTTCTAATGTTAAATCTAATACTAATATTAATATTTATAGTCTTAATGGGGCATTAGTTAAATCATTAAAAACTGATACAGATACCGATTTTAGTTTTAAAAATGGTCTGTGGATTGTTACAATTAAAGATGCTGATGGGCAAAAGGTTTTAAAAGTATTAACACACTAAATGTTAATTTCTAATCATTTAAAAGGCGAATAACTTATAATTTAGTTTTTCGCCTTTTTTTATGTATTTTTTACACTTATTTATTTGTTGTTAAAAATATGAAATTTTTTTTGATAACATTGTGTATCAGTGATATAGAAAGTTTTTTTTATTGTAAAAACATGTGTTTTTTTTTGTTTATTATAAATAAATGTTTAAATTTATGCAATCGATTACAATGGTGTGATTGAATTAAACTTTTTAACTATTTAAAACATGAAAAAAAATTTACTTTTATTAACATTTACTATGTTACTTTTTACCTCGCTTTCTCAAGCACAATTAATTAAAGTTTGGGATTTTGGAGCAGTACAGTTAGATGGTGCAACTTATGATAACCAATTGAATGACACTAATATGAATTCAGTAATTAATTTAAATTCAGGAACTGTTGCTCAAGGTGTGGCAAACAGTGATAATCAGATTGCTTCGCCTGGATTAGATTTTGGTGCTATTAAGTACGTTACAGATGGTACAAATGATAGATTAAGAACCACTAATACTGCGTTAACAAGACGAGATGATAATGGAGGTGCTAATTTTGCGGATTTAGGATTAGCAGGTCGTATTTATGTTAACTCTAGTGGGAAAAGAACAAGATACATGTCAATAACTACTACTGAGGCAAATCAAGAAGTAACTATAATTATGAGAGGAGAAAATGTTGATGGCAGTGGTAATTTTGGACACCATATTGATAGTGCAGATGGTACTACGTTTACTTTCTTTACTCCATTAATTGATTCTGATATTAAAGAATTGCATATAACACTTCCAAGTGCAGGTGAATATCAATATTATGATGATATTGGAAAGCCAAGTTGGTATAGAATCTATTTCGGAAATGTAACTCTTGATGGTATAGATGCAGATGATGTAATAGGGAATAGATTAAGTGCAGATGATTTTGCTTCACAAGTTTCAACGAATGTAAAAGCTGTTAAAAGTAGAGTGTATATATCAAACGTTAAATCTTCAACAGAAGTAAGAGTTTTTAGCATCACTGGAGCTTTAGTTAAGTCGTTTAAAACTTCTGAAGATACAAGTTTTAATCTTAAGCAAGGTCTTTATATTGCTACAGTTAAAACTTTAGAAGGTCAGAAATCTGTTAAGGTGTTAACTAGATAATATATTCTAAATATAGGCTATAAAAAAAAGGGGGTATGAATTTCATATCTCCTTTTTTTATTATCTGTTTTGTCAGTGGATATATTATTATATATTTACAAAGTTTAAATAGAATTTAGTATTAAAAATATGTTTTTTTAAACGTAGATTAGGATTATATTTTATAAAAAAGATGTTTTTTTTATAATTTTACATACCTTTGCGTAATCGATTACAATTTTTAATTACTGTCAATCTTTTAGACATAATCACAAAAATAATTTAAAGATAATAAGCTTAAAATGAGCAAAAAATTTATTAACGACAATTTTCTTTTAGAAAATAAATACGCAGAGGAATTATATCATAATTATTCTAAAAATCAGCCAATTATAGATTATCATAACCACTTATCACCACAACAAATATCAGAAGATAAGATATTCGATAATATTACTCAAGTTTGGATAAATGGAGATCA
This sequence comes from Thalassobellus sediminis, assembly GCF_044386045.1. Classification (NCBI taxonomy): domain Bacteria; kingdom Pseudomonadati; phylum Bacteroidota; class Flavobacteriia; order Flavobacteriales; family Flavobacteriaceae; genus Thalassobellus; species Thalassobellus sediminis. The sequence continues at coordinate 126,686 of NZ_JBISCD010000040.1, read as the reverse complement.
TTACAAATGGCGTGCAATGCGTACATTGGGTATAAATGAAAATTTTATTACTGGTAATGCTCCCGATAAAGATAAGTTTTTAAATTGGGCAAAAACGGTGCCTTACACAATGCGTAACCCATTATATCATTGGACACATTTAGAGTTAGCTCGTTATTTTGATGTGTATGATTTGCTTAATGAAAAAAATGCTGATAAAATTTACGAAGAAGTTTCAGCTAAAATTAACACTAAAGAATATAGTACTCAAAATTTACTTCGAAAAGTAAATGCAGAATACGTTTGTACAACTGAAGATCCTACAGATACTTTAGAATACCACCAACAGATTATAAAAAACAATTTAGATATTAAAGTTGGTACTTCATTTAGACCTGATAAAGCGATAATGATTTCTAATGAAGGCTATAACAACTATGTTGATTCTTTAGCTAATGCTTCAGAAACGCCTATTAATTCTTATGATGATTTATGTGATGCATTAAAAAATAGAATTGAGTTTTTCGATAAAAATGGTTGTTCAGTTTGTGATCATGGTTTAGATCAAATCTATTTTGAAAAATTTACAGAAGCTGAAGTAAAGTCAATTTTCAAAAAGAAAAGAGAAAATCAAAATATTACATTAGAAGAAGCTTTAAAATTTCAAAGTGCTATTTTATTATTTTTAGCAGAAACTTATCATGAATATGGTTGGGTACAACAATATCATCTAGGGGCTTTAAGAAATAATAACAAAAGAATGTTAGATGTTTTAGGTCCTGATACAGGATGGGATTCTATTGGTGATTATCCACAAGCTCAAAAACTATCAGCATTTTTAAATGCACTAGATAGTAAAGACAAACTAACAAAAACCATTATTTATAACTTAAACCCTGCCGATAACGAAGTCATGGCTACCATGATAGGTAATTTTAACGATGGTAGTGTAAAAGGAAAAGTGCAGTTTGGCTCTGGTTGGTGGTTCTTAGATCAAAAAGATGGTATGATAAAGCAATTAAATGCGCTTTCAAATATGGGGCTTATTAGTTGTTTTATTGGGATGTTAACAGATTCTAGAAGTTTCTTGTCATTTCCAAGACACGAATATTTTAGACGTATTCTTTGTAATCTTTTAGGAGACGAAATAAAAAGAGGCGAATTACCAAACGATATGGAATGGATTGGTAAAATGGTTTCTGATATTAGTTATAATAATGCCAAAGATTATTTCAAAATTTAAATAAAGCTTTACCAACTAAAATTTTATATACACGAAGTATAAGTGTATATTTAACACCAATAAACTTAGAAAATTATGAATGAAACGCAGAAGATAGGAAACTATCGTTACAGGATTTTAGGGCTTTTGATGTTTGCCACTACAATCAATTATTTTGATAGAAGTATCATTGGAGTACTTTATCCCACACTTCAAAAATTATTTGGTTGGACAAATAGTGATTATGCAGGGATAATTATTTGGTTTCAAATTGCATATGCAATAGGAATGCTTGCTATGGGAGGAGTTATAGATCGTTTAGGTACAAAAAAAGGATACACATTAGCCATTGGAACATGGAGTTTCTTTGGGGTTCTTCATGCTTTTGTACAACCAGGATTTAGTATTTTAGGATTTTCTGTAGCTCGTTTTGGTTTAGGAATAGGTGAATCTGGAAATTTTCCAGCAGCTCAGAAAACGGTAGCTGAATGGTTTCCTAAGAAAGACAGAGCATTTGCAACGGGACTTTATAATGCGGCTACAAGTATAGGCGCTATAGCAGCACCATTTGTTATTGGTTGGATTGTTCATGAAAATGGAAAAAACTGGCAAATTCCTTTTTTAATTACTGGAGCTCTTAGTGCCATTTGGGTGTTTCTTTGGTTTCGCATTTATAAAAAGCCAGAAGTTCATCCTAGCCTATCAAAAGGCGAATTAGCTTATATTCAAAGTGATTCTAAAGTAGAGAATGAAGATAAATTACCATGGAAACAGGTTTTCTTTAAACGAGAAACTTGGGCTTTTGCTGTGGCAAAAATGACCGATGCTGTTTGGTGGTTCTACCTTTTCTGGGGAGCAAAATATTTATCTGTAACATTTGGTGTAGATGTTAAAAGTATTGGGGTTCCATTTTTTGTTATTTATGCTATGGCAGATGTAGGTAGTATTTTTGGAGGATATCTTTCAGGATTTTTTATCAAAAAAGGATGGTCAATTAATAAAGCAAGAAAATCAACTTTATTAATATGTGCTTTAATTATTTTACCAGTTGCAATTGTAGCAATAACACAAAATAAATGGTTAGCAGTATTTCTTATAGGATTAGGAGCAGCAGGGCATCAAGCTTGGTCTGCAAATATTTTTACATTGGCTTCAGACGTATTTCCTAAAAAGGCAGTTGCTTCTGTAACAGGTATTGGTGGAATGTCTGGTGCTGTTGCAGGAATCATATCATCTTTCTTATTAGGTAAAGCGCTAGACTCAGCTGGGAATACAGGTTTTTTCTGGGCGTTTCTAGTAGCAGGGTCTTGTTATTTAGTCATTCTTGGTTTAGTACATTTGTTAATGCCAAAAATGACCCCTTTAGATGAAAATTTAAATTACATAGTAGAATAATATAGGAGTCTTTAAAATTAAAAAATTAAATAAAGGATTCAATTAGTCTTAAACTTTTTAAGATTAATTGATCCTTTAATTATTATATAAAAATGAAAAAGTTAAATAGAGTAAATGTTGGATTAGAAGAAAAGCTTCCAATAAAAATAGTACAATTTGGAGAAGGTAATTTCTTAAGAGCCTTTATAGGTTATGCGTTTCAGGAATTAAATAAAGCAGTCGATTTTAATGCTGGAATAGCTGTGGTACAACCAATTGATAGAGGTTTAGTAAAAATGCTAAACGATCAAGATGGATTGTACACTTTGTTTATGAAAGGTGTTAAGAAAGGCCAAGAAATTCAAGATATTGAACTTATTTCTAATATTGTAAAAGGTGTAGATCCATATGCTAATTTTAATGATTATTTAAGTTTAGCAAAAGAAGAATCTTTAGAATTCATTATTTCTAATACTACAGAAGCAGGTATTGCATATGTAGGTTCTGATACGCCTGAAATGCAACCACCAAGTTCATTTCCTGCTAAATTAACTGTTCTTTTACACGAAAGGTTTAAGCATTTTAATGGAGATACAAGCAAAGGATTAACTATCATTCCATGTGAGTTAATTAATCATAATTCGGAGACTTTAAAAGAAATTATTTTAAAGTATGTAATCGATTGGAATTTAGGTAATGACTTTAAAACATGGCTATTAGAAAGTAATGCTTTTCACAGTACATTAGTAGATAGAATTGTTCCAGGATATCCAAAAGATGAGATTGAAACTTACAATGCACAGTTAGATTATTCAGATAACTTAATTGTAGCTGCCGAAGCATTTTTATTATGGGTTATTGAAGGAGGAGACGATTTAAAAGCAAAATTACCATTTAGTAAAACAAGTTTAGATGTTAAGATTGTTGATGATATGCAACCTTACAGAACTAGAAAAGTACGTATCTTAAACGGTGCACATACAGCCATGGTTCCTTTTTCTATACTTTACGGTAATAAAACAGTAAAACAATCTGTAGATGATTCGTTTACTGGTCCTTTTATAAATAAAGCTGTATTTGATGAAATTATTGACACATTAGATATGGACAGAGATGAGTTGAATAGTTTCGCGGATGATATTTTCGACCGTTTTAGAAACCCATTTATTATTCATAATTTATCAAGTATAGCTTTAAACACGGTATCTAAATTTAAAGTTAGAGTATTACCTAGTTTATTAGAATATGTAAATATTCATAAAAAAGTACCAACTAATTTAACGTTTGCTTTTGCTTCATTAATACGTTTTTATAAAGGAGGAACTTGGAATGGTGAAGATTTACCAATTAATGATAGCGCAGATGTTGTTGAAGCATATGCTAAAATATGGGAATCTAGCGATTATTCAGAAATAGCTAAAAATGTTTTAAGTATTGAAGATTATTGGGGAGAAGATCTAACCAAAGTTGAAAACTTAACAGATGCTATTGCTTTGGCTTTACAAGAAATTGATGCTAATGGTATTGAAAAAGGGTACACAAATTATAGTGCTAAGTTTTAGGAATTAATAAATTATATGATGCAGAAAAAGATCATTAAAGTAAATTCACCAGACAACGTTGCCGTTGCTTTGGTAAATTTAAATGCAGGCGATATTGTTTCTTTTGAAGGAGAAGATATTAAGATACTTTCATACACGAAGTCTAAACATAAAATAGCTTTACAGAAGTTTGAATCTGGAGATAGAATTATTATGTATAGTGTTCTTGTAGGAACAGCGAATGGAGTTATTGAAAAAGGAGATGTTTTAACAACTGAAAATGTAAAACACCAAAGTGAAAAGGTTTTTGGTAAAACAGAATCATTTACTTGGGAAGCGCCTAATGTTGAAAAATGGAAAGGAAGAACCTTTAATGGTTACCACAGAGAAGATGGGCAAGTAGGAACAGAAAATGTTTGGTTGTTCTTTCCTCTAGTTTTTTGTGAAAATAGAAATATTGAAATTTTAAAAGAAGTTTTTGAAAAAGAACTTTTAAAAGAAAAAGAAACATCACATCAATTATTACTTCGCTCTTTAGTTAGTGGAGGTGCAGAAGAGACAGCAGCTGAAAAACCTTCTGAAAAAGTATTTAATAATATTGATGTAAAGTTTATAACACATCCAGGTGGTTGTGGAGCAATAAGACAAGATTCTGAAAGTTTAGCAAAATTATTAGCCGGTTATGTAAATAATCCTAACGTTGCAGGTGCAACGGTTTTAAGTTTAGGGTGCCAAAACCTTCAAATAAGCGTTTTTAAAGATGCATTGGATGCTATTAATCCAAATCTTAAAAAGCCAGTCCTTATTTACGAACAACAACAGATGGGAACTGTAGATGAAATGCTATCTACAATTGTTAAAGATTCTTTTAAAGCTATTACCGAAGCTAATAAAGCAGAACGTAAACCTGCACCACTTTCAAAACTTAAAGTTGGTTTAGAATGTGGTGGATCTGATGGGTTCTCTGGTATTTCTGCAAACCCTACTTTGGGAGCAGTTTCAGATTTATTAGTAGCTTTAGATGGAACTGCTGTTTTAGCTGAGTTTCCAGAATTATGTGGTGTTGAGCAAGAATTAGTAAATAGATGTGTTGAGGATGCTGATGGCGAGAAGTTTTTAGAATTAATGAAAGCTTACGAAAAGTCTGTTGTTGATGCTGGTTCAGGGTTTGATATGAATCCGTCACCGGGTAACATTAAAGACGGTTTAATTACCGATGCCATGAAATCTGCTGGAGCAGCTAAAAAAGGAGGGACTTCTCCAGTTGTAGCTGTTTTAGATTATGGGGAGTATATTAATAAGCCTGGTTTAAATTTATTATGTACACCAGGTAATGATGTAGAAAGTACGACTGGATTAGTTGGTTCTGGAGCAAACGTTGTATTATTTACAACAGGGTTAGGAACACCTACAGGTAATCCTATAGCGCCAATAATTAAAGTGTCTTCAAATACAGAAATGGCACTTAGAATGTCTGATATTATAGATATTGAAACAGGAGCTGTTATTCGTGCAGAGAAAACCATTGATGAGATGGCTGATGAAATGTTAGAATTTATAATTAAAGTTGCAAGTGGTGATATTCAAACCAAAGCAAAGCTATTAAATCAAAATGATTTTATTCCCTGGAGACGAGGAGTGTCATTGTAATGATATTTATTTTAAAATGATTAGAGAAACCAAGCCTTAGTGCTTGGTTTTTTTTATGAAGTATTTTTAACATGTTTTATGCTTGAAAGAGATTTGTGTTTTTATAATGAAGATTTGAGCATTGTAAAAACAAGGGTTTTTGAAATTAGTCTTGTATTGTATTTAGTCGATAATGAATCACCACATTAAAAGTGTAATCGATTATATTTTAAACTAAATGATATAAAGTAAGTTATTATGAATACACTTAAATGTTTAATAGTATTTGTTGGTCTAATTTTTTTAGCAGGTTGTAGTAGTGACAATCCTGTTGAAGAAATTTCTAATAATATTCTAATAAAAAGCATTATTATAAATGGGGGTAATATTGAAGATGGTACTGCCAAACAATTGTCTCTTGATATATTGCCTAATAACGCTACTAATAAGACTGTTATTTGGAGTGTCTCAGACGAGGCTATAGCTAAAATTTCATCATCAGGAATATTAACTCCTATTGATAACGGTACACTAACTGTAAGTGTTATAGCTAACGATGACTCTGCAACTTCTGCAGAGAAGATATTTAAAATTTCTGGTGTATCAGGGCAATCTATTTTAGTAAATAGTATAACAATTTCTGGAAGTGATATAACAGATGGAAACCCTCAACAATTATCAGTAGAAATATTACCAGCAGATGCAACAAATAAACTTGTTACTTGGACTGTGTCAGATCCTCTTTTGGCAGATATCTCAAGTGATGGGGTGCTTACACCAAAGGATAATGGTGCAATTACAATTACTGCAACTGCAGCAGATGTTAGTGGTGTTACTAATCAATTTATTATGAATATTTCAGGAGTTACACCTGTTTATGCTACAATATTAAAAGCAGAAAATATGCTGTTATGGCAACGAAGTAATGGAGGATGGCCAAAAGAACCTTATAACGATTTTTCTGGTTATGAGAGAACACAGACTGCTAATGAGATATCAACAGCTAATAATACTAAAGACTATACAGATACAACAATTGATAATAATCATACTGTTGGAGAACTTAAGTTTTTGTTAAGTGCTTATAAATCTACGAATAACCCAGATTATTTAGATGCTGTAATTAGAGCTATTGATTACCTTTTTGAAGCACAATACGATAATGGAGGTTGGCCTCAATATTATCCTTTAAGAGATAACTATAGTCGCCATATAACTTATAATGACAATGCTATGGGTAATGTTATGAATTTAATGAAGGACATTATTAATGGAAATAGTAATACAGATGTACTCGATGCATCTTATGTTGCTAAAGCTCAAACAGCATTTGATAAAGGTATTCAAGTTATTTTAGATACTCAAGTTGTTATTAATGGAATTAAAACAGCTTGGTGTGCACAGCATGATGCTGTTACTTTAGCACCAGCAACAGCTAGATCTTATGAATTAGCTTCAAATAGTGGGTCGGAGTCTGTTGGTGTAGTACGTTTATTAATGGATTTAGAAAACCCTTCCTCTGAAGTTATTGATGCAGTTAATAGTGCTATAGCTTGGTTTGAGTCTGTTAAAATAGTTGGTTATGCTTTACAAAGTACGGGTAGTGATAAAGTTTTAGTAGAATCGCCAGGTAATGTGATGTGGGGAAGGTTTTATAGTTTAGAAGATTATGCTGGTTTTTCATACGCTTCTTATTTTGGTATTTTTGGACCTAATGAAGCATTTTTCTGTAGTAGGGATGGAATACCTAGAAAAACCATTGCCGAAATATCTCATGAAAGAAGAAATGGTTATTCATGGTATGGTAGCTGGCCTAAAAATTTAATTAGTTCTGAATATGCTTCTTGGAAAAGCAAACACGGTATTTAATAAAAACGTCAAGAAAATCATTCTAAAACATTTTACTTGATTAAAAAGCCACCAAGAATTAAATTCTTGGTGGCTTTTTAAATTTTATTTTAATCTAAATAAAGCTATTATTTAAATACTATATTCAAAAAATTAACGGTGTAATTAAGCGTTGTTTCAAACCAAGGATGCATCAACCAAAAAGAATGTGGACTATCTGGAATGGTATGTGTCTCATTATAAATATTGTGTTTATTTAAAATAGCCACCATATCATCACGTCCCGCATGAAAACGAGCTTGAGCACTATTAATAAATAGGGTAGGAGGTGTGTGTTCATTTACATATTCTAGAGGAGATGCTTCTTTCCAGTTTTTAAAATTATCTTCCTTTTCACCATTAAGCCAAATACCAGCCATAGATCGCTTACCTGGTTTTGATTCTGCAGCAGCTTCAGGATGAATAAAAGATACGATACCATCTATATTAACAATAGCTTGAACTTCATCAGAAATTGATGCATTAGAGCCATAAACAGATGAATTTGGTGTGGCTCCAATCAATGTTGCTAATTGTGCACCCGCAGACGCTCCTAATACTGCTATTTTTGCTGGATTAATTTTATATTTTTTTGCGTTTTTACGCATCCATCTAACAGCGTCTTTTAAATCGATGATTCCTGCAGGATATAGAGCTTCAAAACCAAGTCTATAAGAGACTGAGATGGCTACAAAACCCTTTTCTGCCAGGTGTTGAGCCATAACACGTTCGTTTTCTTTACTACCAACGAGCCATCCGCCACCATGAATTAATAAAACTGCTGGGTATGTTTTTGAATTTTTGTTTTTAGGAATATAAACATCAAGTCTTAACTTAGTACCATCTACCTTTTTATAAACAACATCTTCTTTGTAACAAATAGCTTTTGAAACTAACGGTTCTATAGGAGAAATAAAAGGATGATTTTTTTTTAATTTTTGATAGGTATTTTCAATAGTATAGGCTTTGTAATCTGATTTTTTTACTTGTGAAAAAGTATTGCTACTAACAATAATCAATAGAGTAAAACATACTATGCTTTTTAAGACTTTCATTATTAATTTAGTATGACTGTTTTCTCAGATAGCCCTTTTTCTATTATAATTTGTTCTTTTTCGTTTGAAAAATCGTTTTTATCAAACTGAATACTTTCACTTTTTTCTCCTAGTACTCTAATTGGTAATTTACTTTCTTCAAAAGTTAGATTCGAAATTTTTACATTTTTACCATTATAAATAGTAAGTGCATGATCATTTGATGCAATAATCTCAATATTAGAAAGTGTTAATCCATCTACATCAATAGCTGTTATACCTTTTTTAGTTTCGAAAACTGCATTTTCAAGCGATACATTTTTTAAACTCATTTCAGGTAATCCCATGAAAAAGGCTGCCTTTTCAGAATTTGATACTCTAATGTTTTTCATGAATATATTTCTAAAAGAAGGTGTTTCTTCATTGACTTCAACTAAAATTTGATCTCGTTTTTCTTCTATTGATTTATCTCCTTCATCTAACATAGGCGATTCCCCTCCGTAAAATAAATTAAAACGAATAGCTTCCGCTGGAATCTTTGTCATGTTAATGTTAGATATGTATATGTTTTCAACAATACCACCTCTTCCTCTGGTACTTTTAAATCGTAAACCAACATCAGTTCCAATAAAAGTACAATTTGAAACATGAACATTTTTAACACCTCCAGACATTTCACTACCAATAATAAAACCACCATGCGCATGATATACCGTATTGTTTTTAACAATGACATTTTGTGTAGGCATGCCTAGTTGTCTACCATCCTCATTTTTTCCAGATTTAAAACAAATGGCATCATCACCAACATCAAAAGTGTTATTATAAATCAAGACATTTTTACAAGAATCTAGATCTAAACCATCACCATTTTGTGAATACCAAGGGTTTCTCACGCTGATATTTCTGATAATGATATCTTCACTTTTTAAAGGGTGAATATTCCAAGCAGGAGAGTTTTGAAACGTTGGACCATCTAAAAGTATTCTTTTACTAGTAGAAATACTTATCATTACAGGTCTTAAAAAATCTTTTACTGATTCTAACTCAACATCATCAATTAAATCGGGCACATTAAAACTGGAGCTGCTTTCATAGCCTTTTTTTGAACTTTCAGTAGGAAACCATCTGTTTCCATCTGCAGATAGAGCACCACCTGAATTAAGAAGTTTTTGCCATTGTTTAGTTGTCATTTTACCTTTTTTAACAGGTCGCCATGCATCACCATTACCATCTATGATACCGTTTCCTGTTATAGCAATATTTTCAACTTTAAAAGCATTGATTGGAGATGTGCATCTAACAGTATGTAAGCCTTCAAAGCTTGTTTTTATAAGTTTGTAATCATCAAAATCTTTACTAAATAGGATTAACGAACCATCTTCTAAATGAAGATTTACATTGCTTTTTAAAGTAATAGGTCCAGTAAGCCAAATACCTCTAGGAATTATAACTTTACCGCCACCTTTAACGTTTACATCATTTATAGCTTTAGAAAAAGCATCTGTGTTTTTAAAAAGACCACCACTTACTGCTCCAAAATCTGTAATACTAACTGTGTAATCTGGAAAGTTTGTCGTTTCTACCTTTGGCATTTCAAATTCAATACCTTCATAAATATCAAGGTTATTTGTATCTACAACTTTTTGAGCCTCTTGCTGTTTACATGAAATGGTTATTAATGATAAACAGAAAATTATTACTAACTTATTCATAAATATATTATTTAGTGATTTTAAAATAATCTACATCGGCATAACCATAGCGTTTAGCTTCTCTTGTGCTAATACTGAATAAACCAACTTTAGCACCTATCCATTTGCCGTTTGTAGCTTTAAACGGTTTTCCTATATTTTTATATTTTTTTCCGTTTTCAGAATAGCTAAATTGACACATAGCATCTGGTCCAACAACGTTAACTTTAAAATATGCTGAATTGGTTTTTATACGTTCTATGGCATTCGTTTCTTCTTTAACGTCTTTAATGGCACCAATAGCTTCTGTTTGCTTAATAAAATAACCATTTTCATCAAGACTAATACTTATGGTGGCATAATTCATACCCATAACAACAAGTCCTGCCGTTTTTCCGTTGGTAGCATCTTCAGGGTGTAGTGTTATTTTTGTAGCTGCTGTAAAGTTTGGTGCCGGAAATTTTTGAAGTAGTAAATTTGGAACCATCCATAAATTAACAGCATCTTCTGGTGGGATGATAGAGAACAGTCTTAAATAATCTTTATTAGGAAATTTAACATGCCATAAAATATTTGAATTTGCATGCCATTGCCATTGAAGTCCAATATCTTGTCCGTCAAAATTATCCGTTTCAACAGGTGTTACTATAGGGTAGGTTTTACCAACATTTGGTTTTTTATGTGAAGCAACTGGTTCTCCAATACCATTGCCATCAAAATCTTTACCCATAACTGGCCAATCATTTTTCCAAGACATAGGTTGTAAATGAACAATACGTCCGTAAGCTCCATCATCTTGAAAATGATAAAACCAAGATTCTCCATTTGGCGTATCGACCCATGCACCTTGATGCGGACCGTTAATTGCTGTACTTCCTTGTTCTAAAACTACTTTTTCTTCATAAGGACCATAAACATTTTTTGAACGCAAAATGAGTTGCCATCCAGTAGATACACCTCCTGCCGGAGCAAAAATGTAGTAGTATCCATTACGTTTGTAAAACTTAGTGCCTTCAACAGTCGTATGATTATCATGTCCGTCAAACACATGGACACCTTCATCTAAAACTTCAGTGCCTTCAGCATTCATTTTATTTACCGTAAGTATACTTTTAACACCGGCTCTACTTCCTGCGTAAGCATGCGAAAGATATACGTCTCCATTATCATCCCATAAAGGACTAGGATCTATAAGTCCTTTGCCTTCCATGACTAATACTGGTTTATCCCAATCTCCATGAGGGTCTTTAGTTTTTACCATGTAAATTCCAAAATCTGGATCGCCCCAATAAATATAAAGTTCATTATTATGGTACCGAATACTTGGTGCCCAAATACCATTTCCGTGTTGAGGGACTTTAAAGGTGTCGTAAGGTACTTGTTGTTTTACGGCATAGTTTATTAATTTCCAGTTTACCATGTCTTTAGAATGAAGAATAGGTAATCCTGGAGCCGAATTAAAGCTGGAAGACGTCATATAATAATCATCTTCAACTCTTACAACATCTGGATCTGAATAATCAGAATATATTATAGGGTTTTTATATGTTCCATCTCCATTATCGGCTACCCAAACTTCAGATACATAATGTTTTTTTTGCGCAAATATTAAAGAGGTACTAATTAGTGTTAATAAGAATATATATCGTTTCATCGGTTATATTTTTGGCTTTAGATATTGTTCATTTACTATCTAAGTAAAAATGAAATTGTGAATGCTTTGTGTTTTTAGTAATATACTTTTTCAACACTTATTATACTAAATAATTTTGATAACAAAAGTTTAGATAATTCTATTACTATCTTTTGTTTCCGTAATAATACTTCAGCACACCCTATAGTTATTGGGTGTGCTGAAAGTTTAAATTTATCTATTTAATTCTAAAGCAGCCAAAATAAATGGACCAGTACCATGTAAATTGTTTACTTTTTTTGCTTCACTAATGTAATATTCAAAAGAACCATCTCTATATGGATTTCCTCCTAAACCTGCTCCTTTACAAGTTTGAGTAAGATGAATTTCTCCATCTTCGTCTACTTTAATCAATTCTTTTATAAGTCCATCAAAAGCTTTGTTTGCAGCACCTTTAAAGCTTTCTGGTAAATAACCTTTGTTAACACCTTTAGCAAATGCATAAGCAAACATTGCTGTTCCTGATGATTCTAAATAGTTGCCTTTTCTATCTGCTAGATCGGGAATTTGATACCAAATACCTGTTGAGTCTTGTACTTTTACTAAAGCTGTTGATAAGTCATTTAAATAGCCAATTAAATTGTCTCTTTTTGGATGGTCTTTTGGTAAATAATCTAATACATCAACTAATGCCATAGCATACCAACCTAAAGAACGCGACCAGAAGTTTGGTGATTTACCAGTTTCTATATCTGCCCAACCCATTTTCTTGCTTTCATCCCAAGCATGGTATAATAAGCCTGTTTTTTCGTCTAATGTTTGTTTATAGCTTAAGTCGAATTGGTGCACCACATCATCAAAGTTTTTGCCATCTTCATATTCTGAAATGTATTTAGCATAAAATGGTTGCCCCATATATAACCCATCTAACCACATTTGGTTTGGATATATTTTCTTATGCCATAAACCTCCAGAATTAGTTCTTGGATGTCCTTCAAATTGCTTTCTTAATGTCTTAATAGCTGTTAAATATCTTTCATCTTTTGTTTTTTCATAGATGAAGAAAAGAATTTTACCAGCATTAATATTATCAATGTTATATTTTTCCATTTTATAACCTTGAATAGTTCCAGTGCTATCAATTAAATCATCGACATATCCTTTTTCATATTCAAAATATTTTTCATTACCAGTTTTTTGATACAGTTTTTCAAAAGATAAGCCTAATAACCCATGTTTGTAATTCCAGTTTATTTTAGCGTGATTATCTACAGCGCTTGCTTTAGGAAAACGTTTCATGATAGATAACGCCATGCGTTCTGACCATTTTAAGTTTTCTGGAACAGCTTTTTCTATTGTAGTAGTTTCTTCTTGAATAGTTTCTTTTTTAGAATCTTTACAAGATGTAGCAAATACCCCTAGAGTTATAGCAATAAGAGCGATGTATTTAGTTGAAGTTTTCATTTTATATTAGTTTATTGTATTCGTTCTTTCTAATGATTCTAATTTTTTGTTTAAGTCAGTAATAAAAGCTTCTTCGGTTTTAATACCATTAGTTTCTTGTTCCCAAGCTCCTAAAAAGTAATATGTTAAAGTCTTAGTAGACGGTTTAAAAATAACTAAGTTGTCATCAATACCTTCTTTCTGTTCTGCTACTTCATCAAGTTTGTAAAACAATGCCATTCCTAAATTATCTGGAGGACTTGTTACGGTCTGTACGCCATAAGTTGCAATATATGCCCATTTTTCACCTTCCTTTTTTTGAAGTGCTAAACCGTGTTTTACAATACCAGTACATAATCCAGAAACTTCTTTTGAAGGTGTTAATTCTACTTTGGTAAATCTGTCTTGCGGATAAATAGTAAGTTTTGATTTTAAATCGATGCTTTCATTACCAGATTCCCATTCTGTGTATTCTATATTTACAGAAGAACTACTTTCTGAGTTTTCAACACTAGCAAAGGTGTTTTTTACTTTTTGAAAATGAACAACAGTATCGGCAACTATGCGTCCGTAACCACCAATTCCCATTGATTTTCCTGCTTTCAATATATCTTGTCCCCAAGGAGCATCTTCATGATACGAATCAAATCCATCTTGACCAACATATGGTAGCACTAACGAATCTACTTTCTTTCCATATATATCAATAGCATTTCTCCAGTCTAAATATAAGCGATATCCTATTTTGCTATTCTCCCAACCTGGGCCTTCATAGCGAATATACCAAGTGTGGTCTGTATGTTCAGCTGGAACTTGAAGTGAATCTACATTTTTGAATGTTCCGTCTATATATTCCTTATGACCTCTTGAGCCATCAACCCATTTTCCTCCTACTGCAACAGAAATTTCTGCATAACTTTTAGAAGTTATTTGTGTTTCAACTGCATCATTCGAGGTTTCTATTGGAATGTCAGATTTTTTTTCTTTACAAGAAAAAAGACTCAAAAACACTATAGATATAATTGCTAAGTTTTTCATGATATAATTTTGCTTATAGTTTGTTTAGTATTGTTTTCCGTTTATAGTGGTGTTTTTAAATATAATAGGCTCTGAATTTTCAACAGATAAAGGTGTTTTAGCTCCTTTTATATGTACATTAGTTAATGTCACATTTTTAACTAGATTTTCTTCTCTTCCTTTAATTAAAATACCATATTTACCTCCATTTTCTACTTCAATATCTTGAAGGTGTATGTTCTTTATTGAGGGAATAAAATTTCCTTCTTGGTTAGCATAAATGCCATAGTAGGTATTGATTTTTAAAACAGCTTCTTTTACTTGACCAACTTTAATATTTTTTACATAAACGTTTTCAACAAATCCACCTCTTAATGTGTTTGTTTTGATTCTTATGGCTCTATCTAAATTAGGGCTATCCATTTTGCAATTTCTAACGTAAACATTTCTTACTCCAGCCGAAATTTCGCTGCCCATAACAACGCCTCCATGACCATCTTGCATATCGCAATTTTCAATTACTATATTTTCACTTGGAATATTTATACGTCTACCTTCTTCATTTCTTCCTGATTTAATAGCAATACAATCATCACCAGTATCAAACGTGCAATTTGTAATATGAACATACTTTGAATATTCTGGATCGCAACCATCATTGTTTGGTCCATGGCTACTAACAGTTACACCATCAACTCTAACATAATTACATTTAATAGGATGTAAAACCCAAAAAGGAGCGTTTGTAAAAGTAACACCCTGTATCAATACATTATCACATTCAAAAGGTTGAAAAAACAATGGACGTAGTTGATGCCCTTCTCCAAAAGTGCGTTCGGCAACTGGTGTTGCGTTTTCGTTCATAGTACGTAACCTCGGTAAATTGTGGTCGTCTCTTTGGTGAGGTTCTCCTTCTATGTTTCCATATCTTTTAGCTCCACACCATGGCCACCAATTTTCTCTGTCTGCTTGACCATTAAAAATTCCTTTACCCGTTACAGCAATATTGTTTTGCTTGTAAGCATAAATAAGTGGCGAGTAATTCATTAATTCAACAGCTTCATAAGATGTATGAACAGCAGGCAAATAAGCACTTTTGTCTGTTGTAAATAATACATTGGCACCTTCTTCTAGATGAAGATTAACATTGCTTTTTAAAACGATTGGGCCAGTTAAAAAGTTGCCAGAAGGAATAACTACTTTACCTCCACCAGAGATATTACAAGAATCAATAGCCTTTTTTATGGCTTGTGTATTTAAAGTTTTACCATCTGCTATAGCCCCAAAATCAATAATATTTAAAGTTTTCTCAGGAAATTCTAGTTTTTTTATTTCTCTGATAATTTTATCAGCAGCAGCAAATGTGTCTATTTCTGGAACCTTTTCTTCATTTGCTTTTTCTTTACAAGAGTTTAAAGAGGCTGCAAAAATTGCAAGACAGAATAATAAGTTTAGTGTTTTTTTTGTGTTTAGTTTCATTGATTTTAGTTTAATTACAATCGATTGTACTAAGGTAAGAAAGTTGATATACTTGGCATAACTTTCTTTTAAAAGATTTATAAATTCAATAAAAAACTATTGTTTTTTTATCAAAACTATAATTTTGGTATCCAATTGTCTTTACCTTTTAAGACTTTATCTAAAGTATATTTTTCGCTTTCTTTTTTAGATAAATTTTTAGCCCATTTTACCCGCTTTTTAGAAGATCCAGGTCCAGTAGAGTTATATTCAGCGTAGCAAGTTGTAAGTTCTGCATTAGTTTTATTCCAATTATGCCAACCTTCAGGTTTTATATGTTTATCCATATAGCAGTTTAACCAAATTGTTTGTGCATAATCCCTCCATGGCCTGCCTAAATAAAAAGTATTTTCTAAAGCGCTTCCGGTTAATTTACAGTTATTAAAAACCATACCATATGCACTTTCTTTATTGGTTGAAGCAGCTGTTATGTATCCTCTATTTTTACTATGGATCTCACAGTTTTCAAAATAGCCCGTAGACCATCCAAAAATAAAATCGACAGTGCCTTCTATATAACAATCTTTGTAATATTGCCTGCTTTGGTTTCCGTGAAGGTAAAGCGTGTCTTGATTTCCTAAGAAGTTGCAGTTTTGAAATATAACTCTATCTCCATCAACGCGTACTGCAACTGCTTGACCAATTGGACCTGCGCTGTTTTCAAAAGTGATATTTTTAGCTTTGAAATTATTTCCAAATACATAGAAAGAAGTAGAACCCGTTGTACCTACTTCTTCTCCAAAGGTATTATGTTTCTGTGCGAAATCATCATAGGTTAAAATAGTTTTATCTTTATCTTCTCCTACAAAAGTGACATTGGTTTTTGAAGTTGGTAAAATTAATTTTTCTTTATAAATACCATTTTTAATATAGATTTTAGTTTCATTTTTTCTAAAATCTGGAACACTATTTATAGCTTCCTGAACCTTTGTAAAGTCACCTGTTCCATTTGAAGCTACAACAAAGTCATATTTAATACCTTCAATTATTCTTTTTTTTTTAGTCGAACTATTAACTAAAGAATGGCTATAAATTTCAATATTTGTGTAGTTTTTGTCTAAGGTGTTTAAATGAGAATCTTTAGCATTAGGGTTTAAGTTGTTTTCTAGTTCCCATTCATTAGGTATGCCGTCTTTATCAGAATCTAATTGAGCTTGTTCTGTTTTTAAAATGGGCCACCCACCAACATCTTGTTGAGAATCTATAATGCCTTTTTTATAATTAGCACTTCCTTCTTTTGTGTTATGCACTATTCTAGCATCAACAGCATCTCTTTGTTTGCTAGCGCCAGCTTCTTTTAAAACGCTTTCGTATGCTTCTATAGCACTTTGCGTTGCAATATTATCTGAAATATTAATTTCAGTATCTAATTTAGCTTCTAGCGGATTATCACATTGAACACCACCATTCCAATTATTTTTTGTAATATCTTCATAGTCATTAACAAAATTTCCATCTACATAAAACTGTCCGTAAGGTTCTGAAGGGCTTACTATTCTATCTAGTTTCGATGATGTTGTTGCCGGTCCCGATTTAAAATAATTATTCACCAAATTGTATGTGCCTTTTTCTCCGCCATAAATATTATTTGCTCCCCAGTTATAAATGACATTATTTCTGAAATCTACAAATTCATTTTCAGAATTTTCAGTAGTAGAAGAACCACTAAACCTAGGGTTTCTACTATTATTACTTACAATTAAGTTATGATGAAAAGACGCTTTTACGCCTCCCCAAATACCGCCGTACCCATGCGCGCCTTTTTCGTGTACCGATTTATTTAAAGCTTCAGAAATAATGCAGTATTGCAATGTAAAATCTTTGTTGTTGTAAAAAGAAGCATTTTCATCTGTTCCCCAACTTATCGAGCAATGATCTATAATTACATTTTTTGTGTTATTGCAACCTAAAGCATCACCTTCATAATTATTTACATCGCCCATTCTAAATCTCAAGTATTGCACAATAACGTTATCTGCTTTTATAGTAAAAGAATAACCTTTAAGTGTAATACCATCACCAGGAGCTGTTTGTCCTAGAATGGTCAAATCACCTTTTCCTTTGTTTACATCAAGTTTAGATTTTAATTCTATAGTTCCGGAAATAGCAAATACAATTGTTCTAGGTCCTTTTTTTTGAATACCTTTTCTAAAGCTTCCTTCGCCTTCATCATTTAAATTTGTAACAGTATAAATGATGCCACCTCGACCACCAGTTGCATGTTTTCCAAAACCTCTTGCGGTTGGGAATGCTAGTTGTTGTGCGAAATTAATGTTGAGAAAGAATAGGATTAGTGTAATTAATAAACCCGTTTTTTTAATCATAATTAATTTTTTATTCTTTAAATTAAATTTAAGTAAAATTAAAAAGGGGGTATGCATAAATGATGCATCCCCCCTTTAATGTTTATATAACAAACTTATTATTTTAATTAACTTTTATTAAAGTCTCCAACGTGGGTCTCCCACTTGATTGTCTAATAATGTTTGATTTGTAATCGTAAAGTCGCCTTCTAAAGCATTTACGAAACCAGGATCTAATTCAGTAAAGGTACCTGTATCAAAAATAAATTGGCTACTATCATAAAAACCAGGAGCATTAAAGTAATTGTTATTATCGAATATTGGATTTTCATCAACTCCAGTTCTATCAGCGTAACCTTCAGAGTCTGTTTCAGTAATTAACATGTTTTTAACAGTAACTAAGTTCGTTTGAAATCTTACATATAGTATTCTTCTACTAGAGCTATCAGAACAGCCATATAGTGTACAACTATCTAATAAAATATTACATATGGCATTACCGTTTGAGGTGCCAGCAGCATCTAGTCTAATAAAATCACGCCCTGGAGCACAGTTATTAAACGTACTTGTTTTAACTGTAAGGTTTAATAAATCTGAGTTTCTAAAATCTATAAAATCACCTCCAGAAGTTAAGATGTTAGTTACAATGCAATTCTCAACAGTTACTGATTGCACTATGGCGTCAGTTACATTACCAGCGATAAAAGAACGGGAAAAATCATGAACTATACACCCGCTAATCAATAATGAATTATAGTTGCCAACTCCAGTATATCTAACTACATCAGAAGTAGATAGATTTCCATTTAAATCTAAATTAATTAAATTTAAATCTGTTGTGCCATCATTAACTTGAAAATTAATTGCTAACAAAGGCTTGCTGTAACTTAGTAAGCCTCTTATTGTAATAGATTTATCTAAGTTTGCAGTTCCCGTTTGTGCTGAGTAATCTCCAGCTTCTAATAATAAAACATCTCCAGAAGCGGCATTTGTAATCATTTGTAGTATATCATCATTAGTAGATACTAAGGTTCCAGTTGCAGGATCTACTTCGGTATTAAATGCAGCTGTTCCTCTTACCTTTGTGTTATTATAAAGAATAACTGAAGTTTCCGCATCCGAAGTTAAGCCTTCTACTGTAGCTAAACCATCTGCTTTTTCTTGAGCTGTAATATCATGTCTAATATCTCCAGGTTGAATAATAAAATGTGAAACATTTAAACCGCCTTCCCATCTTAAAATTGCTTTATCATACTGTATATCTCCAATTTCAGAGGGTAGCATGATTTGTTCAGATAAAGTTTCTGCCTCACCTAATGCCCATGAAGAATCATTTAATCCTCTTAGACTAACCCCTTTTACTCTTATTGAGTAAACTGTTTCACCTTCTAATCTAATTGTGATAGGTAATTGATCAGCAGTAACTTGTTCATTTAAGAAAATAGTAGAAAACGTTGGGTCGTCTGCACTAAACTCTACAATATAATAATCCATATTGTCATTTGTAGTCCAGTTTAACTCTACACTTGTCTGGGTTCTAACATTTGCTGTTAAATTTACAGGCGCAAATTCTCTATTTATAGATAATTCTTCTATTACATCTTCATTATAACCGCAACTTATAACAGTTAATGCTATTATTGTTGTGAATAATGTATTTAATATATATTTTATTTTCATAATAACTTAATATTTAGTTTTGAGATTTTTTTAATAACCGTAATCGTTTACCAATTTATTATTACTTCCATCAATAAATACTTGCCATATAGGCCAAAATTGTTTAGTGTCTGGGTCAACCCCTTCTTTGAAAAGAGAATTTATTTCTTCATCAGGCAGTTCTGTCCAATCTTTAGCTGAATATTCTGCTCCTGGATCAGTTGTTTCACCTCTATTTAAACCGTATATTTCTAATGTCTCGTTATCTGCAGCATATTTGTAATATAAAGTTGTTGGTACGTCTACATAATCTCCCATACGAAGTTGTAAGTCAGTCATTTTTTGTTTTGCTTGCTCTAAATTAGTGCCAAGTAAATTCCATCTTATAAGTGCTAGTTTGCGTTCCATTTCACCTGTAAATTCATATTTATGTTCATTTACAATGGCATTAAACATATCTTCTTTACTTGTTAGTGCATCAACATAGTTATCGACTTTTACAGGATGATTTTCTAAAGCAAATGCTCTTTTACGAATCTCTTTTAAGTAAGGTGCCGCTGCCGAAGGGCCTTCAATTTCATTTGCAGTTTCTGCTGCCATTAAAAGAATTTCAGCATAGCGCATATACATTTTGTTAATACCATCATCATTAGATGAAGTTACCCGTCTATTCATCCACTCATAGCGGTACTTACCAAAATACCATCTGTTTAGTCCAACTAGAGTTTGTTGTGAAAATTCACTTAAATCAGCAGTTCCCCATTCATAAGGAACGCAAGTTAAATCTCTTCTATTATCTGATTCATCATAGTCGTAAAATACGAATGGTAAAGGACCTGCGATACCACCTCTTGCTTGAGCGGTGTGTTGATCTACACTACGATGACGAATAGCAAATGAGAAATTTACACGTCCACGACCATCGGCAAACGGCATTTCCCATAAAGATTCACCTCCAGAATTTGTGTCTTCTTCATTTAGTTTTCTCCAAACAGTTTCAAATGAAGGCTCTAATTGAGCTGTACCACTTGAAATAACTGAACGGCATTCATCAAGTGCTAATTTATACATTTTTGCAACCGATAAATCTGGATCATTACTTCTTCTAACTCCCTCATTAGGATATTGTTGAAATCCGCTAGCTGCTAATGCTAAACGAGCTCTAAGCCCTTTTACAAAAGCTTTGTTTATTCTTTCAACAGAAGATGTAGAAGAACTTTCATTTGGCCAAGGCACTAATGTTGCCGCTTCTCCTAAGTCTGCAATAATTTGCTTATAAATGATTTCACGATTTGATTTTTCTATATATAAAGTTTCTGAATTTATAGGTTCAAATCGCGCAGGAACATCACCCCATGTTTTAAGTAAGTCCCCATAAAATAATGCACGGTAGGTTAAAGCAACACCTAATAAGCGACCAAATTCGGTTCCAGGCTCTGGATTACCAAAATTACGGATACCTTCAATTGATTTGTTAGCACGTTCTATACCTATGTAAATTTCGTTCCAAGAACTATTATTTCTATCCATTTGCGCATTATTCGCTTTGGTGTCATATATCATAAGCTCACCTGTAGAATTCCCTACCGAAGACGAATTGTAATTCCATTCCGTATCTGTATTAAAACCATAAAAAGGAATATGACGACCTCTATATGAGTTTGTATGTGCTATTATTTCAATAATACCGTCAATAGCACCTTGTGCTAAATCAGTGTTTGAGAAAATCACTTCATCATCTAAAGTTGATTTTGCTGGTGCTTCTAAAAACTCTTCGTTAAATTCTTGGCAGGCATTAAATAGTCCTATTATAATGGCTCCCGAAATTATTATTTTTATTATGTTTTTCATTTTCTGTAGGATATATTATTAAAAATTAAGGTTTAACCCGAAAACAAACTGTCTACTTCTTGGGAATGGAGAATAATCTACTCCTGGAGTTAGCGGTGTTCTTCTTCTAGTAGAAACCTCAGGATCTAGACCTGAATAATCAGTAATAATAAATACATTATTAGCTGTAGCGTAAAATCTTAAATTAGATACTCCTAGTGGAGATAGAAATCTATCTGGAACTGTGTAACCTAGTGTTAATGTGTTTAGTCTTAAAAACGAACCGTCTTCTACAGCCCAGTCACTAAAAACATATCGAGGCATATAAGGCGACCACATAGTTGTATTTGCGTTTAGTGCTTCTAATTGTGTAGGATCTGTAACTAATTGACCAGTAGCTGGATTTAAATTTGTCCATCTATTACCATCTGCCATAATAGAGCTTAGGTTTCTGTATTGAGCATTATTATTAGAGGTTGTAAACTCAATTTTATTAGCATTATAAACATCATTTCCAATACTGTAACTAAATGCTGCTGATAAATCAAACCCATGAACTCTTGCGTTAATTATAAATCCGCCAGTAACATCAGGGTTAGAATCTCCTATAATGGTTTGGTCATTAATATCAACAATGCCATCAGGTGTACCATCTGGTCCGCTAATATCTTTTAATTTCATAGTTCCTGGAGTTACATCTCCTAACCATTCATTGTTAACCACTCCAGATTTTAAGCTATAAGTTTCTGTAGTAGCATCATAATCAAAATCTGAAACCTCATAACGGCCATCATTTTGAAAACCATACATAACACCTAGTGGTTCTCCGACAGTAATTAAGAAATCATTTCCTATTTGAGAAGATGCCCAATTTGTGTTTTGACCAAAATCATCTAAGTCTCCTAGAGAATTTATTCTGTTTCTATTCATCCCTGCATTAAAAGAAAAGCTTAGTCCGTAATCTTCTTTTTCAATTGCAGATATATTTAAACTAGCTTCTAAACCTTCATTTTGTACTTCTCCTAAATTTCTGTATTGATTAACGTAACCAGAACCTGGAATCGGGAATCTTATTAAAAGGTCTTGAGTAACATTTTTATAAGCTTCAACAGAACCACTAATACGTCCTTTAAATAGACTAAAATCTAAACCGGCATTTTGTGTTACTGTAGTTTCCCATTTTAAATTAGGATTAGCTAAAGTACTAGCTGGTCTCCAATAGTTTGAAAATGTATTTATTTGAGATGTTGCGGTTGATTGATAACTTTGTATTGTTTGTCCAGCTGGTATATTATTATTTCCAGATTCACCATAACTGATTCTAAGTTTAAGTGTATTTATCCAATCTGCATTTTCTAAGAATTCTTCTTCTGAAAGTTTCCATGCAAAAGCAGCAGATGGAAAATACCCCCAACGGTTATCACCTAAAAATTTACTTGAAGCATCAGCTCTATAAGTAGCTGTTATAAGATAACGATTTTTGAAGTCATAATTTAAACGACCAAAAAACGATAATAATTTATCATCTGGACTGTAAAAATCATCTACTAATAAAGGGGTTCCTTGGCTTGTTAAATTTCTTGTTGTTTGAAAATCAAAAAGTTTTGGATAACCATTTATAGCGGTTGTAAGCTCGTTTTTCTTTGTAATTATCATTTCTTCACCAAGTAGTAATTTTAAACTGTGGTCTTCGTTATTTAAAAGCTTTTCGAAGTTATAGTTTAAAGTGTTTGCATTTCTAAACCTAACGCGTTTTTCATCGCTAGATACTAAAGATGGTGCTCCTTGATTTTCAGCAGATGGGACATTGTTTGCATAGTATGTTGATCGTCCGTAAAAACGGTAGTCTAAATCATTACGGTTGTCTAGACCTAAATCCATTTTGTATTTAAGATTTTCAGTTATTTCCCAAGAAAAACTACCAACCATATTGAAGTTTTTTCTAAGTTTTAACCTTTGATTATCATCAACAGCTACAAAAGGATTTACTAAATAACTTGATAAAGCCTCATCTGTATTATCTGTAGTTAAACCTGGAAGTGGAATAGGAGAATAGCCTACACTATGTCTTAAACGCGCATCAGCAGAAGATACTTCATTTTGTTCATTAGCTCCACCACCATTAATCTCAGTATCAGAGTAACGTAAGGTAAATGATAAATCTACTTTGTCGCTGGCTTTGCTTTTTAAAGATAATGATAAGTTATTCCTTTTAAAATTTGAACCAATCATAATGGCCTTTTCATCGTATCTGGCGTAATTAAAATTAAAATTAAATTTTTCAGAACCACCTCGAATTGATAAATCACGACTTTCAACCTCTCCCATTTGGCCATAAATTTGTTTTTGCCAATTAGTGCCTTCCTGTCCTATATATTGGTCGTAATCTTGCCATAACCCAAAAATATTTTCATAAGAATCTAAATTATCTGAGCCATTACGAAGCAACGCATATTCGTATTGCCATTTAACAAAATCTTCAGGACTTTGAGTGTCTATAGTGTTTGCAATTTTCTTTACACCATAGAACATATTAAAGTTTGCAGTAACTTTACCTTCTTTTCCGCTTTTTGTTGTAATAATAACAACTCCATTTGCGCCTCTTGAACCATAAA
This sequence comes from Thalassobellus sediminis, assembly GCF_044386045.1. Taxonomy (NCBI): domain Bacteria; kingdom Pseudomonadati; phylum Bacteroidota; class Flavobacteriia; order Flavobacteriales; family Flavobacteriaceae; genus Thalassobellus; species Thalassobellus sediminis. The sequence goes on along the minus strand of NZ_JBISCD010000040.1, from coordinate 102,308 downwards.
TAGCTGTAGATGATGCATCTTTTAATATTGAAATATTGGAGATATCTGAAGATGAAACATCGTTAATACTGTTTACAGGAAACCCATCCACAATAATTAAAGGCGAACTATCTTGGGTAATAGAACCACCACCACGTATTCTTATTTTTATTTCAGCATCAGGAGATCCTTCAGCAGATGCTACTTGTACACCGGCCAAACGACCTGTTAAAGCTTCGGCAACGTTGGCAATAGGTTGCTCTTTTAAATCTGATCCAGAAATAGATACTACTGAACCTGTTAAATCAGATTTTTTAGCACTACCATATCCAATAACAACCACTTCTTCTAGAGCAGCTGTATCAGGTTGAAGTTTAACATTTATTACAGTTTTTCCTGCAACATTAACTTCTTGAGTTTTGTAACCAACATAAGAGAAAATTAAAATGGCATCATCATTTTCTATAGTTAATGAATATTTACCGTCAAAATCTGTCGCGACTCCATTTGTTGTCCCTTTAACAAGAATTGTTACACCAGGAAGTGGGTCTTCAAAGTCCCCACCGTCTGTTACAGTTCCAGTAATTTTTCTTTCTTGTTTAGTTTTAGTAATAACTATCTTATTGTTTTCAGTTAAATTAAAATTAAAATTTCCAGTAGAAAGGCTTTCTTTTAGTAATTCATTTGCATTAATAGATCCTTTTTTAATTTGCACTTTAGGAGCATCTTTAAATAGGTCTTCTTGATAAATAAAGGTGTAATCTGTTTGATTTCTTAGTAAATCAAAAATTTCATCAATAGTTACAACCTTGTCATTTTTAATTAAAATTTTAGTGTTTTGAGAGAAAATATCTCCAGATGAAAAACTAAAAACTGTGGTGCAAAATAAGAGTAAAAAAATCCTCATAATAGTTTGTAGTATTTTTTTCTTAAAATGAAAAAAAATGTTAATAAAATTAAATTCCATAAATTTGTTTGTTAGTTGATTATGTAGTTAGTTAATGAGTTAAAAAAAAGGGGATGTCTTCGTTACTGTCCAAGGTATTAGATTTATTCCCTTTATTTTAGAACTATAGTTTTGTCTTTTATTTCATAGTCATTTATAAAGTTAGTCTTTTTAATTGTTAGTAGTATTTCTTCAATATTATCATTTTTACTTAGCACCCCATTAAATTTTACTTTTTCAAGTTCAGAATTAGTAAAAACAACAGTAACGTCGTACCATCTAGATAAAACGGTCATGATTTCTTTTAATGGCTTACTTTTAAAACTAAACAATCCTTTTTTCCATGAGGTTTCACTGTAAATATCTACTGTGTTAATGGTTATGTTTTTATCTTTTACGTTTAACTTAGATTGTTGATTTGGAGTTAGGTTTTTTTTAAAAAAAGAATTGCTAACAGTTACTTTGCCTTCTACTAAAGTTGTATATATGTCTTCACCTTTATAGGCTTTGATGTTGAACTCTGTTCCTAAAACTTCTATCTCTTGGTTTTTGTTAATTACTCGAAACTTAGATCCGTTATGATTTGTACTAGGTGATACATCAAAATAACCTTCACCATAAACAAGTTCAACTTCTCTAGTGACACCTTCAACAAATGCAACAGGGTATTTTAATTGAGATTCTGAGTTTAACCAAATTTCAGTTCCATCAGATAGTTTTACATGAAACTGTCCTCCTCTAGGAATAGTTAGATAATTATAAGTAATTTCCCTACGCTTATTGCTGTCTACGTTGTATATTAATTCCTTTCCGTTACTTTTTACTTTGTCGGTTTTAAAAGTGTTTTCTTCATCTAAAACAACAACACCGCCATCGCCAAGTGTTAGAGTTGCTTTGTCTTTTCCAATTTCAATGTTATTATTAATTACTACTGGAGAAATTTTTTCTAATGGAATGGACTTAATTGAATTATTAATGTTTTTGTTGCCAAAAAAATAAGTCGATGTCATTATTCCAATAATTATAGCAGCTGCATATTTAAGTGTAGACTGTTTTTTCAATCTGTAAACAATTGATTTATGCTTTTTAATCTTTAACAATAGTTTTTCAATACTTCTTTTTGCTTCAGGATTATTCATGCCGTAGTTTATCGCATAATGAGTTTGTACGTAATCTTTAAACACTGTTTCATTTGTAGGGTCTTTAATCCATTCAGAAAGTATATCTAAATCGACTGCCGTCGCCGATTTAGTTATATATTTTACTATAAGTTTTTCAATCTTTTGGGTCATAATTTTGTGTGATTCACATATTACATAACAAGGCTAATTTTAAGAACCCTTGCTTTTTTAATACTTTTTTACATTTTTGTTGTTTTTTTTTGCAATATTTGAAAATAATATAATTCTTCAACATTGTCTACTTTATATAAAGATAACACAATTCTTATAAGTCATCTTATTAAGGGTGACGAAAGCGCATATGCATATTTAATACAGACTTATAATAGACCAATCTTTGTTTATGTTTTAAGTTTGACTAATGATCATGATCAATCTGAAGATATTGTTCAGAATGTTTTTTTTAAGGTTTGGCTTTCTAGAAAAAAATTAAATATTAATTTTTCTATAAAAAGTTTTTTATATAAAGCGGCTTACAACGAATTTATTAATCAATACCATAAAAACAGAGCTATTTCTAATTTAGAAAAAGTGTATATGGATGCTATACAAGAAGCTGCTGATGATAAAAACACAGAGTTGTTAGAAAAAAAAATAGCTTTGGTTAATAAGGGGATTAAGCAATTGCCAAAAAAATGTAAAGAAACCTTTTTGTTAAGCAAAAAGGAGGGGCTTACAAATATTGAAATTGCAGAACACTTAGGTGTTTCAATAAAAACAGTAGAAGGACACCTTACTAAGGCGTATAATTTATTGCGCGAAAAAGTTGGTGGTCAATTAAAAGAAATTTTATTTTTATTATTTGGAATGCCAAATAAATTTAGGTTAAATTAATTCACACTCTAATATTTAGTTTAACCAATAATAATTAAAGTCTTTCTCATCTTAATTTGATTTTTTACACTTTCTTTAAATTGAAATTAATAAAGTCCTTTATATTAAATTTCTAGAATAGGTGTATTGATAATAATTCTTAAAGATTTAATGTTGAAATTTTTATCAATGTAATCGATTACTTAAAATATTTATCTACTTTTGAAAGATTTTACAAAATTGACCATCGCTTAAAAACAACATTGTTTTATTCTTAAAAAATTAATATTTGTGATAAAATAATTATATAAGGCAAATCTATTTAATAACAGGAAAAAGCACATAATATTTTAAATTCATAATTGTTATTTATATAAAAACCAGAATGATAAAACAACTAAACAATACCATAAAAACAACTTTTATAATGTTATTTAAAAATCTACTTTTTGTGTTTCTGCTTTCTCTAACTAGTGTTTATGCTCAAAACCCAGTAGTAAAAATGGATTTTGATCAAGCAGGAAGAAATGAATCTGAAGTCAATCAAACTGGATATACACCATGGGTTATTTCTGGAGCTTCAAGCAGTAGTAAAACTGAAAACGGAATAACCTTTACCGTAACTAAAGTTGGGCCTTTTGGAAATCAATTAAGTTCTAGTTGGTTCAAAACAGGAATACAAGCTTCGGATGAAGGTAAATTAGTAAATGATGGCATTACTGTTAAAGATGGAACAGCAGACCAAGGCGGGCAAATTGAGTTTAGAATAAGTGGTTTAGACGCAGGAACTCATTCTTTACTTGCTTATATAAATCAAACCTCTAGTGATGCTTTTACTTATAGTCCAATAGATGTTTCTTTAGATGGAAACTTGATTGAAGATAATGTGGTACCAACTGTTAGGGCTGCTAATTCAGCTGAAGCAAAATCGGTATATATAACTTTTCAAGCGACAGCTAATACAGACGTTGTTGTTTTATTTGCAGCAGAAACTTCTGGGACTGAAGAAGTGAAAAATGTATTGATTAACGGATTTGAATTAAATACTCCTAATATTTTTGATCAAGCAACCAGTCCTATTCCAGAACACAATAATGAACACGTAGAATTAGCTTCTGGTAACGTTTTGTTACAATGGACTCCTGCTGTTAATACAGTTACACAAAATATTTATTTTGGAACAGATCAAGTTGCTGTAGAGAATGCTGATACCACTTCATTAGAATATAAAGCAAATCAAAGTAATACTAATAATACTTATCAGATAAATGGGTTATATACTGGAGAAACTTATTTTTGGCGAGTAGATCAAATAGCATCTGGTGGTAATATAACTAAAGGTAATATATGGCGTTTTCGACCTGCAATACTCGCATTTCCAGGAGCAGAAGGATATGGTCGTTTTGCCCGTGGTGGTCGAGGAGGAAAAGTAGTAGCTGTAACAAATTTGAATGATAGTGGTCCAGGAAGTTTACGCGAAGCTATAACTAACGATATAGGTCCTAGAACTATTGTTTTTAATGTGTCAGGGATTATAATACTGTATTCTCGTTTGGTTTCAAATCAACCTTATGTTACTATAGCAGGTCAAACAGCTCCAGGTAAAGGTATAACCATTAGAAGAGCTCCTTTAGGTATAACCGGAGACGATAATGTTGTTCAACATTTAAGAGTTCGATTAGGTGGTGGACAAACTTTTGATGGTATGGGTTTAACAGGTGGAGATTATAGTATTATTGATCATTGTTCTATAAGTTGGACAATTGATGAATCATTTAGTTCACGTGGCGGTCATAATATAACATTACAACGAACTTTAATTTCTGAAGCTTTAAATGCTGCTGGACATCAAAATTATCCAGTAGGGACAGAACACGGATATGCAGCTACTATTGGTGGTGATATTGGTAGTTTTCATCATAATTTATTAGCACATAATTACGGTCGTAATTGGAGTTTAGGTGGTGGGTTAGATGGTAGTGGTGCTTATGCTGGTAGGTTAGATATAACGAATAACGTTGTTTATAATTGGGGAGCAAGATCTACTGATGGTGGAGCAAAGGAAGTTAATTTTGTTAATAATTATTATAAGCCTGGAGCAGGAACAACAGCTCTTTATGCATTGAAAGCTCAGAACGAAAAATTGGGTACTGGTGCGCAACAGTATTATTTTGTAGGTAATGTAATGCCTGGATATTTTGATGAAACGAATCAAGAAGACGGAAGAAAAGCTTCTGGAGATGCTGTTGATGTGAATGGTGTTCCTTTTAATAACTGGGTGAATACACCATTTTTTCCTTCGCATGTAACAACACAATCTGCAGGTGAGGCTTATAAAATTGTGCTTTCAGATGTAGGTTGTATTCAACCCGTATTTGATGATCATGATAAAAGAATAATTACAGAAACTTTAGGCGGAACGTTTACTTATAGAGGGAGTGTAACTAATAAACCAGGTTTTCCAGATAACGAAGCAGATGTTGGAGGATATGAAGATTATCCTTTTATAACAAGACCAGCTAGTTGGGATTCTGATAATGATGGATTACCAAATTGGTATGAAGAAATTATAGGAACTAATATTAACTCTGGTCTTGGTGATTTTTCAGATTCTAATGCTGATAATGATTTAGATGGTTATACGAATCTTGATGATTATTTACAATGGATGTCTAAACCTCATTATAGTACTTTATCGGGAGAAAAGATAGATATTAATATTCAAGAATTATCAAGAGGATTTGAGAGCAGTCCTTCATACCAAATATCTAACGTGGTTAATGGAGCCTTTAATTTAGTTGGCAATGTGGTTGAGTTTACACCAACAACAACAGGCTTAGCGTCTTTCGATTTTACTGTTACCGATTCAGCTGGAGATAGTATGACGCGTTCTGTAAATATTCTTAATGGCTTCGATTTATCATTATCAATTAAAAAAAGTAAAGTTTCAGAAGTAAAGGTTTGGCCTATTCCAAATAAAGGAACTTTTTCCATAAAAATGAAGGATAGTAGTGCTAATTCTGAATATGAAATATTTGATATTTTAGGAAAGGAAATTTTGAATGGTACTATTAAAAAAGGCATTATTGAAAATGTAAATTTAAATAAAAGTGGTATTTTTATTTTAAAAGTTATAGAATCTAGTTCTAAACAAGTTATACATACTCAAAAAATAATAGTGCAATAGTTTTTTTATGATGTGAAAATATCAATTAAGGTTTTAATTTTTTTAAGCTTCGGTTTTTTTTGTAACTCCGTTATGTTTTCACAAAAACATATAGGCTATTTATATAAAGATCTAGAGTTTTTTGGTAGTCATATTATATATAAAGGACAAAAGATTCCTTTAGGGGAACACGCATTTTTTATTGACGGTCAACTTTCAAATGAAGAAGTTGATAAATATAAGTATGTATATAATTCTATAAATGAAGCGGTTAAACATCTAATCGATGGAACTGAAGTTTCTCCAATGAGACTTTATATTGCTCCATGGGTATATTGGATTGATAATCCAGATGATCCTGAAATTCGTTTACCAAAAGAGGGTAGTAGGACTCCATTTGGCCTTGAAATTAATTGTGAGTGGTTAAGTTTTCAAGGTTTATCTGATAAACCTGAAAATGTTATTATTGCTTGTAATCGTGGGCAAACAATGGGGTCGAAAGGCAATTTTACTATGCTAAATATTAAAGGGGATGGTGTTTATGCAGAAAATATAACCTTTGGTAATTATTGTAATATAGATTTGGTTTATCCGCTTAACCCCAAATTAAATCGAAAAAAAAGAGGATCGGCTATAGTACAAGCTCAGCTTATATTTTCAAATGGCGATAAAGTAGTTGCCAGAAACACACATTTTATTAGTAGACTTAATCTTGGTCCTTTTTGGGGAAGTAAGCGTACTTTGTTTGATAGATGCCATTTTGAGTCAACAGACGATGCTTTAAATGGTCGAGCAATTTATCTTAATTGTACTTTAGAAGTGTATTCATCCAAACCATTTGGTCATACATCAGGAACTGGTGCTGTCTTTTTTAATAGCGCTATTCAATCTTTTACTCGAGGGAAACAATATTTTGTGAAAGGGAGAGGGCCTGTTACAGCAATTGATACTCGGTTTTCTGCTAAAAATTTAGATTACCTAGGGTGGCGAGATATTCCAGATATTGAATCTCGTTATTATCAATATAATGTTAGTTTGAATGGGAATTCATTATCTATGAGTCACGATTATGATTTTGCTACTGTAGATTTAACAAACAAAAGTTTACTAAATGCATACCGATTTGAGTATAAGAATAAAGTGATATATAATACTTATAATTTATTACGTGGAGATGATGATTGGGATCCTATGGGTGTAAAAGAGTTGGTTGAAAAAGCAGAAAAAGAATCAACTAAAAATTATTCTAATGTACCAACTCAATTAATTATTAAACCAACTCGTCAAACCATTGAAACAGGTAAAGATAGCTTGTTATTAAAATCTACTTTGTATCGTTTTGGTAATTATGATTTTACTGGTGAAAAAATAAGTTGGTCAATAGACTCCCAATATCAATCTTTTGTAAAGTTGAAAATAAAAGAAGATGGTACCTGTTTAGTGATTCCAATAAATAATAAAAATGAAACTCAAAAAGTTGTTATTAATGCATCTACAGCTTCTGGACTAGAAGCTGCAAGTGTACTATATGTGAAACCTTCATTCGTAGTTCCACCAGAATTCATAAAGCTTCCTAAAATAAATAAAGAAGCGGAAGCTTTAAAAGTAGATTACTCTCTAGATATGGATTTTGAAGATCAGTCACTAATAAGCTGGTATAGATGTAAAGATGCTAAAGGTAGTCATCCAATTGAAGTGTCAATTTCCAGATTTAATAAACCAATGAAATCTTATAAATTATCTTTAGGAGATGTGGGTTATTATATCATGGCTAGTGTTTCTCCAAAACATTTACGTTGTCATGAAGGAACTCCAAGAAAGATTGTTTTTAAACATAAAATATCAAAAAAAGATATTAATAATAATTTTAAAGTTTTAATTCCCAATCTTGAAAATATGTCGGCAAAATATCAACCTGAAATTCTTCAAGGATTTTGGACACTTGATAGCTATGCTCCAACAGATACAAAAGATTTTAATTGGGAAGCTGATAATACTCAAGATCCTTGGTATTATGGAGAAGGTATCAATGGAGCAGCTAAAAATAATGGTTTTGTGCAAAATATCAAAGGAGCTCGTATGCGTTACACTCCGGTTGGTGATGCGTTTAGAGATATGAAAATTAGTTTTACAGCTGTTCCATCTAAAACTGCAGGTCAAGGTTTTAGTAGTGCCAGAGCTCAATATATGGATGTTGGTATTAAAATGGATACTAAAAGCATGAATGGGTTTGCGCTTCGCTTAATAAGAACTACCAAATACAGTGATGCTATCGATTTTATTTTAATGAAATATGAAAAGGGAAATGCAACACCTATTAGTGAGCCTATTTCAACAACATGTTACCGTCCAAATTGTGTAATTTCTGTTGAAGTAAAAAATAACAAGTTAATTGTTCATGCCGAAAATACTTTAGAATATTTTACTAAACATGATAGTGCTGAGGTTTCAAAAACGGTAGATTTACAAGTAGATATTAGGCCTAATAATTTTGGTGGTGTAAGTTTTCAGCATACCGGAACTGTTAGAAGTGGTGCAACTTTGATAAAAGATTTAAAAATTGAATGGTTTAATTAATAATGAAAATCAACTAAAATGAAAAAACAAATAATAGCTTTAATAATGCTTTTTTTGAGTTCTATAACTTTTAGTCAAGAAAAAGACTCTATTTCACGTTTTGCTTCCATTATAAAAAAGAATGTTTATAAAGATTATAAAAATATGTATCGCCCTGGTAGTGGTTCGCTTGTTTATCCATTTCTAACACCAGGAAGTAATCAATATGATAATGTGTTATGGGATTGGGATTCATGGTTAAGTAATATAGCGCTTAGACAAATATTAACAGATGTTGGTACGTCTAAAGATAAAGAAGAAGCCATTAAATATGAGCAAGGATGTGTGTTAAACTTTTTGCATTATGGAGATTGGGATGGCTATTTACCAATAGTTATTTGGGAAGACTCTAAACCTAGAGATATTATGCCAGAGAACATTTATGATGTTAATATGCATAAACCTGTCTTAGCTCAACATGCAGCATTTATTACAAAAACAAATAAAGGAGATGCTGAGTGGATTCGCGAAAAATTTTATCATTTACAGGCATTTGTAAACAATTATAAATCGCATCACCGTAATAAAGCCACTGGGTTATATTATTGGCAAAATGATGTTGCTATTGGTGTAGATAATGATCCGAGTACTTTTTTTAGACCAGCAAAAAGTTCAGGATCTATATATTTAAATTGTTTTATGTATAAAGAACTGCTGGCAATGGTTTATTTAGCAAATCAGTTAAATCAAGCTGAGATTGGTAAAGAGTTTGCAGAAGATGCTAAAAATTTAAAAGCTGCTATTCAAGAACATTGTTGGGATGAACGCGATGGTTTTTTCTATAGTGTCGATCTTAATTTAACGCCTGCAAAAAACAGATTAGACAATACATTAGGAAAAGATTTTATGATTCATAGTGGCTACCCGCGTGATTACGATTGCTTAATTCAACGTATAGAAGTGTGGTCTGGATTTTTAGCGCTTTGGTCTGGTATAGCAACACCAGAACAAGCTGATCGTATCGTGAAAGAGCATTTTGCCGACCCAAAAACATTTAACTCTCAATCTGGAGTAAGAACACTTTCTAAAATGGAAAAAATGTATAGTATGCGTGCTAGTGCAAATCCATCAAATTGGAGAGGGCCTATTTGGGGAGTTTCAAACTATATGGTTTTTAAAGGTTTAAAAGATTATTGTTATAATGCAGAAGCTAAAGAACTAGCTTTAAAAACTGTTTGCCTTTTTGGGAAAGATTTTGAAAAAAATGGAGCCTTACACGAGTATTATGAGCCAGAAACTGGCGAGCCTCTCTTAAATAAAGGCTTTCAAAACTGGAATTATTTGGTTTTAAATATGATAGCTTGGTTAGAAGGAAATCCAACTGTTGAAGAGTTTTAAAAGTTTCAGTTTCTTTATAGATTTATTCCAACTTGTTTTCAGATTCATTTGTTTTATTTACCAATATTAAAAAATGAACCCATACAAGTTGCGTTCAAAACTTTCCTAATAAAAATATAAAAGATGAAACAATTTATTGTAGTATGTTTATTTGTTTTCTTGGCTAAACATGCTGTAGCACAGAACAATATTCAATTAAACCCAATTAAAGATGGTGTTTATAAATGGGATGATCTTTCTGTAAATAAAGGAGAAGATAGAGAGTCTAGAAATATATTTGAAGGCGTATCTCCTCATTTTGAATACCTAGAAATTCATGCTACTACCCAATACCCTGGAGCTAAACCTAACAAACCAAATGCAAATGATGACATTGAAGAATGTATTATTGTAAAGGAAGGTTTAATGAAAGTAACTAATGAAGGGAAAACCGAAATTATAGGTGCCGGTGGTGTTGTGTTATTTATGCCTAAGCAGGTACACTCAATTGAAAATGTTGGAGATGGTAACTTAATATACTATATAATGAGTTACAAATCTAAAAACCCTATTAATATAGAACGCGGAGAAATCAATGGTGGTTCTCAGTTTTTTAATCCTGAAAAACTCGTTTATAGGACTAGTTCTAAAGGAGGTGGTATGGCTTATTTTGATAGAGCTACAGCAATGTGTGAACGTTTTGAAATGCACATAACAGAATTAAATAAAAAAGGTCCGAGTCATAAGCCGCATACTCATATTGAAACCGAAATTATTTTGGTAATATCTGGTGATACAAAAATGACGATTGATGGAAAAGTATATGAAGGTACAGCAGGAGATTTATATTTTGCAAACTCTCAGTTACTACATGGTATAAGTAATGCAAGTGATAGATCTTGTAAATATTTCGCTTTTAAGTGGAATTAATTTTAAACCCCAAACAATTAAAAAAATAATGAAATTTTTAAAATTAGTTACACTTGTTTTATTCTTTAACAATATGCAAGTATATGCCAAAGTTTCAAAAGAAAACATTGTCATAAAAGACGGCTATAATATGGTTGTTGCAAAAGATGGTAGTGGCGATTATACATCCATCCAAGATGCTATTTATGCTGCTAAAGCCTTTCCTTATCAGCGTGTTATTATCAATATAAAAAATGGTGTTTATAATGAAAAAGTGCATGTGTATTCTTGGAATACATATGTGTCTTTGATAGGAGAAAGTAAAGAAAAAACTATCATTACTTTCGACGATTATTTTAGTAAGCTTAATTTAGGCAGAAATAGCACATTTCATACATCTACGGTTTTAGTTGAAGGCGATGATTTTATAGCTAAAAACCTGACTATTAAAAACACTTCTGGTCCTGTTGGTCAAGCAGTAGCATTATCAGTAAATGCTAATAGATGTTACTTTGAAAATTGTGCTTTTTTAGGATTTCAAGATACACTTTACACAGCAGGAGAAGGCTTTAAACAATATTTTAAAGATTGCGATATAGAAGGTAGTGTCGATTTTATTTTTGGAGAAGCCACTGTGCTTTTCGAATCTTGTATAATAAATAGTAAGACTAACTCATATATTACTGCTGCTTCAACGCCTAAAGGCGAAAAATTTGGATATGTATTTAAAAACTGTAAGCTAACTGCCGATGAAAATGTAACCGATGTCTATTTAGGACGTCCATGGCGTTTGTATGCAAAAACGGTATTTATTAAATGTGAAATGGGTAAGCATATAAAACCAGAAGGTTGGCATAATTGGTCTAAAAAAGAGGCGGAATCTACAACACTTTATGCTGAATATAATTGTACAGGACAAGGCTCTAAAACAGAAAGTAGAGTAGAGTGGTCGCATCAATTAAAAAAGTCTCACGCAAAGAAATATACCAAAGAGAATATTCTATACGATAAGTCTATAAATTTTGGATGGTTCTCAAATGAGAAATAGAATAATATATAAATTGGTTCTTGTTCTGTTTTTTGCATTCAATTTATATGCGCAAGATAATAGTAAGTTAAAGGTGTTTGTTGATGGTGAAATCCCAGATTTCGATTATGTAAAAAGAACTTTAGCATTTGTTGATTTTGTTTCAGACCAGAATGTTTGTGATGTCTATGTGCTTACTAGTAATAGGTCGACCGGTGGTAATGGCGATTTTTATTATTTTGTGTTTACAAATAAAACATCGGCTTCTAATGATACTTTTGAATTGAATTGTGTCACGTATGCAAATGACACAACAGATGATATAAGGTCTAAATTTACAGAAACACTAAAGTCAGGTCTTGTTCCTTTTCTAAATAGAGGACATGCAAAATATAGTATTGCTGTTAGTCCATTGAAACCAGAAGATGAAAACAGTTTGCCTAAAGTTGATAAAAATAAGAATCCTTGGGATTTTTGGGTGTTTAATTTAGGTTTGTCCGGGGAATTTAATTTAGAAGAGCGTAAAAAAGAATATGCTTATGAATTAGAGTTTAAGGCGAATAGAATAACAGATATTTGGAGAATACGTAATGATTATAGATTTAAAAAAGAAGAGGAGATAATAACTAGAATTAAAGATTCAGAATCTACAGATATACGGGTTCTAAATCAACAGAAGCGAATTAGATCAAGAATTGTTTATAGCTTATCAAATAATTGGTCTGCAGGGCTATTTTTTTTAAATTCACAAGACACTTACAAAAATATTAGATATAATTCGAGTATAGCTCCTGCTATAGAATATAATATATTTCCTTGGACAGAAGTCTCAAGAAGAGCTTTTACAATTTCATATTCTTTAGGTGTTTCATGGTTTGGTTATAACGAAGCAACAATATTTAATAAAACTTCAGAACAGCGTTTGAGACAAAAATTTGAAACAGAATTAGAGGTTATTGAAAAATGGGGCGTTATAGGAATAAAATTAGAAGGAACACACTATTTTCCTGAGTTTAAAGATTATTCTATCGATTTAGATGTTAATTTATCATTTAGAATTGCACGAGGTCTGTTTTTAGAATTTGGTATGGAAGCAAACAAAATTAATGACCAATTTTATTTGCCATTAAGTGAACTTAGTGATGAAGAGTTGTTATTAAATGTTAGAAAACTACCAACGTCCTATGAGATTTCTGGTGATATAGGAATTAGATATCAATTTGGTTCTATTTTTAATAGCATTGTAAATCAAAGACTTTAATACTATTTTGTTTATAATGTTATTCTTTTTTCAATCCTAATTTATGTCCAGCAACCGCATAATAAAGTATAATAATATAACAAGGTAATAAAATCCAGTAGCCTTTAGTAGAAGCCGTTGCAGTAGCTAGAGCTTCGTTCATACCATCAACTAAATAAGCTGCTTTGTTTCCATCAACTAAACGTCCGTACAAAGGAGGGATAATAGCGCCACCAGAAATTGCCATTATTAATAGGGCGGAGGCTGTTTTAGTAAATTTACCTAAACCTTTTAGTGTTAAGGGCCATACCGCTGGCCAAACTAAAGCGTTTGCTATACCTAATGCTGCTACAAGTAAAACAGATGTAAATCCAGTTGTAAAAACAATACAGAAAGACAATATAATACCTAATAAAGCACTTAGTTTTAAAGCCGTAGTCTGACTAATAAATTTTGGTATTAAAATGGCTCCTAAAGCATAAGTAGCTACCATGGCCATTAATGTAAAAGTTGTGAAAAATTTAGCGTCTGTAGCTGGAATTCCTAAGGAAATACCATAGGCTATAATAGTGTCTCCAGCAATTACTTCAACACCAACATACATGAATAATGTTAAAACCCCTAACCATAAATGTGGAAACTGAAAAATACTGGTTTTAGTTGTGACACCGTCTTTAGACTCTTTAATAGGTTCTGCTTCAACGTGTGGAAGCGGAGCTTTTCTAATTAATATAGCTAATACAAATAAGACAATTGCCATAACTATATAGGGTGTAACAACACTGTCTGCCATAGTATCTAACAATTGAGCTTTTTCAGAAGCAGATACAGTAGTTAATTTTTCATTAATTTCATCAATACCAGATAATAAAAGCGCTCCAAAAATAAGTGAACCTAAGGCTCCTGCAACTTTGTTAGCAATTCCCATGATTGAAATACGCTTAGCAGCACTTTCAATAGGGCCTAAAATGGTTATATAAGGGTTAGATGCTGTTTGTAGCAATGTCATACCTGCACCTTGAATAAATATACCTCCTAAAAACATCCAATAGGTTCTGGCTTCAGCTGCAGGTATAAATACTAAAGCTCCTAATCCCATAATAAATAATCCTAAAGACATACCTTTTCTATATCCCGTTTTTTCTAAAATATAAGACGCCGGTAATGCCATAACAACAAATGAAATATAAGATGCAGATGCTACTAAAAGAGATTGCGCTGAGGTTAATTCACTTATAGTTTTCATAAAAGGAATTAAAGCACCATTAATCCAAGTTACAAAACCGAAAATAAAAAATAGTCCGGCTATGATTAGAATTGGAATGAGTGTGCTGTTTTTTTGTTCTACTGATTGGTTCGTGTTTGGCATATGAATTAACTTTTTAAAACTATCTTAAATAGAAATGAAATATTTTTGTTTGTAATTATGAAGCAATTTAAACTTTTCTAATTTATTATTAATCAATATATCAAAAATCAATTATTGATTGCATCTATATGTTTTTGTTTATTTGATTATAAATTGAATCTAATTGAATATTTATTTTTTCACAAATATCTTTAGATTTACCCATTATGGTAATTTGAAGGTTGTTATCTGTTTTATATTTATTAATGTATTTAATACTGAGCCACCCGTTAGGGTAATGTACTTTTAATCCTTCAGACTCATCTTGAAGAAATAAATCAAATTCTCCTGAAACCCAATTAATAAACTTAAAATAAATATCGATAGTTTCTATCAATTCTATCTTAACCAATTTATAATAAGGTTTTGAATATACTATATCATCTTTAAAATCCATATTTTCTATATGACCAATTATTTACTAACGTAAATTAAAGTAAAAGAAGAACTGAAAGTTCAGTTCTTCTTTTAGAAAAAGTAACTAATCTAAACATTATTGAAAACAAACTTCTTTTCAATTTTTATTCACAATAAAAAAAAGAAAAACATAAGGAAAAACTAAACTATTTCGACAGACAACATTTGAATAAAGACCAAGGATAAAGCAGAAATAATTTGCATTACTAATAAAAAACGAAAAGGAGTGATTTCTTTTGAAACCCCTCCTTTTTTAAAATTAAACTAATATTTTTAACTCTTTAATAGAGTTTTATCTGTACTTAATTTACATCCCACCAAAGATTAGTATCTCCTTTATCAGCACCTCCTAGTTGAGATATTCCTTGTGTTACTCCTTCTTCATTAGTGCTATATGAATTAGGAAGATATGTGATACGCTTCATTACACCAAAACCAATTGTTGGATCTTCTGTTGTTATTAATGGGTATAAAATATCAGCATCTGTTCTACGTAAATCAGCCCAAGCTTCCCAAGATTCAGGAAAAAGACCTAAATACTTTTGAACAGCTATTTGTTTTAATTGTTCAGCTTCAGTTCCAGCCCAAGATACAGGTACATCTACTGGAGGAGTTGAATCTGAATAATCACTGCCACGAACTGGAACTGCTCCAGATGTAGTTCCTGCAATATATGTATCAATAGCTGCACTATCAGTTATTCCCCATTGATTCATAGACATTTTTATACCATCTTCATAAAGTGTTTTTGCTGTTCCAGACATATTCCAACCTTTTAAAACACCTTCTGCACGGTTAAAATAAGATTCTGAAGTCATCATAACTTCTATATCTTTTGTTGCTGCATCAGAAAAAGTAGTTTCTTGGTTAGTTAAACTTAAATTACCACCTGTTCTATCTAGTGATGCACCACCTCCATTAGGAAGACCAACATAATCTTCTATAGGGTAAGCCTCTCCTACAGGAGGCTCTGCTGCACTAGACATTGGAGCAAACCATTCACGCATTCTAGGGTCATTATAACCCTTAAGTATACTTTCCATTGATGCTGTCATATAGAACCCCCAATATTTTGCGATATCTACAAAGTTGTTATACGTATCTGAAGTTACATGGAAATAAGCACTGTCATCGTTTGATTCCATTATACCAGCCGCTACAGCTGCTTCAGCATGTGTTTTAGCAGTAGAAGCATCTACATCAGAAACTCTTAAAGCTAAACGTAATCTAAGTGAATTAGCAAATTTTCTCCATTTCTCAACATCTCCACCATATATTTCATCATAATCTCCAAAAACGGCTACTGTTGATTTTGAAGAAGAAGATAAGGTTGTATTAGCAGCTTCTAAAAGATTGAAAAAATCTGCGTACATTGATTCTTGAGAATCATACGCTACAGTCGAACCACCTTTTCCTGCGTCTGTATATGGTACTGGTCCCCAATGGTCGGTGAACCTATGAAACATATAAACTTTCCATATATCTGTAATTGCAGTTGCTTCTGCATTTCCTTCTGTAGCTTTATAAGTATTCAATAAAGATGGTACTGCTATGGTATAAAATCTTAACCAACCTCTACTTCTCCATCCATCGTTGATACCATTAGCATCAGTTTGTGCCGCCCAACCTGGTGTCATATAGTGTGCAAAAACTGTTGAATGCAATGAGGTTGCAAGTCCATAAGTTCCATAATCATCACCTGGAAGACTCCAAGACGCATTTCCTGTTCCTTTATACAAGGCATTTGCAAATGTTGGTCCAGCAAGCGTTCCATCTAATTGATCTGATGTCAGAGAGTTTGGATCACTATTAATTTCATTGAAATCTGAAGTACATGCAGTTATTTGAAACAACATAGCTACTGCAAATAATCTAATTATATTTTTTTTCATAATTTTTTTTTTAAAAGTTGAACTTTACATTAAATCCAAAGTCTCTAGTCGTTGGAATATTAAAAGATTCTATCCCTTGTAAGTTTCCAACACCTACACTTGCTTCTGGATCAAAGTATTTAGCCTTATTAGTTATAAAAAATAAGTTTCTACCAACTATTGAAAAGTTTACACCTGTAAATGGTGTTTTATTTAAAAATTTACGAGGTAAAGAATAACCAAAAACTAATTCTCTTAATCTAATATTTGTTGCATCAAAAACAAAATCTTCTGCAGATCTTGGATCTCTACTAGCTACTTGCGACCAATAATCTTCTGCTGTAATTGATGTTGTATTTGCTGTAAATGATCCACTACCATCGTCTACTACACCATCAACAACAAAACCATCTCTACCAGCTAAAGTAATATCACTTGTACCAACACCTGCCATTCTTGCTTGTGAATATGAAACAACCTCACCACCTATACGAAAATCAATAAGGAAACTAAGTGTAAAATCTTTATATCTGAATCGGTTGCTTAAACCAGCTGTCCAATCTGGATTATAATTACCAGCTAAAACATCAAATCCTGATGTGAATACAGGTAAACCACTTGTACCATCAACAATAATTTGTCCATCATCTGTACGTTCAAAACCTCTTATATATAAGTCTCCAAATTCACCTCCTTTTTTCACAATAGATTGTGCTAATCTTTCAGATCCAGTTGCTAAGTTTAATTCATCTCTATCTTCTAAGATACTAATTACTTTTGTTCTATAAGTTGCAAAGTTTGCTGTTGCATCCCAAGAGAAATCTGTAGTATTAACAATATTTGCATTTAAAACAATCTCGACACCTTTGTTTTCTATTTCTCCACCATTTACTACTTGATTAGAGAATCCAGAAGTTTGAGGCACATTGATTGTGAAAATTTGATCTACAGTATTAGTTTTAAACCAAGTAAAATCTAAGCTAATTTTGTTCTTAAAAAGACGTGAATTAAAACCAAATTCAGTAGAACTTGAAATTTCAGGTTTAAGATTAGGGTTATTTAATAACGTTGAAGCCTGAACAACACCTCCGTTAAAACCATAGAAACCTAATCTATTTGCCAAAAGATACGGCTCAGTATCATTACCTACTTGTGCATAAGAACCTCTTACCTTTAAATAAGATAGAATATCAGATTCTATGTTAAACATATCTGTAATTACACTAGATATACCAATTGAAGGATAGAAGAAAGATCTATCTGCTTCAGGTAGAGTTGAAGACCAATCATTACGTGCAGTAACATCTAAAAACAGGTAATCTTTATATCCAAGTTGAGCTGAACCATATAAAGAATTGATTTTCTTTTCTCTGAATATAGGTGATACTGTATTTTGAGAAAGGTTGTTTAACGAAAAGTAATTTCTTCTTGTAAGCGGCCCTCCACTACTAATACCTGTACGCTTTTGGTATAAAGCATTACCACCAGCATTTATGTTTAATTTAAAATCACCCAAATCTTTATTATAAGTTAATAAGAAATCAGAGTTAATTTCTGTATTATCTCCAAAGGTTTCATTATAAGCTCCAACATCGTTATTAATAACGGCTTGAGCAGCATAACGACTTGAAGTGTTTTTATTAGTGGCTTGATCTAAACCTGTTCTTACCATTAAACTTAATTCATTTGTAAAATCGTAAGTTAAAGAAGCAAAGCTAATAATTCTGTTTCTTTCATCTGTACTTAAATTTCTATTTGCTAGCCAAGATGGATTTAAAGTAGTACTCAAAGAATTTGCATCAGGATAGTTGTACCTTATTTGACCTGCATCATCAATATATTGATAATCTTTATATTGACTGGAAGGTAAACTCCTTGGCATTGTATAAACCGCCTGACCTATTTGACCTTCTCCTGCCGCAACGGGATTATTTATTTCCTGAGAAATAAAGTTTGTTTTTACATCTAATTTTAATTTATCTGTTAAATTACTTGTTAAACGTAAGTTTACATTATGTCTTTCTAATTTGTTACCTTCAACGATACCTTCTGCCTGAGTGTTTGTATAAGAAAAGTATCCTTGAATTTTATCCGTTCCCATAGAAGCAGATAAACTATTTGCCCAATTGTATCCAGATTTAAAAAAATCCATGGCATTGTTTGGTTGTGGGTTAAGTGCATAGGTAGCGGGTCCTGAATAATTTGGATTATGGTCTAATTGCCAAGCATCAACAGATTGACCTGTCATTGCAGGTCCCCATGATGTTTGAGATGAAGAGTTGTAATCGCCTCCATTACCTTGTCCATACTCATTTTGAAGGTTTAATAAATCATATGCACTAGATGTCATAAAATTAGAAGAGACAGAAATTCGTGCTTTTTCAGAATTAGATCCTGTTTTTGTTGTTATAATAATAACACCGTTACTAGCTCTTGACCCATATAGAGCAGCAGCTGAAGGTCCTTTTAATACAGATAGAGATTCAATATCATCTGGATTAATATTAGAAATACCGTCAAAACCAGTAAAACCGCCAATATCTGTTGTTGGAGTTGATACTGTATTATCCATAGGAACACCATCTATTACATATAACGGTTGGTTATTTCCAGTAAGCGATCTATTACCACGAAGTGTAATTCTTGATGATGCACCAACACCACTACCTGAAGTAGAGAAGTTTAAACCTGCTACTTTACCTGAAAGTGAGTTAGCTACGTTAAGTGATCTTGCTTCGGAAAGTTCATCAGTAGAAACTGTTTGAGCAGAATAGGTTAAAGATTTTTTATCTCTTTTAATACCTAATGCAGTTACAACGACTTCATTTAATTGTTCAGCATCTTCCGATAAAGATATATTTAAATTAGTCGTTCCTGTGTAAGCAACTTCTTTTGTTGCATACCCAACATAAGAAACCACTAATGTTGCAGACGACCCTGAAACATCAATACTATAATTTCCATCAAAATCTGATGAAACACCATTAGTTGTTCCTTTAACAACAACACTTGCACCAGGCAGAGGAATACCGCTAGAAGCATCTGTAATTGTTCCTGTTACTGTAGTTTGTGCTTTAGCTGTCTGAAAGCTAAACATGCAAAATACAAACAGTAGTTTTAGTACGTTTTGAATCATAAAATTAGTTTTTGAGTTAATAAATTTTAGTTTTAATAAAAATTTTTATTGAGTTAACAATACGTTAAATCTATAAATCTAAGGTGTTATCATTTGAATTATTTCGACCAATAACAAATTTGAAAAGGTGTTGGTTATTTTTATTGATATATGTTATAAAATAAATCAATAAAAAAGCCTTGGTTATAGATTATAATTCGTGTCCTTTTTAATAACCATTAAATAATTGGAGTTTCTACTGTATAAGCGTATTATACTATTTTATAGATCAATAAAAGCTTATTTGATAATGTAGTACTTGACTTATTGGTGAAGTTTAGTTGCTTTTTAATAGCAAAGATAAGATTAATAAATTTTGTTTAAGTTCGTTGTAACTTTAAAAGAATATTTATTTTAAAACCACAAATTTTACTTTTAATAAATCAAAAGAATTCCCCCCAACCATTACTTCAAAATCTCCAGGTTCTACAACATTTTTCATCTCACGATTCCAAATAGCCAATTCGTCTGATGTTAATTTAAATGAGATGTTTTTAGTTTCTCCTTTTTTGATGAATACACGTTCAAAACCTTTTAATGTTTTTCTTGGAGTTGTTACGCTACTGTAAATATCGTTTATATACAATTGCACCACCTCATCACCATCATAATCTCCAGTGTTTTTCACATCAACAGTAACGGTTAAACTGCCATCTTTTTTGATTTTATTAGCACTCAATTGTAAATTTGAATATTCAAAAGAGGTATAACTTAATCCGTAACCAAAAGTATATAATGGGTTTTCACTTTCACTTACATATCTATGAATAGCAGATGGTTTTTGATTGTAATAAATTGGCAATTGTCCAACAGATTTAGGAAAGGTAATTGGATTTTTTCCTCCTGGATTGTAATCACCAAATAATACATCAGCTACAGCTTTTCCTCCTGCTTCCCCAGGGAACCAACCTTCTAAAATAGCAGAAATATTTTCATTAATCCAATTAACAGCTAACGGACGACCGTTTAACAAGACACAAACCACAGGTGTTCCTGTTGCCTGAATTGCTTGAATTAATTCTTGTTGCATGCCGTGTAATTTTAAAGTAGCAACATCTCTATTTTCTTCTACCAATTCTCTAGATTCTCCTAAAACAACAACGGCTACGTCTGCTTTTTTAGCAATAGCAATAGCAGGTTGTAAGTCGATTTTTTTCAAATTCCAACGCAAGTGTGCTCTGGCACCCCAACCGCCTTCCCACATTTCTATGCGGACTTTATATTTTTTACCAGCTTCAATTTTCTTTGGTGCAGTTACAATACTAGTTGCGCCTTTTTTCCAATTATCAATCACTAATTGGTCATCAATCCACATTCTAATGCCGTCATCAGAACTCAATCCAATCCAACCATCAAATGACGTATCAGATTTGATAAAACCTGTCCAACGAATTGAAAAATTATCATCGTTAACACCTGCTCCAGGATTCCAAGGCCAATCAAATTGTAAATTTTTATCAATACGAGTTAATGCTGGTTTTCCTTCTATTTTTCTATTGTTAAAGTATTCGCCTTTTAATCCGTTTTGAGATTCATCTGGCGTAAATAAATATTTTGATGGAATAATTTGACCTTTTACAATCAATGGTACACCTTCTTCATACAAGACATTCGTGTTTTTACCCACAACCTCTTTTATACCCTCTAAAACCGTAGTTGCTACTTTGTTTTTTACCGAATAGCCTCCTAAACGTGATGCATTGGCATTTGGACCAATTATCGCAATGGTTTTAATGTCTTTACTTAAAGGCAATAATTTGTTCTTATTTTTTAATAAAGTGATGGATTTACGTCCCGCTTCTAAAACAATCTCTTGATTTTCTTTTGAATGAAAACGCTCTTCAATCAAGTTTTTAGCTGTATATGGGTTTTCAAATAAGCCTAATAAAAACTTTAATCGTAAAACTCCTCCAGCAGCTCTATCAATATCTGTCATAGATAATTTGCTTTCATTTACAAGTTCGATAAGTGTTTTTTGCCAAAACTCATTTGAGAAATCATAAAACTGCATATCAACACCTGCTGAAACTGCTTGACGAATACTTTCTTTTGGGGAATCCGCAGCATAATGTGTGGTTTGTATATATTTAATGGCACCTAAATCAGAAACCACAATACCTTTAAAACCCCATTCTTTTCGCAATACATCAGTTAATAACCAATGATTAGCTGCACACGGAATTCCGTCTAATTCAGAATAGGCACACATCGTTCCTAAAGCACCTCCTTTGGTAAATACTTTTTCAAAAGAAGGTAAAAAATCCTCACGAGCTGTACGTTCTCCAACAATTACGGGTGATGAGTTTCCACCTGCTTGTGGATAACTATGTACCGCAAAATGTTTTGGTTCTGCAATAATAGATCGGTCTGATGCTAAAGTATCTCCTTGCATTCCATTGACCATCGCCAAACCGAGTTCTCCTGCCAAATACACATCTTCACCAAAGGTTTCAGCAACTCGTCCCCAACGTGGTTCACGACCAACCCCCAATACAGGTCCTAATCCAAAATGAACACCGTGTGCTCTGGCTTCTGCTCCTATAACGCCACCTACTTTTTTCATCAATTCGGTATCCCAAGTCGCTCCTAAACCAATATTCATTGGAAACGCCGTACTTCCTTCATCTAAATAGCCATGAAGCATTTCACACATGATTAATACAGGAATACCCCATCTATTATTTTTGATAACATCTTTTTGAAGTTCATTAATCATTTTCGCTGAACGTGGATAAATATCATGTATCGCACCAACGCCTAAATCGCCAATTTTGTTTTTTGTTTTGCTTTTTGAAAAGTCTTCACCTTCTTTAAAAAACTCGCCTTTGTACATATCCATTTGGCGGACTTTTTCTTCTAAACTCATTCTGCTCAACAAATCTGTTAAGCGATCTTCTACAGGTAATTTTTCATTTTGATAAGGATATTTTTGCGAAAATCCTTGAAGGATACATCCAAATATAAAGACGACTATTATTGCTGTTTTTCTCATTTTTTGATATTAATTTTGAATCACTTTTAAAATTGTACCGTTTACAAGATTGTCGTGTGATATAAAATAACTATTGTAATTTTTACCGTTTAATTTAATTTGCTTGATGTTTCCGTTGTTATTTACTTCTTTTTCAATAACAATCGTTTTGTTTTTATAATATTTTGGATCTAATTGAATCGTGATTTTATCAAACATAGGTGTGGTAATCGTATATGTTGGGTCACTTGGAACTACAGGATAAATCCCCATCATAGCAGATACCAACCAAGCAGACATCGTTCCTGTATCATCATTTCCTGGTAAACCAGCAGGTTTATTTTGAAAATATTGATGAACGAGTGTTTTTACTGTTTTTTGACTTCGCCATTCTTGACCTTTAACAAAGTTGAATAGATACGGATAGGCAATATCGGGTTCGTTTGCCATATCAAATTGGTCTTTATCAAAAACCTCTTGTAATTTTTTTACAAACGCTTTTGAACCGCCCATTAATTTAATTAAGCCTTTGGTATCATGAGTTGCCATAAAGCTATATTGCCACGCATTTCCTTCAATAAAACCTAAGTTTTTCTGAAAATTAGCGCCAACTTCTGGATTATATGGTGTTAACCACGATCCATCATCATTTTTAGGTCGTAATAAATTGAATTTTTTATCAAATAAGTTACGATAAGAAATCGCTCTTTTTGAAAACACTTTGGCATCTTCTTTTTTACCCAAAGCCTTTGCTAATTGTGTAATCGAAAAATCTGTAATATTGTATTCTTGCGTAGTAGAAACCGAACCACTATGCGTTGTTTTGGTCGTGAGATAGCCTTTTTCGATATAATCTTTTAAGCCTGGACGTAACGGATTGTCTTCAATTTGTGTGGCAGATTTTTTCATAGCAGCATATGCCTTTTCAACATCAAAATCTTTAATCCCTTTTAAATATGTATCTGTAATAATAATTCCAG
Organism: Thalassobellus sediminis; assembly: GCF_044386045.1. NCBI lineage: Bacteria > Pseudomonadati > Bacteroidota > Flavobacteriia > Flavobacteriales > Flavobacteriaceae > Thalassobellus > Thalassobellus sediminis. Next base: position 78,292 of record NZ_JBISCD010000040.1, on the reverse strand, counting down.
CAGGATCCCCCACCATTGTGGTTGTTTCCGTAGCATTTAATTCCCATTTTGGCAACCAACCAGATTCGTCATAAATTTGCAACATACTTTTTACCATATTGGATTGTTGCTTCGGATAAACCAAACTCATCAACTGATGTAAATTTCGATACGTATCCCATAATGAAAACGTGGTGTAACGTGTTCCTTCAGTTTTTAATGTTTCTCTGGTTTTCATTTTAGGATAATCGCCATTAAAATCATTCAACGTGTTTGGATGAATTAAGGTATGATACAACGCCGTATAAAAAATAGTTTTATCATCATCACTTCTGCCTTCTACTTTAATTCTTGATAAATACGAATTCCATTCTTTTTTTGAATCGGCTAAAATTTGATCAAAAGTTTTGTTAGCAGTTTCTTTTTCTAAGTTTTCTCTAGCGTTTTCTATACTTACGTATGATACACCAATTTTCATTTCTACCGTTGTTGGCTTATCAAAATGATAGTGCATATACGCACCAATACTATCTCCAACGACTTCTTTGGTAAAGCCTTTTTTGATTCGTGTTTTGCCGTTGTATCCCATCCATTGTCCTTCAAGCCCTCTGTTTTTTGCAGGTTTTTTCCAAGCTCCAAATGTTTTGGCTGGTGTAGAAAAACGCGCTACAAAATATACAGGATAAGCTTCCTTTGGTTTGTAATAACAAAAAGAACCTACGGAACGAATCCCTTCAATTTCTGTGGATGAAACAACTTTCACCATCGCACCTTCCTCATTAGTCAATCCTAAACCTAAATTGATTAAAATATTAGCATTGCCTTTAGGAAAATGATATTTGCTAACCCCTACACGAGTGGTTGCCGTGGCTTCTACTTTAATCTTATATTTTTCTAAAGTATTTGTGTAATAGCCAACAGAAGCATGCTCGTTTTTATAGGTTGAACCGTATTTTAAATAATCGGTTTCTAAATTTCCTGTGGTTGGCATTGCTAAAATAACACCCAATTCTGGACAGCCAACACCACTAATATTTACATGACTAAAACCTGTTAAAAAAGTATTTGTATTAGCATAAGGTGTAGACCACCAGCGGCTATCTTTATCGAAGGGTAAATTTTGAGGACCAGCCACATTAAAAGGAGATACGTTTGCCATACCTCTAACCGCAATAGGCCCGGGATTGGTTGTTCCAAAATTTGAAGAACCAATAAACGGATTGACATACGCTGCGGGTTGTTGTCCCCAAATATTAAAACAACTCAAAAAAGCTATCATACAGATGGCTTTTAAGAATTTATTTTTCGAATTAAAAAACATAGGCTGTTTTATCTGTTTACTTTATTTATTTTTAAAGTCCATGCTTCTTTACACGGCAAGTTATTTCTTAATGATTCAGGAATAATCACTTTAAAACCGTTCTCAAACTTCTTCCATTTCAACTTTGTTTTTGAACCAAGCATCGTGATTTTAGCTCCTTTTTTAGGACTAATAGATTTTATAATAACTTCTGAAGGAATTTTCGTTTCACCATCTTTTGCCATATAAAACAAGAATACATTGCCGTCTTTATTTTGAGTCATACAAATATTATCTTCTTTAAAAGGGGCTATAGGTTTGGTGTTATAAATACCTGTTCCATTTACTTTTATCCAATCGCCGTAAGCTGCTAATAAATCGTAAGCGCCTTCCTGCCATTCGCCATCAGGACCTGGTGCTACATTTAGTAATAAATTACCACCTTTAGCTACGACATCAATCAGCATTTGAATGCCTTCTCTACCTGTCATATATTTTGCATCAGGTGTATACGACCATCCGCCACCTGAAGTAATACAAGATTCCCAAGGGTAAGGCAATGTTTTTTCAGGAACACGATTTTCTGGTGTTAAGTAATTTTGATTTTTACCATGAACCGCTCTATCAACTACAATTAAACCAGGTTGCTTTTCACGTGCTTTTACTACCAATTCGTCCATTTTAACATCTTGATTAACAACTCTATGTTTTATAAAGCCATCACCAGATTTATTTTCTTCAAATTTAGATACATAACCTTCTTCTACTGTTTTATTAGATGTTTTAGCTACCCAGCCTCCATCAAGCCATAAGATATCTACATCACCATAATCGGTAAGTAATTCTAAGATTTGATTATGAGTAAAGTCTACATACTTTTGCCATTTTTCAGGATATATTTCAGGATCGTAATTTACATTTCTATCAAACGGTGGAAAATAGGGATCCCAATAACTTTCGGTGTGCCAATCGGGTTTTGAGAAATACGCACCAATCCACATGTTTTCTGCCCTAAACGCATTAAAAACTTCTTTTGTAATATTAGACCTTGGGTTAGTGCTAAATGCACATTCTGGATCGGTTACTTTATAGTCTGTATATTTAGAATCGAACATAGAAAATCCATCATGATGTTTGGTGGTAAAGACCATGTATTTCATACCTGCATCTTTAGCGGCTTTCGCCCATTTTTCTGGATTAAATTTTTCAGGATTGAATGTTTTCTTTAACCCTTCATAATCTTGTACATATTGAAAATAGTTGGAAGGATTACTTCCTTTTGTTCGTTCACACCACCCATAATCTTCAGGGCATAATGACCACGATTCTACAATACCCCATTGACTATATGTTCCCCAATGCATTAATAATCCGAATTTTTTTCCTTGCCATTCATCTAAGTTTTCTAAAACTAATGGATCTGTTTCTGGCACGTATCTTTCATCTTCATAAATGGCTTGAGAGAATACATTTACTGAAACTAATAATACTATAATTGCTATTCTTTTTTTCATTTTATATTTTTTTTAATTTACTAAAACTTCATCGGCGAATATAAATACGCCATCACCTTTTGGGTTTTTCTTTAAATTTGTTGCAATTACTTTTATATAACGGGCTGCTTGTACTTCAAAATTAATTTTAAAATCTTTTATATGTGTTTTATAGTTAAGAATGTAAGGGATTTTTATCTTACCAACTTGTTTATACGATTTTCCATCATTTGAAATCAACACATTTATATCTGTTGGATAATAAATACCAGATAGTTGACTTTCTAACAATCCCATAATAACTTGCTTTACCGTTTGTATGTTTTCTAAATCTATAATCACTTCCATATTTTCAGTTAACCACCCTTGCCATTGTCCGTCATGAAAGTTTTTTGATCCTCTAATGGCATTCACTAAGGTATAATTGTCTCCTAAATAATAATCATTTAAGGGTGTGTTATAATTGACTTTATGTGCTACTGCTTTATGAAAATGAATGGTATCTGTATAGATTTTTCCAAACGGTTTTTCATTTTCAAAAAGTGATGCTTTTACAATAGTCGTTTCTTTCAATTTTATGGTATCTGTATATTTAATTGCTGTTTCATCTATTTTTTTATCACCCAAAACATATCGAATATCGGCATTAGAGAACTCGGTATTTAATGACAGTCCCACTTCTTTCATTGTAATATTTGCTTTAGAATTGAATGTTATTTGATAAGCGCTTTTTGCATAATTAATATCTAGATATTCATACCGTTTAAACATGGTTTTAATTCTAGATGAAAACACATCCCAATTACGCGATTCTTTTGGACTCCAAAGCGTTTCTGAAAGCGCTGCAAGTCTTGGGAAAATCATGTATTCTGATTGTTTTGTAGTAGGAATATATTCCGCCCATAAATTTGCTTGACCACCAAGCACATGCTTTTTTTGTGCAACCGACATTGAATCTACAATGGGATCGAATTGATATACTTTACTTAACGGTGTATAGCCTCCAAAAGCTAAAGGTTCTTCACTTTGAATTCCTTGATAATGATCGAAATAACAATGTGTTCCTGGTGTCATAATAACATCATGTCCTTGCTCCGATGCTTCAAAACCTCCTTTTACACCTCTCCAACTCATAACGGTTGCATCTGGTGCTAAACCACCTTCTAAAATCTCGTCCCAACCTATTAATTTCTTCCCTTTTGAGTTGATGTATTTTTCAATACGTTTTACAAAATAACTTTGCAGTTCGTGAGTGTTTTTAATATCTTCTTGTTGCATCCTTTTTTTACAATGCGGACATTTTTCCCAATTCGTTTTTGTGGCTTCATCGCCTCCAATATGAATGTACTTAGATGGAAAAATAGTCATCACCTCATCCAATACGTTTTCTAAAAAATCAAACGTACTGTCCTTGCCTGCACAATAAATATCTGTAATGGGCCATACGCCTCCTGATGGTACAGAAATATGTTCGTTTAAACATGATAATTCTGGATAAGCAGCAATGGCACAACTAACATGAGCAGGCATTTCTATTTCTGGAATAATTTCTACATTTTTGGACTGTGCATAGCTTACAATATCTTTTAATTCGGCTTGTGTTAAAAACCCACCAAAAGTACCTTTCTCATCAGGATTAGCTCTAGGTCTACCATTCCACATTGCAATATGTTCTTGGTCTACGCGCCATGCGCCAACTTCGGTTAATTTAGGATATTTTTTAATTTCTATTCGCCAACCTTGGTCGTCTACTAAATGCAAATGCAAAGTGTTCATTTTATGCATAGCCAAACGGTCTATTGTTTTTTTAATGTAGTCTTTTCCAAAAAAATGACGTGATAAATCCAGCATTAATCCGCGATATTGAAAACGAGGTTTATCTGTAATACTAACATTTGGAATTAACCATGCTGTGTTTTTTACAAGATTTTGACTTTCTATTTCTATAGGCAATAATTGTCTTATAGTTTCTAATCCGTATAAAAAACCAGCATTATTTTTAGCGGTAACATCAATATGATTTTCTGTAACTTCTAGTCTGTATGCTTCGTTTTCAAAACTTGTATCAACATTAAATTTCACATAATTGCTAGTAGGTGTTTTTGATGTTACTATTGGTCGCCATTCTGCTGTTTTTTCGAATTTATCAATTAATATATTGCAAATTTCTTTTTGAGCATCAGCATTAGCAGCATTAGCAATCACAAACTCTGTATTTTTTGAAAATTCAAAACTTCCTGCATTGAGTTTTAACTCTGCTGGTTCTGGTATAATTTGAATATCTTCTTTTGTAAATACTTTTTGTTGTGTGCAAGCACTAAATACTAGTACTAGCATTAGTCCTAAAATGTTTCGTATTACACTCATAATTATAGTTTTAAATAGCAATGTGTGATATTTTGTTTAGTTTTTTGACGAAATAAAAACATCATCAATTAAATAACGTGATAGATTCTGTTTTTCGTCCGCACCTTTTAATGGTGGATCGTTTGTTTCATTAGGCGTTGTTCTGTTAGGTAAATCATTATAAGCTCCTGTTCTAAACGATAGTCTTTCTACTGATTTTACAGCCATTACCGCAGGAACATTTTCAGCAACTCGCTGATTATTAATAATGATAGTATAACTACCCAAACCTTTTGTGTTGTATTCAATTTTAAAAGCATACCATTTTTCGGTATCAAACTTTAGTAATGATTTTATTGTTGCACCTTCAACTGTTTTTATATACCCATCTGTATCAAATGAGATTTGTACAGGTCTGTTTCCAAATCGATCTACAATATCAATATCAAATTGGGTAGTATCTTTCGCTACAACTTTTACTTTAAAATTTGCTGTAACAGATTTCCCTTCCTGAAAAACACGTATCGCACGACAATAATCATAAGGATCCATATCGCTCATTTGCAAACATTTATTACCGCCTTTCTCTTGTGTCAAACTTGCTTTTGCCCATTTTGGAGAATTCAAATTCCAGTCGATAACATGCCCTGAGACTTTCATATTCTCAAAATCATCTTTAACAGCTTTCTCTACTTTGTATTTAATAGGTGTTGGAATGCGACAGACCCACATATCTTCTTTATTCATGCTATAAGTCATCCACATGTCTGTTCCTGGAGGGTTTCCATTTCCAGGAGTAATGCCTCGCATATAACACGGTCCAAAATCTTTCCAAATTCCAGTAAATCGTCTTGCAGGAACCTCTGCTTGCACCAACAAAAGATTGTCGTAAACAATGCCATCATCACTAGTTACAATAGACAGTGGGAAACGATATTGGGTTTGATCTATAGGATTATACGAAATGGCATATCTGCCATCTTCTGTTTGTTGCCCCCATACTTTACCACCAGACATTACAAGTGTATTTACTTTAACAGGGTCAGAAAAAGTATGACCACCGTCGTTTGAAAGTGAAGCATAAGATTTTTTAAAAAGTCCAACAATTTTCCCATCTTTTCTTTGATACCAATTAAAACCTTGTTTAGATTTATTGAAAGTATAAAAACCATCAACGCCATTATCTTCTTCAAACCATTGTAGCTTCATTAATTTATCGTTTAAAAGCGCATTACAAGCTGCTAAAAAACCGTTGTCTTTTGATGTTTTATAAAATGGATAAGACGTATTTGATTCGTTCCAATTTGTTTGACTATCATAGCGAATAAAATAGATAGGCCCCATACTTCCATCTTTATAAATTTCACGAACCACACGCCCAATACCATTTTCTCTAAAAGGATTTTGTGTGTGTCCATAAAAAGCCAAAGTTAATAACCGACCATTAGGTGCTAAATAAAAACCCATACGTTGATGCATCATATAACCTGTTGATCCTTTTGGAATCTTAACCCCTTTTGGTGCTTTATAAGGCGGAAAAGCAACTTTAGGAAAACTCCAATCTTTTCCATTTTTAGACGTCATTATCATGGTTTGTACAGGCGCTCTGTGCTCATCCTTTTCTCCACTTATATAATGTTGATAAAATTCACCGTTCCAATAAGCTAAATTAGATGCATGATTATAAGTCCATCCATAACCATCACTTAATTCTGGGTGTGTTCTATTTGCTCGTAAAGTCTGAATATTTTCGACACCAATAGCATATCGTAAACCTGCTTCGTGTATGAATGGATTAATATGTGTACCTCCTATATAACGTACTGGTTCACTAACACTACCTGTTTGAGCTTTTGAAATTTGAGTATGTACAACACACAAAACAACAAAATATTTTATGACTCTTAATTTTAGTTTGGAAACTAAAACCGTTTTTATGGCTGTGTACTTCATTTTCATACGCTATTATTTTAAAATTGGCGTTAGTTTAAATTCATAATAATACGTTTTATCTCTTAGCAGGTATTTCTCCATTGGCCATGCGCCCCAACTATCAATACTTCCTAATCCCATTTGTTTATCATCTATTTTTAAACTGGTAAGGTTTCTTTCTTTTAAATCGTCTGTATTTCTTTGGTCTTTTTCTAAACCATCATCCAAATCTTCTGTTAAATAATGTAATGCGGTTATACTAAACAATGCATCCGATTCAATGCGCAATGTCATGGTGTTATTTGATATATTGCTCCATCTCACATCGGTTTTATTTCCTGTTTCTTGCGGACGGATATATGGGTAATATTGTTCTGAAACTGTTTGATTATAGACTCCAATTTTAGCGCTATAATTCCTGTCGCTATAATTTTCGTAAGGTCCTCTTCCTAAATAAGATAAATTACTGAATGTTTTAGGCAATATCATTTCCATGCCAAAACGTGGTAATAGAGGTGTTTTTTCATTTTTATTGATATTTAATTTTTGCTGTACTTGTAAAACGCCTTCGCTATTAAATGAGTAGATAATAATCAACTCCGAAAACACATCGGGCAGCTTATAAACCGCTGTTGCAGTTGTGCTATTATTTTTAATGTTTTTATAATCAAAACTTATTAAAATCGGGTTTTCTACAGCTTGTTTCCAAGGCAATAGTTTTTTCTGAAATTGCGCCCCCATATCGTTATCGGTTGGTGCTCTCCAAAAATTAGGTTTTAAGGAATAGCCGGCTTTTAAAATAACGTTATGATTAAAGATGTACTTATTAATAAATCCTGTGTTTTTATCAAAAGCTAATTCTGCTTTATCGCTTTTAAAAACAACAGATTGTTCGTCTTGAGTAATAGTTGTTTTAGCACCACTCTCTAGAGTCATCGTATTTTTCCATACGCCTTTTAAGTGAAGTTGTTCTGTTGCTATTTCAAAGTCTTTAGGTAAAAAGGGTTCTTTTTCTTTTAAGCGATAACTAATATTTACAAAGGCTTCTTGATAAGTTTTTCCTTCTAAATGAATTGGCAACGAATATGTTTTGTCTTGTTGCGGATTAATTTCTAAATCATTAATTATTCCGTTTTCAGCTTCAACACCATCTAAAAGTAATGTCCAATGCAAGCGTACATTACTTAAATCTTTAAAGAAAAATTCATTAAAAACATTGATGTTTATTTCATCTTTATTCTTCCAAGAGGTATGAATATCCTGAAGTACATTTCTAACTTCAAAAGCATGTGGATTAGGGAGTCTTTCTGGATTAAAAATGCCATTATTTAAAAAGTTATTATCACTTGGTGTGTCTTTTGGTCCAAAATCACCACCATAGGCAAAAACCTTCGATCCATCTTTTTTAGTTTTATAAATAGATTGGTCTATCATATCCCAAATAAAACCACCTTGAAAATTTTTATGCTTTCTAATGACGTCCCAATAGTCCTTAAAATTTCCCATAGAATTCCCCATTGCATGGGCATATTCACATTGAATAAATGGACGATTTGGATTTGGGTTGGCTGCGATATATTCTTCCATACCTTTTGGCGAATTATACATGGGATCTACAATATCTGAATTCCAATCGTATTTTAAGGTTTTACCTTCCCAACCTCCAACTGTTGCACGTTCATATTGAATGGGTCTTGATGGATCTCGATCTTTAATCCAAAGGTAGCCACGGTAAAAATTATACCCGTTTCCTGCTTCATTTCCCATACTCCAAATAATAACCGAAGGATGATTTTTATCGCGTTCAACCATGCGTTGCATACGCTGTAAGTGCGCCAATTCCCAATCGGGTTTGTTGCCTAATGTTTTAGTGATGTTATACCCCATACCATGAGACTCCAAATTAGCTTCATCTACTAAATAGATGCCATAGGTATCACATAACTCATAAAAATACGGATCGTTTGGATAGTGTGACATTCTAACCGCATTGAAATTAAACTGCTTAAGCATCTTAATATCTTGCTCCATTCTTGCTCTTGAAATGGTTTGCCCTGTAGTTGGGTCTGTTTCATGACGATTTACCCCTTTTATATAAATAGCTTTACCATTAACCAATAATTGTCCGCCTTTAATTTCTACTTTTCTAAAGCCTACTTTTTGCGGAATAACCTCAACAATAGTTCCTTTTTTATCTTTTAAAATGAAAAGAACTTGATATAAATTTGGCGTTTCTGCAGTCCATTTTTTAGGTTGTTTTACATTAAAAATAAAACTTGATTTTATCTCATTAACTTGAATTGTTTTTGAAGCGACTACAGTTTTATGATTTTTTAATTGAACCTCTAAAGCATAGTTTTCTTTTTTATTGACACCTGAAAATTTTGTTGAAATGTTTAAAGTACCATCTATAAAAGCATCATCTAAATTTGGCGTGATTTCAAAATCGACTAGATGGGTTTTGTTCCGAGCATATAAATAAGTGTCTCTTGTAATACCACTCATTCGCCAAAAATCTTGACATTCTAAATACGAGCCATCACTCCATTTCATCACTTTTAAAACAATGGTATTTTCTCCTGTTTTTAAATAGTTGTTTAAATTAAACTCTTGAGCTAATTTTCCATCTTCTCCATAACCTACATAAACGCCATTTACCCAAACTGTAAGATTAGATTTTGCGGCACCTACATGAAGTAACACATCTTTACCATTCCAAGACTCATCAATAGTAATTGTTTTTCTATAAACTCCTGTAGGGTTATATTTCGTGGGTACTATTGGTGGATTTACAGAAATCCAATGTGCAAATTCGTAAGTTGTATTGGTATATATTGGATAGCCATATCCATTTACATCCCAATTGGCAGGGATTTTAAAATCATCCCAATTGGTATCGTTAAATACTGTTCTTTCAAATCCTACAGGTAAATCATTAGGGGCATCTAAATATTTAAACTTCCAATCACCATTTAAATTTAAATAGTTTTTAGAATACTTCCAATCTCCTTTTGCTGCCGAAGCTTCATTTTCGTACACATAATATGAAGCATGCATTGGCATACGATTATCTTCGTTTATCTTTTCGTTTAACCATAAAGGGACTTTGTTTTGCCCATTCATAGTTAATGATGCTATTAAAAATAGTATTATGTATAGGGTGTTATTCATTTGTTAATTATTCCAAGTCATTTTAAATTTGGAATCTTCCATTCTGTTTCCTTTTTCTTCATCGCAAACAGCATAGTTAAATCCTGATCGTAAACTATAGCCACCATGTTCGCCGTTTTTATTTATTGCGATAAAACCTACTTGTAAGTACTCCATATCTTTATGGTTTTTGTGCTTATCATAAATACGTTCCACAATTTCTTTACAGGCTTCATCAGGGCTTTTACCTTGGCGTATCAACTCAACAACCATGGCGCTTCCTGCTGTTCTAATAACCGCTTCTCCTAATCCTGTTGCTGCTGCTGCTCCCACTTCATTATCTAAAAATAAACCGGCTCCTATTATTGGTGAATCGCCAACGCGACCATGCATTTTCCATGCTGCTCCACTTGTGGTACATCCTCCCGAAATATTCCCGTCTTCATCAATAACCAACATGCTAATAGTATCGTGATTTTCTATATTTATTACAGGTTTATATTTTGATGCTTCTAACCATTTTTTCCAATCTTTTTCTGATTCTGGCGTTAGTAAATTTTCTTTTTTAAAGCCTTCTTCTATAGCAAATTGAAACGCACCTTCTCCAGATAACATGACATGTGGCGTATTTTGTAATACTCTTTTTGCTACAGAAATAGGGTGTTTAATACCTTCTAAAAAAGACACCGAACCACAATCGCTATTATGATCCATAATACAGGCATCTAAAGTAACTCTACCTTCTCTATCTGGATAACCACCATAGCCAACACTTCTAATTGCAGGATCGGCTTCTGGTATTTTCATTCCTGCTTCAATGGCGTCTAAGGTTGGTTTTCCTGCTTTTATCTGTTTCCAGGTTTCTTCATTTGCTGGTAAACCATGGTTCCAAGTAGAAATAATTAAAGGTTTTTTTTGAGATTTATCAGTTGCTACTGCAACAATAGATTCTTCTTTTGTTATTCCTTTACACCCAAAAACAGTGCTTATTCCTAATGTTCCTAGAGCTGTTGTTTTTATAAAATCTCTTCTGTTTGACATAAAATTAGAAATAAATGGTATTCTTATTTTAAACTATCTTTCATTTCTTTAATAGCTTTTAACTGTGCGTCAGTTAAAGCGGGCCCATCAAAAAAGGTAACACCTTTGGCTCCATTAACTTTCGCTAATTGAATGGCTTCTTTTAATTCGTCTTCCGATTTAAATGCTGGTAAATAAACGCCTGTATTTATTTTTGTTTTCTTTCCTTCTAAATCTGTTACTCCTTGTTTAGTAGCGTAACCAACCCAGTCAACTTCTTCATTATAAAACCCATGATAAATCATTGGATACACTTCATCAATTTTCCATTTATCCCAACGCTGACGCACCATATGGTCTGCCATTTCTGGATACGGAAATACAGCGGCTGTTAGATTTTTATTATACTTATGTACGATATCGTAAGCGTCATCTACTACGGCTTTGATTGCATTTAATCTAAAATTTTTCCATTCCATATCAATGGATGTGTTATGACTCTCTTTTGGATTTTTATGATGCGTTTTTTCGAACGAACTAATACATGCATCACAGTAGCAAAAATCGTATTCTGGTAATTCTGAGTCTTGAACTAAATTGTATTTAGGAAGTAGGCCTATTGGTAAAAAAATATCACTAAAACGAATATAATCTAAGTGTACACTTTCAATACTATCTACCTTTGCTAAACCTTCAACTAAGTTTAATACGTGATTTCTAGAAGCTTCTTTTGTTGGGCATAACCATTGATAGTAATTTACATAAGGACGCGTGTCATAACATGATTTGCCTTCTTTACTCACGGCATACCATTCTGGGTGTTTTAGTGCTACCGTATCTCCAGGACGGTTCATAGCCATAACCCATGCATGCACTTTCAATCCTTTTTTTGTTGCTATGGGAACTAAACGTTTTAAAAGTGCTGGATCTGTATTGGTGTTTATTAAGACCTCATCAATACCTGAGTTTTTATATTTTTCAAATTCTTGCGAATAGTCATCATTTGCTCTTTTAGCATCTGCTGTAATCCAAACAGCAAAGTCAAACGGTGTTTCTATTTCTGCAGCTGTTATTACTTCAGAAGCATTTGTATCTGTCTTTTTTGATTCTGTATTCGCACATGAAAACATGCTAATCGTAAATACAAAAAGAGAAAATTTTATAAGTTTCATCGTATATTTATTTTGATATGATTGTACCATTTTCTTTAATAATAATTGTTTTATTTGAAAAAGAACTTTTTATAGAAATATTAAATCCTGTTGCATGATTTTCTAATTTAGGACTAAGGGTATTATCATCAATAATGATGTGTTTTTTAGAAATACTATTTAGACTTGTAGCCCAAGACTTATACTCTTTGAAGTATTTTTTTTGAGCGCGATAAAGTGCAAATAATTCCCATTTAATTTTTTCGTCTTGCGGAATTGTAAAAAGGTCTTCACCACCAACTTCTTTTGTAGAAAAATAAACATACCCCCATTTTTCTGGTTCATGCATATTGATTACCCCCATTGGAGACCAAACCCAATTGTATTCTGGAAGAAACTTTCCGCTAGTATCCTTTTTCCGTTTATACTGTCCATTAATAATATCATGTTGCCAATTAACTCTTGAAAAATTCACTCTCCAAAAATCATCTTTAGGAACATTTTTATGAAAGTAAGAGGTCTTATATGCAGCCCATGGAATGGCCATTTCTAAAATCCAACCGGTGTCTGTATCATTAGGATTATTTATTGTTCCATTTATTTTAACAGCCGATTTTAAACCCGTTAAAGTCCAATCATTTAAAACAACATTTCCTTCTTCTCTGTAAGGTTTGTTTATAAATAAATCCCAAACAGTATTTAAAGCATTAATTTCAAGTTCGTAATAGGTTTTAGCATCTCCCTCAGGATCAATAAACACTTCAAAATCATTATTGTAAAAAATAATAGTATCTCGTTGTTTTAAGTTTGCCCATACATGAGGTTCTTCAATTTTTGCTAAAATATAATAGTAAGTATCATCCCAAAGCATTTTTATCTGAGTTTTATATTTGGGTTTAATAAAACCTTCAATATCTATAAAAGTTTCAGACCATTTTGCTTTATTCCAAGATGTATCAGATGCATCACCATCAACTACAATTTTTTCTAAAGTTTTATATGCAATACATGTTTTAGGCGTGATTTCTTTATCTGATTGTGCACATCCTAAAACAGAAAAACAACTCATTGTTAGTAGCCATAATAACCCAAATGGACTTTTCATATATTATAAACTGTTATTTTTAGTAAACTCAATAACTTCACTTAATTTCCCAAAAGCCATAGCTACAACCGTATCGGCTGCTCCATAATAAACGGCTAATTTATCCTCTTCTGTGTCATATAAAGCTGCACAAGGAAACACCACGTTAGGAACATCGCCAATTTGTTCATAAGCCACTGCTGGTCCTAATAAATAAGGTTGTGTTCTGTACTTTACTAAGTCTGGTTTATTTTCATCTAAAAGTGCTGCGCCCATTGCATAACGAAATCCGTTACAGGTGTTTATTACACCATGATATAACATTAACCAACCTTCGTCTGTAAGGATAGGGATTGGGCCGGCTCCAATTTTGGTACATTGCCACGCACTGTCTTCAAAAGCAGTAGGCTTCATAACACATCTATGTTCTCCCCAATATTTCATATCTGGACTATAGCTAATCCAAATATCGCCAAACGGTGTATGTCCATTATCACTAGGGCGACTTAACATGGCATATTTTCCATTTATTTTCTGTGGAAATAATACCCCATTTCTATTGAATGGTAAATAGGCGTTTTCACATTGAAAAAATTCTTTAAAGTCGAAGGTATATCCAATACCAATGGTTGGTCCGTTATAGCCATTACACCAAGTAATCCAATAGCGATCTTCAATAAACACCACACGAGGGTCGTATTTATAATCAGATTCTATCATCTCTGTATTACCCGCTTTCATTTCAATAGGGTCATGATTAATGTCCCAATTAATACCATCTTTACTAAAACCTGCAAAAATATTCATTTGCACTGCTTTATTATCACATCTAAAAACACCAGCAAAACCATCACCAAAAGGCACTACAGCACTGTTAAATATACTATTAGATGAAGAAATTGCGTAACGATCTATAATTGGGTTTTCAGTATAGCGCCACATTACGTCGTTACTATTTTCTGGTTTATCTTGCCAAGGAATATTACTCACTTTATTTAATTATTTACTATTGAACTTGATTTGACTTTTTTTTAATAAAATTTTGCCCATATTTAATCGGGTAATTTTCTAACAACATCCAGCCATGTATATTTTAATATAGCAGAAGTTATTAAAAATACAATTAAAGAGATGATAGTTTTTGGATAATCTCTAACTAAAAGAAATATAGGAAGTACAATCATACTGGATTGCCAAACAATACCTATGATACAGTTAAGCATATCCTTACTAAAATCTTTGTTTTCAGTGAACGATGTATCTTGATTTTTTAGTGCTGTATATACCGGTTTCCAAAACCCCCAAGGTTTTACATTTTTATAAAAATCTTTTAAAACAGAAATATCTGTAGGTTTGGTTAAAAATGTTCCTAATATGCTACCTAGTACAGAAACACCAAATATGATTGGAAATAAGTATATGGCTTGTAATTGAGATAAATTATAAAAAAATGATCCCTCCATAAAGCTTGCTTTATTTTGATCTAGAACAAACTGTAATGATGCAACTATCAATCCTGCAAACATACCCCAGAAATAACCCCAACCATTAAAACGCCACCAAACCCATTTTAAAAAATTTGCTGCTACATAGCCTCCAAATAAGGAGCTCGTAATCCATAATGTTAGTGAGTTAATAGAATCTGCATAAAAGCCCATAAAAACACCTAAACCAACCACAATAAAGGATGCAATATGACTCACTTTTATATAATGTTCACTTGTTGCTTCTGGTTTGAAATATTTTTTATAAATATCGTTTACTATATATGCTGGTCCCGCATTTACAAAGGCTGAAAATGTAGACATAAAAGCTGCTAATAAACCTGCTAATAATAAGCCTTTTATTCCTACTGGAACGTGAAAATTAATAATGGTAGGTAATAGTATTTCTAAATCACTTCCTGATAATGCTGGATTAGCAACCATTTGAGGTGCTAAAGTCACTAATGCGATAACTACAATACCACCAATTAACAAATATCTTGGAATGAATAAAATTAGATTGGTAAATCCACTCATATACGCTGCTTCCTTAACCGATTTTGTTGAAAGAATACGTTGTAAATCGTAACTTGGAGTTGGTCCTGCTATACTTGCAAAAAAACCTTTAAATAAAGACATTCCAACTAAGGCGCCAAACATTTTATACCCTTCAGAATCTATTAAATTATTAAAAGCTTGATATTTAGAGCTCCAATGTGGCCCGAGTTCCATCCCGAAAAACACATTTTTCCATTCTTCTGAAATTACAGATGTTACTTGGATATCTGTAAAATAAATAAGCGTATAACCTGCGACTAATACACCTGCAATAACCATAATTCCATACTGCAAAACTTCTGTTGCTACCACAGAGAACATACCGCCTTTAACTGTGTAAATAGTGGTTAATAAGATGATGATTAGTGCATATGATTGTTCGGAATTAAGCAAGACACTGTCTCCCATACTTAATGTTAAATCCCAAGGTAAAATAACAGTCATAAATTTACCGATGCCTTCAAAAAAGTAAGCAATAAATCCTATGGCAGATACAATAGCAAAAACAGCCACGATAATATGAGACGCTCTACCAGCTTTATCATTTCCAAAACGTGTTAAAATCCATTCAGACCCTGTCATTACTTTAGATCTTCTTATCCAAACGGCTAAGAACATCATGATAAACACTTGATTCCAAATGGGCCAAAGCCACATAAAGAAAAAGCTCTTTACGCCATACAAGAATAAGATACCAACCATCCATGAGGTTCCAGATATATCGAACATTCCTGATCCATTACTCAGCCCTAAATAGTACCATTTTATAGATTTTCCTCCTAAAAAATAGTCATCCAATCCTTTAGATGCTTTTTTTGAAATCCAAATACCAACGCTAACGGTTAATAGTATATAAAATATAATAATGCTTAAATCGATAGTGCCCATATTAGTTCATGTTGTTATTAGTTAAACCCCATGTTTTATTTGGTTCTGATCCCATAACAAAATGTAATATGCCTCCTTCTAATATTTGTTGATGTGAAATGGATGTTTGATTGAATGTTTCTCCATTTAATGTAGCAGATTGTATATAAAAGTTTGTGTTTGAAATATGCTCTGCTTCAACAACAAATGTTTTTCCTTCGGGAAGTTTTATTGTTGATTTCTCAAAAAGAGGACTTCCAATTTCGTAATTTCCTGAAGCAGGATTCATTGGATAAAATCCTATAGAACTAAACGCATACCACGCAGACATTTGTCCGCAATCTTCATTACCACTTAATCCATTTGGTGTTGCATTATATTGCGTGTCTAAAATATGATGTACCCAATATTGTGTCCGCCACGGCTTGTTTGCTTTGTTAAACATATAAGCAATATGGTGACTTGGTTCATTTCCGTGTGCATATTGCCCAATTAATCCTGAAATATCCGCAGAAATATTATCACCTGTAATTTCTGAACTTTCAGTAAATAATTGCTCTAAACGGTTTGTAAAAATAGCATCACTTCCGTGTAACGAAATAAAATCTTCAACATTATGAGGCACAAACCAACTGTGTTGCCATGCATTTCCTTCTGTATAATCTGTTTGCTCTCTATGGTTTGAGTGTTTTGGGTCGAAAGGTTCATTCCAAGATTTTCCATCTTCAGATTTGCCTCGCATAAATCCTGTTTCTGAATCAAACAGGTGTTGATAAGCTTTAGAGCGATTCAAGAAATAGGTATAATCATCATTTTTACCTAAATCTTTTGCCATTTGAGCAATACACCAATCATCAAAAGCATATTCTAAAGTTATGGTTACAGATTCGTCTAATAAATTATAAGGAATGTAGCCGTGTTTTTTATATAAGTTTAACCCGCGTTCATCTTGCATCATGGTTTGTTTCATGGCTTCATAAGCTTTTTCTGCATCAAAACCTTTAATGCCTTTTTTGTAAGCATCTACAATTACAGGGATAGAATGATACCCCGTCATGGTATTGGTTTCATTAGCATACAAAGTCCAAACCGGTAATATCTTTTTAGTTTCGTAATACGCTAACATAGAATTAACCATATCTGAAACTTTGTCTGGAGCTAAAAATGTTAGTAATGGATTTTCTGCTCTAAACGTATCCCAAAGCGATAATGTAGAATATGCGGTATAATTGGTAGTTGTTACGATACTATCATTTTCCTTTCTAAACTCTCCGTTTTTATCGCTATACGCTACAGGAGCAATTTGAGAATGGTATAGTGCGGTGTAAAAAATGGTTTTCAATGAATCTACAGGCGTTTCAACTTCTATTTTAGATAAAGCAGTATCCCAAATAGTTTCTGCATTTGTCTTTATTGCTTCAAAATTAAACTCATCTGAATCTAAATTGTCTTTTGCGTTTTTAATACTTACTGATGATACTGCAACTTTTACAAGTAATTCATCGCTATTGTTTGACTTAAAAAATAATTGTGAAGCTACTTTTTCTCCTTCAATTAAATCACCTTCAATTTGTTTTCCATCACCAAATAATAAATATTCTGAAATTGGTTTAGAAAATTTAGCAATAAAAAACACCTTTTGGTTTTTCGCCCATCCTTTACTAAAACGATAGCCACTTATGGTATGTTCGTCTTCAATGGTTATAGCTGTTTCATGAGGCATATCCCAGTTAATAGCAAAACCTAGATCTATAACAACAGATTGATTATCATTTTCAGAAAATGTATATTTATGATATGCTGTACGTAATGAAGATGTTAACTCAACATTTATTTTAGGTGTTTCAAGAAAAACCTGATAATATCCTGGACTCGCTTTTTCGTTAGAATGACTATAAGATGATTTATAAGCTAATGAATCTCTATTCTTTGTGTTAATAGTTAAATCAACTTGTTTGTTTGTTGGCATGAGTAAGATATCAGCCAAATCACCAATACCTGTTCCGCTTAAATGTAGATGACTAAATCCAGCAACTATAGAATCTGAATAATGGTAGCCAGAACACCAATCCCAACTAGAAATACCATTATCTGGACTTACTTGAACCATTCCAAATGGAGCTGTTGCTCCAGGATATGTATGTCCGTGTCCTCCTGTTCCAATAAACGGATTTACATAATTTGTTATATATTGTTTTGTTGGGGTTTTTTTATTAGTCTTTTCTTTGCAACAAACAGTTAAAACTAAAAATAAAATAAGCAGAGTAGAGTTTTTCATATAGCGTGATCATAATTTAACTTTAAAATTTCATTAATTTTACTATTTATAAAAGTAATTTAGACGGATAACACATAAACAAGCCTAAACACCAAAAAAACATCATCAATATTTTTAAATAATGAACTTTAAAAGCGATAAATTTTATTTAATTTCATGGAGATACCATGTTGTTTTCTGGGGTGTATATTTTTTGTTCAACACCTTTCGTTGGGGAAGTTATTTTGATGATTATGTATACTCTTTAAAGTCTAACTTGTTAGGATTTCCAATACATATGGTGTCATGTTACTTGAATATTTTTGTTTTAATGCCTTTTTTAGTGTATCGAAAAAAATACACGCTTTATGTTTTTTCAATTTTAGCTACCATATTCATTATGGTTATTGTAAAGTTTAATTTAACTTATTTTTTAATAAGCCATAATGTTTGGCCTGAAGGACCAGAGTCTATTACTAGTTTAACGCTAAATTATACTATAGAAATGATGATAGGTGAGTTGTATGTTGTAGCATTTGTTGCAGCTATAAAAATTACTTTAGATTTTATAAAAGAGCATAAACGTGTTGCTGATCTTGAAAAAACACAATTAGAAACAGAACTCCTTTTTTTAAAGAATCAGATATCTCCTCATTTTTTCTTTAATACACTTAATAATATTTATTCCTTATCTGTTGAGAAATCTAGTAAAACACCTAAAATAATATTAAAACTTTCAGAGTTAATGCGTTATATGCTTTATGAAACAAAGACAAAACGCCAAAGCTTACAAAATGAGATACTTTGTATTCAAAATTATCTAGATTTAGAGCGTGTTAGGTATAATGACTCTTTAGAGGTTAATATGTATATATCTGGAGATTTAGAAGATAAAGAAATTGCCCCTATGTTGCTGTTAACATTTGTTGAAAACGCATTTAAGCATGGAGCAAATAAAAATATAGGCGACGTAAAAATTGACATTAACTTTAAGATTAAAGAAAAATTTCTTTATTTTACCATTACAAACCCCATGCCAAAAATTACAACCCATACAGATAACCTAAAACAATCTAGTGGTATCGGTTTAGATAATGTTAAGAAAAGATTAGATTTAGGATATGATAAAAACGATTATTATCTATCTATTAAAAATAAAAAAAATAAATTTGTTGTAAAACTCAAAATAAGAGTTAGTTAAATATATAATTTTAAAAGTAATTCTAGTTAAAATACTATAAACTAAGCAAATAAATATGGAAGTAAGGTGTTTGATTATTGATGATGAACCATTAGCTATAAATGTTATTAAAAATTATTTAAATCAAATTGAAGATTTTGAAATAGTAAATGCTTTTAGTAACGCTATAGATGGTTTGAATTTTTTAAAAAATCACACCGTTGATGTTATTTTTTTAGACATCAATATGCCTGTTTTAGATGGTATAAATTTTATTAAAAGTATAGAAAACCCTCCTTTGTTTATTATTACAAGTGCTTATGATGAATTTGCAATTGAAACCTACGAATTAGATGTTTTAGATTATTTAGTGAAACCGATTGAGTTTCCTAGATTTATGAAGGCTATAAATAAAGTCAATAAAAGGCTTGACTCAAATACGAATATAACTGTAGAAAAAATTAAAGAACGCTCTTTTATCTTTGTTAAAATTGATAAAAAGAAAATGAAGAAGATTTTTCTTGATGAAATTTTAATTATTGAAAGTTTAAAAGATTATTTAAAAATAAACACGCTATCAGGCAGGTATATTGTTCATAGTACTTTAACCGATTTTACTAATTTGTTACCCTCTAGAGACTTTATAAGAATACATAGATCTTATACTATTGCTATTGATAAAATTGATGCTGTAGAAGGAAACAGTGTAGAAATTGAAGGACTTAGATATGTTATAGGGAGGTCTTACCTAGAGGAAGTAAAACAGAAAATTTTAAATTCTTCTATTTAGTATAAATAAAAAATTGATGGCTATCGTCTATTTAATAGAGATAACCATCAATAACCAAAAAACAACTAAACTAATTTTTAATGCTATTAATAAATTCTATATAATATTTTTAAAAATGATAACGCTTAAAAGCTTCAATAGCAGCGTATTCTGCTAATCCTAAATCGTTATATTTTTTTGCGGTTAATCTGTTTCTGTCTTCTACACGTACCCAAAACTCTCTAGAATCGTCTCCTTGAAACATAACACCATCTTTTTGAGATTGGTGATAAAAAATAGCATGACGCTTTTTAAGAACTTGGTCTGGACTCATAGGAACAGCCATTTCTATTTGGTAAGAATCCCACTCATGCCATGCGCCACGGTATAACCAAACCCAACAATCATCCATGTAAGGTTTG
Source organism: Thalassobellus sediminis (assembly GCF_044386045.1). Classification (NCBI taxonomy): domain Bacteria; kingdom Pseudomonadati; phylum Bacteroidota; class Flavobacteriia; order Flavobacteriales; family Flavobacteriaceae; genus Thalassobellus; species Thalassobellus sediminis. The sequence continues at coordinate 57,300 of NZ_JBISCD010000040.1, read as the reverse complement.
GGTTTTAATATTTTTAAGGTTTCAAATAAACTATCTAAACAAACTTTATGTGTACCATGTGGGTCTGCTAAATCTCCAGCTGCATAAATTTGATGTGGTTTTATTTCTTCTATAAATTGGCACATAATTGCTATATCTGCTTCAGAAAGGTTACTTTTCTTTACAGTGCCTGTTTCGTAAAATGGAAGATCTAAAAAGTGAACATTTTTATCAGGAAGCCCTATATACCTTGTAGCTGCTAAAGATTCACTTCTTCTAATCAATCCTTTTAGTTTTCTAACTTCTATAGAATCAATATCGTTTTTAGCTTTATTTCTCAAAAAATCAATAATCTTCTTAGATTCTATTGATTCTGGGTTTAATGTCATCGATATTTCAGCAAATTTCAAAGCTTCTTCGTTAGAAACAGCAATATTTCCTGACGTTTGATACGCTACATGTACATCATGACCTTGCTCTACTAACCTATTAAATGTGCCACCCATAGAAATGACATCATCATCTGGGTGTGGACTAAAAATAATAACTCGTTTTTTTAAAGGTGTAGAACGTTCCGGTCTGTAAGTATCATCAGCATTTGGTTTTCCACCAGGCCAACCTGTAATAGTATGCTGTAATTTATTAAACATCTTTATATTTAAATCGTAAGCTGTCCCTTCTTCTGTTAAAAGGCTTGCCATGCCATTATCATTATAATCTTTATCGGTAAGCTTTAAAAATGGTTTGTTTGTTAATTCGCTCAACCAAACAACCGCTTTAAGCTTTAATGCGTCTGACCAAACACAAGACTTAACCAGCCAAGGTGTTTTTACTCTAGTAAGTTCTGAAGAAGCATCACTATCTAAAACAAATGTTGTGTTGTTGTGTTCTTGCAAATAAGTTGCTGGAACTTGTGAAGAAATTGTTCCTTCTATCGTTTTCTTTAAGATTTCAGCTTTACTAATTCCCCATCCAAGTAAAACAATTCTTTTGGCATGTCTTACAGTGCCTATACCCATTGTAATAGCCTTTCTTGGCACATTATCTATCCCTAAAAAAGAAGGCGCAGCATCTATTCGTGTAATATGGTCTAATGTAATACTTCTAGTTCCAGAATTAATATGAGAACCCGGTTCATTAAAACCAATGTGTCCTGTTCTACCAATACCCAATAATTGAAAATCTAATCCGCCATAAGATTTAATTTTCATTTCGTAATCAATGCAGTACTGCTGTAATTCTTCTGCGCTTACTTTTCCATCTGGAACATTAACATTTTCGGGTAATATATCTACATGATTAAAAAGGTGATCATGCATAAAGTAAAAGTAACTTTGAATATTATCCTTGTCCATTGGGTAATATTCGTCCAAATTGAAAGTGACTACGTTTTTAAAGCTTAAACCATCTTCTTTGTGCATTCTTACAAGTTCTTCATACACTTTTATAGGAGAAGATCCTGTAGCTAACCCTAAGACACAAGTTTCATTGAGTTCTTGTTTTCTTTGAATTAAGTTTGCTATTTCTTGAGCTACTAAAATAGAAGCTTCAAGAGATGAATCGAAAATTACATTATGAATTTTTTCAAAACGGGTATCTTCAAATTTCCCTGCTTCTTTATAGCTGATACTCTCTTTAATCATTTGGTTGTCCATTTTGTTATTGTGATAAAATTACTTATTACGACTTGTTTGAAATCTAAAAATTCGACTAATAACCTTTGTGCTTCGGCAAAGGAATTATATTATTCAATAATGCTTATTTCTCCTATAGAAATATTATTACCGTTACCTACTTTAGATTTGGCTACAAACCGTATATATCTAGTATTTGTTGTATTAAAGGTTTTTATTTGCTCGATAGGATTGTTTTTAATATTTGAAAACTCGCCTTCAGATTGTTTTTTCCAGTTTTTGTTATCGATACTTGTATAAAAGCTATAGTTTGAAATTAAATTTAGATTGCCCCCAACTTGCTGCGGAAAATAAGAGAAACCTTTTATTTTTATAATGCTTCCCATGTTTATAATTATTTCTTGTGGTAGTTTATGGTTGTTATCTCCAAACCCCCACGTTGTGATTGGATTGCCATCAATAGTTCTGTCTACGGTTTTGAAATCGCCACTAGTGGTAGAAATCACACGCCATTTTTCTTTAGACATTCCATAGTTTACTGTTTTTATAGAACTACTTGTTTTTTCTTTTGTATTGTAAGCGATGGCTTTTATTTTTACAGCTTTAGGATATTTAAAAGGCACTTTGTATAAATCACTATTTATAGAAGGCTCAGTTCCATCAAGCGTGTAATACATAATGTTTTCTGCTTTAGTAGTCATTGTTACCAATCCATTTTTATCTCGTTTAATGCTTGGTTGACGAACCAATGTTGGAGCATTATATGCTTTGGCTGCAGAAAGAACGATACTTGCTTTAGCATCCGTAATATTAACTTTAATAGCAGATGTAGTTACAGTTTGAGTTCTTAATATTCTTTTATAACCAATTGTAGTTTCGTTAGCAATTGTTTTCCATTCTCCGTTAACTTTTGCTTCAACATTAAAAGCTTTAACACGTTGTCCCAATTTTATGTGCTCTTGTAGTAGTATTCTATTAATAGATGTAGGCTTTTTAAATTCAAACACAATAGAGGCTGTTGTAATTCCATCATCAGTTGCCCAATAGTTATTGTTGTCACCATCTATTACATTTTTAGCAGCGTATGTATTGCTGTTACCACGTACATTATCTGTAGAAACGTTACTATTAGTGAGTAATTCGGTTTTAAAATCGGCTTTAATAATTGCTGTTAATTCTTTTAATCTTGTTTCATCATATTCGTTAACTAGACCACGTTTATCAACAGGAAGGTTTAGTAATAGGTTAGCGTTTCTACCTATAGATTCATAATAAATATCAACCAATTCTTCTAAAGGGCGTACTTTATCATCTTCAATAGCATGGTAAAACCACCCTGGTCTTATAGAAACATCAGCTTCTCCTGGCACCCATTTTTCACCATCTTCATGTCCCGACATAAATTCTGTATAGTGTACCTTTCCTGCTAATTCATCTTTTTGACGTAATAAACACCAATTAGTTTTTCCGGCTCTCCCTTCTTCATTTCCAATCCATCTGGCTTCAGAGGGACCAATACCCCAAACTAAAGTCTTTGGAGTAATGTCGTATATCATTTTAAAGGTTTCATCCCAATTGTAATATTCAAGCGTATTTATTTTTCTTGTTTCGTTAGCGCCTCCATAATAACCATCACCACCATTGGCACCATCAAACCATATTTCGAAAACATCTCCGTAGTTGGTTAATAATTCTTTTAACTGATTTCTAAAATAAGTAACATATTCTGGCTTGCCATAATCTGGGTGGTTTCTGTCCCAAGGAGAAAGGTATATACCTAGCTTTAATCCGTATTCTCTACAAGATTCTGCTAATTCTTTAATAATATCACCTTTGCCATTTTTCCAAGGTGCGTTTTTTACTGAGCGCTCAGTATATGCTGATGGCCATAAGCAGAATCCGTCATGGTGTTTCGCGGTTATTATGATACCTTTCATACCTGCTTCTTTAACAACACGCGTCCATTGTCTTGTGTCTAATGCTGTAGGATTAAATAATTCGGGAGACTCATCTCCATACCCCCATTCTTTATTTGTAAAAGTATTTAATGAAAAATGTACAAATGCATAAAATTCCATATCATGCCAATTCAATTGCTTTTGAGTTGGTGTTGGTTCAAATGTTATTGGAGGAGTTACAGATTCTTTACAACTATGAATTAGAATAAAACAAAAAACGTAAAGTATTGTGATTTTGTAATTTTTCATAAAGCTGTTTTTCTTGAAAGCAATCAGTTTATAATATTAATTTAATTAATGTGCATTATTAACACTTTTTCGACAAAGGAACAATTTGAGAATACGTAGGTTATAAATAATCAGTTGTTTTTATTATATGCAATTTACTATGTGTTTGTTTTTATATAAGGGATTATTCATTCATTTATATGGATGTTTTTTCTGTTCTCGGTCTTTTTTGCATAAAATACTTTAAGTTTTTATATACCTTTAAATTTGTTAACTTCACGCAGTTTTAAATATTATAAAGAATGAAATTTTATCTAAAAATCAACTTGATTGTTATTCTACTAATTTCAACAAGTTGTATGGCGCAACAAACAACAGTTTACACCATTGGAGATTCAACCATGGCAAATAAAAAAAATCCTGAAACAAACCCAGAACATGGTTGGGCACAAGTTTTGCCACAGTTTTTTAATGAAAATGTAGTTATTGATAATAGAGCAGTAAACGGAAGAAGTACTAGAAGTTTTATAGGAGAAGGTCGTTGGGATTCTATACTTAAAACATTAAAAAAAGGCGATTTCGTTTTTATTCAGTTTGGACATAACGACCAAAAATTTAAAGCACCATCACGTTATACCAATCCACATACGGGTTATCGCCAAAACTTAATTAAATTTGTAGAAGAAACTAGAGAGAAAGGGGCAACTCCAATTTTGTTTTCTTCGATAGTTAGAAGAAATTTTAATGAGCACGGTACATTAATTGATACTCATGGCGAATATCCTTTAGAAGTAAGATTAGTTGCTTTGGAATACGATGTTCCTTTTGTAGATCTTCAATATTTAACAGAGGTTTTAGAAATGTCTTATGGTGTTGAAGGGTCTGAAAAACTACATTTGCATTTTGAGCCAGGAGAAAATCCTTATTATAAAAATGGTAAACATGATAATACCCATTTATCAAAATTAGGAGCTACAGAAATAGCTAAACTTGCTGTAAAAGAATTAAAGAAAAAGTCTCCTAATTTGGCTGAATTTATAAAGTAGTTTGTAAGCTTTTTAGTTAAAAAAAAGGTAAACATTTTAAAGAATAATGTGATTAAAAGTAGTTTCTTTTTTGTTAACAAAAATGTACCCCTATCCATTTTTATACTGTGTTTTAATTTGCTACTTTTGGATTCGAAATAATTTAAAATAAAGAAATGAAAACAATTAAAATTTTAAGTATTGTATTTGTGGCTGCAATCATGTCATCTTGTAATAACAAAAGTATTACCAATAAGCCTTTAAAAACTGAAATTGATTCAGTGAGTTATGCTATTGGATTAGATGTTGCAAAAAACATTAGTGCAACTGCCTCAGAAATAAATAAGGATATTTTAATACAAGGACTTGTTGATGCTTCAGATTCTACTGCTTTAAAAATAGATAAGGATAATGTACAACAAATTATTTCTTCATATTTTCAAAAGAAACAAGTTGCAGATAGAGAAAAACAAGAAGCAGAAGCTGCTGCAAAAGCAGAAAAAGAGTTTGCGCATGTTAAGGCTGAAGGAGAGAAGTTTTTAGAAGCTAATATGACTAAAGATGGTGTTGAAATTACTGAAAGTGGTTTACAATACATTGTTTTAAAAGAAGGGGCAGGAAATAAGCCAACAGCTGCATCTACTGTTAAAGTGCATTACCATGGTACATTAACTGATGGAACTGTTTTTGATAGTTCTGTTGAAAGAGGTTCTCCAGCACAATTTGGTGTAGGTCAGGTAATAAAAGGTTGGACAGAAGGTTTACAATTAATGTCTGTAGGTTCTAAATATAAATTCTTTATACCTCAAGAATTAGCTTATGGAGCAACTCCAAGAGGAGGGAAAATTAAACCATTTTCAGCTTTAGTTTTTGAAGTAGAATTATTAGAAATAGTTAAGTAATATTTTTTTACTTAACTTAAATATAAAGGCAGGAAGTATAAATCTCCTGCCTTTTCTTTGTTTAAAAAAGTTCTTCTTCTAGAACTAGTAATTTTGAGTGACAAATATCACATTAATATAGATTAGAAGTATTATTTTTGAACCCGTGAAAATAGTTTCTTCCATATTATCTTTATTCTTAATTGCAATTATTTTGTTTAATAGTTTGCGGGTGTCTTTTACTTACGCATACTATCTTGTTGATACGACTGATTTTATTCAAAGACTTTGCGAAAACAAAGACAAGCCAATAATGCAATGTAATGGTAAATGTCATTTAAAAAAGGTTGCTCAAAACAACAGTGCAAATGATGATAAAGTGCCTTTAAAAGAAATAGATTTTAAGGAAGTTATCTTATATATTGTTGCGGAAACAGCATTCAATTTTACCTACACCACGGCTAGCGAAAATGAAATAAGTAATTACAATAATTTATACACTTATTCTTTAATTTCTACTTTAGATCATCCACCACAATCTTTGTTCTCACATAATAAAATTAAAAACACAGAAGTTTAAGTAAACTTCTGAAAATCTATTTATTTCAATTTTAAACATAAAAAATGAGAACATTTTACAGTGTGCTATGTTGCATGCTTATTTCTGCTATGTCTTTTTCACAAGAAAAAAAAGATAAAGCAACAGATTCTATTGCTTCAAAAACAGTAAAACTTGATGAGGTTTTAGTAAAAGGAAATTCTATTACAGACCCTGTTTTAACTAAAGTTTCTAACGATTGTCAAAAAAATATTGTTCAACCTAAAAATGTAGCCGATTTATTTAATAATATCAATGGGTTTTCTGTAATAAAACGAGGGAATTATGCTATCGATCCTTCATTTAGAGCCTCACAATACGAGCAATTAAATATTCAATATGATGGAGGTACTAAAGCGATGCATGCGTGTCCAAATAGAATGGATCCTATAACAACGCATATTATTCCAGAAGAAATTTCAAAAATAGAAATTATTAAAGGACCATACACAGTAAGATATGGCGCTACGTTTGGAGGTGTTATTAATATGGTAACCGATAAACCAAATTCCGAAAATACAGGTTTTCATGGAAAAGTTTCTGGAGGTTATGAGTCTAATGGAGACTCGTACGTAACCATGTTGCAACTACAACAAGTAACAAAGAATTATGATATTGTAGGGAATATGGGGTATAGAGATTTTGGTAGTTATGAAGATGGTAACCAAACAGAAATTCCATCGTCATTCCGAAGTACAGATTACGGAATTAAAATGGGTTATAATTTTACCGATAACCAACGTTTGCAAGCGCATTGGAGACAGTCGTTTGGTAGAGATGTTTTGCATGCAGGTTTGCCAATGGATACCAATTACGATAATAGTAGTGTACTATCATTAGATTACAAATGGTCTATGATGGATGATGTTTTTAAATCTATTACAGCAAAAGCTTATTATAGTTATGTAGATCATTTAATGACTAATAAAAACCGGCCTTCGTTTATGATGGTTGATGCAAAATCGGCAGTAGAAGCTACAACAATAGGAGGTAAGCTAGAGTTAAATTGGAAGCCATTAAAAAAGCTTAACCTGTTTTCTGGTATTGATGTAATGCATATTGCTAGAGATGGAGGTAGAGATAGATTGGTAAAAATTATGAATGGTAATATGTTGCCAACACCAAAATTGTTTAATGATAAAGTATGGCAAGATTCATATATAGATGATATTGGTGTGTTTACAGAAGCAAAGTGGGCTTTAAATAAATCAACTGTTGTAACAGCAGGAATTCGTGCAGATTTTGTAATATCTGATATTAAAGATCCAGAAGCAGATTTTGAAGCGATGTATGATTTAAAAAAACGTACCGAAGAAAATCTAAGCACTACCGTTTCTGTTAAAAAGATGGTGTCTAATAATTTTACGCTAGAAGTTGCTTATGGTAGAGGTGTGCGCTCTGCAAATATGATTGAACGTTATATTAATCACTTTACTGTTGGGCAAGATTCGTATGAATATATTGGGAACCCTAATTTAAAAGCAGAAGTTAATAATCAATTCGAAATTGGTTTTAAAGGACATGAAGATTTGCAAGGGAGTTTAAATACTTTTAAATATGAAACGTCTTTTTATTATTCTTTTTTCGATAATTATATTGTTGCAGTTGAAGACGCTAGTTTAACTAGAAAATATATGCCTACTCAGCAACCAGTAAATCCAAAAGTGTTTCAAAACATAGATGAAGCTTATAAAACAGGTTTGGAAGTTATGGCTCAATTAGATTTTTTAAATGATTTTTATTTTAAAACAGAAGCAGCGTATGTGTATGCGAAAAATAAAGATTTTAATGAATCATTACCACTTATACCACCATTTAAAGTAATACTGTCAGCTGGTATAGATAAAACAAAATTTTGGGCTAATGCACGTTATAATATTACGAGTAAGCAGGATAATATTTCTAATACCTTTGGTGAAACAAAAACCGATGGATATCAAACTTTAGATATACGTTTGGGAGTGAAGCCTTTTAAAAATGTATCTTTAGGAGTCGCTGTTTTAAATGTATTTGATGAAACGTATCATGATCATTTAAATTTTTCGTTTAATAACCAATCAAATTTTGGTAGACTTCCAATTAATGAACCAGGAAGAAATATAACAGTATTTCTACAAAAGAAGTTTTAGTTTAAAAAGAGACTGTTTGAGGTATAATTGTCAAGTTGGAATAAATTTTCAGACAGTCTCTTTTATTAAAAAAACTAAAAATTATTCGTCAGGGTTTTCTTTTTTCTTGCCACCCATCATAAATTTAACAAGGAAACCTATTAATGTAAGGCATACAATGCCAAATACAGCAATCATGATGGCGCCATTAGTCCAACTATAAAGTGGTATATTTTGAATTAGCATAGTTTTAAAATTTTGATAAATGTAAAAATCAAAAACGGTAATAAATATGACTTTTGTTAGATAATAGTAAATGGTTTTTGTTTAAAATTATAGCATAGTGCAAATAACAAATCAAGGTTGTAACTTTGCAGTCTTAATTAATTTGAAAAAATATGAGCCATAAAGCTGGTTTTGTAAATATTATAGGAAATCCTAATGTGGGGAAATCTACATTAATGAATGCGTTTATTGGAGAGAAATTATCAATTATAACGTCTAAAGCACAAACAACACGTCATAGGATATTAGGTATTGTAAACGGAGATGATTTTCAAGTGCTTTTTAGTGATACACCTGGTATCATTAAGCCAGCATACGAGTTACAAGAATCTATGATGGGGTTTGTAAAGTCGGCTTTTGAAGATGCAGATATTTTACTTTACATGGTTGAAATTGGTGAGCAAGCATTGAAAGATGAAGCCTTTTTTAAGAAGATAACCAGTTCTAAAATACCAGTTATACTACTTTTAAATAAGATTGATAAGTCTGATCAAGGTCAGCTTGAAGAGCAGGTACAACTTTGGGCAGAGAAAGTGCCAAATGCCGAAATTATACCTATTTCAGCTTTAGAAGGCTTTCAAGTAAAAGAAGTGTTTGATAGAATTATTGAGTTGTTACCAGAATCGCCAGCATTTTATCCTAAAGATCAATTAACAGATAAGCCAGAACGTTTTTTTATAAATGAAACCATTCGTGAAAAAATCCTTCTTCATTATAAAAAAGAAATTCCTTATGCTGTCGAAATAGAAACAGAAGAGTTTTTTGAAGAAGAAAATATTATTAGAATGCGTTCTGTAATTATGGTAGAGCGAGAAACCCAAAAAGGTATTATTATTGGTCATAAAGGCAGTGCTTTAAAACGAGTAGGCGTTGAAGCTAGAAAAGATTTAGAAAAATTCTTCGGAAAACAAATTCACTTAGAGTTATATGTTAAAGTGAATAAAAACTGGAGAAGTAATCAAAACCAATTAAAACGTTTTGGTTATAATAACTAATAAAAAGGTAATACTAGTTTAATTATTAACTAACATTGAAATAGCCATAATGTTTCATCTTTGTATCGAGTTATTTAGTTAGTATTGAGTTAGTTTAGTTTTAGAAGCTTTGGTTGAGTCTTTTCAATCAGAGCTTTTTTGTTTTAATATCCGAAGCATAAAATCATTAAGTTCGTGCATTTCTGTCTTGCTAGACGCTTTTCCAATTCTTCCACCAAAATACAATACAAACCAAATAATTACCATAAGTAGCATGAGGCCAACTTGTATGGCATAGCTACTTTTTAAAGACGCATTGGTATAAGCCCAAACACCAAAGGCAATAAATAAGCCTGCTACCATAAAATGCAGAAACATAAAAAGTGTCCAAACTGTTGGGTTAGGACCAAATAAGCCATTAAGCATACTAGTATTATTATCAACTTCATTAATTTCTAAATGTAATTGAGGCGACCAAAAATGTTGTTTATGTTTTGGGAATTTAATAAAAACATGGTCATCTATTCTATTTACAATAAAATCAGATTGCTCATTTTTTTTCAACTCAAAGTACTTTAAAACAGTCTCGTTATTCTGGTTTAATTCAAGTTTAAATCGTGGTCGTAAAACAATGTTGTTAGTTGTTGGCATTAAAGAGTTTAATTGGTATTGTAAAGTACTATTTTTTATTTAAAACTAAAAGCGCTTCAATCTTTAGGAAAAAACAGCAATACGTCGCTTATATTTTCTATTTTTGCAAAATATTTCAAAAGAAATATAAATTAATCAGTTTTAAGCTGTTAGATAAATTAGAGTATGAGTAATATAGTAGCAATTGTAGGGAGGCCGAATGTAGGTAAATCAACGTTTTTTAATCGTTTAATTCAACGAAGAGAAGCCATTGTTGATGCTGTTAGTGGAGTTACTAGAGACCGTCATTATGGTAAAAGTGATTGGAACGGTAAAGAGTTTTCGCTTATAGATACAGGGGGCTATGTGTTAGGTAGTGATGATGTTTTTGAAGCTGAAATAGATAAACAAGTAGAGTTAGCTATTGATGAAGCCGATGCTATTATCTTTATGGTTGATGTTGAAGACGGTATAACAGGAATGGACGAAGATGTTGCTAAATTGTTACGTAAAGTTAATAAACCAGTTTTTTTAGTTGTCAATAAAGTTGATAATGGAAAACGAGCAAAAGATGCTGTTGAATTTTATTCGTTAGGATTAGGCGATTATTATACCATTGCAAGTATAAATGGTAGTGGAACGGGTGAATTGTTAGACGCGCTTGTTGAAGCATTGCCAGAGAATGTTGAAGAAGAGGAAGAAGAAGTTGAAGCTTTACCACGTTTTGCTGTTGTTGGTAGACCAAATGCAGGAAAGTCATCGTTTATAAATGCTTTAGTTGGTGAAGATAGATACATTGTTACAGATGTTGCAGGAACTACTAGAGATTCTATTGATACAAAATATAATCGTTTCGGATTTGAATTTAATTTAGTAGATACAGCAGGAATTCGTCGTAAAGCAAAAGTAAAGGAAGATTTAGAGTTTTATTCGGTTATGCGAAGTGTACGTGCTATTGAGCATAGTGATGTTTGTTTAATAGTATTAGATGCTACTCGTGGTTTTGACGGACAAGTACAAAATATTTTTTGGCTGGCAGAACGTAACAGAAAAGGTATTGTTGTTTTAGTAAACAAATGGGATTTAGTAGAGAAAGACCATAAGTCTATGAAAGAATATGAAAAAGCTATTAAAAAACAGATGGAACCATTTACAGATGTTCCTGTTGTTTTTATTTCGGTTCTTACTAAGCAACGTATTTTTAAAGCTATTGAAACAGCTGTTGAGGTTTATAAAAACAGAACAAAAAAGATTAAAACAAGTAAGCTTAACGAAATCTTTTTACCAATAATAGAAAATTATCCGCCACCAGCATATAAGGCAAAATATGTGAAGATTAAATATGTTATGCAGTTGCCAACACCGCAACCGCAATTTGCTTTTTTCTGTAATCTTCCACAATATGTAAAAGAACCTTATAAACGCTTTTTAGAAAATAAACTACGTGAGCATTTCGATTTTAAAGGGGTTCCAATAAGTGTTTATATGCGTAAGAAGTAAAATTTAAAATATTTTTATAAAATTAAAAAAGGTCTATACTTTAATAAAAGTATAGACCTTATTTTTTACGAGAATAATAGTTGTTTAATTTGATGTTTTTTTACTCGTCATAGTATAAAAACCTATTGCATTAATATTTATGTAGTTATCTTATTATTTTGTGAGATAATTAATCTATTTTTATAGTAATTATCATCAATCAAATAAACTATTATGAGAAAAATCATTTTTGCATGCTTATTAGCATTTTTAACTATTAGTGCTTTTGCACAAAAAACTATTGAAAATCCAGAATACGGATTAAGTTCAGTCCCTGGTTCAATAACTAAAATTGAATTATTAGATACAACAACCGTTTTGCATTTTCATATTAAAACGTACCCTGGAGGGTGGGTGTCTATACCTAGTAAAACTTTTATACAAGATTCTAATGGAGGCGATCAGCTTTTTATAATTAAGGCGGAGGGAACAAAAATAAATAAACGACATATTATACCTGAGTCAGGTGAAATATTTTACACCTTGTATTTTCCGAAGTTAAATTCTAATATAAATACTATAGACTACGGTGAGGCAAATGATGGTGGTAATTGGTCTGTTTATGATATTGTAGTAAATGAAACTGAAGACACTTCAGTATTGCCAAAGGTACTTAGAGGTAATTGGTTGTTAGCAGATGGTAGTAATCTATTTAATTATGGGTTTTATGTTAATAATGCTATTGTAGACCGTGCCGTTTGGAATTATCAATCAGTTAAAAATAAAGGAAAAAAATACGAAATAATTTTAGAAAGAAACGGAGTATTAAAAACCATTCATGCAAAGCTAGGTAAAAAAGGATTGGTAGCTTTTGGAAGTAATGAAAAGGACTTGAAACTTTATAGTTTGGATCGTATTTATAATTCTAATTATAAAATAGTAGATAATAAACCATATAACGAATCCATGTTTCAAATAGATTCTACAACGTATTCAGGAGTTATAAAAGGATACACTAGTAAGATAGAAGAGAAAACAGGGATGGTATACGTAAACAACGTTTTCGCAGGTAATCAAGATTCTTATATGATAAAGGTTGCTGATGATGGAAGTTTTTCGGTTAAATTCCCAGTAAATTATCCACAACCTATTTTTGTGCGATTACCATATGCTAATATATCTGTTTTTGTAGAGCCAGGAAAAGAAACATTTCATGTAATAAACGGAGATAAATCTTTCTTTATGGGAGATTGTGCTCAGGTAAATACAGATTTAGATTTAATGAAATCTATTAGAGACACAGGGTTTAATAGTATACAGAAAAAAATAGGAGAATTGTCTCCAGGAGAATTTAAGAAACTATGTTTTGAAAGTAAAGAAAAGCAGTTGAAGGAATTCAATGAATTTCAGATAAATAATATTATAAGTGAAAAAGCAATACAAATAAAAAAAATTGATATTGAGTATAATGCTTTAGAGAAACTTTCAGGTTATGGTTTGTATAGAAGAAGTATCGAAAGGAGAAATAAATCAGTTAAAAAAGAAGAAGATAAAATGCCTTTTAAAGCGTTTAAAGTAGATGCTTCTTTTTATGACTTTATTTCAAAAGATAATTTAACTGATAAATTCCCTGTATTAACCACCAATTACTATTATTTCATTAATAGGTTGATGTATGCAGATATTTTTAAAAATAATGCACAAACTAATTATACTACATCTGAAATTGTAGATTTATTACAAAAAGATAATAAAGATTTGAGTGTTGATGTATTGAAAATGTCTGAAATGAGTAAGGAAATAGAAACACCAGAAATACAATTAAAGCAGGCAGAATTTAAAAAAGCACACGGTGATACCCAACAGGCGTTTTATAAAAAATATATGAAAGATTATAATGCCTATGTAAAAGATAATAATATAAAGCCTATACATAATGATCATATTTTGAATGTAGTTGATTATTTGAAAATTAAAGGAGAAGAATTAAATCAGGAAGAGCAAGAGCTTGTAGAAGCTTTCAAAAATATACGAACAGATGAAGAAACAAGAAAAACAAAAAAATTCAACGATACTTATGGTCTTATAAAGGCAGAGTTATATAAGAAATATAGTAAAGAAATTAGTGGCTTTTATAGAAATAAATCATCTATAGAAATAGATAATAGTATGAAGTCGTTTTTTGGTGTTTCAAATAGTTTTTTGTTAGATATTATTACTTCTCAGAGAGCTAGTAGGAGTTTAAACGATTTTAATGTTTATAGCGATAATGATCTAAAACTACTTAAAAAAAATATTAAAGACCCTTTAGTGTATAATTGTTTAGTAGCTGCAAATGAATTGACTAAACTAAAAATAGAACGAAACAAAACTTTAGGTGGTTATACAGTTAATACGGTTAATAAAACAGAAGGAGACGAATTGTTTGATGCTATAGTTAAAAAATTCAAAGGAAAAGTAGTCTATGTCGATTTCTGGGCAACATGGTGTGGTCCATGTATGTCTGGTATAAGAAAAGTTGCGTCTTTGAAAGAAGAAATGAAAGATGATGATGTTGTGTTCTTATATATAACAAACCAAACGTCTCCAGAAGGAACATGGAAGAATAGTATTCCTAATATTAAAGGCGAGCATTATAGAGTTTCTGCAGATGAATGGAATTATTTGTCTGAAAAGTTTAAAATTTCTGGAATACCTCATTATGCTTTAGTTAATAGAGAAGGTAAAGTAGTGAGATATAAATTAGGACATAGAAATAATACTAGTTTAAAAGTGCTTTTAAAAGAAGAGTTAGAAAAGTAAAAGTATTGAATGTTTAAAAAAAGAGGGATAGATTTTTATAAAAATCTATCCCTCTTTTTTTGTTTTCGATAAAACTAAATGATTACCAACCACCAGAAGCACCTCCTCCGCCAAAGCCGCCGCCTCCAAAGCCACCGCCAAAACCGCCACCGCCAGATGACCATCCGCCACCAGAGCTACTTCCAAATCCTCCAGAAGAACCGCTTCTATAATTTCCACGTCCCATATTGCTTAAAATAATAGCTTCTAAAATATCAATGCCACCAGACCTGTTACCTCTATTATTTCCACCACCTCGTCTATTTTTAGAAATAGAAATAAGAATGATTATAAATATAAAACCGAGAATAAATATAAGTTCAATAGGGAATTCGTTATTGGATGATTGTCGTGTTCCTTGGTATTCGCCATTTAAAACTTCAAAAACAGCATCTGCACCACGATTTAGCCCACCATAATAATCACCTTGTTTAAAATAAGGAATAATGTCTCTTTCAATAATACGTTTAGATAAGGCATCTGTTAAAAGGTATTCTATTCCATATCCAGTATTTATAGCAATCCTTCTATCATTTTTAGCTAGTAAAATTAAAATACCATTATCTTCTTTTTCTTGGCCAATACCCCATTCTTGTCCCCATTGCGCACCTAAATAGTTTATATTCTCTCCATTGGTTGAATTAATAATCGCAATAACTATTTGAGTAGAAGTCGTATCAGAATATTTTATTAATTTTTGTTCAAGACTGTTTTTTTGCGAAGCAGAAAGTAATTTAGAATAATCATAAACACTAGTTTGAAAATCTGGTTTTTCAGGAATTTCAAATTGTGCATAAGAAAAACTAAACGATATTAAAGCAACAAAAAACGAGAGTGTAATCTTGTTTTTTATTTTAGAGTAAGCCTGAATACTAAATACTGAACACTGCATACTTTAAGTCTATCCTTTAGAAATTTCATTAGATAATTCATCAACATCACCAGCTTCCCAAGGGAAATATTTTTTTAATTGCTCGCCAGATTTTATAATGCCTTCAACCAAACCTTGTTTAAAGTCTCCTTGTTTAAAATGTGATTGCATGACATCTTTAGTGCTATCCCAAAAGTTATTAGAAACAACATCGTTAATACCTTTGTCTCCATAGATAACAAAGGTTTTATCTTCTACAGCCACATAAATTAAAACACCATTTTGAAGTTTGGTGTTATCCATTTTTAAGGTGTAAAACAATTCTAAGGCACGATTTGTAGCATCGCCTTTACAGGTTCTTTCTAGGTGTACTCGTATTTCTCCCGAAGTATTTAACTCAGCAATTCTAATAGCTTCAACAATGTCACTCTCTTCAGATTGCGTTAAAAAATCTTCAATTTTAGACATTAAAATTCTACTTTAGGTGCGTTTTCACTTCCGGAATCAGATTTGTATAAAGGCATCCCTTCAAAACCTCTCATGCTGGCTATAAAATTGGTTGGAATTTTTTTGATAATAATGTTGTATTCTCCAGCAATTTGATTAAAACGATTTCTTTCTACATTAATTCTATTTTCTGTTCCTTCAAGTTGAGATTGTAGCTCTAAAAAACTTTTGTCAGCTTTTAATTCTGGGTAACGCTCTACAGTAACTAATAATTTAGATAATGCGCCACTTAAACCCTGTTGTGCTTGTTGAAATTGAGCCATCTTTTCAGGTGTTAAATCGCCTGCGTTAATGGTGGTTTTTGTCGCTTCAGAGCGTGCTTTAATAACGCCTTCTAGTGTTTCTTTTTCATGAGCAGCATAGCCTTTTACGGTAGCTACTAAGTTAGGTATTAAATCAGCTCTTCTTTGATAAGAGCTTTCAACATTTGCCCATTGTGCTTTTGCTAAACCTTCTTTTTCAACGAGCATATTGTTTGTTCCAATTCCCCATTTAAATATTAAAAGAATTACAGCAATGATAATAATTAATGGTAAAAATTTCTTCATAATAAAATAAGTTTAAAAGATGTTTTTATTTGTTAGTATGTAAGACACAAAACTTGTGAAAAAGTTACATGGTTATTAGTTTTTAAAGAGGTAAAACTTAGAGGTGTTCTTTTATTTTAATAAGTTGGTTTTTGATATCTTCCAATTTACTTACTATTTCAAAATTGTTAAGGGTGTCTTTTTTGCCTTCTTTTAAATGTGTTTTGGCGCCTTCAAGTGTAAAACCACGTTCTTTAACAAGATGATAAATAAATTTAAGATTTTTAATGTCTTCTGGTGTGAATTTTCGGTTGCCTTTAGCGTTTTTTTTGGGTTTTAAAACATCAAATTCTTTTTCCCAAAAACGAATTAACGAAGTGTTTACGCTAAAAGCTTTTGCAACTTCTCCTATAGCATAATAACGCTTTTCAGGTAAATCTATATACATACTAATCTAGAGATTGGTTTTCTAATGAAGCATGCTCCAATAGTTTGCTAAATTCTTCAGCAGTTAAACTTCCATAATAAAAGTTTATAGGGTTTATTCTTTGTTTGTCTTTAAAAACTTCGTAATGGCAGTGTGGTGCTTCAGAACGACCTGTACTTCCAACAAAACCAATGAGGTCGCCTCGTCTTACTTTTTGGTTTTTTCGAACATTGTATTTGTACAAGTGTGCGTAAAGACTAACGTATCCAAAACCATGATCGATTCTAATATGTTTACCATAGCCACTAGAACCAGAATCTGCACGAATAATAACACCATCGCCAGTTGCATAAACAGGAGTGCCTCTTGGAGCCGTAAAATCCATGCCCCAGTGCATTTTTCTAGTTTTGTTAAATGGGTCTGTTCTCATGCCATAACCAGATGCCATTCGGGTTAAATCTTCGTTACTTACAGGTTGAATGGCAGGAATAGCAGCTAATAATTTTTCTTTTTCTTCAGCAAGTTTTGTTATTTCATCTAAAGATTTAGATTGTACAACAATTTCTTTTTCAAGAATATCTAATCGCTTATTACTCTCTTTTATGAGTTTAGAATTATCAAAACCTTCAAATTTTTTATATCTATTTACACCACCAAAACCTGCTTTTCTTTGTACTTCTGGAATAGGGTTTGCTTCAAAATATACACGATAAATATTATTGTCTCTATCTGCAATATTAGCTAACACAGCCTCAGCTTCATCCATTTTCTTATTCAATAACTCAAATTGTAATTGTGAGTTTTGTAGTTCTCTTTTTAAGGCGCGTTCTTTAGGAGATTCTACATATTGACTCGCAATAAAAACGAATAAAAAACCAAAAAGTGCAGATGCTAATAGAAACAGTGAAGCATACTTAAAAGTTGTACGCTTTTTGCGTTCTATTTTTTTATATGAAAGCGATTCGGAATCGTAATAATATTTTACCTTACTCATTACTTAAAATATACTATTTTTGCAATTCATGAAATTCAACTTAATGGTTGTATTTTATATGCAAACGACCAAACCTACAAAAAATTATTAGAATACTACTCATAGTAGTGTAATTGTAGATTTGCTCGCTTAAGCATTTAAAATGGAAAGTAAAGATAAAAATTGTTTTGCAATTAATATAATTTAATAGAAAAGAGAATATATAAATGAAGTCTCAAGATATTCGATCTAAGTTTTTAAGTTTTTTTGAAGAAAAGCAACATGCTATTGTTCCATCGGCACCAATGGTGTTAAAAGATGACCCAACTTTAATGTTTGTAAATTCTGGGATGGCTCCTTTTAAAGAATATTTTTTAGGAAATGCACAACCTAAAAGCAATCGTATTGCCGATACGCAAAAATGTTTGCGTGTATCTGGAAAGCATAACGATTTAGAAGAGGTTGGGTACGATACGTATCACCACACTTTATTTGAAATGTTAGGTAACTGGAGCTTTGGCGATTACTTTAAAAAAGAAGCCATTGCGTGGGCTTGGGAACTTTTAGTAGATGTTTATGGTATAGATAAAGATATTCTTTATGTTACTGTTTTTGAAGGTTGTGAAGAAGATAGAATAGGTATGGATACCGAAGCTTATGATTTTTGGAAAGAACTTATTTCTGAAGACCGTATTTTAAAAGGTAATAAGAAAGATAACTTTTGGGAAATGGGAGATCAAGGTCCTTGTGGTCCTTGTAGTGAGATTCATGTAGATATTCGTTCCGCAGAAGAAAAAGCTAAAATTTCTGGGAAAGATTTAGTGAATATGGATCATCCACAAGTGGTAGAAATTTGGAATTTGGTATTTATGCAATACAACCGTAAAGCAGATGGTTCTTTAGAATCGTTACCAAATAAGCATATCGATACAGGTATGGGATTTGAGCGTTTGTGTATGGTGTTACAAGGTGTGCAGTCTAATTATGATACCGATGTATTTACACCTATAATTCGTGAAATAGAGACTATTACCAATAAGAATTATGGAAAAGACGAAAAAGCAGATATTGCTATTCGTGTAATATCTGATCATGTTCGTGCCGTAGCATTTTCAATTGCAGATGGGCAGTTGCCAAGTAATACAGGTGCTGGATATGTTATTAGAAGAATTTTGCGTCGTGCCGTACGTTACGGTTTTACGTTTTTAGATAAAAAAGAACCTTTTATATATAGATTGGTTGATGTATTGAGTAAAAAAATGGGAACAGCTTTTCCTGAATTAAAAGCTCAAAAACAACTTATAGAAAATGTTATTAAAGAAGAAGAACAGTCTTTTTTAAGAACGTTAGATCAAGGACTTGTATTATTAAATAGAATAGTTGAAGAAACTAAAGGCGATACTGTTTCTGGTGAAAAAGCATTCGAACTGTATGATACATATGGTTTTCCAATAGATTTAACAGCTTTAATTCTTTCTGAAAAAGGATTAAATTTAGATGAAAAAGGCTTTAATGAAGAGCTTCAAAAACAAAAAAACCGTTCAAGAGCAGCGAGCGAAATGTCTACAGATGATTGGACTATTTTAGTTGATGATATTGGGGAAGAATTTGTAGGATATGATACTTTAGAAGCTCAAGTAAAATTAACACGATACAGAAAAGTTGTTTCTAAAAAAGATGGCGAAATGTATCAGTTGGTGTTTAATATAACGCCGTTTTATGCTGAAGGTGGCGGACAGGTAGGAGATAAAGGATATCTGGAAGATGCTCATGGCGATGTGGTTTATATTTTAGATACTAAAAAGGAAAGTAATGTTATTATCCATTTTACAAAAAATTTACCAAACCATATAAATGAAACGTTTAAAGCTGTTGTTGATGAAAAACAACGTTACAGAACTGAGTGTAATCATACAGCAACACATTTATTACACCAAGCTTTAAGAGAAGTTTTAGGAACACATGTAGAGCAAAAAGGTTCTGCAGTGCATTCAAAACATTTACGTTTCGATTTTTCACATTTTTCAAAATTAACTATTGAAGAATTACGTGATATTGAAAATTTTGTAAATGCTAGAATAGAAGGGAAATTACCGCTTATAGAAAAACGAAATGTTCCAAAAGAAGAAGCTATTGCAGATGGAGCTATGAGTTTGTTTGGTGAAAAATATGGAGATACCGTTCGTGCTATTCGTTTCGGACAATCTATAGAGCTTTGTGGAGGAACACATGTTAAAAATACAGCCGATATATGGCATTTTAAAATTGTGTCTGAAGGCGCTGTTGCAGCAGGAATTCGTCGTATTGAAGCTATTACAAATGATGCCGTTAAGGATTTTTATTTTGAAAATAACCGCGCTTATTTCGAAATGAAAGATTTACTTAATAATGCTAAAGAGCCTGTAAAAGCGTTACAGAATTTACAAGACGAAAACACGAGTCTTAAAAAGCAAATTGAAGCATTATTAAAAGATAAGGCTAAAAACATAAAAGGAGAACTTAAAGCTGAATTACAAGAAATAAATGGTATTCAGTTTTTAGCTAAGAAATTAGACTTGGATGCTTCTGGAATTAAAGATGTGGCTTTCGAGTTAGGAAGTCAATTTGAAAACTTGTTTTTATTATTTGGAGCAGAACAAAAAGGAAAAGCATTGTTGTCTTGTTATATTTCAAAAGAATTGGTAGCAAGCAAAGGTCTTAATGCAGGACAAGTAGTTCGTGAACTTGGAAAATATATTCAAGGAGGTGGTGGCGGACAACCATTTTTTGCAACTGCAGGAGGTAAAAATCCAGGAGGGATTGATGAGGCTTTAGAGAACGTTAAATCATATTTGATTTAGTCTCGCAAAGGCGCCAAGACGCAAAGTTGTATATTAACAAATAATGGATAAACAAGAAGAATCTTTTGAGAATTATTTGGCTTCAATAATTGTAGATTGTTGTTATCATATTCATGTAGGTTTAGGTCCAGGATTATTGGAGTCTGTTTATGAAGAGGTTTTATTTAGAGAATTAACTGATAAAGGTTTAAAAGTAGAACGTCAAAAACAATTACCAGTTATTTGGAAGGGTGAAATTTTAGATTTAGGGTTTAGAACTGATTTAATTGTTGATAATAAAGTGATTATTGAAATTAAATCAGTTTTAGAGATTCATCCTGTGTATAAGAAACAATTGATGACATATTTAAAATTATCTGGATTGAAATTAGGGTTGTTAGTTAATTTTAATAGTCCTTTAATAAAAACAGGAATTACAAGATTGGTAAATGGCTTAGAGTAGTATTTATTGCTTTTAAACTTTGTGTCTTAGCGCCTTTGCGCGAAAAAAATATTTTCAGATGAACCTTCAAACCAAAATACCATTAGAAAAGCAGTCTAATAACCAAATAGACTACCATTCTAATGTGTTATTATTAGGTTCTTGTTTTTCAGATAATATTGGTAAAAAATTAGATTATTTCAAGATTAAAAATACCCAAAATCCTTTTGGTGTTTTATTTCACACTAAAGCAATAGAAACGTTAATAGAAAGAGCTGTTAATGGAGGTAAGCACTCTGAAAACGATTTGTTTTTTTATAATGAACAATGGCATTGTTTTGATGCGCATTCTAAGCTAAGCAATACATCTAAGGATGAATTGTTAAAAGTATTGAACGTTATTCTAGAAGCAACAGACAAACAAATAAAGACATCTTCTCACATTGTTATTACTTTGGGAACATCTTGGGTTTATCGTTCTGTTGAGTCAAATAATATAGTTGCCAATTGCCATAAAGTACCTCAAAAGCAATTTAAAAAAGAGCTGTTATCTGTTGAAGAAGTATCAGATTCTTTACAAAGCATATTAAACTTGATAAGAAGTGTTAATTATGATGCTACTGTAATTTTTACAGTTTCTCCAATCCGTCATACAAAAGATGGATTTGTCGAGAATACGCAAAGTAAATCACATTTATTAACTGCAATCCATCAAGTTGTATGTAATCAATCATATTATTTTCCATCGTATGAAATTATGATGGATGAACTTCGCGATTATCGTTTTTATGCCGAAGATATGATTCATCCAAACCAAACAGCAATTGATTATATCTGGGAAAAGGTTAAGCAGGTTTGGATTTCTACTGAAGCTTTAAAAACAATGGAAGAAGTTGATGCTATTCAAAAAGGACTTCTGCACAAACCGTTTAATCCAACATCTGAAGCACATAAAAAGTTTCTTCAAAAATTAGAAACTAAAAAAGAGACTCTACAAACACAATTTTCTCATATCGTATTCTAAATATACGTAATTCATCGTATTGATTTCATTTTATTAAAGTTGCAGTTTTGTGATGCTATTAATCATAAAACAAATTCTAAAATGAGAAAATTAAAACAATGCATGTTATTTCTAACAGTAATTTCAGTAATAACATTTTCATCTTGTTCAACAAGTGACGATGGTGGATCTGGTGGAAATGCACCTTCAGGAATATTAACTGCGAAAGTTGATGGAACATCATATAAATCTATGGAGATTTCATCATCTGCTACCGTTGCAACAGCTGGACCTGGTAAAAATTTAATAATTATAGCTACAAATAGTGATGGTAATGCTTTTGCATTAACTGTATTTGGTTATGCGGGAGCCGGTACTTATGAATTTACAGGAGCAAATCTAGCAGTTACAAACTCAGCATCTTATACCGAAACAGATGTTAATTTAAGTAATCCTACTGCTTCAACTACAGAAATTTGGCAAGCACCCTATGATGATACATTGGTGGGGTCTATTTCAGTTTCGGAAGAAACAGATACTAAGGTTATTGGAACATTTAACTTTAAATGTAAAAATGTGTTAGGAAATAATTCTATAAAGAATATTACTGATGGATCTTTTAATCTAAATAAGAAAACCATATAAACTATTTAAACAAAATCAACAATGAGAAAATTTAGTCAATTAATGTCATTCTTAATAGCGATGCTATTAGTGACAACAGTAAACGCTCAAAAGGCAGAAGTACCAAATTTTAATTATGATTTGGGTGGTAAGGTTGAAAAAATGACCCTTACTAGTTCGGGAGTATTATTAATTACACACGGAAAAGGATTAGCAGGTATTAAACCTGGACAAGAAGGCTTACTTTTTAACTTTGATGATTATGGAAAAGTAAAAGAAGAAGAAATAAATATAATACCTAATACGCCTTATGTTATGGTTGGTCAAGCAGGATTTGCAGGTATTTCTGCAAAGCAAAGTGTAATAGATGTAGTTTCTGGCAAAAGATTATTTGATACAAAAGCAAACGGATGGAAAGCAGCAGGACAACCAACCTTATTGTTGCCAGAAAATAAACTTATTGTTTCTGGTCAACGTACAGCAAAAGAAAAGTATGCACAGGCTATTGGGATTTATGATATGGGAACAGGGAAAGAAGAAAAACTTTTAACTTTAAAAGGTTCTGAAATTATGACTGGAACTCCTAAAATAATTCATGGTGGCTTAATTGTTTCTTCGCAAAAACGTTTGTATAGAATTGATTTAGCAACGGGTAATGAAACTTGGACAGCCGATTTAAAAAATGTTGCTTTTGTTGAACCTGCTGAAGATGGAAAATCGTTATATGCTTTCGTTAATAAAGGAAAAAATCATGAGGTGCACAAAGTAGGTAGTAATGGATCAGAATTGTGGTCTGATGGGAAAAAATTAAAAGGGTTTGTTTCAAATTTCGAGATTACACCTAAAGGTCTAGCTATTGTTAGTGATGTAGCTAGTTCGGGTAAAGGAGGTTTAGCAAAATTAGCAGCTGCAAAAGCGCAAAGTAATATTTCTTTTTTATCGGCAAGTACAGGTGAAGATCTTTGGGAAAAAGCTCCAAAAACTAAAGGATATGTTCAACACTTTTATATTATGGATGACGGGATTTTATTTGGTATTGGAGAAGGTGGAATTAACAAAATATCGTTTGAAGGACAGCCTTTGTTTAAAAAGCCACTAAAAACAGGTGAAAATATTCATACCATGGCATTAACTAAACAGGGTATGATTTACATAACAGATAGTGATGCAGATATTATTAATTTAGAAACAGGAGAATCTATTTGGAGTAAACCTATAAAATATAAGCGCGCTAAAGCAGTAACAAGTGTATATGATCAGGCGCATAGTCGTTATTTAATTAGTACAGGAGAAGAAATGATTGCTATAGACGAAAACTCTGGTGATGTAAGTGCCTTAGCATCTTATAGTTTTGATGAAAAGGAGGATCCAACAAGTTTAGAGATTAGAGATAGTGGGTTATTGTTGTCTTCAGATCAGAATATGATGATGCTTGGTTTTGATGGTTCAGAAAATTTTCATGAA
Organism: Thalassobellus sediminis; assembly: GCF_044386045.1. Taxonomy (NCBI): domain Bacteria; kingdom Pseudomonadati; phylum Bacteroidota; class Flavobacteriia; order Flavobacteriales; family Flavobacteriaceae; genus Thalassobellus; species Thalassobellus sediminis. The sequence goes on along the minus strand of NZ_JBISCD010000040.1, from coordinate 33,023 downwards.
TATTTTCGTTCTCCAGGTAAAAGTGCTTTTGCCGTAGTGGCCTTAAGTGCATTGGCTTTGGCATCTACGGCTGCAATGGCTGATGCAAGTTTTCAGGCAGGAGCTAATAAAAATCATTTAGGACAGTACAATCAATACGGTGCTCAAAAACAGCGAGAAGCCGATGCTTTTGCTGCTATTGCTACCGCATCGTTTAACGAAATGGCGAAACGTTTTAGAGCAACAGCTGCAACTAAAGATGCTCAATTTATTTTAACAAAACTTGATGATGGCGTAGGTTTGGTGAAAGTTAATAAAGATTCTGGAGTGGTAGAGAAAGAAATTGTTTTAAAAGACAAAAAACCAACATATGAAGTTGATGAGATTGGTGGGTATTTATATTACTTGGCTAATGGAAGTACCATATACTCTTACGACCTTAAAGAATAAATCTTGTTGTTGAGATTTGTTTGATTAGGCGTGGTAAATTAATTATTGCGCTTAATCTTTTTTTATAACACTTAATCGAAAAATTGTCTGATGTTCAATATATTAGGTTAAATTTAAAATGCTATTAATCAGTTCATATTAAAAAACATCAGCTGTTCAAATCAATAAAAAGATTTGTGGTTGGTGTTTTTTTTATGCTGTCACTATAATTTAAATTTTACATTAATATTAAGCTTTAAATTTTAAATGCGATGGATTTTAATTTGTTTTTTAGTATAACAATTTATCTAATAGTGGCGTTGTTAATTGGTATTTCGATTAAAGTTTTTGTAGAAACAAAAATGAAAAGTAAGTTAGATGTTGAAATTTGTTCAAGGTTATTAAGTAAGCTAAGATTAGAGGAAAAACGTTTTACTCTAATTTCAGAGAAATTATTATTGTCTGACGAATTTTATATAGGTATAATTAATAGGCTTTTTAAAATTACTAACGAACTTCTTATGTTGCAAAAAAGATACTTTATAGAATAATGTTTAATTTACCTTAATGTTAAAATATTTTATTTTCATTTTTTGTAGTCTGTCTTTTGTTTCTTACTCACAAATAAATAGTAAGAGATTAGATAGCTTATTGAATGTCTCTAAAAATCAAAAAAAACTTCCTTTAATAGCAACTCTTAATGAACTTTCCTGGGAGTTTAGAAATTCTAATGCCGATTCAGCACTCTTTTATGCTATGCGTTCACTAACAGTCTCAAAGGCTATAAATAATGATAAAGCAATTGCTTCAGCATATAACAATATTGCTTCATCATTCGAAACTTTAAATAAAATTGATAGTGCCGAAATATATCATCAAAAAGGATTAGAAATTAAATTAAAAATAAACGATACAATTGGTATTGCAGATACGTATTGTAATATAGGTATTGTAGAGGATATTAAGGGAAATTATGATCTTGCTTTAATAAACTACTTTAAAGCATTAAATATTTACGAAAAACATTCTAAAGATTTTGAAAAAGTTCCAACAGTTTTAGTTAATATAGGTATTGTTTATAAAAAACAAAAGGAGTATGAGAAAGTATTAAATTATTACCAAAGAGCTCTTTTGATTTATGAAGAAAATAATTTTGAAATAGGAGAAGCCATTGTAACGGGTAATATAGGTTCTGTTTTTACTTTACTTAAAGATTACAAGAAATCTATTGAATACTCAGAAAAAGCAGCCCGGTTATATAAGAAATTAGGTTATACTAGGTATGTACCATATATGAAATCTAATATGGCTGTAGCTAAGGATAGTTTAAAACAGCATGAAGAAGCAAGAATAGATTTCTTGTCTGCAATTTCAGATTTTAAAAATGACAAGAATTTATATGAATTGTCTAATACTCAAATTTCTTTAGCTAATAATTATGTTTTAACAAGTCAATACACTAAGGCGAAGAAATTGCTTTTTGAAGCTCTGGAAATAATAGAAGAAAATAATTATGTAGAATTTAAAATTGACGCTTTAAAATCATTAGCTAAATTAGAAGCTTTAACAGGAGATTATTACAGTGCCTATAATAATTTTGAGGCTTATAGTCAAGCAAAAGATGCTTTTCTCGAAGTGAAAAAAATAAAAACTATTTACGAGTTAGAAACTAAATATCAAACAGAAAAAAAAGAAAAAGAAATTCTATCTCAAAGAGCAGATTTAGCCGAAAAAGAACTTCACATAAATCAAAAAAACACTCAAATAATTGGCTTAAGTATTTTAGCAATTGTATTGTCGATATTAGGCTATCTTGTTTATAAACAGCAAAATTTAAAGAATGAACAACTTAAAAAAGAAGGTGAGTTAAAAGAAGCATTAGTTAAAATTGAAACTCAAAATAAACTAAATGAGCAACGATTAAAAATATCACGTGATTTGCATGATAATATAGGTGCTCAACTTACTTTTATTATCTCATCTATTGATAATTTGCAATATGGGTTTAAAATTACAAATGAGAAATTAACTAATAAGTTAAGCTATATTAGTGCTTTTACAAAAGACACTATATATGAATTGCGCGATACTATTTGGGCAATGAATAAAAATGCTATTTCTTTAGAAGATTTACAAGGGCGTATTTCAAATTTTATTGATAATGCAGATGCTTCATCAAGTTCAATAAAATTTGATTTTAATATTGACGAATCTCTTTCAAAAGAGTTAGAATTTAAGTCTGTTATGGGAATGAATATTTATAGAATTATTCAAGAGGCTATAAATAATGCTATTAAATATTCTGAAGCTTCAAATGTTAATGTAAATATAGAAAAGTTGAAAAGCAATATAAAATTTACAGTTAAAGATAATGGTAAAGGGTTTGAAGAAAATAATGTTATGTTAGGAAACGGACTTAATAATATGAAAAAAAGAGCTCATGATATAAGTGCTACTTTTAAAATTAAAAGTAGTTTAAATAAAGGAACATCAGTAATCTTAGAAATCTAATCTGTTAGGAAATGAATATTAAAATAGCTATTGTAGATGATAATTCTTTCTTAATAAGAATGGTTGCTGAAAAATTATCATTTTTTGAAAGTTTGAAGATTATCTTTTCGGCGTTAAATGGTTCTGATCTGTTAGTTAAACTTGAAGAAAATCACAATATCGACTTAATTTTAATGGATATTGAAATGCCTGTCTTAAATGGAATTGAGGCTACCGAAATAGTAAAACAAAAATATCCTCACATAAAAATTATAATGCTCACGGTTTTTGATAATGATGAAAATATTTTTAATGCAATAAAAGCTGGAGCCGATGGGTATTTACTTAAAGAAGTTAAAGCAAAAGATTTGTGTGAAGGTATAAAAGATACTTTAAATGGTGGTGCAGCAATGAATCCGTCTATTGCTATGAAAACTTTAAAATTGCTTAGAAACCCTTTTGATATAGAAAACACTCAAGAACAAGAAGATATTAAATTGACAGCTAGAGAAATTGAGGTTTTAGAACATTTAAGCAAAGGCTTGAGTTATAATTTAATTGCCAGTAATTTAATTTTGTCTACAGGTACAGTAAGAAAGCATATTGAAAATATATATAAGAAATTACAAGTACACAATAAGATAGAAGCTGTACAAAAAGCAAAAAAGAATAACTTAATATAATGTTAGTTTAACTTTCTCTTAATAAGAAAAACGTGTAATTGCTATATATTTGTAGTGCTATTAAGCTTGAGTTAATTACATTAGTTAGACTTCATATGTCGAAGATAAACTGATGTTTTTTGCTTTATAATAAGTTCTTCCATTAAATAATATTCTAATTTTCGTTTCTCATAAAGGGTGTTAGTTCCAAAATATTTCTAAATTAGGGGATGCGAAAAATTCTATTCGGTGTTGTTTTAACTTTAATAATACTTTTCACTTTTAAATATTGTGAAGATAAAAAGGGTGATGAAATTCTACTTCGGGAAAACTCGATACTTATACAGGAGCAAATTAAAAATGTTGGGAAGCTAGTTGTTACCGAAGGGCATTTTAGCGAAGTTTTTAATTATAAAAATTCAAAAGACATTTTTGGAGATTATTTCACATCCGAGAAAAAAGCATTGGTTGTTGTTAATGCAGATGTAACTATTGCTTACGATTTAAGTAAAATTGAATTTGAAGTTAATGAAACGGATAAAACACTTACCATATTAAGTATTCCAAAAGAAGAAATAAAAATAAATCCAGATTTTGAATATTATGATATTCAAGCAGATTTTTTAAATCCGTTTGAAGCTAAAGATTATAACAATATTAAAAATATTGTAAAGCAATCATTAAATAAAAAATTAGAAGCATCCGATTTAAAAAAGAATGCTAAAAATAGATTGATCAGTGAGCTTTCAAAATTCTATATTCTAACAAACTCTTTAGGGTGGACCTTAAAGTATAACGAAAACCAGATGCAATCTATTGATGATTTTCAGGGGTTGAAATTATAATTTACTATTTAAGCTACTCCAGCCACCACCATTCATACACTCAATACCATTGCTTTTTAAAATGGATGCAGCACTAGCAGAGCGCATGCCACTAACACAACAAGTAATTACAGGTTTGTTTAGTTTTTTTATGTCTTTAATTTTAGAGCTAATATTCTGTAACGGAATATTTTTAGAACCAGAAATAGCTCCTTGGCTATATTCTTCTTTAGTACGAACATCAATAATAATAGTACCTCTTTTTTGAAAGTCGTTAATCATATCTTTTTTGTTCCCAAATAGCATATCTAATAAACCCATGTTCATAATTTGTTTGTGCAAATATCATTAACTTATAATAAAAGAATGTAACATCTGTTACTAAAAATTTTATGTATATTTCAACCAGAAATTTATAAGTAGAATGGAAGCGTACGTTACATTAAATATAGAAAACAAAGTCGGGTATATTGAGTTTTATCACCCAAATAGAAACTCAATGCCTAGTGATATACTCACTCAATTAGAACAGACAATTATTGGTGCAGGGAAAAATGATGCTATTAAAGTTATTGTTTTAAAAAGTGGAGGTGATAGAACTTTTTGTGCAGGTGCTAGTTTTAATGAGGTTGTAGAGATTGAAGACGAAGAGGCTGGATTACAGTTTTTTTCTGGCTTTGCAAAAGTAATTAATACCATGCGTAAATGTCCTAAATTAATTATAGGCCGCGTGCAAGGTAAGGCTGTAGGAGGAGGCGTTGGTTTAGCGGCTGCAACCGATTATTGTTTAGCTACCGTATATGCATCTATAAGATTAAGTGAATTAAGTATAGGTATTGGCCCCTTTGTTATAGAGCCCGCTGTGTCAAGAAAAATTGGTAAAACAGCTATGGCAGAAATGACTATTGATGCCGAATCCTTTTTTTCTTCAGAATTCGCAAAAAGCAAAGGTTTATATGCTGAGGTATTACAAACTACAGAAGCATTAGATATTGCTGTTGAAACGTTAGTAAATAAATTAGCGAGCTATAACCCAGAAGCATTAATAAATATGAAACAAGTGCTTTGGGAAGATACAGGTCATTGGGATGATTTATTGTTAGAGCGAGCTAAAATTAGCGGAAAGTTAGTGTTAAGTGAATTCACTAAGAAAACTTTGAAGCGTTTTAGATAGAATTTTTTAATTACTTAAGAACGATATATAAACAAATAAAGGTTAGCATTTTAAATGCTAACCTTTATTTATATAAATTTTTTAAAGAGATTTTTTTAATCTTCGTTAGGAAAAGATACTTTTTCTAGTGCTTCTTTTTCTTTTTTAATTTTCTCTTTTTGATTTTTAATTTTTTCATCCAATTCATTTAATTTTTCATTGGCTTTTTTAATTTTCTCTCTTTTTTCATTAGCTTCTTCTTCAGAGATTTCTTTATTACGCTCTTTTTTTTCTAAACGTTCTTTAGCTTCTTTTACTCTTCTATGACCATCATTTAAAGTGCGTTCACCTTCTGTTATTTTTTCTTCTTTGTCTTTTATTTTATTGCGAGCTTCTTCTGCTCTAGCTTTTCCAAATTCTCTTCCGCTTAAGCCGTTTTTGTTTTTTCCGTAAGCATTACCATTATTATTTGCCTCTTTTTTTATTTTCTTTTCGGCTTTATCTTTTTCACTCGTTTTGTGTTCATGTTGCTTTTCATCATCATCATCATCATCATCATCATCATTTGTTTTGGTGCCTTTTTGTTTAGCCTTTTCAGCTTTCTCTTTTCCTTTATTTTTTAGTTCATGATGTTTTTTATTAGCATCTTCAGCTTCATCTTGTATGTCTTTTTTTGCTTTAGCACCTTTTTGTTTGATGTCTTCAGTTTTGTCTTTCCCTTTCTTTTTTAACTCATGAACCTGTTCCTTAGCTTCTTTAGAGGTATTGTTTCCTTTTCCTTGTGCTACTGTTTGTTGAGTTCCAAGAAACATGAATAAAATAGTAGCTGTGAATATTATTTTTAATATTTTCATAATCTGTTTTAGTTTAAATGTTGTCTAATTCTTTTAAGTCGTCTTGTACATCATTAGTAATTTCCTCAAGACTTTTTATGTCTTTTTCTACTGCTTGCTCAATAGAGTCAATTTTTTGTATAGATTGTTCAATCTTTATTTCATTTTCTTTTTTCTTATCTGTACAAGAGACTAATAAAAGAAGTATTATACCACATGATAAAAGTGTTTTCATAATTTAAAGTATTAGAGTTAATATGTTTTTAGACACTAAAATAGTGAAATAGTCACTTGTTTTATATTAGTGCATAAAAAAAGCAACTCTTTCAAGTTGCTTCATTTTTCTTAATCAAATATGTTTTATTGTTGTACTCCTGGAGGATACTTCTCCATAATTTTAGCAACAAACTCTTTTATACGTGCTTCTTTTTTCTCCATATTTCGGCTTAAATAGCCAGTACCCATACCTTGCCAAACTAATTCTTTTTTGTTAGCATCAATAAGGTCTACATATAAAACACCTTGTGTTGAAACAGAAGTGCTAGGTTGATTCCAACCCCAGCCCCAACCAGGTCCGAAGCCACCAAATCCTCCCCATCCCCAAGCGCCATTGCCCCAAGAGTTGTTGTAAACATCTACGCGTTGTTGAGATTTTGTAAATAAACTGACTAATAAATCAGGTTTCTCAGATTTTGTAAAACCTTTAGCTAAAAGTTCGGCTTCAATAGCACGAAGTATTCGGCGTTTGTCTAAATCGCTAATTTCGGCTTTATCAATACCAGATTTAAAGAACGCAAAGGTTTTGTATTCGCCAAATTTTGCATTTTTATCATAATCGGCAGCTACTTTAACCGAGCTGCAAGATGTTGCTACTATTAGCAATGCTAAAAGAGGTAGTGTTTTTAATAAATTTTTCATAATGCATTTTTTTTATGGTTAATGTGTTTGTAAAACGAATACTAACAGTGTTTTATCTGATAAATATCTTCATAAACAAACGTATTTATATGTATCAATAATCATACCAAGGCTTTGCTTAAATAAAAGTAAGAATCATGGGATGTTATTTTTTTATAGCGTTTGTTTTTTTATCATATCCGTAGGGGCAATGTCTACATCCGCTTTCACAACAATATCCGCGTTTTAAGTGGTATTGCTCTGTAAAACAGCGATATCCTTCTGGTGTTAGATAATAATCGCCTTCTTCAACTGGGATTAATTTCTTCATATTACAACAAAGGTAATGCATTTTGGATTGATTTTTGAAAGTAAAAAAGTATGATTTTTATTTCGAAATATATAGTGCCAAAAGGGTATACTGGTCTTGCTGTTTTTCCGTTTGTGTTTTTAAAATCAAAAGATTTAAAAGGAGATAAAACATTATTGAATCATGAGAATATTCATTTAAGACAACAATTAGAAATGTTGGTTATTCCTTTTTATTTGTTTTATGTTGTAGAGTTTTTAATTCGGTTATTACAGTATAAAAATTGGCATGAGGCTTATAGAAATATTTCTTTTGAACGTGAAGCATACTGTAATGAACCTAATCTAGATTATTTAAAGCAACGCACATTTTGGTGTTTTTTGAAGTATCTTCGCAGTCATGACTTTTAAGCTTCAAAATAGCATTAATCAACAAGTAAAACTGCCTAAAGAAAAAGGCGTAGAATTGTATGTAAAGCGAGAGGATGAAATACATCCTTTTGTGTCTGGAAATAAATACAGAAAGCTTAAATATAATATAATTGAAGCTCAGAAATTAGGCTTTAAAACTTTGCTTACTTTTGGAGGTGCCTACTCAAATCATATAGCTGCAGTAGCTTCTGCAGGACAAATTTCTGGATTTAAAACGATAGGAGTTATAAGGGGCGATGAGCTCGAAAGTAAAATAGATAGTAACCCAACCTTGCGTTTTGCTAAGCAATGCGGTATGGAGTTTAAGTTTATTTCTAGATCGCTTTATAGAGAAAAAACATCAGAAGATTTTTTAAATAATTTGAAAGATGAATTTGAAGAATTTTATCTCGTTCCAGAAGGCGGTACAAATCATTTAGCTGTTAAGGGGTGTGAAGAAATTTTAACTGATATTGATGCTTCTTTTGATTATATATGTTGTGCAGTTGGCACAGGAGGTACTATTTCTGGACTCATAAATTGTTTAAAACCTAGTCAACAAGTTTTAGGATTTCCAGCCTTAAAAGGCGACTTTTTACAACAAGATATTAGTAAATTTGCAATTAAGAGTCATTGGGAATTAATAACCGATTATCATTTTGGTGGTTATGCCAAAATAAATGAAGATTTAGTAACGTTCATTAATCAGTTTAAAAAAGATCATAAAATCCCTCTAGATCCAGTTTATACAGGAAAAATGATGTTTGGAATTTTCGATTTAATAGAGCAAAATTATTTCCCTAAAGGCTCCAGGATTTTAGTAATTCATACAGGAGGTATACAAGGTATTGATGGAATGAACGATGTTTTAAAAAAGAAAAGTTTACCAATAATAGAATAATTTAATGAATAGAGTTTTATTAATAATATGTTTAGGTGTTGTGCTTTTTAGTTGTAAGGCTAAAAAAACAGTAGTTACAAAACATCCTAAAACAACAACAACTTCTACTAAAGAAGAGCCTCGTAAGGATGTTGTAACGCCCAAAGTGTATGCTAGTAAAACTGAAAAATATATAGATATTTATAAGGATATTGCTAAAAATGAAATGAGCCTTTATGGTATTCCTGCCAGTATTACCTTGGCTCAAGGTGTTTTAGAATCTGGTTCAGGTTACGGAACACTTTCTATAAAAGCAAATAATCATTTTGGAATTAAATGTCATGATTGGACAGGTGCCAGAGTATATCATGATGATGATAAAGCGCAAGAGTGTTTTAGAAAGTATAAAGATGCTAAATACTCGTTTAGAGATCATTCCTTGTTTTTATCAAAGCGAAAGCGTTATGCGAAGCTTTTTAAATTAAAGAAGGAAGATTATAAAGGTTGGGCTAGAGGTTTAAAAGCTGCTGGGTATGCTACCGATAAAAAGTATCCAAACAAATTAATAAGCCTTATTGAAAGGTACGAATTATATAAATTTGATAGGGAAGTATTAGGGAAAAACTATACGAAGTATGTAGAACCTATAATCGTTAGAAAAGAAGATAAAGATATTAAACGAAGTAATAATTCCACTCATATTGTTTCAAAAGGAGATACTATGTACTCTATTGCTAGAAAATATAATATTACGGTTGATGCGCTTAAAGAAATAAATGGATTAAGCGATACAACACTTAGTATTGGGCAAGAGTTGCAAGTTAAGGAAGGAGTGTTAAATGCTGTTACCAAAATGGTAAAACATATTGTTGTAAAAGGAGATACTTTGTATTCTATTTCTAAGACATATAATATGACTGTACAGGAACTTCAAAATATTAATGGTTTAAGTGATTTGGTGCTTAGTATAGGGCAGGAGTTACGAGTAAAACCAACATCGAAAAATTAAATAGTAATGAATTATCAAAGAAGTAGTGCTTTGTTTACTGAAGCAGAAAAAGTTATTCCAGGAGGTGTAAATTCACCAGTTAGAGCATTTAAAGCAGTTGGGGGAACTCCCATTTTTGTAAAAGAAGCTAAAGGCGCATATTTATATGATGAAGATGGGAATAGGTTAGTTGATTATATCAATTCATGGGGTCCTATGATTTTGGGTCATGCACATAAACCAGTTGTTGATGCGGTTGTAGAAAAAGCCAAAAAAGGAACATCGTTTGGAATGCCAACAGAAATTGAAACACAAATTGCTGAGTTAGCAGTTTCTATGGTTCCGAATATTGATAAAATACGATTTGTAAATTCAGGTACTGAGGCTTGTATGAGTGCCGTACGTTTAGCGCGTGGTTTTACAGGTAAAGATAAAATTATAAAATTTGCAGGTTGCTATCATGGGCATAGCGATTCGTTTTTAATACAAGCGGGTAGTGGCGCTGTTACTTTTGGTTCGCCAAATAGTCCTGGAGTAACAGAAGGTACGGCAAAAGATACTTTGTTGGCACGTTATAATGATATTGAAAATGTACAAGCATTAATTGAAGCTAATAAAAATGAAATTGCTTGTATTATTATAGAGCCTGTAGCTGGTAATATGGGATGTATTCCTCCAAAAGAAGGTTTTTTAGAAGCTTTGAGAAGTTTGTGTGATGCCAATAATATATTGTTGATTTTTGATGAGGTTATGACGGGGTTTCGTTTGTCAAAAGGAGGCGCTCAAGAGTTGTATAATATAGCGGCAGACATTGTTTGCTTTGGGAAAGTTATTGGTGGCGGATTGCCTGTAGGTGCTTTTGCGGCAAGAAATGAAATAATGAATTATTTAGCGCCACTTGGGCCTGTTTATCAGGCAGGAACCTTAAGTGGAAATCCGTTGGCTATGGCGGCAGGTTTAGCCATGTTAACAGAATTGAATGATGATGTTGAAATTTTTAACAGTTTAGCTGAAAAGACCGCGTATTTGCATAAAGGCATAACGAAGGTTTTAAATGATAATAAAATAGTACATACTATAAACAGAGTGGGATCTATGATTTCGGTGCATTTTGATGAAGCGCCAGTAACAGATTTTGAAACGGCAGCTAAAGGAAATAATGAAATCTTTAAAACCTTTTTTCATGGTATGTTAAATGAAGGTGTTTATATTGCTCCGAGTGCTTTTGAAACATGGTTTATTACAGATGCTTTAACTTTTGATGATTTAGATTTTACTATTAATGCAGTAAATAAAGTTGCAAAAACATTATAAAGTAAAAAGCGCATTTCTATTTTAAGAAATGCGCTTTTATTAACAAACTATAATCAATAAACTAACCAAACTAAATCATCTTTGTTTTTTGTTTCCTCTCATGCCTTCTTTTTTGTTATGAGCCATTCTAGATTGAACTTTTTCCCATTTAGCATATTGTTCTTCATTTAAAATCTTTTTCATTTTTGCTTTAACTGCAATTTTGTGATCAAGCATTGCATTCATCATTTCTAAACGCTCTTCTTTTGAAGGTTTTTGAGCATTTTCAGCTTCTTTTCTAGCTTTTCGTTCTGCCATTTTAGTTTTACGTAGCGTAGCATTTTCTAGATTTATTTTATAGACATCATCTTGTTGCGATTTGTTTAAATCTAAATGAAGTGTCATTTTTTTTGTTTGTAGTGTTGCCATTTCTTCAGCAGAAAGATTCATCATTTTTTGACGGTTTTCGTTTCTGTTAGGACGTTCTTTTCTTTCTCCTTGAGCAAAGCTTTGAATAGATATTAAAGCGATTGCAATGATTATTATTTTTTTCATAATGTAAATGTCTTTTAAATGTTTATTTGTTGCTTTGACGTTTGTATTTTGAAAAGGTTTAAACCAGGTTTGAATTTTAACTTGATGTTAACGTTTTGATTGTTTTGCACTTAGTGTTTGTTGGTGTGTTTTTGCGTTAGGGATTGAACGGTTTGTTTGAGCTCGCCGACGCTAGGAGGAAGCGAGTAGTGAAAGCCCGACCCTTTTGGGGAGCGCCCAATAAATTATTTAAAAATAGGAATTTGTAAATTCAATCCTGTTTGAAAATCTGGAGCATTGTTTACTAAGAAATCTTCTTTAAAATATACAGATACTTTGTAGTTGGGGTGCCCGTAAGTATAAATGAGAGACCAAATAGATAGTGACCTGTATAAAGTGCTAAACCCATGTTGCCAGCCTCCTTTAATTGCACTCCAGTTTCCTTTTAGCGTATAATAATTGGATTCTTTTACTTTGTTGTATCGCGATTGAATTTGGTAGTTGATACCTAACGCATGGTAATTGTTTTTTTTAGTGTATTTTGTGTATTCTATATTGCCTTCTGCTGTTGCTAAAAACGGATTGTTTCCTAAATCTATAACGGTATCGAAATTAACAATGTTTTTACGTAAAAGATTTATTCCAACTCCTAAATTGAGTTCTTTTTTATTTTTTAGTTGAAACATTTTTATGGCATTGGCCGAAATTCCAATATCTATAGATGGGTTGAATTTGGTGGTGTTAATTCCTAAATGACTTCCAAAGTTTAGGAAGAAATGTTTTGTTTTATTTATAGATAATTCTGGGTAATAGTAGTGGTTAAACTCAATGCCGCCTATAAAGAAATCATTGTTATTTAGCTCAAGTGTGTTGTTATTTCTATCTGTATATTTAAAATTTACTTGATTTAAACCGTAATATCGGCGACCATAAGGGTCTTCACCGCCATTAATATTACTATGAAACCATTCAATAGTTTCATCGCCTGTAAAAAATGAAAAAGGATGTTTCCCTTTGGTAATTAAATAAGAGCGCATTGAAATGCCTAATTCGTGTTTTTTTGATAAAGGAATAGTGGTCGTTAATTTAAACTCTTTAATAACGGCGTCAATTACAATATTCATATAATCGGCAGGAGTAGTTTCTTGATCAATGAAGTGAAAATTTCTTTGATATCGACTACGCTTACTTTGTTCTTCTCTAACAATAGGGTCTTTAGGTAAATAAGCTTCTATATATGGGTGGAAATTATTACCACTTACAGAACTTATATTAAATGTCGCAGTTTTTGGAGGTGTAAATTTAAAGTTGGTGTTAATGCGAGTACTAAAAATTCCAAAATGATGCGTTGTTAAAAGAGTAGGGTTGTCTGTGCCATTTTTAAATGATAAACTATCTTTTTGTGCTATTAAAATAGAACAAAAACAATATAAATTTAATAGCGCAAATTTTTTTAGCATCGAAGGTAAAAATAAGTAAAATTTTAAATTCTTTCAATATTAAAAATGAAGGACTTATTTCTTAAAAAATTAACATAACAAGATTTTTGTCTTAAAGAAAATATAAAACTTTAATTTCTAGTGTTAAAGCTTTCTAAATTATTTTAATAACTAGATGTAAATATGTCTATTTGTATAAGTTTAGTTTGAAGTATATAATTTTCTAAATAAAAATCATTCTTTTTAGTGTTGAAAATTATTATTTATAAGAATTAGTTTAGTTGGTTAGTTTGTAAAAATCAGTAATTGTAAAATTACTGGTTTTTTGTTTTAACTAATATTTATATCATTAATGAGGTTTAAAGTTGTAATGTATAGTTTTTTGCTTTCCATTTTACTTTTTAACCAAGCATAAAAACTCATTACAAAAATATCTTCACGTTGTTTTTCTATCCATTCAAACGAGTTTTCAACAGTTTCTTTAAATTTCACAGATGTTATTATTGTTGGGTTTTTATAATAGCTTTCAACAAAACTTAGATATGTTAATACGCGTTCTTGTTTTATGTCTTTTAGGTAGCTACCGTAGGTTCTTTTAAAACTTAATAGTCTGGACTCTACTAAGTCTAAGTTTTCGAGTTCTATGTTGAGTAGTATCTCCATTAAATTCTTTTTAATAACCCATTCTTTTCCAGATTTTTCAATATACCAATGGTCTGTATGATAAAATTTAGATAGTATAGCAGATGCTTGTTTGTAGTTTCCTTTTTGAAAATAGAACATAACTAAACCTAAATGAATATCTAATACCGTTTCTGTATCTTCATGTTTAATATTAATAAAAGGTGTTAAGCTTTTTATAGCTTCATCTGGTTTATTAGAGTAATTTAAATTAAGCGCTAATAATAAATGGTACTTTAGTTTGAACGCGCTGTAATACTTTTTTTTAAGATGTAGCATTTCTTGATGCATTAAACTTAAATACTGTTGAGAATCTTTAAAATTTTTATTTCTGAATAACGTGTTGGCAATTAAGTAAAGAATTTGGATGTGATAATAAACAGATTTGTCTTTGTTTTTATGATTAACTATAGATTTGTAGGTGTTAATTAAAAAGGGTTCCGTTTTTAAATAATCGTTAGTTGCAAAAGCTGAAAGTCCAAAAATAGACATTAATTGGTAAAGCGATTTAAAAGACATGGAGTCATTAATACTAATGTTATGCTCCTTAAGGATGTTGTTTAAAATGGTTTGAAAATCTATAACAGCGCCTTCGTAGGTTATGCTGTTTAAGGTTTTTCTAACCTTTGCATATACCATATTAAGTTCGTCTTCTAAAAAGTGATTTTTTTGGTTTTCTTTGAATTTAGAAATAAGATTCTCTAAAGAGGTGGAAGGATTTGCATAAGCATATTGAATTTTTGTGTGGTATATTTCATTTAAATATGGAAACAAATGATTTTCTATAGCTAGCAACTCTGCTTTGTCTAAAATTTTAAAAGCCACTTTGTATTGCTTGTGTGTTAAACATTTTCTTGAAGCAAGTATGTATTTTATGATTTGCATGTTTGATGAGTTTTCTTCTTGTAAACTCACATTTGCAATAAAATCTATAATAGACTGGTATAAGCGTTTGCGCAATGCATGGTAAGCATTTACTTTTTCGTTTCCGTATAACTTATGGCAGATGACTTTAGAAGTGTATTCGTTTTTTAATAAATACTTGAATAATTGAATGTTTTTTGTGTCTGTACGTTTGTTCTTTTTCTCTAGATATGATATGAAACTTAGAGCCTCGTCAGTAGATAATGTAGAAATTATAGCGTTTAAATCATTCATTTAATCGTCATTATTTTTGTTAAAATGTATTTAAAAATATGAATTAATTATTTAAAATTATATTTTATATCGTCAGTATTTTGTAAAAGTAGTGTTTTTAGTGATTCTAATATGTTGCAGTTTTGCCTTGTAATCATTAAAACAAAAATTATGAATTATCAAACAACGGTTTCAGTTGATGAAAAATCAAAAGAACCAAAAATTAAGAAAGACAAAAAGATTTACGATCAAAAACCAACAGCTGCTTTTATAGGAGCGTCTTGGTCTGCTTTATTAGTAGGAATGGTATCATTTTGTATTGGTTTATGGAATGCAGATATGATGCTTAATGAAAAAGGCTACTATTTTACAGTTCTACTTTTTGGTTTATTCTCTGTAATATCTGTTCAAAAAGCAGTGCGAGATAAAATGGAGGATATTCCAGTTACCGATATTTACTATAGTATTAGTTGGTTTACAACCATAGCATCTATTGTATTGTTGGTTGTTGGTTTGTGGAATGCCGATTTACTTTTAAGCGAAAAAGGATTCTACGGTATGGCGTTCCTGTTAAGTTTATTTTCGGCTATTGCAGTACAAAAAAACACTAGAGATGTGCAGTATATAGAAAGAAATGAAAAAATAGATGAATAATAAGTTGAAGTATTGTTGTCAAAACAAAAAAACAAAAGGGTTGTTTTGATGATTGGTTAGTAACCCTAAACCTCGTGACTTTATAGTTGCGGGGTTTTAAAAAGAGTTTTCTAATTTTAAATAAGTAATATGGAACGTATAGGGTATAAGGTGCTTATTGTAATTGGAGTTTTATCACTGATAATGATTAGTTTAATTCCTCCAATAGCACAAAGTCATAATTATCATAATTTTAGTGATGGTAATACGCTTTTTAAAATCTCTAATTTTTGGAATGTTATATCAAACATCCCATTTGTCATTATTGGATTTTTAGGGTTGTATAAGTTGAAAGGAATTAAAAAAGAGAACTTGCAGTATGCTTCTTTTTTTACAGGAGTTATACTTGTTGGTTTTGGGTCGGGTTATTATCATTTAAACCCTAATGATGTTACTTTAGTTTGGGATAGATTACCCATGACAATTGTATTTATGTCTTTAGTGTCAATTATAATTAGTGAGTTTATTAGTTGTAAAAAGGGGCGTTATTTGCTGTTTCCAATGCTAGTGTTAGGTATATTATCAATTGTTTATTGGATTGTTTTTAACGATTTAAGACCTTATGTCATTATTCAGTTTTACCCCATGCTAGCTATCCCAATTATCTTGATTTTCTTTAAATCTATGTATAATAAGACTTTTGGGTATTGGTTATTATTGTTTGCTTATATAATTGCAAAATTTTTTGAGTATTTTGATAGTGAAATATTTACTTTTTTAGGAGTTCTTAGCGGGCATTCATTAAAGCACATCATATCTGTATTTGGCATATTTGTATTACATTACATGTATATTAAAAGACAAAAATTAATAGAATGAATTCAAAAATTCAAAATGATATAAAAGAACTTGTTGAAGCGCAAGTTATATCTCAAGACACAGCTTTTAAAATAACGTCTTATTATCAATCAAAACAAGTTGATTCTCCAAACAGATTATTTACAGTTTTTGCTGTTTTAGGATCTACTTTAGTTGGTTTAGGCATTATTTTAATATTGGCTCATAATTGGGATGATTTTTCAAGAACAATAAAAACGGTGTTTGCCTTTTTGCCATTAGTTATTGGACAACTATGTGTTGGGTATTCTATTCTAAAAAAGAGAAGTGTCACTTGGAAAGAAGCTTCAGGCGTATTTTTATTTTTTGCTGTTGGTTCTAGTATGGCATTGGTGAGTCAGATTTATAATATTCCAGGTAACTTAAGTAGTTATTTGTTAACCTGGACCATGCTTGGTTTACCACTCGTATATTTGTTACGATCTAACGCATTGGGTATTTTGCATATTGTATTTGCTACTTATTATGCCGTAGAACATGGTTACTTTTATAATTCTAGCGGTACACCTTGGTTGTATATTCTATTAATAGTAGCCATATTGCCTTATTATAGTACGCTTTTAAAACAAAAAGCGACTGCCAATATAACCTCTGTGTTTAACTGGCTAGTACCATTAAGCATTATTATTGTTTTAGGAACTTTTGTAGAAAGTAATGGCGTTTTTGGGTATTTAATGTATGTGTCACTTTTTGGAGTATTGTACAATTTAGGAAAGCTTCCGTATTTTAATAATCAGAAATTAAGAAAAAACGGCTATTTAGTTTTGGGGTCTTTAGGAACTGTTTATATGTTACTATTAGCTAGTTTTGAATGGTTATGGACAGACCTTTTTAACGAAGCTATGTTGTTTAATTCTCAAGAATTTTACATTTATATATTCTTCTTTTTACTAGCCTTTGTTGTTTTAATATATGGAAAAAAGAATAATTGGTTAAAAGGTATTAATTTATTTCAGTATGTATTCATCATATTTTCTATAATCTTTTTTATAGGTTTCAGTAATGATATCATTCCCGTTATACTAATAAACCTTTTGGTATTGGCATTAGGAGTTATGGCTATAAAATTAGGAGCAGATAAACTTCATTTCGGGGTTTTAAATTACGGGTTATTAATTATAACCATATTAATTGTTTGTCGATTTTTTGATACGAATATGAGTTTCGTTTTAAGAGGGTTATTATTTGTAGGAGTTGGTTTTGGATTCTTTTTTACTAATTATTTGATGCTGAAAAAGCAAAAGAAATTAAAATCTTAGAGTATGAGAATGTTAAAAAAGGTTTCAAAATATATCTTTTATGTTCTTTTAGTGCCCATTAGTTATTTGTTGGTTTCACTAATACTGATGTCTATTACAATAAATAAGAATAATGAAGATTCAGATTTAAGCAATACTATATTCTTAAACTCAAACGGTGTTCATTTAGATGTCATATTACCAATACATCATATTAATAAAGAATTATTAAAAGGTTTAAATATGAATGATAACAGATATGCGTCATTTGGTTGGGGCGAAGAGAATTTTTATTTAAACACACCTACTTGGGGCGATTTAACTTTTAAGCATGCTTTTAAAGCAATGTTTTTAAAAAGCAATACATTGATTCATTTAACTAGGTTTAACACGAAATCTGATAATTGGGTAGAAGTTAAATTAAGCGATAATCAATTAAAAAAGCTCAACCAGTATATCTCAAAATCTTTTGTTTTAAATGAAGATGCTTCTAAAATTATGCTAAAAGGAAAAGGCTATACATCTAGTGATGATTTTTACAAGGCAAATGGGAATTATTCTTGTCTTTTTACCTGTAACACATGGGTGAATTCAGCATTTAAAAATAGCGGTTTAAAAAGTTGTTTTTGGACACCTTTAGAATTTGGATTAATTAATAAGTACAATAATTAAAAACATATGAAAACAATACACCTATTTATCGTATTTATAGTTGTAGCATTAGCGCAATTATTTATACCTGCTCAAATGATTTTAAATCAGGAATCTATTTTAAAAACGGGTACAGCTTATAAGTTTAAAACACAACCTGTAGATCCAAGCGATCCGTTTAGAGGAAAATATATAAACTTGAATTATGACATAAATTCGTTTAAAACCACTGACTCTTTATGGAAAAGAAACGAACCTATGTATGTTTATTTAACAAATGATAGTTTAAGTTTTGCTAAGATTGATGTGGTAAGTAGAAACCTATTAACAGAAAACAGGAATGATTATATAAAAGTGAAAGCAGGCTACTATGATAATTATTCGAAAATAATAAACATTCAATTTCCGTTTAATAAATACTATATGGAAGAAACAAAAGCCTATGATGCTGAGGTTGCTGTAAGAAACAGGCAACGCGATTCTTTACCTAATAACACCTATGCTTTAGTTTATGTAAAAGAAGGTGAGGCGGTTTTAGAAGATGTTATTATTGATGAAATTTCTATTAAAGATTATGTTGAACAGGAGGAATGAAAGTCTAGAAAGAATTAAAAAAAAAGAGGCTGTCTAAAAAGTAAAGACAGCCTCTTTTTAATATTATAAAATACTGAAGTAAGTTTAGTAATATGAAAAACTAAACAACTTCAACAAACAATCCGTCATCTGTTTTTTCAACTTTAGCAAGATTGTTTTTAGTTAATTCTTTAATGGTTTTATCCCATTTTTTATTTGATAAGCCAGACTGAACTTTTAAATCATTCAATGTTAATTTTTCAGCTTTCTTTAAAATTTCAAAAACAGCTTTAGCTTCATCACTCACAGCAACCGCTTTTTTCTCTGGACGCATTTGCGGGAAGAATAAAACTTCTTGTATCGATTGGTTATTGGTTAAAAACATAATAAGTCTGTCCATACCAATTCCCATACCAGATGTTGGAGGCATACCGTACTCTAAAGCACGTAAAAAGTCATGATCAATAAATTCGGTAGCTTCATCATCACCTTTGGCAGCAAGTTTAAGTTGGTGCTCAAAACGCTCACGTTGGTCAATAGGGTCGTTAAGTTCAGAATAAGCATTTGCTATTTCTTTACCACAAACCATAAGTTCAAAACGTTCGGTTAATTCTGGGTTTTCTCTGTGTTCTTTACATAACGGACTCATCTCTTTCGGGTAGTCTGTAATGTATGTAGGTTGTATGTAGTTACCCTCACATTTTTCGCCAAAAATTTCATCAATAAGCTTGCCTTTACCCATGGTTTCATCGACTTCAATACCTAAGTCTTTTGCAGCTTGTCTTATTTCATCTTCGGTTTTTCCTGTAATGTCAAATCCTGTAAAGTGTTTTATAGAATCTGCCATCGTTACTCTAGCGTAAGGCGCTTTAAAATCTATTTCATGCTCGCCAAAAGTAGCTTTAGTGCTTCCGTTAACGGCTATGGCACAGTGTTCTAGTAAACGCTCACAGAAATCCATCATCCAGTTGTAGTCTTTGTAAGCTACATAAATTTCCATAGCAGTAAACTCAGGGTTGTGAGTTCTGTCCATGCCTTCGTTTCTAAAGTTTTTAGAAAACTCATAAACACCATCAAAACCACCAACAATTAATCTTTTAAGATATAATTCGTTAGCAATTCGCATATACAATGGCACATCTAAAGCATTGTGATGTGTTATAAACGGACGCGCAGCAGCACCACCAGGAATAGGTTGTAATACAGGTGTTTCTACTTCAAAATAACCAGAGTCATTAAAAAATGAACGCATGGCATTAAACAATTTAGTACGTTTTACAAATACGTCTTTAACTTGTGGGTTTACCACTAAATCGGCATAACGTTGTCTGTAACGTTGTTCAGGATCTGTAAAAGCATCATATACAACGCCGTCTTTTTCTTTAGGAAGCGGTAACGGTTTTAAGGCTTTACTTAATAGGGTGAAATCTTTTACTCTAACCGATTTTTCTCCAACTTGTGTTGTGAATAACTCGCCTTCAATACCAATAAAATCGCCAAAATCTAAAAGCTTTTTAAATACATCGTTGTATTTTACTTTGTCTTCACCTGGGCAAATTTCATCACGGTTAAAATAAACTTGTATTTTTCCTTCAGCATCTTGTAATTGAGCAAAACTAGCTTTACCCTGTACTTTTACCATCATTAACCTACCGGCAATAATAACTTTTTTACCATCTTCAAACTGGTCTTTTACCTGTTTAGAGGTATGGTTTACTGGGTATAAATCTGCTGGATAAGGATTGATTCCTAATTCGCGTAATTTTACTAACTTTTCTCTTCTTACTAATTCTTGTTCTGAAAGTTGCATGCTAATTAATTTTGAATGCTGTCTTTTGCGACAGACGGGTGCAAAATTACATTATTTTCAAAAAAATAGCATACAACTTATTGGTAGATTTTTGTTTTAAGATAAAAAGAAGTTAAAACTTAGCTTTTTGCTTCTTTAGGTTTTAAAACTTCGCCTTTAATTCGTAATATTTTATTAGGCTCTGAAGCATTAGATGTTACAGTAATAGTTTTATTAAAAGCACCAATTCTACTTGTTGCATATTTAATTGTAATATTACTTGTTTCGCCTGGTAAAATAGGTGTTTTAGAATACGAAGGCACGGTGCAACCACAAGAAGTTTTTACTTTAGAAATAATAATTGGGCTTTTACCTGTATTGGTAAATGTAAAAATACGTTCGCCATTCGCTTTCTGTTCAATACTACCGTAATCTATAACATCTGTTTTAAAAGTTAATACGCCTGCATTTGTGATATCTGCCGTTTCTTGAGCAAAATTTGTGGCATAAACAAATAAGCAGATTACTAATACTAATTTTGTTTTTACTGTTTGTAATCTGTGCATTGATAAATTCATAATGTTTGTATTTTGATTAATAATGGCACAAACATGATAAAAATACTAAATAACAAGTGGTTATTTAAGGTTGAAATGAGTACTAGTACCTAGGTTGATTTTTAATAACTACTTGTTAAATAGTGATTTAATTTCGTCTCTAGATTGCACATTTAGTTTTTTGTAAATATTATTTAAATGTGTTTTTACTGTACTTAGGCTAACAAAAACAGCTTCGGCTATTTCTTTATTCGATTTGTTTTCTAGTAAAAGGTTAAGAATATTTTGTTCCTGTTTGGTAAGTTGTTCTTTGGCTTTACTAATTGTTTTGGTTTTATGTTTTTTTCGGGCAAGCCAAAACCAAAAATTAATGATTAACGATATAGCTAATAAAAAGTATACCAAATAATTCCAATTGAAATCAGCATCAGTTGTGTTGTTATTAATTATAAATTCATCGGAGGCTAATTCTTCTTTATACTGTTTTGTATAAGGTGAATTAGGATAACGTTCTATTAACCTATTTAGTAAATCATGATAATACGTATTGTGTTTTAAATCTTCAAGGTAGTATTTATGAAGATTGTTTCGTCTATCTGATAAAAAGGAGTATGCATAAAGTTCGGCAATGGGTTCGTTTTGTGTGGCTCCAAAATTTTGTAATGTTTTAAACCATTTTTTGTTATTAAGTTTCCTGTTGGCTTCACTTCTAAATTGGCTGTAAGCAAATTTCATTTCATCTTTTAAAGAATCCATTTTAATAAACGCCGTTGCTTTTTCATTATTCGATTCAATATCGCAAAACATTTGCTTTTCAAACGAAAAAGGAAAAGCAATGGTATCGTTGTTTTTTGCTATGAAAACAACTTCTTTACTGTCATCACAATGTCCGTTAAAATGATTGCTGTTTTGTTCGTTATCAAAGCAATTATCAACATGAATCCTGTAAATTCTGTTTTCTAGGTCTAATTCATTGCCCGAAAACTGAAAGTAACCCAAGCTATCGGTATTTACTTTGGCAATAATTTGTTCGAAATAAACACCTGAAATTTTTCGATAATCTTCAATTATAGAAAGGTAAACATTGTTATTCCATTGTTTATTATCAACATGACCTGTAAAGCGATATTGCGCTTTCGCGGAAAAAGACATTATTAAAAACAATATCAAAACTAAGTTTATTCTCATGCTACTAATCTACTATAATTTATTTTAAAATGAAATAGACTTATAATTTGCTCGCATGATAATTATCATAAGAAAATAGAATTAAAAGAGCTTATTTTAATGAGTTTATAAAGGATGTGGTTTTTTCATTCTTCTAATATTTAGTTTACTGTAATTCTTAAAACATATAGCATTATGAAACATCTTATTTTGAGTGTTATTACACTTGTTTCTATTCATTTTAATACAGCCGCACAAGATTTGTCACCTTATATTAAAGTTGGAGAGTCTACAAAGTCAATTCAGGAAGTTACTAAAGAAGTCATTAGCACATTAAAAGATAATGCTTTTAACGTTTTAGGAACTTATAACCCTTCTAATAAAAGTTCGTTAGGAGTTGTTGCGTTTACTAGAGCAGATTTAAAAAATAAAGTAATAAAAGTAAAGGATAGAGGTGCTTTAGCCGCAGTAATGAAAGTTGGTTTGGTAGAAAATAATGGAAAAGTAATTATTTCATATACCAATCCAGATTATTTATTAAGAGCTTATTTGCCAAATAATTATAGCACATATAAAAGCACGTTTGTTAAGTTTAGTACCGATTTAAAAACTGCTTTTACTCCCTTAGGGAAAGAGTTTAAACCTTTTGGAGGAACTGTTGAAGCAGACAAATTAGCAAAATATCATTATAAAATAATGATGCCTTATTTTACAGATCCTATTGAATTAAATGAGTTTGCAACTTTTGAAGAAGGTTTACAAACAATAACTAAAAATTTGGAAGCAAAAAAAGGAAACACTGTTAGGGTTTATAGTATCGTTTATAAAGATCAAAAAGTCGCTGTGTTTGGTATTGGTTTACTAGATAAAGAAGAAGGTGAGCCTTACTTTTTGCCAAAAATAGGAGCAGATCATCTAGCAGCATTGCCTTATGAGATTATTTTACAAGGAAATGAAGCAACGATGTTGCATGGCAAATATAGAATTGCTTTGCATTGGCCAGAACTAACAATGGGAACCTTTATGAAAATTATGAGCACTCCTGGCGATATTGAAGATGCATTGGAAGCATTGTGTGAATAATATTTTTTTGAATTGAATTTGTTGATGCTGTAACATTAATAGTGTTATTGCGTCAAATAAGTATCATTAATCAAATAAAACAAATCAAATCATGAGTTTCTGGAGAGTTCTACTGTCTATTATTTGTCCGCCTTTAGCTGTTTTAGATAAAGGATGTGGCTCTATTATTATCGTTTTTCTATTATGGCTTTGTGGCTGGGTTCCTGGCGTTATTGCAGCCTTAGTTATTCTTAATAATCCTAAAAATTAAAACATAAAAATATTGTAATTTTGCAACCTATGAATAAGCAAATTGAACTGCAAGATTTAGGTTTTAAAGATTATAAACAAACTTGGGAATACCAAGAACAGTTGTTTAAAGGTATTGTTGATGCTAAAATTAAAAACAGAAAAGACAATACGAATTTAAAAACTAATAATTACTTCTTATTTGTAGAACATCCGCATGTGTATACTTTGGGTAAGAGTGGCGATTTATCAAATCTACTTTTAAGTGAAGAACAGCTTACCGAAAAAGGCACTACTTTTTATAAAATAAACCGAGGAGGCGATATAACTTATCATGGTCCTGGACAAATTGTAGGGTATCCTATTCTAGATTTAGAAAACTTTTTTACCGATATACATAAGTACCTACGTTTTCTTGAAGAAATGATTATCCTAACGCTTGCCGAATATGGATTAAAAGCCGAAAGAAGTCCTGGGGAAACAGGTGTTTGGTTAGGTGTTGGCACACCGTTTGCCCGTAAAATTTGCGCAATGGGTGTACGAGCCAGTCGCTGGGTAACGATGCATGGTTTTGCACTTAACGTGAATGCCGATTTAGGTTATTTTGATAATATTATACCCTGTGGTATTCGTGGCAAAGATGTTACATCTTTACATGTTGAATTAGGTAAAACTATTGATGAAGCTGAGGTGAAAGAAAAATTACTGAAGCATTTTACTGAGCTTTTTGAGGCGGAGTTTTATTTAAAAAAGGAGTGAAGTTAAAAAAGAATATAAAGATAGCTTTGTTTATAAGTGAGATTTTAATTGTTGGTTTGGCGGCTTCAGTTTTATATGTTACGTTAATTGTTCAAAAAACAGAGATCGACTTCTTTATACTTTTATACTTTGGTATTGTTTTATCAGGTCTTTTTAGTGTCGTTTATCAACTGAAAACTATAAAATATTATAATTCAAAAATAATTAAACCTATACTATTAGGTGCGGCTTTTTGGATTGGAAATATTTTATTTTCAATATTGATATTTTGCTATTCGTTATTTATTATATATAAAATACTTTTAAAGTATTATGATCTTGATTTTGAAATGAGTACTGATGATTTTATTGGTTTGTTAATTATAATATTTATTCTTTTAACAAGTGCTTTTATAGCTTTAGAAGCGAGTGATTTGTACAAAAGAGTTTTAAAAACAAAAAATCAATCACAGACAGATACAATTGATGATATTATGGGGTGTAAAGATGATGAATTTTGATTTTTATGTTAGCCCAAGTAGCTAATTAAGTTTGTTTTCAAAATCAAGTTGATTCAATACTTCTCAGGAACAAAAGTTTGGTAATTCATAGGTGGGCGTACATAACTTTTATAATCTGGCAAATCAGGAAGTTCAATGGGTTTTAAATCCATTTTTTCATGAGGAATCTGACTTAAAACATGACTAATACAATTTAAGCGTGCTTTTTTCTTATTATCTGCATTCACAACAAACCAAGGTACTTGCTTGGTGTCTGTATGTGCAAACATATTGTCTTTTGCTTTAGAGTATTCTAACCAACGTGAACGCGATTCTAAATCCATCGGGCTAAATTTCCAGCGTTTTAATGGGTTACTTATACGGTTTTTAAAGCGTTTTTCTTGTTCTTCATCACTTACCGAAAACCAGTATTTTAAAACAATGGTTCCAGACCGTACTAGCATACGTTCAAATTCAGGGCAAGATCGCATAAACTCATTGTATTCGTCATCAGTACAAAAGCCCATAACTTTTTCTACACCAGCTCTGTTGTACCAACTTCTATCAAAAAGTACAATTTCACCTGCTGCTGGTAAATACTGTACGTATCTTTGAAAATACCACTGTGTTTTTTCTTTTTCGGTAGGAACACCTAAAGCTACTACTTTACAAACTCTAGGATTTAAAGGTTCGGTAAATCGTTTGATGGTACCACCTTTTCCAGAGGCATCTCTACCTTCAAAAATGATAACCACTTTTAATCCTTGTTTCTTTACCCACTCTTGAAGATGAACTAGGTCTTCATGTAAAATAGCTAGTTCTTCATCGTAGTTAAATTTTTTCTTTTTGGTTGTTTCGTTATTAGGTGTTTTCATTCCTACAAGTTAATAAAAAAATGAAAAAGTATATGTGTAGGTATTTCATTTTTTTGACTTGTTTTTTACGAAAACAATTATTCTTAGCTAATTAATTTTCGGCATTAAAAAATACTTTGTAAAAATGCATTTTCTTTTCATCATCATATCCGCGCTCTAAATATTCGGCAGAAGCATCTGGTGCATCAATATCTAGTTTAATTTGTATGTTGGTGTCTAGTTTGATATCGGTTTTAAACTTTTTCTTTTCTTTATTTACTACAGCTTCAGCAACATCAAATTGGTTTCTAAGTACTATGTTTTGTTCACCTTCAAATTCTTTTTTAAAATCTTCAAACTCTCTAATGTGTTTTTCTTCTTCAAAAAGTTCTTCTTTAAAACGTTCTACATTTACTATTTCATTTTCCTTAAAAAAATCGATGGTTTTTGCTAAAAAAGTATTTTGTTCTTGTGCGCCATAACTAGTTTTTAAAACTTCGGTTGAAAATTCTTTACACAATTCTATATACTGTTGTGTGTGATTGTTGGCATCATCAGCATATTTAATGTTTAAAAAATGATTAATCCAATATTGTGCATCGTAACTATTATTATCTACACTTAAAATAATATTGCCTTCCGTATCACTTTGATTCAAAATTAAACAGCCTTTATCTACTTTTTTAGAGCTAATACCTTTCTGTACTAAAACATCATAACTATTGTCTTCTAAATAGGTTTGAAAGAAATTTACTTTACTTTCAATTTTAAAAATACCAATAGCATTGGTGGTCATGTCTCTAAATTCAATACCTTCAAACATAACGACTAGTACATCGCCTGTTTTTATATTGGCAGATGTCGATTGCTCGTATAAGTGCGTTACAATATGTTTTGAAACATCAACAAATGCATCGTCGTCATTAAAAATTTGCGAGCTATAGCTATTAATTTCATTTAGCGTAATGTTAGCATGATGGTTAAAACGGTAGCTTTGTACGACGCTCCCAAAAGGTCTTAATAGAAAAGGAAGCATTAAATCGTAACTAGCTTCATCAAAATCTACTAGCTTGTCTGAAAAGGCATTTTTTGTATCGTTAAATTTATTACCAACTTTATGAATAATGAATTTTGAAATAGAGGCATTTTTTCTTGAAATCATGTTTTGTGTGTTAAGAGTACAATAGTATTAAAATAACTTTAATTTTTTGAAAAAAAAGAACGCCAAAGCAACCACGCTTTGGCGTTCAAGATTCGAGGACTTTCGATTTGGTTATCGTTATACTGCTAACAGATAGTGTTCTGTCTGTTTAGTGATTATATTAAATTTTAAGTTGTTCTAAATAATTGATTAATAGCTGGGTTAAAGATAAAGATTAGTTTTTTACCTACAAAAGGGATAATGATAAATTAAGTAAGACATTAATTTATTTGATAAAGCAAAATAGAGTTGTTTTCTCCCTTGGTAATAAATTCTAAATTTCTGTCTTTATCTATATTGTCTAAATCAATATTAGAGTTTCCGTAAACAGGAAAATTGCTTAGTAGTTTTGCTTGACTGTCGTAGAGATATACTTTTTGAGTTTGTAAATCGGTTAGTGTAACGTAAATTTTATCGCTTAGATAGAATATTTTTGGGTTACTATAATTACCATAATCTAATTCTATGCTTTTGTTTTTTATTGTTAGTTTGTTTTCAGTAAGTGTTACAAGTGTTTTGCTAGTGGTTTCAATATAATGTGTCTCAGATAGGTTTAAGTTTTGGATTGCTGTATTGCCTTTTGTGTCTATAGTAATTAAACTACCATTATTAGTAGTTGTAGTAAATTTGTTTTCATATAAGAATAAAGGTTCTTCCGAATATGTGTTTGATGTTTTTGGCGTTACTCTCGTTTTTCCTGTTCGGTTTAAAATGTAAAGTTTATTTTTAGTTTTAAAAACAATAAAGTCTTTGCTTCCAATTCTAAAGTGTTTAGGTTGAGAAATAATAGTATTGTTAGCTCCATTAAACTTAAACCCTTTTACTATTTTGGCTTTAACATCATACATTAAAGTTTGTTTGCCTTGAGTAACTAATAATCTGTAATTCTTGTTTTTGTCATAATCAAAAACAGATAATGGTTGTGTAATATTGTCGTTAAATTTAGCAGGAAAAGGCGAAACATTATTGCCATTTCTGTCTAAAACATAAACGCTGTTTGGTGTAGCGAAAGCTAATTGTAGTCTTCCGTTTTTGTATATATCTATTTGATTGATGCTTCCTAAAACAGGTCCTTGTAATTGTTTTTTCCAAAGAATTTTTCCTGTATTAGAAATTAAATATAAGTTGTTTGTAATATCTTGTACTACTATTTCCTTTTGTTTTGTGATGTGATTGGTAACAAATTGAGGAGTGTTAAGGATCTCTTTTTCTAATTTAATATTTAGTTCTTCTAAAACAGAATTTAGTATGACTTTCGTTTTGCTCTTTTTTATAATACCATTTACGTGCGCAAAATTAGTGTCGTAAATAAATTGTAAAGCAGTAGCGTTGTATTTATTTAATTTGCCAATAGATTGTAATCCGTTTTTCTTTAAAATATTTTTTAATATTAAAGGATTTGCAACAATAATTAAGGACGATGCATCGCTTAATTGTTCTTTAATGTCTTTATAATAGGTTTGTTCGTTTAATGTGGTTTTGTTTTGATAACTAGCAATAATATTTTCAAGAATCTCTGTATTTTTAGCAAACACAAAAAAGTTGTCTAGTATACAGTATTTGGTTGCGTTTTTTAAAGTAACTAGCGGGTAAAATGTATTTGAGAACAAATTAGGTTTGCTAAACGAATAAATATCAATTTGTCTATAAGTTCCTATGTTGTTTTGTTCGCTTAGTAAGGCGTCATTAGTAGCAATAATATCTATGGAGTTTAAAATAATCGCTTTGTTTTTGTCTTCATAAATAACACCAACTTCAATAATGTTATCAAAAAGAGAGGTTGTATTTAATATTGAATCTTTTTGGTTAAACTTAATTAAATTAGTTTCAAAAATTTTATAATCATCAAATGTGAAACTCATAAAGCCATCACTGTTTGAAGGTGTTATATTTTGAATTAAATTTTCCTGAGGAATTGTGCCTTTAAAAACATTGATTAAGCTTTTAGTAGAATCTGAAGCTTTGGTAATACCATTAATTACAATGTCGTCTTGATTAATATCTACATCTGTAGCAATGTAATTTGTAAAGCTGTTTAAATTTAACGAATCGTTTATAAAAAAGGATTTTATAAAAGGGTTGTTAGGTTTAATTATAATAGAAGTTGTTTTGTCGTTACTTGTAGTAGTGTATATTTTTTCTAAATCAGAATTTATATCTTTTTTATTGAAAGCATCGTCTGTAATCGTTTTAGATGATGATGCAAAAAAGGTGCTGTCAATAAGTGTGCTATAAAATGTATTGTTGTTAAAGGTCGATTTTGTAATGGTTCTGTTTTTATAAATAAGAGATTCTTCTGTGTAGTTTTTTAGCGAATCTTTTTTAAACAAAAGGCTGTGGTACTTTGTGATGATGCTATATTGCAGACTATCATTATTATCTAAAGAAAAGCAAATTAAAACGTCGTTCTTAGGTTTTAAAAGAGATAAGTCTTCAAGTTTTTTTTCTAAGTTTCCGTAAGACGTTGTTTTTGATAGTTTTTGTAAAAAATCACTATTATTTAAACTGTTTTTTAAACTTTCTAAATTAGATGTTTTTATAATTAATGACGTTTTTTTTGGAACAAAATCTATAAGTTTAGATTTGTTGGAGGAGGTATTAGTGCAACTAAAAACAATAAAAAGAAAGAGGGTAGAATAAAAAAATCTCATGAAATGAATTAATTTATACAAACCTACATATTTTTCATTTTATAGCATATATAAAATAGGCTAATCTAAATATCTAGTTTTAGTTGTTCTGGTAATAATCTAAACGATTTTCTATGGTATTTTGTTATACCATATTTTCTTATGGCTTCTCGGTGTTCTTTAGTTGGGTAGCCTTTGTTTTGTTTCCAATTATACATAGGATATTCTTCATGAATGGTATTCATATAAATATCTCGATATGTTTTAGCTAATACTGATGCCGCTGCAATACTTAAATATATGCCATCACCTTTAATAATGGTTTCAAATTCAATATTATTATAAGGTTTAAACTTATTGCCATCAACAATAATAAATTCTGGCTGCGGACTTAATTGATTAATTGATTTATGCATTGCTAAAATAGAAGCGTTTAATATATTGATACTATCAATTTCTTCTTGAAAAATATGTGTTACTCCAAATGTTAAAGCTTCGTTTTCAATAATAGGTTTTAAAAGATCTCTTTTCTTTTCGCTAAGTTGTTTTGAGTCATTTAATATAGAATTATTAAAATTTTCAGGAAGAATAACCGCAGCAGCAGTTACAGGGCCTGCAAGACAGCCTCTGCCAGCTTCATCTGTGCCGCATTCTAAAAAGTAGTTGGAATGGTTTTTAAGTAACATATTGCTAAAATACTATCAATTTTATAATTTCATGCAGTAACTATTATGCATGTATAGTAATTTTTTGTTTTTATTGCTAATTTCATATTAATGATAGTTGTGTCAATGATATCGACGCTTTTTTTTGCTTAATTAAAATTATATTATGAAGTTTGTTAATGACTAATTCAAAATAAATATTTCAATTTGTATTTTATAACAAGATGAATAATATTTAAAAAAGAAAGTCAGCTTAATAAAGTTGGCTTTCTTTATTTAAAATATTTACGTTCAGTTTACGTTCAAATAATTACTTTTGTTGTGGAAAAATACATCTATGAATAAATTAGTTTTAATCTTTTTTTTAACGGGAATTACTTTGTCAAGTATGGCACAAGTTAAAAAGCAAAAAAAAACTAGCCGATTAGGTAAAGAATTGGGGTTAATCGAAGTTAAAGATTCGGTTAATGAAAACGGTAAAAAATTAGCCAAAATTGAAGATTACTTAATCATTTCTCATACAAATGATACCACCTTTGTGGATACTACTTTAAGCATCCAAAAAGAATATAAATTTAATTATTTGCGAAAAGATAATTTTGGTTTAATGCCTTTTTCAAATTTGGGGCAAACCTATAATAGTTTAACACATGATTTTCAAGAGACTAGTTTAATGCCAAGTTTCGGAGCTAGAGCTAAGCATTTTAATTATATGGAAATTGAAGATATCAATTACTATCGAGTACCAACACCTTTAACAGAACTATTTTTTAAAACAGCTTTTGAGCAAGGACAATTAGCCGACTCGTTTTTTACGGTAAACACATCACCTCAATTTAATTTTTCAATAGCCTATAAGGGTTTACGTTCTTTAGGTAAATATCAACATATTTTAACTAGTACAGGAAATTTCAGATTCACTTCTAATTATCAAACAAAGAATGAAAGATATAATGTTAGAGGGCATATAGTAACCCAAGATTTGATGAATCAAGAAAATGGTGGGTTAAGAGATGATAATATACAATATTTCGAAACTGGAGATCCCGAGTTTCTCGACCGTTCTATATTAGAAGTGAATTTCGAAAATGCCGAAAGCATGTTACGAGGTAAACGTTTTCATTTAGATCATAACTATAAAATAATAAAAAAGAAAGACTCGCTTTCTAAAAACAAATTAAGTATTGGGCATATTGTATCCTTTGAAGATAAGTATTATCAATATGATCAATCAACAGCTCAAACCGATTTTTTTGGAGATGCTTTTAAAACATCTAAGCTACAAGAACGTGTTACATTAGAAAACTTATACAATCAAGTAAGCCTAAATTATAGTAATAATATAGTAGGTGACTTGCAATTTAATGTAAGCGCTAATAACTATAATTATGGTTACAATAAACTTGTAGGTTTAAACGGTACTACCATTACAAATAGATTAAAAGGAAATATATTTTCAGCAGGAGGGAAATACCACAAACAATATAAAGGTTTCGATTTACAAGGAGAAGCAGGTCTAAATGTTTCTGGCGATTTCGATGGCAATT
Source organism: Thalassobellus sediminis (assembly GCF_044386045.1). NCBI lineage: Bacteria > Pseudomonadati > Bacteroidota > Flavobacteriia > Flavobacteriales > Flavobacteriaceae > Thalassobellus > Thalassobellus sediminis. The sequence continues at coordinate 1,133 of NZ_JBISCD010000040.1, read as the reverse complement.
ACCTTAAGGCAAATGCCACTTTTAAGTTAAATGACGATATTATAGCAATTGCATCAATAAATCATAGTTCAAAAGCACCAAATTATAATTTCTTATTATATCAAAGTAATTATATCAATTACAATTGGCAAACTAGCTTTAATAATACCGAGACCCAGCAACTAGCATTTCAATTAAAGTCGAAAAAAATAGCAAATATTTCAGTAGATTATACTACAATAAGCGACTATGCATATTTTAAAAAGCAAGATTCTATAAGTCCAGTAAAACCATTTCAAAATAGTGAAAACATTAATTACTTAAGGGTTAAGTTAGAAAAAGAATTTAGAGTTGGTAAATTTGCATTAAACAATACCATTTTATATCAAAATGTCGATGGTGCCAATAATACATTAAATGTTCCCGAAATTACTACGCGTAACACTCTATATTTCGCAAGTAACTTGTTTAATAAAGCCATGTATTTACAAACAGGCGTTACTTTAAATTATTTTACAAAGTACAATATGAATGCTTACGATCCTGTTTTAGCAGAATTCTATGTTCAAACAGAACGAGAATATGGGGAATTCCCGCGTTTAGATTTCTTTGTCAATGCAAAAGTGCGTCAAACCAGAATCTTTTTTAAAGCCGAACATTTTAATTCAGCATTCACAGGCTACAATTATTATTCGGCACCTAATAATCCGTACCGCGATTTTACTATACGTTTCGGTATAGTTTGGAATTTCTTTTTGTAAAAACAAACACAATAATATATATAATTTGAGTTTTATGGGTGTTCTCCAAGGGTTGGGCTTTCACTACTTGCTACCTTCTGTCATCGGTGAGATCAAACAATCATCCTGCGGAGAGCGCAGTCTAACCGTTCAAGTCCTAACGCGTGATCGTAGTTTCTAGGTTTGTTTTCAAAAACATGCTATATGATCTACCAAAGTAATATATAAACGTTTCATATAAATATAGACTAAGGGTCTAAATAAATAATCTTATATACAAAGGCATTCCTATTAAATAGTGTTGAAGTATTATTATTAGCTGAATATATAAATGCCAAAAACATGTATTCATATTATATAGTTATATCAAATCACCTATATTAAGGAGTATATAATGAATAAAACAGCATACAT